>JANQKZ010000058.1 GCA_028280845.1 Opitutales bacterium | reverse complement strand
TTAGCAAAAGCCCTTACAGGGATTTCCGCTAAGGAGGCGCCTCGTTGAACGACCAAAATCGCAAGGCCAGCGCCTCAATTTAAATGCAGATTGCTCTAGAACGTTCCACGGCTGAGGTCCGGGGGTCCACCTCCATCCTCCATGCTGACATTCGCACTGATTGTCTTATGTTTTAACTATAAAACTGCTCATAACCAATTTTATGAATGAATTCAGGACCTTGGGGCAACGCATCCGTAGGCACCGGATTCAGGAAGGTCTAAAGATGATGGACCTCGCTGCCAACGCGGCGGTGAGTAAGGATGCCCTATCTTCGCTTGAGAATGGCCGAAACGTCACCCCAGAGACGCTTGCTCAAGCCTTGAAAGCCCTGGGGCAAAGTAACGCACTGGCGAATCTCTTGCCAGAGCCCGTAATGAGTCCTGATGAGGCAAGGAAATTGATGGGGTAACAAAGACAAAGGGTGCGCTGATGTCGGTGGATTTTGCAGACCTGATATACAAGGGAACGGTAGGAGGAGTGACCTCAACCAGGCGGTTTTCGAATACTCAAAGCAGTTTCAAACCCAGGCAACAAACCTGGAGTTGGCCCCATCCTGATGCCGAGGAGTGCAGCAATGGGGTCATGTCTTGGCTTTTGGCAAACCTCTGGACCGATTTGCTTCTACCGGAGATCACGTAATACGTCCTCCCCGGCATATTCTTTTCGCAAATTCTTCACTGAAAGTGTAAAGTGGTTCATTCGCTTTTCAGCCAACCCCCACCCCAACCGAAACCGAAACCAGTTAACCATGAACCGACTCATCCTGCTTCTTATCCCCACCCTCTGCTTGCTTTTGCAGCAAGCCGTGGCCGGCGATCCCCCTCGTCCGAATATTCTGTATCTGTATGCGGATGACATGGGCTGGGGTGCAATTGGAGCCAACGGCCAGGACGAGCGCCGGGCCGCCAGTCTTCCCGCTGTCAAAACACCCAATCTGGACAAACTCGCCGCGGAGGGGGTCAACTTCACTCGAGCCTATGGCTGCACCGTTTGCTCCCCTGCCCGGTCGTCCCAACAAACCGGCATGCACCAGGGGCATACTTTTGCCGACCGGAACGACCCCGATAATGCGAAGAAAGCAATGCGGGCAGAAGATGTTACCATGGGAGATGTCCTTTCAGCTGCGGGCTACACTACGGGTTATTGGGGCAAGTGGGGTTTTGGCGGATCCCAAAGCATCCCCAATCCAGAGATTGTCAATATCCAGACCCTTCCAACCTCGCATGGTTATGAGCATGTCCTGGCGGAGCTCCACCACATTCGCGCCCACACCTTTTTCCAACCCACCCTCTGGCACGCCCCTGCAAAGGCTTCGTCCAAAGGCGACCTGGAGTTAATCCCCAATTCCCTGGCTGCATATAAAAACAATCCGGATTACCCCGACTACCCGGCCAGACAAAATCACCCCGGGTACCCAGAAATTGGGTACTGCGATGACCTTTATGCCTTTCATGCACTCGACTTTGTACGTCAAAATGCTCAAGCCTACAACAGGGATGGCACCCCCTTCTTTGCCCTCGTAGCCGTTCAAATTCCCCATGCCCCTTTTGGCGAAATCCAGACACTGCCCGAATGGGATGAAGCCTACCGAGATGATCCCCACTTCGCCTCTCTCGACTCTCAATCGCAGCAATGGGCGGCCATGGTCACCCGAATTGATGCTCACTTTGGCCACATGCTCCACGCCCTGGAGGATCCCAACAACGACGGGGACACCTCCGATTCCGTTGCTGATAACACCCTCGTGATCTTTATGTCGGATAACGGAGGTCCCCAGCAGACAAGCAACGATGAGTTTAATGCCAATCATGACCTGCGAAAGTGGAAAACCAGTATCTATGAAGGAGGGATCCGTGTCCCCACCATCATGCGTTGGCCCGCTCAGATTCATGAAAGCGCCCAGTTGAAACCCGGAACCAGCAACAACGTCGTCATCGATGCCTCCGACCTGCTGCCCACTTTCAGTGAGCTGGCGGGGGCGGAAATCCCGCTGGGACTGGACGGAGTTTCTTTGGCCCCTTTTCTCAGCGGCGCCACGACTTCTTCCCCCCGCCAGTTTCTCATTCATGAGGCTAAGGACGGGCAATCCATCATTGAGGGTGATTGGAAACTGGTTCGGACCAAATCGGGCCTCGAGCTTTACAATCTGGTTCAGGATCACTCCGAATCCACCAATATAGCGGACCAGTATCCCAAGCTCGTGGATCGCCTCCACACCCTCCTCTTGGGCGAACGCGTGGATGAACCCAAGGGATTTGCCGTAACGTATCACCACTGGAGAGGAGACAACAATACCTCCGCCAATGCAGCCTCCAATTGGACAGACTACATTTACAGGAATGAGGGCATTACCTACATGACCGACGACGGAGCCCCACGGCTCTCCTGGATCGCGACCATGCACAATACCACCACACAACAGCAGCGTGCCCATGCCAGGAAAGACCTGGAATTCCTGGCCTTGGAAATTGGAAATGGACAGGAACTTATCCTGCATCCCGGAACCAGCCTGACAGCGAGAAATGAATTGCGGCTCCTGCCTGGAGCAGTCCTCTCCCTGAAAGACGCCAATCTCACTTCCCTGAGACCCGTCTCCATCCGGAAGGGTGCCACCCTGAAAGGCCAAGGAGAGATCCATGCCCCGCTTAACAATAAAGGCACCATCAACCTGACGCTCACTCACTCCGATCGAGCGGCGATTCAGATTTCGGGCAACTGCGACCTGGGCGGGGACCTGCAAATCACCATACAACCCGAACAGGTTTTCCTTCCGGGAACGACCTTCGTGGCCCTCTCCGCTCATTCTATCCGTGGCCATTTTACTAATCCCGACAATCAGGTGATGGCCGATGATGGAACACTTTTCCGTATAGCTTACACCCCGACGACAGTCACCCTCACGGCAGAAAGGACCTTGGCTAGCAGATAGGACAGATGGGCTGCGCATCCATGCAGTCTAAACAGGAATACCAGTCCCCAGATCCAGGCCGGGCTGTGAATCCTCCAGTCTTTGCCCCGGTTTAATCAGATATTCTTCCCCCATATTGTTATGAAACCGCTACCCCATCTGAAGGCCTTGGGCAACTTCCTCCTGCTTGGATTTGTCTTACTGGTCGCTCCTATTCACGGAGCCACTACCTACTATGTTGACAGCTGGTCCGGATGTGATGAGGCGGATGGACTTTCGCCCGAAACCGCATGGCAATCCCTCGGTCGAGCCAGTCAACTTGCATACAGAGCAGGCGATCAGCTGCTGCTCAGCAGGGGCCGGACCTTCACTGGATCACTTCGATTGAAAGCAAATGGTTCCAAGCAAAACCCGGTCGTTGTCTCCGCCTATAATTCCAGGATTGGGGCCGATTCAATGCCCGCTATTGACGCCAGGGGTTACCGAGCCGCCATTGAAGTTCAAAACGGTCGTCACTTCATCATTAAGGATCTGGAGTTGACTGCGGATGGAGGACAACCGGTCGAGGAATCAGCTCGGACGGTCCGCTATGGAGTCTATATCAAAGCCGACAAACCCGGCAATTACCCCAACATCCAACTCCGTAATCTGAATATACATCACGTTTTCGCGACCGAAAGTATCGACAGAGATGGGCAAAATCCCACCTCCAACATGGGATACGGCATCTACATCTCCATGGACGACCCCAAAGCGGTCATCTCCGACATCAAGATCGAAGGTTGCAACATCCTGAGAACCGGTCACACCGGCATCCGTGTATTCGGAAGTCGAGGGAAGGAATTTGTTTACCTCAAAAACCTGACGATCAAAAACAACTACCTCAAGGAAATCGGTGGCCCGGGCATGGTTCCAGGGGTTTGTCAAAATGTCCTCGTCCAGGGCAATGTCACCGATGATACCGGATCCGATGTCGACCCCCGGATGCACAATCGAGGCAGCGGAATCTGGCCATGGACCTGTAATGACGTACTCATTGAGCACAACACGTTCATGCACGCCTTTGGCAAGCACGACTCCCACGGTGCACACATCGATTTCAACTGCAACAACGTGGTGGTCCAATATAACCTGAGTATTAACAACCATGGGGGCTTTGTTGAAATCCTGGGCAACAACCGGAACTGTGCCTACCGCTATAACATCAGCATTAACGATGGCTGGCGCATTAAGGGAACCCTCGGTGCCCGATCGGCAGGCAACACCCTCTGGACGAGTGGGTTCACCGGGAGGGACAAACCACAAATCGGCCCCATCAATTCATATGTTTACAACAATACGGTCTATGTCCGAAGTAACCAGACAACCAACTTCTCCATCATCTCAAATACCGATGGGATTTTTGTTGCTAACAATATCTTCTACATCCTTCCCCCGGTCGGGGATGCCTCGAGACATGTGAAGGATCCTAACACAAATGAACCCACAACCCCCCAGCGGGTCGTTTTCGAAAACAACTTATACGCAAAAGCCAACACGCTTCCCGAAAGCCTTTTGATTCAAGACACCAACCCAAAGGTAGGGGACCCAAAATTTAGCAATCCAGGTGGTTTCAAGGCAGAGGATTACATCCCGACCAATAAAGATCTGATCAGGGATAAAGGCATTGTTCCGGCCAAGCTCCCCGACGACCCAATAGGCCTGACAATCGGACTGGAGGTTGAAACTGACTTCTTCGGTAATCCAATCGTCGGTGCCCCCGATATGGGAGCCATCGAATTGCAGGAGGGCCCCGTTTATCGAAGTCCTTGAGCATAGTCGGCAGGCGCGTGGTCAAAGGCCCTGCCCATTTGCGCCAAGGTGGGGCGGCATCCCCGAACACACCATTAAACAGCCGCGAAGGAGGGTCGGCGTCCTCGGTGACCAAAATCCCGGTAGCATATCAAAACAAAAATTTGGCGGTGCGGAAGCCCTGCCCTCCCCCCACAGATCCTTTTGTAAGAACTTGTCTTGCAAACGCCAATTAGTCCTTGGCTGCTAAAATCTTAATTATTCCTCCCCCACAATCAATCAACCGGACCTAATACTCCCGAACAAAAATATTTCGGAACTGCACAAGGGACGGCGAGCTCTTCCATTTCCCGTCCACCATGTGACCATGGTGTTGCAGCGCGAGGGGGCCTTCCTCCGGCATTCCAGGAATTTCGACTCCTGGGATAACGACCTGCCCGTTCAACAGCACCCGGACATGGTTGCCGCGAACGGAAATAAAGAATTGGTTCCACTCTCCTACCGGACGGTCCGCTTTACGAATGGGGGTCACTCCTGCCCGCACCTCCGCGGGAAGTTTCATATCCTTTCGCACGCCATACATCTCACCGGATCCAACAGGCCAACACCAGATATTGACTTGATACTTTCCCTGGCCGCGGAGGTAGATCCCTGAATCTGAATCAGGAGCAGGGTATGGAATGGGGTTACCAGCGGCATCCATTTCTTCTAACCCATCCGGAAGCACATGATACATCCGGGGATTCGTGTAGGGGGTTTCCTTGATTCTCCAATCCACCACCAAATCAAAGTCGCGGAAAGACTGTTCCGACCACAAAGACTTTTCCCCTCCGGCTTCACTCATCGCGTCGTAGTCCATCACTTGGTTTACAATTTTCCAGTGTCCGTTATCCCCCTCCGGCACCTTCCAACCATCGAAGCTCAAGCCATCAAACAAGGGAACAAATCCATCCGCGTTCTCCGCGATCTCATAGGGTTGAGGATGCGTGCTAGGGAGCTCCATAATTTTTAAATTTCGGAAATGAATTTCTGCACCTTCCGATTCCAGCATCAAGTAGCCCATCCTCGGATTCGCCGCTTTCGCAATGGTGACTTCCTTCCCGTTTATACTCAGGCTGATGTCGCCGTTGTTGGCCTCAACCCGGTAGTGGTTCCATTCAGGGGAAGCCTGAGTGCGCTCTTCCATGGGGAAGCTTCGCCTTCCATTGGGAGATATCCGTCCAGCCAGGGTGAGTTGTGCTCCGTTAACGGGAAAAACATCCCCTTGAGTGGTATACCACTCGTTTTTTCCGGGCCGATTGAAGCCTTCATCCAGGATCTGGATTTCTATTCCCCGTGAGTAAGGTGAACCAATGGAAGGGAACCCGTCTGCCCAAATAAAGAGACCCGAATTTCCGCCAGGCTCCATGTGCCTCCATTCAAATTCCATGATGAAATTTTCATACATGCGCTCAGTCCGGAGCATCCCGACGGGATGGCCCATGGTTTTTATCATCCCGTCCTCCGCATAAAATGTGTCCGCCGCGATATTACAGGGAACCCAGCCTCCCAGGTCATCGCCATTGAACATGTTAACGAAACCAATCTCCCCGGCAATCAGGGAAGCGTGGACAATAAGGGGGATCAGGAACATTTTCAGGAGGATTTTCATAGCCAGGACAGGGGGAGAGGATCATCTTAATTCTCCCACATGAACTCAAGGATTAGCTGCTGAATCTTGTTTCCCTTTTTCCTGAACTTCTTAGTCTTTTATAGAAATACCCCAATCAGGATGAACATAAATCGAAGAAAGTTTCTCGCCGCCAGTGCAGGCGCATCTACCCTCCTTACCCTCCCCAAGTTTCTCTCGGCCGCCCGCCACAAGGGTGTGGCCGGTTCTAATGATAGATTAGCCATCGGTATCATCGGTTGCGGTCACCGCGGAATCGGTACTCACATAGAAAACCTCAACCGCTTAAAGGAATCCTACAATGTCGAGGTATCCGCTGTTTGTGATACCTGGAGTGTGGCCCGTGAAAAGGCCATGACCATCTGCCAGGAGTATTTCGGACGCAAACCCAAGGCGTTTCGTCGTGCTGGAGACCTTCTTCAATCGAGAGAAGTCGATGCCGTCTTCGTCGCCACCCCTGACCATCACCATACCGGGCACCTGCAGTTATCTGCGGAAGCAGGCAAACACTGTTATATCGAGAAACCCGTAGGGATTGATATGGCCGGATTAAAGACCGCCTGCGACGCCGTAAAAGCGTCTGGCATCGTTTGCCAGGCCGGTACCCAATTGAGGAGTTTTCCCGCCGCAGAAGGGGCCAGACGCCTGTTCAAATCGGGAGTGATGGGAGATATTATCCGGATCGAAGAAGCCCGTAATGGGCGGCAGCCTTACTGGTACCAGTATATTAACCCGGAAATCAAAAAGGAGGATGTCGATTGGGATGAATTCCTGGGGGGACGCTCTGACCGGGCTTTCGACCCCGTTGTCTACTCTGCCTGGTATGGGTATTACGAATTCAGCCAGGGACCGGTTCCCCAATGGGGCGTGCATTACATGGACTATGCCTTTTATGCCACCGGCCTGGGCATCCCGGACAGCTGCACCTGCCAGGGAGGTGTTTCCACGTGGAAAGACGAATACCAGTTCACCGCACCCGATAATGTATTCGCCACTTACATGTATGAAGATGGCCCCATGCTGACCACGAGCAACCAGTTCAGCAACAACGCCGACAATTTCCGGAATATTTACACCAATAAGGGGCTGATGCGGTTCCAGGATTGGGTAAACCCCACCTATTCGGCCGAGGGCGGAAAAGACCGGGATGGATCCATCCGTGGAATCAATCAGGTGGAAAAAGTGGAGCGGCCCGACCACTGGGAGAATTTCCTGGAGTGCGTCCGCTCGGGAAAAACCCCTAACGCGCCCATTGAGGCCGCCTTCCAGCACTCGGTATGCTCCATTATGGCGGCCACTTCCTTTGAGACAGGCCGACGGATGATCTACGACCCGATGCGACAGGATATTTACGCAGGATAAGCGAGATAGTTTTTATGCGCACCCATTGCTTGATCCGTTTTTTATTACACCATCAATATTCCCGATCCCTATCTGGCTCAATCCTCTGACGGTTTAAAATTTGGTGGAGATCTTCGCATCGGTGATTTGGGCAGTGATGGACAAGTGGATTTCCTGGTTTACCGCTTGAGCCTACGGATGAAGCCCTTCGATGTATTCGAAGCGACGGGCGACATTCGATTTTGTGTCAACCAACCATTCGGATGGAACCCAGTCCCGGGTTAGCTCAAAGCGATACCCATTTCCCGAGTCGTGCACCAGGACAATGGTGTTCAGAATAAGGGCAGCCTCCTCCAGGGTCTCTGCTCCTTTTAGGCACCGAATCAGGGCCGGCCTGGGATCCTGTAAACCCGTCAGGCCCAGAAACTCTGCGGCGCGCATCCGGACCAGGTTATGGTCATCCGTTTCCGCCATCATCCCAATCGCTTCAGCTAAACTGGAGGCTTCCGAGCCAAAGCAGGTCGCTGCGATTATCGCCCAATACCGCTTCAGTGGGTCCTTGGCGGCAAGAAAGTACTTTATCCGCCTTTCTGCATCCTCAAATGATAGTAAACTGAGGTCTGCAATAGCCAGGTAGTCGGCAATCGCGTTTTGCTGCTCCCATCCGAAAGCGGTGGGATTTTCAGCCGCGGATTGATATAGGATAGGTTCGGGTATGAAACTCAGGTCGGGCATGGATACGATCTGGTTTCGAAGCAACTCCCTCATCGAAAACAGGGTCTTCAAGTAGGCAGGATCATCGGCCAAGTTATTCAATTCGAATGGATCCGCCTCCAGGTCAAAGAGAGCCTCGACGGGCCGGACACTAAAAAACTGAGCCTGCTCCAGGGATAATTCCCCCCGGAGATACTGGTCCCGCCATTCTTTATAGGCCAGCATCCTGTAGCGGTAATTGTTCTGCAGGCCATCCACATTAAATGGCTGAAAGTTACGCATGTATTTGAATTTACCCTTGCGGACAGCCCGGACGAAATCGAACTTCTCGTCGAATCGATCCGCATAACTGAAGGTGAAATCCCGCTGGTTCAATTCCCTGAGTTTTACCCCAGACCCCAGGAATGGCTTGCCATCCATCTGGCTGGGCACCCGCAATCCGGCAAGGTTGAGCACCGTCGGCCCGAGATCAATAAACTGGACAAACCCTTCCACTTCCGAGCCCGGTGCGGCCGGTGCCAGATGTCGCCATTTGTTAGGAATATACACCACCATGGGAACATGCAGGCCACGCTCGTAGATATACCCCTTACTCCCTGGAAGCACTCCGCCATGGTCTCCGTAAAAAAAGATGATTGTATCTTCCATTAATCCGTCCGTCTCCAACTGACTGAGGAATTTACCGATTTCCTGATCTGCCTTCCGGTGGAGGTCCCGGTAACGCGCGTTGGTGTATCGAAATAATTCAGTATCGGGGTGTATTGGAAAAACAGGTACAGTTTCCACATCCGTTTCAGTCGCTTCCCGCTCCATCTGTTCCCGGCTGAAGTGGAGCCTTCCCTCATGGGTGGTTCCGAAGTTCTGAACATGGAAAAAGGGCTGCCCATCTTTACGGTTACGATAGGTCGCTCTCCCCGAGGATTCATCCCATACTCCTTCCTGACTGATGTAGTTATAGTCTTCCTTGCTGTTGTTGGTCGTGTAGTAACCGGCCTGCCTCAGGTAGTAGGGAAACATAAAGAGGCCTTCCGGCATTGGAACTTTTATCGAACTACGGTGAAACTGGGCAAAATTTCGTGGACCATAACAACCGGAGATTATCGTGCTGCGTGCCGTAGAACAAACAGGCGCGTTGGAGAAGGCATGCTGAAAAACGATTCCTTCCTTCGCCAGTCGCTCCACATTCGGCATGGGAGCTCCCCCCTCCGAATACAAATCAAGATAATGAACGGAATTATCTTCAGTCGTGATCCAAACGATATTGGGTCTGTTCCCTTCTCCCGCCCAAAGAGCGAAAGGAAAGAATACTAAAAGCATGAGGCGATAGTTTCGCATGGGCCTGCACATAAACAAATATCGTGGATTTAGGAAAATATCACTCCCACCAGACGTCGTTGGACAATGTCCGATAGGTCGAAAACTTCATATCCTGCATCCATTCATCCCAGGCTTGTTGTAGGACGGCTTTTTCCTCTGCTTTACTTCGGGATAAATCCAGGTCCTCGTGCATGTCTGATGCGAGATTGTAGAGGGCGGGTTCACCACCTTTACCTTCCATGGTCAGCTTCAGATCGCCGGACCGGACGGCGTAGGCATCGCCGTCTCCATGATACCAGAACAAGTATTCGTGGGGGGCGCCTTGCCTCATACCCATTAAATATGGGACGAGATTAACCCCATCTAAGGGTTTCAGAGGATCGATCACCGCCCCTGTTAGCCCTGCCATCGTCCCAAGGATATCGAGTGAAATCACCGGATGCTCAAAGACCTGGCCACCTTTAATCTTACCGGGATATTGCATGGCAAAAGGAACTCGGAGACCGCCTTCGAGCATGCTTCCCTTAAAACCACGCAAAGGCTCATTGTTGGAGGCATTGCCCCTCGCGCCACCGTTATCCGAAAGATAGAACACCAGGGTATTGTCAGATATCCCGTTTTGCTCGAGAGCATCCAGGACGCCCCCTACCCCATCATCAATGGAGCTAACCATCGCGGCATAGGTCTTCCGCTTGCCTGCTTCCATGTGATTGAACCGGTCGAGATATTTTTCAGAGGCCTGCAAGGGGCCGTGTGGCGCATTATACGCCAGATAGAGAAAGAAGGGCGCCCTCTCTTTCGCCCGCCGGTAAATATAATCCACAGCCTCCCTGCTCAGAGCATCGGTTAAATACTCCGCTTCTTCAACCCGCTCAAAGTTACGCATCAATTTGGTCCTATACCAGTCTCCTCTTTGCTTCACCTCGCTTAAATCCCAGAGCACCCACTCCTCAGGAAAGTAGCGATGCCCTCCAACGAGGAAACCGAAGAATTCGTTAAAGCCTCGCCGCAAAGGATGATAAAACGGGTGCGATCCCATATGCCACTTTCCTACGATCATGCTGTGGTAGCCGGCACGGCCCAGAACTTCAGAAATCATATCTTCATCCAGGGGAAGGCCAGCATCTTCAGCACCGGGATCCAACGTTGGATTGGAGCTAAAGCCAAAACGTCCCTGGTAACGACCTGTCAGCAACCCGGCCCGGCTTGGGCCACAAACCGAATAACTGACGTAGCCATTTGGAAAAACCACTCCATTCTTCGCAAGCCGGTCGATGTTAGGGGTGGGTATGTCTTTGCATCCATTGAACCCGACATCATGGTAGCCCTGATCGTCGGTCAGGATCACGATAATATTGGGCTGATCGCTTCCCCAAACCAGATTTTGAGCAAAAAATAGGACGGACGTCAGGATGATGGACTTCATGGAGTTCAGGATATAAATAATGTTGTTCTAATTTTCTACTGCACCGCCAAGGCCGTCTGGTTGAGTTTTAAATGCCTCCACATCATCGAGTGTCTTCGACAGGAGGGCTGATAGCTCTTTCACTTTCTCCGGATATGCCCGGGCCAGGTTGTTCTGCTCAGAAGGATCTTCGGGCAAAAAGTAAAGAGCGCCGGGCTTCGGAATAATATCGTTTGTGATGATCCCGACCCCACCGCGATTTCGAACACGGCCCGGAGGGACAAATTTCCAATCCCCGGCCCGGATCGCCTTAATATCAACCCCCTGTTGAACCAGGGAAGGGCGCCCCTGGTCTGATTTCCCCAATAACACATCCATGAGGGCCTCACTATCCTGTGCGTGACCTGCAGGGATTTTCGCTCCGGTCAATTCTGCAAGGCTGGCCATCAGGTCCACCTGGCTGACCAGGGCATCGGACCGGCTGGGTTGGATCTTAGCGGGCCACCAGGTGATAAAGGGCATGCGGGTGCCACCTTCCCAGGCGCTATATTTCCCGCCGCGCCAGGGACCGGCTGGCTTGTGGTCCCCGTTCTGTTCAATGGCCCCATCATAGTAACCATCGTAGAGCACGGGCCCATTGTCGCTGGAAAAGACAATCAGGGTGTTTTCAGCGATCCCCAACTCCTCCAGCTCCTCGAGGATCCTACCAATCCCCCAGTCCATCTGCACGACCGCATCCCCGCGAACCCCCAGGCCGGAGGAACCAAGAAACCGGGGATGGGGAACCCGGGGAACATGGTTTTCATGAACCGCGTAGAACAGAAAGAAGGGCCCCGCTGTGTTGTCATGGATAAAATCGATGGCCTTTCCGAGAAAGGTGTCAGGCATCTCCTCATCGGTCCAACGGGCGGATACTCCACCTGACATGTATCCAATTCGACTGGTCCGATCCACGATGGTCTTGGCATGCTGCTCGTCTGCCTGGTTTCTTAAGAGATGGGGATGTGACAGGCCGGTGGGGTCACTTCCAATGGGATGCTCATAGCTGACCGAAACCGGATCATTTGGGTCCAGGTTCACAATTTTGCCGTCTTCAATATAGACGGTCGGCACGCGATCCCCCGTGGCGGCCATGTGAAATGAATACTCAAACCCCAGCTCCCTGGGCCCGGGTGTGATATCATCATTCCAATCTAAAGGCCTGTCGGCAAAACCGAGACCGAGATGCCATTTTCCAACCAGGGCGGTGGAATACCCAACGGACTTCAGCATCGAGGCCAAGGTGGGTTTTTCCGTATCAATAATGAGCGGGGCATTTCCGGGAAGGATTTTGGCGTTCTGGTTCCGGAAGGCATATTCCCCGGTCAACAGGGAGTATCTCGAGGGGGTGCAGGTAGAGGCAGTGGCGTAAGCCGAAGTAAACCGCACCCCCTCCTTTGCCATACGATCCAGATTTGGTGTATCTATGGCAGTGGCTCCATAGCATCCGAGGTCACCATATCCGACATCATCCGCATATATAATAATGATGTTGGGTAGGTCCGCGGCGGTAACCGGTAAACCAAGGGTTGTGGCAAAAACAACAGACAGACAGGCCAATAGTCGTGTTTTCATGATTAGCAAAGGAATGGGGTGATTGCGGTTAGTTTCCAGTTAGCGGTGAAATTCGGTATGTAAATTCCAAGGATCCCTCAGGAAGACGATAGGCGTCCAGCGGATAAGCATCTTGGCTCCAACTATTTGTCCCACCAACGCCCATCTGCATGAAATCGATGTTCAGGTAAGACTCTGGGCGCTCCGTCAACTGGAAACTGTATTGGCTGTTCTCGATATCCGACTTTGTGTAGTGGTGTATTCCGAAGCCGAACCATGATCCTCCTTCAATGCGAAGGCCCATTCCGCAGTCGCGCCGAACCTCCATCCACCGGGTATCGACATGATACCCGTTCTCCTGGGGGCGGGAATACTCCACCCAAAAGTCACGGACGGTCGACGTATAGATACCGACTAATTCTACGTTCCGATCGACATAGGTCGGGTCAGGCCCAGGTCCATACCAGGTGACATATTCCAATCCCGGGGTGAGCACCAACTCATTCCCCAATCGGGGTAAGATAGGCAGTATGCCCTTCCCCGGTGTGAAGCTGGTGGTGACATCCACAGTCCCATCGCCAAATATATCATATTGCATCCTGGCCGTGCTGTTCACTACCGGCAATTTGCCTTCTACTTGGACCATGACCCGGTCCGCTTTCTCTTCAAAAACGAAAGAGGTCACCTTCATGCTGTCGGCATCCCGCCACGCTTCCGCCCGCAATTCAGAATGATCCTCGTGGTTCCGGTTCTTGATCGCACCCCGGTCATTGTCGGTCAGGGCACGCCAAAAATCCATGGTCGGTCCATTTTGAATCAATCTTTCATGCTGGAAGTAATATGCATTGATCAGGCCGGTGGCCCGGTCGATATCAATCCAGAAATCATCGCCAAATACCTTGAGAAACCGCCCCTTGGTTTTCACTCGAGGGACAGCGGCCATAACCGCTTTCAGCTCGGGCTTTACATTGCCGGACAGGGCAAGTTGATCCCACCCCAGTTCATATCCCTTCTCCGCGAAAAAGGTGTCTCTTATGGTTTTGAAGCTGAAATTAACGAAGTATTCTCCACCTCTCTCAATAAGGTCTCCAAAATCAAGGTTTACCTCTTTGCTTTCTCCGGGTGCGATATCCAGGCGTCCCAATCCCTGTTCCGTGAGCACTTTTCCATTTCTAACCAACTGCCACGTACCGGAGAGTTTCTCGTTCAGCGGAGTAAAATGAAACCGGTTCTTTATCGCAAAGATACCCTGTTCCAGGTTCACCGCAATGACCTCTACGTTCTGGTGGAAATGCTTCAGCGTTTTTAATCCAGGGCGAGGCACCCGATCCGAAGCCACCAGCCCATTCATACAAAAGTTTCCATCGTGGTGAATATCCCGGGACTCTTCCCACCAGCCTCCATAGGCAAAGAAGGTTTCCTGGTCGGTCGTTTTGCGGTAGGCCTCCGGGACAGGAAGTCGTAGCCCCTGGTCCACCCAGTCCCACACAAAGGCGCCTGCGAAATTGTTATTCTCTGCGTAAATGAGGTCCCAGTATTCTTTTAGGTTACCATTACTGTTCCCCATCGCGTGGGTGTATTCACAGGCGATGAAAGGATACGCATCGTAATCCCCCAGGTGCATCGGCATATCAGGGATGGAAGGATACATCCGGGAGTAAATATCCACATAATCCATCACACCATGTCGGCTCGCCCCTTCATAATGGATCAGGCGGCTGGGATCCGCCTTCCGTAACCACGGAGTGATATTTCCAAAGTTCGGACCTTCTCCCGCCTCATTGCCATAGGACCAAATCACAATCGAAGGGTGATTCCGATCCCGCAGGACCATCCGCTGCACCCGCTCCAAGTGGGCATCCATCCAGGCAGGGTCGTTCGCGAGTGTATTGTTCCGATCATTACCGAACTCGTGGGTTTCGATGTTGGCCTCATCCATCACGTAGAGTCCATATTCATCGCAAAGATCATACCATTCCGGGGCATTTGGGTAATGGGAGGTGCGCACTGCATTCACATTGTTCTGCTTCATCAACCTGATGTCTTCCAACATGCTTTCGCGGGTGACCGCATGCCCCCTGTCCGGGTCGTGCTCATGCCGGTTCACCCCCTTGAAATGGACGGGTACCCCGTTAATCAGGATTTTATTCCCTTCGATTTCTACGGTCCGGAATCCCACCTTTTTAGAAATCACTTCAAGCAGCTCACCGTCGGGCTCATAAACCGAGATATATAAATCATAAAGCGTAGGACTTTCGGAGCTCCAGGGTTGCACGTCCTCAAGGACAAAGTCCCCCATTCCAAAGGTCACCCGGCTGGCCGTGTCCTCATCAATCAGGATTTCACCTGTAGGCGACAACAGTTTGGCCCCGATCCGCATTCCCGGCTGTGCGTTTTTCACGCGACCTTCCAGGGCAAAAATACCGTCCCGGTAGTCCTCACTCAAAGTGGAAGTAATTGCAAAATCCTGTAAATGAGTATTCGGGCGACTCCACAAGTAGACATTTCGGTATATTCCACTCAAACGCCAGAAGTCCTGATCCTCCAAGTAGGCGCCATCACTCCATCGATAAACTTCCACCGCGACATGGTTTTCTCCGGCCTTCAGGTATTTGGTGACATCAAACTCCGCCGTGGTCCGGCTTCCCTGGCTATAGCCCACTTTTTCTCCGTTCACCCATAAGTAAAAGGCGGAGGACACCCCGTCGAAGGTCATATAGACGGTCCTCCCCCCCCATGCAGCAGGTAAGTTGAAAGTTCTCAGGTAACTTCCGACCGGGTTCCAATCCCGGGGGGCCTTTACTTCCGATATATCAAACGGATAGATGATATTGGTATAAATTGGTAAGCCGTGACCCTCCACTTCCCAGTTCGAAGGCACTGGAATCGTTCCCCAATCGCTGGAATCAAAATCGTACTGGTAAAAGTTCACCGGTCGATCCGCCGGCTTTTTGCTCCAATGAAATTTCCAGGTGCCGTTCAGGTCCAATCGATACTGAGACGCCCGTCGGTCAAAACTCGAAGCTTCCTCTTCGGATCCATAAGACATCATAGTGGTCCGGGGAGCTTCACGGTTTACGTGGAGCACCTCGACATTGTCCCACTCTTCTACGGCAGATACAGAACACACCAGGCTTAAACGAAAAAGAAAAACGGGAAGAACCCGCAGGGCTGGATGGAGTTGTGGCAGGGGTAATTTTCTCACGCCCTCATGGTATCAGAAGGGGCTTATGAGCCCTAACGATTTTGTCCCAACTTTTTTTACTTTTATCCAAAAATGCTGATTTGCAGGATACCCAACCCGCTAATTCAACTTTCGATCCCCATTTTTGAGACCTTTGAAAAAGCCTGCCAGTGTGGGGCTCTCCTCTGCGTGCTTGCCCACTTCTTTTTTGTAGCGAGAGGGGGAACAATCAAAGTGTTCTTTAAAACAACGGCTGAAATAACTGACCTCCGAAAAGCCGACCTCGAAAGCAATCTCCGTGATATTGCCATACCCTTCCAGGATCAAACGCGCAGCTTCGTTCATCCGTTTTACCTTCATGAATGCTGCGGGAGACATTCCGGTAAGATCCTTGAACTTTTTATAAAAGCTGCTCCGACTCATCCCCATTTCATCGGCAAACTGGTCAACCCCGAAGTACTCATCCGAAATGTGCTCCGTGGCGATATAGTCAACCCGCTCCAGGAAGTCCCGCTCCGGCTCCGCTACCTTGCTGGTCGGCTGAATCAGCCCGAATTCCTTTCGGAATCCTTCCCGCAAACGTTCCCGGGCCTGTAGCAAATTCCCGATTTTCAACTTGAGCACCTTAATCGATACCGGCTTGGAAATGAAATCATCAGCCCCCATTTCCAGACCACGTTGTTCATGAAACTGCGTTTTAAAGGCGGTCAAAATGATGACCGGGATATGGCTGCTTACCGGGTCCTCCTTTAGCGACAGGCATAGGTCAAATCCGGACATTTCGGGAAGCATAACGTCGGTGATCACCAAGTCGGGCACCTGTTCACGGATTGTGGATTCCGCTGAGACCCCATCCATCGACACCGTAACCCGGAATTCATGGGATAGCTCCCACTGGAGGAATTGCTGAACATCCAGGTTATCCTCTACGAGATGAATATGGGGACGGGAATCGGTCTCCAAATTTTCATCTTTCTCCTCTTCCAGGGGCAGAGTGATCACCTCTCCTTCCATGGGGGACATCAACTCCTGCATCAACGGTTGGTTGGCCTTAACCACATCCGGGGATCCAATCGGCAGGACCACGGTAAAGGCGGTGCCATTAGTATGGTTTGGACGGGGGCTCTCCACGTCGATCGTTCCCTTCAGGAATAAGACGTGTTCTTTGACCAGGGCTAACCCGATGCCGATTCCCTGTTTCATAAATCCTGACTTTTCAGAACCACGATAAAACGGCTCAAAAACATGCGGTAACAGCCTTGGCTCAATTCCCCGGCCATCATCGGATACTTTAATGACCAGGTTTGACCCCGGATTCCCGCGGGTATCCATGATTTCCTCCAAATCCAGAGAAATCTCTATCGTCCCCTGCTCTCCCGAATACTTGGTCGCATT
This sequence comes from Opitutales bacterium, assembly GCA_028280845.1. Lineage (GTDB taxonomy): Bacteria > Verrucomicrobiota > Verrucomicrobiia > Opitutales > JABSRG01 > JANQKZ01. The sequence continues at coordinate 19,101 of JANQKZ010000058.1, read as the reverse complement.
GTAAATCAGATTGTTCAGGATTTTAAAATAAAGGTCCTCATCCAGGGAGTAACTGCAGGAGTGAAACGGTGAACGCAGGAACATCCGTTGCCGTTTTTCGCGGACCACAAACTCAAAGGATTCCATCACATTCCTCACTACACTCACCACATCCATCTGGCTGGGAGAGGACACCAAATGACCGCCTTCCACCCGACGGAACTCCAGGAGCTGGTCAATCAGGTTCAGCAAACGCGAGGTATTCGTTTGGGCGGAACGCATCAGGGACCGTTGCTCTGTGTTTAACTTCGAATCATCCAGGAGCTTTTCCACAGGCCCTTTTACCAGGGTCAACGGAGTGCGTAACTCATGGGATAGATTGGTGAAGAAATGTAACTTCACTCGTTCCAGCTCAAGGATATGCCGAATGCGTTGCGTAAAAATATAAATGGTTAATCCCAGCACTGTCAGGATAACCAAGGCGAGACTCCACCAAAACCAGGACTGGTCCCATATTGGTAAAATGACCTGAAAGGAAAATACAAGAGGGGTGGGATCGATGTTAAAATCGGTATCCCGCGTCCTTACTTGGACTTCATGGGAACCGCCGGGCAAGCCATACAAACTGAGATGGTTTTCCGCACTGAAAGGACTCCAAGGCCCCCCATTCAGGCTGTAGGAGTAGGTCAAATCCCGATATGGAGTTTTCGAGTGGTGATCCCTCCCGTGCCAGCGGATAAAAACGCCCTCATCCGTAAACAGAGATGCTGTTCTCGGATCAATCCGGGTATCCGGAGGCGACCGATCAGGGATGTATTGCACAGTCTTAAAACGGCTCTTTTTCAGCTCCGGATAGGCCTCTGAACGGAGTCCGCGGTAGTACCAATCGGTATGTGTGGAATTCACCCAAAGGTTACCTGACCCAGACTGCTTTATCGTCCCAGACCCCCGATAAATCGATAAGGCAGGATTCATGAAGGGGCTCCAGGAATTCCCATCAAAGCGATAAATCCGCTTGTCCGTGGCCAATATAGGGTATTCATCGTCCTCCGCAAAAACGAAGGACACATTCCGCCGGGGAAAGATATCCAGATCGGTATAGTCCTCCCATTCCCCCTCAAAATATTGGTAGATCCCCTGTCCCCATATGGCCACCCAGACACGCCCCTCGGGCGTCACGGCAATATTGTCCACCCACTCCCAATCAAAAGCCTCATCCAGGCGAAGGAGCCTGGATTTCAGGTCAGATTGATCCAAGCCCCTCCCGGAAAAGTAAATCGTCCCACGAGCCGGATCCTCCGCTACGCACCACGATCGAAAGGAAGCGATTTCCGGACCGATATACTCAATATCATATTGTCCATTTTCTTCAAATAGACGGATGAGCCCGCCTGTTATGTTCGGATATTCACGTAAATTCTGGCCACAACCCAGGAGAACATCGCCATTGGAGATCTCTTTGACCCCCATGTAGCTGAAACTAGCTGCAAATCCCGGAAACCGCCGGGCAGACCATTGATCCCCGTCAAAAACACTGAACGCCGCTGCCTCCTTGGTAGATCCGGCACACACCACATCCCCATTTTGTTTGACCACCAGAGTTATCGGTTCCTCAACCCCGGTAACCTCAGGTGAAAACTGCTCCCAAACACCTTCCAGCGGTCGATGTCGAACCACTGCACCGTCAACATGTAGGAACCACAGGCTACCATCACGAGATTCTGCCATGAAATGCAGCCGATTGTAGGATCGATAATGGCGTTGTTCATAATCGATCAAGTGCACCCCAGCGCCCCGCTCCAGCAGGAAAACCGACCCGCTGGCATCCAGTTCCAGTTGAGGGCGAGAATCAGGAATCGGATACTGTGGGGATTTATAGACTCGCCAGTTGTCTCCATCAAAGATTTGGAGAGAACCTCGCCCGACTACCCACATCTTTCCATCCCTGCTTTCCAGCACAGAGGTATTAAAATTCTCTCCCCCCACTTTGCGCAGATCGTAAGCCACCCATGTTCCATTGGCCGGGTCATAGACCTGAACCCCGTCATGCTCATGAATATTTACATACCAGATACGGCCGTCAGATGAACAGAAAAGGGTAGCCTCAGGAAAGAGTCGACCTTCAGAAGACAATATTCGCTCCCAGGTATCCGGGGGCGTTAGTTTCCCATTTTTCAACCCGCACCGGTAGACATCTCCAGCGGGGGAACTGACAAAATACAGGGCCTCATCTTTCCCGATACAAACACTCATGGCGTCCTGGATTCCAACTTCAGGAAACGGCAGCTCCCGGAACTCACCCTGATCATACTCGATAAATCCCGGCTCACCCAATACCCAGAACTTTGTACTGTCCTCTACCACAATATACCCGTAGCGGTTTAATTCAGGAAACGGTATCAACTGGGTGAGCTGGTTCTCATTAAAATGGTAGGTTCCATCTACACTCAACAGCACCAGTTCATCGGGTCCGCCAATGCCGACACCGCGTATCGCTAATCGAGCTTCGTCCAGAACAGGGACCGGGATCATGCTCGTTCCATTGAATCGGAGAATACGATCGTTTCCTTTTACAATCCAGATGTCCTCTGCTTCGCCGATATAGATATCCCTGTTGTCCGTTCCCAGGCCGTTCAGGCTTTGCCAGCGCCATGTTTCAGCCACCGGGTCGGCCTGGTCGGGTTGGAATGGCTCCTGCCCTGATACCAGGCCACCAGCCACGAGTAGTCCAAAATAAAACCAAACTGGGATGTGCTTGGGGAACATCAGGTCAACAACAGGAAGGGGATAGGGTAGAGAGGTTTAGCCGATTTTTAGTTTTAGGGGCAAGCCCATACCAAAACCGGCTCTTCTGCACCGGATTAACCCCCTTCTGGATGCTATTACTAATTTTCCGGATAAAATAAAAAGCGGGAGCGTGCGGAAAACGAATATAGTAGGAGCTGATGTTTCCTACCCTTCACTTTCGAACTATTCCCGTATCCCTCCTTTTCAGCCTGACGATCGGTCTGCTGTCCGCCCTCGGGGCAAAGCCCAATATCCTGATTATACTCGTGGATGATGCAGGATACCATGATTTTGGCTTTATGGGGTGCGAGGACATCCCGACTCCAAATTTAGATCAACTCGCGGCCTCAGGTGTCGTTTTTACCGATGCACATGTGACCGCCACTGTATGCTCTCCTTCCAGGGCAGGCCTTCTGACAGGGCGATATCAACAACGCTTTGGTCATGAGTGTAATGTTCCCCCGGAAGATACAGGCATGGATCCGCAAGAGTGGACCATCGGGGATATCTTACAGTCCGCTGGATATAAAACCTACGTCTTTGGAAAATGGCATGTAGGCAACCGGGCCTCTTACCACCCGAATACCCGTGGCTTCGATGAGTTTTACGGCTTTCTGGAAGGTGCCCGCAGTTACTTTCCCGACCCGGAAACAGACCATCCAGAGCATTTTAAAGCCATCTTGCACAATCGCGAGCAGGTCGATTTTGAAGGGTATCTTACTGACGTCCTCACCGATAAAGCGATAGAGGTAATTCAGCGGTCAGACAGCCAACCCTGGTTTGTTTTCCTGTCCTACAACGCGGTCCACACTCCTATGGAAGCCAAGCAGGAGGACCTGGACCGGTTTGCCGGGCATTCCAGGCAACAGCTGGCTGCGATGACCTGGTGTCTCGATGAAAATGTCGGTAAGCTCATGGATGCCCTTCAAATGACCGGCCAAACCGAAGAGACCTTGGTATTCTTCCTCAGTGATAATGGAGGCGCAGGATTCAATAATAACCAGTCCCGGAATGACCCCCTGAAAGGCTGGAAAGGCAATAAATATGAAGGCGGCCACCGGGTTCCCTTCATTCTGTCATGGCCCGGCACCGCTCCTTCCGGTATTCGTTTCGGCGGACTCACCAGTGCCCTCGATATAGCAGCGACTGCCTTAGCCGTTTCCGGATTGGATCAAACGCCGGGCAAACCCCTCGATGGGGTGAACCTCATCCCCTATGTTACCGGAGAAAATGTAGGCAACCCCCATACCAACTTATTTTGGAGAAAAGACCAGATGGCGGCTGTACGGTTCAATCAGTATAAACTCATCCGTCTCGATGGCTTTGGCTACCGCCTGTATGATTTGAAAAAGGATTTGGGGGAATCCCGGAACCTCTGGGATAAGCTACCCGATATCGCTGCTCAGATGGAAAAGCAGCTCATCGCGTGGGAGAAACAACTTACCGTTCCCTGGTGGTTCGAAGGGCATGATTGGAGTGCCGTGACTTACGAAATCCACCGTGCCCTGATGGATAATCGGGAGCCGAACTACATCAACCCCGGACAGAGGACGAAATTCCTTAAAAATAGGGAAAAATAGGTCATTTCTTCCGCTTTATAAGTATATCCAGGTTTCCTAATTTGAGATTTTTTCTCTCCGGCAGAGACCATTCCACAACATTCCTAATTCCGGATCAGGACTTTCTATGGGCCTCTTGGTTCTAATGGATGGATAAGCCCCTATTAGCATAAACATCTATTAATCATAAGTTTAAATACAGCACAAGAAGCTAAAATCCAAACTATCTACCGTGAGATTCAGTGATTGGCATACACCCATTTCTTCTCTGCTCACCTGAGAAATAGCTTTTTTACTCAATGTTCAGGCCTCCGGAGTGGTTTTGGATGTTATTACAACTCTTTGAGTCAAAATCATAAGATTTAAAACGCAGGATCTCATATAATCCTGCAAAACTACCCTAGTTATACCCCCTAGAAAATTCCCTAACTTAACAAACTAGTAAGGACACCCCCCCAACTATGAAACCATACCCCTTAAAAAGATATTGGTTTATTCTACTGCTCATGGCCTTCTGTTGGGCCATTCCCTCTTCCGCTCAGGAAGAGGTGGACGAAGAAGAGGTGGAAGAACTGTCTCCCTTCGTTGTCGAAGAAACGGATACGGTCGGATACATGGCCACCACTACCTTAGCTGGTACCCGCCTCCGGACGAATATGGGCGACCTCGGTTCGGCCATTTCTGTGGTAACCAGAGAATTCATGGAAGACGTCGGGGCAACCGACTCCACGGAACTGCTGACTTACACCCTCAATACCGAAGTCGGTGGCTCCCAGGGGAATTATACCGGTGGCGCCAACCAGAGTGGTCAACGCGTCCAACCCCAAAGCACCCAACGGGTCCGCGGGATTGGTGCCGCCAGTCTGACCCGGAACTACTTCCTCACCCAAATTCCTTTTGAGTCTTACAACTCGAATCGGATCACCATCAATCGCGGCCCCAACTCCCTGCTCTTCGGAATTGGCACTCCCGGTGGGGTGATAGATAACGGGCTGGCCCGGGCTCATGCCGATCGGGACACTCGCAGCTTTTCCGCCAAAGTCGGCGAACGGGGGTCGACTCGTTTTCATTTCAATGTGAACGAATCGATTATCAACGATCGCTTTGGTGTGCGTATCGCCGGTTTGGCTAAAAATACCAAATATCAACAGGAACCAGCGTTTGAAGATGATTATCGTCTCTATACTGCCATTGACTGGGTAATCGGTGAAGACACGGGCGGCGTCTGGGGCCGGACTAATTTCCGGGCAAACTACGAGAGGGGGGAAATCAAAAGCAATCGCCCCAACGTGGTGCCACCCATCAGCCACATGGAAAACTGGTTTGTCCTCCCCAGCACCGAAAATGACGGCGTTTACGGCAAGAACTTTCCGGATTGGGTCTATGATGGATCCTTTGTTCCCAAGAGCACCGTCGATAACCGGCTCGGTGAAACCAGCGGCCAGATTCCAGGCGACCAAGTCGTGCCATTTTTTATTCAGGCCGCCCTCATCTCCGTCGACGCTCCCTCAGGAATTTATGGGGGAGCCACTCCGGATGCTTCCATCCTCGGCATGCAAGGACGGCGGTATTACCGCGGTCAGTTCTTCGACGATAATGGAGACCGGATCCGTCGTCGGGATTTCTTCGGGTCTGCCTGGTTTAGTGATGGAACGGGATTCAACGCCCCAACCACTCCTTACCACATCTGGGATAACAATGACATGCTGATCTCCGGCGATTCCAACCGGGTCACTCAGGAATTCCAGGCCATGAACTTCACGATTGAGCAAGGACTTCGCATTTTCGGTTTCGATTCCGGGTTTGAATTCACCTACGACTACCAGACCTACGACATTGACCGGAGTCTGGCTTACTCGGCCAACACGGCCAATGTCATTCGCGTCGACATCAACCAGTATTGGGCCGACGGTTCCCCCAACCCCAATGTGGGCCGCCCCTTTATTGAAACCGACATGATCCGAGATACCCGAACAGATGATAATAGCAACGAAGCCCATCGTGGCACCTTTTTCATCGACTTTGACCTGGAAGAACGTGTCGACGGCCTCTTCGGCTACCTGCTAGGTCGCCATGTTGCCACGGCCTACTTTACGGAGCAAAAGACCAACCGGAGCAACCTCAATTACAAATTCACCTGGGGTGATATTCCCGATGTGGATATGGAGGCCGTCCTCGGGGGCAAGCTGAACTCCTGGCGGCGTAACGTCAACAACGTCATGTACATCGGTCCCTCCCTGCTGGACGCCCAATACCAGACTCAGGATGATGTCGTATTAAATCAGCAGATCAACGCTCCTCCGATCGCCCATGGAGACAGTTTCAAGGTCGGTTATTGGGATCCTGCCGATGGGGAACACAAGACCGCCAATTTCGTTGCCTCTCAAAACCTGACTGGTGCCGGTATTTCTAAACAGGTAATCACCTCCAGCGTGGTCAGCTTGCAGAGCTACCTCTTCGGTGGAAACCTTGTCGGCTTAGTCGGTTACCGCGATGACAAGAGCGACACCTACACGCGTCCTCCCAACACTGCTGAGTTTGATCATCAAAACCCGGATGGCACCCAGAACCCCGATACGATTATCCTCGGTGATACACCTAGCCTCTCGGCTAAAGGGAACTCCTTTACCTGGAGTATCGTTGGTCACCTGCCTGATGAGTGGAATCCTATCCGCCGGTGGGTTCGGCCTTCCGTCCACTTTGGAGAATCCGAAAACTTCTCGCCCACCCAGGCACGGCGCAACATCGACAATGAGGCGATTGCCCCCACTGCCGGCACGACCAAAGAATACGGTTTTACCCTGCGTTTGCTGGACAATAAAATGTCCGCACGTTTCAACTGGTTTGAGACTGCCTCTACCGGAGCGACCCTCGGTGGCAACTGGGTCGGCCAATTCCAGTCCCAGGCCTCATTCTGGATAACTCGCTGGAACGAAGCACGGAACTCCGGTTTGAGCTTCCAGGAATCTTACGGCTTCGCCTTGGAAGGCCTGGAAAACCAGAACGCCATAGACGCCGGAGCCACGGATCCCGGCTACACCAATTATAATGAAATTATCAATGCCTTAATCAATCTTCAACCCGAGCCCTTGAAAAGCATCCGTGATATCCGGATTGATGAAAACGGAGAAATGCGAACGACGGGTATCGTTGGACTTCAATCTACCACCGACCGGGAAGCTACCGGTTTCGAGATTGACCTCGTCGGTAACATCACCCGCAACTGGCGGCTTTCCTTCAACGTCGGTCAGCAGGAAACGGTTCGGGCTAACTCAGCTCCGGTCATCACGGAACGCATCAACCAATTCAACGCGAACCTGGCGGCATCTGGCCTGACCTTCCTGTATGATGCGCCAAATCTTCAGGAAACCAATCAACACATCAATCGTCTTAATAGCCGAGTCAATAATGGCCACCAGGCAGCACTCGCCAATGATGGTCAGGTAGTGAATGAGCAGCGAAAGTGGCGGTGGAATATCACGACCAACTATACCTTCCGCACCGACAACTGGCTGGACGGTCTGGGTCTTGGGGGCGCAGTCCGCTATCAGGATAAAGTCGCCATCGGGTATCCCCTTATCGATGAAAACGGGAGCGGCATCTTCGTGCCCGATTTGGAGAATCCATACTGGGGACCTGAATCCACCAGCACGGACCTGTGGGCCAGCTACCGCACCACCTTCGGAGACAGCGACAAGCGCTACCGCTTCCAGCTGAATGTGCGAAATGCCTTCGCAGACTTCGATCCAATCCCCTTCAATGCCAATCCGGATGGCTCCTTCTCCCGTTATCGGAATGCGCCTACCCAGGAATTCTGGTTCACCGTCGGGGTCGATTGGTAAACCATATTTGTTCGGTTAGTTTATAGGACATCCCGGCGGGCAACCGCCGGGATTTTTTGGTCGTTACCGGGAGGGCAGGAGAGTATCCTGCCTCCTCATCTCTCCAGGAGGAGCTTGTCTGGCAACCGACAATATTCAGCACCCCCCGGACCCTGGAAACAATATATGATCTAAGAAGTACAACAGACTAATTAAAAACCTCCCTATAAATCCGCGTCATCTCCCTGGTGTATTCGGGAGGCACCCGCGCCCCGGTTTCCATGGCTTTCAGCCACCTAGCCGCATTCTCCCGATCATTCAGATTGATATATATCCGGGTCAGCAATGAAATGGCATCGGGATTTCCGGGATCGGTTTCGAGAGCCTGATTTGCAGACTGGATAGCCTTCTCTTCCTGGAACAACTCTAGATAGCATAAGGCGAGCTCAATAAAAGGGTCCGGTTCCTCGGTATGCAAAGCAATAGCTCGCCGGTAAGACTCAATCGCTTCCAGAAAATTCCCCGTCACCCGGTAGCGACGCGCTTGCCCAAGGTGTAACCCGGGGGAAGCAGGGCTGTTACGGATACCTTCTGCCAATATCTGGTCCGCTCCCCTATCGTCACCTACCGCCCGGTAGAGGTTGGATAGCAGTGCCCATCCGTCCCCGTAATCGGACTTTAACTCGATACACCCCTCCAATTGGAGCCGGGCATCCAGGATACGATTGGTCGACATATAAAGCAGGCTCAGTTGGTAGCGATTATCGACATGCCCGGGATCAATCTGGAGCGACCGTTCGAGTAATTGAATCGCCTCTTCCTCTTCACCGATGTAGCTAGCCATGCCTGCACCCACAGCGATCTGGAAAGGATCAAAGCAAAGCCGGTAGAGGTCCCGAATCCAGGGGTCATCCAGGAATTGTGCATCACTGATAACCCTTATCTCATCACGAAGTTGGGCGGCCTCGTTGATCCTGCCATTTCTTTCGTGAAGGGAGGCTAGAAGGTTGTGCCCAAGCCGGTTACCGGAAAACTCCAGAGCATTTTTCAGGCGAACCTCAGCCAGCGAATCTGCCCCATTCTCTATCGCAACTCGAGCCAGGCCCTGCCAGGCAAAAGCATTCTCAGGCTCTCGCTCTAACAGATCTTTGAAAACCACCTCGGCCTCTTCCCATCGATTTGCTTTAATGAGAGCCTCGCCGTAACGGATCCAGGCCGGACCATACACCGGCGGAAGCGAGATCGTCTGTTCCCAGAGGGATATAGCGGACGCTAAGTCACCAAAGCCTGCCAAAAGATCGGCCAGGCGATGCCTCCAGAGGCCATTTCCCGGATCGATCTCGATCAGGCTTTGGTAGAGTTGGACCGCTTCGGTGTAGTATCCATTGATATGGTACAATCCGGCAAGCTGTCCCATATTGAATGCCACTCCCTGGCCATCACGAATATAAGTCTCGGCTTCCTCCACCGAATGCAAAAACGCATCTGGCCAGTCTTCCAGGTCAGGCCGGTCAGGAAGAGCTTCTTCTGCCTCTACGATTATTCCTGGGGATTTTGAATCTACCAGAATTTGGACACCTGTTCCCCCGATGAGCAGACCGGCGCATACTCCTGTAAGCCCTGCTAACCATTTACTGCTCACCACGAGATCCTTCCCGTCGGACGCCAAAGGGTCAGGCGCGAGTTCTCACCAAACGGGGGCCATCCATGAAATGCCCCGGTTACCAGGGATGGAGTCCCCCTGCCCTCCTCCTGTATAACGGCAATGGTGAGCAAGTGGGTGGGTTTGTATGCCAGGACATGCGGCTTAAAGGTTTCTCCCCCCATGTTACGAAACCACACCATGGATACCGCGTCTGGTTTATCAAAGTCATTAAAGGAACTCAGGGCCACGACATCCATTTCACCGTCCCCGTCGAGGTCCGTCTCTAAAGGGGCGTATGCACCGGGAAGGTCACCGATACGAGCGAACTGAAATTGCCCCTTTCCTTTGTTTCTTAACCATTGTACGCCATGCCAGGGGCGGGGCCCCGGGTTGGTCGTCGGCCCAAAGCCATCTCCATTGCTGAACACGAGGTCTGGAAGACCGTCTTGATTTAGGTCGCATAGGCTCATCCCGGAACCGGCGAAGTCCTGGTTCGTGGAGCCAAACACAGTGCGGGCGGTGAAGTTCCCTCGCCCGTCGTTAAAAAACATATGGATCTCTTCCCATTGTTGGGTAACGAAGGCGGCAAAATCGAGCGCGCCATTTCCATCGAAATCTGCAACACAAACATTTACCGTTCCAGATAGGTTCAACAAGATGTGGCTCTTGAATTCCATGGGCCCGACTCGTTCCATCCAGCGAACCATCCCTTCATCATAACCAAATTGCCCTACCGCGAGGTCTAACTGGCCATCCCCATTAAAATCCGCCGGCCTCACATCGACTACCCGATCCACATTGTCGAGTAACACATGTTTGGTAAATTGGTGATTTCCGTCGTTGTCCAAAAGGATGACCGCTCCAATCTTCTCATTACTTGGGAAGACAATACTCATGCTGGAAACGAGGATGTCCAAGTCTCCGTCACCATCCATGTCCGCTTCCTCTGCATGCACCGGGGCACGCATTTCGGTAGCCAATACGATTTCCTCAAACTCACCGGCATCCGTTTTTCGCAACCAGAGAACTTCATCATCTCTGGCATCACAGACGAGGAGGTCCTCCTGTCCATCCCGGTCCAGATCCACCGCTTTCACATGGGCAATCCATGGATCCCCCTCGTAATCAGACCCAATGGCCTTTGCCTGAAAAAAGGAACGGGCATCAATTTCCTCCTGCCTTTCTAAAAGCGCCGATGGTTTTTTCGATTCAGGTGCCGGAGTACAGCCCACGAAAACGAGGGCTAAAGTGAGCGCGGCCATTTCTGCAAAAGGCCTAAGGAATGAATTCATGAGCTCATTCTAATACGGTTTACGGGGGGTTCAAGACCCCACAAACCAAGTCCAGCACATTGAAACAGATGCTCGCGGGAACTTGGCCTTTAGCTAGCTTTCCAATAGATTTGAATTTTCATGTTCCTCCGAGCCCTCCTCCTAAGTATATGGTTTGTTTCCCTCTCTCTCTATTCAGAGGAAACGCGTGAGCCTTTGGACGCCATTTTCATGGGGGTCCACCTCCAGGCCCAACTGGGTGAGGACTTTATTCCCATTGCTGGTTACGATGAAGGAGCCTGGCTTATCGACTCCTCCAAGGGGCTTCAGAGCTTACCTCCCAACACAATCGTTCATATGCGAAAAATCCTTCGGCATAGTGAACGCTTCGCGAAACTCTATGACATCGAGGTCTTGCCTATTTCGAGTGAGGAAATGAACAAGGTCCGGGCCATGAACATTGCACGTCAGGAAATGGTAAGCCAACAGGATCGCCTCGATCAGCTAATCGTTATTCAAGCCGGCGGATCTGAGGACCAGCTGGTGGGACAGGATTTTGATACTACCAATGAGCCCTCCGTCCTCGCCGACCCCGGAGTGGATGAAATGATCTCGAATACTCAGGATAATATTGATGCTTTCCAAAGTGCATTCGAGGCCGCAGAAGAGGGAATCTACGAGCCCGATGAACAATTCGACATCCTTCGCACCAGAGTTAAACTCGAAGCCCGCTCAGATCTTAATGACTGTTTCATCATCGCTCGGATTAAATTTCATTCGAACCCCAAATTTAGCCCCGAACTCGATGCAGAAGAAGAACGTGGCCTATACCAGGTGTTCCCCATTGGAAATCTAATCGCTGGCAGAGAAAAAACGATCACGTTTGCTCTCAGTGGATTCCCTCCAGGACCCGATATCATTGAGACCCAATACCACTTGTTCTCCGAATCCAGGGAAGTTCCCACCAATTTTTCCGACCAGCTTATTACCGTCTCCTCCGATGAAGCATTCGACTTTCTCTACGCCGATTTTGTGTCCCGGGAGGATCTGATAGACCAGCCCCCTCACCAATTCAAGCCCCTTCCCAAATCGACCGCGGATCACCTGCTACCAAATACTGCACTGGATTCCATAAAGTTAAATATCCGGGTGAATCCAATGGGTTATGTCGATGAGATTAGCATCATTGATTCCCCGGCTCCGTTAAAGGATGAAGTGATTGACTTCTTGAAAACCGCTAAGTTCTTCCCAGCCATCCAGGGCGGGCTACCCACCGATCAGGAGATTCAGCTGTCCCTTCAGGATTTACTCCTCTAATTGGGTCAACCATCAAAAGTCATATTTTCTACTTATCGAAATCACTGCTAGGCCTTGGAATACCTCTCCCACGGGAAACCATTACATCGTTTCATTTTAATTTTGCTTATGATGATTGCCTCCTTTTCTCTGCGTGAAGTTTAGCTGTTCCATGTCGCGCCAGTGGGTCGGGCCTCCCCCTGAGGAACGGTTCCCAAAAAACCAATTCGTGTTGGATAGGCCGTGGATTTTTACTTTATTTCACGAATCCATTCATTTTTAACCCCATAGCAGCGCCGCACCCCGTGGGTCGGGGACCAATACAGCGTAGCCTGACGTAAACATCATGAAACCGTTCATTCCCCTTGCCGCTTTAATTTTGTTCCTTTCCACCAATCTGCAATCGGAGGAATCGAAAAGACCCAATTTCCTCTTCGCTATTTCCGACGATCAGTCCTACCCTCATGCCTCGGCCTACGGCGACTTTGGCATCAAAACGCCCGCCTTTGATCGCATGGCCGCCGAAGGCCTCCTCTTTCACAGCGCCTTTGTCGCAGCACCTCAATGCAGCCCCAACCGCGCTGCCATCCTGACAGGCCGCAACATATGGCAGCTCGAAGAAGCCGGAACTCACGGCAGTTATTTCCCTGCTAAGTTTCAGGTATTTACCCGGGCTCTGGAGAACCATGGCTACCATGTAGGGTTTACCGGCAAACCGTGGTCCCCGGGCAATTGGGAAGATGCCGGCTGGGATCGAAACCCGGTGGGAACCCGATATGCCGATGCCACCCTGGAGCCCCCGACAACGGGTATTAAACGCAACGATTATGCCTCGAACTTCGAAGCCTTTCTGGAAAATCGAAAAAAGGATCAACCCTTCTTTTTCTGGTATGGCGCCAGTGAGCCGCATCTGGATTACGAATATGGCTCCGGCTTGAGCAACGGAAAATCACTCGACGAAGCCGTCCCCCCGCCATTCATTCCGCGGTCAAAAGTGACCCAGACCGACTACCTCGACTACGCCTTTGAAATTGAGTGGTTTGATCAACATCTGGGTCGCATGCTGGACCACCTGGAATCCATCGGAGAACTGGAAAATACCATTGTGGTGGTGACCTCAGACAATGGCATGCCCTTTCCTTACGCCAAAGCGAATCTGCAGGAATTTGGTATCCATGTCCCTCTCGTCATCGCCGGTCCCAGGTTCTTCCCTGGCGGGCGGGTTACCCGTGAACTGGTCAGCCACACCGACCTCGCTCCCACCTTCCTGGAGATGGCCGGTGCCTCGCCCTTGCCCGAGGCCACCGGCAAGAGCCTGGTTCCTTTCCTTACCCAGGGCCAGCCCCACCGGGACTTTGCCCTCTCTGGTCGCGAACGCCACACCCATGCCCGTCCCGATAATCTGGGCTATCCCGCCCGCTCCATCCGCACTGACGAATTCCTCCTGATCTGGAATATGAAACCCGATCGCTGGCCCGCGGGGAATCCCATCCCCGAAGGGCTCACTCCCGAACAACTGGATGGTTCCTTTTCTCCGGATTACAAGGGCTTTGACTTGGGCTACGAAGATATCGACAGCTCCGCCACCAAGACCTACCTCCTGACCAATCCTGATGCTTACCCCGACCTCGTTCAACTCGCCACCGGCAAACGGCCAGAGTTCCAATTGTATAACATCGTCAACGATCCATGGTGTTTAAACGACCTCTCACGCAATCCAGGCTACTCCCAAATCAAGCAAACCTTACACCAGCAACTGCTGGAGCTCCTTCAGGAACAGGGGGACCCCCGCGTCCACGGAAACGGAGATATCTTCGAATCCTACCCCCGCCACAGTGTCATGCGCCTCTTCCCAGGTTTCAGCACCCGAAGCGAATACAACCCGGAATTTCAAAGTCAGAAAGCAGCGGGCGGAAGCCAAAAATAGCCCTGGAACCACCACTCCGATGCCTCCCACTTTCCATCCTAATACCCGCATCCCGTACCCCGCATCAAACCTTTTGCATCCACACGCCCGCATCCCGTATCCCGCATCACGTATCCCATATCCCGCATCACGCATCCTATTTACCCTAACCCTCCTCCTCATCTCCCTCCTTTTTTCCCTCACCTCCGCCGCAACCACCCCCCGCCCCAACATCATCTACATCCTCGCCGATGACCTGGGCTATGGGGATATCTCCGCCTTCAATCCCAACTCCAAAATCGAGACCCCGCATCTCGACACCTTGGCCCGCCAGGGCATGCGCTTCACCGATGCTCATACCCCCTCCTCCGTCTGCACCCCCACCCGCTATGGTATCTTGACCGGGCAATACTGCTGGCGAACCGACCTCAAGCAGGGCGTCACCTGGAGCTATGGCCGAAATTTTCTCGATCCAAACCAAAACACCGTTGCCAAGCTCCTTCGCCAACACGGCTATCATACGGCTGTCATCGGCAAATGGCACCTTGGACTCGATTGGGCTCTCAAGCCCGGTCCCGAACACCAGCTGGACCAGGCCGACGTAAGCTGGCGCGGATCCGTTGTGCGCAACATGGATTTAAAGCATATCGACTTTTCCAAGCCGGTCACGGGCGGCCCCGGGAATTATGGGTTCGGTTACTCATTCATCCTCCCGGCCTCCCTCGACATCCCGCCCTATTGCTACCTGGAAAACCATACGCTCATCGAACCCCCGACAGACTGGACCGACGGCAACGATCTCGACAAGGGATTCATGGAAGCCTTCTGGCGAGCGGGGCCCATGGCGCCGGGCTTTGACTTCACCGATGTGCTTCCCAACTTCACCCGCCGGGCAGTCGACTACATCCGGGAGCATGCCAACTCCGATCAACCCTTCTTCCTGTATCTCCCCCTGGCTGCTCCGCACACCCCTTGGGTGCCGTCCCCGGATTTTGCAGGCACCTCCTCTGCCGGGACGTATGGGGACTTCGTCGAGATGATGGACCATGAAATCGGGACCGTCTTAAAGACTATCGAGGAAACCGGAATCACCAGAAACACCCTCGTTATCTTTACCAGCGATAATGGCCCCTATTGGGTCCCCGCCTTGACAGCCAAATACAACCACCGGGGAGCTGCCCACTTTCGGGGCATGAAAGGGGATATATGGGAAGGCGGCCACCGGGTCCCCTTCATCGCTTCCTGGCCCGGAACCATTCCGTCCCATAGCAATGCTCCCGCCCTGACGTCCCTTACGCATTTAATCGCCACCATCGCCGATATCCTCGGACTCGACCAACCCAACCAATATGGAGAGGACAGCTACAGCATCCTGCCGGTTTTACTCGGCCAGGCCAGGGAAGTCCCGGACCAACCCGGGATCATGATGCACTCCTCCTCCGCCGCGCACTTCGCCTGGCGCCAAGGGGACTGGAAATATATCGAGAAACCCGGTTCCGGCGGATTCTCCACCCCCGTCACCTTCGATGTCCGGTTTGGTGAACCGACCGGACAACTCTACAACTTACGCGTAGATCCCGCCGAAACGGACAACCGCTTTTTCCATCACCCTGAAAAAGTAAAGGCCATGCAAAAGACTCTGAACGCAGTCCGCGGCCACAACCTCAACTGAAACATTTAACGGTTGAATTTTTCAATATTTGTAGGAGAGGGTTCACCCCTCGACAATAACTAGGTTGATCTTTCATCAACCGTGTAGCCTTTCTCCCTCTTCATGCAGCCAAAGGTAGGGCTGGACGACTCGTCCAGCCGAATCCAGATTACGAAGCAGCCCAAACTCTATGCAGCGCACCGTTTCCCCAATATTGCTTTTCCTTTTCTCCCTCACCAACCTCTCGAGCGCCACACCCGACTACGCGGTCTTCGCCGAAACCGGGGCCTATAAAATGATCTATGATCGCCGGGCCGGACCGGTCGCCATCGAGGGATCCGATGGCCGCGTCTTCATTGCCTACCAGGGAGCCGCCATGCCGGCCAACCCCCGGAGAGTGTGGGCCAGGTCGATGGTGACTACCTGGGATCCCGATTCCCGGTCATTCTCGGCTCCCTTCGCGCTCGGCCCCTACAGCACCGATCATCATGACGGGCCCTTCATCTGGCCAGACGATAAAGGCCGCCTCCAGATCCTGTCTGGCTGTCATCGCAGCACCGGATCCCATCTGGTCACCCTCAAACCGGAGGACCTGGGAACCAGCCTTGAAGATTGGACGCATGGAGACGGCTTCCCCTTTTATATTTCTTATCCCCATTTCTTTATCCTCCCAGAGAACCGGACACTCCTCTTCTATCGAACCTACGGGCACACCAGTTCCTGGACCTACCGCATCACTGATTCCAATGGCATCCTCTGGGATGGTCCCGAACACGATCTCACCGACCTGGATTCCCAAGGCCGCCTGGATTGGTCAGGCTACCACACCGCCAAGGTGTCTCCCGATGGACAAACCCTTCACGTGGTCTTCGTCGATTACGATGACAACAAAGCCAAAGATCCCGATCGCTTTTTCAACCCGCGATACCAACTCCCCTTCGATAACGGGGCTCAGAAATATAACCTGTTCCACATCCAGGTGGATTTAAATACGGGCGCAGTTACCAACTCCCGGGGCGATCTACTCCAGACCCCCATCCACATCGATCAGGCCATGGAAGAGTGCCTGATTTGGGATACCGAGCTGCGCTTTACCGGGATTCCTCCCGATATCAATTTTGATCGGGAGGGCAACCCCACCATCCTTCATGTGTTGTCCGGTGACACCCCCGATCTCCTCGATTACTACTTCCTTCGATGGGAGGATGGAACGTGGGTGCATTCCAAAATCCGCTCCGCCGGCCACTCCTGGAATGTGGGACGTATCGTGCAATCCCCAGAAGGAATCTGGACCGCCTTCCTTATCGTGACCGAGCCCGGCCAGCTTGGAGATGGGATCATGGACCGCCACGGCGGGGGACGTATTGAGGAATGGATATCCTCCGACGGTGGAGCCACCTGGGAATTCGAGCGAGACCGGACCCCGGATCCCAAAAAGTACCCGGGTTGGCGCTTCAACAACATTCGCCCCGTCATCCGGATGGACGGCTCTGAAGCCCCTGGCTTGGCCATCTGCTACGGCTGGCCCGATAGCACAACCCCGGACGCCCGCGGGTTCCTCATGTTCACGGATTAGCCCATGTTCATCCGATTCCGGCCTTTCCATTTTCCCGCCCTCCTGGGGGTGGTCCTTGCCATGGGTCCCGACCTGGAATCCGCCTGGACCCGGCACGCCATCGACGCCGGTTACGCTGGCGCCGATGGCGTCCGACTCGGCGATGCCAATCGTGACGGCTTCCCGGACATCGCCACAGGTTGGGAAGAAGAAGGCGTCGTTCGCCTCTACCTCAACCCCGGCCCCGAAAATGCCAAAGATCCCTGGCCGGCCGTCACCGTCGGACGGGTCCCCTACGTTGAAGACGCCGTCTTCTCCGACTTGGATGGTGATGGAACCACCGACATCATCAGCAGTGCCGAAGGCCAAACTCAATCGATCTTCGTCCACTGGGCTCCCTCCGATCCCCAGCACTTCATGGATGCGTCGAAGTGGGAAACCGAACCCATCCCCGTCACCCAGGGCGCCTCTAAATGGATGTTCGCCCTACCCGCTGACATTGATGGAAAAAATGGCATGGACCTCTTTCTGGGATCCAAAAACCCCCACGGCCAGGTCAGCTGGCTAAGATCCCCCTCAAATCCCAGAGACCTCGATGCATGGACCTTACATCCGCTCACCCCTGCAATGTGGATCATGTCCCTGCGCTACCTGGACCTGAACGAAGATGACCAGCCAGATCTGGTTTATGTCGATCGCAGGGGCCCGGAGGCCGGAGTCTACGGCCTGATTCATCCAAAGGACAATCTCACTGCTGACCAGGCTTGGCTGAAACTGAAAATTTCCCGCGACCCGGGAGAGTACATGTTCCTCGACATTGAAGAAAACCAACAGACTCTGCATCTCGTCGTCCCCATAAAGAATCAGGGCATCCGCTGGTTTGAACAAACCTTAACTCAACCCCAAACCTGGGAGGAGACCATCATCCGGAAGGGTGCCTCCCTGGATACGGGATTCGGCAAAGCCATCGCGATGGGTGACCTCAATCTCGACGGTCACACCGACCTGGTTTGGAGCGCAGAAAGAGCCTATACCTCCAAGCGAGGAGTGATCTGGCTCGAACAGCGTGCGGATTCCTGGCAAACCCACGACCTCAGCGGCCCTGAGGGCATCAAGTTCGACCGCATCGAATTAATCGACCTCGACCACGACGGAGATCTCGACGTCCTCACCTGTGAAGAACGAGAAGGCGGCCCCGGCCTCGGTGTGTTCTGGTACGAAAACCCCCACCTTAATCCCCCAAGGTAAAATAATTATTAGTAAAATCAATGCAAAGAATTAAGCCTCGTTCTAACCCTCTCGATGATAATTTCTAAATTAGATATTTAATTTTCTAGACATTCCTTCTATTTCAATTTATGAGATGACCCAATGTAAATAGGTAGCTCATTAAAGTCTTCAATTAGGTCTTGTTTTTGCCTTTCAAGTTCATGTAAGATTGTAGCGATTTCTTCCTTCACTTCTTCAGGAGAGAACAGCTCATTATTCATAATCATTCTAATTTGCTTATCAATATCTCTTAGTTTTTCTGGTGTAATTTAAGATGAACATTGAGAGTCCTGTTCCATTGATTGGCGTTTTGGAGGTGAGGCCTATTCACGAGATAGAGCTTAAGCAGGCATTGTAGTTGG
>JANQKZ010000056.1 GCA_028280845.1 Opitutales bacterium | reverse complement strand
CGGCGTGTTCGGGTCGTTTGGGATGGCTCACGTATTTGAATACGCTCACCTTCCCGTCCTTCCTCAAGCGCCACATCTGAGCTGAACCTCCCCCTTCCTGGGAGGTCAAATGCAGGGCGCTTGGGCTTGGCAAATGGCCTTGGATAGGGGCAGGGGCATGCGCCTTCGGCTGTGCCGTTATCGGACGCGAGGCCAAGCCCCAGGCTTTCGCCCACATGCGGCGTGTTCGGGTCGTTTGGGATGGCTCTACTTACTGTTAAGTTGATGGGGGGACTTCAGCCGTTCCAAGACGCATTCGGTCGGGGCGGCGGGCAGACCGGACTTCAGGAATCAAACCCGAGCATGATAAAATTCCCAACTGGTTGATAGCCGACTTCCTGGTAAATGTGGTTGGATGTGGGATTGGCAAAGTCGGTAAAGAGGGTGCAGTAAGATTTACCTTGTTCTAAGAGATGCTGGGAGAGGGAGGCCACCAGGGCCGAGGCGTACCCGCGACGACGGAATTGGGGTGGGGTGTAGACAAAATTAACACATTCTCCCCGTCGCGTTGGGCGGCTTCGGGCAGCCATGGAAACGGGTTGGTCCGTCATCCAAACAAAGAACGATCCCTGCGCGATGTTTTCCTGAACCAGGTCGAGATTATGCTGATTCAGTTCACCGGGAAGGAGGTCTTCAAAGAACCGTTTTGCCCAATCCAGCAGCAAATCGGTGTGATCTACGGCGGCCTGAACCATCTGACCCCCGGGAGAGGCGGGATGCACTACCCGCTTCAAGGCGTAGACGCCCTGGTCCATCTCCAGGTTGAACTTTATCCCCGTCTCTTTGGTCCAGGCCTGAGCTAACTTCAGCGTGGTCGCTTTCGGGCCAATGAGCCCTGGAAAGGAGCGGGGGGTCGCTATGAGGTGTTGGACTAGAACGGAAAATCGGCGGTCATCCCCGGTTTCCGGGAAATAGGTAATCAGTCGGTGGGGTGGGGTCATGAGGCAGACCGCAGCCAAGCTATCCTGCTGTTTTAAGGTGGCCATGTAGGGTCGTTCCTCTCCAAAGGCCTGGGGATTGTCCTCAACACGCTCAGCGATGCCGATGAGTAGGTTGTTCAGCACTTCTTCGGCCTCCAGAGTCGGCCGGGTGTCCTTCAGAAACGAGCTGGCGTCGGGGTATTCGTTGAATTGAAATGTGTGCATGATTACAATACTGTAATGGAACTGAGCAGTAGGCTTTTGGTTTGAGATTGCATGCTGTAGTCAGCGTTCTACCCCATATACTTATCTACCCAACAAATGTCCACCGAGCAGATAATCGATCTCGTCGTAGTGATTGTATATATACTTGGGATTACGGTGTTGGGCATTTGGGTGGGGCGGCATTCCTCGAAGAATCCGGAGAGTTACTTTTTAGGGGGGAGATCCTTCAACTGGGTCCTGGTCGGGTTCTCGCTGTTTGCGACGAACATCAGCATGGGGTTTTTTGTGGCCTGGACGGAAAAGGCAGCGCGGGCGGGTTTTGCGGCATTTAATCCGGAGCTGTTGGGAGGCGTCATGCTGACCATTTCCGCGGTGGTCTTTATCCCTCTCTATTTAAAAAACCGGATCTACACGATCCCTCAGTTTCTGGAACTCCGGTACAATCGAACCGCTAAACTTCTGTTTGGAGGAATCTTTGTGGCGAAAAACGTCCTGGCCAGTCCGGTGGGGCTGTTTACGGCTTCCCTGGGCATCCTTGGACTATTTGGATGGGAGCCTTCCGCTCAGAATATCTGGATTTGTGCCTTTTGCATTATTTTCACGGTGGGACTGTATGCCGTGTTCGGGGGGCTCACTTCGGTTGTGATTACGGATTTTGCCCAGGTCGTCATTATGATTTTTGGAGGCTTGATGGTTTGCGTTGTGGGGCTGGTGAAAATTGGCGGATTTGGCCCGATCCTTGAGGGCTTACCTGACCATTTTGAGCTCCTCCGCCCGGCATCGGACAACGAGTTCCCCTGGACGGCCGTCATGTCCGGGCAGCTTCTGCATTCAGCTTTTTATGCCTTTTCCGAGATTGCGATTCTGCAGCGGGCTCTGGGAGCCAAGGATGTGAATAATGCCAAATGCGGGCTTTTACTTGGTGCCTATTTAAAACTGTTCGGGGTCGTTTTGTTTGTGATCCCCGGGTTCATCGGAATCCTCCTGTATTCGGATTCCGCGACAACCGGAACCTTGTATACGACGATGGTGCGCGACTTTTTGCCAGTTGGCTTATCGGGGTTGGTATTGGCCGGGATGATTGCAGCCATGATGTCGAGCCAGGATTCAGGGATCAATGCTATGTCGAGTGTTGTGGCGATGGATATCTATCCGGTATTTCGAAAAAACGCATCACCCAAGGAATCAGTCATAGTAGGTAAGGTGATGGCTGCTTGTAATCTGATCTGGGGCGCCATTGCCGCACCCCTGTTTCTTGGTATGGATCGGGCGATCTTTGACCTGATCATGACGGTGGCAGGCTTCATGGTGATTCCCGCGGGGACCTGTTTCCTGTTTGGTCGATTTAACAAGCGGGTGAACGGAGCCGGCGCGGTAGCCACCCTATTTACCGGCCTGGTGGTAGGCGTATATTACATCGTCTGCAAAAACTTCCCCGCCATGAATCAGTTCCTGCCGGATGCGATCCGCGAGTGGCATTTCTACCATGTCTTTCCCGTGGTGTTCCTCCTGCTGACTACCATCCTGTTCGTGGTCAGTTACGCGACTCAAGCCCCGCCCCAGGAAAAACTCGATTGTTTGCAGCCGGCTGATGCGGTGAAGTTGGAAGAAGGGCCGAAGCCTCCGCTATTCAAGAGCTTCAATTTCTGGTGGGCAGTTTATATCTGTATCGTTCTCGGGTTTTACTTTATGCTTTAGTAGCCGAGCTGCTTAAGCCACCCTTGAACCGAGGTATCGAATTGTTCGGACATGCGGAGGTCTATGGTTTCCCGCATGGTGAACGGGAAAATATCCGGCCCGTGCAGGGCGCCCATAAAAGCTCCCAGCACCTGGGCATAAGAATCAGTATCATGCCCAAATTCCATGACCAGTTGCATGCTGGCGAGGGGGTCATATTCGGCCAGTTCTGCGATACTGAAGGCAACAACCAGGGGGACCCAGGCCTCCCACCAGTAGGTGGTCTGCAGTTCGGATTCCAAGAGTTCAAATAATTGCATCGGACTTCCCTCTGCTCGCTTTACCAGTTCCGAACTGAGCATGAGCCAGTCGGTCAGGGCCCGGCGGACGTAAAGGGTGTCATTATAGCGATAGGGGTCGGTTTCGATCATCGCAGACCGAATGGCCTCCCATGAGGCATTGGGTTGGAGCGCGCGGGTCAGTCCGGCGACAAGGGCAGCGTTGATGTCTTTGCCAATGCCATTGTCAAAAAAACCGAGTTCATAGGTTTTTGTGTAGCCCCATTCCGGGTCTCCGGGGTTGAGTGCGGCAATCGGGAGGAAAGGCATTTGTCCCATCATGGTCGGAACCCCTCCCCATATCCGAGACGGCGGGAGACCCCGTTGTCCGTCGGTGAGCTGATAATGGCAGGCTTCAAGAATTTCCGGCATCCACACATCGTAATGGGCCTGATATTCCGGGCTAAGCCCATCCCGCCAGAGCAGGATCTCCTGGGCGAATTGGCGGGCGGACAGGTCAGGCCCGTGGCGTTCGAGGGCCTCGAAGAAAATCATCTTAAACCGGGTATCATCGGTAACCGTGCCGGCTGGGCCATAAGCTTCCCACTGAGCAAAGGGTTCTACTCCTTTTTCGTAGGGAGCCAGGGCAAAGCGGTTGGCCAGAGTCTGTTTGTCTGTCGCGGTCATCGGATCCGGGGAATTGCTTTGGGCGCTACGCCGGGGGGGATAGACAAATTCTACCGGGCCTCCCGCGGCATCCCCAATCACAGCTCCATAGAGCATGCCCTCTATCTTTTCTTTCAAGCTGAGCTCTGAGCGATCCTGGGGAATGACCTGGTACAGGGTATGACGGACAAGATCCGTCCAGATGGCATATCCCTCATCATTCATATGGAGACGATCTTCAATAAAGAGGTCTTCCCGTACGACACCTTCCGCGTCCATCATGGCTGGCCAGACATCGATAAAGTAGGTGTTGGGAGTCGCAGAAGCGAACCGTGCCAAAGACCGGTTGAGGATGTGGTATTGTTCACGTAAATGCCACCGGACGGGGGCAGGTTTGGGGGAGACGAAGCAGATGGGGGTCAGGGGAAACTCCTGTCGGATTTTTGCATGCAAGCGCTGCGCATCCTGAAGGATAGCTCCAGGCAGTTTTCCTCCAGCCACATCGTTATCGCCTTCGTAGATCAGAATGGCAGAGGGGGTGGAGACGTCCGTAAACAACGCGCCGAACCAATGGATAGCGTCTGAGAAGTGCGACCCGCCAAAACCACGATTGATGGTCGGGTATTCTGGCAGGCTTTCCCCCACGGTTGTCCACATTCGGAAACTGGAACTGCCGACCAGGAGTATTGCATTGTCAGCTAAGGGGGAACGCTCCGCCTGGAGGGTGAATTCCTCAATCTGCTCCTGAAAGCGCAGGGGGTCTTGGGCCAGTGCGTCCCCGATAAGAAGGCAGGGGATGGTGAGTAAGTGAGCAAAATGAACTCGGGACATGAGATGGGTCTAAGTCAAAAGATTTCATTTCTCAAGTACTCCTCATTGACCTTCTGCCCACCGTTCAGCATGCACTTATATTTCTAACCCATTCATTCTTGATGAAGTCTGGTCTTCCCCTTCTTTTATCCCTTTTTGCCAGTACCTTACTCCATTCCGGAGAGGCCCATACCCACTTCAGTGACAATATTGGGATTCAGCTGTGGAGCTTGCGCGATTTAACGAAGGAAAACCCCGAGCTGGCGCTGGACTTGGTCAAAGCCTGGGGGTTCGACCATGTAGAGGTGGCGGGTTTATATAACTGGTCTCCCGAACGGTTTAAGCAGGAAGTGGAATCCCGCGGATTAAAAATGCGTTTGGCCCATATCGGGTACGGCGACCTGAAAGACGACCCGGAAGCGGTCCTCAAAACGATGAAAATCCTTGGGGTAGAGGCTGTAATCATTCCCTGGATTCAACAGGGCGCCACCTTTGATATTGAGCAAATGAATACCGCTGTTGACCATTTCAACCGTTGGGGAAAAATGTTTGCGGACGCGGGAATCAAATTTGGGTATCATTTACATGGGTATGAGTTTGCTCCCGGCGAGCGGGAGGGGGAAACCTTGCTCGATTCCATGATGCGAAAAACCAATCCGGACTACGTATGGTTCGAGATGGATGTCTTTTGGGTGGTTCATGCTGGAGCCGATCCCATTGAGCTCTTACACCGGTACAATGATCGGTGGATTGCCACACATATTAAAGACATTCGCAAAGGCGCAGAAACAGGTTTAACCACTGGCGGTGCCCCGGCCACGGATAAGGTGGCGGTTGGGACGGGTCAGATCGATTGGGAAGCGTTCATTCGCACGGCTCTGCAGTACGGTGTGGATATTCACATTATTGAAGACGAGGGCGTTCAGCCCTATATCGATATTCCGCTGAGCCTGGAGTATTTAAAGGGGCTTGAGGTGGACTAGCATCCTAAGGGTTCGGGATCTCTATGGCGAGTCAAGGGCGCGACTCCAACGGGGATTCTGAGCTTCTTTCAGCGCAGGCCGGGCAGTGTGGTGAATGGCCTTCAACCAGGCTGTGACTTGTTGTCTGGAGGGGTGGAGTTGATCCTTGGTGAATCCACTGGGCTTTCCTTCGAATCGGCGGGAGCTTGTGGTAATATCTGCATAGGTGGCCCCGATTTTTCGGAAAGCGGTTTCGTTCCATGTATTGAACTGGTCGATACGCTTTGCGATTTTTGGCCGGTTCCGGTCTTTGGCGAATGGGCTTACACTCCAGTCGGGAATCGAGATGCCGAGTAGCCGTGACGGATTGTCACCATTTTTGCTCAGAGCAAATTGGATGAGCTCTGCCAGTTCGGTTCGAAATTCGGTTATGGATTTGCCCTGGTATTGGTTGTTCACCCCGATGCAGAGGGTAACTAAATCGTAAGCCGGTGCAAGGGAGGCCGATTGAAGCGCATCTCGCAGATCTCTTGTTGTCCAGCCCGTTCTGGCCACCATGCGCAGGGAGACGTGTCCCTGTCCTTTGGTGGCTAGTAGCGTTCTCCATTGGCTGGGCCAACTATCTTTCCGGGGTAGCCCTTCACCGATGGTATAGGAATCACCGAGGCAGAGGATCTTTAGTCTTCCCGGCATAGCTCAGGTGACAATACCTGTCCGCTGGGTTCCCGCTTGAATCAGGCCGGAACTAAGCAGATAGACGATGCGGTCAATGGCCTGGTCTATGTCCGCGATATCGTTGTAAAGGGGGGCGAAGCCAAAACGCAGATTGTCCGGTGCCCGAAAATCGGGAATGACGGAAAGGCCATTATCGGAAGGATCGATCAAGGCGCGATTGATGGCATAGGCCTCCTTATGTTGAAGGGAAACATGCGACCCGCGGCAGGTCGGGTCTATAGGAGTGGCGAGCTTGAAATCCAGAGGCTCCAGCTCCTGTTGGAACCTTTTGATGAAATGGGAAGAGAGCTCAAGGCTAGCCTTGCGGATAGATTCCATTCCGGCCCTATTGATGAGGTCCAGATTGGCTCCAATGGCATTGAGAGGAAGAATAGGGGGTGTTCCGGAGAAGAAACGCTTCATGCCCGGGGCGGGCGTATAATCCAGGTGAAAGGCGAAGGGCTCCTTTGCTCCAAACCAACCCCGAATGGGAGAGCTCAAGGATTCCTGCAGGTCCTCGCGCACATAGAGAAAGGCGGGGGCACCGGGGCCTCCATTTAGATATTTATAGGAACAGCCCACCGCCATATCCACTTTCCATTCGTTCAAGCGCAAGGGTACCGCTCCAGTGGAGTGACTTAGATCCCAGAGGGCGAAGGCCCCGACCCGGTGGGCCAATTCGGTGATCACCTTCATGTCATGCATGAATCCGGATTTAAAGGAGACATGGGTGAGAGAGAGCAGGGCGGTGTCCCCACAGAGAGCCTCCTCAAAAAAGGAGGTTGGAATCTGTATGCCGTCTTTGGAAGGGACAATCTCGATTGCATGGTGTTGTCCCAGCAAATCGATGACCCCCCGCATGACATAAAGATCTGAGGGGAAGTTGAGGTCGTCGGTTACGATCCACTTTCGTTCCGGGTTATGCCGTAAGGTCGCCGCCACCAGTTTGAACAGGTTGGTCGACACATTGTCACAAAACAACAGCTCGTTCGGTTTGGCTCCCACGATGGGAGCTAACTTTCCAGCAAGCCGCTCCGGCAGGTGATACCAGGATTGATTCCATGACCGGATGGCATCTTCCTTCCATTCCGACTGTAGCGTGTGCAGGACCTTATTTTCAGCGCTCTCGGCCAGCAGACCTAAAGAGTTCCCGTCGAGGTAGATGGTATTCTTAGCGAGATAAAACTGATCTTTATATGCTCCAGGAACCATATCCTCTACCATACAGCGGAATCGAAAATTAGCCAATACATCTCCCTCTTGCCCAATTTGCGGTTAACGCTCTTATGAATAACTTATTCTTAATCAAGGTGGGTTTTTCTTAATTTTTGCTTATTAAGGCAGGTTTTATTTCATAGAAAATTAATAATGTAGGTGAATGAGTTAGTCCGGGGTGCCAGAGCCTTGCCAGGGCGGTGCCGTTTTTAAAAGTTATCACCATCTCGCTGCCTATGAAACGTTTACCATTCCTTTTTGGGTTGGGGCTCATTCTATTGGATGGCCTTAACGTGTTCGGACAATCATTTCTTGGTGTTGACCCAGGATCCGGTGTATCCGGAGACACCATCTTATTGCAAGCTGACGGGCTGGACCTGGAGGCGGATTACACCCTGAGTGTGGGTGAAGTGCCGGTAGTGTCCCCGGCTGTGTCTGAGGATGGAATCCGCTTTGTCATTCCCGAGGGATTAGCCTCCGGGTTAATTGAACTCACGGTGGATGGGGCGCCAGTCAATACAGGCCAAGTGCTGCAGGTGGTACGCACGCTGACGGGAACACTGGATCTTCCCGGGGCGCTCAGCGGGACGGGATATATTGTGGGCAGCTTTCCGGATTTCGATTTGGATGCAGATTCGAACAACTCGACCTTTATGACCAAGGTTCTGGTGAGCGGGGTTCAGGTCTTGATGGCCTTTCGTGAGGAAAGTGATCCGGCCTTCCTTGGGGTGGTAACGAGCGCGGATGATACGGTGGTTATCAATGCGGAAAGTACAGCACTGGGGTTGGCATTTATGAATCCGGCGCTACTGGGGATCTCTGATGCTGATGCACAGAGCCTGATCACCAATTTGAAAGGAGATTCTGCCCTTCTCGCTCTGGCTGCTTTGATCGAGTCGAAAAGTGGGTTGGGACAGGATTATCTGGAAGACGTAGAGGTCGAGGCTGCCTGGTCTACACTCAATGATGTCGCTTTGGGTTTGCTGCAAACCCAGGATAGTCCGGCAGTGTCCGCTTCGGATGGGACCATTGTATTTAAAAGTGATAGCCCTTCAAATACCTATATTCTGGACATCGATGAGGGTCTGTCCACCGACCGAAGCACGACTGTGGAGCTTACCCGACTCAAGAACAACACGGGATTCAAGGTAGGGATGAAGGAAATACGGGAGGGAGCAGTTCCCTCTAACTGGCAACTTGAGCTTTGGGAATTAGATCCGGGCCAATTTGAGCGTGGCTTTGATGATATCCTGCGTAACCACCAGGGGACGACTTTCACTTCCAGGCGGTTGACGAATATCGACACCGGGTTTCTCCCTGCGAGCCTGGCGGGGAAGAAGTTGGATATCCTGGACCAACTCACAGGGATGGTTGCGGATAAGATCCTGGCCCCTGCGGATCCGGCCAAGGGTCCCAATGAGTTTTTTATCGGGCAGCAGCCCGGCATCTACGAAGTCAGGGGATATAGCGGAAATCTATGGTATGGCTATGACGCTGGGTTTATCAGCACGGAATCCCAATGGAATATGATCCAGGCCCTGGACGTAAACAATGCCCGGATCTGGGCCCGAAGCAGCAATATTGTATTCGGGTGTACGGACCTGCTGAAGATCCTGATCAAGCCGGGTGATTTTTTACGGAAGAGCCGGGTCAACCCCACGACAGGGAAAGAGACGGTATCCAAGTTGTCCGATGATTTTGAGGGCTTCATGACGGACTTTTTCTACCATGCGCAGAAACGGGTTCTGGCGGCGGAGACTGCGAATGCCGATACGGACTTCTGGTATGATCTGCTCAAAGATTTTGCGGGGGACTTCCTGACCTATGCGGCCAATTCTATTCTGGAGCAAATCTCCGAGGCTGAGGGGGTGACCGGAAAATTGAGGGTCTTTGCAGGGAAGGCTGCGGCCCTTGCTAAAAATGCCTTCGATATCTTCGGCAAGACGGGGAACATTATCAACATCGGCCAGCGCTTCGCGGGAGTGGTGGGGCCGACCTCGCTCGCCTTTGAGCGGACACTCGTCGTAGTGGGGGATCCCTTTGAGCCCCAGATCCAATCCTACTATCCCCAGCGCGGGAGGGAGGGAGACCTGATTCGGGTCTATGGCAACTTCTTCGGAGATGACAGCAGCGCGTTGACGGTGGCGTTCTGCAACATTAATGAGACCCAGGTACGGGACCCCTCGAATGCCACGCCTCCGCCGACCACACTGCGTGTTGAGGCCAAGATCGAGCAGCTGATCAGTGACAAGGTGATGATTATCTCGGTGCCGGAAGGGATGGCTGAACTCGATCAGGAAAAGATCTACCTCTGCATCGAGAAAACGCAGAGCCGTTACACATCGACCCGGTTTAATCCGAACGAGCGTTTTCGGACCTTTGATTACGTGGATAAACCGGTGATTGAATCGATCGATACCAGCCCCGTTTATACGGGAGGCTATGTCACCCTGCGGGGGAAGGACATGCGGCTGGAGCGTACGGATGTGGCCTCGGTTACACTGTACATTCCGGCCGAGACCGATGGAGGAGAACCTAGCTTTTCGCAGACCATCACGAACCTGGTCCGCTCTACCGACACCGAGGTCACGTTCCGGGCTCCCAACTTCAACCGGGACTATCTGGTCGGGTATAGTGTGAATGGGGTGGAGTCCGAGACAAAGATCCCGTTGACAGTGGAGCTGAGAGAAGCGGCCGATGGGGATCCACCGGTGAAGTTGATACCCTTTGTGACCAGTCTGTCATGGACGGACGATCCGGATGACCCGGAGGTAACTATCCTTGAGGCGCTGAAGATGGTGGCGGGGAACCGGGTGCCGACCCAACACTTGCCCGGAGAGCGGATACCTGAGGGAGAGGTGGGTCACATTCCGCCGACTCCGCGCGAAACCGACAATGTGGCCGGGGATGCTCAATACGTGGGAGACCCGGTGACCAGTCCCGTCACGACCAACGAGATTCGGCTCTCGGCCACGATACGGAATGGATTGTTGGACGACAGTTTGGATCCCACTATTATGGTCACTTCGGCGATTCCCCTGGCTAGCCACACCAGCTATACCTTTTCAGCGGGTAAATCATTCATTTTTGATTTTTCCGGGTATTCGGGTGACGGCTTTGTTTTTGACCAGGTGAGTGGAAGTACGATCGATTCCCTGATCATTAAGAATGTTTCGGGGGATGCGCTGAAGTTTACCAATAACTCCAGTGACAACGTTATCACCAAGGTCGAAATCGACACAGCCAGCGGAAGCGGAATGGTATTCAGCACGGATTCTGATAACAATCAGTTTGGGGTCTATCCCGGTTTATCACTGGGGCAGTTTACTTCCACTATTTCCAAGGCGATGGTGGATGGTATCCGATTTGAAGGTGGAGCGTCCGACAACGATTTCATCGATTTTCAGATCACCGATGCCGGGCAGCATGGGGTGCACTTCTTCTCCAGTGCGTTCAGGAACCGCTTTCGAATTCTGAAGATTCTGAACCCCGGTGCAAACGGGTTGGAACTGAACGGAGACCTGGTGCGCAGCAATGTGGTAGAGGGCTTTTATACGCGCCAGCTCCATACCTTTATCGAGAATGCCGGGGGGATCGGTATTCAGATAACCAACGGGGCCAGTGGGAACTATCTTAATCCCGGTCGCATATTCAATTCCACAACAGGCGGTATCTTCATTACGGGAGAAAACACCTTGGGAAACCTGATTGGAGATGTCGGGCCAAACAGTTTCGATATGCGACCGGAGGTGTTGGAGCAGGCGGCCGGATACGGGATTAAGATTGAAGGAGGAGCCCAGCGCAATGAGATCCGTCGAACCAATGTGGGTGGATTGAATGAGGATGCGATCATCATCTCTGGCTCAGAAACCAAGTTTAACGTGATCGAAGAAGTGGAGCTGGGGTACGCCTACTATCTCTTTGAAGATGGAACCGGGGATGTGATCGTGGCGAATGATCTCGACCAGATTCGGGCGCCCATTGCCAAACATGGGATCAAGCTGACCGATGGAGCTTCTTACAACCAGATTCATGACCTTACGACCTGGGAGATAGCTCTAGCGGGAGTCCTGATCGAGGGGGAGGGGACGGAGCACAATACACTGACCGGAAGTGACCTGCGGGGCGGAATCTATGCGCTGCAGATTGCGGATGGACCGAAATTTAACCGGATTGGCGGGCTGGAGCGCGGGCAGGACAGCAACCTGATTCTCTCTGGAACGCAAAACACCGCCCGGGTCATGGTTGAGGGGACAGGAACGGAAGAAAACGAGTTTATCGGGAATGATCTGACCTGGGCACCCTTTGGTGGGATTGTAATCGGGGGTCCTCCGTCGAAAGAATATACGACCGGAATCATTGGTATCCATATTCGCAATGGGGCAGCTGGAAATATCATTGGACGCCCGGGCGCCCCCTCGCGGGAGGAAAACCTGGACAATGCTTTCCAACCCTTTGCCTTTTACCCGGGTAATGAATTTGCCGGATCCTTCGGTATCGTCCTGGAAAACGCAGGGGGGACCCTGGGATCGAACGGGGAGCTGATTAAGCCGAATATAATCCAAAACAATGTATTTGGTAGCGTTTACTTTAGCGATGTGGATCTCAGTTTCGGGAACGGGACTGACGTGGGGATTCAAATCAAGGGAAACGCGGAGGGGAACATCATCGGAGGTCCGAATCCGGAGGAAGGGAACTTTATCCAGTCCTCGGTAGGGATTGAGATTCTGAACAATGTCATTTCTGAACCGGCCCTGCGGAATCGGATTTCGAACAATATCATCGGGTTTAATTTTTCCGGGGATGGGTTTCCTGGCTGGTTCAGCGACTTTGATGATCCCTGTGACTTGCCGCCTCGGGTCGATGATGTCGGCTTTTCGCTTTGGGATGTGGCGGTGTATATACGCGGCGAGCAGAGCCGGGGGAATGTGATCGGGGAGTCGATTCTTGCACCGAACCAAATTCGCAACATGGCGATTGGAGTTTTCATTGAAGATGGAGCCACAGGAAATCTTGTGCGCGGGAATGAAATTTTCGGAAATGAATTGTCCGGGATTGTTTTGAAGGGGTCTGATGGGAATACCATCGGGGGTCCGACTCCTAATGAGCGCAACCACATCTTTAATAATGGGAATGAGCCCGACGGATCCCAGATCCGTGCGAACCTTATCTTGTGCGACAGTGATACCAACCTGGTTCAGAACAACCGGATCGGCCTCGATGTTAGCGATGGGATCGGTCAATACAATCTATCGTCCGGGGTGCTGCTGCTCAATGCCGCGGACAACCTGATCGGGGGTGACAGCCTGGTGGGGGGCAACTGGATAGGGGGACACGCGGATGACGGCATTCGTATAGAAGGATCGGATACATCGGGCAATCTGATTCGGAGCAACCAGATCGGGACTTTGCCGGGCGGAGGGAACGCCGCCAATGGAGGCGACGGGATTGAACTGCTGGATGGGCCGTTTAACAATGGAATCGGGGTGCGCCAGCGGGTGCCCCTGGCAAGTGCCCGGGGATCCATTGTCGTTCCCATGCCCAACTTTATTTATTTCAACACCGGCGCCGGGGTGGCGGTAGGCGGAGAAGCCTCGGCGGGGAACCAAATTCTGAATAACTCGATCAATGGAAACGGTGGTAAGGGAATTGATCTCCAGGGGGTCGGCAACAACAACCAGGCGGCACCCACGGTGGAGTTTGGAAGTCCGTTTCTCATCTCGGGAGGCGTTCCGGATCTGGAGACGATACCTCCAGGATCCTTGGTTCAGGTGTTTGGAGATAACGATATCACCCAGCCTGAAGGAAGTATTTTGATCGGGTCCGGTTTGGTTCGCAATGGAGGCAGCTGGATCGTTTTTCCCGTCCAGGATCCGACCGGTTTGGTCTTGAGTGTCACCGCTACCCATGCGACGACCGACGATACGTCGGAGTTTGCGGCCGTGGGCGAACTGGCCCAGCCCCTTTTATTTGAAGTAGCCCGGGCCGATGGAGAGCAACCCAGTGACGTGAGTGCCACCTTTGATAACGATGGAAACTTAGCCGTGCTACCGCTTTCTATCAAAGCCGGGGCAACTCCTGTCCAAGTGAACAGCCTGATCTTGCGCGCGGATGGAAGCGCCTCCGATCCTATCGTGATCGATGGGGTCTGTCTGTATGAGGATACCGATGGGAGTGGTACCTATAGCGCGGGTGATGCAATCCTGGCCGGCCCGGAGTTGTTCGCGATCGATAATGGTCGGGTGCGGTTGACCCCGGATCCTGCCATTACGCTCGAGGCGGAGGCCTCCAGCACGTACTTCATCGTATACAAGCGGCAAAATACCTTTGGGCAGGGGCAGACCTTTAGTATAGGGCTACTGCTGGCAGCCAATGTTGATGCGGTCAACTTATCCCCCGGGAGTGGCCCCGCCACCCCAAATGGGAACTTCCCCATCCGGTCTGATGTGTTTACGATTTCCGAAGAATTAGGGAATACCGGGCCCTTTGACATTACCGTGTCTTCGGGTGAGGGAGGATCTGCCACGGGTGGGGGGAGTTATGATTTTAATGCGACGGCAGAGTTAGTTGCCATACCAGATGATGGATTCAGATTCACTGGATGGAGTGGAGATATTCAGTCTCGTGACAATCCATTAAGTATCCAGGTGCAGGGGACGTTATCCATCACCGCCAATTTTGCTGAGGAACCGAGGTCGTTACGGCGCGGTGATGCTGAATTGGAGAATGACTTTAAATATGTAGATGGATTCGGCCTTATGTGGATGACCTTCTATCCATGGGTCTTCCACACGGAGTTGGGGTGGATTTACTTGGTGGAAGCCGATGAGGAGAGCCTCTGGATCTTCTCCCCCGACCTGGGCTGGTTATGGACGCAACCCAGGGTCTATCCATATTTCTTCCGGTTATCTGACCGATCCTTCCTCTACTTGTATGAAGAGGAGTCCAGCCTGCCGAACGGGCGTTACTTCTACAACTTCACGACCGAGGAAATCGAAGGGCCGCTCTAGAACCAAAATGTCTGAGGAAGCACGAACTGTTCTAGTTGTGGGTGCGACCGGGGGCACTGGATCATTGCTGGTCTCCCAATTGCTAAACCGCGGATGTCAGGTCCATGTCGTGGTTCGGTCCATGAAACGAGTCTCCGAGGCCGTGCGTGATCATCCACGTTTATCGGTTCATGTGGTGAACCTACTTGAGCTGCCGTGGGAATCCCTGGTTGACCTGGTGCGGGATTGTCAGGCGGTTGCATCCTGCCTGGGGCACAATCTCACCTTTAGAGGTGTCTTCGGGCCTCCACGACGATTGGTCAGGGATTCGGTTCGACGCCTATGTGAGGCCATAGAAGCTGCGGAGCCTATCCGTCCTGTCCGCTTTGTTTTGATGAATACGGCAGGGAACCGGAATCGGGACCTGGAAGAACCGATCTCTTTTGCCCAATCCCTGGCGGTAGGCCTGATTCGCCTCTTGGTGCCTCCGCATCCCGACAACGAAACGGCAGCTGATCACCTGCGCACCGAAATAGGCCAGACCCATTCCTATATCGAATGGGTTGCGGTGCGTCCCGATAGCTTGATTGATTTAAATACAGTCACACCCTATACCCTACATACATCGCCGACCCGGTCGGCTATCTTTGATCCGGGGAAGACGAGTCGGATCAACGTGGCTCACTTCATGACAGAGCTGATGACCAAGGACCCCCCATGGGTGGAATGGAAGGGGAGGATGCCGGTGGTTTACAATGAGGGGTTCTGACGCTTTAAAAAACGTCCGAATGCATGCATGACCCAGAGGTGAACGGGGGCCTGTGTGAAGTTGTAGATGAACCATGGAAGGGCGGGGGAGAAGCCGTGGATGGCGGCCATGACGTATTGGTTATTGCAAACGGACCTGAATTCCAGGCGGCCTGGGGGATCGACATCCGTTCGCGCCAGGATGCCACCCGTGATGTAGAATACCTGACGGTTGCGCTGCCGCGTGAGGGGGGAGGGCGAGAGTTTAAGGAGTGTGATGCGCGGAAAGGCGACTTGAAAGAGGAGTGCGCCCTCGTCGTCCCGGTTCACCTGGATCATGCCGCGAAAGCTACGCGTCAACCAGTTTCCGTATTGATCGGCCACATCCCAGGCATCCCAGTTCGGTGGAAGGGGCAGGCGCTGGACGGAGCGTACCCGCCGTGCCTTTTGAATCAGACGATTGTCCTTCGACTGAGTTTGAGATCGTGGATTGGGGACCGGATGGCCGTTTTCATCAAGGCAATTTTTAATTGATTCCTCGAAGGAAATCGGGTCCTCGTGGAGTTCTTGCATGAGGGGGTTGGGTCGAGCGACAAGGTCGTGCTTTAGACTTTCCAAGAGGGGATTGACGAGGTCGCCGGAGACTCCGCTGAAGAAGGAAACCCAATATTTCGAGAGTGTGAAGGAGTTCATGGGAACGGTGAAGGAAAAGGGCTGCTTGCCAATGACATGAGCCGTGTCGGTGATCAATATTCCATAGGAGCGTGCTCGATGGCTCGCCAGGTCATAGGTTTGATTGAAGTGGTCCGGATGGCCGATGGATAAATCAACGGCCCGGGTGACATGACGGATATCGACCGATTGGGTAAGCGAACTCGTCCATTTCGGGAAGACCATGACCGGGAGCTGATAGCACAGATTGAGTAGGATCTGGGTGGAGGATCCCCCCGGCCCAAAAACAATTCCGGCCCGAAGCACAGTCAGAGGCACCCCCGTACTTCTCAGGATTTCCTCCACTTCCAGTCGGCTGGCAAGGTGGGGGGACAAGTGGGATTGATCTTCGGGGATAAGACCTCCCAGGTAGATGATCTGCTTGATCCCAACGGCGGCACTGGCCCGGGCGAAGTTGTCCGCCAGGAGCAGATCAAGATTGGCAAAATTGGCCTGGGTTAGTCGCGAGGAGGGGAGCATGGAGTGGACGAGGTAGACGGCCACTTCAGCACCGGCCATCGAGGTTTCCAACTTGGGGAAGGAATATAAATCACTTAGCCTCCACTCCGTCCCCGTATCATCTTTGCCGCCAGTGGCGCGGGCTTCTGATCGGGTAAGCCCAATCCAGTCGTAGGAATCGGCCAGTGCTTTTCGCAGGGCTGAGCCCACGAATCCCGACCCACCTGCGATGGCCACTTTTGGTTTTTCAGACACTTTTGGAAGCTTAGTCAGGAGTTTTAAAGTCACAATGCAAGGAACCAATAAATCCGCTTTGACAGCAGGGTGAATGCAGAGCTAAATCAGCATTCTTTTACTTTGTTGCCTTATGAACCTTTAAAACAATGTCACGATGAAAATAGAAACCCAATGTCTCCATGCCGGACAGGCTCCGGATCCCACTACCAAATCGCGCGCGGTTCCGGTCTACCGGACGACAGCATACGTATTTGATAACACGGAGCATGCCGCGAATCTCTTTGCGCTTAAAGAGCTGGGCAACATCTATTCCCGGATCATGAATCCGACCCAGGATGTGTTGGAGCAGCGGGTGGCAGCCCTGGAAGGCGGAGCCGCAGCCCTGGCCCTGGCCTCTGGAACGAGTGCGGTGTTCTACACCGTGATCAATCTGGCTAAGGCGGGGGATAATATCGTGTCGGCCAACAACCTCTACGGGGGCACCTACACACAGTTTAACAATATCCTCCCTGACCTGGGCATCGAGGTGAAACTCATCGATCCCAACGTGCCTCAAAATTTTGCGGAGGCCATCGACGACAAGACACGGGCCCTGTTTGTCGAGACGGTGAGTAACCCGGGTCTCGATGTGGCCGACCTGGAAGCCATCTCGGCCATCGCGAAAGCCCATGGGATTCCTCTCATAGTGGATAGTACCTTTTCCACCCCTTATCTGACCCGACCGATTGATCATGGGGCAGATATCGTTATTCACTCACTGACCAAATGGTTCGGTGGGCATGGGGCCGGTATTGGTGGCGTTGTCGTCGACTCCGGACGATTCAATTGGGCCAATGGTAATTTCCCGCTCTATGATGAGCCGGATACGTCTTACCATGGCCTGCGCTGGGGCCATGATTTGCCGGAACCTTTGAACGCATTGGCTTTTATTCTCCGGATGCGGACGGTGCCCCTGAGGAACCTGGGTGCTTGTATTTCGCCCGACAATGCGTGGATCTTCCTCCAAGGCATTGAGACGCTTCCCCTGCGGATGGAACGCCACTGCGAAAATGCCAAGGCGGTGGCCCGTCACCTGAAGAATCATCCCAAGGTCGAATGGGTGCGTTTTCCCGGTTTGGACGATGACCCTAACTCTGCCCTTAACGCAAAGTACCTGGATGGTAAAGGTGGAGCTATGGTGGTCTTTGGTATCCAGGGGGGAAAAGAGGCCGGATCTACGTTCATTGATTCGCTGCAGCTTTTCAGCCATCTGGCCAATGTGGGAGATGCCAAGAGCCTGGCCATTCACCCGGCAACCACGACTCACAGCCAGTTGTCCGAAGAGCAACAAGCTGCTGGAGGTATTCTGCCTGAGCTCGTGCGCCTGTCCGTAGGTATTGAAAATATTGACGACATCCTGGCTGATTTGGATCAAGCTTTAGAGCAGGTGTAGGCCGGTCCGGGATGCGTGATGCGTGATGCGTGATGCGTGATCCGGGGTGCGGGATGTCTCCTGCGGGGTCCGCGCTTGCGCGTGGTTATTGTGGTTCCCCGGCGGTGCGGGGCCGGCTCTCCTATAAGGTGGAGAGGGCGGCGCCGACGATGCCTGACTGGTTTTTGAAGGTGGAGATCTCGATGGGAATGGGGAGATTGAGATAAGGTAGGAAGCGCTCTGGTTTTTTGGTGACGCCACCACCCAAGATGATTTTGGAAGGCCAGGTCAGGCTATAAAGGGTTTGCAGATAGTCGTTGAACCGTTTGGACCAATCCCTCCAATTCAGGTCTTCCCGTTTGCGCGCAGAATCTGCAGCTGCGGTTTCGGCAGAACCCCATCGTTTCTTGATAGGATGCGGGAAGGGGAGGTGCCCGAATTCAGTGTTGGGGACCAGCCTTCCATCGACAAACATGGCTGACCCCAAGCCGGTGCCAATCGTGAGTAACAGCACGACTCCCCTGGCCTCGGCGCCCCCGCCCAGCTTCATTTCACAGAGGGCAGCGGCATCAGCATCATTCAAGCAGGAAACCGGGGCTTTGGTGAACCGCACAAGGGCTTTGGCCAGGTTGGTCCCCACCCAGTCATCATTGAGATTGGCGGCTGTCAGAATCGTTTGATTTTGAATGACACCCGGGAAACCGATACCGACGGGATTTTTCCATCTAAAATGGTCAATGAGTTGACCCATGATCCCGATCATTTCTTTGGGGTCCCCGGATTTCGGGGTTGGGATTCGGTAGCGTTCCTGAAGGAGTTCTCCAGTTTTCAGGTTCACCGGAGCTGCTTTGATTCCGGACCCGCCGACATCGATTCCAAGGGCTTGGTGGTGGCGTGGTGTGCTGGGTTTACGACTAACAGGGGTTTTCTTTTTTGGCATGAAAGGTAGAAGATCATTTATTAATGCCCTTGCCGGGTTAGGATTAGCAATCCCGAAGTCATGTGTAATTTCAATTTGGATACCTTGACGGGGAGTTACGGTTCAGGTAAATTGAGGTGTATCTAGACCCCGCTATGAAAAAGACAATGATCCGTTGTTGGTTGGCCTGCATGAGCATGTCTGCAGGCCTTAGTGTTTCATCTGTTTCTGCCGCTTCTGATGAAGCGGTCGCTCTTCTTCGAGAAGAAATTCAAGCCCTTAAAACGGATTATGAAAACCGGATAGCCATGTTGGAGGCCAAGCTCGCTGAGCTGGAGGGAGTCGAATCCATTTCACTGCAAAATCCCGAACCGCTGGCTACGTCTTTAGTCGAGGAAGAGGAACGCGTCGGCCAAGCGATTGACCAGGCGAAAGCCTACGCCAAGGCGTTTACCCCCGTGACCGAGACCCGGGTTTATGCTATCCGGCAGCAGGATTCTGTCATGCGGGATCGGGTGGAGCAAGTGCTGGAAGACTTCGTGGAAATTGGCGGGTATTTTCGGGCAGGCTATGGGGCAAATGATCAGGGCGGCCCCATGGTTGGGTTCAAGGCACCGGGAGCGGCGGCCAAATATCGATTGGGAAATGAGGCCGAGACCTACGGCGAAATCAGCTTTAAAAAGAACTGGTATTCGGATGGGGCCTTTAGCCTGGACCCGGATGAGCGGGAGGCCGTTCCGGGTGGTCCTATCGCTCATTTTGAAATGATGATGTCTTATTTTAACCCGGTTGATGCAGCCTTGCAGGCGAGTGGAACCGATGTGTCCTTTCCGCAGACCTGGGCCTCTGTCGGAAACGTGATTCCCTCTCAGCCTCACGCCAAAGTATGGGCCGGCAACCGCTTTTACCGCCGGCACGACATCCACGTGAATGATTTCTTTTTCTATAATATGAGTGGCTCCGGAGGAGGGATTGAAGATGTGCAAACCGCCTTAGGAAATGTTGCGGTTGCCTGGATTGGACAGGGTTCCCGAAGTGGGGTGACTTCTGTTCCATCCCCTGATCCGGACAACCTGGCAGGATTTGATAAGAATAATTTTGATTTCCGCCTCTACGATGTCGAAGTGCCATTTGGGGAGGCTGAGTTTGGGTTTACCTTCGCTACCCGGAGTAGTGGTCTGGACGAAAATGGAAACCAGACGCCTAGTGCAAATGGCTGGGCTTTCAATTTCGTTCATGCAAGCACGGGGGTGATCAGTGAGGATGGGTATAATAAGTTCTCCCTCCAGTATGGCCGGGGGCCGGGACTCACCTTTACTTCTGGTTTTGAAACTTTCGCCTTCAACGGGGGAAACTTCGTTATCCCTTTTACCGACGATTCCTGGAGATTCAGGTTCACTGAACAACTGGTGGCTCAAGTGAATGATTCCTTTTCGATCGGTCCGGTTCTCGTGTATGAATTTACCAGTATTGAGGATGTTGAAGAGCGGACCTGGTTTTCAGCGGGGGTTCGCCCGATCTTGCACTTTAACGAGTTTACCAGCGTGGCCGTGGAGGCTGGGTGGGATTGGACGAAGAGTGAGTTGGATGATGTGAGTGACAGTTTGTTTAAACTTACGGTAGCTCCCCAGGTTTCCCTTGGTGGACGGTTCCTCAGTCGGCCGGTTTTACGCGCCTTTGTGACCTATGCGAAGTGGGGGGATGACTTCAAAGGGCAAGTTGGCGGTATTGACTATGCAAATAAAACAGCAGGGCTGACCGCCGGGATGCAAATGGAAGCATGGTTTTAGTGGAGAGCTGACAACTTGGGGCTGAGAGCGGGTTCCGCGTAACTTGGGTCCTCGGTTTATGGCTCGGAGGCTGGGTTCTTTTGAAAAACCAGGACGTGTTGTCGGGGGAGTTTATCAATGTTTTCGACAAAGGTGACGTCATGAACAGCCATCTCTTTTTTCACCTGAGCTTCGCTCATTTTATGGAGGCGTTTGATAGGGACCCTCGGGTCTTCCAGGCGATATTCGACCAGGACCAGACGGCCTTCGGGCTTGAGCGCATTCACCATACTTTGCCCCATTTCATAGGGGTGGTCCATCTCATGGTATACATCAATAAGGATGATGAGGTCGCAGGAGTTTGCGGGCAAGTTGGTGTCAGTAATGGTGCCCAGTACGGGAACAACCAGATCGGCCACGCCGCGTTGCCTCATTTGGGCAGCGAGGATTTCGAGCATTTCAGGTTGAATGTCGTTGGCGTAGACTTTTCCGGTTGGTGCCACCCGGTCGGCAAATCTCCAGGAAAAATACCCACTTCCCGCTCCGATGTCACCGACGACATCCCCTATTCTTAAATCGAGGAGATCAATCAGGAGATCGGTGCGTTCTTCGCGTTCCCGCTCTGGGCGCTCAAGCCACCCGGCTCCCAGGTGTCCCATGACCTGAGATATTTCGCGTCCCATGTAAAATTTGCCAATACCGTCACGGCTAGCCCGACCCTGGGTGTAGCCGGGATGATCGCCACTCAAGAATAGACTGGTCGCCAGAAAAACCAGCAGGAAGGGAATGGTCTTCATAGGTCAAAGCCTACCGGACCTGGTATCCCGGTCAACTCGGTGGGGACAATTTGCCTGAGTTACACCCGTTGCAACTCCACTTGTTTTCCGACCGCGGTTGTGTTTTCGCGAATCATATCTTCGTTCCACATATTGGAAATGACGGCAGCTACATTTGGGTTTTGCAGGACCCAGATGTAGGCTTTGACCGGAACCGAAAAATCACCGGGAACTGCGGTCTGCAGTTTTTGCTCACGCCAGGCCGGGAGCGGTTTAAAGGCATCAAAATGGGTTCGAACGGCGGCGGCGGCTTTCATCGCGATCAGGCCTACACCCTGTTCATAGGCATAAGTGATGGCCTCCTCAGCAGCTCCCTGATTGATGACATTGTAGGTTGCCATGATGACATCGTAAACCGGAAGATCCGTGGCTTTGCGCATGACCTGGTGGTAGGCCGTATGGGTGGACACGGCGATGCTGCGTGCTCGGCCTGATTTTTTGATCTCTGCCAAGGTATCCAGCATCTCAGGCTCATCCAATTGATTCGATGAAGATGCGCCATGGGGGCAGAAGAGGACGTCGTAGTAATCCACACCCGTACGGCTGAGGCTTTCATCAAGAATATCCATCATGCGCTTGCGGAAGCGACCATTCCCATCGATCCGATGACCATAAGATTCCTGCATGGCGATGATCCGGTATTCCCAGTCGAGCTCGCGGTCCTGGTTGGGAAAGTAACGATAAAAGACTCCAGGTTGGCCGACCCCGCGTTCCTGGACAATTGCCCGGGCCCGTTTCTCGATAGCTTCCTGCTTCTCACTGGGAAGTGTTTTGAACAAGTCCTGATAGAGGCTTCGTCGATACCCGCCAAATTGACTGAGCTTACTTGCGAGGAACAGCTGGTCCCGCATGCCGGGATTTTCCTTAAAGAGCAGGCCAAGGGCAGTTTCGCTTTCCCCACGACCGTAACCTGTGGCGGTATCGATATAGTTGACCCCCAGCTCCATGGCTACTTTGACCATATTCCGGTTTTCCTGGTTGATAGGAATTCCGCCCATGACCATCTCGGAAACCATCATTCCTGTAGCGCCAAGTTTGCGGTAGTGCATGCCAGGCTGTTGATTCCTCCACTCGGTGGGTTGCTCCGGGCGGGTGAATTCGGTCAGGGAGGATGGGGTCCGGGTAGACGCCTGGACTGAGGGGGAGGCAACCACAGTCGCGGCTGCGAGGGTACTACCGGTTTTAAGGAAGGACCGGCGGTTGAGGGAAGGTTGGTCAGAATCTGGAATGCTCATAGGGAAGGACTCCCCTACAGGATAGAATTCCCTACCCAAAAACCAAGGGAGCCCCCTGCATTACCGTTCCCTAGTGCCGGGTCACAGCTTCTTGATCAGGAGGCCTACGGCAAGGGCGAGGATGAGGGCCACGACGATGAGGATAAGGGTTCTCCAGAATATGTGATCCACCAGGTTACTGATATCCTTGGTGATGAGGTCGACGGATTGGGTAATCACTCCGGTCTGGCCTGGGGCCGTCTCCACTCTTTGAATTTCGAGGAGCGTTTCGGCCAGGTTGGCTAATTCGGCAGAGGCGGTTCCCAGTTCATGGAGCAGTCCTTCGTATTGCAAAGGATCGAAGGGTTCCGCATCGGGATCGGGGGGGGAGGCGGGCTCGTCGAGACCAAGGGTTTGAGAGAGCGATTCCAGGGCGAGCACGGTGGCTTCGGCATTGGCAAAGGTTTGAGCCATGGCGGTCAGCATGGGCTCCAGATCGATATTGGCCTCGATGAGCTGGTTGATGGCGTCCTCCCGCTCGGTGGAGAATTCCTTCATGAACTGGGCGAGGGCAGCCTCCCGCTCGGTCGAGATAAAGGCCTGCAGGTCCTCCCGGGAATATTCCTGTTGTAAGGCCTCTATCGACAGGGTCAGACGCTCGAAGCTGTCGGTGGATTTCAACACCTCAGGGTTTTCCATTAGGCGTTCCAACCAAAGGTCGGCGAAGGCGCCGGTGAGGAGGGGAAGGCGGGAGGCGAGGTAGATGGCCCGTTCGGCCATAAAGCGGGTTTGTTCGATTTGAGTAGAGGCGTCGGCGACCCCGGCAAAGGGGTTTAGGTTATTCACGAGGCCGAGCAGGGAGGCCCGGCTCGCGCTGGGAGGAAGATCGCCCACCCGGACATAGGAAACGCTGGTCTGGTCCGGGTAAGTCTCTCTGAATTCTTGAACGATGGCATCTAAATTAGCCAGCTGCTCCTTGCTGAGGTAGACGCGCGCGACATCGCTCATTCGCTCTTCGAGCGATCTCCACATATCCACCAGGGGACGGATTTCCTCTCCAAATCGTGGCAGGTGAAGGCCCTCATAAACGGAACGATGGAGCTTCACCATGATGATGAGGTCGATCAGGCCGCGATAGGGATTGGGCGAGGCGGCGTGGTTGAAGACGGCGGATACGGTGATAATGGCATCCTGCTTGAGTACACGCAGAGCAGTCTCGTTTTCAGTGGACTGACCGAATTGTCGATACGCATCGCTCAGAACGGAAACCATGGTATCCGCGGTTCCCATAAGATTGCCTTGCAGGTTGATGGCAGCTCTCGGGCTGGGTTTAACCTGTTGGGAGAAAACGGAGCCAAGCGGGAGAAAAAGTGTTCCCCAAAGCAGAATAAAGTTAAGCAGGCGAGCCATAGAACGAAGGCCTTCCATCATCTTTGGTCATGGGAAGGAGGTCAAGAGCGGGGAGTTAAAGATGCTCTGCAAACCACCGGTCCTGGCGCAAGACATTGACCCGTTGGCGGAAATTAAATGCTTCCGCCTTTCGCTGGGAAAGCCGAACCACCCCACCGGCGACGGGCAGGAGTATTTTCCTCGACCGCTTCAAGACCGGCCGAAGCCACTGGGGACAAAATTTCTGAATCACTCGATCCTCGAGGGAGAAATGGTATTGGACAGATCCTGGATCACCCTGCCGGGCTGCCCGGCCCATGAATTGCCGGTCAATGCGCTTGGCTTCATGGGGCTCGGTTAAAATGACGTGGAGGCCTCCCGCGGCCAGGGTTTCCTGGGAAAGCTGAATGTCCGTCCCCCGTCCCGCCATATTGGTGGCGATCGTAACTTGTCCCTGTTGGCCTGCCCGGGAGATAATTTCCGCTTCCGCTTCATCTTGTCGGGCATTGAGGAGAGCAAAGGGCAGTTGGGCTTTCTCCAGGTGCCATGCCAGAGCCTCGCTACTCTCGACGGTTCGAGTGCCAACTAAGACCGATCGCCCGGATTCTATCTCCGTCCGGATGGCTTCGACCACAGCAGTCCACTTTTCAGCCCGGGTTGAATAATAGCGGGACGGGTATTTCGTTCGGACCGTGGGTTTATGGGTGGGCAGCTGAAACACCAGCTTGGCGTAGACTTGCCAGAACTCGCCTCGATTCTCCCAGGCAGTCCCCGTTACTCCGGCCAGTTTGGGAACCATCCTGAAGAACTGCTGAAAACTGATGGACGCCATGGTTTGGGAGGGCTCTGATGGTGTTAACCCCTCTTTGATTTCTATCGCCTGGTGAATACCCATTTGCCAATTGCGGTCCGGCATGACTCGCCCCGTATTTTCGTCAATAATAAGGATTTTCCCGTCTCGGATCAGATACTGTTGATCGTGGTGGTAGAACTCCCGAGCGCTGAGGGCGTCTCGCAGAAAATGCTCCCTCCATCGAGGATTTCTCAAAATAGGGCTTTTTTCTACCGGGAGGCCTGCCAGGTAATCCCGACCTGCGGAATCGAAATCAATCACTTGAAAGGTTTCATCTACTTGGAAGTGAGCTTGGCGTTTCATGCTTCCGGCCAACACGGTTGCTTCCTCTACGGCTTGATTCAGAAAGGAGTTCTCTTGCTTCTGGCTGATGATCAGAGGAGTCACCGCTTCGTCCACCATCAAGCTATCCGCTTCATCGACCAGGACGAAGTGGAGCCCATTTAAAACGGCTTGCTCCGGCCTGGGATTTCCCTCCATCTGGCGAATGATCCGAAGGGAGGCCTGGGCATCGTCCTCCAGTGTCAATCGATCCCGGAGAAAGTCGGCCACGAGCTCACGGGTAGTGGTATAGACGACTGATTGTTCATAAGCGCGTCTT
This sequence comes from Opitutales bacterium, assembly GCA_028280845.1. GTDB lineage: Bacteria > Verrucomicrobiota > Verrucomicrobiia > Opitutales > JABSRG01 > JANQKZ01. Next base: position 21,090 of record JANQKZ010000056.1, on the reverse strand, counting down.
CGCTCCACGGCCTCCGTAGTACTGACGATGTACGAACTGCTAATACCGCATCTGTTAAAAAGGGAACGCATCCTTTTTGCATCACGTGAGGCAAGGTAGTCGTTAGCGGTAAGGACATGGCAAGGTTTCGCCTGCCAGGCGGCGAGGATTGCGGCGAGGGCCAGAGTAAGGGTTTTTCCTTCCCCGGTAGCGAGCTCAACCATATAGCCATGGAGGAGACCCAAGGTGCCCGCGACTTGAACCGGGTGGGGTCTGAGCTTTAGTGTGCGGTCGGAATACTCAATTAAGAGGGCGAGCGCCTCCGCGCAGTGGGTTGGATTCTGGAGTCCCTCTCGTTGGAAGGTGCTCCTGATGTTGACCTGGAGGTGATCCAGCTCGGGGTCACTGAGGGAGGAGAATCGGTTGGCCTGGTCCAGAATGCCGTCCGCCTGATTCAAGAGGGAGGAAGACCTAAATCGAAATCGCTTCCATGCGCCCTGAACTCGAAAGGCAAACGCATCCAGTCCTTTGGGAAAGAGTGGAGGTTTTTGGGAGGGAAAACTCCCTGCCAGTTTGGAGGGGGTTTCCATTTAAAGTTGATACCGGCGTTGAAGAAGATTCCTGATTCGTACCCAGGCCTGCTGGAGGAGGGGTCTGGGTTCGAGTTGGAAGCGGGCTACGCCACGGCGAAGGTCAAAGAAGAGCGGGTCGGTTTGTGGATTTCTCTCCAACTCGATATAGACAAGATAAAAGGGTTCTACTGTTTTAGTTCCGGAAGTGTCCTGGAAGTCTACCTCGAGGGCACCTCCCGCTAACCACCCCAGGGCAGCGGTGGGAAGAAAGGTCTGTTCAACCGATAAGATCCTGATATCTGTTGCGTTCATGGAAATACCTGCCTCTCCCCGAAGCCGGACGGAGGTCCGTTTAACCGGCTCTTGAAAGAACACTGCGGCTTCGTTCTGGCTTACAATGGCGGTAAATCGAAATCGGTCAGGATCAATGATTTCGCCCAAGCCGGTGCCTCGCTTGATCCAGCTGCCCGGGTGAAGGGAGTCAGGGGTATATACCCAACGGCCGCTGCGGGGAGCCCTTACGTCCAGATTTTGCTTGCGGTCGATTATGGCGTCCAGCTGGAGCTGAATGGAATCTGCCTGGGATTGTAGAGCAGTTAAATATGCAGGTTCCTCCGAAAAGGCGATCCGTTGACGTTGCTCGATTTCCCGGAGTCGGGCCTCCTGGCGGATTTCGTCAACATGGTAATCGGGTTGGACCAGTTTCAGGAGTAGTTGATCCTTGGATACAATATTGCGATTGTCAGCCGGGGGTCCGAGGAGAAATCCATCGGACTTTGCGATCACCTCGGATCGGCCAATACTTTCCAGTACCCCGGGGGTCCGATAAAAAGTAGGTAGGGGGACCAGGGCGAGAACCAGCAAAAGGCCAGCCAGGCCCCCGAATGTCACCCACTGGGCGCGCAGTCGATTACGAGCGAGATCAGGAGAGGAAAGGACGTAGCGGCAAAACTTGACCAGGGGTAAAAGCCCCCAGACCAGGAGCCCGAAAGCGGCGAGAATCAAACCGATTTCAAAAAACTGACCGGCGACAAAACCGATGATAACGACGAGGACGAAGATACGATACGCAGTGCTGCTGAGATTGAACCCGACCAGTCCGATTCCCTCGGCGGTGGATCGGGCTACGGGTATGCTCTGCTTTACACCGAAGAGGAAGCGCTCAGCCAGGTATTTGATCTGTTGAAAACTTCTCTGGTGCAGATTCGGATATTCCAGCGCGTCGGAAAGCATATAATAGCCATCGAAACGGAGAAGGGGATTCAGGTTAAAGAGCAGGGTGGAAACCGAGGCCAGGAAAATAATGTTGTAGGCCATTTGATTGACCAGTCCCTGACCGGTGTTGGCCCATATGAGGGCAGCGATGGCCGCTATAAACAGTTCTACGTACATGCCGGCTGCATCTATGGCGAAACGTTTCCACTTTGAACGGAGTGCGTAACTGGAAGTGACATCCACATAGGGAATGGGGGTTAACACTAGCAGCATCACCCCCATCTGGTGAACTTCACACCCCCATCGCCGAGCTGCGCAGGCATGTCCCATTTCGTGGAGAAATTTGATACCGGCCCACACCAGGTAAAGCAGGGGTAGGTTGGAGGGAGCTATTATTCCCTGGGCCTGGGCAAAGAGATCCCTGGATTGGTTGAGTGCGGCGATACCTCCCCACACCATGACCAATATCCAAACCGCGAACCCGGCCCAACTGAAGATTCCCTTGGAAATAGAATTGATGGACTTAAGTAAGGAGTCTGGGTCCCACAGAGGAATGCGGATGAAGAAAAAATGGAGAAACCGGTTTTTTAATTCCCGCCCCCTTTCTTCCTTAAATTGTGAGAAAATCTGGTAGGGGTCCCGGCCTTTTTCGGACACCAGTAACCCGAGGCGGTTGAGGTGTGCCAGGACCCGGACCACTTCGACCTGGCTGGGAGCCGAATCAGGATGATTCTTCCAGATCGTTTCCCAGGCCTGGTGCAGGGTGCGGTGACCGTCGAGCAGCATGAGAAACCGGTATGTCTCCGGCCTCAGCCTGGAAAATCGATTCCGGAGCGGGTCCCGAAGGAGAAACCAGAGCTTGCCATGGTATCGTTGGCGGGTTACCCGGACATCCCCTCGAAGGCGTATTTTTGAATCCGCTAACTGGTGCCATTGGTCGCTGAAAAAAGTCTCGGGGGTGGCCATCTTAAATCCAGAAAAAGAGACGAAGCCAATCGATCGCGCGGTGAGTCATAATCCAGATGAAGCTGCGGCGCCCCGCTTCAATCTTGGCGAGTCCGGTCATGCCTGGCCGCCACCAGTCCTCAGGCTGGGCCGTAAAATCTGCCTCAGCAAAGAAGATATTGCCCGATTCCTTAGGAAAGGCCGTGGGGTGCAAGAGGCGGATCTCGAGCGGATAGGTTTCTCCCACGGCAGAAGCGAACGAGGCTACCCCGGGGCGGCCAATCGCGACATCGGAGATGTCGGATTCATCGATGTCTAAGACGAGATAGAGGTCCTCGAGGCGGGCGATTTTCATGAGCAGGTCACCCTGGGTGACGGGGGCTCCCAATTGCTCCTCGAGATCGCCATCTTCTGATATAATTCCAGCAAACGGCGCTCTGACCTCTGCGCTTTCCAAGCGAATTTGAGCAAGCTGGAGGATGGCGGAAGCTTGTTCAGCCTGGGCCAGAAACACCTGCATGGCGGCAAACTCTCCTTCACTCTCAGCCCGGAGGGCTTCGCTTTGATAGCGGTCCAGGTCCGCCTGGGCCCGGGCGGCTTCCCAAGTCCATTCGGTAGAATCTAATTTGAGGAGCAATTGACCCTCGTCGACCTGGCTACCCGTTGCCACCTCGATCGATTCGAGGTATCCGCTGAAGGGAGCGGGGATAAAGGCCTGGGATGAGGCGCGCACGACAAAGGGAGCTTCCACCCTGTAAGGAACGGGGATAAGGAATCCGGCGAGGAGGAGAATCGAGATGAAGAGGCCTAGCAGTTTAGCCCCGGTATGGGTCGGCCCGAGGAACCCCTTCAGGCTTTGCCGGGTGGTTTTCCAAAGGCGGTGGGGGAAGGGGCGACCGGTTGTATCGAGTTGTTCGAGGTAACTGCCTACCTGGTCACCGATCAGGCGCAGGCTGAGCAGTTCTTTCCGGTGATAGGGCACTCCGGATCGTTGGAGCATGAGAACCCCAATCGTTTTTCCGTGGCTCCGTAGCGGCAGGGAAACTAACTGTGGGTGGGCCAAGGTGGCTGCGTACTGCTCATGATCGCGAGTGATCCGGATCGAGTCCTGGATTGAGGGCCAGGTGATTTCATCATCCTGATCGAAAGTTTCGTCCATTGCCGCTTCAATTAATCTCGCGGCTTCCATTTTCGTTTCGATCTTTTCGAGATGACTGGCGGCGACCAGGCGGGTGTAACCGTTCCGATGCCAACCCAGGAAAGCCATATCCGAACCAAAGGTTTTGGCTAACTCGTTACAGAGCGCCATGGCCGAGGGCAAAAACTGGTCCTGCTCGAATACCTTGGTGGCCACCTTAAGGGTGTCAAAACTGGGAGTGTCCTTCCAACGTTCGGCCTCTCCTTCATTGAACCGTTTAAAGGCCAGGGGAACATCTGAGGTAAAAATGAGAAACCGGAGGACTGATTCCAGGTTGGCGGGAGAGCCTCCCCAGGAAATGAGAAGAGCGCAGAGTGGCTCATTATCCCCAATGGCTAAGCTGAGGGCTCCAAGGGATCCTCCCGCAGAGATGGAGCATGGGCTGGGGGGGACGCTTGCTAAACTCTGGACCGCCGAGGCCATCTCCTGCATTGGAATCGCTTCTTTCACCATGAGCGTTCCGGCAATGATTTGCCATTGACCGGCGTTCCCGTGAGCAAGAATTACCCAGGCTTCCTCCACCCCTGGAATCGAGTTTTTAAACCACTGGACATATTCCGGCCAAAACGATTTGGGCAGGCCTTTGAATTGGCGAAGTGCCTGTAGTTTTTCAAGGTCGCCGGGTTGGAGGAAGTCCTTCAACGCGGTCAGGGGTTTGTGCTTCCAGATCTGGGGAGCAGCCGGACGTCGGCTCGCATTCCGGGTCGGATGATATGATCCGGATTGGGGATGATGACCCGAATCCTCATGAGGCCGCTCGAGGCATTAATCCTCGGATCAATAAAATCGATTTTGCCCTCAAATTCCTTATCCGGGTCAAGTGAGGGGAGGGTGACCTTGGCCGGGTCGCCTTTGGAAAGGGTCAATCCGATCTTGTCTGGAAGTAAAAGCTGGGCGAACACCTCATCGATGAAGACTAACTCAAGCACGGCCAATCCCAGGCTGACCCACTCTCCGGCGTCGCCATGGTGGGCGACCACTACCCCGTCGAGGGGGGCAACGATCTGTTTGCGTCGAAGATTTTCCTTGGCCTGTTTGTCCTGGAGTTGGGCGATATCGAATTCAAGTTTTCGTTCGAGGGCCTCGTCGTTGCTGATGATTCTATCCGCCACCAATTGCGCCGACCCTTCATACTCAAAGCGCTTTTTCTCCAGGATTTTTTCATATCGAGCCGATTCTAATTGCTCCAATTCATCCTCCAGTTCGGCGAGCAACTGGCCGGCCTGGACCGTCTCCCCGTCCTCCACATGAATTTTCTTCAGGATTCCGGGGGTGGCGAAGCTGAGCTCAATCTCCTCTTTCGGAAAAATGAGCGCATTGGCGGTGATGTCCGTGTTGGCCCCAGCCGGACTTGCAAAAGCAATAAACCAGATAAGGAAAGGGAGGAGCATGTCCTGGCAGGGTCGAAAAGGGTGAACCATGCAGCGCATCTGGATTAGTAATTCTGGCGATTGAGCAACCAGTCCCAGTAACCTTCTTTATTGTCTGAACTGTCCTCGAGGACAAAGTTGAAATTGTTCAAGATGACCCCTGTCACCGCCCACAGGTGGACCGTAGCTTTTTGGAGTTCCACCTCACCAGCCAATTGACGGGTTTGGGCATCGGTTAACTTATCAAAAATCTGCAAGACCCGAAAATTCGTGGTTTGTCCCACTTCCAGGCGTTTGGCTTCCGCTTCCAGTGTGCTTTCCGCGAGGCGGACGGAAGCTTTTGCGGTTTCTACCTGGGCTTCGAGAGCCTGAAGCCGTGCCACCGCATTGCGGACGTCGAGATCGATGCTTTGAGCAATCCGGTTGATGTCCAGTTGTGCCTGCCGCTTGCGGCGCTCCTGGGTCATGGACTCAGCCCGTCCCTGCATTCTTCCGATAGGAACGGAGAAAACAATTCCTGCGCTCCAAGTAGGGGTTTCCCCATCAAATAAATCATCGTAACTGTTCCCGTAAGAGTTACTGAGTCCATTCAATCCGTAGGAAAAGAGGAAGTTCAGTTGAGGCATTTTTTGGTTACGGGCATAATTTTGTCGGATTTCGGCCTGTTCAGCCGCCGCGGTGGCTCTCTGGTAATCCGGCCGGCTGGATTTAGCCGTATCCACCATGCTTTCCACCGGAGAAGCCTTGTCCCATAGCAATCGGGGAAGGATCGTGGTGATTGCGCTGGCGGTGTTGAAGTCCTCAATGCCAAGGAGTTGACCCAACATGGTGCGGCGCTCCCGGACGTAGTCTTCCGCGAGCATAACTTCTTCCTGACTCTCCGACAATTGGACACGGGCCTCATCTAAATCGATGGGCTTGAGGAAACCTGCCTCGATCCGCTTTTCTGTTTCTTCGACAAAGCGCTGGGCCAGCTCGACGGAATTCTGCTTATTTTTTAGATTCTGCTCTCCAAAGGCTAGATCACAGTAGGTATTCACCACTTCGATCGCGACATTTGTCACTGCGATCTGCTGGTCATACTCAGCGATAGAAATGCCGAGACGGGCCAGGTTTACGCCGCTCATATTGTTATGGTAACCAAAGTTTTTCAGCAGGGGTTGGGTGATATTAACCCCCATAAAGGCTTCGTATTCCGGGTTAAAGATGGCAACCGGGCTTTCCCGGTTTACGGAATTGTCCAGTTCAGAGACCCGGGTCAGGAATTCCACTTCAGTCCCATAGGGAGTGGTGACCCCGATTCCGGTATTCAACAGGTTGTTTTCTTCCTCGAAGACACGATCTGTAACGACCTGTCCGGTAGATAAGAAATCGAGAGTATTCTGAGGCTTGGACGAATCCAGATAGTTGGCCTCAAAAAAGAAATTTGGATCAAACCCTCCCCATTCCGCTCCCAAGGTGTCACGGGCAATTTCGGGTTCAATGGCTTCAATCTGAAGCCCTAAATTATCTTTGAAGGCTCGCATCATGGCCTGCTCCAAAGTCAATGGATTTGCAGCAAGAGTTAGCGGAAGCCAACCAGCAATCAGCAGGCCTAGGGGGATAAGGAAGGCATTTTTCATAGAGACAAGAATAGCGCAAGATTCTTACCATGTTATATGGACTTTCCTGGTGAACTCAATGCGGATCTTCCCCTCCCCACAGTTTCGTAGTGAAGCCAACGGATCACTCCTCTGTTTTGTTTCCGCTTTCATGGGCGATCTTTTCCAGGTTAAAGACGGAAATGGAGAGCCCCCTGCTCAGAAAAAGATTGTCAGTCGGTGAAATCGGTCATCTTCTTACGAGGAATTCATCTTGTCTACGCTCTCCCGACAGTTTTCCGATCCACACACCTTTCGTGTGGAACAATTGGAGCCGCGCATTCTCTTGTCTGCCGACGGTGCTGCCCCGATTGTCGTAGATATGGCGATCCCCTCCGGGGTGCCATCCAGTGCTGGAACCGGTGAAACCATAACTTGGGATTCGGCCTCAGGGGGTAATTGGAGTGATGCCGCAAATTGGGACTTGGGACGGGTTCCTGAAGACGGGGACTCGGTCATTATTGAAGACCTTGCCGGTGATCAGACCATTACCTATGATGTCGGAGAGGTCAGTTTGAGTGCAATCGATAGTGAAGAAACCATCGCGGTAACCGGTGGGGTCCTTTCCGTTGACGGAACCCTGGCGACCCCGGAGCTCAACATTGCAAACGGAGGGACGGTGACGGTGGAGGGAACCGTCGATGGAAATGTGATCAACTCGGGGACATTCTCCCCCGGAGCGGCCGTGGAAACGGCAGGCACGACCTCAGTCACTGGAACCTTTGTCAACACGGCTTCCGGCACACTCCTCCTGGAGATAGCCGATTCGACTACAGCCGACGCGCTTTCGGTTTCGCAACAGATTACTGTGGCGGGAACCCTGGACTTCAATTTGATTGGACCGGCACCCCCCCTGCCGGTCTCCTTCAGTTTTGTCACCACAAGTGTCTCGATATCCGGGACCTTTGATACCATTGATGCTCCTGCCTCTCTGAGTCCTACGGTGGGGAGCACGTCTATTACAGGAGATACATCCTTTACCTTAGCGGAATCTGTGGATTCGGCATTAAATGACTTGGAAAGTCAGTTTGGGGATTGGTTGGGGCTCTTTAATCTTTCCACCTTTGGGGCAGACAGCCTGAGTTTGCCGGTTTTGGCGGATTCGCTGAGTGACCTTTTTGACCTGGATACCTTTAGCTTGGACTTGGGTGATTTTCTCGGGGATGCTAATGTATCGGCCCTCGTGACCAGCCTCGAGTCGGCTGGATTTGAAGTGAATTCCATATTTGGCGGATTCACCGACTCTGGCCGCGATATCCCGGCCTCCTCCGGCAGTGTTCTGATTGAGCTGTCTTATAGCAACATTCTGTCAGCTGGTTTAAGCAGTGATCCCGGGGACAATTTTGACGACTCCACTGAGGGGGTACTCCAGGGCTTATCGGACAGCCCATCCCTGGATGGCACTCTGGACCTGCTCGCCTCGCTCAGCCTTGATCTGGTCTTTGGACTGGATGCAGATGGAATCTTCATTTCATCCGGGGCAGTCCTGCTCGCCCTGGCGGGTGCCGGGTCTTTGAGTGGGAGTGGAACACTAGGCGGAAAAAACAGCAGCTTGTCCGGAACGGGCTCGGTCGACCTGGATGTCCAGGTAAACCTCGATAATTCCGGAGGAGATGTTCGACTGGTCGACATTCCCGGCAATTTGACGACGGTTTTTGTCCCGACGGCGAGTGGAACGGCTACTCTGGATCTCTCGGCCACCGTGGGCACCCTCTCTCTCGATTTTACAGGAACTTACTCCCTCAATGCGGACCTGGTTGCCCTTTCGGTAGATCAGTCGCTTGCCTTGGCGCTCACGGGAACGCTGGAGCTTCCTGGCTTTGAGGACGCCAGCGGAATGGCGGCTGCCATCAGCATTACAGGAGCTTATGATTCCGGGGCCGATACCTGGACGCTGACTGGGGATGCCTCGGGAATCACCCTTCTCGGGTTCAGTCTAAATAGCGCCAGTTTTTCGGTGGATTTTGCCCCCGGGGATTTTTCCGGATCGGCTTCTGCAAGTATGACCCTGGATTTCTTCGAATCCGGGTCCAGCCCCATCAATCTGGCGATATCGACGACCTTTGATGATACCGCCATCACAATTGATGCGAACGCCAACATCGATTCCCTGGCGCTCAATGGAGGAGGAGGGGACACCCTGTTCAGCCTGACCACCGCCAGCCTGGATCTGAGCCTGACCGGCGATATGGTAGCCAACACGCTTTCGGGGACTTTGGATTTTGCTGCCGGATCAGCCCTGTTTAATCCAAACCAAACCGACTACACGGCGAGTGTGACGGATGGAGATGATGCAGATAGTGATGCCCTGACCGGTAGTTTTGATTTCTCCGGGGATGCGTTCAGCCTGACCGTGGATCAATTGGACATCGCCGTAGCCGGTGTCTTTACGCTTTCTGCATCAGGGGCTGCCATTGCCTACCAACGTGAAGAAGCCGATGCTTCGAAAGAGATCGCCTCCATCGCCTCTGCTCAACTGGAAATTACGGCTTTCCTTCCCTCGGATGGGGGCGACCCGCTGACCTTCTCCCTCAGCGATATCTCAGTTCGCCAGAATGGATTTTCGGTGGGGAACGCTTCATTCTCGATTGGCGAAAGTATTAGCGTCGGGGATGCCCTTACGATTGTGAATCCTGAGTTATCCGTAAGCGGTTTAGATTACACCGCTGGCTCTGCTCCGACCGGCACTTTTGAACTTTCGGCCGCCAATGCTACCCTGTTCGAAGGGAGTAGCACCTCTGCTACGGTAACTACGGTATCGGGTGGCTTTGATCTGGAGTCCAAGGCCTTTTCATTGACCCTTGGCAGTCTTGAGATGAACGCCGATGGTGTTTTTGACCTGAGCGCTTCCGATATTGCCTTTGGTTATGATCCGGCTGGGGACAGCTCCCAAGAGGTGGCATCGGTCAGCTCGGTTGGTATCACGATTCTTGCGCTCGAGTCTGCGGATGGGACGCAGCCGAGTTTCACTTTGGATAATCTCAGTGTTCGGTTGGACGGCTTTTCTCTGGGGCAGGCCACCTTTACCTATTCAGAAAATATTGTCGTCGGTGGGGTGCTCACAGTCGTGAATCCATCCGTGACGCTGACCGATGTGAACTACACCATTGGAGGCTCAGTTAGCGGCACCTTTGGAATAGGAGCGGATAGTGCATCGCTGTTTGAAGGCGGGAGTTCCTCTGCGACGGTGACCACGATTCAAGGTTCCTTTGATCTGAATTCGAAGGCCTTCAGTCTGGGATTTGCCACCCTGGAGGTGAATATTGAGGACACCTTTGTCGTTACCGGAAGCTCGATTGACTTCAACTATGACCCGACGGGTCCCCCGGATCAGACGATTGTCAGCGTAGCCTCTGTAACGGCCAGTCTGCCTGCCCTGAATGTAAGTGGAACCGTAACGGATCTGGTCGTGGGGGCTGACGCCTCCTTTCAATTGGCTTCGCTGAGCCTGGACACGGCCGGCCTGGCGGAGAGCTTGGGCATTGCAAGTTTTCTTCCGTTCACCATCAATGGCATTGAGGTGGTGTTTGGAACCACAGCTGGAGGGAAGAGTGATTTTACCAGTTTTACTTTAAGCGTATCCGGTGCTTTCAATTTTGATGCGATGGGCGATTTGCCCTTTACCCCCATCCTGACGATAGGAACCTCGGAGCTATCGGAGGACGGGGTCAACACCTTTGACTTTACGATTGCGATAGACAATGGGGAAGTGGTTCCGATTGATCTCGGTCCCATCACCATTGGTTTTTCAGACCTTTCGGTTGGTAGTACGGCCGTTCTATCCGGGTCGATTACTCTGGGTGGATATCAAAACGGTGTTTTTGTTACTGATTTTGGAGGTAGTATATCCCTGGAAAGCGACGGAGAGTTAAATTCTGTGGTCGGAGGTGCGGGCATCAGCATCAGTGGAAGTTTCGATGCCGATTCGGGAATCCTGGATGTGGCAGCGACCTTGAGCGTCAGCTTCAATATAGGGGATAACGTTTCCGTAACAGATGCTTCTCTGGACTTTGCCATGGAGATCAGCACGGCAGGGAACGCGCCGCAGTTGGACAGCCTGAGTCTGGAAGGCGCGAATGTGTCATCCGTCGTGTTGGACTTTAATTCCATCATGAGCTTGGAGGCGACTGGGGTTAGCTTGAATTTCAATCCCGGAGCGGGGCAAAACATTGCTGAGTTTGCCTCCCTGAGTGCCACTTTCCCGAGCCTGGCTGGCTTTACCGGGACTGCCTTGAATTTCGGGATTGGGTCAAACGGGGATTTAGTGGCACTGGATGGGTTCGGGGTAGATTTGTCCCTACCTGGGTTTGCTGATATTAAGTGGCCCGATTGGCTGCCAATCGAGATATCTGAGTTAGCGGTTGTTTGGCCTGATTTTAATAACAATCCCTTTGATTTCTCCCTGATTTTCTCCGCCACGGTCAGCGGGCTTCATGGTTTATCCAATTTGAGTTTCACTGGAAGCCTGGAAGGAGTGGTCATCGATATAGGCGACCTGATCGATGGTAAATTTCCGATCACCTCCTTTGCTTCCATTGGCGTTGGGATCGAAGGCGACTTGTTCGGAGGGACCATCGAGATGGATCTCTTCCTGGCCATCCTTCGGTTTGATGCGGATGGCAATGTAATCGATAACTCAGACCTGGTTACCCCGGTGGCTGAGAAGGTGCTGTATGGTGGGATTACAGGAGGTTTTACCACAGCGGCGGGAACTGGTTTCCAGGCTCGATTCGGCCTATCAGAGCTCGGCCCCCTGCAGGGTTACGTTGAAGTAGATAGTCCGCAGGTCCTAGAACCAATCAGCGGTCTGGCCATAACAGGTTTCCGGGCCGGTGTTACCTTCAATACCACCTTACCCTCCATAACCGATCCGAAGGAGCTGGACAGTGATGCGTTCAAGCCGCAGAACGAGCTATCCCTTGAGGAATGGCAGGACCTGCTGACTGAGGCCGTCATCAACCAACAAGCTACATCAACTGGTTCGTTTCTTGATGCTTTCAGCCAGCCGATGCGCTTTGAGGGGGGAGCGACGCTGTTCTCCATCTATGCTTCGGAGAATGCCTTCCGAGCCGATATCGATATACTATTCGATACAGAGGGACGCTTCTTGATCGATGCGGTTGCCACCTTTGGTAACTCCTTATCCCTGAACATGAAGTTCTACGCCGACCTGTCCAATGTGGGCAGTGGGAGCGGCACACTCCTGTTTTTGAGCGAACTGCCCTCTGATGACCCGGTACTTACTTTTTATGGGTCCATCCAGTTTCTGTTTGGAGGTAGCGCCACAGGGGATGAAGATAATCCCGCCGGTGAGGTTCAAATTATTATTACTGGTGGAGTGGATATGGACGCGCTGGGGCTTGCCACTTTGACCATCGAGGGAACGTTGACCCTTACCTTTCTCGATCAAACCTTCACCGCCGACCTGGATGGGCGAGTTAGCTTAAGCTTACTGGGGGACCTGCTTGAAATAGAAGGTACCCTTACCATTGATTCGAGCGGAAGCGGGACGGCGATCTGGGGGGTACTGACCATTGTGCCTGATTTTTCGGATCTGGAGTCCTTGGGAATCTTTGCAAGCGGCAATGCCACCTTCCGCTTAAATACGACGGATACAGACATCACAGAGACGTTGACTCTGTTTGGTTCGGAGGAGGATTTTCTACTCCAGGCAGAGACCTTCAGTGTGATCATTGATGGGTCGGTCACCTTCCAGAACGGTGGTTCGGATTGGTTCTACTTTGACGGCCTCTTTGCGATGCAAATCAATAATTCCGGGCTCGATGTCTTACTGACCGGTAGCTTGACCCTGGGAGAGGCGGACGACCCGATTCTGGAGTTTTCTGTCCTCGCCTATATGGCGATTCGCAGCAGCGGTTTTGCGGCTGAATTTTCCCTGAGTTTGAGCACCAATTTTCCTGCATCCTGGGGAGTCAGTTTATCCGGGTCCTTTTTGTTGAGGATCAATACCACGGGAACGACTCAATCATTTACTATCCCGGCCGGGTTTATTGAAGGGCAAGGAGCTCAAACCTTTAGTGTTTCCGGGGGTATCAATTCTGCGACCGGAAGCGCTTATCTCATTATCGAGGCCACTGATGTTAATTTAACCATTCAGGGAATTTCCATGACTGGGTCTTTGGACATCGAAGTATCGACCTCAGAGATCATTATGCAGGCCTCCTTATCTTTCTCGGTTCACGTCGGAGGAAGGGATTTGATGACCTTTTCAGTCTCGGGTGGATTTCTTGTGAATCAGGATGGATTGGCTGCCGCACTCGACCTATCCCTCTCAAGTAACGCCTTCAGCGATTTTGGTTTCGGACTGTCAGGGTCCTTTGTTTTACAGATCAATACCATAAATCAGCAGGTTAGCTTTAGCGATTTAGGAATCAACCTGCCCGCGGGGCCCTACTTCCTGATTCAGGCGACCGGTTCCTTAACTATTCTTTCGGAGACGCTTTCAGGTTCATTTACCTTTGAAATAACATCAAGTCAGGTCTCCCTGACAGTATCTGCCTCCATGTCCGTGGTGATCGGAGGGACGACGTTATTCTCTTTCAATATTTCGGGTGGGATAACGTTTTATGGAGGTAATCATCGGGGTATTGCGGCGGTTTTCACCGCATCTCTGGGAACCAACGGGTCGAGTGATTTCGACTTTTCCCTTGGAGCCGACGCCAGTTTTACCATTGCCTTAAATACGACAAACCGGTCCAGGACAGTAGCTGGAACTTCAATAACGGCCAGCACCTTCTTCCTGGATACTTCAACGAGTTTCACCGTAGGTGGCTTCCAGATGAATGGTACCTTCACCTTCATCCTCTCGTCCAATTCCATCACGATCACTGCGAGTGCCAGCCTGGATCTCTTCGGTGCAACTTTTTCGATCAGCGGAGACTTTTTTCTCAATAATCAAGGCGTAGCTCTGAGCATTGATGTATCGGTTGATGTGATCAGCAGCAGTATCATGACGATTCGTGGAACCTTCACTCTGAACATTAATACCACGAACTCTACCCGTTTTGGAATAGCGGCAGGAAGTGCCGAGTTCAGTATTACCGGAGCCAAAGTATCCTTTATCGGGATCACCTTAAGCGGTTCCATCAGCATCAGCTCCAGTGGTCTGATTGATATCCCTTCGAGCGATCCGCTCACCTTGAGCATCCTTGGGCAAACCGCGAGCCTCTCTGGCTATGTCAATTTCTCAACGGGATACTTTAACTTAACCGGCACGATCAATATCTCTCTTGGGTCGCGTTCTGTGGCACAAATCAGTGGATCCATGAGTATAACCGTTTTCAGAGAACGCTTTGGATGGTTAACTTTGAGCGGGGTGCATGGTACCATGGACGCGAGCCTTCGGGTCTTTAATATCAGCATCATGCGTTTGAGTTCGAGCGTCTCCATCGCCTCAGACGGAACATTTTCCTTTTCAGTTTCAGCCAGCTTCACCATTGCGAGCATTGTGAATGCCTCGGGTAGCTTTTCGATTTCCATTGATAGCAGTCGACGGATGTCGGTGAGCTTTTCCGGAAGTTTTAATGTCTTCAACCGATTCAAAGGCAGTTTCTCTGGAGCAGCTAGTTCCAAGACGGGCCGTTGGTGGGTTTCAGGGAGTGCCACTATCAGCATGGGGAACGACAACCTGGGGGCCAAGGTGACCTTCTCCGCCTATTTAAGTAATTTCAGTGGGTTTTCTACCACGGTAAGCGGGTCGGCCTGGGCTCGGGTACGGATATTAAAGAAAACCATCGGAATTGAAGGGAGTTTTAGTGCCAGCATCGGTTCGAGTGGTATTGCTACCCTCCGGGTTTCCGGGCGTGTTTGCGTGATCATATGCGCGAGTGCCCACAAAACCATCCACATGAATTTCAAAACCGGCCGGATCTATTTATCCGATATTGGAGATGCTACGGTGTTCCTCGACGTTAATGGAAACGGGGAGCTGGATGATGGAGAACCCTTCACCATAACCAATGACGTTGGAGAATTTGATTTCCTCGCCGCTACCTTTAACGAAGATGACGATGCGCTGGCGACTACCCTCGGTGCCCTGTCGATTTATGATACAAACCAGAATGGAGTCTTAGATGCTACGGAAGGGCAACTCTTAGTAACGGGAGGAACCGACATCGATACTGGTGAGAGCAATCCTGACACCGCAGTCTTAGATGATTCCCTATTGACGCAGAATATCGGATTGGTTGGAGCTACGGTCTTCTGGGATGCCAATTTAAATGGTCAATTGGATGCAGGTGAATTCGAGGTCATTACTGATGAGAATGGTTCGTTTACCTTCGTATCCGAACAGGATGAAACTGAAGCTGCAAAACTGGGTTCACTGGCGGCTTACGATCTCGATGGGGACGGCCAAATCTCTGAAGATGAAGGCCTGTTCTATGCGGAAGGTGGAACTTCGGTGACGACGGGTGAAGCCAACGATGGGGTGATTCTGCTGGTTGATGCCACTGAAGTAGGAGATAGTGGCTTAGTGGGTGGATTAATCTTCCTCGATGCGAATAGCAATGGAGTCTGGGACGAGGAGTCTGAACCATCTACTTACTCGCATGCCGACGGGCACTATACCTTCCGTCCGGAAGATAAGGAGAGCCATCAAGCGTCTCTGGGATATCTTTCCGAATTTGATTCTAATGGAAACGGGGTTATCGATCCCGAGGAAGGTTCCCTGGTGCGGCTGGGCGGTGAATTGATTGGAGACGAGGATGAACGAGATGTGAATCTCCACTTCGATGCGAATGAACCTCGCGGATACCTCATTTATTCTGATGCGGTGGTCTTCCTGGACCTTAATGGGAATGGCCTACTCGATTCAGGGGAGACCTCTACGATGACGGATGAGGCCGGTTTTTATTCATTCCTCACCGGGGATGAAATATCCTCAGATCTCGGTGAGCTCGAAGCTTTCGATACCAATGGAAATGGCATTATTGATTTGGAAGAAGGTTCATTCGTCAGTTTTGGGGGGATAGACAACCGTACGGGGACTGCCAATACCGAAACGGTGATTTCGCCCGCTAGTTTAGCTGGATCCGGGTTCAACAACTCTACCACCCATATCACTCACCTGCTGTATGATTTAATGGTCAATCGAGGGTATAGCCAAATCGATGGAGAGGAAATTATTTCAGATGCCCTTGGGTTTGTTCCAGGGACTTCACCATTGAATATCATCCCCATTGAGGAGTTAGCGGACTTTTACGACGGTACCGAGTATACTTTCAACGAGGATGAAGCTAGATTACTGGCACAATCTTCTAAATTGAGCACGGTCAACATTACCATTGATCAATTGATCGAAATTCTGAGGCCAGACCTCACCCCGGTTCAAGTCGACGACATCGTGACTACGGCCATCAATGACATCCTAATCGATGCGGTGGAAAATGATCCTAATGACGATCAAGATATATATGTGGATGAGAATGGTGAGTTCAATGACCGGGATGCCGATCTTGACCTCACCCAAGCCGATACCGTTCGGGCGATTCTTGCACGCGTTGAGGAGCTGGCCGGAGTTGATATTGATGACGAATTTGCGAATGGGATGGCTATAACGTTGGCCAATATCAATGCTTTAGCTTTAGCCTATTTTGAAGCTGAAACTCTGAAAATCACGACTGCCTTTGCTCGTCTGAAAATCCTCATGCAAACGGTGTATTTTGAGAGCGCCAGAGAGGCGTTCCTCCAACAAATCCCAGCCTCCGAGTTTGTTGACAGATTTACCGGGGATAATCTGCTCAGCTTGCTGAATACCTTCGAGATCGCCGCTGAAAACGAAGAGCCGCTGATTGAAGCGGCCAACCAATTGGAAGGGCCTTCTACCGAGCCCTTGGTGGTGGACTTTCAGATATTCGATCTCGATGGATTATCCTCCCTGGTAGAGGTAGCTTTCCAAGATATAGATGGTCTCCTGGTAGACTTCGAACTCAAGACCGAGGATGGAGTGAATTACACACTCACCCTGTTCCCCCGAACGGATATTCGTACGGCGGGCCAACTCGAAATTCGGGCGGACGATTTGCACGTCCAAAATTCTGAGGCGATTCAACGCATCGATTACCGCATTCTTCCGATTGTTTCTGCCGAGGATCCCCGCCTGGTCTTACTGGATGGGGCGTTGTTTATGGAGTTTGATATCTCCCTCGATGCACCTGCGACCTTTGATGTCTTCGTCGATTACAACATTGGGGCTCAATCAGCCGTCGGGCCGGATACGTCCGAATCGCTGACCGGCTCCGCCTCCTTTGCCGCTGGTCAACAGTCCCAAACGCTAGCTGTTCCGTTTTCCTACAGCAATGCGGTGAGACAAGGCGGGACTCAGTTGGATGTCGAAGTTCTCAATCAGGACGGGGCGGCGATCCGGAACCAAAGCAACTTAAGCTCGTTCACTTATAATACCGATGAGGCCATTATTCCATTCCTCAGCGCGGAGGCCGGTGATACGGAGGCGGTCTCGGCGGTAGGGTTTGATCCGTTCTCCATCGATTGGCTTGCCATCGAGGAAGATGAAGAGGACGAGGAAGATGGGGACGACCGTGCTTCTAGTGACGATGATTCTCTCGATATGCGTGGGGATGCGGTCGACGTGGTGGATGCGGCCCGGCGTGCGGGTCTGAATCCCGGCTTTTAAAATGCTCCAGGGCAGTGTCTCCTCTTCGGCGCAAATAAAAGCCACTATCCATGCCGCTTTTTGGCTTCGACCTCGTCTGAAGGACCAACCAAATTGGTTTTTGTGATACACGCTCGGTGGTTTATTTTCTTCTTGGGTCATGCCTTTCTCGGGGGGTGGTTGCCCTTGCACGCGGGTAGTGCGGAGGCGGTTTTTGCACTCGTTGATGCACGGTTGGAACTTATGCCGGCTGTGGCGCAATACAAAGCGGCCCATCGCCTTCCCATTGAGGATCAAGCGCGCGAAGCGGTGGTGTTAGCGCGTGCGTTGGAGGCTGCCGAAACCGTGAGACTGGAACCGGCTTCGGTTAAAGCGTTTTTCACTGCTCAAATCGCCGCCGCCAAGGCGATTCAGTATCGGGAGCGGGCAGCCTTGCTTTTTGCGGGAAACGCGCGGACGGTTGTGCCTGATTTGACGACCGAAATCCGCCCGCGATTACTGGAGATCGGCGAGGCGTTCCTCACCCAACTGGCCCGGCACCTTCGCGACCATGGTCGATTGACCGAAACGGATCGTGCTGTCTTTACCGCCGTCGTGTCGCATCCCCGTTTGCACACCGCCGAGGCTGATGCGCTTTTCGACGCTCTCCAGCAAGTACGTTTGGTCGCGGAAAGCGGTGGCTAGCACCCGTAGATCACATAAAGACGGTATTCCATGTCGCTGGACGCATGGGCCGGCTATTTTTGGCATCCAGGATTTCAACCTGCACAAGTCAATTCCAAACGACCGGTGCGAGGGGTGTCCAGAAAGGTCCAGCACCTTTCAAAAACTGGGGTTCTGGCCAGACGCGACCGGTTCCCGTGAAAGCGGGAAGCCGGACGACCGCAGGGGAGAGGTCTGTCGGAATATGTGAAAGCTCCCGTCTCCGACGCTTCGCAAGCTTCGCCGTGGCACTCATTTTCCTGCCAAAGCAAAGCTTTGGAGAAAATGGATGGGGTGATAGACCGGATTTGAACCGGCGACCCCCGGAACCACAATCCGGTGCTCTAACCAACTGAGCTACTACCACCGCAAAAAGAAAGAGGAAAGAAATGAGAGACGCATGGCCGATTGTCAACCCTCATGGTTCTGGAAAATTTACTCCGGTTGTGCACCATCCGGTGATACGGGCAGGCATCAGGCCCAATTTGTCCATTCGCCGATGGCGTTCCGTGTCGATGCGAGGTGTTTGCGATGCCATGCCATGATGGTGGCAGGGTGGGGCAAGTTTAGTCCATGGCATATCCAGGCGAAATGCCCGCGCGTGCCGATTCAGGGGTTTTGAATTCTCGTCGAACGCAGGGCAGAGATGGCAATGGTGAGCAGATTGCATCCAAGGCCCCACAGGCCCGCATGGAGGTTAAGCGGACGCGCCTGAATGGATTCGGGGAAGATGAAATTTCCCAGCAGAAGAAAGAGGGTGATCCCCGTTCCCACAAGGAATCCCGCGAAGACCGCGGTAGCGGGAAGGCGTTTCCAGTGTAGCCCGCAGATGAAAGCCGGGGCCGTCTGCGCCAAAAGCTCGGTCTTGATCTGAATAAGCTGCCAGATGTTTTGCGGGAGGGTGATAGCGAGCATCACGCACAGCGCCATGACCCCAATCGAGATTCCTTTCCCCACAAAAGTGAGATGGGCTTCTTTGCGCCATTGTGTCAACGGGCGAACGAAATCTTTCGTCACGGATGAGGCGATCGAGAGCAACGCGCTATCCGCACTCGACATGATCGCCGCGAGGACGGCGGCAACAAATAAAGCTGCGATCCAGTGGCCCCAGGTATGGGCCTGGGCAAAGTCGTGCAAGATGAGGAGGACCACACCCTCACTCGCCGCCCGATCCAGTCCCGGGTAGGTCACGTTACCTAAAATGCCGATCACAACCATGACGAGGGTCGTCACTAGAGGCATGAAGACCATAATTTGTAAAGAACGGCGAAGGACCTGTGCGTTTTTGGCCGCATAGATACGTTGAATTGCATGGGGATACATCGCGGCCCCAAACGCCACAATCACGATCGTTGAGACCCATTGCACACTTCCCTCCAGATCCGGGGCGGTCCAGAAATCAGGGCGCACTGCATGCAGGCGCTCTAGCGCGCTGGAGATACCGCCCAAGCCCGCGAGCGTGACGCCAAGCACGGTGAGGCATCCGGTCAGCAGGAGGATGCCCTGGAGGACATCGCTCCAGGCCACGCTTCGTAATCCTCCGAGCATTTCGTAGATCAGGATGCCAGCGGCGAAAAGGAGAATTCCTGCGGAAGGGGTGACTGCCCCACCGGTCGCTTGGGTTGCGATTTCGCCGATTGCTTTGAGATTCGTGATGAGGAAATTAGCCAAAGCCACGACGCCCGAGAGGGCGACCAGGCGAGAGAGCCCATGGTGCTGATAACGCTGTTGCAGGTAGTCAGCGGGAGTGATGAACTGATACTGTTTCGACAGAAGCTGCAACTTCGGCGCATAGAGTAAATATACACCGATTACCCCCATCATGAAAGGGACGGCCATCAGGAAGGCAAAACCGGAGCGATAAGCAGTTCCCGTATAACCGACGAGGGTGTTGCCGCTATACTGGCTGGCGTAAAGTGTCAGGAGCAAGACCCCCATCCCCAGTTTACGGCCACCGAGGAAGAAATCGCTCAAGGTGTCTTCCCGCCGGGCGTAGCGACCCCAAAACCCGAGGCCGAGGAGGACAATCAGGTAAATCCCGATCACGGACCAGCCCGGCGCTCCGAGCAGGGGATCATTGGCGTTCATGAGTCCGCATCCTCCCGCCATACCCGACGGAGCGATGTCGCCACAAAAACGGCATAGGCAACCGCAACTCCTAAACAGTAGACGACCCAAAATGGTAAATCACCCTCGGCTTGCTGCGGTTCCTTCGCGGCAAACCACCATGGCGCGGAAAGGATCCAAAACAAACAAGTGAGTAAAAAGTAGCGGCCAAGTTTCATGAGTAGAACGTTGGTTTAACAATCTTTTTTAGCTTAGGCAGCATCGTGTCCGGCTTTTCCTTCCTTGTATATTACTTATTGGCTCTATGCGGTTTTACCACTCGAGTTCACGAGTATAGGAACCCGATCTACCACCGCAACCCCGCGCACCGCCTCGAAATCAGCCAGGGGCAAGCCCTTACCCTGATGGGATCCAACCTGAACATGACCGATACCGACACCAGCATCGCCAACCTGGCTTACACCGTTTCCAACATCATGCACGGCTTTTTTGCCCGCCGCGCGGCGCCCGCCACGGCAATCACCACCTTCACCCAGGCGGAGGTCAACGGCGGCGTTATCCGCTTCGTCCATGACGGCAGTGCGAACCCTCCGAGTTATCTTGCCCAGGTGAGTGGCGGCTCCACTACGACCTCAACGAAGGCGGCGAATGTTACCTTCACTCCAGGCAACTAGAGCAATCTGCATTTAAATTGAGGCGCTGGCCTTGCGATTTTGGTCGTTCAACGAGGCGCCTCCTTAGCGGAAATCCCTGTAAGGGCTTTTGCTAA
>JANQKZ010000055.1 GCA_028280845.1 Opitutales bacterium | reverse complement strand
TGCTGGCCTTGGACCAAACTTTAGTTTAGATCTGTCTTTTGCACAGAGGTTTAGGTAGTTTTTATCCCCCCCCTACCTTGACTTCAGGTCGTTACTTATTTACTTTATAAGCATCGGTGATCTCCGTTGCCGCCCATCTCTTATATTAGGCACCGTGAATCGTGGCCTTAACAGCCTGACTAAATCAAACTACCCCCATTAAATGAACGACAAAAGGCCTTCTTGTAAGACGATTGCAAAAGAAGCTGGGGTCAGCCGGATGACAGTATCCATGGCCCTTCGCGATCATCCCCGGGTCGCCCCAGAGACCCGTAGACGAATAAAAGAAATAGCCATCAAACAAGGCTACACCCCAGACCCCAACCTGACGCAACTGATGCGTTACCTGAGGAAGCGGGACATCAGCAAAGAAGAGCCGGTGATTGCCCTCCTCAATGCGAAGAAACGCCCTTTGGAAGAATTCGACCGGGACTCTCTCCTCGTGCGACAAGGGGCCATAGAACGCGCAGAAGAGCTGGGGTTCAAAACCACTGACTTTTGGCTGAACGAGCCGGGAATGCGTATCGAACGGACTATCCAAATCCTGGAAACCCGTGGAATTCGTGGAATTGTGGTGCTGCCCGTCGAGAAACTGCGGAATGTGTTTTCGCTTCCGCAGGAAAACTTTATTGGCGTGTCTACCTGTTCCGTAGCTGCGAAACTGGGCTTTAACCAGGTTCACCCTCACTTTTACCAGGCCATGCACACTGGAATCCAAAACATGGCTGAGAAGGGATATAAACGGATCGGGTTTTGCACGACGCATAACGAAGACGAACGGTCCAATCATCTGTATCAATGCTACTTAGGGTGGTATCAGAAATCCTTGGCTGAAGCCACCCGCATCCCACCGCTTGCCCAGGAAGAAATCACTCCTGATGAGCTGGTAGCCTGGGTAAAGAAAACGCGTCCCGATATTGTCTACAGCCCCAATGTCGATCATTACGATTGGCTGCTTGAGGCTGGTTTCGACATTCCTGGCGAAATTTCGTTTGCCGCCCTGGCCCCGCCCACGGAGGACTATGGTGAAATCGCCCAGGTCCAGGTCGGCTATCGGAAAATCGGCGCTACGGCGATCGATATCCTGAAAACTAAGCTGGCCAATGAAAGTCTGGGACCCTCTGATAATCCGGCAGTCACCCTGATTCGGGGAGAATGGATAGATGGGGAGAGCGCTCCCGGTATCAAACCGAAAAAGCGTCGAAAAAAACCATCCTCGAGCGGCAAAAAGGCTGTCGCCGCCGCCTGAGATGCTTCGACCTTCCCTGGGCATCGTGTTCCCGACACGCCGTAGTAGGCGTGAGCCCTCTTAAACGGTTTCAAGGATCTCTACTCCAGATATCCTCCTGGTCCGGTTCTGTGGACCAGGCTCACTTCCCGAGATTCACCATCGCCCATAGGAGGAAGATGATGAAACCGACCATCACCCAGCTCCCGAGAAAACCGTATAGGTCAAGCCGCGTCGGTTTCGCAATTTCCCAGTTACTGTTGGGCCAGAGCTTGCGATGCCGGACGCTTTCGGGATTTGCTGCTGTGGCCGCCACAGCAGCTTTGTCTTTCTCTGGATCAGGTTGAACCGGGGTGTAGAGTTTCCCATAAAAATAGTCTAAATGCTCCTTCTCCACCGGCCGGGTCAGCAGCGAGATACCGATGAGCAGGACAAAGGGGAAAATGGCTGTAAACCCGAAGCGCACCGCCACCAGCTCTGACTTTTTGAATTGGGTAAAATCGATACCGAACCAACTGAGCACCCAGATTTCAGCCTCGAACCGTCCTAAACCGATCAGGGGGGAATTGGGATCTTCCGGATTTTGACGGGCCACCCGCTCAAAAAATATACCCTTGGGTGGTATGTAGATTTCCTTCTCAATGGTATCCCCCACATTTTCGGCCCGGCCCAATTCAACATCTTCTTCTAAGGCGGGAGCTTTATACATGTGAGTGTAGCCCTCGGTCTGCACCAGGAAATTCGGGTTGGTTCGAGCCCAATCCAGGGAAATAAAGATGTTGGGGATCAGGGCAAACAGCAGGAAGCACACAATCACTTCCACCGTGACTGCCGGTCGGGTAAGTCGCCTCCAGATGAAACCTAACCAGAGCGGAGCTCCAAAAATCGCTGGAATTGAAATAAAATATTTGAAGAGCTCCAAGAGGTTGTCGATGTAAAGCGCGGCCCCGATTCCACCTAGCAAAGTGACGGCAATAGCAATGCGTCCCACCAGGATATAGTGCTTCTCAGATTTCCCCGGAAGCAGGGGTTGGTACAGATTCCGAATGAACAGCGCCGAGTTCGCCACCGATCCAGCATCCAGGGTCGACATATTAGCGGCCAGGATACCGACCAGCATCAGTCCAATTGCTCCGGGAATCAACAGGTCCCGGCTCATGTAACCCCAGGCTAAATCCGGATCATGGAGCTGCCCGGCATATAAGCCAATCGCGATGAGCCCCGCCAGAATCCATGACAGCATAAGCAGGCGTTTGAAAAACATACCGCCAATGATGCCGAAACGGGCAGACTTCTCGTCTGTGGCCGAACCCGATACCTGCATCTGGGCTGCCGTGGCCACGATGGCGACCAACTGGCTCAAAAACATCGCGACGATTGTATACCATGCGTAATCACTCAATGACACGGAGCCGAACAACTCAAATTTGTATTCAGGAACCGAGGCGTGGAGTCCGGAAAAACCGCCCAACTTGGCCAGCCCTAACGGAATCAGGATGATCGAAAAAATGATGATGAGGACTCCCTGTATGCTGTCCGTAATCGCCGCTGCCCGGAACCCTCCCATCATGGTATAGACCGCGACAATGATTCCATAGGCCAGATAAAAGGTGAGCGGATCCGTGTAGGAGTAGAATGACTTTAGCTCACCGCGAAGATTTTTCTGACGCAGCACCTCCCAGCGAACCTGCTGTTCCTCCGTCCGCTCATCAACAGTCAGAGTGTTCAGGTCCTGAAACTCGATAAATTCTTCCACGCTTGTCCGTTCCTCCACGGTCAAGACTTCAGCGGGTTTGGGGGTCAGGGCCATCATGGTTTTACCCGCGACCATGTAGCCCACCCCGCCACCGACAAAGGCCATGAACAAGGTAAAGACGGCATAGCTGCCTCCCAGGAAGGGGCTGCGAAAGCGCTCCGTGTAATAGTCCCCCGTCGTGGTCAGCCGAACCCGCCGGAAAAACAGAGAAGTAAACCAGTAGAATGGGGTTACAAAGAGAACCAGAAATTGTATCCACATTCCCCCTACGCCCTGCCGATACGTTTCCCGGCTTACGGCCACCGCCTGGTCCGCATTTGTGGAAGAGCCGAAATTCAGGAAGAACTGAAAAAACTTTCCCAGTGAACGCCCGGCGAGAAAGAAATCTTCGGTATCTTCATTTTTCTCACCCGCCTTTTTGCCGAGGTAGAGGATGATGACGAGGTAGGCCAGGAGAACCAGGAGATCGAGGATATGAAGACCGAAAACGTGCATATAGAAATTGGAGAAATCAACCGGACTTGGTTGCCGTATATCTCAGAGATTGGGGTTCAGTTCAATATTCGACAAGTCTGCCATCAGGATGATCCGCTACAATGCGACGTTGGGATATACAGTAAAACCGGGCCTTCCTTGGTGCGATGTGCTTCCTTGCCATGGTCGTCTCTACATCCCATCAATATCTTTACGACATGGCTCAAATGAACACGATTCGCACCGGCAGAGCAGAGTTTGACGACATGCTCCCCCGGGTCCGTAAATTTCTGGAAAACGACACCATGGATATGGTTATCGATGGACAGGCAATCCGGGGCTACCGCTCGCCGGATGCCCCCTCAGTCTGGATCCGGGATCACTCTGACATGATGCGGGGATTCCGCTATTTTGAAAACGACCTGCAGTCGGCCGTGACCCATTTCGCCGAAACGCAGGCCCTGAATGGTCGCATCTTCGATTACTTCACTACCCAACCGGAAAAGCTGCCCTGTGAACGGGAGAACTGGACGAAGTATGTGCGGGTTCCTGTGGAGGCCGACGTGGAGTACCGGTTCATTAAAGCTGCTTTCCTCGCCTGGCAGGCCACAGGCGACGACCCCTGGATCCAGGGCTTGATTCCCCACATGGAAAAGGCCTTGGATTATGTTTTCACCCACCCCTGGAGGTGGGATGAACAACACCAATTGGTCAAGCGTCCCTACACCATCGACTCCTGGGATTTCGCCTATTCCGCGGGCCACCACGATTGGCTCCAATTCCAGATCGATGATAACACCTTTTGGGGAATCCTCCACGGGGACAACAGCGGATATTATGAAGCCTGCCGTCAACTGGCCCTGATATACTGGTTTTTTGGTCAGGGAGACCGGGCAGCCTATTGGGAATCCTTTGCCGAAAGGCTCAAGACTCGGCTCAATGAGGTGTGTTGGAATGGAACATTCTACACCCACTTTGTAAAGCTGAACCCGGTCACCATCGATGGGGTCGACGAAGCCAGTCAGCTGAGTTTCAGCAACGCGATGAATATTAACCGGGGTGTGGTCCCCCAGGAACGGGCTATATCCATTCTCAAGGAGTATCAATCCCGCCGGGAGCAAACCGATTCGTTTGCCGAGTGGTTCTCCATGGATCCACCTTTCCCTGACGGCGTCTTTGGTGATGAGAAAATCATCGGCGGGGCCTACTGTAACGGAGGTATTATGCCGCTCGTTGGCGGGGAGCTGGCCCGCGCCTACCTGACCAGTGGTATGGAGACAGCCGGGGTTCAGACCTTGAAGCAGTATTACTCCCTGATCTCAGAGAAAAATGAAACCCATCTGTGGTATTTTCCCAGCGGAGAACCGGCTACCAGGGAGACCAGCACCAGCCCGGATGCTCAACCCACCGACGGTTGGGGGTCAACCGCCATGATTTACGGCCTGGTGGAAGGACTGGCCGGAATCCGGGATGAAGGTCGCCTCTTCGACCGGATCCACCTCGCTCCTCGCTGGAGATTTGCCGACGTATCCGAAGCCGAAGTCAATTCCGGCTATGCGGCTTCCGGTGAATCTGTGGGTTATGCCTTCCAGGAAAACGATTCCGGGATCGACTTGGAGGTCGAGGCAAAGGCAACGGCGGCCACCTTCCATATTCCCATCCCGGCCAAGGCAAAGATTGCGCGGGTCTCTGCTGACGGAAAGGACCTGAGCTTTCAGGAATCCACGGTAGAATCCAGCCGGTATCTCGATTTCGAAACCAAGATCTCCGGTGGAACCGCCATTAAAGTGATTTACCAATAAAACGGATTCTTGGAGCCGGAGTGCGCCACCCAGTGGGTTACCCGAAGTGTGATGGAACCCGAGGGCAAGCCACGTCTACCGTTTTTTCCTCAGAAATCATTTAGATCCACGGGATCACCCGGCTCCTGATATCGGGTCCGGTAGGTTTTATTGCTGGCCGCCAGCTTCAAAAATACGTCGAGGGGCACCACTTCGACTTCGTCGCCCAGGCGTTCCACAATGTTGGCCACCCGGTCAATATTGGTGGATTCTCTCACGTGAATCAGAAGAAAGTAAGGCCGTTTGGCGTTCAAGGCAATGAGCTCTTCAAGGTCGGCCAGAGCTTGGTCCTCGGGTCGATGGATACCCAGGTAATAATCATACGATATCATGGGCACTCCGTTGCGCAGATCAAAGGTACGGGCTGCACCATAGCCATTGATAAAACCAATTACATCCGGATACGCCTTGTAATACCGGTCCACCACCTCCTTTGGCAGATCGGTATTGCCCACATGTCGATTCCCTTCGGAATAGTCCATGATTTCCATGACCCGAAGGTCCAGCACATCCATTTGCAGCTTATTCAATTCCATCAGGGGCCAGAAGTGCTCTTCGGGGATGGGCTTGGGATACATATAGCTCGGCCCGGTCAGCCCGGCGATAAAATAATCATTCGGGGTGGCGCTCTCCGCATAGTATTGCGCTGAAGCGGGTTGAAATTTCAAGGCATGCCCACCGAGTATCTGCCAGGCATAGGGAATCCGACCCCGACCGGGTTTAGTCCATGCGCCAATCCCCATACTATCGGTTTGGATGAGAGACAGATAAACCTTTTCCTCCGCTACCAGTTCTTCATCCGGCTCGACGTTGTGGTTGTTTTTAAATTCAAAATCCTTGGTCCAGGGAATCTGGGTATTGAAACTGATGTTGGGTAAACTGTTCAGCCCCTCCATTCGAAGCCCATAACTGGATGTCAGGGTCACATGCTGCCCCTCGGTATCCTTTCCGTAGGAGTGCCATCCCATCACAAAAGATTGTGGTTTCATGTCCTCCAGGATTTCTTTGTGGAGGGCCAATTCCTCCACATCCTTAGGATTGGCGGACAAATCCGTGAAAAAGGCTCCCCGGTAAATCCCATAATCTGCGATCCCGGGTTCCATCCGGCGATTATGATAGCCACCCAACCAGATCACGATGTCTTTACTCGTCTGATCCCAGTAGCGATCCATCGCAATCTTGTAAATTTCCGCATCATTCATGCCCCGGAAATCGCCCCGGAGGTCCGCCAGCATTTCCAGGCCAACCGACTCGGCGAGTGGGATCTGGTCTTCATTGATGACAATGGCGTCCTCCAGTCCAGCCACCGTAAAGGCCACAATGAGGGAGGTCCGAACTTCCTTATCCCAGACCACATAGCCCTTGGCATGACTCCCCAGGGCCTGTAAAGCTTCCCGCGGGGTAAAGAGCTTATCAAAGGTAAAATTGTGCCGTTCCTCATAAAACTCCTTCAGCGGCCGGGTGATCTTCCATGGCCAGGAATCGGGATAAACAAAATAGAGCAAGGGACCGGATTGGTTCGCGAGCCCTTGCAGGCTGATCAGCATGGCGTAGTCGGGAATATCCTCGTCCATGTACCATTGAGTCCCGAACTCCATGAGATAGGCCGACTTCGGCTCGTTCTCATCGTAATCGGCAGGGGCATCGTGCATATCGAGCTGTATCTCGCCAATGGCAAAGCACAGGCTGGAAAGAAAGAAGAAAGCGTTGGGTACCAGTTTCATGGATACAATTCCTGTAATACTATTTACGGTTGAAGACGTGCACGATGGGCAGGTTTCGGCTGGAACGGAGCTCCAGCTTCGTCAGGCGTGAACCATCCCGCGAAATTCGATATTCGGTGTAGGTTCGCACGGGAGTCTCCGACTGGGAGGTCTCCAGGACGAAATCAGATTTGAGCCGCAAGGTTTGCCCCTCATCAATCCAGTCTGCCTGAATTTTCATCACCTGATCGCCACCAATGTAAGCCCCGATATGACGATTGGCCGACCACCAGGAAACCGGCACCCGGTTGAGCTCCTTCGATGTATCAATTCTATAGGTTTCCGTATGGTTCCGGCGGCCGGTCGTGAAAGTTTCTTCGATCGTGACAATCTTGCCCTCCACCTGAATGTCCAGTTCTACCCGCCGGAACGGATCGAGCGGGGTGCTGAGCTCCGCATCAGTTACCCAGGAACCAGCCAGCTGTTCATTGGCTGAAACCGTCAATGGCAGCCCTCCCAGCAGGAGGACCAGAGATAAGGAAAAGTAAAATGGCTTCATGTTGTCGATATTCGCCACGAATCCACTCCAACAACCATCAGGAGTCATTCCCTTGTCCGCTTTACGGTCAGATATTCAGGCTTCATCGAAGCCCCGGGGACAGCCCGATAAAGTTTACCATAAACTGCCGGGCGCATCCTCTCCCTCCGCCAGTCTAGATTGGCTGAAATGGTATCCTTGCAGCGCATTTTCGTCTGCAGTGTTACCCCCGATTCACCATGCCGGAATTAAACTTTCTCAATGGTCTCGATTATTTTGTCCTGGCGCTCTACATGGCGACCATACTGGCCGTTGGATTTTTCGTCGCGCGCTTTAACCGCAAGACTACGGACTACTTCAAGGGCGGAGGGCATGTTCCCTGGAAACTCTCCATGGTCTCCCTCTTTGTCTCGGGGTTTTCCGCCTTCATGTTTGTCGGAGCCGCCGGCATTACCTATGGAAACGGCGGGGGTGCCGTGGTGCTTTTCAGCTTCGCCCTGCCGGCCTACATGTTGGGCTTCTTCCTCTTCGGGCCACTCTGGCGGAGGACCCGTATTGACACCCCCCTGCAGTTCTTGACCCGGCGGTTTTCTCAAAATACGACCTACTTTTATACCCTGCTCGCCGTGGTACCCAATACCCTCGTCCTGGGTATTATGATTTACACCCTGTGTATTTTCATCTCCACCGCCCTGGGTATCAGCGAGCTGACCTTCGACCTCGGCTTCGCCAGTTTGAGCGGGTTTGACCTCACCCTGCTGGTCACCGGCCTGGTCCTTGTCATTTACACCACCCTGGGCGGGCTGTGGGCCGTTATGGTCACGGATGGCATCCAATTCCTCATCGTGCTCCTCGTCACGGTCATCATGATCCCCATGGCCTTTGTCCTTCTCGGCGACGGCAATGCGATCGAGGGCGTGGCTCGCCTCTTCCAGGATGCCCCGGAGGGTTACTTTGAAGTCAGGCTTGATGGCAAACCTCTGCTCTTCTGGCCCACCTGGTTCATCTACATCATTTTCGGATATAATGTGAACTGGCACATCGCACAGCGTTATTACAGCGTGGCGGATGAACGGGACACCAAAAAAATGGCCCTGTGGTGCGGAGTGATGTCCTTCGTTCTTCCCATGATGTGGATCGCCCCGGTCTTCACCACGCCAATCCTCTTCCCCGACATGGGGAACCTCTGGCCCAACCTGGAAAAGCCCTCTGAAGCCTCCTTTGTTACCCTGGCTCTGGCGGTCCTGCCCCATGGCATGCTGGGTCTGCTCGCCGCAGCTATTTTTTCTGCCACGATGAGCTCCACGGATACACTCTTCAACTGGCTGGCGGCCGTCCTGACCAAAGATGTCTACGTCCCGATTGCCTCCCGGGTTTCGGGCAAAGTACCAACCGAGCGGAGGCAGTTGCTTGTGGGCAAAACCTGCGTGGCCTTGCTGGGAATCTTCGCCATTTGGGTGGCCTTCAATGTCCAGAAGTATGGGGGAGCTTTTGACGTCTATATGAAAGCCGAGTCCCTTTACAAGATCACGCTCTTTGTCCCCGTGTTTATCGGCCTGCTTTGGACAAAAACCCCGTGGTGGTCGGCCATCGCTTCGGTGACCGCCGGGGTCGTTGCGGTTCTCGGCGTAGGGGTATACGCTTCCTTCCAGAGCGGGGTGGCACCCACTGCCATGAATGTGCTGTTTTCGGATGTTGCGGTGACCTGGTTTGGCCTTGAACTCACCCGATATGAGTTGAATGCGCTGGTCGGGCTCATTGTCAGCGGGGGAGTGTTTTACGTGACCTCCTTTTTTAACAAGCGGGAAGGAGCCTTCAGGGAGCGAATCGAGTCCTTCGAGAAGGATATGAAAACCCCGGCCCACTCCCATCCCGATACCAAAATCGGACCGGAGGGTCTGCAATCTTACCGTTTCATGGGTCGCCTGGCAGTTGGTATGGGAGTGCTGCTTATCCTGCTGACTTTTCCCACATTTTCGGAGGGGGGGATCCTCAATACCGTGGCCGGCCTCATCGCCCTCGGGGTGGGCATCCTCGTCATTCAAGCCGTGAATCGCTACCAGGAGCGCCACCATATTCCATCTGAACTCCCCCATGATTAGTCATGAATCGTAGAAAGCTGCTACAACTCGGAGGGACTTCCATTCTGTTCACCCCCTTACTTCCATCCCTGAAAGGGGCGATGGCTCCATCAGGCACCTCCGGGTCTCGTTTGTTTTTTCTCCCCCAAGACCTCCCTCGAATTCGAGCCAACACCGCGGTACCCGTTCTGCGCCCCCTCTATCAAACCTTTAAAAAAACCCATCCCGAGCAGGTAAAGCCCGCCATCCGGACCTTTCTGGATTCGGGGGATATCGTCTATGATTTTCCAGCCCCGCTACGCCTCATGAACCAGATGGCCCTCGTGCATCTGGTCGAACCGGATCCTGCCCTCGAGCGGACTCTGCTGGAGGGTATCCGATTCTATTTGAACCAGCCCAAGTGGGACTACTTCCTTGATAAGGAAAACCATGTCCTCGGTATCCAACGGGCATCCTATACCACCAAACGCCTGCTCTGGATACGGGAGGTCCTCGGTGATGCCATAGACGAAGACCTCGATCAGGAGTTACTCGCCTCGATTGCGGAAAAGGGCTGCATCGCCTGTTTCCACACCTTGGATGACATGGATAACTGGGCCCACGACCATGGCTGGGACTTCGACGAGAATCATACCGATTTCTATAAGATCTCGATGGAGCGTTGGCCCATGATCCTTGGAGCAAACAATCTCCGTGCTGCTCCTACCGCGGCCCTTGGGATGGGGGCCCTGGCCCTGCAGGGTCAAGACTCCCGGGCCAATGCCTGGTTAAAGCATGCCATCGATAGCTCACGAAAGGTCCTCCATCTGTTCTCTCCAGACGGCAGTTACTTTGAGGGCCTCAGCTATGCCGATTATACACTGCGCACCCTCTTTTCCTTTTTCGAGGCCTATGAACTCCAGGGGGGACAAGTAGATTGGGGCAACGACGCCAACCTGGACGGCGTCATTGATTTCATCCTCACGATGCAGATGGGGAGACACTTGGACGGAAAACCCGACATCGTGAATTACAGCGATGCCCGCAGCTCAGTGGGCGCCGGCATCCCCTCCTGGATTGGCCGGAAAACAGGAAACCGCTATGCCCGCTGGGCGGCGGACCACTGTAGCAACCCCCGCATGTTCATGGATTTTCTCTGGTATGATTCGGAACTCCCCCTTGTATCCCCCTCCCCTGCCTTAAAGAATGTCCACAACGACCTCGACTGGATACTTTGCCGGACCGGTTGGGAGCCGAACGATGCCTACTTGGCCTTTAAAAGTGGAGGACCCGCCAACCATGAACACGCCGACCGCAATTCATTTATCTATAAGTACAACGGTGAACGTCTCCTCAACGACCACTTTGGAGCCGCCTATGACTGGCGCCACGACGGCTGGCCCATCCGGCTCACCCGGGGCCACAACTGCGTCCTCATCGATGGGAAGGGACACACCTATCATGATGGCAGCGAGGGAACCAACGACAGCCAGGCCTATGCCACGGTCTTAAATTTCGAAGATCGAGGGGGGGTAGTCTGGTGGACCAGCGATGCCACCGCCGCCTACCTCATCGATAATCTTCATGTCTTTAAAGTGCTGCGAACCGTCATATTCGCCAAGCCGGAAACGGTCATCCTGATCGACCAGGTTCAACTGCGTTACCGACCTCAAACGGTCGACCTGCGGTTTTACCCCGACAATGCCGACGGCCAGGGCCGAATAAGCCTTGGCCCGAGTCTCACCGCCAGTATCCGGCGCCCGGCCGCATCCCTTTCGATTCAGACCGCCTCGGAAAATGGACTCACGACAGGGATCGGAAAGCTCGATGTCCCTCCCGAGACGGGCGACTTCCCCTTCCTTGAAATCCGCTCCGGCGAAACCCTCAATCACGAAATCATTACCCTGTTTGAGGCAACCCGGACAGGAAAATCAGCCTCGATCGCAGGCACGGTTAGCGCGATAGAGGGTGGATGGCGGTTCAAGTCCCGCCGCCTGGATGCGACCGTTTATACCACCGGACCACGCCCCGAAGTTCAGATAATCGCCTCCTGATTATCAGCTCTATTTATGTTACTATTTACTATGCCATGAAGACTCTGACACCGACTGACTCCATGAGTCCCGCCCACCGGGAGCTCTACGAGCGCGCCCTGCGGCGGATTCCCTGGGGCACGCAAACCAACGCCAAGCGTTACGACAACGACTTCATCCCCAGCCGTCCCCCATTCATCCAACAGGCAAAGGGGTGTCGCATGTGGGATGTGGATGGAAAAGAATACATCGATTACCGGGCCGCCCTCGGTCCCATTGTTCTCGGCTATCGATATGACGAGGTGGATGCGGCGGTCCGTGAACAGATTCAGCTCGGAGTCCTGTTCAGTATGGCCAGTCCCCTCGAGGTGGAGACCGCCGAGGCCATCCTCGAAACCGTTCAATGGGCAGATAAGATTCGCTTCATGAAAACCGGTAACGACGCCAACGCCTGCTGCCTCCGCCTGGCCCGAAGCCGCACCGGGCGAGAACACATGCTGACCAGCGGCTACCATGGCTACATGGACTGGTTTTCCCTCGCCTGGCCAAAACCCGGTATTCCCCTGGCTTTGAATGATTTCGTCCACGAGGTCCCCTATGGCAATCTGGAAGCCGTGGAACGTGTGTTTGACCGGCATGGCGATCAACTGGCCGCCGCCCAGGTCGTTCCGGTGGAATGGGGACAACCCCCCTCCAAACCTTACCTTCGGAAACTGCGGGAAAAGTGTGATGAATATGGAGTCGCCCTGGTTTTTGATGAAGTCCTCACCGGCTTCCGCCTGGGCAAGGGAGGCGCTCCCGAGTTTTTCGGGGTCGTTCCCGATTTCTCCGCCTACGCCAAGGGCATATCCAATGGCTATTCCCTCGCCGCCTACGCCGGCAAAGCGGAGTGGATGGATGCCCTCGATGAAACCATCATCACAACCACCTATGCCGGCGACACCCTCAGTCTTGCGGCCGGGAAAAAGGTCATGGAAATTTATAACCGTGAGCCGGTACATGAACACCTGGTTGCCATGGGGGAACGACTCAACCAGGGCTTCGACGAAGTGTTTCAGCAAACGGACTTTCCCGCCCGAATGGGCGGCCTCCCCCACGCGGGTGCCATCCACTTCGACCCGGACTCGGGAGATCTGCGGCAACGTCTGTTCGACCAACTCTACAGTCGGGGAATTTTCGCCAACGAGCAGTGGTTTGTCACCTACACCCATCAGGCGTCCGATATCGACGAAACCATTGGAACCCTGCACCAATCCATAAAAGCGGTTCTCTAGTTATGGCTAAAGATACGATTTACTTTGATAGTTTTGCCTATGTAGGCAAGCGGGCCGGTAAAGATATCCTGGGGCCGTGGAAAACGGACAAACTCGTCTCGGAGATGGAGCGATGCGCGATTCATGGCGCCCTGGTCTACCACAACGTTGCCGCCGAAGTGCATCCCGGAGTAGGTAATCCTATCGTAGACGAAATCTGCCGGGAGCATGAACGTCTCTACCCCTGCTGGATAGGACTTCCCCATCATACCGGAGAAGTCCCAGCCCCGGCTGATCTGGTCAAACAGATGGAAGATGCCGGGGTCCGCGCACTGAAAATTTACCCGCGCGTATTTGAATTCGAGGTCAATGATATCGGCTTTGGACAGATGTTGGAGGCCCTCGAAGCCGCCGGCATCCTCCTCATCGTGGATCGTGGACTGGATGATCATGGTCATGGCCAAATGAGCTGGGAAGAGCTGCGCTGGGCCTGTGAACACTTTCCCCAGTTGAACATACTCCTTCACCGGGTGCGCTGGGAAGCCACCCGCCAGCTCACCCCCTACGCCAAAGCCTTTCCCAATCTGCATTTCGAATTTTCGAACTATCAGGGTAACCGGATGCTCGAATACTGGTGTCGAACCCTAGGACACGAGCAGCTGCTTTTTGGCACCGAGGCCCTTGAAAAATCGCTCGGGGCCGCCCGGGCCTACGTAGATTATTCGGAATTGACCGGGGAACAGCGCAACGCCATCGCGGGTGGCAACCTGGCCAGGCTCCTGGGCGTCGATCTACCCGAACCTTATGCAGAACCCAGAACCGATGACGCCATCCTGGATCGCGCCCTGGACGGGCTCCCCATCGAGGACATGGAAGTCATCGATGCGCACGCCCACTTCACCCACGAAGAGACTCAGGGGGCCACCCGAGTCTTTATGAATGGGGCTGACCTCGATGCCGTGGTGGAGCGTAACAATCGTCTTGGGGTCAATATCACCGTGGCGAGCCCATGGACCGGGATATGGACGGATTATGAGATCGGAAACGAAGAGACCAAACGGGGCCTGAAAGCTCACCCGGACCAGTTCATCGGGTATGCTGTCTTTGACCCGAACTATCTGGAAGATCCTGATGAGTGGAAAGCCGCCCTCAAAAGCTGCTACGAAGACCATGGCATGATGGGACTCAAGCCTTACTTTCCCCGCATGGGAATCCCCTATAATGATCCTCGCTTCTACCCCTGGTGGGACTACGCCAATGAACACCACCTCTTCGCCAAGATGCATCCCAGCGATAACTTCATCGAAGAGATGCACGACCTGGCTACACGCTTTCCGAATGTAAATTACCTCCTCGCCCATTCCGGGTGGACCTGGAAGCACGCCCGGGACCACGTTGCCCTGGCCAAAGCTTACCCCAATTGCCATTGCGAGATCACCTTTACTTCCGTGACTAACGGAACGATCGAGTGGATGAGCGAACAGGTCGGGTCCGAGCGGGTCGTTTACGGCTCCGATTGCCCCATGCGCGACCCCTTCCCCCAGTTCGGCTGGGTGGCCTACGCCGACATCAGCGAGGAGGCCAAACGCAACATCCTCGGCCGCAACATGCGCCGCATCATTGATCAGGTCAGCTTGCCGGGAAAGTAAGCCGAAGCCGATCCGGAATCGATTCAGGACTTTCCGGGTGGCGGGATGGGGAACCTCCCTCCCATCCCCATGCTTTGGACTGTTCAAAGGGGGGCTTGGCGCGAGACTCCGCCATAAACTATAAAGCCACATCCATGGAAATCATCGAACACCTCAAGAACCATAAATCCATCCGGCGGTTTAAATCGGACCCGATAGAGGATACCCTCCTGCGTGACCTCATTTACTGCGGCCAACGGGCTTCCAGCTCGGGAAACATGCAAAGTTGGAGCGTGGTGATTTCCAGGGAGCACGCAAGCCGTGAGAAATTATACGAATTACATTCCCGCCAGAAGATGATCCTTCAGGCACCCGTTGTCCTGACCTTTTGTTCCGATTTTTACCGGATCCGGCGTTGGCTCAAGATCCACCAGGCCAAAGGATCCTTCGACGATTTTCTCGGGTTCCTGACCGGCATGGCAGACGCAGTCATCGCCGCGCAAAACGTCGCTGTTGCGGCCGAATCCCGCGGCTTGGGCATTTGTTATATGGGAACCACCCTGTGGGCCTCTGACAAAATTTCTGAGCACCTCAACCTGCCGGAAAACGTCGTCCCGGTGACCAGTCTGGTAGTAGGTTATCCGGATGAAGAGATCCCAGAAGTGCGGGCGCGCCTCCCGATGGATGCCATCATTCATGAGGAAACTTACCATCCGAAAACAGACCAGGAAATCACCGACCTCTACCGGGAATTTGAAAAACAAACCTGGACCCGGTATTCCCGGATCCCCGGTATGCAGGATAAATTAAACGAAGCCGGTATCACCAGCGTAGCCCATTACTATACCTCCGACATGAAGTACTCGAAAACGCTCCACCAGCAAGTCTCCGAGATGTTTGTGGAATTACTGCGATCTAAGCAATTTATGTAAATCTCACACGATTGAAAAAGCGGCCAACTGAAACAACCCGGGAGGGCCGCATGGTATGCGGCCGGTTTACTACCCGCTCAACCACCGATCCCGATTCGCCTCCACAAAGGCATCATCGTGGAGCCAGGGATAGATCCGGTAAATCCGGTCCAGTTCCTCGACCTGCCCCGGTGAGAGCGTTTCCGCCGGATTGAGGGTCCAAAGCCCCTCCAGCAAACCCTGGCGGCGCAGCACTTCATGAATACCCGGGATACAACCGTGAAAGGCATTGGCAAAGTCAAACAGGACAGCATTGGCATCCGTCAATTGCTGGGCCTTCACATACCAGGTGGGACCGGGTGACTCTCCGGCTCGGCGCATCGCTTTGATCTCATCCATCATCTCCACGGCTTTTTGAGTCCAGACGGCCCACTGGCCCAGCAGCCCTCCTCGAAAGCCCAGCACAGGGCCATCGGGTTCCTCGAATCGGTAATGGGCCAAGAGATCAAAAATGATGTTATCATCGTTGCCCGTATAGAGTGCGAGGTCATGGGCACGTCCGCCATCCGCCACGGCCCGGACCACATCGTGAGTCAGGTAGCGGTTAAACGGAGCCACCTTTATCGCCCGCATGGCCTCGAGCTCCACGGCGCGTCGCCAGAACGAATATTCCAGGGGCCTCCCGCCTACGGAAGGCTGCAGGTAAAAGCCAAAAATGGGAATCACGTCGCCCACGGCTTTCAGGTGATCGATCAAGCCATCGTTGTCTGTTTCTCCTAAAGCGCCCAAACTGACCAGGCCCAGGTCATAGCCCAGTACCTTGGCCACCGCTGCCTCCCGGACAGCCTGATTCGTAGGTCCGGCAATCCCGGCTACCCGAACCCGCCGCTGACCGGTCCGATCCTCATACCGCAGCATTTCTTCTGCGGCCAGGGAGAGGACAGGCTCATAGAGGCCATGCCGGGGGTCACGAATTTCGAATTGAGTGGTATGGACCCCCACCGCTATCCCTCCTGCGCCGGCATCCAGATAATATCGGCTTAATGCGCGCTGGCGCCGCTCATCCAAACGACGCTCCTGATTCAAGGCGAGTGGATGGGCCGGAATCACGGTTCCATCCCATAGAAGATCCCAAACGTCTGGTGCTAGCTGTGGCATGATTTGTCGTGATTCCACATCAAAATTTCCCGTCCCGCTTTTCGAAGCCGGTCGGTTTTCCATGGGTTTGGCCCACCTTGAGTAACCAGGCTGCCGTCCATTGAATCATTGCCTCCAGGTCGGTAACTGGCTTGCCAAACATGCGGTGTGAGTGGGAAGCATCGCTGAGCCACATGGACTCCGCCGGTTCCCCCTGAAACCGGGGTGTCGTTCCAAAGACCTGGCCGAACCGTTCGGCCAAATCCCGGACACTTAAAATATCGGGACCGGTAATATTAATCGGAACCGCCGGCGACCCAGCCAGGTCGAGGCAACGAATGATATGGTTTAAGGCATCGGGTTGCCAGATCAGGTTCAGGTACCCCATGGTCAGGTCTACGGGTTCTCCCTGCAGCACCCGCGTGCCGATATCCACCAGCACGCCATAGCGAAATTCCGTGGAATAGTTGAGCCGGATAAGGGCCACCGGCGTCCCATACTTCCGGGAAAGGGTGGCAAACTGAACCTCACGACCCAGACAAGACTGAGCATAATCCCCCACCGGGTCAGTGGGGCTCGCCTCGGTAGATCCACCGTATTCCGGGTTGGTGTAGGAATACACGCAGCCCGTAGAAAAGGCCACGATATGGGAGTCCCGGTAGTATTCACCCAAACGCCCCGCTACCTTGACATTAATCTCCTCAAGCAGTTCGGGTCTGTCCGTGGTGCCAAACTTAGCTCCCACGAGATAAAAAACGGTTTCGCACCGAGGCAGCTGATTGATGAACACCTCGTTCCGGAAATCGCCCTTTAACACCTCAATTCCCGCCTCAAGGTAGGCCTGGTCACTGTTCAGGGACTGGAATCGGGAGGCCGCGTAAATGGTGTTGTTCTGGCCGAGCTGGTCGACGGCCTGTTTCAACATGAGACACAGGTGCAGCCCCATCTTCCCTCCAGCGCCCAATACAATGATGTCCCCTGGCAAACCCTGAAGCGTGGAAAGCGTAGCCGACTCAGGCTGAGAGAGAAATTGCTCAACCTCCTCGGGAACCAGAGGGAGAAGAAGTTCAGAATCGATAGCCATAACAGGTTATAAACGACTCCAAACCCTACGCATGCTTAGTGACTGAGGCCAAGGCCGGTTGAGGGTTTACGGAAAAATCTATCTATCCGGCCATCTGACCGTAAACCTGCCCATGCCTTCAGCCCCTAAAGGTACCAGATATCAATCATACCGAGCAGACCGGAACCCAACAGAGACTCTTCCAGGGCTTGGCCTACGCCAAAAGCTGGAAGGGATTGCGTTGAGCTCTCTACAAGGCCGAGCATGGACCCAAGGGGATAATCTTCGGTTCGCCATCACCAATATCGAAGCCGACCTGAAAAACGCTACGACCCGTTGTATTGCTAGAGGGGAGAGACGACCGCATCAACAAGCAACTGTAGCTCTTCCACGATCGCACCAGCGCTATGATACAAGATGGGGGAAGGGAGAACTGTCGCTACACAAAGAAATGGACCTCAAAAACGACCTCAAAAACGAAAAACCAAGCACGAAAAACTACCAACCCTCCATTCACTCCGTTTCCTCCTGTTCATTTAACATGCGCGCTAGAGTCTTTTTACCTAAGTTCCAGTCAGTCCGGTAGTCCCCATCTACACCGCTCAGGGCGTGCAGCCTTGCCCTTACCTGGCAAATAGCCGTGAAAGGTCATTTTCATTTTTTAGCAAGCAGCCTCTTAGGTTAATCCGAAAGCAGGCCGCTACGATTGACCTAGGTGAAATCCCAAGACCTTCACTCCTGTTTTTCCAACTTGGTCACGCGTCCGCCAGTGATCCATTCCACGACAAACAGGTTTCCCTTTGCATCGGCACAGGCTCCATGGGGGCTGTTAAATTTTCCTTCCTCCACCAGGTCGCGATTGTTGGGCCAGCCTTCCCGGGCCGAGACTTCGTCATTTACACCAAACCGGGCAACCGGCTGGTCATTCCCGTCCAGTATGGTGAGCCGCGCCTCCAGCTCGGGTATGATCAGGTATTCTCCGCAGGGAAAGAACATGTCCGGGCTCGTCAGGAAGTCATTTCCAAAAACGCGAAGAAAATTGCCCTCGGTATCATAAACCTGGATACGTTTGTTGGTTCGGTCCGCGATATAAAGCTGCTGCGCTCCCTGGCGCGGCCCAATCCAGATCCCATGCGGGCATTCGAATAATCCGGCCGGGCCTTCCGTCCCATCGATGGAGGTCAGGTAATTCCCCTGTTTGTCATATCGGTGGATGAGATGGGACCCATACCCATCCGTCACCCAGAGATCCCCATTGCCGCCATGGCGCTCCTCATTCACCGCAACCCAGGTCGGAACATAGGGTTTCTCCGCATAGAGAGGGTGGTCCGGGCGGTGGAGCTCCAGGAGTTCCTCCCCATCCAGCGTCGTCTTCACGACTTTCTGGGTATCCTGATCCGTGAGCCAAAGGTATTCCACCCCATGCTCTTCGACCAGGGTCATTCCATGCGCCCCGGGGAAATTTCCCCAGGATTTCTGGAAAACACCATCTGCATCGTAGACCACGACTGAAGGAACAGCCTGATGAAAGAGATAGATCAAGCCGGCTTTCGATTCGACGATGCCGTGGGTACGACCGTTGCTGGTTGAGAGGGGGGACTCGGGTATGGTCACCCAGTCCTCAATCCATTTGTAGGTGTGATTCATAGTGATGAAGGAGTCGGTAGATTAAGAAGGATCAGCGCTTTGCCTAAGCAGATAAATCAGGAGAATCCGGACGGTTCAACGGGTTTCCACCCAGGATTTCAGCACCCGGGCATCGTCGGCGAACTGGTCCAGGCGGTGACCCCGGACGTGTTCAATGGTCAGCCAATGGTCCCTGCCGGTTTCCTTTAACAGATTCAGGTATTCGACCCACTCGGCCGTGCCCGACTGAAGGGGCAGGTTGTCGGGCCAGGGGTTTTGATCGAAATAGTTCACATGGATATTCGTGACCCGGTCCAGCACGATTTCCAGGCCCGCCATCCGTTCTTCAGGGCTGGTTTGCAAGTAGGGTTGCCAGAACGTGCTGACGGCAGGGTGCCCGATCAGTTGCAGTAAAGACAGGGTCGATTCCGGTGTGTCCGTCAGGGAATGGTCATGGAATTCGAACCCCAGCTCGAGGCCGCGTAGGACCGCAGCTTCCGCTATTTCCCGAGTGCGATCAGCCAGGACCTGCCGCCATTCGGCCGAGGCGTCCACAGTTCCGACAGCCCCCGGCCACAGCCGTATCATGCTAGCCCCGAGCGCTTCAGCCGTGTCGAGCACTGCGCTTGGCTCGGGTCCGCCGCCCCCGGCCAAATCCTCAAACTTGTAATATGAGCCATAGGCGGACACCTGCAGTCCGGCTTCCTCGGTCCACCGCCTCACCTCCTCGGCCCGGCTCAGGTTACCATGGGGAACATGGACATCCCCGCCCCACTCAACTCCTTCCAGTCCGGCTTGCCGAACGGCTTCAATTAAAGTCTCAACGGACTCCTCCCGAAAGCTGATGGAGACCAGGCCGGTTTTGAAGTTCCCCGATGTCATGGCCTTGCCAGTGGTTTACTGGTGAGCAGCCCAATTCCTCGACCTTTATCTCCCACCGCATTATAAAACATATAAAAGGTCTCATTCTCCGGGTTCCAGAGGATCGATACCTTGTGGGCATATTGCGAATCCAGCCCGTTTGGATGACCCTTCGCCTTGTAGAGAGGCTCCGGGTCTACAGTCCATTGGACCAAATCATAGGAATATGCGGCCATGATGTGTGCGCCGCCCCGGCCCACCCCAAAGAAGATCATTACCCAGTGGTCCTCATCCCGGAAAACTTTGCCGTCTGCACAAAAGACTTGATGGTAACTCGCTTCAGGACCATTCGCGATGACCGGGTTATCCGGAAACCGTGTCCATGACCACAGGTCCTCAGAGGTGGCGAGTCCCATTTGTTCATGCTTCCCGTTGGCCGCATTGTAGAAATTGTAGTAACGGCCCTCATGCTCCACCAGCCAGGGAAGATAGATACAGTCTTTTTCCCATTCTTTCACGTCCTCCTGAAAAATCGATAAGATGGGATCCTGCAACTTCCGCTCCCAGAGGATCGCATCCCGGCTGACGGCAACTCCCTGCCCCCCAGGCCGCAATTCATAGCCTCCCTGCCGGGGAAAGCCAAGATAGAGCGACACATAGTCCCCTTCATGCTGTTTCAAAAGCCGTGGGGATTTCAGGCCATAGTCCTCGTAGAGGAAGGCACCCAGGACCACCCCTCCGTAATCAAAACTCCCCAGCTCCCCGAATCCCAGCGCAAGCTGGATGTTGGACCAATTCAGCAAGTCGGTGCTTTCAGCGACAAATGATTGGTAACCCCGGTCGTCGAATCCAACAAAGCTCATATAATATTTGGGATCTCCTTCCAGTTGAAAGACCGTGGGAACATCAGTCATGTAGACTCCCTCCACCCCCTCGATCTCTGGCTTAGCCGGAATCACATGATCCGGATAATAATGCCAGTTCCGGAATTTTTCCGACCACCGGGATACTTGGTCAGGAGCAGGAGGATGCGATAAATCAAAGTCCATTTCAGCGGAAAAGAGAGCCAGGGGGAAAAGCAAACCAATCGTAAAGCGTCGCTGGTTCATTGAGTGCATGATCTAAAGAACTAGATTCAGGATACGAGAAATCTACTGCTCTTGAGCTCGAGCCCAACCTCTCCCAGCGGCTTACCGTAAACTCCGGTTGCTTCAGAAAAATCCTGAAAACCCCGCGGCATTTTTTAAAGTGGAGCATATGGGATACCCACCCCTTCTCCTCTTACTCACGATGTCTTTGCTATCTTTCAACTCCGCTTCTGCGGTTCCATCCCCTAAATCCAGCCATGTGGAAATGGTGCAGGGTCGCCCCATGATCATGATCGACGGGGAGCCCCATTACCCCATGATCTACGCGCTTACCGACACCCCTTCCGGTCGCTGGACGTGGGAGGAGCTGCCCCAGCACAACATCAGGAACTTTTGCCGGAGCAGCATCCATCTCTTTCAGTTTGATGTCTCCCTCGAACATATCTGGACCGAGGAAGACGGGTGGGATTTGACGATCCCTCGCAAACAGATCGCCGGTGCACTCCAGGCCTGCCCGGATGCCGCGGTCATCTTTCGCTTTCATTTACGGGCTCCCCGTTGGTGGTTGCACCAACACCCGGAGGAATGGGTCAAATATGCCGACACCGATTACAAGGAAGAACAGGCTTACGCCCTGCTCCGGATCATCGAGCATGATAATGGACCGGTTCGGCGGGTGAGCATGGCTTCCAAAAAGTGGAAAGCGAAAATATCCGAGAAGTTTACTCAATTCCTGGAAACCTTTTCGCAAACCCCTGAGGCCAATGCCCTGATCGGCATCCAGGTGGCCAATGGGGTCTACGGAGAGTGGCATAATTGGGGCTTTTTCGCCAACGAGCCCGATGTTAGTGCACCCATGACCCAGGCCTTTCAATCCTGGCTGCGGGAAAAATATCAGACCGAGGACGCCCTCCGCGCCGCTTGGAACCAACCGGACATTAGGTTCGAAACGGTCACCGCTCCCGGAATGGATGAGCGGGCCACCGACGGGCTCATTCGCGATTTGAAAACCGAGCGAAAGGTGATCGATTACTTCGAGTGCATGCACCAGGTCGTGGCGGACAACATCATCCATTTCGCCGGATTGGTGAAAACGCATTGGCCACGACCCATCATTACCGGGACCTTTTATGGCTACTACTTTTCCGTCTTTGGCCGGCAGGCCCCGGGTGGACATCTCCAACTCCGCAGAATCCTCGAATCCGATGTCATCGACTACCTGAGCGGACCTCAGGCCTACGGCCCCGAATCCATCGACCTGGGGGATCCTTACCGCTCCCGGAGCCTGATCACCTCCGTCCGCCTGAACAACAAACTGTGGCTGGATGAAATGGACGTGGAGCCCAAATTACCGGTCATGAAATATGGCATGGACCACTACCACACCGCCGTCCAGCGCAGTGTAGCCGACATCCGGCGCAATGTGAGTTTCAGTTTCACCAAGGGCATGGGGCTCTGGTTTTACGATTTTAATGTAGCCGGGGTCGATCTGGACGGTTATCGCCCCAAACACGCCGGAAGCCAGGGAAACTGGGACCAGCCGGTCGTCATGCGACAAGTCGAGCAGATGCACCGGCTCTTCCGGCAACAGGCCCTGGAGGAGCCCTACCGGACCGAGGCCGATGTCCTCTTTGTCTACGACACCGACAGCTTTTA
Source organism: Opitutales bacterium (assembly GCA_028280845.1). Lineage (GTDB taxonomy): Bacteria > Verrucomicrobiota > Verrucomicrobiia > Opitutales > JABSRG01 > JANQKZ01. Next base: position 26,753 of record JANQKZ010000055.1, on the reverse strand, counting down.
CTACACAGCCAGCCTAACCGATTCAGACCCGGTAAGTCATACGCTGATTGACCACAACACGCTGGCTGCCTTCCGCAGCGGGATCATCTTTGACCCGATTCATCTGGACGACCTGCCCAAGGTCGACCTGGAGCAATATCGGGTCGTGGTCTTTAATAACACCTACCTGCTCGATCAGGAAGAGCGCGCCTATATCCAGGACAGAGTGGCCGCCGATGGTCGCCGGATCTTCTGGTTCTATGCCCCTGGATTCATTGACGAAGACCAGGGAGAGTCCGGGCTTACCCTGGTGGAACAGCTGACCGGGTTTAAATTGGAAACCGCCCGGTTCGATGAGGCTCCGGAAATCAGCCTTCCCCTTTCCGGCCGGGAGGATGTCCTCTACCAGGTAGGCGACGCTCCCTTTAGTCCCGTTTTCGCCGTGAACGACCCGGAGGCCGATGCCATAGCTCACTTCACCGAAGGCGGTGCGGTGGCTATTGCCCAAAAAACGATGAAGGATCACCAGGCCTGGTTTGTCAGCCTGCCCAGTCAACAAACCCAACCGCTTCGGTTGCTGCTTGAACGTGCCGGGGCTCACATCTACGGCGAGCCGGACGCCTTCTTCTACGGGGGAGATGGAATCCTTGTCATGCATACCCTGACCGGAGGCCTCAGGGATATTCGTCTACGCAACGGGACCACCATTTCCCTGGACCTGCCCGAAGGACCCAATACTGTCTTGCTTGACGCTGACACCGGTAAAGTCCTCCTGAACGAGTACGACCAGGAATGGGAAAAGGTATACATCCAATACGAAGAGTAATCACAGATCCCAATTCACACCTCCCCATACACAATCACTCCGCATGCCCGAACCCATCGAACTCAAAGGAATCACCTGGGACCACAGTCGCGCCCTGCCCCCCCTGATCGCGACCGCTCAACGCTTCGAAGAGCTGAACCCGGGCACCCGGATCCGCTGGGAAAAACGGTCGCTCCACGAGTTCGGGCATATGCCGATCGACCAACTCGCCGACCGCTTCGACCTGATCGTGATTGACCATCCCTGGGCCGGCTTCTGCTTTGGAAAGAACCTGGTTTTGGATTTAGGCGAACGCATTGAGCCCTCCCTCCTCATTGAGATGGAAAGCCGGTTTGTGGGTCCCTCCTGGGCCAGCTATCGCTACGAGGGGCAGCATCTGGCCATTCCCATTGATTGTGCGACGCCGGTTCCCTCCTGGCGGCCCGACCTGCTCCGGAAGGCCAACCGGCAACCACCCCAGACCTTTTTTGAGGCCGTGTCTCTGGCCGATGCCGGCCTGGCCGCCATGCCCGCTTTCCCGGCCGATCTGTTCCTCAACTGGTCGATGCTCCTGGAAGCCCTTCAGGCCGAACCCTATTCCCGCGCCGACCAGATCGCCGAAACGGAGCCGGCTAAAGAAGCCATGGAACGACTCAAGCGCATGGCGGAAGGTATGAACCCCTTTATTTATGAAGCCAACCCCATTCGCCTGGCGGAAACCATGACCCGAACGGAAGAGGTGGCCTACAACCCTTTTGCCTATAGTTATAACAATTATAGCCGCCCCTCCTTCACCGAGGCTCCCCTGCGTTTCGGGAATCTGCCTTTACTCGAAGGAAATGTCCCCTTGAAAAGCGTCCTGGGCGGCACCGGACTCGCCATCACACGATCCTGCCGGCACATTCAGGAGGCCTTGGAGTTTTCCCTCTTCTGCGCCCGCCCGGATATCCAGGCCGGGATTTACAGTCTTGCCGGAGGCCAGCCTGCGGAGTGTTCCGCATGGGAGGATGAAACCCTCAATACCCTCTCCTACTGTTTCTTCGAACTGACCCGGGAAGCCCATGAACAGGCCATTGTCAGACCCCGATACGATGGCTATGTCTCCTTGCAGGAGGATGCCGGGATCCCCTTACAGCATTTTCTCAAAGGGGATTGGGCCTTTGACCGGACATGGGACGCGATAAATGCTGCCTACCGCGACAGTCTACCCACCCCCGGGATTCCTCCATCACTCTAGACACCACACTAGCCCGTTTTATAATAAAATTCGAATAGGTTAGATCATCCCCCCGAAGGGCTTAATGGTAGATTTCCAGATGAAGCCATCCCTGTTTGCCCCCATCTTTCTCCTCACTTGTTTGTCGGTTTGTCATCCGCTGGATGCCGATCCCGCCGAAGCCATGCTCGGGGACGCCCTGATCAACGAGGAGGCGTACTCCTTTCTGGAAACCATGGTCACCCGCTATGGGCATCGCCTTCCCGGCACTCCCGGCAATGCCAGGTCCCTCGACTTTCTCCAGGCAGAACTGGAAGCGCTTGGCCTGCGGGTTCACCGGGAAGCCTTTGACCACCCGGGCTGGATCCGCGGAGAGGACCGGGTCACTCTCCTGCAACCGGAAGTCCGCTCCCTCCGGGCCGTTGCCTTAGGCTACGTTCAGCAGCAGGAACCCGTTGAAGCTCCGGTCATCCGGCTGGAGTCGACCAACTTTGACGAAATGGAACCGGATAGCCTTTCCGGGCACATCATCCTGGTCCCCTCGTCCGTTCGTCTCAACCATGATCAGGCCCTCCGCCTGGCCGAGGATTTCGGGGTCTTGGGCGCCCTTCTCATGAACCGGGTCAATGGCGGACAGCTCCTGGCCCGGGTGGCCAACCATGAAGGCAAGCCACCGCCCTTCCCCATGTTCAGCATCACCCGGGAAGATGGGCTTCGCCTCGAAGCCCAACTCGAGGTAGATATGCCGGTGGTCGCCCAACTCGAGACCCGCTCCAGAAATAAGCCGATGACCAGCGAAAACCTGGTCGCCATCCTTCCCGGCCGGTCTGATGCACAAATCATCCTTGGAGCCCATTTTGACTCCTGGGATCTGAGCCAGGGGGCACTGGACAACGGGCTCGGGGTCGCCCAGCTCTACGAGGTAGGGCGTCTGCTCCAGAAGCATGCATCAACCAACGCCTACACCGTCGTTCTGGTATTTTTCAATGCGGAGGAGTGGGGCCTCTGGGGCGCTCGACGATACGTAGAAGCCCACCGGGATGCCCCCATACGGGTCATGATTAACCTGGATATGGTAGGCGAGATCCAGGGTATCAATGCGATGGGTTTCGATGAACTGGTTCCCGTCCTCGAGTCCTTCTCCAACCAACTGGGGGCCATGGCCCTGCCCAGGAAACTGGCGAACAAACCATGGATGGGGAGCGACCACCACCCTTTCATCCTGGAGGGCTTCCCCGCCATCACGTTTTATGCCCCCATTCCCGCAGAGGATGTGCGGTATTACCATGACATGGCCGATACCTTGGATAAAGTCGATCCCAAGCTCTTAGCCCAGTCCTCTGCCATTACCGCCCTGCTCGTCCATCATCTCGCGAATGACACCGAATCCGCCTTGCGCCGCTATTCCCGCGAAGAGACCGCGGCATTATTCCGCAAAGCCGGCCTGGAAGAACGGATGGTCAAGGCGGGCCAATGGCCCTTCGCCGACATCCCCGCGCCCGAGAAGGAAAACACCGAATCGTCAAATTAAGGACCTCTGCGCCAAGACCTCCCTCACGCTCAGCCATACCCTCATTATGAAATATTGCCTCATCGCTTTCGCTATCCTCCTCGGCCTCTGCCTGGCATCATCCCCCGTCCGGGCAGGAACTCCTGAAGCGAACTTGGCCTCCCTCGGAATTGAGCTTCCCGAGGTGAGCCCCTCTATCGCAAATTACGTGGGAGCCGTCCGGGTGGACAACCTGGTCTTCTTATCGGGCCATCTGCCACGACTCGGGGATGGCGCGGTCATCACCGGGAAACTGGGAGACGATCTCAGCGTGGAAGCAGGCATGGAGGCCGCCCATCTCTCCGCCATTGCCCTCCTGGCTACCTTGAAGCATGAACTCGGGGACTTAAGCCGGGTGAAGCGCATCGTTAAAGTGTTCGGTATGGTGAATGCCACTCCCGATTTTTCGAAACACTCCAACGTCATCAACGGCTGTTCCGACCTGCTCGTCGAGGTCTTTGGAGAAAAGGGAAGACACGCCCGGGCCGCAGCCGGGTTCAGCTCGCTTCCCTTGAATGCCGCCGTGGAAATCGAAATGATTGTCGAGGTGGAAGAGTAGCCCTATATCGTCTTCAAATACCCCCGCACGCCGGCCACGAGCCGATCGACTTCCCGCTCATTATTATACACATGCCAGGAGGTGCGCACCGCGTTCAGGTTGCGCTCGTTCACGACGCGGCAACGCAAATTGTGCTCAAGGGAAAGATATTGATTGATGTCGCCGCAGGCCTGCCCGGGTATGCTGAAAGTCAGAATTGACTCGCACATTTCAGGACGGGACGGCGTCAGGATTTCGATTGCTTTCAGGCTGCTCAATTGGGCCCTGGCCAAATCTGCCAGATCACGCCCATGTCGGGCAATCGTGGGACGACCGATACGATCCTGCAATTCAAGCGCCAGGCCCAATCCGACGACTTGCCCGGCGTTCCGGGTTCCATACTCATGGCGGCTCGCCCGGGGCACCACCTCAAACTGATCCGGCAGGTGATAGGAATCACTGGAGTAGGCCCCGAGATGGCTGGCTTGCACCTCATCCATGCGTGCCTTGGCAATATAGAGCAGGCCGGTTTCAATGGGCCCGTTCAGCCACTTGTGGCCACTGGTTCCGTAGGAGTCACATTGCAGCTGATGTAAATCGATCTCAAACATTCCCGCGCTTTGGGCACCGTCGATGTGAAACCAGATGCCGCGCTCGCGGGCCATTCGGGAAATCGCATCCACATCAAACCGTAGCCCTGTCGGCGCAGTCACATGGCTGACTTGGATGACCCGGGTCCTGGGATTAATCAGGTCGGCAATACGCTCGAGATTGCCTTCGGGGCTAGACGGATCGGGATCGAAAATCCGCACGCGAATCCCGTCCACCTTTTGCCGGTTCAACCAGGCAAAGGAACCCCCCGGATGGGCATGCGATTCAAAGATGACCTCATCTCCCGGCTTCAAATCCAGGCCGGCGCAAATGATCGAGTTGCTTTCGGAGGCATTTCGGGTGAAACAGATTTCCTCCGGGTCTGCCCCGAAAAATTCAGCCGCGGTCGCGCGCACGTCATTCAACAGGTCATGATGATGCTCGCCCTCCACGGCCGACAGCTGGTGTTGCCGGTGTATGCCTTCCAGGACCGGCGCGGCTGCCGGACCTAAGCCCCCCGTGTTGAGATAGGCCCGGCTCGAATCCAGGGGAAAGAGATCTCGGACGGCCGCCCAATCCGGTCGTCCAGGCCGGTGGACTCCCCCATCGAATGTGGCACCGGCCGATGCTGCGGTTGCGGCCAAAGGCACCGCCCCCAGCAATTCAAAAAAACGTCTACGCTTCATATCTACTCGCCAAAGCCCCCTTTAGTCCACGGCGGCGACGGCCCTTATGGGTGACCCGTCCCTCCCCTTAATGTTCAGGGGAAAGCCGATGAAGGTGAAGGTGTCGGGAAGCGCATCGAGGTTGGTCAGCGTTTCCACGATGACCATCTCGACCCCCAACAGGGCATGGTGAATCTCATAAAAGGCTTGTCCGGGAGTCGGGGTATCCATTCCGATCATCCGTAGCTTGCGAGAGGCCAGGTATTCCGCGGCCTCCAGGGTCATGCTGGGAAACTCGGTGAAAAAGTTATCGGATCCAAAGTGCTTATACCAATCGGTCTGGTAAATGATTCGGGCTCCCTCGGTCAGATATTCCTCAAAGGCCTGAAAGTCCTCAAGAGTCACCTCATCTCCGGCCTGTTTCGGAATGCGGATAATGCGGGCCGGCCCGTAAAACCAATCCAGGGGCATGGCATCCAGCGTTTTTCCCTCATCAATGAAATGGTACATGGCATCCAGGTGGGTGCCCTGATGCGTGCTCATCGAAATCTGGGTGATATTATACTTCAGGGTCCGGGTATTTCCATGCGGGACGATGGACAGTTTCGGGTCAAAGGGGAAGGTCTGTTGGCCGTGTTCTAACGGATGGGAGAGATCGATCAGTTTCATGGTTGGAATATCAAGTAGCCAGGTATCCTCCGTCGATGACCAGGTCGCTCCCCGTCATGAAGGAGGCGTCATCGCTGGCGAGGAAGGCCACACCTGCGGCCACCTCCTCGGGACGTCCCTGTCGATTCAGCAGGTGTTTGGCGGAGGCTTTCCGGTTCTCTTCTTCCTCATCCAGACCCAGGTCCTTGCACGACTGGACAAAGGCGCTGGTGTAAATATATCCCGGGCAAAGGGTATTCACTCGAATGTGATCAGGCGCCAGATCAATCGCCCAGCTTCGGGTCACCCCGCGAAGGGCAAATTTCGTCGCCGTGTAGGTGGAAAACCGGGGCTGACCCACAAATCCGGACACGGAAGAGAAGTTGATGATGCTGCCCCCGCCGGCCTGCTTCATTTGCGGGACCACATATTTGCACATAAAAGCCGCCCCCCGCACGTTGACCTCCATCATGGTATCCCAATCCTCGGCCTCGCCCTCGATCCCTTTCAAAATGAAGACCGCGGCCGAATTGACCAGGACGGACACCGGCCCCAACTCCGCTTCAACCGCCGCGCAGGCTGCTCGCACCGCGGCCTCGTCCCTCAGGTCCACCTGCCAATGCAGGCAGCCGATTGCCTTTGCTCGCCCTTCCGCATCCGGCTTCACATCAAAAAGCGCCACCTGACAACCCTCCTCCACCAGGCGTTTTCCACTGGCATAACCAAGGTCGCCGAGACCGCCGGTGATGATGGCTGCTTTTCCTTTTAATCCACGCATAGAAAGGAGAGGGAGGGGTTTGAGGGGGAAAGCTAACGGTGGGACGCCATCCGGGCAATGTCAGAAACCCACCGCCTTTACCGTAAGGCGCGCAGCAGTGCGTTCAGGGCTTCAGCCATGGCTTCCCCATAGGCGAGGTCCGGCTTGCGTCCAAAAAGGTAACGTCCGGTCTCCCGGTCAGCGAGCTTCCAGCTCACCCGTCCCTCCGGATCCACTTCCGCCTCGATCGGGTCGATACGCCAGGGCCAGGTCTCGAGGGGCCTGGATTCGCCTTTCGAAATAAAACGCCACCCCTCTGCTGTCCTCGCCAGGACTCGTCCCGCAGCCATCACGAGAGACGCCGTGGACCAGAGGTTGCGCTCCCCCTGCAGCACCTCCTGCCACTCCGGTCCACCACTCATATCATCTAGGGCCCGAATCGAATCCTCCCGGGAACTTCCGGAAAAGCCATAGGCAAACCACGACCGCAGAGATGGGGCCAATTCATGGAAAAGCACGTCATGTTTCACCTTCCAGTAGGTTCCGCGTTCATGTTGGCGCACGAAAGCGCTCTTTTCGGTGCCACAGGGATACCAGTGGATGGGAAGGTCGCTCTGCCAGAGCCCGATGAAGGCATTCAAATCCAGGCCCACATTCCACTCTCGCTTCGAACCCCCGGTGGAACCTGCGTTCAGGACCACCGCCCGGGTTTTGGCCCGCATCAGCTCAGGCTCCCGGTTAAAGGCGGCCGTCACGACCCGGGCCGATCCCGTAACCGTGATCAGGACTGGGTCTTCGCTCGTCTTCAGCAGCTCAAGCAACAACTCAATTCCCGCCTGGTCCGCAACGGGCCGGTCCAGCGCCGTATCCCGTGGGTGGTTCAAAGGGGAGACGGGGCCCCTCGCTACGGGCAGGGAGCGACCACACAGGTGGGCGATCTGCTCCACCAGAACATGGCCCGGGTTTCGATCGATATCCCAGCCCGTCGGCTTCGCGACCAGGAAACGATCCGTGCAATCCAGAATGACTCCGCGAACATCCAGCTCCTCCAGGCCGAGGACAGTGGCCAGGTCAACCTGGTCATCCGGGTCTTGTGGAGGCTGATAAAGGTCGGTCGTATGGACTACCGGGATACATTTCGATTTCATGGGCAAATGATTGGAAGCGACCCCCGGCCCGGACAGAAAGCCACCAAGCAGTGCCGCTCCTCCCACTTTCAGGGCAGAACGACGGGAGATGGATTTCTGGAAGCGACGGGGAAGCATGGCGGTCAGTCAAAAAGCGAGATCCGAATGAAAGGTAAACCAATCCACCGCCCAGCTTTCCCCGGGTTCACTTCGAAAATAGAGCCAAACCGCTTGAACCCCCTTCACCTCCGGGTCTGTGGGGACCCGCACGGTTTGCCAATCTGTGTCGCCCCCCGCGGGAACCTCGATCCGGGCAATGGACCGGTGCCACGGCTGGCCGGCCTGCACCCAGAGCTGTCCTCCTCCAGGGCCGGCTTTCAGGCGCATTTCCACCTGTCGGGCGCCCTTATCGAAATCGACATATTTATAGGCTGCCTTATCCCCTCGCTGGATATCCGCCAAGACATCATGCTCGGGGCCCTCCAGGCGAATGGTCGCCCCACCAAAAAGCAGGCAGGCGCTCGCAGCCTCGATTCGTGTGTTTAAGGCCAGCGGCGACCCCACCCCCTGCGTGGTCATGGGCACTTCAGGAATGGATCCGTCATCCCGGAACGAAATCGGTTCCACGCACGTCTTCCGCATGGTGTTACAACCATGGGTGGAGCGATGGTAAAAGACATACCATTGGCCACCGACCTCAGCGACGGATCCATGGTTATTCCAGTTGCCCGGGTTACATTGCCGGTTGTCGATGATGACGCCTCGATAGGTGTATGGCCCCATCGGATGATCGCTTGTCGCATACCCCAGGCAGGTCGGCATATCCGCCCGGCTGATATCCGCGTAGACCAGGTAATACACCCCGGCCCGCTTAAACAAAAAAGCCCCTTCATGAAAAAAGTGCTCCCCTTCCGTCAGGACATCGGTTTTCAGGCTGGATAGGTCAATCGCCCGCATTGAGGAATCCAGCTTGGCCATCTTGAGCGAAAATTGCCCCCACAGATAATAGGCTTGCCCGTCATCATCAATGAAGACACCGGGATCAATTTCATCCCAGGAGCCCAGGTCCAGCTTTTCTGCCATTTCAAACGGACCCAGGGGATCCGTCGACTCCGCCACCCCTTCTGCGTGGTTCCGGTCCGGTGTACAATAATACAGGTAGTGCCGGCCGTCCTTCGCGATCACGTCCGGAGCAAAGAGGGTGGCATCCGTTCCCGCCAGGCGGTCATTTTCCCCGCGCGAGTGGAATATCCCCGGATGCAAGGTCCACGCCTCCAGGTCCTCAGAAACCAGGGCATCCAGGCGATAGGAGCAGTAATGCTCACACTGTTCGTCCACCGAGCCATAAATCACCACGCGCCCGTCATCCAGAACCCGTGCGGTGGGGTCAGCCAGATAAGTCCCGGGGGGGGTGATCGGATTCATAGCAGCAAGCCAGGGGATAAAGGTCAGCCAGAGACCGATCGTCCGAATGCAACACACATGGCCGGAGATCATACGTCGGTCAGGAGAGCTCCCGGATATGCCTTTCCAATTCCGCTTTCAATAAAAGGGTTTCGGAAACGTTGTCAGTTCGGTTGCACCCCTCCCAATCAATCCAGACATACTCGAGACACAGGTACCCGGTGTAGTCTGCCGCCGCCAGGCCGCGCACAATCGCTCCGTAATCAATCGTATTTTCTTTCATCGTGGACTGCAGCTGGCCGTTTGCACCGCCTCTTGCATGAAAATGAGAAGCATGCGCCAACAGCGGATGCGCCGATTCATTCGACATGCCCTGGTAGGCAAAATGACCGTAGTCCAAGGTGAGCGTGATCCCCGGACATGCCTCAATGAAACGAAGGGTGGTTTCCGGATCAGGCAGGATCGATCCCACATGGGCTTCGATGGCATAGGTCAATCCAGCCGAGCGGGCGGTTTCCATCCGCCAGGCCGTCTCCTCCACCGCGAGGGACCAATCCTGTTGGGGATCCACGTCCTCGTGCCTTACGCCCGGCAGTCCGGTCACGTGGGAACAGCCCAACAGTGCGGCGTATTCCACCATAGCCTTCAGGATTTCGCGGTTCTCCGCGCGAACCGTCGGATCCGGGTCATTCGCGGCGGCCACCGGCGGTTCGGGCCCCGTCTGGACAAAGACATCCGCGGCCGTCAATCCCTTTTGTTCCAAGTTGGACCGCATGGCTTCGGCCATGCCCTTCACGTCAGCACGGACCTGGCTGGGGAAATGATGCGACCGCTCCTCGAAGACCCCCAGATCCACCGCCTCAATCCCAAGGAGCTGAATCAAGGCCAGGACCTTGTCGTGAGGCAGGAGCGGAAACGTAAAATCGGCGCAGGAAAATCTGGGGGTAAGCATGGCGGGGAAAAGGGTAAAAGATCAGCTCATGGAATCAATACACTGCCCGGCCTCCGGTCATATCGTAAGTGAATCCGGTCGTAAAACTGTTTTCCTTTGAGATGATGTAGGCAATTAACCCCGCAATCTCATCCAACTGCCCGCAGCGTTTCATCGGGATCTTATCGGTCATATATTTGATTTGGGCGGGCTCCATTCCCTCGACCATCGGGGTCATGATGGTGGCCGGCGCGAGGGCGTTAATCGTCACCCCGCTCTCCGCATATTCCTTCCCCGCGGATTTGACCATGCCGATCACGCCTGCCTTGGAACTCGAGTAAGGCGACATACCGGCATTGCCCTCCTTCCCGGCTACGGAGGCCAGAAACAGGATTCGCCCGTAATTTCTGGGCAGCATCAGCTTGAGTGCGGCCTGCAGAATGATAAAAGAACCGATTAAGTTGACCCGGATGGTGGTTTCAAAATCGCTCAACTGGACATCCCCACTTTTCAGGCCGTTCGGCCCGACCACCCCTGCCGTGTGGACGACGGCATCCAATGCGATCCCCTCCCGCTCCAGATCCGAAAAGACCCGGTTCACCCGATCCGGTGACGTAACATCCACCGGAATGAACCGGGCGGAATGCCCCGCAGCTTCCAGTTCGCGGGCGGCCTGTTCTCCGCTCTCCTCGACCAGGTCCAGGAGAATCAACCGGGCTCCCTCCTGACCCAGCCGGTGGGCTGCGGCCAGTCCGATTCCCTGGGCCCCGCCTGCGATCATAACAGTTTGGTTTTTAAATCGATCCATGGACATTGCTATCAAAATATTTAGGGATGGGAATGGCCATCACTCTAGGTCTCCACCGGCTTACCGTAAACCCTTTGGTGCCCTGAAAAATGCTGAATCTTTCAAGCATTACCGCTATTAATTTAGAGGATAATGGCCGTCGAAACACCCTTCCCTCCTTTTCACGATTCCTTCACCCCTGCCCTCCGGAAGCAATACGAGGAAGATGGATTCCTTGCCTTCAATCATGCCCTCAGTCCCGGGGAGGTCGGGGAGGTCCGCTCCTCCATCTCCGAACTCATCCGCAGCCACGCCTTTAATGCGGAGCTCTCCACCTTCCAAGCCAGGGACGAAGCCGACGGGACAAACTACTCCGGCGCCCGTTTCAATTCAAAAACCTCCGATTTCTACTTCCAGGTCGAACCCGGCTACACCCCCTCGCCCGACCGCTTGGACGAGTTGGAAGCGCATGTGCGCAAACTCACCTGGTTCGAAAACGAAGCCCCCATTTTCCAGCACATCGCCCTGAAGCATCCACGAATCCTGCCCCTCCTGCGGGAGCTGCTTGGAGGGGAGATTACCATTTATCAGAGCATGGGCCTCCTAAAACCCCCCGGTGGGGTCATGAAGCCCTGGCATCAGGACAATGCTTATTTCCGGGTAGAAAACCTCGACCTGATGGTCGGCGTCTGGATCGCCATCGACGAAGCGGCCCCGGACAACGGGTGCATGCATGTCTGGAAAGGGGGGCACCGCGCCGGTCCCCTCAAGCATAAACACACCACCGACTGTGAAATCCTCCCTGACCGCCTGGAGAGCGCGAACGTGGTTCCCGTTCCCCTCGAACCCGGAGGCATCCTGATTTTCCACAGCACCCTGCCCCATTTTACCCCGCCCAATACCAGCGATCAACGCCGGCGGGCCCTGCAATTTCATTACCGGGCGGTGCAAAATCCGATCATCTCCCGCGAGGCCTTCGACCGCATCTTTGTGGAACCGGATGGCAAGCCCGCCTCCTGCCATGCCGCCATGCAGGATAACTTTTAGCAGCGATTCGGTTAGAAGCTGTTTTCAGAAATATGAGAAACTTGGTGCGACCTGACCTCAGGCCGCTGGCCAGCGCAGGGAACTTTTGGCAACGACCAGGGTGAAGGCATGCCGGCCCCCAAAATCCACGGAAAACTGATTGAGGGTGGTTAAGCTAAAGATGAAGTTCATTTACTGGTTTTAGCAAGTGACGTCGATGCAGCCACCCAGCTCTACCTAACTATGCCCCCTGCCACCACAACTCAAACCTCGATGGTTGACGCTACAAAAAGCAAATTCCTTGCAGACGTTTTCACCTCAAATAGCAGCTATTGCAGCTAACAGAGTGCGCCAAAGCAGCTCATTGTTTTCCAAGTCATCCTTGAGATTACCTTAAATTAGGTAGGGAAAGGAATTGCTTCTGATTCATCGCAGACCACAAACCAACCAGAGATGCCTCATAGAGCAGATTCCCATCTCTCCGCTCGTTACCCTCTCTTCTTCTCACCTTATGAAATTTCTATCTAAAATTTCGAATCTAATTCATCTCACTCTACTTGCACTACTACTCCAGGGATGTGACCACAAAACAAAATACGTTGTATCACAGGAATCGGTAAAGCAAATGGGAGAAACCCTCAAAGAAATCCAGGATGGAGTAGATAAAGTACAGAACGAGCAAAAGGCCTTACAACAGAACTATGAAAATTTGAAAACCGCCAATACGGAGGAAAAACAATTTGTAACCGATCAAGTTTACAAAGCTGGATTTGCCAATGAGAAAAACGTCCAACAAAACGAATACACAGATTTGACCGGGAAACACCTGGAAAAAGCGAGTGCAAATCTACTGACCCCAAGTGATAAGGCAAAACTTGATATTGTAGAGGATCTTCGCCTTGCACTCAGTCAATCCGAGGAAGACAAAAAGAAATTGCAGCGACGGCTTGATGAATTGGACGCAGAATCCGAAGTTCTCAAAAAGAAGAAGGAGGAGCTTGAAGCCGATATAGAGGCGCAAAAAGAAGAACTTGGAAAAACCACTCAGAACTTGGTAGCATCCGTTTCGGATTTCGAAAAACAAAAGACCGTAGCTGAAGTTGCCTTAGCAAATCAGAGAGAAGCTGAGAATCAGGAAAAAAGGCAAATGCGGGCTAAAAATAATGCCAGAATTTCAGCATTCTTTATGCTCGGTGGAGGAATCGTAAGCGCTTTAGCCGTAGGTGCCTTTATGCTTCGTGTCCCAGGGGTCTTGGGCGCTGGATTGGGTGGAGGGGCTGTTATGTTCCTAATCGGTTGGGCTATTGGGTATATTGAGGATATTCGTGACACCTATGCCCCATGGTTCGATATAATCGTTATTTTGATTAGTGTGGTCACATTAGGAATTCTAGTATCTTCAGTTATTAGGTCCTTAAAGACGCGGGGAAAGGCACAAATGGACGAGAAAATTAGCGACACAACAGTGGCAGCTATTCAGGAATTCCGTAATGATGATAGCCTTAGGGAGGCAGATAACTTTTCTCTACTCGAACCCTATCTTAAGCGCTGGCATATGGATGAGGAAGGAGACCCAGATACCAAGATTCGTAAGGAAATAAGGAATAGAGTTAACGCCATGCATTTAAACCGGTCACGAGGCAGCACACCCGGATCAGATCATCCGGTCCCTCCAGTAAATTAATGCCCGGATTAGTGAACACTAAGAAGTGTTCCACCATTACGCAACACCGCCGGCAGGTGTAAGGGGAATCTCCCCGCTGCGGATCCCCTATTCTCGTCCTGAACGCCCTTAGCGAGTCACGATGATGGGAAGATCCAACAGAAGTATGGCAGAATTGTTGTACTTGTTCAGTCCACTCTTTTTCAGCGGTCCCACCTGAAACGCTCAAGGTTAATTCTACTTCACCAATCTTGATGGATGGATAACTGTAACCAAACTAATCCTTTAGGGATACAACACTCCTAGGAAAGACCAAAACGAAATCATAACCAATCTGCTGGGTCCACCATTTCCGACCATTTACTCCATGGTGTTTGAATTTGTGTACCAGCGGAATTTAGCCAAATTTTTTGAGAAACTAACCGGGAAAGAGCACTTCCATATTTTGCTCCTAAAGTAAGAAATAAGTATTTTCCCTGAGGAAGGTGCACTTGGCCACCGCTACTTAAAGTACGTCATGTCTCATTTGGGTCTGAAAGTGGGATATAAGGCTTATCTTTCATGAATCAAAGATACCTTCTGGGTTATGTCACCATTTTCCGCCCAAGAGCGGTTTCTCACAAGCGTACAGCCACAAGGAAGGATACCGGATAGAATCTCCTTGCTCTCGAAAACAACCCCACCTCAGAGGCGGACGCCGCCAAAAGGTAATTACCTATAAGTCGGTATCCAGCTACAATTTCCTCAAAGGATCAGGAGTCTTTGGTCGCCTGGGGTTCTTCAAACTTGCGCCCGAACCCGGTGATGGCCGCGCCATACATGACAGCGACGAGAAGCCACCCATGAAAGACATAGGGCCAGACATCGGTCGGGTTGACCAGAGGTAGATCGGGAAACGTGCTGTTTTTTAGCGACTGCAAGGTGACATAGCCGATGAGAACCCCACCCCCCCACGGGAAAATGTAACCGAGGGCTGAAGTGATGGAATCCAGAAAATTGGCCCGCCGGTAAGGATGGAGTTTAAAGGCCTTTCCGATATCGCTGACCATGGGAGCTGCCGCGATCTCGGCCGCGGTGTTCACCGTAATGAATACATTGAGGCTGGCGACAAAGGAGCAGATCACGAGCTCGGCTCGCCGGACCGAATCTTTGGCGAAGGCGAGCGCGGCCCGCTTGATCATATCGAACGCACCTCCCAGCCGCATGATGTGGTTGGCGGACATGATGAGTAGAACAAGAACCGCCATTTCCACGTATCCGCCAATGCCGTCCGTCAAGGCACCCGTCAACAGGCCGGCCTCCCGGTCGATGGCGGCGATGGCCGAAAACTCACTGAGCCCGAAAAGGAGGATCATGCCGACCGCGGTGACTAAACCCAGGGTCAGAGCCAGAATGATGTGATTGCCTGTCATGGCTAATGCGATGACCAAAGCAAAGGGTATCAGCAGGAGGAGGCCGCTGGGACCCAATTGATCCTGCGCAATGGCGAGTTCCACCCCATCGCCCCCGTTGCTGCCCATGAACAAAAACAAGGCCAGGGCGGGCACCGCCGCAATGATCGCATACTTAAAGCGATTTCGAACGACCCCGGGGATGTCGGTTTCCTGCGTCGTGGCAGAAACAATCGTCGTATCCGAAACTGGAGCGAGGTTATCTCCAAAGGCCGCCCCCGAAAGGATAGCCCCGAAGAGCACCACAGGATCGGCCCCCAGGACCACTCCCGCGGGATACATCAGCGTGCAGAAGGCGACGGTCGTTCCGTATCCGGTTCCCACCGCAGAGCTGAACAGCGCAGCCAGGAGAAACGTGAGGGCCGTGAACATGCCCGCATCGACCCCGGACTGCATGCCAAGCCAGACCAGACCGTCGACCAATCCTCCGGCCCGAAGCACCTGGGCAAACATACCGGCCCACAACCAGCACACAATGGTGACCACTCCGATCCGGTTGGCCATCCCCGTGAAGATCTCTTCGCAATAGGCCCACCAACTGCCTTTCACCAGGAACAGGCTCAAGCTGAGGCCGATGATTAACCCGAGAATCAAGCCCCGCACATCAGGGGCACCACTCAGGCAGATCGCCACGGCCCATAGGATGAAGAAAACCATGGGCAGGGCCGAAACGGCAGCCCCACCGCGAAATTGGATTTGGGTATTCGCCATGAAGCCTTAGGTTCTAAATTCCTCTCCCCTGCACAAGAAGGAAACTTATCTTACGATAGAATAAAGCGAAAGCGCTCAACCCTTCGATGGACCGCTTTATTCTGCGTCTTCGGGGTGCCCTTCACGGGCAACGTATTCCTCGATCCGGAAGAGGTTGTCACCGGCCCGTTTCACCACCGTGATCAGGGCGTCCATGCCGGAGACTTCCTCGACTTGTTCTTCCAGGAACCATTGGAGGAAATTTTGGGTGAGGCGGTCATTCGCCTCTGCCGCCGTATTGTAGATCGCCTCGATCTGGCGTGTCACCCGCACCTCCTGATCGTAGGCCAGTTGGACGGCATCCGCAACAGAATCGAAGGTCGACACCGGCTTCGGGATTTCGGGGATGGTTACGGTTTGCCCGGTATCATTGAGGTATTGAATCATTTTCAGCGCATGCTCGCGCTCCTCGTCCGACTGCTTGGAAAAGTAGCGGGACAACTCGGGAAGGGTCTCACTGGCAAACCACGTCGCATGCGCGACGTATTGAATGCTGGCCTCAAACTCATGGCCAATTTGCTCGTTCAACAGGGCGGCGGTTTTCGGATCGATCATGTCCGCATCGTGTCAGTCCTGACCGGATTTGCAAGGGGAACGCACTCCTCAAGCCCTCATATCCCTCAAACCTGCTACGGCAAGACGTCCGGCCCCCCTGCTTGCAGGATGGCCAGGGCAGATCTTACGCAGCTTGTTCCATGGCATTGGGATGTCCTCAAGCTGAAAGTAAAAGAGCATTGCCACAGGGAACGACGATCACTCTCCTTATGCCATTCTACCCTGCTGAAACTTCAAATGATCTTACGTTCATATGAAATCCCCACCTCGTCTACACCCTGTTCATAGACTACTCTTACTCTTCGCCGCACTGGGCAGCAGTTGCCTGCTCTATGCGGATGCGCAAACCTGGGTCGACCTGGTCGACGACGACCTCTCGCACTGGCGTGGCTATCGTATGACAACCGTGCCGGATGGCTGGCAGGTGGTGGATGGCGCGATCACCCGCCTCTTTGAGCCAGGACAGGATCACGCCGAGTTCGTTGAGGGTGGTGGCGATCTAATGACCCGCCGTAAATACGAGAATTTTGTCCTCGAGTTTGAATACAACATCGTAGAGGGCGGCAATAGCGGTGTCATGTACATGGTGCAGGAGACCAGCAGCCGCCCTTATTGGACAGGACCGGAATTCCAGGTGATGGAGCGCCCGGACCGCAAGTCCAACCCACCCTTCCATTTCAGTGGCGCGAATTACGCCCTGCAGGGTCCGGCGCAAGATATCGCCTTTCCCCCCGGAAACTGGAACACCGCCCGTATCGTTGTGGACGGTCCGCACGTCCAGCACTGGCTGAACGGCATCCTGGCGGTGGAGTACCTTCACGGCAGCAATGCCTGGCTCAGCCAGGTGGCCACCTCAAAGTTCATCGAATACCCGGAATACGCCGCGATTCGTAAGGGGCACATCGTGCTGCAGGATCATGGCTCGATCGTGCGCTACCGCAATGTGCGCATCAAGGAACTGGGTGGCGAACACAGCACTCCCTCGACCTTTGACGCCAGGGGAACGGGTGAATGGTGGTCGCTCTTTAATGGCAAGAACCTGGATGGCTGGCATCGTTGGCTGGGCATCCCCCACCCGACGGTGCGAGGCCTGGACCTGCCAAAAAATAATGCCGGTGAGTATACCGCACCCCTTGGCCTGGAGAATGATCCGCGCAATGTTTTCACCGTGGTAGAGGAAGATTGTGAGCCGGCTATCCGCATTTCTGGTGAAATCTACGGGGCGTTGACCAGCCTGTTTGAATACGATAATTTTCACCTGCGCCTGGAAGTGAAATGGGGCACCCTGAAGTGGGAGCCGCGCCTGGATAAGGCCAGGAACAGCGGCCTGATCTACTACGGTACGGGTGAACGTGGGGCAGCCTTCGACCTGAGGGACTTTATGATTGCACCGGAGTGCCAGATTCGTCACGGCGACTTCGGGGACTTCATCATGTTTCCGGGCACACGAGCCATGGCTACCTCCAAACCAGGCGAGGACTTTGCGCGGATATACGATCCCAATGGCAGCTTGGAGGTGGTCGATTTTGACGGCGAATTTGGGTTCCGTGTAATCAAGTCAGCCGATTTCGAGAGGCCGCTCGGCGAGTGGAATAGGGTCGAAATCATGTGCGTCAATGGTGAGGCCATCCATATCGTCAATGGCGAAATCGTGGCGCGCGGCAGCAGCATGGTGCGAATCATCGACGGCGAGGAGATCCCTTTGCGCCGCGGCAAAATTCAGATCCAGTCAGAGGGGGCCGAGGTATTTTACCGCAATATCGAACTCCGCCTGATCAGCGAACTGCCTGAACAGTAGAGCGCGATAACCTCAAACATCATGATATGGCCCGAATAGCCCTAAGTTAAGGCTCCAGATGTTAGAGAGAACTGGGAGGGCGGGATGGTATCCCGCCGGTTTTGCTCAACCTGAGGGTTGGACGACCCGTCCAGCCGCGGCATGCTCTGATTCACACTTCCCACTGAATCCAGGCCGTAGGGGTCGCGTTTACGCGAGCCCATAAACAGAAGCGCTTAAAGTTAACCAGGTATCCATTGCGGGAGGGTCAACGTCCCCGACGACCCCAATCACTCCTCCACCCAGTCCGGCACCCCGTCCTCGGCCCATCGCAATAACACGCGATCCACAAAATCATGATCCCGTGCCGTGGGGGACACCGGGGGAGCGGTTTCCTTCGGCAGGGAGGCCCGCATGGATTCAAGAATGGCCTCCACCTCGGCAAGTCCTACCAGGTTGGTCTGTTCCTCAGGATCACTCCGGTGGTCGTAGAGTTCCTCCGACCCATCCCGATACCGAATATAGCGCCAGTCGCGGCTACGCAGGGCATGGTTCCCAGCCTGCCAGGAAATCAATACCGGCCGGCCGCGCTCTGCAGTTGGGTCGCGCATCAGGGGGACAAGGGACACCCCGTCCAGGTGATCCGGCGCCTCGATCCCCGCCAGGTCCATCAGGGTGGGATACAAGTCAAGCAGGCTCACGGCTTCGCCAATCTGCCGCCCGGCTCCACCCTGCCCCGGAACCCGAATCAGCAGCGGTACCCGTGTGCTCTCTTCCCAAAGACACATCTTCCGCCAGTTCCGCTTTTCTCCAAAATTCTGCCCGTGGTCCGAAGTCACGATGATGATGGTGTCCTCCCAGCGTCCTGCCGCTTTGAGCCCATCCAGAAGCTTCCCGATCTCGGTATCCACAAAGGTGATACAGGCTAGATAGGATTGAATCAGCTCGCGACGATACCTTTCACCCAGGCGGCGAACCACCGCCTCATCTCCTCCGGTAGCTAACCCATAGGTCATGGCCTTGCCCAGAATCGGGACATCATCCAGCACCCCGCCAGGACTGTCAGGAATATACAGGTCATCCAGGGGGTAGGCATCAAAATATTCAGGAGGAACGGTATAGGGAACATGGGGACGCACATACCCCACGGCCAGAAATTGAGGTTGGGACCTGGGCAGATCCATCTGGTCCAGCGCCCACGCGGTGATCATTTCGTCAAACATCAGGCCATCCGGCAGCGTATCCCGTTCGATTGGGCCTCCCGTCAGGGAATACCCCGCCCGGATTCCGAGCTCCGCCCAGATCGCCCCCCCATCCTCGGGAAACGGGTGGTAGAGCTTATCATACCGGGTTGGGATGCGTTGCCACCACGCTTCGGGCACCTCCCATACCGGCATGACTTCGTCCCACTGATCAAAAGGCCAGTAGTCGTTGACCGCGGCGTGATACACTTTTCCGCCTCCTGCAGTGTGGTAGCCGGCTGCCTGTAACCGGGCCGGCAAATGCGTCACGGATTGCAGGCGCTCGGCCATTTCATGAACCCCCGTCTCAAAATAGTTGCCATACCACCCGCTGGACACCGGATGTAACCCGGAATACAAGGCATACCGGGCGGGCTGGCAGGCGGGGGAAGGCGTATGCGCATTGGTAAAAACGAAGGAATCGGTCGCCAGCTCGTCCAGGTGTGGCGTCTCCACCTGCGGATGTCCGCCCAGGGGCCCCACCCAGTCATTGAGGTCATCCACAATGATGAAGAGGATATCCATCGGCTCAGCTTTCGGCCTAGCCTCCGCCATGAGACAACTCAAGCCGGGAACGAACACCAGGACGGGCAAAAGGAAGCGTATCCGAAGCATAGGATCCATCCTAGTGGAGCCCCGGCCATCCAGGAAACCCCCTTTCCGCATTTACAATAAAACCCGTAATCCCTCGTTCCCCGGGAGGGATCGGCCTTCATAGGGAAAACGCGACTATCTCCTTCCATGCTTGGTCTCGGCATCGTCAACCTCCTTGTCATCATTGTCTACCTGATCGGGGTCACCTTCATCGGGGCGTGGGCCGCCCGGCGCGTCAAGGAAATGGGGGACTTCATCATGCCGCGCCGTTTTGGCAAATGGATGATGACCATGCACGCCTTCGGGTCGGGCACCCATTCCGACCAGGCCGTCAGTGTGGCGTCCAAATCGTTTACCAACGGAATTTCCGGGATCTGGTATCAATGGCTCTACCTCTTTGGCACCCCGTTTTACTGGCTGATTGCTCCCATGATGCGGCGCTTCCGGGCCCTCACGACGGCGGATATCTTTGAACTGCGCTATACCCGCGGCGTGGCCGTCCTCTACTCCGTCATCAGCATCGCCTTCATGGCATCCTCCATCGGCCTCATGCTGAAGGGATCCGGCGCGGTCATCACCGGGGCCACCCGGGGAGCCATCGACCCCGAGCTGGCCATGATTGTCATGACCCTCCTGTTTGTCGCCTATGGGACGGCGGGCGGCCTCGCAGGCGCCATCATCACCGACTTCATCCAGGGCATCCTGACCATTGTGTTCTCCTTCCTGCTCCTGCCATTTGTCCTCCAGGCGGTGGGCGGCCTTTCCGGGCTCAAGGCCACCATCAATGACCCGGAGATGTTCACCCTCGTCGCGCCCGCCGAAATCGGAGCCTTTTATATCGCAGTCATCGCCTTCAACGGACTGGTCGGCATCGTGACCCAGCCCCATATTCTGGCCAGCACCGCAGCCGGTCGCACAGAGCGGGAGGGCCAGTTCGGATTCATGGTGGGGTCCTTTACCAAGCGCTTCTGCACCGTCGCCTGGGCGCTCACCGGTCTGGCCGGCGTGGCCTATTTCGCGGGGAACGAGGTCCACCCGGACCACCTCTATGGCCTCCTCGCGAATGACTTTCTTACCCAACTCTGGCCCGGCCTCCTCGGCCTCTTCATCGCGACCCTCCTCGCCTCGGTCATGAGCTCCTGCGACTCCTTCATGATCGCCGGGTCCGGACTCTTCTCGGAGAACATCTATAAAAAGCTACGCCCCGGCCAGTCCACCCGGCATTACCTGCTCGTGACCCGAATTGCCGCCGTCGGCGTCGTCGGGCTCGGCGTGGGCTATGCCTACTGGCTCGAGGATGTCATCCAGGGGCTCGAAATCCTGTGGAAGATTGCCCCCATGATGGGGATCGCCTTCTGGCTCGGCCTCTTCTGGCGCCGCGCCACCGCCGCTGCCGCCTGGGCCTCCACCCTCGTCGCCCTCGCGACCTGGTGGCTGACCACCCAGGCCTTCTTTATCACCTTCCTCGATCAACTCTCCTGGGCACATGCGGCCCGCTTCGTAGTAGAGATTTCCGGTGAACCGGAAATCTACCTGCCCTGGCAGATGGTGTTTTACCTCTCCGCCGGTCTGGTCACCGGGATCCTTGTCAGCCTGTTTACCCGGCCTACATCGGAAGCGAAGCTCGAACAGTATTACATGCTGCTGCATACCCCGGTGCTGACGGCCGAGCCCAACCCTGACGTGCCCTGCACCCTCCCCGCCGGAGTCGAACCCCGGCCCAATCAAACCCTCTTCCCCAATTCCAACTTCGAAATTCCCCGGCCCTCCCGACGGGCCATGCTGGGCTTTCTCGCCGGCTGGGCCCTCGTCGCCTTCATCATCGCCCTGGTCTATTTCCTCGTCCGTTAAATCACCCGATCCCACTTTCATGAAAACGCGCTGCATTCTCCTGCTCTTCGCCTTACTCGGGTACCTGCCGCTCACCGCCGCCTCCACCATTCCCGCCGAGCTCTTTGACCCGGGATTCCTCGAAGGGGATTCCAATTACCACAGCCTGACTGCCGCCTCCGACGGCTACCTCTACTTCACCGTCAACACCCACCATGAGCAGGTTTCCGCTCGCTTCTACCGCTTCGATCCCGAATCGGAGGAGATCGAGGAGATCGCTCAAATGAATGACATCCTGGGGGAAGACATCGACCGGATGATCCCCCATGGAAAAGTGCA
Source organism: Opitutales bacterium (assembly GCA_028280845.1). Classification (GTDB taxonomy): domain Bacteria; phylum Verrucomicrobiota; class Verrucomicrobiia; order Opitutales; family JABSRG01; genus JANQKZ01. The sequence continues at coordinate 4,530 of JANQKZ010000055.1, read as the reverse complement.
CACGCCCCTCTTCGAATCGGAGGGCGCCCTCTACTTCGCCACCCACACCAGCTCCTACGAAGGCACCCTCCCCAACCTCATCCCGGATGATGGCAGGGATCCCTACCCGGGGGGACATTTCGTGCGTTACGACTTGGAGAGCGGAGAGTTCAAAAGCCTGGCCCAGGTCCCCCTCAAAAATGAGGGAATCATCACCATGACCATGGATACCCAGCGTCAGCGCCTCTACGGCCTGACCTGGCCCACGGGCCTGCTCTTCACCTACGAAGTCCGGACCGGCAATTTCCAGCAATACGGAGCCACCCAGACCCGGGGGGAATGGGGGCACTACGCCGAGGACTGGGAATTCATCTGCCGCAAGCTCGCCGTGGCGCCCGATGGACGCCTCTATGGCTCCACCAACCGGGGCCGCATCTGGGAATTTGATGCCACCAAGCAACGCCCCCTGAGCTTCACCCCCCTTTCGCTCAAATCCGTCCTCACTACGGCCGAGGCCGATTTCAAGCTCGAAGCCGTCCCTCACTACTTCTGGGGCAACTGGCGCACCATCACCTGGAATCCGGCAACCTCCAGTTTCTGGGGACTCCACGGAGGCAGCTCCCAACTCTTTGAGTATGACCCTAGCGAAGGACGCCTCCGCTCCATCGCCAACCTCCGCCCGGAAGGAGTTCCCCAGGGCCTGCGCAATCCCTTGCGGACCCAGCTGGGCTTCACCCTCGGGCCCGACAACACGCTCTTCTACCTGGCCCACGGGCCGGCCTTGCCGCGGGACGGTCGGCGCCCGACCAAGGCCAACGTCCACCTCATCACCCACGCCATCGACACCGCAGAAACCGTCGACCACGGCCCCGTCCTCGGGCCCGATGACCGGCGCGTCTTCTTTACCGAAAGCATCGAAATCGCCCCCGACGGCCATATCTATTCCGTCGCCTGGGTCGAAACCGTAGATCCCGCACGCATGCGGGCCATCCAGGAGTCCCGGGGAGATGCCCTCCCCGCCGAAACCCGCGACGTCATCTACGAAATTCAGCTCATCCGCCTCCCCCCGGCCACTACCTTCCTCGATTAGGGCCGGGGACATATCCCTATACAGGGATGCGTTAGAAAAGGGCTTCCCATTCACCATCCGATGGCTTATCCTGACCGCGTAAAGTCAGGCGGATGGTTGTCTACCCCCGATCTCCCTACACCTCTCGAAAAACGGACCCGCTCCGAATGGCGGTAGCGTGCTCAACTCCGAATCGCGCACCCGTCCACATCTCCTTCATAGGCAACCCGTCTCCCCAAGATCCGGTTGCCCCAGGCACTTCGTGCAAGTTACGGCTATGGCATATGGAAAGCGAGCTCATCTGGAAGAAATTGGGAAATCGGAGAAGTAACTACAGTTTTATCTTATTATGGACATTGATTGAAACACCTAGCAAGCAGGTGGAGGCAACGCCGCCTCAGCTAGGTCGTTCGATCACAATAAAATGAGCAATAAGCCAATTCCAACCGTATCGTTTTGGGCTGTGTGGCTAGGAATAATACTACAACTAGTATTCATCCAGTATCAATTAGCAGGTGGATTTCCGACAGGCCCAAATACTGCGGAGCAAAAGTGGGGGCCACTCATATTCATCGGGATAGAATTAATAGCATCCATTGGTCTAAGAACGTATGGTTTAGCAAAAGCGAAAACCAGATACCATGCCTTGATTGTTTTCATTATTGGACTGGCTTTAGCATCTCAGCCTCAATACATGCAAATCTACATCATAGGAGCCGAAAACCCAGCCACACAAAGAATGATAATTTATTCGACAATTCTTGTAGTTGGGATCTGGGCCCCTGTTTTCTTAAAGAACTTTCCGTTGGACCAAAAAAGCTAACCACTAACATTATTGAGGACAGAATTAAAACTATTCTCATTCATACTTCCGGGGATGCTTCTATGGTCCGGTTGCACGACCATCAATCCCAGATCGATCGAGTACGGCAGGATGAAAGACGAAGAAACCCTAGTCGCTATGACTGTCCTGCACCATTACAATGAGTTAAGGACACCCAATACTGCTTACAGATTTTCCGTAGACAGTTACAGCTACTCTGAAAGACTGAAAGAATACCTATCCCAGAAGATTCCTGAATTTTCATACAAAGATGAACCTAAGTGGATGCGGGTAGACATAAATAAAGTCGATTTTCCTGAGGATGGTTACGCATTTATAGAATTATATATCGGCGATCCACTTTACGGAGCCGACTATGTAACTGTCTTCAAAAAGCAAAAGGATCTATGGCAATTGATTGATTATGGTGCTATAGCGACTGGTAACGAACGCTTAACTACCAAGTTTAGTTGGGAAACCTATAGAAAAAATTCAAAAATAAACAAATGATCGAACAAGCAGGCTGAGGCAACGCCGCCAGTCACCCCGCCTGCTTAGCAGCAGGGTCAGCCGGTCGTCTTCGCCTCAGCTAAGTCGTTGGGTGAGACAAAATCATACATATGGAGGAAAGGATTACAAAAAGCGGAAGATCTACCGCGGTCTGGCATGTAGCCACAAATCAGATCGAATTAGAAAATACGCTAAAAGAATTTTCTTTTGCCGCTCTTGAACTTTCGGAATGGGTAAGATCCTACGGACATCCGCCGCTACCCGCAGGAGCAATCTGGCGACTTGATACACAACCCGAGTTCTACAAAAAAGGATTCGCCCGGCAAACGCTAAGAACAGTTATCCAAGAAGCTAAACAATTAGGGATCAAAATTATATTCTTAAAAGTTGGTTATGACGACAAAGTTGATTGGGTTCAGAAAGAGCTTGGAAAGAGAAATTTTTCGAATCTGAAGGGTTTTCCAAAAACCAAGAATGTATTCGTCCCCTGATGCATCAATTTCTAAACGAAAATGAAATTACACCCAACAAGTCGGCGGAGGCAACGGCGACTGAACAAGGAGTGCATCACTTGCACTCAACCAGAAAATGACGACCGCATTATTGCGTTCACTGAGCAGTTCAAGGTGCTCCTCCACCCAGATCAAACAAGCATTGCAAGTGTATTGGTTGCTACAAGACGACACGTCCGAAAAATGGCTGAATTCAATGAGTATGAAAGGAGTGAATTCATCGACCTGATCTCCGACTTGGAAGTAGCATTGGAAGAAACGTTCAAAGCCGATCTAATCAATATTTACTATCAGCGAAACTGGGCCTACCGTTCTGCGAATCCAGATCCACCATACAAAGACGGAAAACCAAACCCACACGTTCATTTGCACGTCATTCCTAGGTACTCCAGTCCAGTGCATTTCGAAGGCGAAGAATGGAACGATGAAACGTTCGGAGAGCCCTTCGTTTACAAAGGGCGAACGGTCACAGAATCCCTAAAGGAAAAGATCATCCGAGAGATACAAACCCATTTGAACCTAAAGTATGAATAGCCTAACCAGGCAGTCGAGGCAACGAGGGCTCTCGCCCCCGTCGCCTCACTTAGAAGTTATGTATATTACTATGGTTGGTAGCCGAGATACATTAAGCAGGCTAAAGAAAAAAATTGTTCAATTATGAGTCAGCAAGGATTAGGAGAAGTCTTTCTCAGAGTTATTGGAGTAATAATTACAATTCAGTTTTTTTCAGGTGTTTTCATTTCCATCGGAACACCACAATCGTTCAGCAATTTTGGACCAGGGAATTCTCTACTTCATATTGCCTTCTCTCTTTTGTTTTCGCTGCCCACTATTCTTGTTGGATTATTTTTAGTCCTATTTGGAGGAAGACTTTCCAAATTTTTATTCCGGGAAAACAAAGACATTAGTCCTTCCCAAAGTATCGACTCAGTCCAAATGGGACACATTGGTATTACCATGGTTGGAATTTGGTTTCTAATATCCTCAATTCCAGACTTCGCCATTGAGGGTTTCTATTGGTTTAAAGAACAAGTTCATACACCAGATCCAGGATTATATCCCGAAGAATATTATGGGGCCAAAATTCCATCATATGCTAAGGAAAATTTAATTTACACCTCAATTTTTATTGGGGTTTCAGCAGTTCTGATACTGAAGGCCGAGGCATTCGCTAATCTCTTATTCAATCGGACGAAAAAGAATTAAAAAAATCTACATAACAAGCAGGTGGAGGCCAACTATTTGAAAATTTTCTTAATTTTGATTTTCCTCCTAAGTTTAGGTTGCGAAACAACTAGTTCTAGAACTGAGGCGAGGTCTTCCGATGTGTCAGGAAGGCAGTTTAAAGATAATTTAAAAGTCGGACTCACCATGACAGAGGTCCTAGAACTCTTTGGGGAACCACACAAAAAATTAGAGCCAGATGAGAAAGGGGTAGAGAGTTGGGTATACGAAATCCACCAAGGTGAACGATTTGGTTCTGGGGGACCTATTACTCGATATCACAGTTACCGGGATTCCTCAGGACATATTATACGGGAACCAATTACCTACGATGTGAGTGTAGCCTATGAAGTGTACATCCGATTTTCCCTAAATTTTGAAGAGGGAAAATTGGCGAAATGGCATGAAAGAAT
>JANQKZ010000026.1 GCA_028280845.1 Opitutales bacterium | reverse complement strand
CGGTATCATCGTCCTGTTTGAGCGACCAGTGAGGGTGGGAGATGTCGTCACCATTAACAACACCACCGGTATTGTGAGTCGTATCCGGATCCGGGCCACCACACTTCGTCAATGGGATCGCACCGAGTTGATTGTTCCCAACAAAGATATTATTACCAACCAACTGGTAAACTGGTCCTTTAGTGATTCCGTCACCCGACTCACGTTCAGCATTAAGGTCGGGTTTGATTCCGAACCCGAAAAGGTCTCAGAAATTCTCCGTTCAGCAGTGGCCGGTCATCCAGAAGTCTCCCAAAACCCTGCCCCCTTTGTCGTCTTTAACAATATCGATGATTATGCCCTGGAATTTAATATTTACGCGTATCTGGATAGCCTCGACAACCGGCTTGGAATGAAGGGCGAACTGCATAAGCGGATCCTCAAAGCACTAAAAGACAACAACATTTCGATCCCCTACCCCACCCAAATCGAATACCAGATGCAGCCGCCCCCCGACATGATCGAAACGAGGCCCCACCAGGATAGATTCTAATCGATTGATTTCAGACTTCCGATTTCAGACTTCCGATTTCGAATAACCTCCCTCGGCTTCAGGTTCAACTCCTCCGCACGCTTCATCGCGAGCTGACCACAGGCTGCGCTCACATCCTGCCCCCGGCTGTAGCGGATCGGCGCAGGGATCGATCGATCAGACAGGTATTTTTGAAATGCCTTTAACGCTTCCGATTCACTTGCGCGCATCGGATTCCCCGGGTGAGGATTCATGGGAATCAGGTTAACTTTGGCCTTCAAGCCATGGATAAACTTCACCAGCTGCTTGGCATGCTGAATAGAGTCATTCTCCCCGTGAATCATCACATATTCAAAGGTGATTCCATGCCGGGTCTGTACCGGGTACTCCCGGAGTGCTTGTTTCAATACACCCAACGGGTACCTTCGATTCACTGGCATCATCGACCCCCGGCGCTCATCATCGGCACTGTGAAGCGATATCGCCAGACCCACGGCCACATCCTTGCCCAGACGCTCAATCTCTGGCACCAACCCTACCGTGGAAACGGTCACCCGGTGCCTGGACATACCCAGTAAGCGCGCATCCGTCATCACCCGGCAAGCCTCTACCACTGCATCATAATTATCCAGCGGCTCCCCCATTCCCATGAAGACAACATTCGTCACTTGAGACAGGCTTTCATTTTTCGGTTTTCGGCTTTCACTATCCGCTACACCACCCCGTATCTCGTATTCCGTATCCCGGGTCGCATGATCCGCATTTCGATTTCCGACTTCTGGCTTCTGACTATCCCTAAGCCGCTGGTTTGCCATCAGGACTTGCCCCAGAATTTCACCCGATGACAGACTGCGGGATAGCCCCATTTTCCCGGTTTGGCAGAACGTGCATCCCCAACGGCACCCCACTTGACTGGATACACAAAGGGTTATCCGGTTTTCACTTGGCATGAGCACACACTCCGCAAATAGGCCATCCCTCGTCCGAAAGAGAAGTTTCTCACTCCCATCAGTGCTGCGCAGGGTCGTATCCACCTCGGGGAGGGACCATTCAAAGGTCTCCTTCAACCGATCCCTTACCGCTTTTGATAAATTCGAAAAAAGAATAGGGTCCAACACCCCTCTCCCGAAGATCCACTCCCTAATCTGTTTCGCCACGAACGGTTTCAATCCACCATCCAGACACCACTGCTCCCACTCACGCAGAGTGAAATCCAGGGCCGACGGCTTCTGAGCAGTGGAATCCATATCAAATTTCTTTCTAGCCTCGTCCTATGTCAGGGCAACTTCCATGACAAGCTCCTACATTGAACGGTTTTCCCTAGGTGTTTGGCTTTCAAGTGATCACAGACCTATCCCACCTCCAATATCCTGAACTCAGATTCCGACAACCACCCCGCATTCTACTTCCTTCCAAAACACCTAATTACCATATGATCATTAGCTTTTATTCCATTCACTTCCGCATAAAGGATTAGGCTTATTGCATACCACATAGGAAGTTATGTGCCCGGTGTCACTCAAACCATCTGGGGTGAAGGGCAAGCACCCGGAATAACCCTATCAACTTTTTCGTCGTTCTGCCGTTTCACCATACATGAGACGACAGACTGACCCCATTTACCGAACCTGGCTTGAAGCCTTCCCCTTATTCCTGATTTATTTCCTAATTCTCGGGATCTCCATCGCTTCCGCTTCCACCGCGGAGGTGGGGGAAGTTTACTTCGACCCTGTGGATGAGACCCGCGATCGGGTAGTTCCGTTAAAAGTATACTTTCCTGATGAACAGACCGGACCTCTTCCGCTAGTCCTCTTTTCTCATGGTCTGGGGGGGTCCAGCTATCTTGGCCACCATTGGTCTGCCGCGGGTTTCATTTGTGTCTTTGTCCAGCATCCTGGCAGTGATCAATCCGTGTGGCAGGATCTGCCCAGGGAAAAAAGAATGGAGGCTCTCAAAGCGGCAGCCAGCGCAGAATCGTATAAAAATCGAGTGGTGGATATTCCCTTTGTCCTCGATTTCCTGGAATCGACCAACATCGACCCTGCATCTCCTCTAAAAGGCCGCTTAGATATGGATCACATCGCGATGACCGGTCACAGCTTTGGAGCGGCTACTACCCAGGGGATGATGGGACAAAAACACTTTCGGATCATGAGCCCGGATCTTTCGGATGATCGCTTGGACTGCTTCATTCCCATGAGCCCTTCAGCCAGCAAAAGGATATCGGACAAAAAGGCCTTTGGACATATTTCAAAACCCGTCCTCTGCATGACAGGCACCCTTGATACCAGCGCGATTTCCCCCGACGTCACTGCCGAGTCAAGATTGCGCGTGTTTGAGCACCTTCCTGCCGGGGATAAATACCAAGTCAATTTTTTCGAGGGAGCGCACATGATTTTCTCTGAATCCCAACGACCTCGGCAATACCGTGATCCCCGCTTCCATCCAGCGATTCAGGAGATCACTACCCACTTCTTAAATGCCTACTTGAAACAAGATGAAGTTTCTCTGGCCTGGCTACAATCGGATGCCCCCCATGCCATCCTCGTCAAACAAGACACCTGGGAGTGGAAGTAGACCACCTACGTCGACCGGAATGACGGAGTATTGCCTGAACTTCACTTACCCAGCACTCCCTAGAATCCTCTAAAGATCTTATTTTTCTTCTGGAGGAGGAGGCGGGAAATTAGCAATCAACTCGGCAACCCCCTGCTGGAGCTGCTCGTCGCTGGCTGGCTGATTGCCACTGGATATCCGTCGGCTGCCCTTACCCCGCCAGACAAGTTCCTTGGCCTGAGTGTCCACAATATCGAGAAACACCGTTCCCTCTTCATAGGATTCAATTTGGGTGCCCCCATAAGGATACATACCGGCACCATACCATCCACCACGGCGATAACCGTATGCCCCATACATGCCATAGTCATACGTATCGATGACCGTTTTCGAGGTGGCATGGACGGTCACCCAGAAATCCGCATCTGACATGTCGGTCTGGCGCTCAAATCCCTTATCCTCCAGTTGTCGAGCAACTTCTTCTAAAACACGCTTCCGCGCGATGGCACTCCATTCTCCGACCATATCCGGCTCGATGATGGCAAAAGTCTGGTAGGCCTCCAGATCATAATCCCGGTCATATTCATACCCAACGTTGGATAAGACATTATTGCTACAACCTGTCCAGGTAGCCGCCGTTACGATTAGGCAGAGGAAAACCAGTAACTTGAATTTCATTCTTTTATCTTTCCTATTCGAAGCTGATTTTCAATTTCGTATTTCTGATTTCTAGCTTCGGCCTCCTGTATCTCAACCCTCAACAATCGGCCACCGATTTCCGACTCGGACAGGCCCCTAATCTCCATATCGAGCCCCCGTTGGGTTGAAGACCCCCCATGCGGAAATGAAGGGATCGTGTTTGGTCCGCGCGCGCAGTTCAAAGTATGCGTAGAGACCATCCTTCGTCCGGACAAATAAACGAAACTCCTCCCGGTGATCCCAATTCGGATCATCCGCCTCATATCCAAACTCGATAAAGGGTGCATAACCATCTTCCGGAGCTTGCTTGATAAACAGTTGAGTCCGTGGTTGAACTCCTCCGCCAGGTACTTCGAAGCGGCAGCTCCAATCATATTTTCCTTCGGAGTTGGGCTCACCCTTGGTCAAGAACACCCGCATCGACCCCTGCCCCATAGGCAGGGAATAACCGGAATAATCATCCAGTTCCAGGTAGATCGGACCCCCATTGGGAGAAATACGAACAGCTCCCGTGGACACGGGATTGAGAATCGCATCTGCAGGTTTGGGGGTAAGCCGGAAAACGGCGGGTTCGTCTTTGGTGGGAAGGGGATACTCGTTCTCAGACAGCAGCTCCTCGGCATACGCGTAGCCGCGAAAACCAGTTTCTTCTTCCCAGTATCCATCTTCATCCACATCCACCACGATGGCTGCTGCCTTTCTGTTTTTGATCTCAAACCGCCCATCCTCGCCCGTTTTCACATTCTCGATATCGGTCCACCCAATGAAGGGGAACATGAAAGGGTCGAGAACATGATCAAATGCGGTCACCAGGATGGGGACATCTGCCAGGGGTTCTCCGTTTTCATCGATAACAGAACCATAAAAGGTAAACTCGTTATCCACGGCCTTCTTCAGGTTCTCCTCAAAGTCCCCGTCAGTAAAAACTTCGAGGACATCCCAGGCTCCCTCCGGACCGGTTTTTTGCAGAAAGCGCACTTCTCGTGAGTCAGTCTGCTTCTGAGCAGTGCTCACGCAGCCAGATAGAGCCATGCAGCAGCCAAGCAAGAGAAGAATACGGGATCTGTGACCTACGGCTCGAGTCTTCCGAAAAGGAAGTCCCCCCGAATCCTCAGTCCGAAACTCGAAACTTTTCTGATCTCTGACTGCTGACTTTAGAGTGCTCATCTAAAACGCCAACGAGTTGTGGGGAATATTCATCAAATCCAGAAGCAAGTTGTAATAAGCCATGGTCCGCTGCGGATTCCAGCTCCACGCCACCACATGGCCGGTTCCATACTCGAAAGGGGGGGCGTCCAGGTTGTAGACTTCGTGAACCAACCCACGTGTGCGGGACTCTGCTCCCAGGGCATGGGTTCGGGCCCGGGCGGCATAAGCCATCGCTTCGTGTGGATCTGTAACCGGACGTGAAAAGAAGAACCAGTAACGCAGCCGGATCCGTTCCCCCTCCGGCTTGTTCGGCTTGTATTTGTACTGCTTCATCAAAGTGCCAAACGGCTTCACATCCTTCTGCAGAAGATTGTAAGCCCAGAATGTGAAGTCGTTCGGGTTATAAAGCGCATAAATACGGGTCTTACTGGATCTCAGATAGCCTTCATATCCCATCTCCTCGGCTTCCTCCGGGGTCTTCGCATTTTCCATATTGGGTATCTTCAGAACATCCCGATCATCGAGCATTTCCACCGGGATCGCTGCCGATTGAAAAATGGCCTCTTCCACCTCGAGTCCAAGCTTCAGACATTCAATTAAAACCACATTCCCCAAGCTGTGAGCCGTAAAGTGGACGATCCGGTCGTCCGGAATGGTCTCGTAGTAATCCATCAACGGCTGGGCCACCTTATAGGCCCGGTATTCACTCCCGTTCATCCCGAGGGTCACATAAGTCTTGATGCTCGGCCAATGGTAGAAGCAAAACTCCCCTCTAAACCCCTGGTGGAAGAGTCGCTTGAAGATCGTCTCTGTCGAATGGGTCATATTCTTATTATAATTGTCCTTCGTGTGGTCGACCCACCCGTGAATCCACACAATTGTATGCCCGTCGTCGTACCAGGCCGGCTGGTAGGGATACCCCATCGGTTCAAATTCCCATTTCAGGTCGGGAACTGGTGGTTCCACCCGATACTTATAGGGAGCCTGGATATCTTCCGGCCATTTTGTCGTAACTCGACGGAAGAACGTTTTGACATGACGGATCTCCAAATAGAGAGGGTCCGATTCTGCAACGACCGCTCCTTTTTCCTTCAGGCGAACAACCAACTGCCCCTTGCCCGGCTTTGCCCCTTCAAATAACAGGCAGATCAGGGTCCCTTTACTGCCCAGGTCTGACCCATCAAACGCTTCGGTGGTCACACTCCAGGGCTCACCGTCCTTTAAGAGAACTTTTCGATTTCCAAAAGGAGGGGCTTTTTGGAGTTCGGCGGCCTCCTTGTCCAAAAGATAGGCTCGCCCGCCTTCCGGATCGGCGGATCGGACCATTTGAATACCAGGCGGAGGGCCCGCATCAGTGGAAGTCAGGTGGAACTCTATTTCCACATCAGGCCGCCCCATATACGGGGCCCAATCCTTGAACCGAAGATGCAGGCGCGAAAAATCCTCCATGTCCCGCGAGGAGTCCACATTGTCCGTCTCATAGTCCTTCCGGGCAATCGGCCAGGTCTCATAAAACGGAACATCATCCTGATCGTAGTTGTACCAAAATAGAAAAGGTCGATCCGGGGCTGTTGTATCCACCGGAAAGCGACCCTCCTGGTCCGTTTCTTCGAAAACAATAAGAGCGTCCCCGTTTACATCTACCCCGAGTTCAAGTTCAGCCGCCACCATATGCTCCTTACTGAAAGGGGATATCAAAGCCGCTAAGGATATGAAGCGTAGCGAAAAGCGAATCATAGGGGGGAGCAGATGACTCGCTAGCATGGAAAAATGCCCCCTGCCCCTTCAACTAAAAAAGCACAAAAGGAGCCCCCTAATAGATGCTAACTAAGTCTCGCATAGTTAATGATTTAGCCACACTCTCTTTGTGAGTCCGATTATGAATGTTAAGCCCCTCGTCCCCCCCTTACTCCTGGGAATATTAGCGCTCCCCCTTTTCCCGCAAGATGAAGGTTCAACGAGTGCGGAGCCCAGACAGGTTTCTTACAAAATCAGCGACTACCGCAAGGGTTTCCATTTGGATCTGGGAGGGTATTGGCCGACTTTATCGACCAAGGTCCGCATTGATTCCCCCATAGGATTGGGCACTGAAGTGAAATTTGAGGACGATTTAAATTTCTCTGACAACTCGACTATTTTTGATGCGGAATTCACTTGGAACTTTTCTGAAAAATGGTACGTGGAAGCGGACTATGTTTCCCTCTCACGAACTTCAACCGGTATTTTCCAACGGGAAATCGTTTGGGGTGATCCGCCGGTTACCTATCAAGCCGGGGCGTTATTCGGAGCCCTTTTTGATGCCACTATTGCCCGGGTTGGTTTGGGTTATCGCATCTTGGAGCGTGACCAATGGGTCCTCGCCGGCACGGTCGGAGCCCATCTGACCAAAGCCAAGGCAGGCATTGCCGGCATCTTATCCATCAATGATACGCCTATCTTTGACGAAGCCGGGGTCGCCGAGACGGGGGGACCCTGGCCACTGCCTGCCATCGGGCTCGATTTCAATTACATGCCGGTTAAAGACTTCTATATTAATCTCCGCGGAGATCTCTTTTTCATTGAGATCGAAAATTGGGGAGGCCAGCTCTACAGCGGTCAAGCCAATGTCGGTTATCTCTTAGGGAAAAAGAAGGAATGGGCCCTCGGCCTCGGCTACAAGTTTTTCTCTATCAGCATCGACTACGACCGCGATGACTGGAAAGGACTATTTGAATACCGCTACCATGGCCCGCGAGCCTTCCTTACTCTGCAGTGGTAGGTCAAAGCCCGATAACAAGTCCGTGCTTTCTCTCCTTTATAGAGTATTATAAGTAGAAAGAGGCTAGGAATTGGAATCTCCTTGAGTTTTTGGATTCTTGGGTTCTTCGTCATTTGACTCGGTCTCTACCGAGTCAAGCTGCTTCACCTCCTCCGCGCGCGCTTGCTCTTGTTCGAGATTGGTTTTTTTCCGATGCGTCACATGAAGGTATAGATTATACGCCGCCACCCCACTGGGCATCAGGTTCGACAACACGCCAACCGAGTCATTTTTACCCCAGATAAAATAGGAGAGCAGGCATAAGCTACCGAAGAAACTCATATACCAGAACAAACCAGGGAAGTAGGGACGTTTCATCTTGTGGGAACTGATCGTTTGGACAATCCAACGACCACCAAACAGCGCCACGCCTAAATACCCGACTAACTTCCACGGGGTAACAACTAACCCGTAGCCTTCAAAAATGACTTCATGCATGAGATCCTCATAGCCGCTGGCCTCGGCCACAAGCGAGGAAATTCTTGAACCACGAATCAGCACTAAAAACTTACTAACATAAAACCGATTTCAGAAGATTAGCGAGAATTGGTAATCCCTCATAAATTCAGTGCCCTTCAGTGCTTTGAAAACTCAACCTAAGAAAAACGGGATGATAAATGCATTGGCGATATCGATAAAGAAAGCGCAGACCAGCGGCACTACAATAAAAGCCAGGTGCGACGGCCCATACTTCTTCGTCACCGCCGCCATGTTAGCCATAGCAGTCGGCGTTGCCCCAAGCGATATCCCTCCGAAGCCTGCGCATACCACCGCCGCGTCGTAATTCTTCCCCATGGCCGGAAAAACGATGAACAGGTTGATCAGAAGCGCAACGATGACTTGGGCCGCCAACACGGTCACGATCGGCCCGGCCAGGTCTACGATGGCCCACAGCTGCATACTCATGAGCGACATCGCGAGAAAAGTACCCAGCGACATATCCGCAATCAGGGCCATAGCCGGTTGCCTGCTTGGCCAGACCCGACCCGTAAGCCGAGGGAACTTCTTGGGAATCAGGTTCGTCATCAAGATGCCGGCGAAGAGACAAGATACAAAATAGGGCAGTTCAACCCCTACCTGCTCCAAACCTTCTCCAATAAAAAACCCGAGGATCGCACAGATGTGGATAGCCAGGATCGCATCAAGGAAATCGTACTGGCTCACCCTCACTTCCTCCTGATCGTGTTCCATGCCCACATCCATGGGCTCGCCTCTTTTTTCTGGCTCCAATTTATACCGGTTGATCAGGAAACGGGCGATGGGTCCGCCTTGCAGACTGGCCAGGATCAGTCCAAAGGTTGCACACGCAACTCCGATCTCCATGGCATTCGTAATCCCGTATTGCTCGGCCACCCGTGGTGCCCAGGCAATGGCCGTCCCATGACCCCCTATTAACGACATCGTTCCCGCCAGTAAGCCGGTTTCCCGCTGTAGCCCGAAGAGACTGACCACTCCGATCCCAGTCAGATTTTGGATAAACATATAGCCCACTGTTATAACTATCAGGATGATGAGGGGCTTCCCTCCGGAAAGGAGGTCCCCCAAACTCGCATTGATCCCAATCGTGGTGAAAAAGTATATGAGCAGCAGGTCCCGAAGCTGCAAATCAAAGGCGACCTCAATTCCCGTGGTAGCATAGACCAGGGTCAACAGAATCGACATTACCAACCCACCCGACACCGGCTCAGGAATACTGAACTCAAGCAAAAACCGGATTTTCTCGTTAAGCCGCTTACCCAGGAATAAGACGACAATCCCGAAAGTAACCGCCACCATCGCGCTGACCTGAAGCACCGTTCCACCGCTTGTAAGTTCCATAACGGCTTATCACCCTAATTTGCTAACCGCTAAACTTCACTAAAATTTTCTGAAATAGATTGGGGGTATTGAAGGGGTTAATTCCCAAACCAATCCTTGGGCGGCAACTGCGGACTGACTTTTCGGTTCAGCAACCACCCCACCCCGATCAAGTCGTAAACTCCACGCATGGCCCGATTAAAGTTGGTATACTTGGATTCCCCGTGAGCACGCTGCCGGTGGTTGACCGGAACCTGGTCAAAGGTCAGGCCCGCTTTCAAAAAGGTGGCCGGAATGTAGCGGTGCATTCCATTGAAACAGACCAGCAGTTCCACGGCTTCTTTGCGAAACAGCTTCAGGGAACATCCCGTGTCGCGTACCCCATCATTCAAAAACATGCGCCGGATATTATTCGCAATCTTGGATGCATAGCGTCGGCTCCAGGTGTCTTTCCGCTTTTCACGGTAGCCCACCACCACGTCGGCGCTACCTGCCACCCAGGTATCCATTAACTTTTGAAAATCGGCCGGATCATTTTGCCCATCCCCATCCATTAGAGCCACAAACTCCCCACTCGCATGCTTCATCCCATTATACATGGCGGCGCTCTGCCCCATATTCATGACATGCTTTAACCCGGTTACCCCATTCACACTCTCAATCTTTTCCCAGGTACTGTCCTTGCTTCCATCATCCACTGCTATGATTTCCGCCTCGGGTTGGCATTGTTTCACCTCCTCCAGGACTCCCACTACGTTTGCTTCCTCGTTGTAGAAGGGAATGACCACGGTGATCGCCGGTCGTCCTGATTCCTTCAATTGGTGTATATACACCTCCCGCGTCACGCCCTCCGGCAATTCCAGTCGTCCAGGTATATGAAAGTGATCCATCACATTCTAATGTAGCGGCGCAGACCTGCTGCGCCCATCAAAAAAAATGACCGCTCAACTTTCTCGAAGCGAAGCGGTAACCACGCCATAGCCTTAAGGCGAAGGCGGGCGATTGCCCCATTCCGATTTCCGATTTCCGATTCGATTCAAACCCCACCAGACTACCCCTGCTGAGAAGAACACACAGAGGCCCGCAGCAATCACATCACCCAGAAAATGCCCCCCCTGGACAATGCGCCCACCGCCAACCAGGGCTCCCCCGGCTACCCCGGCCAGGAGAAAGCCCAAGGCCAGGATCTGGTTTCGTTTCCGAAAGATAAAATAGGGAATGCCAATGAAGTATCCCATCGAGGCATGTCCGGAGGGGAAGGATTTTCCCGGGCCACCCCAATTGGGTTGACCTACCCGCATATATTCAAAGTCCCCATTAAACTGTTGAATATCCCGGGGCCGAGGCCTTCCAAAGTGATCCTTAAACCCGGCATTCACAATTAATCCCGGACCCAGGATCATGCTGATGACAAAGAAGCCCGAAACCAGCCGAAAAGCCTTTAACGGTTCCCAGAAGAACGCCCCTATCAAAATGAGGACTCCTGAAATAGCCAGGACCAGGGCCGGTTTCCCTCCAATAAAATAAATCCCCTGCACCCATTCATATTCATTAAAGATCCAACCCCGGTTCGGGTCAAAAAACTGGGCCGATACAGCGATCTCCCACTCTGGTTTCAGACTCAGGACCAACAGCGCGACGAAAGCCAACCCCATTAGAGACCAGAATACGATATCAACGAGCTTAACCTTTGGGTCCATGGCGTAGGTTTTTTCCAATATACAACTTCACATCCCGGTAATAGTCGGCCCCGAGATGGGTTGAAACCGTCTTTAAGTACTCTACTTCCTCAAAAGCCATCAAGAGATCCTCGGGAAGCTCCGTCTGGCTCGTTCGTACATCTTGAACAATCAGGGCATCTTGGCCGACAAATTTCTCCAATCCCCCCCAGAGTTCATACTGAGATTCAATCGAGTCCGTATATCGTGGCCAACGGTAAACCCGAGGTTGACCGGGTAAATAAAAGGCCAGGTGTCCGGTGACATACCGGTGCCCGTAAGTCATAATAAACGGCTCCTCCCACCCAAGCTCCTCGACGGTCTGATGCACCCCATAGGCGGCCTCCTTCCAACCTCGTAAACGGACGGTCGGATCGACTTTCGTTCCGTTTAACCCCACCAACGGAATCAGGATTGTCAGGAGATAGGCCATGGCACTTAACCCGGCTGAAATCCACAGCCCGGGTTTAAGCCAACCGGCCAGGGCCAGCCGCTTCCCACTCTCCCTGGGTTGCAGCGCCCAATAAATGGTCAGCAGCAGCAGCGGGGGAAAAAAGACCAGGGGCCAATTCATATTGATGCGCTGGCGCAGACACATGAAGAGCATCACCGTGATCGCGGGAACACTGAATACAAACAGGAATAGCTCCTTACGATTGAGCTCCTTGCGCAATACACGTCGATAGGAAGAATACAAGGCAACGAACACCATGATGCCGATCGCCGGACCCAGGATGCCCAATTCGCCTCCGACCAATTCGCCCAGCCGACTCAGCATCGCCAGAGGGTGCATGGAGGCACTCTCAAAGTGGTGCGCGGTATGACTAATCGTGATCCAGTCATTCTGAGAATTCCAGACCAGAGTCGGCATGAGGAAAGACAGCCCAAGGAGGGCCGCTAGATAAATGGCCGGCGATTTCAAACGGTGCCGGTGTCCGGGCTCGAGCGCAAGAAAGAGCAGGGCCAGCGCAGGGAACACCATCATCATCTGCTTACTCAAGTTTCCAAGGCCCCAAAACAGAGTCAGACCTATTACGAGAATAAACCGTTCCTTTGCAGACTCGCTCTCCGTCCATTTCCAGAACATCAGCATAGAGCCCATCCAGAAAAATAGAAGTGGGGCATCGATTGTCAGTAACAGGTTCTGAGCGACGGCAGCCGGAGCCAAAGCCAGTGCAGCCCCAAAATAGAAAGCGACCCGGGGCCCAAACAACACTCGCCCAAGCAAGTAGGAACAGATCAAACTTCCACTGCTGAAAATCACCGCCCACAGACGAATCCCCCAGTCATGCGGATTTCCGAAAAAACCCGCCAGAGCCATCAACCAGGCTATCCCGGGTGGCTTCGAAAAATAACCCCACGATAACTGGCGCCCCCAATCCCAGTAATAGGCCTCGTCCCCTACCAGGCTCAGAGGAGTAATCAATAAATATAAAATGCGCCAAGCAACAAGAGCGGCAAAGATGCCAATCAAGTTTCTTTCGCTCACCGGAGCAGATTGATTTTCTGGAGTTAAAGGATTCAAGTCTTAATGGATTGAAACTACGAAACACACGAAAGACACGAAATTTCTTTCCCTTCCAGTAGCACTAAGTTTTGAGCTGAAACCAAGTCTTGATTTTATTCGCGAGATTCGCGGTTTTCGTAGTTTCATAAAATAAATCTGCGTTTATCTGTGGTTAATTTATGACTTACTCTGAAATCATCGACCTCCTCCAAGTCATCAACGCGAATCGGCGTGAGGGGGGGTCCTGTGCACTCCGCGATGAACGTGATGTGGAACAGGCCTTTGAGGCATCCTGTAAACTGGCTATCTATGGGAGTCTGGCCCCGGGGGCGAGCAATCACCACATCGTCAACCCCATTCATGACCAGGAATGGCTCGAAACCACGGTCGAAGGCCGGGTCTTCGAGCTCGGATGGGGCATCGACATGGGCTACCCCGCCATGGTCTGGACCCCCGGGCAAAACAAACTCTCCACCCACTTACTCAAGTCCCCCGATTTACCCAACCATTGGTCCCGGCTCGATTTTTTTGAAGGCGACAACTATATCCGGATCCTCATCCCGGTCTTCCTCGGGGCATCCTTCCTCACCGTAGCCAATATTTATGAAGCCCGCTGGGCCACAGACGCGATCCGCGACACGTGATTCGAGGTTCGAGATACGTGAATCGGGCAATGACCCTGTAGGGCCCGAGCTAGCTTGCCTCGCCGTAGCCTTGGCGAAGGTGGGCGCGTGGCTGAATAATTTTCAATGCTAACAAAATCCTACTCATCTCGCACCCCGGATCCCGAATCACCTACCCCCCATCGCAATGTCCGACTTCAACCTCGAATCCCTTGGCCTCCTCATTCATTGCCCAAAGTGCGGCAATGAAATGGCCCATGACGGTAACTCCCTCGTCCTCTCTGAACACCCAAAAGGGTGCCAGTTGGAATGCGGCGGTTGTGGAGAACTCTCCCAATGGGAATTTCAAGCTTCACCCCTCAAAGCAAATCAGGTCCCTTTTACCTGGGGCGGTTCATGGGAGGACTGAGCGGGCTACCTTCTCTCTCGATCCCGATATCGGTCCGAAAATGTCATTGCGAGCGATCAGCGAAGCAATCTCAGTCTGATTTGCTCTGCCATCTCCGCTTCGCTCCATCGGTTTGGAGGTTACACACCCTGGACGCCCTCCAAATTTCTCAGTTCTCAACTCACAGTTTCCCACTCACATTTCACAGTTCACTTGAAATTTATACAGAATTATCTTTATATTAAAACATGGCCCTGAAGCCTCCCGCTCGCAAGAACCCCAAACAACCCGCCTTTGTCACGCGGCGAAAGATCCTGGACTATCTGAAAACCTCCGGAGCGAGCGCAGCAGAGGAAATCAGTGGGGAATTAGGCTTCACCGGCATGGCCATCCGTCAACATCTCTATGCCCTCGAGGAAGAAAAATTGGTAACCTTCGAGGATCACGGACATGGCCGGGGGCGTCCCAAACGACGATGGAAACTGACGCCTCGGGCGGATCGCTTATTTCCTGACCGGCACAATGACCTGATGGTCGATATCCTGGGGAACATTCGATCCACCTTCGGGGATGAAGGGATGCAGGCCCTGCTGAAATCCCGGGGCCAACAACTTACCGAAAAATACAAAGAGGCTGCCAAAGATAAAAAAACCTTAGCCGCTAAAGCCAAGTCCCTCGCGGCCGCCCGTACCCTGGAAGGATATATGGCAGAGGTAGAACGGCTCAAGGATGGGGCCCTCTTGTTTGTAGAAAATCACTGCCCGATATGTGATGCGGCCAGAACCTGCCAGAGTCTTTGCCATAACGAATTAGAAATCTTTCAAAAAACGCTCGGAAAATCCGTCCGCGTGGAACGGACCGAGCACATTCTGGCCGGCGACCGACGCTGCGCCTACCGAATCTCGCCAAAGGGTTAATCCCACACCATGCATCTCAAATCTAGTATCCCGAGCCTCTAGAGCACCACAAACTGTGCGCCTAAGGGTTCATCCATTCCGGGGATGGGAAAGATGATCACCGGTAGTGCGGCCATACTGCCAATCGCTCCGGCCGCGAGGGTCCCATGCCGGATGGGTTCCGTTAAAGCCGCCTCCGGATCCGGTGGAGGTGTGGGCGCAGCGCGTAATCCAACGTAATCAAACTCTTGCTTCATGGTATCCCGCCAGGCCCGGTAATCCATAACCCCCTCCGTGGCCATATCCCAATCCTTTTGAGTCCAGGTGCGAGCCCGATCAATCCGTTGCCAGACAACCGGGTCATAACGTTCCTTATGGAAATCCAACCACTCCGCATGAACCTGGTAGGCTTCTGTGCTTTGCAACACCGAATACGCGGCAGCCCACTTATCGGTTCGCTCACGAAGGCCCGAAATGTCTCCAGGTGCACAATGAAACTGACTCAAACACCCATTAACGGGGCCGGAATAAGTGTCATCAAAAAAGTCCAGGCCTACACCCCTATCCGATTTAAGGATTTCTCGACCGGGCGCTTCCATGGCATCCAGCGTGAGGCGCAGATCATCCTCATTACTCACAAACCATCCTGCCGTATCAAAACTGGGAGCCAGCGGAAAACACCCTTCCATTTTCCAATGCGCGTGGGCCCGATACCCATAGACCCCGCAGAAGGAAGCAGGCACCCGGACCGAGCCACCGGTGTCGGTACCAATGGTAAAAGGCAGGATGCCACGGCCGACTAAAAAGGCGGACCCACTACTGCTCCCGCCGGATACCCGTCCCGGCACCACTGGATTAGGGCAATCGCCATAGTGTGGATTCCGCCCATCCAAACCATAGGCAAACTCCACCAGGTGTGTCTTCGCCACAAACACCGCCCCAGCCTGCCTTAAAGCCATAACGATCTCGCTGTCCTCCGTTGCGACATCGCCGCGCACCTCGGTCAAAAAGGTAGATGACGCTGTAGTCGGTGTCCCCTGTAGATCAAATAAATCTTTCAGGCCCGTCGGTATCCGGGCCAGAGGTCCACGCGATTCCGCCAATTGCTCGCGCCATTCCGTTTCGGTCAACTCATGGGCAATCACTGCCCGGCGTTCAAAGTCAGAAAGGGTATCCAGCCTCCTCCGCACCTCGGCTACCCAGGCATCATCGTCCAGGGACTGCCAATAGTTAAACGTGTTTTCCAAATTCATATGGTTATGGATCCGAGTTTCGGGATCCGGGATTCTTTATCAGAAGGAGAAACGATTAGAGGAACAAACTTCATTCCGCATCGCGAATCAATCCATCACGGCGACATTCACTTGGATTTCCACGGTGGAATCCGCCGGTAAACCCGCTACAGCCACCGCGGCTCGCGCATGGCGACCCCGATCCCCATACAAGGTGTTGAATAACTCGCTCGCCCCATTGATCACCTGAGGACTCTGGGCAAATCCGGACACGGCATTCACATACCCTCCCACATACAAGAAGGACTCCACCTTATCTAAATCGCCAATCGCCGCCTTAATATTGGAGAGAGCATTTAGCGCACAAATTTGCGCGCCTTCAAATCCTGTCTCCACCGTTTGAATATCCCCGACCTGCCCGGTATGTGTCATCACTCCGTCTTTCACACAGATGACTCCGGCGAGATACAACACACTTCCATGGCGGCGATAAGGAAGATACATGCCGCCAGGAGCCGGCGGAGCGGGCAGGGTATACCCCATTTCAGCAAGTTTGGATTCAATTTGGCTCATCGGAGTAATTTAAAACTAAAGATTCAAAATTTCTGGTGCATCTTATCTTCAATTTTAAATTCCCAATTTTCAATCCTTACTCAAACATCCCTTCAGGCAAATAGCCCGTCACGGTCGTCACCGGCACATTCACCAGCTGACTGATTTTGATATCCAGCACCACACTACACAGAACATAGGCTTGTTCGGGGCTAATACCGATACGATCGACCAGGCAGTCCATGGCCCGCTCTACAACTCGTTGGCAGGCGGTCCGGGGATTTTCGTCCGATTCAATGAAGGCCACCCAAGGCGCCGCTGCGTAGCGCGATGATAACTCAATCCTGGGCACCACCGCTTGCGGGGCTGATAAACTACATCCCGTTTCCACCGCAAGGCGGAACGTAGCCCGCATGGGCGCTTCCATGCCATTGATCGACACTTCCCCATCCCCTTGAGCCCCATGGGAATCTCCCGCACAAAACCCCGCCCCTTCCGTGAAAACCGGCAGGTATAAGGTCGTTCCGGCAACCAGGTGTTTCACATCCATGTTGCCTCCCCACGGCCCGGGAGGGCGAGTACGGAATTCACCCGCTTCTTCCCGTTGGACTCCCATCACCCCACAAAAGGGAGCCAGATCCAGGGTCACTCCAGGCAT
The DNA here is from genome assembly GCA_028280845.1 of Opitutales bacterium. Lineage (GTDB taxonomy): Bacteria > Verrucomicrobiota > Verrucomicrobiia > Opitutales > JABSRG01 > JANQKZ01. Next base: position 22,090 of record JANQKZ010000026.1, on the reverse strand, counting down.
GCTGCGGGTGACCGTCTCATCCAGCTCCCAGTGATGCAGAAAGTGCTGATCAAACCGCCCATCCAACAGACCCAACCCCGGGATGATGCCCGTCCAGGCCCATCCCTCGTGTTGATGCTCCAGAATCTCCACCTTCAGGACATCCCCGGGGGTCGCGCCCTTGACCAGCACCGGACCGGTCAGAGCATGAATCCGGGTCGTATCCATTTGCCCGAAAGCCTCCGCCGACATCCCCGGATGAACCTGCCCCCCACTGGCATCATGCATTTCTAAAGTAACCTCATCCCCGGATTCGATTTCCAGTCGGGGCTCGGCTGCATTGTTCCAGCGACTGATAGTAACCGACCGATCTAAATAGTGTGACTTACCCATTTCTCATGATTCACGTTGGAGTTTTACCATTTCCACCAATTTACCTGCCAGGTGCTGGCTGGCTTGCTCAACCCACAATCTTCCTTTTTCAGCATTTGCGAGGATCGCATCCCCCATGACTCCTGAAGCAGATAGGTCATTGGATTTCCAGGCAAACGTGGCCGGCGCATCCTCAGGCTGCAAGAGCTGAAGCGTATCCGCCCATGCTGGAAATTCCTTTACCGCTTTGGACATATCGACCAACTCCGGCGCAAAATGCAGCATCCAGGAGGTTTCCAATTCGCCCGCATGAAACCCGTATTGCTGCTCAAGGGCTGAAATACCCCAGGTCACATCTTCAAAATCGAGGAATCGAATAACACAGTCCGGCGCCTTTTGGCGATGCTCCAGGAGCTGGCTCCGCAAATGCGGCGTATTCCCCCCGTGGTGATTAAACAGAACGATGGAACGGAACCCCCATGCCATTAACTGACTGACGTTAGCCTCGAATAGCGCGCTCAGCGTATGCTTATCCAGGGATAGCGTTCCGGGAAAGTCGAGATGCTCGTTACTCTTTGAAAGGTGAATCGGTAAGCTAAGGAATACCGGACAGTCCGCGGGTAATCGGCCAAGAACGGCATCCACCCATCCCTCCGCCAGGATGGAATCTACCCCCACCGGTAGGTGTGGTCCATGTTGCTCGATCGCTCCAATAGGAATGACAGCTGTGGCCCCGGGCTGCCGGGCGCATTGAATGATTTCCTCCTCAGATAGACCTGGAAGGTAACGGGATGGATGCGATGGATACCGCCTCATACCATATCCCTTTCCAGAGGCTTTTGCATAATTTCCTCGAGACCCTGCACCAGCAGATTTCCCCCACGCTCTAGCTGTTCCGCCGAAAGATCCCGCCCCAGGCAAACCCCGAGGGAAAGCAGGTTAATACAAAACACTTGCAGAGCCAAAGCGATTCGATTGTCCCGTGCGGCCACATCAGCAAAGGAACGCATCGCAGAGGACGTGGAATATAAAACCACTTTCTTAAATCCCGCCCCCTTCACTCCAACCAGGATGTCTTCCAGTTGTCGATGCGCAGCTTCAAGACTGATCCCGAATCGAGAGTGGGATCCCGCAGGCGGGAGATAGCGCACCGGCGGAAGGGTAATCAGGCCACCCAGGCCCTTGTTCCATGAATTAACGGCCTCGCTGAGAACCTTTGATCCAATCTGCTCCTCGTAATCCAAAGGGTAGCCCGTCCCCCCATTCCCCATCCCATAGAGCGGCAGGATAGCGATTCGCTTCGGATCGTTTTGAAAGGCTTTAAACCAGGGCCATGGACGCAGTTCCCATCCTGTATTCATTTTTCCATGACAAAGGGGATTCACGCAAACACCTCCTTAAAGTTTGGCTGGCCTTCATAACGCATGGATCCATTCACAAGCGTAAACGCTACCTGCTGAGGAGTTGCACGACCCACTATGGCCGCTGCAATATTCCTGGATCCAAGCAGAGGGGGCTGCGAGAAATCCAGCCCAAAAAAGGTGGCAGGTTCGCCTGTTTCCAGAATTCCCGAATAACCGGGAACAACGCCACGTCCATGCACGGTGACCATTTTGAGCAGTTCCAGCGGTTCGGGGAAGACGGGGTCTCCTCCCTGGCTTTTGGCCACCTTCCAGGTGAAATCGAGTTCAGCAAATAAGGACGGCGAGTTGAGCATTACATTATCCGTCCCCAGCAACAGCCGAACGCCGGCCCGCATCATCTCAGCCACCGGCGGCAAGGGAAGGCCCAGGGCGGCATTGGCCCGCGGGTTGATCACAACCGGGATCCCGGCCGCTGCCACCCTCTCGATTTCCGACGAGTTCGCCACGGTCATATGCACCACCAGGTGGGGCTGATACAAGTCAAGCGCACGTTCAAGATCTCCCTTACCAGTCCGCCCTATGCTGGTGTTCCGGTAGTCCTCACTTTCTAAGCAATGAATAGCCCGCAATCGTCCAGCGGACCGGGTTTCCGCCTGCACCTGCTCCCAGGCCGGATCAGTCAGATCGTTCATCGTACTTTCACTGAACCCGTCAGCAACCGTCAGAATCTCTCTCAACTCATCCAGGCTGAAAGATGGAAGCTGCTTTTCGTTTGCATTCAGAGTATCTGTATCGAAGGGAGAACGATCCAGCTGCGAAAGGATCACTGCTGAAACCCCGGTAGACTCACTCACCGACCGCAAGCGTTGAGCGCCCGCCACGCCCTGTTCGCGGAAATCCACGTGGCAGACGGTTCCCGACCCAAGCATAACTTCATGCATATGTTGCATGCTGGTCGAAATCTCGAGCTCTGTCGCCTTAGCCAATTCTCGATACTTTAATCCATCTGGACGAAAGAAGGCCGCTTCCAGTGTTAAACCAATGGAACCATCCGGCAGGATCGAATCCCCAATATGCGTATGTCCATTAATCCAACCTGGGAGAAGGACCAATGACCCGTCCTTTGCTTCATCCACCGGTTCCCCCAGTTCCATCACTTCGATGTGGCTGTCCCATACCAGACGATGACACCGGCGAGGCATCAGCTCCTCTCCGGCCAGGACCACACAATCACGAATTTCAGGCATTGCTAGGGAACCAGAGAAAAGGACAATCGAATTTGCTCCCCTGCTGCACACGCAACATCGAAGGCGGGTTGATCGGCAAAGTGATTCCCCTTCACCCGCAAAGCCGGAATTTCATAGTCCAGGGTCTCCTCCTCCCGGAACGGCCAGGGAGCCACCCGGTAGCGGTTCCCGCTCAGGGGCTCATAGCGCAGCTCCAAGGCCTTCCCACCCGCAGTCGGCTGAGCATGCCGAAGGGGCAAGTCATGGGGGAAATCGGTGCACACCATCAGGGAAAGGCTATCGCAGCATTGCAGGAAACGAAACCCCGTAGCCAGGGTATCCTCCGACGCATAAACCGGATCACTGGTGGACGCGCGGACGGTTTGTTTGAGCGCTTCCTGACGCTCCCGTTGGCCCTCCACGAAAGCCCCATGAACCGCAAGGGCATCTTCCGACAAACCACTCAGATCCGCCTGCTCCGTCAATAGATTAACGGTGTGCATGGAAACCAGGATGGCGGCATACGGACTCACCTCCGCCACCGCCTCAGTCGCCCGCCCCCGAACTCGAAGATAGCCTTCTAAGTCGATCTCCTCAAATGCATCGTAAGTCCCCACGAGTTCTTTGGAAAAAGCACTGGGGAATCCTTCAGGCGTAACCAGGGGCCGGGCATCCCGCTCCGCCCAGGAGTCATCGTGCATCGCGACTGCCTGACCGATGGGGTCAAACGGTTCAGGACGGATAAAAGTGGCATTGCCCCATGCCTGGGCGAAGGCACCGGCTAACCGGGCATGGTCCTGGTGCCCGAGGAGGAGCCATCCGTTTTCAGTTTTCTGCCGAATCATAGGAGTATGCTTGCTTGAGCTTATACATGGGACCATCCAGACCTTTTCCCGGCCAATTGATCTGATCGATCTGGTACTCGACAATATATCGAACCAGCAGCGCATTGAAGAAGCACTCGAAATAGAATATTGACCAGGGTGCCGTCACCGGGGCTTTGAGAAAGTATCCCGGCAGTTCCCCGGATTCAAAAAGGGCAGTGAGAGCTTCATCCAGGGGTTCTCCCGATTCTGATTCTGAGGATAACAGCCACACGGGTTTGGGCCGAGTGGTACGGAGCTGGAAGAAACCATGACTGAAATCAAAGGCATCGATGCAGGCAGGAGGTTCCATAAATGCGCCCTCGACCCATTTCAGCGACAAATTCTGGCCAAAGTGGAAGAGCGGATCTCCAAAAACAAAATCGAAACCGAGGTCGGGGATAGGCAGACCTTCCAGGTCAAAAGCCGCCGCATCGGTCACCGCCAGTTCCATCAATTGATGGAGGGTCTCGCCACTCGGCATTTCAAATCGGACGATTTCCTGGTCATGCAAATAACGGATTACCGCCCCAAATCCACACAGGGGACCGACCACCCGGACAAACAGGGTATATTCATCCTCCAGGGGATAGGATACGATATGAGCGCCCTCAGCCAGCAGAGACTGGAGCAGCGCAACGCAATCCGGCTTTCCTGCGGTCTTCAGTCCCTCCATGGTGGAGGAGGTAAAGAGGACTAGCCCTTCTGCTTGGTGACGTTGTCCCAATGCAATTTGCGCGTTGGAAGATAATCCCTGGGAAAAAACAATTAAGGTATGCCCCTCGAGGTCAACCTCACCATGAAAGAACTGAGTAATCGGACAATACCGAGCAGAGAATCCCGCTGCCTGCAGATAAAACAGTAAAAACTGCGCGTGGGCAGCGGAACTGCCCAACCCTGTAATGACTACCGGCCGATCCATGTGGAACTCAGGTCCCGAAAAGGCTCCCTCCGGTTGGTCCAGCAATTTGACCAACTCGGTTTGCGCCAGGGCGACTCGGTCTCTCAGCAATGAGTGACCAAGGGATTGTGCTGAATTATCTTCCATAGAGGAAAGGGGGACGGAGTGCTTGTATCAAAACCTACCTTTCCGTGGTAGGTTCATCCAGAAATATCCAGTTTTCCACCTCTAATGCATGTCGATTTAACGCCTCAGCATATTCCGGCTTCGTCACCAGGCTGGTCGGCGAATTCATGACCATCTGTATCCGATTAGAAGGCAGGTGCTCTTTTAACACAATGAAAAGACCATCATAGTCGCGCTCATCATAACCGACGCCCAGCTTCTGGTAGCTTTCCTTGGAATTGGCAGAACTCCCCTCCTGCATCATCATGCGGTCCGTGGCAAATGCCCCGAAGCCGGCTCCCCGACCATCATGATAGTTTAAGATGATGGCGCCGGATCCATAGTCGATGATCTCCTCCAGGGTTCGGATATACTTCACGCGATTATCTGTATTCTGGAGCGGAAAACGGTTCATGATCGACTCACTTTGAATCCGGACTACCGGATAGTCATCGATCTTCATTGTCCCATGCGTCAGCACCACGAAGTCGTTTCCACTTACAATATCAAAATAGACGTGAGCCTTAAACCAATACGGCATGTAAAGCAGTCTGCAGACAGGATCTTCGGGATTCCGCAACCGTCGGGCGTCCAGAACTGCTCGATCAATTTCAATCAGGAGCCGGTTATTCCTCAAATTCTCTGCCGAGAGGATCCCGGATTCAGGATCGTCAAGCATATCATCAATCCCGTTTTGCGGAAATACCTGCTGGTAATCTCCCGGGGTGACCACGATATTGTCATCCACCGGCCGAATCGGCAGGTAGTAGCGCGCCATGTAGACAAAGCGCCGGGCGTTCTCAATTGCGCGGGGCTTAAAAGGAACCACCAACTCTGGGGTTTGCACACTTTCCAGGGTGCTCACCTTAGGATTCTTTAACTCATGGCCGGATTCTGCCTTTGATTTGAGATAGGCTAAATTGTACGGCTGCGGTTCATATTCGAGGGATTCGGACCGTGCCACATTCAGCCCTAACCCCTGCAAGGCCTCCACCTTGTCAGGATTGTTGGTTAACACCACCCAGTCCGCCTTCATTAGGCTGAGAATCGTACAGATATCCCGGATGTTCCGATACTGACGGTAGTCTTTGCGGAGACCCAACATGCGGTAGGCATCAAAGGTGGAGACAGTATCCTGGCTCGCTTGAACTAACATCCGGTCCCGCGCTTTTGCCGTGTAGCCCACCCCGCGTCCTTCCTGCAGCAAGTAAAATAACACCCCTTTTCCGGTTTCGGCTATCTTCTGAATGGCTCCTTCTAATTGTTGGACACAATCGCAATCGCAACCGCGAAGGGTTTCACTGGTGACGCAGGACGAGTGAATCCGGGTGTACAATTCACCCCCTTGGTTGTAACCACCGTAAGCCAGCGCAACGATATAGCCCTTATGGATGATATCCTGAAAGATGTAGGCCGTGAAGGTCCCCACCTGCATCTCAACCTTCGTCTTCGCAATATACAACGTGACGCCAAAGGCCGGCCGGTCCAAATCATCTTCGGGGTGATATTGATGCGCGGACTCAATGAATTCTTCAATCTGTCTGACCAGATCTGAATTATGCGCGTGCGGTGGCACGTCGGAACCTTTCAAATTTCCTTTCATAGTGGTGGTAGCTTTCCGTGAGTCGCTAAATATTTGACTATCCTAAGCTTAAGCAGTTCCCAAGCCATTTTCCAGCACCACCACGTGGTCACCAAAACGTAACTCGGGGAGAAAGCGCTGTTATTTGTAAATGAGTATTGGGGATTTCAGGAGCCACTCACCACTTCCCCCCAAACCCTCAGTCTGACCTACTTGTCCAGCTCTACATCGGTTCGCTCGACAAATTTCCCTGGATCCCAGGCCTCGTTATCACCCGCCACTTCTTTAGCGACCTGGCGCAACTCTCCTTCTTCAAATTGCTCGATGCGTTCCTTCGCCCGCTTGAAATAGGTCGGTCGGTCTTTCCACATCTGCAATCCTTCCTGCATATGTTCTTCGTCGTACCGCATTAAACGCCAGGCAGTCCGGTGCGCATTGAACCGCCGCACCCCAAGTGCCTGCAGCGACTCAATCCCCATCAGAAGTGAGGTGCCCAGGTATTCCCGGAAAACCCGGTCTGCCCCACCTTCCATCAGGGCATAAGTTTCCGGCCGCCCCGCCGCGCTCACAAACACCTTTAGCTTGGGAAAGTGCTTTTTTGCCGCTTCGAGGATACGCATATTCGTCTCGTGCTGGTTGGTGGTAATCACCAGCAGCTTGGCCTCGGCGGCTCCCGCCTTTGTCAGTAGCTCATGCCGCGTAGCATCCCCAAAGTAGACCTTAAACCCAAGGTTTCGCCAGAACTCGATATGTTCGGCATCATTGTCCATAATCGTGGGACGAATGCCTTTTGACCTGAGCATCCGTCCAATCAGGTGGCCAAAACGTCCAAAGCCAACGATGATGACAGAGCCCTGTTCTTCGACCTCATCCGGCTCCCGATCCGATTCACTCTGGTTCGACCCGGATCGTGGCAGAATGACCTTCTCATATAACACAAACAGCAGTGGCGTCAGGGCCATGGTCACGGCAATAGCGGCCACGAATAGCCCCAGGGTATCTCTGGACACAACCTCGAGCTGCCCTGCATAGGAAAACAGAACAAACCCGAACTCGCCTCCCTGACTCAGGCCAAGCGTGACCAACCAGAGCTGTGCTCCCTTCAACCCAAAAATCCGGCCGAGAATATTGAGGACAACGGCCTTCCCCACCATCAAGCCCAGTACAATCAAGGCAATCGTCAGCGGATTCTCAAATATCAGATTGAAGTCCACCGTGGCTCCAACCGCGATAAAAAAGAGTCCAAGCAGCAGGCCTTTGAACGGCTCGACGTCACTCTCCAGCTCGTGCCGATATTCACTATCCGCCAGAACGACGCCAGCCAGGAAGGTTCCCAGCGCAGGGCTCAAACCAATAAAATTCATCAGGAGGGCGACTCCGATCACCAGAGCCAGGGCAGCGGCCGTAAATACCTCAGATATCCCGGTCGATGCAATTGCCCGAAACACGTAGCGCATGACATATCGACCGACGACAACGATTCCTCCCAGAACCACCAGAACTTTCAGGGTAACAAACCAGGCCGGCTGTGGGTCTCCAACGGCCTCCCCGCCGGCTGCAGGGGCAGCCGCCATTACCAGTTCGGGGTCCAGCACTTCGGGAGCCAACAAGGGTAACATCGCGAGGATGGGGATAAAGGCAATATCCTGAAACAGCAGAATGCTGAAACCGGCCTGCCCTCCGCTGGTCTTGAACCACCCCTTTTCGTTAAGGGATTGGACCACGATCGCCGTTGAGGACAGCGCGAGAATCAATCCAATCGCCAGGGCCGGCTTGAAAGCCATCCCAAACACCATACAGGCCGCACAGATAACGGCAGCCGACAGGCCGACCTGCAATCCCCCCAAACCCAACACCGACGTCCGCATCTTCCAGAGCACGGATGGCTGCAGTTCCAGACCGATAAGGAATAGCATCATGACCACCCCGAACTCCGCCGCATGCATGATGTCTTCTCCCTCTTCTCCAATAAATCCCAGAACAAAGGGACCAATGATCACCCCGGCGACCAGGTATCCTAAGACCGAGCTCAACCCCAGGCGACTGGCTATTGGGACAGAGATCACTGCCGCCATCAGAAAGACAAAAGCCATGTAGAGGAAGCTATCGTCCATATTACAGCTCTCCTTTCTTCATCATATCCAAGATATTCCGGTCTTTTCCGCTCTGGCGTTCGATGGCATCCAGCGTAATATATCCCTGGGTGAGCCGCTCCAGAAAATCGCGGTAATGATGGCACATGAATTCCAATTCAGCGTCGGAAGCCCCGACTGCCCCAAAGTAAATAAAGGGATCCATATTCCTCATGTTGCACAGACGGGCGGTCTGCTCGAGGGGCTTCAGGAATTCATACATAGAGTAGCAGTTGCGCCCGGTCGGGCAGTAGGCTTCTTCTCCGCCACCTGCAGAGATTGCCGCCAGGAAGGCCTTGTCCTTCAGGGCCAATCCCGTCGACCCATAGGCCCATCCATATTCCAGGACGAGGTCCTGCCATTCTTTTAAAAGACTCGGGGTGCTGTACCAGAAAACCGGACATTGAAAGATCAGCACATTATGTTCCTCCAATAATGACTTCTCCCGCTCCACATCTACCAGAAACTCCGGATAGAGCTCATACAAATCATTTATCGTCACTCCAGGTATGTTTGACGCTGCACGAATCATCCGACGATGCACCTTTGAGTGCTCAAGGGCAGGATGAGCAAATTGAACCAGGACCTTATTTTCCACCATGTGCCCCAAGAAACTGAATAATCATAAAAAGGCAAGGGGTCGCTTGAAGGCTGCAAGGCACAAGATTCCACAGTCAGCTTGCGCCATCGCTAAGAACTCACTTCTTGCCTTCCGTATCACCCATCCTGCATCCTGCACTTTCGACCGAAAGGAGACCCCCTCGGAGTCCCATACACATGGGACGAAGTGTGACAACATCCCGCATCCACCCAATGTCATTACTGCCCAACCGTTTTTCAGCTGGTTTGCTGATTGCTGCACTCGCAATTCTGGCATCAGGATGCTCCACCTTGCCCAGGAATCCCCTGCCCCCTGGCCTGTCCAATGATTCCCTGCTTCCCGGATATCCTAAAGATATCCGCATGGTGCTCCAGATGGATGCTTTGGAGAGGGGAGAGCGGACCGAGGATTACGATGCATTTTTCCGGGGCCTGGATTTTTCGGGCGGTAAAGATGGAGTCTTCAACTTACTTCAACTTTCCGGAGGTGGTGAATTCGGTGCCTTCGGAGCCGGCCTTCTCAATGGTATGACCGAAACCAGGAAGCGGCCGGTTTTCGACATGGTTACTGGGGTGAGTACTGGAGCCCTGAGCGCACCCATGGCCTTCCTCGGTCCAGAGTATGATGGGATATTACGGGAGGCTTATACTACCATTTCCGCAAAGGATATCTACCGCATCTATAATTTAGGGACTTACCTCAGAGGTGAGCCCGAATCGGTAGCCAGCTCAGAGCCCCTGTTCCAGATGATCGAGCGCGTCATGACACTGGAAATGATGGAAGGTATCGCCCGGGGACACCGGGAGGGACGACGACTTTACATGGCTTCCTCTTATCTGGACGATCAACGCTTCGTCGTCTGGGACATAGGAGCCATTGCCAACAGCGGACGGGATGACGCCCTCGACCTGATTCATAAAATCATGCTCGCCTCGGCTTCTATACCCGTAGTCTTTCCTCCCGTTCTTTTCAATGTAGAACATAATGGCCAAGCCTATGATGAACTCCACGTAGATGGAGGCATTTTTGCTCCCTCCATCGGAATCAGCCTCCTGTTCAGCGATAGCCTTTGGGAAAATGCGACGAAGAACAGAAACGTTTATCTCGTGATCAATAATCCGCTCATCTCTGAATATGTGGCCGTTCCCCGAAAGGTAACTCAAATCGGCTCCCATACCCTCTTCACGATGCTCAAAAACATGAGCCGGTGGGATGTGGTGCGAGTCTTTCTGGTTACTGAAGAACTCGGATTTGACTTATACTACCACTCCGTTCCCGCCGATTTTGAACGCAAGACCGGCGCTCCTTTTGATAAAGCCTACATGAACAAACTGTTCGACCGCGGACTCGAATTGGGGCGCGACCGGGAAAGCTGGAGAACCGTAGACCTGGAAGGTCCTGAGGAATCAACAGCAAACCGAAATTTGTAGGAGCGACCTCGCGTCGCGAAACCCAGGCCAAGGATCATCTCGATAGGCAAGGGCGCTCCCACATCAACCCAAGGGGATTACAACATCCAGTGTCCGCCCTCCGCCTTCCGACTTCCGATCTCCGCCCTCCAAAAACCCTAGCCCGCCTGATCCAACAGGTAACTGGGCTCGATATAGGGGTAGTCCGAATCAAACTCAGTCAAGGGCCTGGGATCCTCGGCTTCCGCATGAGGCCGGCGCTCAGTTCCCAAGGTATCCTGGAACCTGTTGCCAATCCGGCTCCCCATCGCTTCCATTTTACGAATCAGTTCCAAAACCATTTCCGGGTGATTCGCGGCAACATCATTCTGCTCAGATAAGTCTGTCGCCAGGTGAAAGAGCTGCGGGTTGGATGGGTCGATATGGCGCCCCTCCGCACTGGCGAAACGCAATTTCCAGTCCCCCACCCGAATGGCCTGCAACTCATCCACCAGATAATAATAAAAAGCACTATAGGGGCTTTGCGCCCCTGGTTCGCCCTTCCAGATAGCGCTCACATCGTGACCATCGCGTATTGGTTCATCCCCCAGCGGTTGTCCCAGAATGGATGCGATAGTCGGATAAAAATCCATCGCTGTCACTAACTCTGAAGAAGTGCTTCCAGCTTTGATTGCGGCAGGCCACTTCACGATACAGGGCACTCGCATCCCCCCTTCCCAGGTTTGGCCTTTTCGGCCACGCAATACGCCATTACTTCCCCCGTGCTCATCTACCCGGCTTCCGTTGTCTGAAGTGAAGATTACAATGGTATTCTCCTCTAACCCGAGGCGCTCCAACTCTGCCATAATTACACCCGTACTCCAATCCACAGCGGCCACCGCCGCCCCATAGAGGCCATTTCGAGAGGCCTCGAGAAACGGATCCATCACATAGTGGGGGAGGTGCACATGCATGTGGGCAAAATAGAGGAAAAAGGGCCGGTCCCGGTTATCGCGGATGAAGGCCACGGCCTCTTCCGTGTAACTCTGGATCAGGGGGGCCTGCTTCGGTTGCTCTGCGATTACCTCCTCATCGCGCAACAGCGGTAAGGGTGGGCTATTGGGGCGCCGCGGCATGATGGCCATGTCGTTGCTGTAAGGAATGCCATAATAGGAATCAAATCCATGCCGGGTAGGCAAGTGCTCCACCTGGTCTCCCAAATGCCATTTACCCACATGCGCGGTAGCATACCCATGCCATTTGAGATATTCAGGGAGCAACAGTTCATTCGGGTGAAGCCCTTCTGAAAACCCGGGAAAAAGAACCCAGGCCTGCCGCTTCTCCGTAAACGCGTCGAACCCCACCCGACCTGGATAACAACCAGTCAACAGGGAAGCTCTGGACGGCGTGCACACCGGGCTGGCCGAATAATAATCCGTGAATCGCATCCCCTCCGCAGCCAGCTCATCCACATGTGGGGTATCATTTTTCTCGGAGCCATAGCACCCCAGGTCGCCATAACCAAGGTCGTCTAAATAGATCAGGACAATATTGGGATGGCTCTTCCCGGACAGGGCGGTCCCGATAAGCATGAATACGAGCACAACGATTGAGCGGAAACAGATCATAAATCCATTTTCAAAAGTCTCCAATCGACGGCAAGACCTGAGATTCGGTCGAATTTAATTCAATTTCAGATTTTAGATTTGTTTAGGGCTTAGACATTAGAATTTAGTCATTTCATTATGCCTTCTTCTCAATATTACCTCGGCATAGACGGCGGGGCCACCAAGACCGAGGCCGTGCTTTGTGATGAGCAGTTGAATGTCCTTTGCCGCGGAATCTCCGGACCATCGAACTACTATATCCAATCCCTGCGGGAGGTGTTGGACCATATTAAGGAAGCAACTCAATTCGCCCTGGAGCCAAATGCAGTAACCGAAGACCAGCTCCAGGGTATTGGAATCGGATTGGCCGGCCTGTCCGATGGGGACCACGATGAGCTTCGCTCCAATTTGCCATCCATTTTTTCCTTCGACCCGGCATCGATTAGTATCACCCATGATGTGGCAACCGCCCACGCGGGGGCCTTCAATGGAGGTCCGGGTATCCTGACGATTCTGGGGACTGGCTCTTCCTGCCAGGGAATCGATGACCAGGGGAAAATCATCAGGGTCGGAGGATGGGGACACCTGGTTGATGACGTTGGAAGTGGCTATGACTTGGGGAGGCGTCTCCTGATGATCGCAGTAAGAATGCTCGATGGACGCTTAGAGCGCACCCAACTTGCCGATACAGTCCTGGATTTGCTCGAGGTAAAGGGCCCGCGGGATATAATATCAAAAATCAATGGTGCGGATTTCGGAAAATCCGGAATCGCCGGCCTGGCCACCATTCTTCTCGACCTGGCCAATGCGGGCGATGCATACGCCTTGTTTCAAATCCAGGAGGCCACCCGGGAGACCGCCTTATTAATCCTTTCTGCCATTGAGCAATATTCCGGAAATCCGGTCCCTGTGAGCATCGTGGGAGGCATGACCCAGTTCCGTGAATACCTGGAGGCTATTATCCATGTCGTGGACCAGGCCACAGCCGGCAACGAACACTGTGATCTCCAATGGAAGGATCCCTTGCATCCCCCAGCGGTGGGAGCAGCCAGTCTCGGTATGAACCGAGCCCAACAGTAAACGCTATACGGCAGGATCGCGGGAGGGAATATAGATTCGGCTGACTAAGATAACGGTTTCAAGCATAGGAACCAGGGTTTCATCAGATCCCGTGCTTCCGCCAAATTTTAGAGCTTCCCCGCAAACCGACTGACCCCCTCAACATAAAATGACTTGTAGAACCCTCCGGAATAGCTTTACCAAAAAACACATCCAATGATTGACCCAAGCTTGGATCTCCCCTCCTCTACCCCAAGTTATACCTCTTTCCATCCCCTCATTTGCAGATTCGCGCATGAAACTGCCAGTTTTCCCTCTGTCTATACTCCTTACCTTCGTTGTTCCGGCAGCGGTGTTTTCACAATTTAACAATGATGAAAGCCTGACTGGGCTTCAGCGTCTGGAAAACTTGACGGACCGATGGATCCAGCTGGAACTGGACCAGGCCAAAGCCCTCAGAGAATGGGAAATCGAGAAGGAAGTCTCAGGGCAGCATATCGCCGCTCTCGAGGCCGAAAAGAGCGTCCTGCAGACCCAACTCGACACCGTGAATTCCCAGTTGACCTCTTCCTCTACGCTTATTGCTGAATTGTCGGCCTCTCTCGATAAGGAACGCCTGCTGCTGGATAGGCTGGAGGCGGCCCTCCCCGGGATTGAATCCAGAATCCTCGCCATGGAGCCCGCCCTGCCTCCCCCACTACGCAAAGAACTGGCTTCAACCCTTACCCGGATGAAAGAAAACCAGGGGGCTGAAACCACCTCCAGTGTGGCCCGCAGGCTTCAAGGGGTTCTCTTCGTCCTGACGAATATGGAGCGGTTCAATAACACGATCACGATCAACCGGGAAATTTTCGAAGAAAACGGCACCGAATACCAGGTGGAGGTTCTCTACTGGGGTCTGGGCACAGGATACGCCTTCCTGCCCCAACAAAACAAGGCCTGGATTCTGAATGCGACGATGGAAGGCTGGCACTGGCAGCGCAATGATGAAGCCGCCCCTGCCATCGCCCGGGCTATCGAAGTGTTTGAAAAACGCAGAGAGCCTGGACTTGTCTCTCTCCCGGTAAATCTAAAAGGAGGAACGGAGTAATGAGATCCTGCTCTGCTTTACTCCTCTTTCTCCTCCCCCTCGCCCTCTCTGGCCAGGACTCCGATGTGGAAGCAGCCATTGCTGATCTGGAAGTTAAAATCGATGCTTCCCTTGCTGAATTTCAGGACATCGTCAATGGGATCAGTACGGAAAAACTCCCCCTGGTCCAATCGATCTCCCGACTGGAACAGGAAATCCGGAACCTGGAAATCGAATTGGGCTCCATTGAAGAAAATGCTCGCCGGGAGGACCTCCAGGTCGCCGACCTTCGGGACGAAATCAGTGCATTTGAATCACAGACCGAATACACCGAAGGCATCCTTCGCGAGTATCTGAATACCTTTGAAAGCCGGCTGCATGTGGCCGAAGACCAACTCTACGCAGATCGCCTGGTCGATGTGCGGGAGGCCTTGGAGACGGTCAATCTTGACTCTGAGACCCGGGCCGACCTCTTGCTCCGCAGCATTGAAATGAGCCTCGAACGCCTTCCGCTTGCCATTGGAGGACAGACTCTGGAAAGCCGCGCGCTCATGGATGATGGATCCCTCCTCACCGGCCAGGTCTACCTCATCGGGCCGACTGCAATCTTTTCCAGCGGGGAAAATGAAGCCGACCAAGGCCTACTCGCCTTCCAACCCAACAGCCTCGAACCCAACCTCATCCTACTCAATGATAGGGACCGTGAATCCATCCGCGACTTCAAGTCCACTCTGTCCGGCTCTCTGCCACTCGACCCCACATTGGGTCGAGCTATAAACATCGCTGCCACGCGCACCTCCATCGCCGAACATATCAAGAAGGGGGGCCCGGTGGGTGCGGCTATTTTAGCGCTTGGGGGCTTCGCCCTTCTCATCAGTTTGATCAAGCTTTGGGATCTGCGGCCGGTCTCAACCCCGCCTATCGGGGCCT
The DNA here is from genome assembly GCA_028280845.1 of Opitutales bacterium. GTDB lineage: Bacteria > Verrucomicrobiota > Verrucomicrobiia > Opitutales > JABSRG01 > JANQKZ01. Next base: position 6,852 of record JANQKZ010000026.1, on the reverse strand, counting down.
TGGAAAAAGTCGCCACCTCGCTGTCTAAAGGAGAGACCGAAGACGCGGTTCAGGCCTCCCAGGACTTTCCCGGCGTAGTAAGCGATATGATCCAAACCGGCTTAAGGGATGGCTTGGGACATATCGACCAAACCGAAGAAATCATGCTGGGCGTAATCCTTAAACGGAAAACCGCATCGGAACGCTTCCTCCCCTTCCTTGCTATGACCGCCGCCGCCGCTCCCCTGCTGGGACTGCTTGGAACCGTGGTTGGAATGATTAAGACTTTTACCTTAATCACAGTGTTTGGATCAGGTGACGCCAAGGCCTTGTCCTCCGGCATTTCCGAGGCCCTCATTACCACGGAACTCGGTCTTTTTGTCGCGATCCCGGCTCTACTCCTACACGGCACCTTCAGCCGGCTCGTCAAAAACAACCTCAATACCATGGAGACTGCCGCCGCCGATCTCCTCCTCAGCTGGAATGGCAAATTAAAGGAACCGGTCGCCAATGAGTGATAGCTTTCAGGTTGACCTCCTCGATGCCCTGGCGGGTGGCGGTCCTTTAATGATCGCCCTGGCTTTTCTTTCCTTTTTTCTCTATCGGTCCGTCCTTTCTACCCTCTTCTGGGTCTATCAGGTGCGGATTCCCAAAGTGCTCCTAGACCTGCCCGAGGAAGCCTACGAACGCACCTTGATCCAGTTTCGTAAGGCCCTCAAGCAACGCCTTCAAACCGCCGGCATGCTGATCGCCGCCTCCCCCCTCGTCGGCCTGCTGGGCACCGTCATGGGAATGCTCAGCACCTTCGACAGCCTCGCCCAACGGAGCGGGCAGGACACCGCAAGCCAGGTGGCGGATGGAGTTTCAATGGCTCTGATTACAACCCAGACCGGCCTGACCATCGCCATCCCGGCCTTGTTCTGCACCTACTGGATCAACCGGATCTCCTCTCGCCGGGAATCCGAGTATTTCGAATTTCTGGGGACTGGCCCCCAAACCGCATTGAAATCTCGATCATGATCATTCGACGCCGCATGGAATCGGAAAGTGAAGAAAAGGTGGAGATCAACCTCTCCCCTATGATCGATTGCATCTTTATTCTGCTTATCTTCTTTATTGTCACCACGGTGTTCGTTGAAGAAACCGGCATCCAGGTGCAAAAACCGGAAGCCGCCAGTTCCCGCGCCGTCGAAGAAAAACCTATCCTCATCGCCATCTCCGCTGATGATCGCGTGTTTTATGGTGGGCGGGAAATTGGAATTACCGGGATCCGACCCACCCTGACCCGTGTCTTCAGCCAGGAAGACGACCTCCCGGTGGTTATCCAGGCTGATCGCAATGCGACCCACGGCACCTTTTCCAAGGTCTACGGCGAAGCCCGAGCAGCCGGAGCCAGAATTGTCCACTTCTCCACCCGCGAAGACCGTTAACCCGAAATATGAAAGCCCCGAGAGAACAACTTACTGGAAAAGCCAACTCCTGGCTCGCCTCTCTGGGTGCCCTCGTCTTGACCGGGCTCCTCTTTGGTTTAGTCATTCTCGGGCAGCAGAATACCGAGTTCGAACCTCCGGAACCCGAACCGGAATTGGTCGAGTTTTTTGTCCCTCCCCCACCACCTCCTCCACAACGGGAGGAAGTGGAACCCCTGCCCGACGTCACCCCCATCACCATGGAAATCCCAAAGATGGCGCCGACCACGGAGATGAAACTCGATTTCCTCGATGTTGATTTCGAGATCGGGATGGATACGACGATCGTCGTGGACCTCAATGTCGACAGCTACCGCCGTAGCGAGCTGGACAATCCTTTCGCCCAGCCCGGGATATTTGAGAACAAGGAGGTCGACGAAAAACCCGAGCGCCTCTACACCCCCACCTCCAGGGTGCCCAACGAATTTCGTGGCTCAAAAATGCGACTCCATGTGATGTATGTCGTTACCGAGAAGGGCCGCGCCGACAAGATCTTCGTCATGGACTCTACTGACGAAGCGTTAAATAAATGGATCATCGAAAATATCAAGCGTTGGCGATTCAAGCCCGCCTACAAGGGAAACAGGCGGGTGAAGGTATGGGTCGAACATGCCTTCATCCTCAACCAGAGTCGCAACCTCAGTCCTTTCGCTCTATGAGACGACTTCATGCTTATTGTTTGTTGCTCCTCATCACGGCTTCGCTTTCGCTTCCCGCTCAGCCCGATGAAGACCTGTGGAAGGAATACGAAGACATGGGGAAGGCCGATGTGGAAAAATCCGAGTTCCAAAAGCGCTTTACCGCCAGCTATGGTGTCCTTTCCGACGTAGAACCCGAGCTTTCTGAAGTGGAGATCGCACTCCTCGAAAAGCTTGGTCCCATTTTTGACCGCAATCCGAACCTGGCCCAGGTCATGTTAGAGGGTATGCTTCGCGAAGATACACCGGTCAGCGCCACCTTTAACATGATTCTCGCCAATATCTACTATAGTGCCAACGCCTACGAATTGGCCGAAAAGGAATACAATATTGCTATCGATAAGTTTCCCGATTTCAGACGGGCATGGACTAACCTGGGAATCATGTTCATTCGACTCAAGCGATGGGAAGAAGCCGTAGATGCCATCAAAAAATCCCTGGCTCTGGGAGAGAACAGGGGCTACATCTACGGATCCCTTGCCTATGCTTATCTGCAATTGCAAAAATATCGAGCCGCCGAATCCGCTTACCAGTTTGCCATCATGCACGACCCGGAAAACCCGGACTGGCTCCGAGGTCTGGCCAAGTGCTACCTTGACAATAAAAAGTTCGAGATGGCGAGTGCCACCCTGGCTGACCTCCAGGATGAAGACCCGACCAACCCCCTCTACTGGAGACTTCAGGCCAATGCCTACCTTGGCATGGAACAACCGCTCAAGGCAGCACGAAATATTGAAATTCTGAAATCAATGGGTAACGCCGGCCCTAATGAACTGGTCCTGCTCGGCAATATCTATGCGTTGAATGATGCTCCCGAACGGTCCCTCGATAATTACAAACTGGCTATGTCGGGCGACGAAGTCCCCGACCCTGCCCTCATTCTCAAGGCCATTGACCAGTTTATTGATTTCGATCGCCACGACACTGCGCTTCAACTCTTCAATGCGCTGTCGACTGAAAAGGGGAAATGGGGAAAGGATGATATCTTGCGCTACCGCCTGGCGGACTCAGAGCTCGCCTTATGGCAGGGAAGCCAGGACCGTGCCCTATCCTCCTTGGAGACTGTCCTCCAATCGAATCCCTTTTATGTCCCGGCTCTACTCCTCGCCGCGGAGGTTGCTGTCGCGCAGAGTGACCATCCACTAGCTATTCTCTATCTGGACCGTGCGCTTCAAGCCAATCCCGGGGAACTAAAAGCCCTTTTACTTTACTCAAAGGTTCTAATCGAGGAGCGGCGCTATGACGAAGCCTTGCCCTTCCTCGAACGCTCCCTCCAAATTAGTTCGATACCAGCCATTGAAGCCCTCTATCTCAGAGTTAAATCGTCGATTCAAGCGACGGCCTCGAGGTAACCGCCAGCTGATTTTCTGGTGGATCGCTTCCCTGTGTGGACTCTCCTGCCTTATGGGTCAAGTGGAGGATGCTGCATTGGAAGCGGATATGACCGATTCGATATTTATGGGGATGATGGTCACGGTAAAAGTAGGGGACCAGTTTCTGCCGGTGGTTGGCTTTGAGACCGGGCGGTGGTTAGTCGATGATGGGGGAACCCAGCGATGGGTTTCTTATCGCAGCACGGTCACGGTGAAAAAGTCGATCAAGCATAGTGACCGCTTCATTTCCATCTACGATCTCAGTACCAGCCCGCTTTCCAGCGAGAAACAACTCTACATTGATAAATTTAACCAGACCATGGCGCGACTCGCCCAGGAGGAGTTAAACATGCGCAATTTGGTGGCCGGTCGCGACTTTCCCAATATGACAGCGGATCAGGAAGCCGCCTTTGACCGAGGCGATTTGTCCGGACTGGAAGGAGATCTTGCCACGAATATCGACAGCTTCCGGGATCAACTCGAAGCACTTGAAAACGACATTGCCGACACCGAGGACCGTTTCGATGCCTTGCGGGTAAACTTAAAACTCAAACCAAGAGAAACCCTCGAGAACTGCTACCTGATTGTCCGGGCGCGCTATCTCCCCAACAGGGACTACGACCCTGAACTCCATGAGGAAGGACTCCGCTCCGCCATGCACGCCCAGGAAATCGGCCGTCTTGCTGGTGGAGAGGAGCGTAAACTGAGCTTCATCCTGAGTGGATTCACTCGAGGTCCCCAAATTCAGGAAATGTCGTATCATCTCTATTCGGGACCTAAAGAAATACCGACCGATTTTTCCGAACAACGGCTGCCGCTTTCCGAAGCAGAGGCCTTCGACTTCCTCTATGCTGACTTTGTCTCCTCCCTCGGTGATCATTCCCACTCCCCTCAACTGTTTAAACCTCTGAAGCGCGATCACTTCCTCGCCTATATGACAGAAGATGAGCTCAACCGCGCCATCGCCCGATTACAAATCAACCTGATGGGCTTCGTGGATAAGGTGGATCTCGATATCCCCGACCCCGCCATCCAAGCCAAAGTGGAGGAACTTCTCCGGCAGGCAAAATTCTTCCCCGCCGCTGAGGGCGGCGTTCCAATCGATTCCTCGATGTCAGCTCCCCTCGCCCAGCTAATTCGGTAAGCGGGGATAGCTTTCTGGAACCGGGAAGCCCTCCAGGTCAACCGGCAGGCCCGCCCGGGAAGGAGCTCTCATCCCCAACAAGCTCTCCTATGCCCTACTCGCGTTCAGACACCTCATAGGCCGTTGGGAAATCTTCGGGAACCGGCTGGGTTACTTTTCCGGAAGCCGCCCACTCAGTCCCGCGTTGAAAGGTGGTACTGAATCCAACGCATTGGAGACAACGAACAGGGTGCTCATCTTTTTTTCCGACATGCCCGAGAGTGGAGTGGAACACCCGCCCCTCCCCATAACGGATCGCCATCAAGACGGGTTCGTGCTCCATAGAGGCATTCTTTACCGCGGGATTGGCGAAACCGGTAGCGAGGATGGACAGATTCTCGGCTGGGCCCCGCAGTCGGCTATAACACTCATCGAAGGCGTGATACCAGGTCTCGGGTAAGCCCTGGGTCACCGGATGATCGTAATCCCGAACCGTAATCAGGAAATCATGCTTGGGGGGGTGAAAGGTCCCGCCAGGACCATCATCCTGAACCATCTCTCCATGCCGCCATCGGATGATCGGTCCATGCTTCTGGTTACGACCTCCCCATTCCGCTTCGCCCCCCGTGGTTTTTAACCGTTCAGGCATGGGCACCGGATAGGCCCCGGATCCCCCCCATCCGCCAACACCGATAACATCGTTCCACTCCTTCCAGTGCACAAAGGCGTTATTGGTCGAATGGACCGTAACCACCCCTCCCCCCTGTTTCACATATTCGATAAAAGCCTCGCGCGTGTCGGGCGGCCAGTCATCTCCGTCATAGACAATCACCACGGCCTCATAAGCAGAGAAATCCGGGCGAAAGTGGGTCATATCCTCTCCCATGGGCGGCGCTACTACCAGATCGACTTCGAACAAACCCGTTTCTTCCAGCTGGGATTGTAACACCTTGGAGGTGACTTCCCAACTATGGTACCGATTCATTTGCCCGGTCAGGATCATGACACGGAGCGAGGCACTTTCAGATCCAACGCAAGCCATGGAAGACAGAATAAGTCCGCCAAATCCGATGACAACATTCACTTTGAGAAGGCGTAGGAACGTGGGAATATACATGTCCTCCTTTCTCTCTCCTTCCTCCCTTCTGGGCAACCTGATTCCATCCAGAACATCCACTGTCCCGTTCGACAGTGTCTCCGGACACAGGCGAAAGCGAGGGACTTGCCCCTCGATCCGTGAAAGCGTGAGTATTCGGGCGCGACGTGCTAGACCTATTTCAATTTAACCAGACAACTTTTAAGAATCCGGCGTAACCACCATGACCGGCCCCTCCAGCCCCATCGGGATGGGGTCAAACCAGAAGGCCCATCGGCGCCATGGCGTGTCATTAAATTGCTGACGCATTAAATTGGCCAAGACAGTGGATACTCGGATTTCGATCCTGTTGGCTCCGGGTTTTAAAGCGCCCTCTAGAGAATATACATGCTTACCATACCAAGCTGAGCCGAGTTCCTTTTCATTCACCACCACCGAGGTGGATCCATGCACGGTCCCAAGATCCAGAAAGAGACCCGTTCCTTCACCCAGCGCGGGATCCCCCGAAAAGGTTTGCCGGTAAACCAGCGTCCCCCCAAATGAGGCCAACCCCGGATCGGGGGACAAACTGAAATCTTCGAGAGTATCCAAAACCCGCTGAAAAGGTTCACCCTCCCCCGCTGGCAGAAACTCCACCTCCCATCGGGACTCAAGTGGCTGAACCGGCGACGCTGCTCCTGCTACAACCCGATCCCGGTCGGAGGGATAGCGTGTTTCTGTTCCATTTACTTCGAGGGAATCGTTTACCAATACTACTGACCCAAGCGGTCCCAGGCTGAGGCGATCACCTCCAAATACGGAACGCCCTCCGGTCGCCGTGTCCCAAATGGAAAGCTTACTAGCCCCATCACTGAATCCGACATCCACCTGCCGAGCCTCCGTAGGATGTAGATTTACAACAAAAAACACATTCCGACCATCGTCTAACTCGTGATGCACCTGGGATACATAAGGATCGGGATTGAGGATGCGGATTGGCAGATCGATTTTGCTGAATAAACGGATTTGTTCGGCATATTGGATGAGCACCGAGTCATCCAACCACTTACCCCTCGGACCAGGTATCGGCACACCTTGTTCTTTCGGGGGAGAGACCATGTCCAGCACTTGGGCT
>JANQKZ010000011.1 GCA_028280845.1 Opitutales bacterium | reverse complement strand
CTCTTTCATTAAGGCCGGTTCGTCGAGAGCTAATCTCGATGGACCGGCCTTTTTGTTTGGGCGAGATCCGAGATCCGAGATGCGGGCGCTCCTACAGATTCGCCACCACACCCTGGACCAGTTCGACCCCGCCACTAGGCTTCTTCAAAGGGAGGCTTGGTATCTACATCCGCCTCTTTGTAGGCCTTTTCTCGGAGGGCTAACTTCCTGTCGGAGCTGACCATGATCTTGACCAAGTCCTGGAAACGGGTGGTCGGTTCCCAACCTAGTTTTTCCTTAGCCTTGGAATAGTCACCAATCAGCAAGTCGACTTCTGCGGGGCGCATGTGCTTCTTGTCAAACACGACGTAATCCTGCCAATCCAGATCGACACACCCGAAGGCTTCTTCGAGGAATTGCTTTACTGAAAAGGTTTCATTGGTCGCGAGGACATAATCGTCGGGCTCGTCGGCCTGCAACATGCGCCACATGCCTTCAACGTATTCAGGAGCGTAGCCCCAGTCCCGCTTGGCATCGATGTTGCCCAGAGCGAGCTTTTTCTGGGTCCCTGCGAGGATCCGACCAACTGCGCGGGTAATCTTGCGTGTCACGAATTGCTCTCCGCGGCGAGGGGATTCGTGGTTAAACAAAATGCCTGAGCAGGCAAACATTCCATAAGACTCCCGGTAGTTTTGGGTTAGGTAGTGAGACATGACCTTCGCGCAGGCGTAGGGGGAGCGTGGGTAGAAGGGCGTCTTTTCGGTCTGGGGAACTTCCATGACTTTTCCGAACATCTCGGACGATGAGGCCTGGTAAAACCGAACATTTTCCATCAAGCCCGCTTCGCGAATCGCTTCCAGCATACGGACGGTTCCAGTGCCGGCGACATCGCAAGTGTATTCCGGAATTTCAAAGCTGACCCGGACATGGCTCTGAGCACCCAAATTATACACTTCGTCGGGCTTAAGGTCATACATCAGCTTGGCGAGTCGACCGCCATCGGCCAGATCGGCGTAGTGAATGTGGAATTGGTTCATTTCCACATTCTGGTAGTCCCACAGATGGTCGATGCGCTCTCGGTTTACCGAGCTGGTCCGCCGGACAAGTCCGTGGACTTCATAGCCCTTTTTAAGAAGGAGTTCTGCAAGATAAGATCCATCTTGCCCAGTAATGCCGGTGACAAGTGCGCGCTTCATAGAAGGTTTAGGGAGGTAAAAGGGGAAACCTAAGGGTCTGCGAATCCCACATGCAATAGGTTTTTTCCTTGGCTACTGTTCCAAATCGTAATCGAACGTTGCGGTAACCCGGCCCTCCAGATTGATTTTCAAATCTTCCCTGTAGGAGCGACTTCACGGCGCGAGAGAAGCTCAATGCAATAGCTGAGTGCTATGCATTGAATCATTTCCACGGTTTGGCCGCGACGTAAAGTCGCTCCTACAAAAGAGACGCTGTCTAAAGCATTCCCATCACCTTGGCGAGCTTCCCCGCCAGTTCGAGCAGGCTCTCGGTATCCGGAAGGTCCTTAATGATCTGTTTCGGTTCCGGGCCCACGCCTAGGTAGCGCAGATTGGGTAGACGAGGGAGGGGAGAATCGCCGCCACGGGTGGCGACTTGGATGGTCGTATACATCATCATCGCCACATAGATCTGGGTGGATTCCGGAAGTTCGTCCCATTTCCTGCAATCGGAGAGGTTCTCCGTCCAGCTGGGTAGTTCAATATAGCGGGGCCGGAGTTGGGCACGTATGGTGTCATCCCGGGGGACTCCGGGATAGGCCTTTCCCTCGGTGTCCTCGTAGGCGACACAGATTTTCAGATTGCCGGTCCAGTCCTCCCCGTTGGCCAGCACATCGATTTTGTTGATCATGATATCTTCACAGCCACCGAATCGAATAGCGTCCCCTTTCTCTACTGCATCGAACCAGCCGACCATCCGCTGGCGTCCAGTGGAGGTGCCGAATTCAATTTGCTTCAACCGTGAGGCCAGCGGGTTATCATCCTCCATTTCGGACAGAAAGAGGTGGGTGCCGACTTTGGTGTCGTAGGCTTTGCACACTCCGATGTTATGAATTGGACGAACAGGGATGCCCGCGCTCTGGAAGAATTCCGGGCAAAAAGTATGAGAAGCGGTGACATTGGGGGAAAACCCATGCCGTTTGTCTAACCAATAGGCCTGGCCAAATTCGCCGATAATGAACTTACCGTCATTGAGCAGGGTTAACACAGTTTCCCGAATGTCCCCGATAGCCGGGGCAAGTGCAGATCCAGCTTGCCAGTAGGTATCGATCAACGCGTCGCGATCGAGGGTGAACGGATCCTCCGGATCTCTGAACTGGTGGAAGTCAAACTCACTCCGATCAAAGATCCGGGCATTGACCGCCTCGAGATTGGCCCGGGTCTCGGTTTCGGTCAGGCGATCAAAAAAGGAAATCCAAGTCTCGGGGGATACCTGGCAGACGTGTTGAATGATGGCTTCGGCGCGGCTGATACGCGCCAGCATTGCCTTCACAAAGGGATCTTTTTCACCCTTAAAGCACTGGTACCCAATCTGGGTTTGCAGCGTCTCCTCTCCGTACGTTGGAGAAATTCCTCGGCCGGTGGATCCACGTGGAGCATCCTGGAGGACATTCACACGGTAGTCCTCCCACGCCAGATCAAGGAGGCGATGGGTGAGATCGCTCAACATGCATCGCTCATCAATGAGCAGCCTGGAAAACACTTCATATCGGTCTTCCATTTCAAGAGGGCGCAATTCCCACCAGAATTTGCGTGGATCCGCGACCACGCCTGCCCCGATACCTAGATAGGGGACATCCGTTTCGGGCACACCGCAGGGGAGCAGGTTGAGCTTGAGTCCGGCCGCGGTATGGCCCGCATTAGCGCCTCCATTCACTTTGAGCACCATGCCGACCGCATCGGTCCGGCCCGTGGAATCCTGGATTTCCGCAATGGCTTCGTGAACCAGGCGACCTTTGCCTTCGTCGCCCATACTGAGCCCGGTGTCTGCTATAATCTGACTGGTAAATGGAGTTAGGGACATCGTTTCAAACAAACCCGATGAGCCAACCGGTCGATGGGTTCATTGGCAAGCTGTATTGGAACCGGCTACATCAGGTTATGGGTTCTGTCCTGGCAGGAGCCCAGAACTTCATTCGGATTCCGGGAGGGCTGCATGGTATGCAGCCGTGATCTTTCGGTAAGGTCTGGGTTATTGCGGCGGGATATCATCCCGCCCTCCCGACACAGCACACTAGGGAAATTTCTTGAATCCTTCGTAGGGGTCGTGCTTGCGCGAGCCCAGTTCTCCTAAGGTTGATAAATATCATGTATCCGGATCAGTCCCATGAACAACCCGTCTGGTCCAACGACCGGCAGTTCTGAAATTTGGGCCGGCCGATCCTCCATCAGGCGAACCGCTTCCGCCAAGTAGGCTGTGGGGGAGACCGTGACAGGACCAGGGGTCATAAAATCGGTAGCGGTAAGCCCTCCCAGGTCATCGTGCTTTTGCAGGGCTCGACGGACATCCCCATCTGTAATAATGCCAATGATCCGGGAGGGATCTCCCCGCGGGTGTACACAGGCTGCTCCGAGGTTTTTTTCCGTCATGGCAATGACCACCTCTTTTAGGGTATTATCCGGTTCCACCATAGCGACTTGCTCCGGGCTGTGCAAAATATCCCCAACCTGCTTGGTCAGGTTGCGGCCGAGTTGTCCACTGGGGTGAAACCGTGCGAAATCCTCGGGAGTAAATCCGCGTGCGCGCATAGCTGCCGCCACCAATGCATCTCCAATTGCCAGCGTCACCGTGGAACTGGCCGTGGGTAAAATTCCATCCGGATCGGCCTCACTGGAGACCGAGGCATCGAGAGTAAAATCTGCCATGCGGGCCAATTCGGAGTCGACATTGCCGACCAGAGCAATGATCGGAGATTTCATTTGTTTCAATATGGGTATGATGTCCAGTAGCTCATTGGTGGACCCGCTTTTTGAAATCAGGATGGCGGGGTCCCCGGGCTGGAAGAGTCCCAGGTCGCCATGGACCGCCTCAGTGGGATGTAGAAACACACTGGGCGTCCCGGCACTGCAGAGACTCGCTACAATTTTGCGCCCGATGTGCCCGCTTTTGCCAATGCCCGAAATCACTACCTTACCTCGAGTGGCTGCTAATACTTCGACAATTCTTACAAAATCATCGGAAAGCCGTCTGGAGGCTGAGGCGACTTGCTCGGACTCGTTGGTCATCGTTTGACGACCCAGAGCCAAGATTTCCTCGGAGGACATGCGCATATTTATAATCAAAGAAATGCAACGGCCTTTCGCACGCCTTAAATTTTACGGGTGATTTCCTGGTCGAAGCGTAAAGACCCTGCCAATCGAAATCGGTACCGCTAAAAAATCGATGACGATCACGATTGAGTTGAACAGGCGGGTCGCGACGTAAAGTCGCTCCTACGGGAGCGGGTGGTACCGGGACAACCCCGGCTTATTTATCCACCTTCTCAGTTGCAGATCCTCTCACTTTAAAAAAGGATATTCGCATGGGGGATTTCCATCTCGAATTCAAGGCCTACCAGAGGAACTTTAAGATTCCCCTGAGGACAGCGCATGGCCTTTGGACCCGGAGGGAGGGCGTGCTGCTTCGCCTTACCGATAAGGCGGGGAGGACAGGTTACGGGGAGGTCGCCCCTTTGGAAGCGTTTAAGACTGAGTCCGTCAAAGATGCGATCGGTTGCCTGCGGTCGTTGCCGTCGGACATGCCACGTTTCGGATTCAGTTTGGTTTCCTCGAGCTACCCTTGTGTGCAAATGGCCTTATGGGCTGCCGAGCAGCAAGTCTACAGCGATGATCCACCCGAACGGTGTTTTCCAGTGGTGGGGTTACTGCCTGCAGGCGAGAACGCCTTTGCCTACATGGAGACCCTGGTGGAACAAGGCTACCATACGTTTAAGTGGAAGATCGGGGTGCACCCTATTGAAGAGGAAATAGGGATTTTCAACAAGCTGCTTGAAGATCTACCCGTCCAAGGAGCCATGCGCCTGGATGCGAATGGAAGTTTAGGGGAGGACAATATGGAGTATTGGCTGGAACGATTGAGTGAGGTGCCCCAATTGGCATTCCTCGAGCAACCCCTTCCACCGGGCAGAGAGGAAGTCATGCAGAGTCTGGCGACGCGGTATGGAGTGCATGTTGCGCTGGATGAGTCGGTGTGCCAGGTCGATACCCTCTTTCAAGCATTAATTTCTGGGTGGAAGGGCAATCTGGTGATTAAGCCTTCGATCGTGGGTTCTCCCTTGCTCTACCACCAGTGGCAGGCTGCCTGGCAGCGCCACCTGGTTTTTTCTTCTGCCTTTGAAACTGCCATTGGGCTGGAAGCCGGCTTACGGATTGCCGCTGCTTTGCCCGAGCCCGAACAGGTCTTGGCCCTCGGATTTGGAACCCAGGTTTATTTTGAAGCGGATGGAATGTCTATGCATCCGCGGGGCCCGGAAATGGTGCCTGGACAGATTGGGCGTGAGGAAATGGAAGCGGTTTGGAAAAATGTTTAAATGCCCTTTGCAACCCACCTGTGGATGATGCTTTATGTCCATTGATTTTTGGGGGAATTCGCCGCTGACCCGATGGGCCAGCTTTGCCTGCTCCAGTACTTTTCAAAGTAGTGGGACACCCCAGCCCGTCAAATTGCTAACCCATACCATAGACACAAAATTCCCGAATGATATCGGATCAACAGCTAGCGGCCATTAAGTCAGGGAGTTTTCTGGTTGCGTTCCAGAGAGATGCTTACCTGGAGTCCTTTGACCGATTCTCTGACCGGGGGACAGGTTCGGTAATCGTGTCTGAAGCGGATCCACTCTCATTTGTGGCGAGCGGGTTGGCGGGTCTGGTGAATGGGCAGACCGTCTGCCTGGCTGATCCGGTCCAACCCCTAATTCTCCCCGGGAATGTTAATCCAGGTGAAGTCCTTATTCCGACCAGCGGGACTACGGGTACCCCGCGCCTCGTCCGGCATACTTGGGAGACGTTACACTCAGCTGCTCACGGGTTGTATTCGTATTTCCATGACACTCCTCTGAACTCCATATGTGTGCTTCCCCTCTGGCATGTGGGGGGGTGGATGCAGGTAGTTCGCGCCATAGTCTCGGAGGGGCAGCTCTGTCTCTGGGATTGGAAGCGGCTTGAGATGGGAGACTGGCCAGCTGTGGACAGCTCTGTTAATTTGTTGTCCCTCGTTCCCACTCAGCTGACCCGATTGTTGGATAGGGATATCTGTATTCCATCGCTGAAGGCCATTATCCTGGGAGGGGCTGGGGCTAGTCCGGACACCCTGAAGCGGTTCATGGCAACGGGGCTTCCCATTCGGCTTTCCTATGGGATGACGGAAACCGCGGCCATGGTTACCTTACAAGACGAGGGTGAATTTAAAACGGGGCAATGGACCGCGGGGCGGTTACTTTCTCACGTTCATTCGATTGAAGCGGGTAAGTCCTCCAGCGCACCAAAATCTATCCGAATTGATGCGAGCAGCTTGTTTCTCGGTTACGTTGGTTTTCCGGATCGGGGATTGAGTCATGAATACCAAACCAACGACATCGGATATATGGCAGATGGACGTTTGTCCGTGACGGGGAGGAGCGATCGGATCATCAACACCGGGGGAGAAAAGGTGGACCCGGCATCAGTGGAAGCGGCCTTGTTGGCTGTGCCCCAGATCCGGGAAGCTGTGGTCGTCGGGGTGTCCGACTCTCAGTGGGGGGAACGTGTAGTAGCCTTGGTTGTTGGCGAATTGGACCCGGATATTCTGCTATCCGAAGTCAAGGCGACCTTGCCCGCCTTCTCAGTCCCTAAAGAAATTCGTGTCGCCAGTTCCATGCCTCTCTTGAAATCTGGAAAGATCGATTACGCCCGTGTGCGCCAGTGTTTTGGAGAATAGGTCGATCCGTAATTTGAAAAATCCGTGTTCTTCTGTGCAATCGTCAGGTAAAAGGTTCTCATGAACAAAGCGGATATTGTGGATGTACTCGAAGAAATCGCGGTCCTACTCGAGTTAAAGGGAGAGAACCCCTTTAAAATTCGAGCTTACCAGAATGGGGCCCGCATCCTTGAAACCCTGGAAGATGACCTCGATGTCCTTATTGAGGAAAAACGACTTGGTGATATTAAGGGAATGGGAGATGCCCTCGTGACCAAGATTGAAACCCTTCATGCTACGGGTGACCTCGAGTTTTACTCCAAATTGAAAGCCTCGGTCCCTTCAGGTTTACTGGAGATGTTGGATATTCCCGGGTTGGGCGGGAAGAAGATTAAGAAGCTTTATGACGAACTTGGTGTCGAAGATATTGAAGGGTTAAAGAGCGCGGCTGAGGATGGCAGAATTGCCGGACTGAAGGGGTTCGGCAAAAAGACGGCGGAGAATGTTTTAAGTGGGATCCAGAACCGTGAGGCCTATGCTGCCCGGCATCATTGGTGGTCCGTGCGGGAAGTGGTTGAAACAATCCTGGGGGGACTTAAGAGCCTGGAGGAAGTCCATCAGGCGGAGGCCGCCGGGAGTTACCGGCGGTATAAAGAGACTGTGGGTGATTTAGACTTTATCGTGGGGTCAAACTCACCGGAGCCCATCATGGACTGGTTTACGAACCAGGAGGAGGTCGTGGAGGTTACGGCCAAAGGAGAGACCAAGAGCAGTGTCCGGCTTGAGGGAGGGCTCCAGGCCGATCTCCGTGTTGTCCCGCCCGATCAATATGCCTTCGCGCTCCACCATTTCACCGGGTCTAAGGAACATAATGTCCTCATGCGCCAACGCGCATTGGCCCGAGGGCTTTCCCTGTCCGAATGGGGGCTCAGTCGAAAGGCAGAAGCCGGAAGTCAGAAATCGGAGAGTAGGAAGGAGGAACCGGATGCCGTCGAACTCAGCGCACCATCACCGCCCTCTATTCGCACTGAACATGACCTCTTCGAGGCCCTGGATTTGCAATTCATTCCTCCAGAGTTCCGAGAGGGTTTAGATGAGATTCAAGCTGGGGAACAGGAAGGGGATGCCTTTCCGGAGCCTTTAACCATGTCGGACCTGAAAGGGGTCTTCCACAACCACACCACGGCGAGCGATGGCCGGAACTCGCTGGAGGAAATGGTTCAAGCTGCGCAGGATCGCGGGTGGGACTACCTGGGGATTGCCGATCACTCCAAGGCCAGTTTTCAAGCGAATGGGTTGGACGAGGATCGATTGAGAAAACAGATACAGCAGATTCGTGAGCTAAATGCGTCCGGTCAGTTTTCCTGCCATGTCTTCGCGGGCAATGAGGTGGATATCCTGGCCGATGGGTCCCTGGACTTTGACAATGACTTGCTGGAAGCTCTCGATTATGTCGTGGCTAGTGTACATTCTTCCTTCAGCTTAAGTGAGGTGGACCAGACAAAACGGATTATCAAAGCAATCGAACATCCTCAGGTCACCATGCTGGGCCATCTCACCGGGCGACTTTTGCTGCGCCGTGAGGCCTATGCCGTGGATATAAACGCGATTGTCGATGCGGCTGCGGCCAACAACACCGTGATTGAATTGAATGCCAATCCCTATCGCCTCGATATGGACTGGCGGCATTGGAAACGGGCAGCTGAAAAAGGCGTCCTCTGTGCGATCAATCCCGATGCCCATTCTACGGACGGATTCGATTATACAGAAGCGGGGGTTTACATTGCCCGCAAAGGTTGGCTCACGCGGGACCATATCCTAAATTGTCGTCCCCTGGATGCGGTGAAGACTTATTTTAGTGCTTAGTGTCCAATGGCTAGGGTCTAGGGGAGTCCATGTAGAGGTTGTGTATGAACCCCGGGTGCCCTCGACCTCCACCTTGCCATCGATTAAAGGGCTCGTGGTCTTCCGCGAGCATCCCTCCATTAAGCCAAGGGTTCTATTACCGCTTAGGCTACCGATCCGGATTCGGTCGATGCCTCTACCTCGGCTTTGGCGGCGGGATAGAGTTTTTCGATCAGCCCGGCTAAATTGACCTTCAGCTCATGCCGGTGAACAATCTGGTCGATGAGGCCGCGTTCGAGGAGGAATTCCGAGGTTTGGAACCCCTGAGGGAGGTCCTGTTGGGTGGTTTCTTTAATCACCCGGGCTCCCGCAAATCCGATAAGCGCACCAGGTTCTGCAATAATCACATCCCCGAGGGAGGCAAAACTGGCCATGACCCCGGCCATGGTCGGGTTAGTCAGCACTGAAAAATAAGGAATTCGCAGATCCGCCAGTCGGGCGAGGGCAGCACTGGTTTTAGCCATTTGCATCAGGCTGAGGATGCCCTCGTACATTCGAGCCCCTCCGCTCGCTGAGACAATAATGAGGGGAATCTTTTCCTCGGCGGCACGTTCGATCGCGCGGGTGATTTTTTCACCGGCCACGGATCCCATGCTGGCGCCGAGAAACTTAAAGTCCATTACCGCCAGGCTGACCGGCATACCGTTCAATTTGCCAAGACCACAAATCACGGTGTCTTTTTCCCCGGTGCGTTTCTGGTGTTGCTCAAGCTTGGCGGTATAGGGCGCTAAGCCCTTGAAGCCGAGGGGATCAAGAGAGGTCAGGCCGCTATCGGTCTCCTCGAAGCTGCCCTCATCAATAAGGGAGTGGATGCGGCTGCGCCCATCGAGGGGGAAGTGGTAACCGCTCTTGGGCACCACCATTAAATTCTGCTCGAGCTCTTTGTTATATATGATTTCCCCGGTTTTAGGGCACTTGGTCCAGAGTCCCTTGGGGATATCCTTTTTTTTAACCGTAACCGTCGAGTATTGTGGCTTCTTGAATAAGGGCATATCCGAAAAAGTTTAATAGGGTATTAGGGGTTTTACCCTGCCTGCAACCCTTTTTGAAGCGGGGATTGTGGCTCTCCTGGATGACTCCATTCGTTGTCCTGATTGATGAGTAATGAGACTCAAAGCTTTATCTGTTTCCCCGGTCGCATCCAATGCGGCCCTTCTGAATTTCCATGTAAGAGAGTCTTCACGGCTCGACCTGCCTTGGTATCGATTGGGATCACGATTGGGATTTAGATTTCGAGGACGAAGCGAAAAAGGCGGAATGCGCGTATTCACGAAATAAAAATCTCCGTGACTCTGCGTCGCCGGGAGAGATGATTTGAGGGATGGATCTCAATCCAAAGCTCAACACCTACGTCGAAGTCCGCGACTACCTGTATGGTTTGAAACACCATGGAGCCAAATATGGTCTGGAGCGGATGCAGCTCCTGGCGGAAGCCATTGACCATCCTGAGCGCGCCTTTCCGACCATCCACGTGGCCGGGACCAATGGCAAGGGGTCGGTGTGTGCGATGCTGGAGGCCATCTATCGAGCCAGTGGGTTGAAGACGGGCATGTATACCTCCCCGCATCTCATCCGGCAGGGGGAACGGGTTCAGGTGAACCGGAAAGTGTTGGATGAGCATGAGATCGTATCCCTGACTCGGGAACTTCAAATCCATGCGCGTCGGCTGGGTGAGCGCGAGCTCGATGACCATCCGTCGTTCTTTGAGTTCATGACGGCCATGGCTTTTTTAGAGTTTAAGCGAGCCCAGGTCGATCTGGGTATCATCGAAACCGGGTTGGGGGGACGGTTGGACGCGACCAACATCCTCCTGCCAGAGGTGTCTGTCATCACGTCGATCAGCCTGGACCATATCGAAATCCTGGGAGATACGATTGAGGCGATTGCTGGAGAAAAGGCCGGGATCATCAAGGCTGGGGTGCCCGTGGTCCTGGGGAAATTGCCAACCGAGGCCGAAAGGGTGATTCGATCCCGGGCGGAGGCCCTGGGGTCTACCGTCATCTCGGTTACAGAACACTTTGGGCCAGATATTGAGGCTTATCCCCATGTGGGCTTGGAAGGGGATCACCAGCGGATCAATGCGGCCACCGCCACTCTGGTGACGGAAGTGCTGAAGGATCGGTTTCCGGTAGAGCCTTCGGTGCGTTCCACCGCCCTGGAATCGGTTTCCTGGCCAGGTCGGTGGCAGCGGGTTGCTCTGGCAGACAACAAGACCCTTATCCTCGACGCGACTCACAATCCAGAAGGGTGCGCCATGCTGGAGGGCAACCTAAAACGCCTGATCACAGCCACCGGACGGCTCCCGGATATCCTGGTGGGCACCCTGGGCACCTATCGTGCGAGTCGCCTGATCCCCCTGGTGGCTAACTATGCCCGGAATTTATACCTTTTCCAGCCCGGGCAACCGCGAGCAGCCACCTATGAAGTGCTGGAGTCGTTCATCCCCAAGGAGTTTTCCGGAGCGGTGCACCGATCCAAGGTGCGAAACGTGCTAGGTTATTCAGGGCGAACCCACCTTGGGTCGCCCGGCGACACGCTCGTTGCCACTGGATCCATTTACCTTATCGGAGAAATGTCCGAAGCCCTCTTCCATGGGGTGCCGCAGGATGACACTATTCTCCAGGATCCGATTTAGGTCCGAACGAACACCATGCATGTAGCTGAAAGCCTGGGATGGGAACTCAAGGTGTTGCGTGACCGCGAGCTATATCCAATTGCAAAAGCCTCCCATTCCAAAGGTCCAACCGAGCCTCAGCCGGGCTTGGAGGAGTCGGTGGTTTTGACGGTAATCACATCATGCGGGGCAGACTCTTTCTGTCCTGCCGGGCTGACTCGAATATACCGCGCTTTTTGCTTCAACTCCATTAAATCGTTGGCGCCCAGGTATCCTAACCCGCTTTGCACCCCGCCGACCAATTCACGCAGCACATCATCCACCGTGCCGGAGACTTCTTTTAGGGCTTCAATACCTTCAGCGGCGGCCTTTCGACTGATATCCTGTTTGTCGTGTCCGTAGCGTGCGGCGGATCCCTCTTTCATCGCGGCATGGCTTCCCATGCCGCGATACTGTTTGTACAGTTTCCCATTGATTTCCATGATCTGGCCGGGCGCTTCACGGCAGCCGGCAAGGAGGCCGCCCAGAATGACGGAATCGGCCAGGGTCAGCGCTTTCGCTATATCCCCCGACTTTGTGATGCCCCCATCAGCGATCACCTTGATTCCATGGTTCGTTGCTTCGCGGCTGGCTACATAGAGAGCGGTCATCTGGGGAATCCCTACACCGGCCACGATCCGGGTCGTGCAAATTGATCCCGGCCCTTGACCCACTTTGATCGCGTTGGCTCCGGCTTCAGCAAGGAAGCGGACGCCATCCCCGCTGGTCACGTTGCCGGCGATGATGGTGAGGTCCGGAAAGGCACTGCGAAGGATACGAACCATGTCGCCCACACCAGCTGTGTGTCCATGGGCCGTAGACACGGCTACGGCATCGATTCCCTCTTCCACGAGGTTGGCCACGTGAGTGGTCAGGCCTTCACGGTCAAGGGACCCATCCGCTGTGTGTTTTGCCCCGATGGCCGCCCCGCAAACCAGTCGGAAAGCGGGATCCCGCGCGGGTTTGACCTCACTCGTTTTTTCTGCCATCAGGCGTTCGATGTCGCTCATGGTGAAGAGGCCTTTCAGCTTCTGCTCGTCATCCACTACAAGGAGTTTATGGATTCCGAGGTGTTCGTTAAAAAACTTGTCGGCGGCCCCAATGGGGTCTTTGGAAATCTCGCGATGGTTGAGGGTAAAGACCTGGTCTAGGGCATGCATCGCCTCGCTAACTTTTTTGGCGGCATAGCGGCCCTTCACCACCCGGCCGGGCAGGAGCCCCATGAGCCGGTTGTGTTTGTCAACGACGGGGAAGGTTGCGAACTTGTAGCCTTTTTGCTCCATCAATTGGAGGACATCCCCGATATGAAAATCGGGCTGTACCGTAACGGGTTCCTGGATAAACCCGTGGATATGATTTTTCACACGGGCTACCTCCTTTACCTGTTCCCGGTCGCTCATATTGTAATGCACAATGCCCATGCCGCCATTCAGGGCCATGGCAATCGCCATGCGTGCTTCGGTCACTGTATCCATGTCCGAGCTGATGATCGGGATATGGAGCTGCACGGTCTCCGAAAGCGAAACGTCGGTTTTAGTCTGCTTCGGCAAGACCTCGGAATAAAGGGTGGCTAACGAAATATCGTCAAAGGTCAGCCCGTGGGGAAGGTTGGACGTGAAAAATGCGTCGGCTTCCTGGTAAAATTGCCCGTCCAAAGAAAGGGATCGATCCGTTGCTTGAGCCATACTCCAGCAAGAGGGAGGGGTCGGGGGTTGGCAATATTTTTTGCTGCACCCAAGGATTCGCCCTATACTTCCTCCAAATCCGAATCGACTACGATTACCGCAGTGACAACGAAATCGAAAAGGGTGGGCATAATCCGGCGGTGCGGAGCCTCGCCCTCCCGGGGTTTTGTCAGAATGGATTCGGCGCACGGTCACCCCTTTAGCGTTGGTGAACGCTGCGCATGGTGTCATCCATAGCCTGCCAAGTGAGTGGAAAGCGATATGAGGGGATAATGGGAGGGCTGCATGGCATGCAGCCGGAATCCTTCCGGGGTATAAGCCTTCACATAAAACAGGGTCCAGCCCTGGCCAATGCCGGCGGGATATCATCCCGCCCGCCCATCGTCCCCGGATCCTTTTCAGTTCGATTCGAACAACGACACCGATGGGTGGTTTACCTTGTGGGAGCCACCTTGGCCGTCTCGCCGTATCCCGCCACCAGGGAAAAAACGGACGTCGCCAATCAACACGTTCCTCGTTTTTCCGTAACCTAGGTAAAATTCAGATGACGCGATCCATTAGCATTGAGCCGATTGGAGCCGTTGCTAAATTTCCTCTTGAGGTTGTTATATCATTCTTAAGTCGGCTTCAACAACCGGAGGGGCCAGAGGATCAAAAGTCATGCTGAAGGGGAAACGGCATTGCTGTTGTGGAAAGCGGCTCACCGCAGGAATCGGTGAGCTTTATGTTTTGTTCGACTTTTTTGAGGATTGGTCGCTCGGCATAGCCGAAAAGCAGGGGACCACGGCTATCACATAAAGCGTGAAATTGTGGAACCCATCATTGTTGCGCAAAGGGTGTTGAATCGGCGTTTTAGAATTAGTGTGCATTTGTGTCCATTGGTGGTTTTAATTTGTGGCGTGAGTTCCAGCTCTCCTACCTTGACCAATTCATCCAATGCCGTGTCGTCGATTGAGTGCTTTCGCCAAGGCGGGCGGATGCGCTTCGCTGAATGACTCATGCCCAAGTACCCAAATCCCAAAGTATTGCTGTGGATTTTTTAGCCTTCCCTCGTTTAACCTTTCCCCTGTGAACCATTTGGGTACTTCCACTTCATCTACTAATGCGGCATCGTCCATTCAGCGATTTCGGGAAGGTGGACGGTCTCAGCGACGAGAGATGCCGCGACGGGAGAAGCTGGTGGCAGGTGTGGCGGCCGTCCTGGTTATCTTCACAGGGTGGGGACTCAGCGGGATCTTCGACTGGGCGAAAATCACGTTGTTCGTTCTTGGTTGTTCGTGCTTCGTTTTGGCGATAATTCCCATGCCGGCAGCGTGGGATACCTCACGCCGGGCGAACGAAGCACCGTGGAAACGCCTCCTTAAATTTCCGATTTTCTGGCTAGGAGGTTTGTATGTGATCTACACCATGATTCAGGCTCTGAACCCGATGTACGTCCGTATTCAGGAAGGGTCGAAGCACTGGCTCCAGCCGGTCAACTACATCGAGTGGCTTCCCCATGGCATCGCCGTTCCGTGGGAGAAAGTGAACATGTGGCAAGCTATTATATTTCAATCGGGCGCCTGGCTATTCGTGTGCGCCCTCTGGATTGCCATCCAGCACCGGCGGTCCGTTCTCTTCCTCGTCTGGACATCGGTTCTCAGCTGCGCTCTGATGGTTGCCTTAGCAATTCTGGTCCACTTTTCCGGCTCAGATCGCCTCTTGTGGTCTTTCCCCCACCAGGGATCCATTGGTTTCTTTGGGAGCTTTTACTACCCGAACCATGCAGGGGCGTTTCTTGTTTTAAATTTAGGATTATGCCTCGGGCTGGCTCTTTTTTATTTCCATCAAGCTAGCAACCGTGGCGCTAAATCGAGTCCCTTTCTTTTTCTCATTTCGATCGCCCTGTTGCATTACGCAGGACTGTGGGTCTCGGATTCGCGAGGAGGAGTTCTGTTTGGAACCGCCGTCATTGCGATTTTCTTCATGGTCTGGATTGCATCCGTCATGGCTTCTCGAACCCTGGAGATCAATCGAGGATCCTTAGCCGGGGGTGTATTCCTTTCTGTTTTGATCCTTTGTGTGGGACTTCTCTTCGGGGCAAAATTAGATATTGTTCAACTCAACAAAGAGGTTCAGCAGGTGGTTCAAGATGCTTTTGGACTAGCCCATACGGGAGAATCTGATCGGTTCATGGAAAAGGGTTCCCGGGCCCGCTTCCTTTTTATGAAAGCCACTGTGGACATGTGGAAAGAAGAACCCTTCACCGGATTTGGTTTGGGAAGTTACCGATTTTACATTGGGGTTCACCAGAGGAACTATCCTGAGATTTATATATCCCAATTTCACACTAAAAGGCAATGGCGTGAGCAACGAGGTTTTGACGAAGATGCGGTCCTGACAGTGAGGTTAAAATTTGCTCACTCAGACTGGTTACAAAGCTTAGCCGAAGTAGGAGTTATTGGAACTTCCATATTGATGGGGATCCTTGGCTATTGGGTGATTGTAATGGTGAAGCGGATTTTTTTCCCGCCATCCCATAAGCTTGAAACAGGTCGGGCGGGGCAAATGGTTTGGGGAGCAACGTTCGGAGTGTTGTTTTTTTATGCTGCGGTGGAGTTTGTTTTCTGGTCCCCGTCCGTCTATTACGCATTCGTTCTGATTCCTGTAGTAACGCTTAAATCGTTAAGATAGTTCTTCTTGCCCCCTAACGATCGCAATGTTGAAAGTGCAGGGATACGCTAACCCCTATATTTCACCAAAAGATATGAGCGGCAGAATCCAGATGCGGCACTGAACTCCTAACAACCCAGCGTTTGAATATTCACGAGTGTCTTCGCGTTTTGCTGGAGGTGAGCAAGGCCTTAATCCAGGAAGGCTCGGTACTCCGGAATAAATGTTTTCAATTTTTCTTTAATGCCATTCCGGTCGAGGTGCAGGATGTCATCCTCAATATTTCTTAAGAACTCCCTGACCACGACTGCCTCACTGGGTTCAGAACAATAACGTCGTATTCGCGGATGCTCCGTCTCCTGATGGTCTTCCGTATCATGCTGGAGCTCTTCGAAGAGTTTTTCCCCTGGCCGTAGCCCGATATATTCAATTTCGATATCGATATCAGGGCGATAGCCACTGAGCTCGATCATCTGACGGGCGAGGTCGACGATCTTAATAGGCTTGCCCATGTCTAACACAAATATTTCTCCGCCATCCCCCTGGGTTGCAGCCTGGAGGACGAGCCCGACCGCCTCGGGGATTGTCATGAAATAGCGTGTAACATCGGGATGGGTCACCCGGACGGGGCCGCCCTTTTGGATTTGATTGCGAAAGATGGGAACGACACTTCCGGAGGATCCCAAGACATTGCCAAAGCGGACAGCCATAAACCGCGTGAGAGTACCATTCTCCTTTTGTTTGGCCTGGAGGTAGATTTCAGCTAACCGCTTGGACGCCCCCATCACACTGGTGGGGTTGATAGCTTTATCCGTGGAAATGAGGACAAATTTCTGTACGCCCATCTGGGCGGAAATATTGGCGAGTTGTTCGGTGCCGACCGAGTTGTTTTTCAAGGCCTCCCCGGGTTGTCGCTCCATTAAATGAACATGTTTGTGCGCGGCAGCGTGGAAAACCAAATGAGGCTGGTAGCGATTGAAAATTGCATGGATTCGTTTGGTATCGAGGATGTCCGCAATCAGGGCGACAGAAATAGAATCATAGCCCTTTTCAGAGAGTTCATTTTCGATTTGAAAGAGGGCGTATTCATTTTGCTCAACCATCAAAAGGCGTGCCGGATTATTCTGGGCGATCTGGCGGCAGAGTTCCGAGCCGATGCTGCCCCCGGCTCCAGTGACGAGAACTACTCTGCCCTGGATCATTCTCCGGATTTTTTCGGTCTCCAGTTCGACTTGCTCGCGACCCAACAAGTCCTGGATGTCCACCGGGCGTATTTGGTTAGCTTTAACTTTTCCGGTCGCGAGTTGCTCCAGGGAAGGTACCATTTCAGCTTCCAGGCCGAGGTCCCGGGCCTGGCGAACGATATCGGTTATGACACGGGCGGAAGCGGAGGGCATGGCGATGATAACTTTTTCCAAGCCATACTTTGTTTTGGCCTCGCGAAGACCATTTGTCTTATCGACGACGGAGATTCCATGAATATGGCGTTTTAGCTTCTCTGGATCATCATCAAGAAAACAAACCGGGCGCATGCCGTGGCGAGGATGAGCAAGCAGGTCTGCGGCGATTTGAGCCCCGGCATCGCCGGCTCCGATGATCCCAGTCCGTTTAAGCTTTTTCTCACTTCCAGTCTGTCCCACCATATAGCGCTCCCGGACAATACGCAGGGTCATCCGGAACCCAGTGATGAAAATGATGGAAAAGAGGAAATCTCCAAGAATGACGGATCGGGGAACAAATTGATTTCGATCTCCAAAGTAAAAGGCAATTAATAGTCCAATCGAAGCGATAAAAAGGGCAAAGAAGATACGGGAAAGGTCAGGAAGCCGGAAGTAACTGAGGAGGCCACCAAACTGGCCGAAGGTCAGGAGGAGACCGAGCTTGAGCGGCACGATCCAAAGGACCTGATTGAGGAAACGTTCATTAAATTCAGCCGGAATGTTAAAATCAAAGCGAAGCTCGTAGGCCAGCTTCAGGCTTATGACAAAGAGGGTGGAGTAGGCCAAAGCGAGAACGAGAGTTCTGGCTGGTGTCAGATAACGGAAGACCGTTTTCATGTATAAAATCTGATAGTCGAAGGTGTTACCAGTGAGGAGTTTAGCAAGTATTTATGATTAAGAGAAACATTTGATTAAAAAAAAAGAAAATGAAAAAGACAACCTGATTATGAACCGCATATAGACGCGGATAAACACAGATAATATTGCGGAGTTGAAGAATCAAAACTGGCTACCGCCGATAGGGGGGTGAAGGTCGACCCATTTTCCGGCCCTACCTGGCCAAAAGGAAAAAGGCTAGCATGCCTGCTGCCGACATCGCCGCGTAGGTCGTCGAGACGGCGCGGTGCCCGGTGGTGCGATCGGGGAATCGGGCGGCCCAGCGCTGATAAACATGGGTCCGATGGGCTTCAAAGACGTTTTCCCGGTTTAGGAGGCGTCGGGTGAAGGTGAAAGCGGTGTCCGCGATAAAAGGCCACACTGTGATGATGGCGAAAATTAAAAGAGTTCCGAGATCCGGGATGCGCGATGCGAGATGTGCCTCGGCGGTTGGTAATTCCGGGTTCTGATGTCTGATTGCTGCTATCTCGGCGAATGCCAGAATTGGCATTGAGGCAAAGGTGTAACCTAAGAATGTGCTGCCGATATCTCCCATGAAAATCTTGGCCGGGGCCCAGTTGTGGACGAGGAAACCTGCGCAGGTGACTGCCAGGATGATCGATAGCAGAATGGTCGATGGTAAATTTAACTGATATGCAAATACCAGCCAGGCGGAAGCAGCTACGATCCCCTGGAGTCCGGAAATGCCATCAATGCCGTCCATAAAGTTGTAGGCGTTCACCATGCCCACCACAAAGGTGAAATAAATCCCGATAGCCAGAACGGTGGGTACGGAAGTGTCCAGGAGCGATATGTCCAAATATCCAAAAAAGAGTGACGGTGCCAGCAGTAGGGATGCTGAAAACAATTGGACGCCGAAACGGAGGCGGCGGGACACCGACTGGTAATCATCGAGGAGGGCCACTGAACCCAAGGCGATAGATCCAACGAGGTATCCTGCCCAGGTCCAATTGAAGGGCCAGACTGCCAGGGTTATCCCTAAAGTGATGGCCCCCAATCCCCAGATGGGAAGGCCCCCAATGCGAGGAGTAGGGGTAGAGTGAAAACTCCGCTCATTAGGTTGATCAAGAATGTTCCTTTGCCTCGCCCAGTGATTTAGTACCTTAACCGAAATGGTTGAGATACCAAAAGTGCAGATCATAAATATAAACGCCGCAAGCGGATTAATCATGAGCAACTAAAGATATATTGAAATCGTCCAACTGGATGAAATCCCGTGGAAATTGCTTCCAAACCCGGACTGCCGCAAACCCCTGGGTTGCTCCTTCTGGGGCCCGGTTTGTGGTAACCAAGGGTAGCCAGTCATCGTGGATACCGGGAGGTGTTTCGTCGATGGTTTCCCCACCGACATCTTCTCTTTTTTCATTCTTAAACTTAAGATATATTGTGGTTCTTGAACCTGGGGAAACAACGCCCTTGGCAAAGACAGAAGCGCAATAGGTGTGTCCTGGTTCTGCATCAAACCAAAAATAGAGAGATGTATAGGTAGACCCCTTAATTTGAATTGCCCCTGCTTCCTCGTTCCCAATCGAAGGGAGCCGGCGGAATTCATAGGTCTCGGTGGGTTCTGCGCTGACGCCTAAGCCACTACTTAGGGTTTTGCGATGGATAGTCCAAGCGTCTAAGCCGAGAGTATCTCTGGGGAGGAGCTCACCACTAAAATCCGCTTTGTAGACAGTATCTATTGTCTGGTGTCTGGTGTCTGGGGAATCCCTAGAAAGTAAAAGCCGGGGCTCTGGGTCGAGGAGGAGGAGGCGGTGTTTGAATTTCCAGCCACTGCTTGGGCTTTCTAAGTCGGGCAAATGCTCGAGCTTGG
Organism: Opitutales bacterium; assembly: GCA_028280845.1. Taxonomy (GTDB): domain Bacteria; phylum Verrucomicrobiota; class Verrucomicrobiia; order Opitutales; family JABSRG01; genus JANQKZ01. Next base: position 45,111 of record JANQKZ010000011.1, on the reverse strand, counting down.
CTCGAGCCTGGTGAAAGGCATGAAGGTCCTGTTTGAAGGCGCGAAGGTCGGATTCCGTCAGCAATGGATTTAAGGCACAAGCTTTCCAGGCAAAATAAAACTCAGAGGCTACCTGGGTGAACTGGAAGGCTTTCAGGGTCAGTTCAATGCGCATGCGATAGAGCTTATGAGAAGACCATCCTCTCCACCTCTCCCCTTCCTCTTTCAGTGTATTTTCTGATCCACCCACTGCCTTATAGGCCTGCCAGAGAATGCCCATAAGTTCTTGGCATACTTCAGGTGGAAAGAGTTCGGCCTGACTGGGATGCTGATAGTATCTGAGCCATTGCCAAGTGCCTGATTGGTTCATCCAGATTTCTTCGCATCGAGTGAAAAAGTGATGCATATATGGAGAAGCTTGATGTCCATACATGGTCGAGTAAAAATGTCTCAGCAAGGTGTTGTGGTCCTGGTACGGGTTTCTGAGCAGTTGAGCAGCCAGCCAGTAGAGGGGAGCATTCCAACCCCAGATCGGTCGTCCTTCGGCATAAAAGGCCTGGGCATGATGCTTTGCCAAAAAATTAATGCTCTTTGCTGCTAAATTCGGATAATGGCGGGGAATGAAATAGCCTTCGCCCATATAGTAGTCTCTTCCACCGATGAATTGCGGACCTGCTTGACCCCAACGTTGGATGAGATCCTGGTCATTCCGTTGATACTCTGAATCCCACCATTGGGCGCGGTCTGAAGTGAGGAATGGAATGACGTGTGGATGGAGGTCGAAGGAAGGAGTATTCTCTGCCCAATAGTAGGCGTAGGAAGTGAGGAACCGGGAATCGGGTTCCGGGATTCGAGATTCAGGATAAAAGACCCATTCAGCCACGCGGTTGGCGAAGGCGAAGACGAGGTCTGAGAAATCAGGGCGTCGGCGAAAATAAGCGATGGGCTCGACGAGCTCTCTGGTGAGGTCCGAGTCATCGAAAACAAGGGAATCGGTCATGCTGAGGCTGAACGAAAGAGAGTCGGGGTTTGCCTCAAAGTGGGAACGGGCCAGGCCGGCAACGTGTTCCGCAAAGCCTGGGTGGGCGTAATTTGGGTTGGGGCCCTTTGCTCCGGATAGGTCGACACGTTTTCCCCTCACTAGCGGGAACCATTCTGGGTTTGATTTGAATTCCTCAGCCCCAAGGAAGGTATGGGCGTTGTGTTGGAAGTTAAATTGAGTGGTCAGGTCGTGTTTCCACGTCCAACGCGGAAACCGTTGCCCGCCACCAAGCCAACGATGTTGGAATGGGGATTGGTTTAGGCCTGTATAGGCTGAGGAGGGGCCCGGAAGCAGTTCGCGTTCGCTAATGGATGGCCTGAGATCAATGCCTGTGGAGGTGGCCGAAATATATAAAAGGAATGGAAAAAGGAATAGGGCAAGTGATCTCATGTCTAGTGGATCAAAGACCTGAAGGTTGTCACCACACGATTGCGCTCCGCCTCTGCCATGTCGGAGCCTGATGGCAGGCAGAGGCCGCGATGGAACAGATCCTCTGCGACCATTCCGCCAAAATACTCGGCATCTCTATATAGCGGTTGCCGGTGTAATGGTTTCCAGGCGGGGCGGCACTCGATGTTCTCCTGTTCCATTCCCTCACAGATTTCCTGAGGTGAAACCCGGCAGTCAGGACTTAAGGTTAGACACGTGAGCCAGCGGGTTGAACGAGCCCAACTCGGCTCGGGCATGAATTTAATGGGGAGGTCGGATAACTGCTGCTGATATTGAGAAAACAAGTCCCTCCGAAGCATAATTCTATGTTTTAATTTGGCGAATTGAGCGCGGCCTAAGGCAGCTAATATGTTACTTATCCGATAGTTGAACCCAAGATGCCGGTGAGTATATCCCAATCCCGGTTCTTTTGCCTGAGTTGCCAGTAAAAGGGCCTTTTCAGCGTGTTCTGAATCATTGATTAACAAGGCCCCCCCTCCTGACGAAGTGACCAGCTTATTCCCATTGAATGAAAGAACGGAGAAAATACCGAATGCACCAGAAGGACGATTGCCAAGCTCCGCACCAAGGGCTTCAGCATTATCCTCGATCAGGATAACATCCCAGTGCTCGCACAGCTCCTTTATGCGAGGCAAGTTTGCAGGCTGCCCATATACATTGGCTACAATGACTGCCTTCGGTTTTATACCTATGTGTTGGTAGGATTCCAGGGCGTTTTGAAGAGCGGAAGGGCACATTCCCCAGGATTCTGATTCAGCATCAATAAACACCGGTTGCGCCCCCAAGTATTTTATGGGGTTTGCCGATGCTATAAATGTAAAGGTGGAGCATAGGACCAAATCACCGGGCTTGATCCCAGCCAGAATCAAGGCCAGGTGAAGTGCTGCCGTTCCTGAATTGAGAGCAATCGCATGTTGAACCTGATGGTAAGCAGCCAGCTCTTTCTCAAACTCCTCAATTTGAGGGCCGGCTGGGGCTATCCAGTTGCTGTCTAGCGCTTCCTTAACCAGTTCAATTTCATCCCCATCCAGATGTGGAGGAGAGAGATAGATACGTTCGGGTTGATTCATTAAACCACTAATTAAGCCCTCATATCCACTAAAGATGAAGGCGGGATTCACAAGGGATAAGTTTCTATAGGCGCGGATTAGTGGTTCTGCATTGAAAATTCAATTTCTACGATTAATCCTTCTCTAGTGCTTCGAAAAAAGACAGCTTTCTTTTTGATCGTTTCCTGCATATTGGTCCTCAGTGTTGCTATTGGAGCGCAGCTTTGGGATGCCACCTTTCACCCTGTCCACTACACAAAAACTGAGCCGTTAGAATCCTTTATTCCCAGGGAAATCCCGGGTTGGCAGTGTAAGGACCTGCCCATTGCTCAGACCGAGGAGCTCAAAGGGAGAGTGTTGGACAAACTCAACCTGAATGATCATTTATCCCGTGTTTATTCAAAGGGAAACACCGAGGTTATTCTTTATGTGGCCTATTGGGAACCACTGCAAATGCCTGTCCGCCAGGTAGGTTCCCATACGCCGGAGGTCTGCTGGGTTCTGAATGGGTGGGAATGTACCGAAATCCGAAATAACGTTTTTTTCCCCTTTCAAAATGGCGTACTCAAGTCGGCTGAAGTCCGGGTCCTGGAGACGCAGGGAAACGCTCAACATGTAGCCTATTGGCATTTGATTGATGGCAAAGTGTTTAAGCAGAATAATAAGGTTGGTATGTGGGACCGGTGGAACATGCTGACTGATCATTTCCGGTTTGGGTTGAGTCAAAAACCAGAACAGCTTTTTGTCAGGATTTCAGCCAACCAGCCTCTAGAGAGTCTCTGGACAGACCCTGGGTTTCAGCAATTGATGGAGGCCGTCGTTATAATGTCCAATTTAAAGGTGCCGGATGGGGAGGATCCTCAGGATTGGACCTATCGGTTTATAATTTGAGTTCATGTTGGGCTCAGCTTGCCGGGAGTCGCTTTGCTGGGTTTCCCATGACGGTTGTGTGTGGATCAACATTGTTTACAACGATGGATCCCGGTCCAACCTTTGCCCATTCCCCGACGGTGAGAGAGGGGAGGATTGTAGAGCGACTTCCCATGGATACCCCTTCCTTAATACTTACATAGCCAGTGATATCGCATAGATTACTGGTCTGAATATAATTACCCAAGCGGGCATCATGGCCGATGCATGTGCCAACATTGAGGCACACATGATCTCCGATCAGAGCGTCGGCAGTTAGAACGACATTGGGGGCAAGAACACATCCAGTCCCCATTTTTACATTGCGCCCAATGTAGACTGACGGGTGAATGAGATTAGTAAATACAGCTCCCTTTGAGAGGACGATATTGACCAATTCTTTCCGGATTCCGGGCTGACCAATGCCGTTGGCGAAGAGGTCGTCGCTGGTGGGGTGGTATTCCCGAATTGGAGAGAGGATAGGATGTCGGATGTCATCAACCCCCTCCAGTGCCTGAGGGTTATCATCAAGGAAGCCCTTAAGTTGCCATTCACGGCCACACTCTGGCATGTCCTGCGCGTAGCCGTAGACTTCCCGCCCAAAACCGCCAGCTCCAACTATAATTAAGTTTTTCATGTCGTTTAATATACCACGAAGGTCGCGGATATTACCGAGGCCACTATGGACCTTTTATGACCAGATTGCCCTGCTTGACAGAGATAAATTCAGTTTGAGAAAGAAACAAACAAGGCGACTTCCGGTAAAGGCGAGAACTACGATTACAGGGGTTATCGGAATTCCCGTAGTTATTCACCGTTAATGTTAACTACGCTTCTTTTTGAAATTAGCAGTTTGTGAAACCTGGTCCACAAAATGAATTTTCGCAGGTACTTTGTAGGCGTCCAGGCTGTCTGAACAGTGTTTTTTCAAATCCAGTTTTGAAGGTACGGTCTCTCGATCCGGGTCCAAAATGACCTCGGCCTCTACCCATTGGCCAGTCAGGGTATTGGCCTTCCCATAGACTCGTGCATCGATCACCGCATGATGATTCAAAAGAACGTCTTCGATTTCGATCGGGTGCACTTTGTTTCCGCCAACATTGATGATTTCTGTTTTGCGTCCCAGTATTCGAATGGCTCCTTCGGCTTGTTCCTCCACCAAATCTCCTGTGGGAAACCACCTGTCATCGGTGAACGGATCTGGGTGGTTGAGGTATCCTAAAACGGAGGATGAAGATTTAAGATAAAGTTCTCCCTCTTCGATTTTTGCCTCCACGGTATGATCCATAATTTTGAATGCGATTTCATCATTGACCGCAGATATAACCTGGACCGCTCCGGTTTCCGAGGTGCCGAATTTTTGTTGAAAATCTACCTTTGGGAAGGCCTCTCGCAAACGATTTAACAGGCTTGTCGGCATGGGTTCCGCTCCAAAAGCTATGACTTTTAATGAAGAGAGATCATAAGTCTCATTTAACTGGTGAAGCAGTATGAGGTTGAGGAAAGTGGGGGTCGTAGGAAGTATTGTAATCTGGTGAGTTGCGATGAGGCGGGCCACCGATTCAGGCGACCGGTCCTTTGGGATTACTAAGGTGCTGCCATTGGCGATGGCTCGAAACAGGGTATCGAAGCCACCAATATGGTCGAAGAAGAGAAAGAGGAGTTGCCGGAGGTCTTTTTCCGGTTTCGGCGGATACCGGGTGAGGAGTCTATCCTGGTCGTGAAGCATCGCTTTGGGCTCTCCAGCCGTGCCACTACTGAAGAGAACGAGGCCAGGCCGGTTTTCATCAGTTAACTGACGATAGAGTCGATGATGCCGGTAAGACCGGTGGGTTTCATTTTTCTGAAAGCTGTTCTGGGAGGACCAGGTCCACCTGCACTTTGCCACGTCCAACCGTTTTTTCGTCTCTTCGTCAGAATGATTTGCGATAGGTACGACGATATTCCGGTTTTCAGCTAGCGCAAAGAAATGGGCGAGGGCTTCCGGGGAATAGTCACTCAGGATGGCGATGGGTTCAAAGGGTTGAATTCCTGCCCTTCTGCTTTCCTCAGCGGCATGCTCCCAATGCGAAGTAAATTCCCCGTAGGTGACTTCCTGATCCCCATGAATGAGGAAAAGCCGGTTACCTCTTTTAAGAAACAGGTCTTTTAGTTTTGAAACTGCGAAAGACACGAATAATGCGAAAGGTTAGTTTAATAATTTCACCGCTGGACATACCATAGTTTGCTGAGCGCTCACCGGTCTCCTTTTCCTCTTGTCAATTGAATTAAGAAATACCGCCAAGGTAGAGAACCTGGCCGGTGATAAAATCGCTTGTTGGTCTGATAAAAAAATCGATCACATTCGTGATATCTTCTATCGATCCGAATCGTACTATGGCCTGTCGTTGAAGGAGGGAATCCATTTTCTCTTTCGGCACACCTTTGACTAAATCCGTGAGAACGGGGGTTGGACCGATCGCATTGACCGTGATCCCCGTTGGGCCGAGCTCGCGAGCCTGAACTTGGGTGAACGATTCTACAGCTGCCTTGCTGGCGGCATAGAGGGCTTCTCCTTCCAATTTTAACGGATGGGCAACGGTCGAGAGATTAATGATACGGCCGCGTTCCTGTTTTAGCATGACCTTGGCCACTTCCCGGGAGAGAAGGAATGTGCCATGAAAGTTGGTGTTGAAGATGGACTTTGCCGTAGTCAGGGGAGTGAGTGCAACCGGGTTCATGGTAGCAATACCCGCATTGTTGATCAGGACGTCAATGCGGCCATGGGCCCTCGCTGTTTTCTTAACCATAGACGCGACGGCAGGCTCATCCGATACATCGAGCTCGAAGTGGGTATAGTTGGGATGTGCCAGCTCGGTGAGTCCCCGACTGCAACCAATGACAGTGTGACCTGAAGAGAGATAGTGTTCAACCAGCTCCCTGCCAATGCCTTTACGGCTTCCTGAAATAATGAAGATCATTTTTAAACCACGAATGGACACGCATTAACCTGAAAGGAACTTCTGCCCGATTATCGCAAAGATTGTAATTACCGGCACGCAGATGGATCCAGTTACGGAGTGAGAAGGGAAGTGATATATTCGGAAAGGGAGCCAATGGTGAGGAAAGGGGACCGTTTTTGGCTCATGGCATGTTCATCAGCTAGTGTGATGACTTGTCCGGTTTCCTCTTCGACGACCTCCTCGAGACGGGCTACCAACTGGACCAGCTGCATGCTGGTCATGGGGGAATCGGGGTGAAAGAGCCTCGTGTCAGCATTCAATTCCTGGAAATACTCCAAGCCCCAGGAGCTATTCAGACCTTCGATCGATTTAATAATTATACTCGGAATCATTTAAATTAACCACAGAGAGCACGAAGCTCACAGGGAGTTGAATGGTATGTTTTTGATAAACAACAGAAAATCCACATCCAGGTATCGTTGATATTTTAATTCTCCTCATGCAGGGCGAGTGGGTAAATCAGTCCTCTCATTGTGATTCGGTGGCTGCTTCCCATTTTCCTTTTCTTGTGCAAAGGCTACCTCACTCATCTTTAATTTGTTTCTCTTTCGTTTCCTCCGTGGTGGATTCTTTACTCCCCATGAACTCTGACATGGTGGCTTCCCCTTTTCCAGAAATGCCTTCTCGGGTCAGTACTTTCCAAGCCGTGATGGCGAGGATTTTAATATCCAGCCAGAGGGACTGGTTGTCGACATACCAGACATCTAATTTAAACTTTTCATCCCAAGACAATGTGTTGCGGCCTTTGATCTGGGCCCATCCAGTCATGCCGGGACGGACTTCATGTCGTCGGGCCTGTTCTGGTGAATAACGGTTAACATACGTTGGAAGTAGGGGACGAGGTCCTACAAGAGACATGCTTCCATTCCAAACATTGATAAGTTCTGGTAATTCATCAAGGCTGGTCGATCTGAGAAATCGACCCATTCGCGTCAAACGCTTTTGGTCGGACTTAAATTCACCATTTTCTTCTCTTTCGAAGGTCATACTTCTAAATTTCAGCAGCGTAAATGGTCGTCCTCTAGCTCCAATACGTTCTTGCCTGAAAATTATAGGACTCCCCAGTGAGATCTTGATCAAGAGTGCTATAAGAATGGAAACTGGTAGCCAAAGAGGAATAAAAAATAAAATAATAAATAAATCCCTAATGCGTTGATACATAGATATTGGAGAATCCGAAGTCGGTGGATTTAAAGGATTTTTCTTATGGCAAAACTCCTCGCTTCCAGAGGCTCAGCGGTAAGGTAAATGATTTCCCAATTATTGTGGACGCAAAACTCGTGAACAGCCTCAATTACCCCATATCTTACAGTTTGAATCCAATTACCCAGTTCGTAATCATGGCCTGCGATTACTCCTCCCGGTTTAACTTTAGGGGCGAAGGCATGGAGCTCTTTTTTAGTTGTGAGGTAGCTGTGATCAGTATCGATATAAATAAAATCAAAATATCCGTCTTTGAAATCTGAAGAGGCTTCTGTAGAGAGTTTTCTATGAATGATTACTTGTTTGTTGTCCAATTCTGATTCGAATCGTTTTTTTACGGTATCATAAATCCCTTCATTATACCTCTCTGATTCCCAAACATCTACGAGGTGGAAAACCTTAGGTTTAAGGTGTCTTATTATGAGTTCACTAAAATCTCCTTTGTCTACACCCAGCTCGGCTACTATTTCTTTCCTCCCAATCCTCTGAAGCATCACTTCCCGGTTTAATATCAGTTGGGAATTCTCAACATGGCGCTCTGCCAAGGGGATTTTTGGGTGATTGGATATGCTTTTCAGGGCATAGTGTTTTCTCAATTTTATAAATGTTTTTTTGATCATATTATCGAAACCAATTTAAATAGTTAAATTAGGTATAAACCTGTCGAAAGATACACTTTTCATGAAGAAGAGCAGTGCGGTGGAAAATTTAAAGCCTAACTCTATATATAAAAAATGATGAGAGATCTTTAAAGAGAATTCACCCATTTATCAAAGGTCCATTTGGGGCGGTATTTTAGTGTCTCTTGAAGGGAATCTCCGTCAAACCATGCATTACCCATTAATTTGTTTAAAGTAGTTGTGTTTAACGGCATTTCACGTTTCAAGATGAATCCTAAGGTATCGCCACACTTCGCGGCTGCATTTAGGATAGCCGAGGGTACCGAAAATTTAGTTGCAGGTAACCCAAGACTAAATCGGATCAGGTTATAAATCTTGCGAGTTGAATAGTATTGAAGATCGGTGACGTTAAATATTCTGCCGACGGCTTTGTTACTATTTGCTGCCAGCATGGCGGCCTGGACAACATCTTCTACATGGACCATAGACCTTTTGTTGCCCACTTCCGGTAAGGGCGGGAACATTCCCCTTTGAACGGCCCTTATCATCCGATCCATATTTCCTCGATCTTCCCCGTTGCCATAAACCATGCTCAATCGCAACACCACTGGCTCTGGCACAAAATTACCGTTTAGCACAAGCTTTTCGGCTTCCAGTTTTGATTTTCCGTAAGGGGTTTCAGGGGTGGGTTCGAACGTTTCGTTTATGGGCTTCAAATCTCCGCTTTGTTCCCCGTATACCTTGACTGTGCTAAAAAAAACAAATCGTTTGATTCCCGCAGCTTTACAGCTCTGCAACAGCCGAAATGTCCCTTCTGTATTTAAACGATGATATTCTTCTCCACGATTTTCTTGAGTAGAATGAGCATGAGCTTTTCCTGCAAGGTGGTAAACGGTTCTAATGCCAAGGTTGGAGAGCTGTAAATCGGAGTTGGAGGTGGCTAGGTCAAAATAGATATCATTTGGATTTTTAGACAAACGGCGGCCGGCTTTCAAAATACTAGAATCATTATTTTCCAATTCAGCGCATAGCTTCTGCCCGATAAATCCGGTCGCACCGGTTACAAGTATCCTAGTCATCAAGAATCTGCTTATAAATCCCTATTGTTTTCTGCGCCACATCGACATCTGAAAATTCTGTTTGGACGCGTAACCGTCCCCTTTCACCCATTTCCTGTCTTAATTCGGGGTTGTCGGCCAATTTCTCGATAGCATTAACTAAAGCTATTATATTTCTGGGTGGAACTAAGATTCCATTTAACCCATCTTGAACAATGTCATTGCATCCAGGGGTATCGGTTGTGATTGCCGGTCTACTGGATGCAGCAGCTTCAATAAGGGCCTTAGGAATTCCTTCACCATACCATGTCGGCAGAACTGCAATATGGGATTCCTTCCACACTTTAGAAATATCGGTTTCCGGACCTGTCCAAGATATAATATTGTTCTCATGCCAGTTTTGAAGGTCAGAATGCTTGATGGAAGACTTGTTTTCTGGGTCCGGACTTCCTACTAAGCGAATTTGTACATCTGATCTCTTGTCCTTTAAGCATTTAGCGGCTTCAACCAACTCAAGAACCCCTTTGGGTTTCAGCATCCTTGAGACCATTGTCACAATGATTGGGTCAGTTTGAGGTTGGGGGTGAGCGGGGAATTTTATCAAATTCACTCCGGATCCCCGAATCAGGGCTACCTGAGACGTAGAAATCCTGGAGTATTTAGTTATAGAAACCGAGTCGCTTGAATTCTGGGCGATTGCTACATTTCTTTTTCCTGCCCGAAAAACTATAGGGAACAAGCTGGCAATGAGAAACCCTAGCACCCTATCCTTAATGCTCCTGCATGTAAATGTGCTTCCCAAACCTGCTAAGGCGTTTACTACTCCTCGAATCCCATTTAACCGAGCTGCAATAGAACCATAAATTACAGGTTTCATTGCAACATGGTGAACAATATCTGGTTTTTCGTTTTTATATAAATAATATAAACTCAAAAAGTATGAAAAGTCTCTTAAAGGATTCAGAGATGCTCTTTTGATTGGTATATGAACCAATTTTGCTCCTGTAAGCTGAAGTGTTTCTCTATGTTTATTAATCTGAGTCGCGCAGGTGACTATCATTCCTTCCTCGATCGCCTGATAAACGATCGGAAGACGATGCGAGCACAGATAATAATCCTCAGATACTACGATGATCAATTTCTTGGAATTTATCACAGGAATTCAGTAGGAAAGAGAACTAGAAATATTTGTTTTATATAAAAATAAACAATTGCCATTCAGAGGTTGGAGTATACTGTGAGCACTGCTTCAGCAGTTTTTTCCCAAGTAAATTGTTTGGCCCGGGATTGTCCCTTCATTTTTAGACTTACACGTTGATCCTCATCTTGAGCTAAGAGAAGCAGTCCATCTGCGATTTCTTCGATACTTCTAGGATTCACCAGCAATGCCGCTTCGCCCGCAACTTCCGGCATGGAACTTATGTTTGAAGTAATAACTGGACACCCGGCCGCCATAGCCTCAAGAATTGGGAGTCCAAAACCCTCAAAAAGGGAAGGATATACGAATGCCGCCGCGCCCCTGTAGAGTTGTTTGAGATCGGATTCGCTGACGAAGCCTAAATGTTTAATGCGGTGAGCAAACTTAGAGCTTTTTATGGTATGATCCATTGAACTGTCATTCCATCCTACGCCTCCAGCCACAACTAAGTTATGAGGTACTTCCTCCGCGACTTTAAGGAATGCCTTAATTACCCTCACATTATTTTTCCTTGGGCTGGCTTTCCCAACTGACAAGAAGTATGGAGCCAGGCTCTTAAAAGATTTACTACCCGGGTCACTTTCTGGTTGGTGGAAAAAATCTTTCCTCACACCTTCATGGATGGTTGAAATGCGAGAGGTAATATCCTGGTTGTAACGAGATCTAACGAAATGAGACAAATCATCAGCAGTAGCGTGAGATACGCAAATAATGGGGCCGTTCCTGGAGATCATCTGCTCTAATGCCCGTCTCATGATCCAAGGGGGTTTATTCTTGAAAAATTCCGGGTGAGTTAAAGGGCCTATGTCATGGACTGTAACAATATAGGGCTTCTTAGTAGCCACTCGGTAACCTAACGAAAGGGCGTGAACGGCATCGATCGTAGGTATATAGGACTCTATTGGGAGCAGGTTGGTCAAATTCCAGACTAAAGGCGTGATCCGTCTGCCGGCAGGGGCAAAAACTAATCCAGATCTTGATTTTAACTCTTCAATTTCCTCTGTGGATAAATCCGACCACGTGGCTGTTGGAATGAGGGTGACCTTGGATCTGGCCCTTTGTAGTTCACTAAAAAGCTCTTGTGAATAACGGGAGATTCCATGGCCACTTTTCTGTGGAAATTGGTTAGAAAAGTATGCTATTTGCATGTTGGAACTATTATTAAAGGTCCCGTAATATAGAATTAGCCCTTTTAACAATGGATTGCCAGGTGTGTCTATTGGAAAATTCCTTCATTTTCTGCTGATATTCCTGTTTATATTGAAGTAAATTATTTACTGCCTGTTCAATCTCAATGCCTTTGCGGACAATCTTTATTGGAGGTTGGATAAATCGAAACTCTTCATGTGGTGTGCTGAGAGTTGGTAACCCAGCTGCCGCATACTCGTAAAGCTTCAAGGGATTCTGGCCCATGTAGATGCTTTGCTTGGAAGGGCTCTGATCATAAAGCATTAATCCTATATCCGAATGCTGAAGGTATGGGGGTAGCTGCTCAGAAGGGACCGGTCCAAGGTGAATTGCATTAGAATGTGATTCAAGATAACCGGGGAGCCAGTCACAACTAGGGCCGATGATTAATACTGATCCCCCTAATTGCCGCATCTTTTTAGAAAAAATTGACAATAGATTTCTATCTATCTTTCTTGTGACGCCAGTCCAAATGGCGATAGGTCTTCCTATGCTACTAAATAATGAAGGAGGGGTTGATTTGTTTTGGTACTGTATTGTGTCCACCCCTTGTCCAAGATTGGTGACCTTACCGGGTTTTATTTCTGAGTCCGAGATAACGGACTTTTTGATGATTTCCCCAATGGTGAAGACATGATCAGCCTCCCTGTAATCTATTTTCTCTAAACTCTTTATAGAAATTCGATTATAGGCAGAGTAATTATCAATGGAATGAAAAACCACCTTAGATTCAGGGAAAATGGACTTTAATACGGTGCTACCTGGAATAGTTGTCCAAATATAATCCGGAGGAGTGCAATGTCCCCTCTGGATGCATTCATATAGAGAAGGTATGCAGCTTTTGTAATGTGCTTTGGCTAGAAGCCTGTTATGACTTCCATTTATTGATAAAGGAACAAGGCTCAATGAAGAGGTGATCCAAATATTTCCGTCAAAAAAATCCCTTGTCTTCCAATACTCGTAATATCCTTTACGAAAAAAAAGATGACCCAGATGAATATTACTTTGGAGATAAGTTACGCGGTAGTTCTGGTTCGAAAATAACCGCGCGAGTGTTTTTGTACTGCATTGAACTTTGCTATTCCATGCAGTGGGCCTATGGAACAATATATGTGGTTTTCCTTGCAAGGGAAGCTCTATGTCCTAGTAGCGATTAAACCGATCCGTCGACAATTTTCCTCTGAGCAATGGAAAAAGTGCTTTAGGTATAGGCGGTATATTCCATTTAGCGCTGGCTGATAATTCAAAATGAAAAACCGATTTTTCAATAAGAATTGAAGATATCGAACAATCCGGCTTTTTTTATCAAAATAAAAAAATTGTTCAATCTTATACTCATTACCCAGGTAGGGTTTTATTGTTTCACTATTGAAATGTTGAAAATGCTTTTTTTGAACGCCAACATTGTCATGTGGTACTGTTAAAATCAATTTTCCCCCAGTTTTGTGAGTCGATGCGACTGAGGCCATGAAGTGTTTCGCTTGGTTAATGGGTATATGCTCCAGGACCTCAACAAGTGTAACGACATCGTATTGAAACTCCGGTAACTCTTCTAAGATGTTTATGTTTCTATACGAAATATTTGGATTGAGTGCTTTGGCGACACCGATCGCTCGTTCTGAGTAATCGATTCCAATTAGTTGCTTGGATGGGAATTGGCGATTAATATCACGTAGAAGTCTTCCATCCCCACAGCCTATATCAATTAGACTTTCGAAATCAATTGTTTCTAGAAGTCGAATTATATATTCATTCGAACTTATATAGTTTAATCCCCAAGACCAGTATAGGAAAAGCCTAAACTGGTTTTCGTTATTTGTTGGTATATAATGATATGGAAACTCGTATTGAGATTCTTGAACGACCTGCGTTTCAAGAACATCTTTTTTGATTTCGTCACTACTCATAAATGCCTTTGTTCAATGAGTCCCGAGGAATTCTGTTCTGTTCATCCCATAAAATGGCGTAGGCTCGAAAAACTGCACAAGTGGAGTGAATAGCTGATATGAGCCCCGGCATACCGTCCAGTGCTCCTCTTTTGAAGACATATTTTTTCAAGAATTCGATAATGCACGCAAAGGTCATGTTTAGTGCATTCACTGAAACCTTCCTATTTTTCATTTGTTGTACGACTTCAGCTTGATAGGTCATGCTTTTCCTCAGTCTTTCTTCATAGGAAGCGTCATTAAAATGGTGCATACTCTTGCGGAGGCTTCCTATCCTGTGATCGGGAACCGAAAGGTGAATTGATTCATGAAACATTCCCCCAAATCTGAGGACCTCCCGGCGCGCAAGATGGACGAGGTTCCAATCCGACCATCCTCCACCCCGCATCGGTCGGTGGAGAAAATAATTCAGTCGCCGGAATGAGTAGGCATCATACTGGGTTGATTGGATGGCTTGAAGGATCTCCTGGGCCATCGCGGGTGGAACACGTTCATCGATATCCATGTGAAGCAGCCAATCACTGGTAGCTGCAGCAATGCCCTTATTTCTTTGGTCGGCGTAAAACTCACCATCCTGACGAGGGGATCTAAGGAATTTCACCTTTGGGGAAGCCGAGTTGGCAATTTCCGAAGTCTGATCTTTCGATCCATCGTCAACGAGGACAATTTCGTGGACCCAAGGAAGGAGATTTTGGAGGAAACCCGGCAAATCCTCCTCTTCGTTATAGCATATGGCAACTACTCCGAGGGTTTGTAAGGTGTCGTTCATTTCTTCAAAAAAAGTGGGCGAATGACACGATCGACCAAGCGGGTTCTAGCCAGCTTAATCCGGCCTGATAGCTCTCGCGCAAACCGTCGATAAAGGGGTGGAATTTTTTTAGGCGGATTTCTTAGATCCTCGGAAGAATACCCTAAGGTTTCTGCAAGGACCTGTACGTCTTCAGCTAACTGCAGGGTAAAGAATGGATCTTCCCTCCACTTATTGAGGGATACCCGGTGAGTAGATGCACCCAGGGCAGTATGGGGTGGCCTGCCGATGAACTTGCAAATCGCCGAGAATGTATCTTCAGGGGTCAGGATCAAATCTTCATATTTGATGAGGCAAAATTGTTCGGCGGGGAGTTCTTTTTGGATTTGAAGCAAGTTTTCTTGAATATGCTTCCAGCCAAATTGGCGTTGATCTGGTGACGTATGGAACAGCTGGTAAGCCGAGTATTGCACGGCCATTGGGTTTCGAACCAAGCCCAGAATTTTTACCTGAAAGTGGGTCTCCCGTACCCATTGGAAGAAAAGGTCTAAAGCTGCAGGGTCGCCAAGGAGCTGGGGAGACTTCTCAAAAAAGACCGGCTGAGCAAAATGGTGACACATGGCTTCCCAGCCGGAGAAAACCAATTCCCGGTCATCTTTTGGCAATACAAAATCCGGAAGATTGCCCCTTAGGGTATCCACCAAGTATTTGCGGGCGTTGGATCGGCTTCCATAACCCGGGTAGGCGGAGCTTCCCAAAAGGACAGCGGCCTTGGTCCAGTGATGGGTCTCGAGGTAGGTATGAGATGAATAAGCAACCGTTTGGATGTCAGGGTGCTGGCAAAGCTCTTTTTGGAGCATGGTGGACCCTGAACGCTTGTCGGAAAGGAGGATGAGGACGGTGGGCATGGGTGGGCAAAGCGGTGAATCGGGTTTGAATAGCCACCAAGGCGTAGACGAAAAACATGAGAATCATCCCACGGATCTGGGAGACGGCGGCATGCCCTAGCATGAACCAGGGTAAGAATCCAAACAGGGCCGGCAGAAGGGCGCGGGAAAAGAGGAATGCTTTATGCCGGGCTAAGGACCAGGTTTTCCAGATGGCATAAAATAATAGGGATAGGAGGAGCACAGCGGTGAGCATTCCATAGGCATAATAAGCGGACGAAAATACTGCATGAGTAGCGGCATCTCTATCTGCTGCCAAGCTATGACCGCTCATCTTATGTCGGGCAAAACCTTGTCCCAGAATAATAAACTCGGGATGGTTAAAGAGGTGAACGAGAGGTTCAGTGTAAGACTGAATGCGTTCTGAATCGCTTTGATGTTGGAAATTGTTTTCGATCATGCGCCTGGTGCTGTTTTCCAGGCGCTCAAAGAAAAAGAATTCGGAGTTCCAGCCCACGGTAGAAAACAGGGTTATCATGAAGATCAGACTCCCGATGAGGAGTGGCTTGGAGCGGGAGGGACTGTAAATCAGAATACCAAGGGTAACAAACATCAGGCCGAGAATGGCCCCCCGTGAATAAGAGAAAACGATCCCAATGGGGATGGCAAAAGAGGTGAAGAGGAGGATCTTCAAGTTCCTTCCTTCATGGAAGACTCGGCGATGAAGCACCAGGGGCCAGGCAATAAGCAGGAAATACCCAGAAAGGATAGAAACGCCTACAAGGGACATTCCCCTGCTGGCACCTTCCATTCTCACTAAACTTCGATCCATATTACCCGCGAAATCTACAAAGGGAATCGAGGTTAAAAGGCCGGAAAGGGGACCCCGGAGGATGGGTAGAGACGTGCCGATCATGAGAGCTGCGGTGATAGCAGCCGCTACAGTAATAAATTTGAGGAGGGTTTGCAGGTCTTTAGGAGAAATCAGAATTTTTGCCGTGGAATAAAAGATAGAAAGGGCAAGTAGGGTTCGGCCTGTTCGATAGAGAGGTTCGAGAAATTGACCCATAAGGAGGGCTGCGTAAGCTTCGCTGATCACCATGAGGGTGCCTACTGCTAGAAAGAGAGGAAAAATGGGGCCATTGGGGAGAGCGGTGGGAAGCCTGTATGCGGACAAAAACGTAAGGAGCAGCAAGCCATCAATAAAATAAATGGGGATGGGGCCAACCCGCATTCCTGCTTTTGGAATGGCAAAGAGGCAGAAGATAGTAAGCGAAAAAAGAAGCACTGCCCGCCTGTGGTCCTGGGAAGAGCTGGTCATTATTCCTCCTGTCTTATTGGGCGAGGGCTTGGTAGCAATTGACATAGTTGTGGGCCATCTTTTCCAGGGAAAAATTCAGAGAGCGATGAAAGCCATCTCTGGATAGCTTATGGCGTAGGTTACGGTCTTGAAGCAGCCGTTTTACGGCAGAGGAAATTGATTCAATTTCATCATGCTGGACAAAAAGTCCGCAAGGAGAATTGGCACTGAGGATTTCCTCTAAACCAGGAACCCGGGAAGCTGCAACAGGGATACCTGCATTCATGGCCTCTACGACAGAAAGCCCGAAGCCCTCCCAGCGGGAGGGAGCAAGGAAGATCTCGGCTTGTTGGAAAATGGGCTCCAAATCGTTTTGATACCCTATCAATTTTACACGATGTTGTAACTCAAGCTGACCGATGAGGTCTTCTAAGTATGGCCGTTCCTGGCCCTCACCGGCAATAATATAAGTCCAGTCCATGTCCGTAATCTTAGCCAGGGCCTTGATCGCAGTGTCGAAATTTTTTGCCGGGTGGAGCCGACCCACCGAAAGGATGAGGCCCCTGGTCGGGTTTCTTTCGGGAAACGTCTTGTTTTTAAGGGGAATGCCGTTGGGGACTACCCGGACTTTCCTTTCAAGGGAGGGTATCCATTCCAAAAGTTCATTTTTTGTGCCATCGCTGATTGCAATGATTTGGTCATATTGCGAATATAAAAACCGGTCAACCCATTGCCCCCACCATGTGCTCCGACGGCGATTCGAGGTACTGTGTTCAGTGCAGATTATCGGGTTTGAAAAAAGCCGAATCCCCTTTAAGACAGCGACATAAAACATAGCCGGAAAGAGATGTACATGGAGAATGGTATGAGATTGGAGGTTTCGCCTCAAGTAGCAGAAGAGTTTAGGTAATGCAAATGGGTGATATGGTGATTTGAGGCCTTGGGAAGATGCCTGTTTGAACCGACTTTCAGAATGGCATAGACCAAGAATTTCAGAATTAAATGAATCCCCATCGTTGATTGAACGATTTAAACTCAAAACCACGCGTTGAGCCCCTCCGGTATCTAAATTATAGTCATTAATAATCTGAAGTATGCGCACTTTACTGAGTCAGCTCCAAAACCAAAGTTGCGTATTTACGACAAGCAAATCGTTTCAAAAGACGAGAAGTCAGGTCGAGAATTAATTTAAAAGAAGTCGGCATCGAACTAATCCCCAGTCTCTAATCCAAGCCTGGAATTTTGAGTGAATCACTTGGACTGCAGGTTAATAAATGCTGAGGAAGCAAGTTATACTTGTGATGAGTTTCCGCCGTGTGAAATATTCTTAATATTGAGACAAGGCAAAGCTTGGATGGGTCTGAGCGTCCAAAGTGATATACTTCAATCGAAAGCGATGGCGAATACAGAATTCATTGACAGCTTCGAATACCCCCATTCTTGATCCAAGGCGACCCCACTTTGTATAATCGTGGCCGGCCAACAATCCGTCCGGCTTCAGCTTGGGCCTCGCAATTTCCAAATCCCTGGTGACACTATCATAATCATGCCCAGCATCGATGTAGAGAAAGTCGAAATATCGATCGGAAAATTTAGTCAGTTCGTCCCACGAATACCCGCGGTGAAGGACAATGGACCCGGTGTCTATCTCTTCCCGGAAGCGCTGCCTCACAACTTCATAGGCCGGTATTTTTCTTTTTGCTTTACCAAATGAGAAACCTTCAGGCTTCCGCTCCGTTTTCCAGTAGTCGATTAAATGGAGTTTGGCAGGCTGGCATATGGACAAGATAAGGTCTGCGAAATCGCCGCGGGCGACGCCAACTTCTCCTGCAATCATTCCGGGCCGATCTAAGGCATCGAGCATGGCTCTTCGATCGGGAAGAACCTGAGTTTTCTCGACTTGCTCAAAGGCAAGTTGAGAAGAAATACTCTTCAATCTTCGATGCTCAGGTCCCGCAATTAGCTGATGGCGGATTCCTGGAATCAAATTAAGTAAATCGCGAATCATTTAATGTAGTTTTTGAAGACGGGAGAGAAGGGATTTCCCTGCCAGGCGCACAGAGTGCGGAAGGTGCTCCGTCCATGAACGTGAGAAGTTCTCGTTTGTCTTGAAGGAAGTCCAGGGAAGCGGTTTGAACGGAGGAGGCGGATTAGCCATCACTTCACGAATGGTTTTGGCATATCGTTTAGCCGCAAGGGTAGGATTAAAGCGAATTCGCGCCTCTTGGGCTATAGTTTGCCGAAGATTGTTTAAATCTGATCGATGATGATGAAGGTGGCCAATAGTTTTCGCCATGCTCTCTACGTCCCCTGTGTTAAAGAGAAAGCCTGTTTTCCCCGCTTCGATGACAAAATCGGTGATTCCTGCTATCTTCCAGGCGAGGGGGATGCATCCCGCCATCATGGCCTCGAGAAGCGCATTGGGGATTCCTTCGAAATGGGAGGGAAAAAGAAACAGATCTATGGCGGAAAGGAAATCAGGAACCTGTTCAGGGGAAAGAGCCCCGTGAAAATGCACTTTTCCGTCCTGCTTCTCCCTTCCCAGAAGCTGCCTCAGGCGGGCCCCATGGCGTCCTTTTCCGGCGATGTGCAACTCAAAGGGAATGTTGCGCCCTTGCAGGGCCTTTGCGATAGCAGGAAGATGAAGCACACCTTTCTGGTTGTGCTCGAGGCGACCGAGGAAGCCGAGGCGGAGTAAAGATCCAGTACCTCTGTGTTGGGCGGCAGCCGATTCAAAGGGTTTGGGGTTGATCCCATTGGGGATTAGCTGAATCAGTTCGGGGGAAACGCTATAGTCCTTGATCAGGTCATCCCGGAGCCGGGGAGATAAGGCAATAATTTTGCTAAGGCGCTCACGCCCAGCCAAGGTGATCCGGTAGCCATGGTCAAAGGCGTTGGCGCAACGGGCCATGACGCGAATTTTAGAGGGAAGGTGGGGAAGGGATGAAAGGATAGCCTCGGAGTTAACGCCAATAACGATATCGATGCCTTCTTGGATGCACCAATTACAAAAAGCCATGCTCTGTTTTTCCACACTGCTTACTTTCGGCGCTAAGAGCACGCAATTATTATCGGCATAGGAATCTTCCCATAACGCAGCCTCCCTGCAACCAACGGTAACACACCGAAGGTCGATTCCCCACTGCTTTATTTCAGGAAGTAAATTTCGATAGAATGTGAAAGTGCCACTATCTTTTGGCACGGATCCATATGCGACTTTTATTACCATTTCACTTTAGGCGGCATATTAGTATGTTACAACAAATGAACTCTGATTTGATGTGAACTAAAGATCGTAGCTACGAAATATTTATTGCTCGAATTATGAGATCTGCTGCGGCCTCAGTATTATAGTTCATTTCCACTTTTGAACGTCCGGCCTTACCCATGGTGCTCCTCAATTCCGGAGAATGAATGAGTTTTTCTATACATTTATACCATTCATTGGGATTACTCGCTAAGAGGCCATCGGCTTCGTGATTTATAATCAAGCTGTTAGCTCCTATCGGGCTTGCCACAACAGGTTTGCCAAGCGCCATATATTCCAGCGCCTTAAATCCGCACTTATATCGGTTATAATTATTGTTCAGAAGCGGGTATAAACCTATGTCAAAAGTATGGATTTCACTGAGCACTTTACTGGGGTCGCTCCAATCGATTTGATCCTTTATTTCAGTGCTTAAGTTGGGAATAGCTTCAAAGGTATCATGAATCTCTTCCAGGTAACAGGCGCCAATAAGATAGAAGTGAATCGGATATTCCGCCGCTAGTCGAGTTAGAGGGTCAACTAAAATCGAAATGAGATCCTCCCGGTACTGCTTCCCGTTACCAATCCAGCCAAGATGTATTCGGCTAGAGGAACTCAGCTTTTGCTTTTCCCCCAGAGGGTAATTACTTAGCTTAATAGAAGAAGGAATGAGAAAGGTATTGTTATTCTTTGGCTGACAGTAATTCACAAGGGCCTGGGAGCCGGCCAATACGCCATGGGATTTAGAAACAAATTTATCAAAGTTATCAATAGTGATAGGCGATTCATTGGGTGAGGGGGCATCGTCGATATCCAGGTAGGTGGCCTTATTTAAAAGCTTAGAGACTGAAAGCAAAATATGGTGGTATCTTGAAAAGCACTTTTGAAATATTATAATATCGGAAAAGAGAATCTTAAAAAATGCTATGATAAATTGGAAACGACTCTGGCACAGATGCAAGTGGCATACGAATCCTTTTTTCTCCATAGCCTCCGAAATCCAATACCCTCTTACTCTGCTACTCGCCTTCTTTTGGCCTCCAATTAGAAGGAAAAGAACCTTTTGATTGTTTATTGATTTCAACTGATTGAATAGAATGGAATAAAGTGAAGCGTAATCAAGAGAATCCTTTAAAATAAAGGTAGAATTGGTTTAAACAAATTGAAAGGAGTGCCTGTCAACCAGGCAAAAAATATTCGCGTATAGAGTGATTACTAATAAATAGAACTGTTGTTAAGGACGGTTTCAACTTCATCTAGCGGGGCTACTAAGTTAAAATCCTCATCGGTTTCTAAACTTTTAGTACATAAAATGCCATAGTATTTAAATGTGCAACTAGCGCAAATGCCCAGGAAGTGTGTGTGAATCCAGGAATCAAAAGGCAAAAGTTCGATGAGCAATGTTTCTTTTGAAAAAATCAGGTTGGTGAACCCTGAACCATGCAGGCCAATCACGATCTCGGCCCCTTGAAACAGGGAAATCTGGTCTTGTACCCTTAAATCTTCAAGCTGGATAAGTTTAAAGCCTCTGGGTTTCAAGAGGTTGATGAAGAGCTCATTTTCATTTTCCAACCTCCTTGTGGTAGAGTTTGCTCTGGAGATAAGTATCCTTTTGGGGGTGCCCCTGCTTTGTTTGATAGATTTATAAAGATTTTCTGAAAAACGTTTTATGGAATCTGGTGAAATTGCGTATCGGTTTCTTCTCGAACTGGATAGATGTAATCTCCCTACCCGAAGCCGTGTGTTATTATCTAGATACAGTATGTTTTCAGGGTTCAAGCCAAGCAGATCCATATATTGTAATTGGAAACTGTTGGGTTTACCAAATACTATAATCTTCAGTTTTGAAAAATCTGTCCAATAATGTCTGAAATCATAGATTTTTAAAAACGAATCGACTACACCATGATAGAATGTTGTCCACCAGCTATTGGATAGAATGACCGCCTCATCTATGGACTCTACGTTCTTCCTCTTTAGCTTGAGAAGAAAACGACTCTTGAAGTTAAACTGTCCTCCTAGTTTTCTCCAGTTTACGGATATTTCAGGCAATATCTCCGGGTATAATAAATCAGGATTCGCAGGGTCATATATTGTGTGATTGGCAACATAACAATTTCTCACTGTGTAAGTATATTGTTTGGGGACAACCCACTTTCCTATTGCTAAAGGCACATTTGAAATACTTTTGCTGAGGTATTCTGGCTTGAAATCTACAATCTCATCCTCTCCATTAAAAACACATGGGTAAGTTTCTAATCCTCTATTTATATAATTAAATTGAATGCACTGAGAAAACACCTTTGGTGCATAAATATGGGAAGAAATTCTATTCCTAAATTTCATTTTCTGGAGAATCTTCTGAGGCTAAGAGCAAAGGACCTAAACACCGGTATGAGCTCAAAGGGTAGAGAAAGCAATGTGAAGATAAGTTTTTGAAATTTTGAGCCTGACTTACTTTTCCACTTGGTGAAATACTGAATCCTTTGGATATACAGAAGGGATAAGACTATTAAAAAAACTAATCTATTTAACTCGCTACGGTTATTCTCCGCATAATAGACGAGGTCTACAATGTTCTGTGTTCTTACTAAATACCGCGATCTTAATCTCTTAGCCTGCTCCTCAGTGTTTAGATTTTTTCCAACCCAAGAATTTGCAGAGTGGATTCTATACCTGAGCAACTTGTGAGGGATATAGATAGTTTTTCCTATGAGAGAGGCTCTAAATGCCAAAATATCATCTTCTTGCCAGTTACTTTTTTCAATTTCAGGGAATTCTGAAAATAGGCTTTTATTATATGCAGCAGTGCTTCCAATGATTGTACCCCGTTCTAATAAAACATTTCTAAGCAGGTTTCTTTGACCAGCCCATATTTCTTCATTTTTGAATGAAATTGACTTTTTTAAGTTCGGAATTTCTTCTCCCTGGGAGTCGATATATATAAAATCCGAAGTAATCAGCGCTGGTTGTTCATGTCGATTCCAAGCTGAAATTATTGTTTCCGTTCGTTTGCATTCAGATATATCGTCTCCTGCGGCAGTAATAATTAGATCCCCAGAAGTTTGAGAAATTACCCAATGTACATGGTCTATAACTCCAAGATTCCTGGGAGTCTGTAATAAACAAATTGAATTTGAATTGTCTGTAGCTTGTAAATGAGATTTTGCTATTTCATAAGTCTTGTCTGTAGAGCAGTCATCGGAAATAATTATTTCTAAGTCTCTTTGAGTCTGCATTAATATGCTATTTATGGTTTCTTTTATAAATTCCTCGTGATTATATGTGAAGATGCAAAACGAAACCTCGAACTTATTTTGAGAAACTGCAGTATCTTTTATCAAAGATTTATATATTTCTAATTAAATTTTTGTTGTTGGATTTAAGAAAGGAAAGATTTTTGTGGTTAACTTATTCAGGGGGTGAGTTTCTGGTAACCTTCTTAACAATTCGCTCAAACAAATGATGGAAAAACAAGTGCTTACGCACAGCGATGCTAATAGAGAAAATAAGTCATTACCTATTCTGGACAATGTTAGCAAAATTAAAACCGCTAGGATACTTTTCCCTAATAGTAGTCTTGTGGAGTAGTTAAAATTAAAACCGATCAAAATATTCCCAATTTTAATTGAAATGGGGAAAGCAATAAGATAAACAACAGGATAGGCTATTGCCACGCCAACTATGCCCATTGTTTTAATTCCTAAGTAAATTAGTAGTAGATGTAGGATTTGGAAAGTTGTCTCAGTAATCGCAAAAAGTGCGGCTTTCTTTTTGGCGAGTGCTATATACCCTAATGGCCACTGTAAGACCCGGAAAAAACTACCAATGATAAAAATGCTCAGGAGGCCATGAGCCTCTTGAAATTCATGGGTATAAAGAATATTGATTAAAAGCTCAGAAAATGAAGTGGCAAATAATATAATCGGAAGAGCTAGTAGAATTCCGATTTCAAATTGTTCATTAACTAATTGTGACATACTTTTGTTATCCGAGGAGTATCTTGATAGCCTCGGGTAATAGTCCGTGGCCATGGCCTGAAGAACAAAATTGACCAGCATGGCTGAAATTCCGTATGCCGCACTATAAATTCCTAGAGAATGAAGACCTCCTTCGTGGTTTACCAAACTCCTGGTAATAACTGCTACCAGGCTTATGAGAAGGGTGTTCCAAACCAGCGCTAACCCTAATTTTGCTAGTCCCCTGGTATTGATTAAGAATTCTTTTAATCTCAGGGTTGTGGGTTCGAGGGCAATTTTATTTAAAAAGAATAATGAAATTATCCACTTGAGGATGGCCGTGGTTAGCATTGCTGGGACTATTCCTTCTAGACCCCAATGGTAAAAGTATACCACAGCCAGCACTGTTGCTAAAAATCTAGTTTTCAGCCGAATACTCGCCAGTGCAACGATTTTTCTATGCCCCTGAAGTACTGCTAATTGTGCCCCGGATAAGTTTTCTAAAAAAATACAGATGGATAATATTGATATTAGTTTTTCGTATTTAGGGGTGCCAAACACCCAAATACTAAGCCAAGAAGAAAATAGCACGACCGCTATCATTCCAAATAGGCCAGTAATGAGTGAGCTAAAATAAAGCGTCGTCGCTAATTTCGAAACTCTAATACTGTCATTTTCCCCAAGTGAAGATGAGATTTCGCGTATCCCACTATTGGCCAAACCAAATCCAAATAATGTAGTGCCTGTTTGGTTTATTGATCCTAGGGCACTTGCTAGTCCTATTCCCAACGGGCCTAATAATACCGCTGTAAATTTAACCTTCACCATTCCAATTAATACAATTAGGAATTGGGAGCCTCCAATAATTGAGGTAGATTTTAAGATGCTCTCATACGATTTTATTGGACTACCTGTAAGGTTGTCCTTCTCCAGATTTTTACTTTTTTCCTGTTTCAGCACCCTTTTAATTTATGGGTTTGATAATATCTGGGTATTAGTCACTCCAGTCATTTAAGACTTCAATTATCCTATTTGTATGAGAGTGCGCTAGTTTTGAGGAAATGGGTAAGGATATAATCTGTTGGGAGAATTCTTCTGTTGTCGGTAGATAAACATCAGGGGCGTCATTAAAAGCATTTTGTTTGTGAATGGGAATTGGATAGTGGATGCTCCATCCAATTTTATTTTTATTTAAATGTTCTTGTAATCCTGCGCGATTGGATGTGCGTATGACGTATAAGTGCCAGGAATGACTTTCTTTTTGAATTGGAATGTTGGGTGTTTGCAGATTACTATTTTTAATACCATCCTGGTAGAGCTCTGCTATTAATCTTCGACCAGATGTATTCTGATCCAAATATTTTAGTTTTGTATTTAAAACTGCTGCCTGCATTTCATCCAGTCGACTATTGGTCCCTTTGTATTCATTTACGTATTTGGACTCACAGCCGTAGTTGCGGAGCTTTCTAATTGTATGGGCCAGATCAGGATCATTTGTAGTTACTGCCCCGGCATCACCAAATGCCCCTAAGTTTTTTGCAGGATAAAAACTAAAGGCTGCTGCATTCCCTAAGTTTCCTGCTCGCTTTTCGTTCCAGAAAGCCCCATGAGCTTGAGCGGCATCTTCAATTACAAGAAGGTTGTGCTTATTGGCAAACTTCCAAACTGCATCCATGTTACACGCACGTCCATAAAGATGGACTGGCATTATGGCTTTAGTTTTTGCCGTCATCCGTTCCTCAGCGCTATTCAATGAGATGAGAAATGTATCGGGATCAATATCCACAAAATTTGGGACCAATCCGGCCTTTGTGACGCCAAGGGCAGAAGCTATAAATGAGTTACTTGGTACTAACACTTCATCTCCGGAATGAAGGATTTCCAGAACTTTGTAGGCCTCAAATATCAGTGTTAACGCATCGAGTCCGTTTCCGGTTCCAATGGTGTATCTTGTGCCGCAATATTCCGAAAAACTGTTTTCGAATTCTTCGAGCTCTTTCCCGAGAACATACCAACCGGAATCTACTACTTTTGAGATTCTAGCTTTCAGCTCATCTATGTATGGACTGTCTTCAATCTTTAGGTCAAAAAAAGGTATCATAGTATTTTGGGGATTAGTGATTTGGAGAGCTAACAGTCTGCGGGGTAAGTTAAAAACTCCCGGTAATCGCGAATGTAGTCATCCTCGTCATAAACATCGGACGCCAAGACCATGCAAATGGAACCAGATGAGAAATTATCGAGTTCTCTCCATATTTTGTTCTTAATGTATACGCCGTAGTAGGAGCGATTCATGTGAATGCGCTCTTTGTCCTGCCCGTCATCTAAAACGAGATCGAAACTTCCCATAATCGCGATTACAAGCTGTTCCAGTTTTTTGTGGGCATGGCCTCCCCGATCTGCTCCTCCGGGGACATCATATAGATAGTAGATTCGTCTAACCTTAAAGGGTATCTGTATATTGTTGTAGACGTACGACAGTGCGCCTTTCCTGTCATATACCTTCGGCAGCTCGATCTTTTTATACAGATTGTTCCTCCTAATGCTTCCCCTCGCTCTCCCGGAACTCTAGAAATTCCTCAAAGTGATAAATATAATCCAATGGATTGTATTCGGTATCTGCCAAAACGAAGGCTACGGAATTGGTGGAAAAATTGCGCATTTCCCTCCAGACCATTCGAGTGACGTATAGGCCATAATAGGCTCGATTGAGATGGAAAACCTGTTCAGATTTGCCATCATTCAAAACAACGTCGAAGCTGCCCGACAGTGCAATGATTACTTCTTGCTGTTGCTTAAATGCGTGACCTCCCCGCTCCTCGCCACCGGGGACATCATAAATCCAGTATACCCTTTCGATGTCGAAAGGGAGGTGGGTTCCTTCTTCGATAAAAGTGAGGTTCCCTCGAGGATCTTGAATTTTGGGAAAGTTGACCAGCGCACAGTCGTTAACGTTGTTTGGCATGGTGGCTGTCAGGTAGGCAAAACCCCGGTTGAGCTTTTAGAGAACAGGTAGCCCTATTGAGTAGCAACTGCTTAACGGTTGGACTATTCTTCTGTGTACTTCGGGAGATTGAGAATACTTGTCAAAGTTCTAAGACTATAAGTTTACATTTCTGCTGTATGTATTTCTTAGCGGTTCAACTCCCTACTACAGCGTATGCGGAATATGGCTGGAACTTGGATTTGATAAGTTTTAGTTGGTTTATGCCAATTACTTCGTCCAGGGCGGTTGTCTCTCCGGGAAACGACGGACAATTTAATTCATCAAATATCATTATACCACCTTTTGGCATTCGTTTTAGGCAGATCTCAATTAAATCACGTGTTGGCTTGTATAAATCCATATCGAAATGAACATGGGAAAGCATGAGTTCGGGGTTGGATTCCAAATACTCTCTGAAGTTCACCACAGCATCACCAGGGATAACCTCAACCCCAGAACCAGCACCTAAGGGACTGCGTTGCGAGTGCAGATACAGTATATTCCGAAGTTCTTCGTCCCACCCTTTGGAAACTCGGTAATCACCTGCCTCGGAGATGTTACCGTCTTGTTCGTCAACCGATAAAAATCCTTCTTCAAATAGGGAGAAAGATAATAACCGCCTCCCCGCATTCCACGGTTCGTGGATTTGTTTAAGCAAGCAAAACGTGTTAATCGAAGCTCCCCACTGTGAACCGAATTCTACCAAACAACCAGGAATATGAATCGCTTCTTTGTAAACCGTATCCAGCCAAAGCAGTCTTGCAAGCGATGCAGGGGTTAAAAACAGGGGCAAGTGTATGTCCCATTTCGATCCCATATGGGGAAGTGTCTCAAGTAGTTTAGCACGCAGTACATTACCGGCCTCGATTTCTTGCTCTTTTCGAGATGTAAATTCGTTCCCTACTTTTGAATAATCTTTATTTTCTTTTTTCATAAGTTTTTTGAACGCGAAAAAAAGCCTGACATATTAGAAAGTGATGTATCACTTGAAATCGACTGACCTCTTATCTGATTTAAGGAAAAAACAACTGTGCCATCTCAGCGTACTTCTCCAAATCACGCTTTATGCTCGGCCAGAGATCTTGCGTGATTAGGAACTCAATCATGCGAACCGATTCTCCTCCAATCACCCGTGTTTGAGAATGTATGCCCACCTCTTCGCAGCCCAATCTCCGGTGAAAGGACAGAACTTCCTTGTTTGTTTCAACGACCAGCCCCACCACTGACTTCAGACCTAGCCGCTCAAAGCAAAATGACCAGGCCAATAGCGCACTGGCCGGAGCCACCATGGCACCGCGCTGCACGATCCAACGACCCATCTCACCCTGCTCCGACTCTATGTTATAAACACCTAACATGCCGACAGGGGAATTGCCTGAGAGAGTTTCAATCATGAAACAGTAATCTCCACGCCTTTCGAAGTAGGCCATCAGCCATTTCTCCTGATCCCCCACAGTTGTTGCACTGTCCCCCAAAAAACCCCGTGCATGCGGACTGTTCCTTAACTCAACGATCCGGGCTGCATCAGTAATCTCCACCGGGCGGAGGCGCACACCGAATTTTTCCATATGAAAACTATGTTTCATGTTTGTTTTTGTTTATAGAAACCATCGAGAAGATGACATCAATCACTATGTCAGGGAGATGAGATCAAAACAGCCTCTCCAAAATTCTTCCCCGTCCCAGACTGGGCCGAAGTGGTGCATGGAAGAGAGGGGAACGATACGCTTCACCCGGGTGCCAGCAAAAAAACGTAGCCAAGATTCAGCCTCAGGATCAACAAATGCACTTCCGATTGTCTGTATGTTTGTAGGCAACCTGTTGCGCGCCTCCTCGGCAGTCGCCGCGACAACCATTAACCCCATAGGCATTGGACATTCGGGGAGCAAGTAATTACCGGCTGCAAAAACCGCTCCGTGTTTTTCGCTCAATCTGGATTTCCAGCCAAGTGCATTGGCCAACTGCTGTCCCATGATGTTATTCGAGGCGATATGCATGGCGGGTTCAGGCCGCTTCATAGCAATCCATATTTTGGACAGCTCCCCAGTGAACTGGACAGCATCGTCAACTGAGGCACCAAGGAGAACCACCCGACGCGGCGATGTGCAACCAGCTTGCCCATAGATCGCAAAAACCTTGAGCAGGTCGAGAATGAGTTGATCTGAGATACAGGACTTTTCGATCCAAGCCTCGGAGCGACGATCAATAAATGAGTAAGCTTTACTGCCAAGAGGATGGGGCAAGTTATGGATGGCACGGGCAGCTTCATCTGAACCGAACACAATTCTTACTTGGGACTCCGCGGCGAACACCGCTGAACGTGGGTCTTCACGACCAAACACCTCATGCTTAACCTGATGCTGAAGATAATTGAGAAGCTTTCCCTGGTTAAGATGCTTTAATGCATATCGTAAAAAGACACCGGTGAGATCTTCCGAATCCTGCCCCCCCTTAAGTCGCATCGGATTGCCAGTCAAACTCAGCAAAATGAGGACCAATGGTCCAAGCAGGCTCACATTATTGGGCAACCATACCGCAACTTGACCACATGGCTGTGCCATTATGCTTGAGCGAGATGAGCCTAAAGAGACAGATTCACCAAAAGTTGTTTCAAAAACCCCCATGAGGTTCTCAGATCCAAGAAACGAAACAAGATAGGCCCATTCGTCCCGCGTAAATTCCTCGGGAATCTCACGAATCATTACTGAACGCAGCCCACTCCAATCATCAACAACTTCGTCAAGTGGAAATCTAAGGGCTACTACTGTGCTCACTCGGGGAGCCCGGAACTGATGGAGGTAGCTAGACATTGGCACATCCTCTGATTTCGGATTTAGGGATTCGTCCAACCAATTCAAAACGTGTCCCGTTTCTACCTTCACTGCATTGGCCGGGAACGACTCGACCTAAATCCTCTGTCAGGACATTGTGGTATGGAGCTCCCCATGCGAGTGTGTTCATCAATTGCAACATGCCTACCTCCCCGTCTGGAAGCACTTCAAGCGTCCATGGATCACGCACGAGGACAGCTCCCCAGGCAGGTACATGTCGGGCTCCGCATCGGCATAAAGGGTAAACCATCCCCACCTGCTCTACTAGACCATAATAGTCGATTACTCGAGAGTCATCTGATAGACTGTGGAGAAGAGCCGTATCAAACTGGGCTCGCCCGACTTTAATCGCATCAAGCTTCTTCCATCCACCGCTATGAACGAAAAAAATCGTTTTCTCTGCCAAGAGTTCCTCGATATCGGGTGGCTTGTTTGCGTTTCCCCAAGCAAGCCAGAGGATCCATGTAAATCCATATACTATAACTGTATCATGTTTCTCCAGGGTACACCTTAGCCGGTCCCATACCATAGTGGATGGATCATTTCCATCTCCAAGGAGGAAAACCATGTCACTAGCCAGTGGACGCAGGCTCATGGCAGCTGCGATCCTTGCAGAAACCCCCGACCTGTCGATCAAAGAACGTGAACTATCTACAATCAGCAACGGACGCTTTTCAGCTCCAATAAAATCCTCAAGGATTGCGGAGGAACTCGCCGCTTGAAGCGCACTGCTTTTTGAATCCAAATAGATCTGACTCGCACTGCTGCCTGTGGTGGAAGAAGACCGGAGCGTTCTTTCAAACCGAATGCCATCCGCCTGAGTCCGAAACTCTGCATGTTTAAAGACGCCAACGTGAAGGTAAGGCAATGAGGCCAAGTCCTTTGCTCCGTCCCAATCAGGCCATGCGTGTCGATAAAGCTCACACCCGGCAAGATGATGATGGCTGAGTTCGTTCATCTCTCGAAGAAAAGCGGACTCATTGCGTGCGGCATACGGACTAACGCGATTGGGATGGATCACAAAAACTGTTCCTCCATGAAGTAACTAAGGCTGCTTGGGCGGACCAGTGTCGAGTTGGTTCTTGAACACGGATCACGTATTATAAGATGCCACTGTTCAAATAGATGTGCCAGGGTTGCCCGATACGCATTGATTTCAAACAAGTTGGCCAACACGTCTAGAATTCTGTCCTCGGGTAACCCATACTGGTCCATCAAATTTTTCCACTTAGCAGAGGCATCTTTGTTGAAATGCATAACGGGAAATAAAAACAACGAACATAGCTTCGCGTGTCCCCAATCGGAAACTGGGTCGTGCGCCCTAAGTTTGCACTCTAAGACATGTGCAATACCATGAACAAGTCCAACACTGGAATCTGCCTGGGCGGAGCAAGCCCGTGCACTATGCTTGAACCAGGCAGGGTCGACTCCAAACGGAGTTTCAAGCATCTCGATGACGAGTGAAGCTAACTCTTGCCTTAATTCGTCCGTAGCTAGAGGCGATAGAAATGCCTCTAGAGCGTGCGCCCAACAGTCTCCAATTGCGCAACGAACTTGAAGAGGGCTAAGGCTCTCTGCCAGTTCAGTAAAATAGCAATATGCATCAGGCATATATTGTTCGCCAGTAAAGATGCTCTTTTTCTCCTCTCGATTTAAAACTACGATCGGAGAAACTTCCGCGCCACTCCCCCATATTGATGGAATAGCAACTAGTTTAATCTGCGGCGCTTTCTCAGTCCGCCAGAACTTTGCTTCGTCAATCAGCGTGCCACCTCCAACGACAATAACGGTGTTTACTCCTGGTGGCAATGGCCCAAGAGCAGGAAGAACTGGCAGTCTTAACCTCGCCTCGACAGTGTCCCGCACGCTCGGAGTAACCCACAGGGCAGCTTGGTTTGAGAGCTGGCGCAGTTCGCGCAGATCATACTCTGGCGGTCTACTCTTCAAAGGAAATCCCGTTCTCTACGAGTATACGAATGATATCCTCGACACCGGCGACGCCTACAGCCTCATCCGGGGTCATGTGGTATCCAAATGTTTCCTGAACTCCAACAGCCATAGATACGGTGCCCATCGAGTCCCATGTGGCAATCTCCTCGCGCTTTAAATCAAACCGGAACTCTTCTTCTGAAAGAAGAAATACATCTACTAACAACTCTTTTAATTTATCGTAGTTATTCATAAGTTACAACCTTTGGTGCCATACAATTCTAGCATTGTCGTTAGATGCAAGTCGCTGCCGATCCACCTTACCATTAGGAAGCAACGGCATTTTTGTTACCCCCTCGACCCGCAGTGGCCAATGAGCTCTAGAAAAAGCGCCACCTACCCTTCGCAGCAGTTTCCGAACCTCCTCATTTATCGGAATAGGAGATAATACAAGAACATAACCTTCTTCCCCCTGAGGATCAGCCTGGCGATAGCAATCCGCCTGTCCGTCCCAATGATCTCTTACCGTCGATAGTACCTGAGGAATAGAGACCTTCTCCCCATAGCGCTTAAATACCTCGTTCGAGCGTCCAAGAATTTGCCATTGGCCATCTTCGAGAGGTCGCCCCAAGTCACCAGTTGGAACCCATGTGTCATTTGCGATTCTAGAGAGTCCTGTATCGTCTATCATTGCGACCGCGCCGAAGACACTGCGAAACAGAATACGACTATGTTCGTCTGACTTCAACTCAACTCCTGGCAACGGCTTACCAATGTTCGATGCTTCAGGACTCGCCTTGGCAGGTCGAATTGTTAATCTTGGCATCGCTTCAGCACAACCGTAATTATTATAGATCTCAGCATTCGGAAATAGTCGCTTAATGTTGGAAAGATTCTCTTGGGGGAAACGGCCACCAGCAAAATGCACTCGAATTATTCCTGCAAAACTCTCAGATGGAAAATGCCTGATCAGGAGAGGTACTTGGGCTCCCACCAAACATAGCATTGCGTCTCGTGTATGTGTTAAAGCAGTCCTTATTTCAGCGGGTTCAGACAGTCCTGGAGTCATGATTAGGGAGCGTCCAAACTGACGTGCCCACAGCCACTGGTTAACGAAAGAATAGCAGTAGGTTAGAGGGAGAAGACACACAGCTTCCTTAACAGGCTCACTGCTCTGAAGTTCATGAAGAATACCACATAGTCTCTCGGCCCGGCGCCGATGACCGACAACAAGCTTTGGCCTGCCGGTACTACCAGAGGTGAGGAGGATAAAATGGCCCTCAGAGAACTCATTTTCGATGAGACCTACTTTCGTCTCCAACCAATCAATAGGAACGCCGCTTTTACCAGAAAAATAGAGAAAGGTAGGAGATCCCTCCCACGCCTCGTCAAGGCGTCCGATATTACAGGAAACATCATTCTCACGAATGAGGTATGGTTTCGAGTGTTTCATTCCTGAATCGCTAAAAGAGAATCGTTCTATCCTGCCACCCGTTTCCCAAACACTCCGTAGCCGGATTTTTTGTAGTTCACGGCTAATTTCAGCGCCTGTTCGCGTTCGATGAAGCCCGAATAATATGCTCCTCCTCAATGCCCCCGATCTTGGTTCCCTGCAGCTCTTCGATGACGTGAACGAATGTAGATGCCTCGTTGAGAGAAGTGTAAGTGCCCGCGTCTAACCAGGCGGTTCCCCGATTAAGCAAATCAACCCTTGATTCCTCTAGTTCCCAATCATGTTTAACAATCGAGGGGATGGGATGGAAGTGGGTTCCGGGCCCGCTGGCCAAGGGAGTTCCTTTCATTTTCCTAAGAATTTAGTGATGATAGGGATGAGCTTTATAGATTGCGACCTCCAGGCATTCAATCGGTCGAGGCGTTCTTGTAATTTTGGGGGGATGTCCTCTTCCTTTTGGGTTTTTATTGCGTGAATTCTCACTTTACCAGAGTCCAAATGTGGAATGACCTGCTCATTTAGAAAGCCTGATACAAGGCGGCGAAGTTGAAGTTCTGGTTCATAATAGTCTCGTCGTTCTCCTAAAATTAAGACCGGTTTAATGGCGCGCAAACGTTTGAGCGTATTAAGGGCTTGGGAGGTCGACCCTTTGGAGATTTGGAGACGATCCTTGATTGCGTCGAGCGGAAGCGGTTCTTCAGTGCAAAAGAGGAGACCGTAGACCTGGCCGATCGATTTGGGCAGACCAAGTAGGTCCGCCGTACGGACGAAAATTTCGATAGTTTGGATTTGCCAGTCGGGAAGGGAGCCGGAGGCGCGGTCAGCGATTCGTGATCCGGGATCCGGGTTTAGTTCCTCTGGATTGGGGAGAGCCATTTATTCAGAAATCGGTGGTCGGAAGTCTGAGGCCGGAAGGCGGAGTCAGTAACCAGAAGGGTGCTCAGTCGATGGACTCGAGGAAATTGCGGTCGATTTTGTCTTTATCACGTTGGCCTTGCTTGAGTTGGAGCATGAGGGACTTGCCGGCGAAGGGAATGGGAACACCGGCTACGGTTTCCCACTCGATACCTGGCTCGGCTTCCTGAAAGGAGACCCCGCAGGCTTCGGTCATGAGGTCGACGAGATCATTATCGTCGGGCGGACGTGTTAGTTCGTCTTCGGGGTCTGAGCCGGGGGCCATGGGCTAATATCCGAATAAGACCGAAAGCGTTGGATTCCCTTGGTTCGGCCTTGGTGTTGCCTCTTGGAGAGCAAAGCAGTTCGCCGCTGCAGGCGGCCGAACTGCTGCAAGGGAGTGGTCGTGAGACGACCGACTGTTTTGGTCTTTGCTTTGGAGGAGGAAGCCACGCTCTCAGTATGACGGTTTATGGTTCGTTGAGAAGGAGAAAGAAAGGGGATTTAATTCGGAAGACGGAAGTCATCCAGCCTTCGTCCCGCGTCAGTTGAAATTCGGATGGCAGGGAGGGCCATTACGTGAAGCCGGAAATCGGAAATCAGTTAGCCGAGGACATAAAGGGCTCGGTGGGGACTGAGACTCATTCTGGGGACCGGCATCTGATGTCTCCGTGCGAATCATCGCGCGGCACGCTACCGCCATTGGTGGACCGGGAATGGTCCAGCTGAGGCAAATCTCATGAAAAGGCAATGAGCAGTGGCCGGCATGGAGCCGAGGTTGTTCGTCTTCCGCGAGGCATGATGCTCAAGCAGATTCGTTCTATTTGAGATCCAAGGTTCGAATTGTTCAATAAAAAATGAACAATTTGTTCAACACGACCTGATTCCGAGGGGCGCGGCCCGCGCTTCTCAAGGGTTTGGGCAATCTAATTTGAAACTACGAAAGGCACGAAAGGAAAGGGATGTTCCTATTCATTTGGTATAACATGGCAGGAGCCCTTGCTATGAAAAGATCGGTTGTGCCTGTTTCAGCAAATCAATCAGCTCCTGCCCTTTGCGCAGGTTGCGCTTATCTGCGTTCACCAGCGGTATATTTGGTGCGATGCTGTGGTTTCGCGATTCTGGCGATCTTGTGTTGATTTGATATGGTCCGCAGGTGGGCGCTTATCAGCACAGATTGTATAATTGCCCTTGGTGGGAGTTATCAGGTCTTTGTAGGTTTATACCATCTTTAAAGGCAGTTGAGGCCCGGCTTCGCATACAGTTTCGCCGCGGTCTGTGCTATGCTCCGAGGGCTTAGGAGTGATGATTTTTGTACCACTCGACCATGATTTCTATTCCTTTCCTGAACGGAGTTTCTGGATTATAGTTGAGGACTTCGCGGGTTTTGGTCATGTCAGCCAGGGTATGGGGGACGTCACCAGGCTGGTTGCCTTGGCGGTCAATGATGGCGGGTTTGCCCAGAGCTTCCTCGATGATTTGGATCATTTGATTGAGGCTGATGGGGCGGTCGTTGCCTAAATTGAAGATGTCGTACCTTTTCTCCTTATATTCGAGGGCTTTGAGGATGCCACCGACAATGTCGTTGATGAAGGAGTAGTCCCGGCTGGTAGAGCCGTCACCGAAGACCGGGATGGATTCGCCCTTGTCAATTTTGGTAATGAATTTGCGAATAGCGAGATCTGGGCGCTGCCGGGGGCCGTAGACAGTGAAGAATCGCAGTCCGATGAAGCGAATGGGATAGAGGCTGGCGTAGACGTGGCCCAGGAGCTCACAGGACAACTTGGTAGAGGCGTAGGGACTGATGGGCCGGAGGTCGTGGTCGTCTTCGGACCAGGGGCGCTTGGGATTGATCCCGTAGACGCTGGAGCTGGAGGCAAAGACGAACTGCTCGATCTGGTGTTCGCGGGCGAATTCGAGGAGGACCTGCGTGCCCTCGACGTTGGCTTTCTGGTAACCGACAGGGTCCTGGATGGACGGTCTCACGCCGGCTTTAGCGGCCAGGTGCACAATCGCCCAGGGCGATGGTCCGTTTTCCGTTTTCAGCTGGAAGTCTTGAGCAATTTTTTGGAGACAGGTCGGGTTGGTGATGTCGCCTTCGATAAAGTGGAAGGAGTTGGCGTCTCCGGTGGTCGTTGCCCTGCTTTTGATGGCTTCCAGGTTTTCCTGCTTAAGGGCCAGATCGTAGAAGGGGTCGAGGTTGTCCAGGCCGATGACAGTGTGGCCTTGGGACAGGAGGGCTTCGGCGGTGTGGGAAGCGATGAAGCCAGCGGCGCCGGTGAGGAGAATGTTCATATTAAATACCCAAATACCCAAGGACCCAAATACCCAAGGAAAAACTAAAACCTAAATCCGAAGGTATATAATCAAGCACTACCGGGGATCAAAGGGACGGCACCTCAATGAGCGAAGCGAAGCATAACATAAGACGCCAAAAGGCACGAAAAATTGGTCTCTCGCAGAGGCGAGGTGCTCGCGGAGCATAATGAATTACTCTAAAACCATGCCTGGAGTGATAACAGGTTTTGGATCAAGAGCATCCCACTTTTCGATGAATTGCTGTTCGTGGGTGGCGAAGTGAGGGCTGATTTCGATTTCGAATTCGCCCTTTGGGAGGTCAATGTCCGCGGCCTCTAGCCAACTTCGCCATTGAGCGAGCTGGGCGGCGCGACAGGACTCGGGGGAGTCTTTGCCCGTTGCGTTTTTGACGGGGGCGAATTCGTCGGCGCGGGAACATTCGATGATGACCGGATTTTGGGCGAAGGGGAGCGCGTCGAAGACAAACATCTCGAATTTGTAGCCATTGGGGATGTCGGGTTTGGACGTGTTGCCTTCATCGTCAACGATCTGGATTTTTTTGTGTGCCCGGTGAAAGGGGAGGCGGAAGTCTGGGTTGATGCCTGAGCCAACCTTTTCGATAAAGTCGATATCAATCATGTGGATGGCGATGGAGCCGGCTAAAAAGCGAAGTTGTGGAGAGGTGTCTGGTGTCTGGTGTCTGGTGTCCAGGGTCTCTCGTTGCATCTCCATGGGGAGGTCGGAGTATTCAATGACTATGGTCCTTCCATCGAGGGTGCAGAAGTGTCCGACTTTTTCTTCGGGGTAGGCTTTGGGAACCATTTTGGAGGACATTTCACTCCCCTTGATCCGGTGCCAACCGATGAAGGCCGGGTCAATGATGTGGACCATGGGGTTGTCTACCTGGTAGTAGCTGATGGTGTCGATGCCCCTCCACCTCAATTGATCGACTGCTCCAGAGCGGGCGAGGGCCCGAAGGCTGCCACCGTGACCGTCGGGACTCATGGCAATGGTGCCCTTATCGGACAGGATGATTTTGCCTTTGTCGTCCACGGCGGGCATGAGGCCCTGGCTGAAAAAGATGACCTGGTCCTCCTTAAGGCCAAAGTTCTGGTTCTCTGCGAAGAAGGCAACGGTCGCCTCGTGGTTGATGATACTGGTCATGATCAACCAGGGAATCTCACGTCCATATTCCCGAGAGGCGGATAAGATTTTCTCGGCGAAGACTTGAAACAGGCTTTTCTGCCGTAGCGGCGTGACCGGAAAGGTGCCCTTAGGACCATCGTAACCGAGGCGTGTGCCCTGACCGCCCGCGACGACGAAGGCGGCCACCCTGCCTTCCCGCAAGGCCTGTTCACCCGCGTTGTAGGCGGCAGCCCATGCGTTGGGGTCGCCCCCATGCTGGGGGAAGGTTTCATACGGGGCGGGCTGCAGCGCAGAAAAGTCTATTTTCGCTTCGCCTCCCCCCTTAACCAGGGAATCTACCAGTTGGTTGATTTCATTGAGATCGATGGCCGCCGCCTGGTCGAGAAGGGCGGCCCGGGCCGTTTCGTTCAGTTCATCCCAGAAGTGGAAGACTTGGGATTGGCCATTTTTTTCGTAGTGTTGTCTAAGTTGGTCGGCAGTCATGGGGGAAGGTTAAAAGTGTCTCGTATCGGGTGTCTAGTGTCTAGTGTCTGGGGGGATGGGGTAAAGTGTGAAGTGTGAGCTGTGAGTTGGGGAGATTGCCGCGTTGCTTGGCTCCTTCAGCCGCCGCGTGGGCTTTGGCTGACACTGCGCAATGACGAGTGGATGGGGTTGGTGCAGCCCGCCCGGAGGGTGTTGCCCTGCCTGAAGGTTGAATTCGGCGGGGCGAGGCCCGGCTTCTCTTGTGCTCGCCCGATATGCCGAGGCAGCTGTTCCGCCCTACCTTTGGTGGTTGGGACGTTCGGCTTCCTATCGGGAGAGGGGATTTGGATTGGCGGCCGGATGGCACCCGGTCCTCCCGAGATTACTCAGCACGGGCGCGGGCGTCGGTTTCGATGGCTTCGGCCAGGGCGGTGAGGTTCGCCTGGGTAATGGCTTTGACGGAGTCGAGGTCCGCGTCTTCGGGGACAGCCTCTTGTCCGAAAACGTAGAATTTGATCTTGGGCTCGGTCCCGCTGCCACGAACGGCGTAGCGATAGCCGTTGGCAAGTTCGAGAAGATAAAAGTCCTGCTTGGGAATCGCTTTACCGTCGGTGTCGGTGATATCTTCTTTACCGAAGTCGGTCATTTGTGTGACCTGGGTTCCATTGAGTTCGGTCGGGGGAGATTCGCGATAACTGTCCAGGATTTGGCGGATTTTGGCGGCCCCGCTCGCGCCCTCATAGTAGAGGTTGACAAGGGTTTCCAAGAAGTATCCGTATTCATGATACAAGGAATCAAGATACTCGGTAAATGTCATCTGGTTGGCCTTGAGGTAGGAGGCCACTTCACAGAACATGAGGACGGCAGCGTTGGCGTCTTTATCGCGAACCTTGTCGTTGCCGAGGTAGCCGTAGGATTCTTCCCCGCCAAATACGTAGAAGGTCGAATACTCGAGGAGGAGTTCGGCCCGGGTCCAAAGGGCAGTGTGATCGTAATCGAGCGCAATACCTTCCTCCTCAAACAACTTTCGCTCCATCTCTTCCTGGTAATCCTTGAGTTTTTCTCCGATGAACTTGAATCCGGTAAGGGTATCGATGACCTTGAGTCCGTGTTTTTGCGCGATGGCCTCCTGGAGGGGAGTGGTGACGAATGTCTTGATGAGGGTGGCGCTCTCGGTACCTTCCTCGGGCAGGATACCTGCATCCTTCAAGGTCTGGATGCGATATTCGGCGAGAATGGAACCGATCTGATTTCCGGAGAGAAGCTGCATCTTGCCCGCCGGGGTGCGGACGGCAACGCCCATGCGGTCGGCGTCGGGATCGGTAGCGATGACCAGGTCGGCCCCGGTAGCCTCGGCCTTGGCGATCGCCATGGCAAGGGCTTCTGCATTTTCTGGATTGGGGGACTGGACCGTGGGGAAATCCGGGCTCATTTCGTCCTGTTCGTCCACGTGGACGACATCGATCCCCAGTCTTTCCATCAGTGGGACGGAGGAAATGCCTCCGGTTCCATGAATGGGGGTAAAAACGACCTTAGGTTTTTGAGCTTGGAGAACTTCGGAATCGAGAATGTTCTCCTCCAGCGCTTCCATATAAGCAGCATCTGCTGATTCGGGTAAGGTAACCACCTGGGATAAGTCGATCTCGAGGAAGGAAGGCAGGTCTTCGAGGGAGACGGCGTAGACTTCATCCACAATG
Organism: Opitutales bacterium; assembly: GCA_028280845.1. Taxonomy (GTDB): domain Bacteria; phylum Verrucomicrobiota; class Verrucomicrobiia; order Opitutales; family JABSRG01; genus JANQKZ01. Next base: position 5,630 of record JANQKZ010000011.1, on the reverse strand, counting down.
CCTTCTGCGTGAGGAGATACGACCTGGGCCCCATCCATAAAGTAGGCTTTGAACCCGTTGTCGTGAGGGGGATTGTGGCTGGCGGTGATGACCACCCCAGCGTGAGCTCTCAAATAGCGAACCGAAAAGCTGAGTTGTGGGGTGGACCGAGGCCCCTCGAAGATGTAGGCGATCCCGCCGAGTTTCGTCCAAGTCGAGGCCGCCAACTCACAAAAGTGTCGGGAGAAGTGTCGCACATCGTGAGCGATGACGAATTCGGGTCGGTCCAGATTGCCGGCCTCTTCCCGGAGGAATTTTTCTGTATAGCGGAATAATCCTATAGTCGCACGGACGACGTTGAAGTCGTTGAGGACGTTGGTGCCGACGGCGGGGTGAGCGGGAGATTGCTTCGTCGTTCCTTCTCGCAATGACGAGGGGTCCTCGTTGCCTTGTTCCGTGGGGGTGATGACCCGGCCGATAGTTCGGCCACGCATACCACCGGTACCGAATTTCAGGTATTGATAGAATCGGTCATTGAGCTCGATCCACTCTTCATTTTCAATGAGCTCGCCGATGCTTGTGGACGCCCAATCGGGGAGAAAATCCCCGGTAATCCAGGCCTCCAGATTGTCCAGGGTGGATGGTAACAAGTCTCCGCGTTCGCCAGCCTCTTGAATCACGTCACTTCTGCTCATAATGGCTACTGGATTTAGACGGGTAGGAAGAATATTACAAGGTTAGGCGGTTGGTTATTTTCCGGCAGAGATGCCCACTCTATTCAGCGGATGCCGGTTTCGGCGTGGCAGTCAAAGGCGGTGAGGGGAGGGGAGATTGTTGCTCCAGTGGCGGTGGGATTGCAATGACAGGGGAGTGAGCCGATTGCGGGAGGGCTAGCTTTCGCTGGGCAAGCCAGTCCCTACCGTTGTTTCCTCTACCGCTGAGGAAGCTTGAGAGATTGCTTCGCCTGGGTTCGCAATAACGAGGGTGGGATGGGCCTGCACGAGCACAGCCCCTATGTCAGGGCTACACCAGCATGAGAGCGGGGGCTTCGAGGATTTCGCGGAGGGCGGCGAGATATTGGGCACCGACGGCTCCGTCGATGGTGCGGTGGTCTCCGCTGAGGCCGACTTTCATGCGATAGCCGATGGAAATATTGTTGTTATCGTCGACGACGGGGGTTTTGACGGTGGCGCCAATGCTGAGGATGGCCGCATTCGGCGGGTTGATGATGCCGTAAAAGTCGGAGATACCAAACATGCCGAGATTGGACACCGTGAGGGTGCTGCCCGACATCTCCTCGGGCTTGATTTTCTTGGTGCGCGCGCGGCCGGCGAGGTCTTTGACCTCTGCATTGATCTGGCGAAGGGATTTGGTTTCGGCATTGCGAATGACCGGGGTGACGAGGCCATCAGGGACGGCGACGGCAACGCCAAGGTGGACATTGGCATACTTAATCATTCTGTCCCCAAACCATGCGCGATTGATGTCGGGAACACGTCGAACCGCTTCGGCAGAGGCCTTGAGGATCAGATCGTTGACGGAAAACTTCACACCGCCCTGTTCCGGAGGAAGATCCGCTAATTTGCTGTTTAACTCCTGACGGAATCTGGTCAGCGGGGCGGCATCGACTTCCATCTGGAGATAGAAATGGGGGGCCTCCGAGACGGATTTGACGAGGGCGCGGGCGATGGCTGCGCGCATGTTAGTGACCTTGATTTCTTCGTCAGCTGCGGCGAGGGGCATTCCGGCTCCAGTGGCGGCGACGGGACCGCTCATTGGCGCCGCGTGAGCGGCGCCCTCCTTCATGGGCATACTGGTCCCTTTCGGCGCGTTGAGGACGTCGGCCTTGACGATGCGGCCGCCGGGGCCGGTGCCTTTGACGGTGGTGAGGTCAACGCCAATGTCAGCGGCAATTTTTTTAGCGAGCGGAGAGGCTTTAATTCTTTCTCCTTCAGAGGAGGCATCAGGCTGAAGGTTTGAGACTGGAGGGACGGAGCCACCGTCGCTGGGCTTCGGCGCGGAGGGAGTGCTGATGCTGGAAGATTCGATTGCCGGAGCAGGTTCAGGGGCAGATCCGTCGTTGCTGGACTCCGACGTGGCAGGAGCTGTGGAGGGGGAATCGGGGGCGGCTGGGGCTTCTTCGCCAGCTTCGCCGACGGCGCAGATGGCCCCGCCGATGGGGACTTCTTCGCCTTCTTTAATGTATTGTTTCAGCATGACACCATCGTCGAAGCACTCGACCTCCATGGTGGCTTTGTCGGTCTCGACTTCTGCGATCATGTCGCCAGAGGAGACAGTGTCGCCTTCTTTAATCAACCAGGTGACCAGCGTACCGGTGGTCATGGTATCGCTGAGTTTGGGCATTTCGATGATGGTGGCCATGTTGTGAAGTCAGAATTAGGAAGTTGGGGAGGGAGATTGCCGCGTCGCTTGGCTCCTCGCAAAGACGATTGGCTGAGGGGGGGAGGGTCTGGTGTCTGTGGTGTCCAAGGGGATTGCTTCACCCGCTGGTGGGGGGTGCAATGGCGATTGGGAGGATTAGCAGATTTCGAGGACTTTCTGGGTGATGCGTTCGACAGTGGGGATTTGCTCCTTTTCGAGGGGCATGCTGTATATTTGCGGGGCGTCGAGGGAGGAGACGCGTTTGATTGGGGCGTCCAGGTAGTCAAAGGCTTTGTCCGAAATCGTAGCTGCGACTTGAGCATCTACCCCGCAGAATGGTTTGTTTTCTTCGACCAGCACGACGCGGTTCGTCTTTTTGACGGAATTTAAGATCGTTTCTTCATCGAGGGGGCGGATGGAGCGGAGGTCGACCACTTCTACGTCGATGTCGTGTTCAGCAGTGAGGTATTCGGCAGCTTTCAGGCTAGTGATGACTGCACCTCCATGAGCGATGATGGAAACATCGGCTCCTTCGCGTTTCACATGAGCTCGCCCCAGGGGAATAAGGTACTCTTCTTCAGGGACCTCCCAAAGGTCGCCATAGAGGACGGTGGATTCCATGAAGAAAACGGGATCGTTGTCGCGGATGGCGGACTTCATCATGCCCTTGGCATCGTAGGCGGTGGCGGGATAGCAGACCTTTACCCCCGGATGATTGGCGCACATATTTTCAGGCGTGTGGGAGTGGGTGGAGCCAACATTGGTTCCGCCATTGGCGGGACCGCGGATGACCAGGGGGCAGTTGGTTTGGCCTCCACTCATATAGCGGACGGTGGCGGCGTTGTTGATCATCTGGTCCCAGGCCACGTAGGCAAAGCTGTAAAACATGAGCTCGACGACCGGGCGCAGGCCCATCATGGACGCCCCGACGGCGAGGCCGATAAAGCCAGCTTCGGAGATAGGGGCATCGATCACGCGCTTGTCCCCATATTTGGTCCAGAGGCCCTCGGTTACTTTATAAGCCCCGTTATATTCTGCGACCTCCTCTCCCATGAGAAAGACGTCAGGATCGCGTTCGATCTCTTCGGAAAAGGCGTCGTTGAGGGCTTGGCGGTATGTGATTTGTGGCATTGAAAATGAAAGGTTGTAAATGGAAAGTGATCTGGTGTCCGGTGTCTCGTGACTGGGGATTGCTGCTGCTGCGAAGGCAGGATCGCAATGACAAGGGTTAATCGTTAAAGAAGTGGCGGCCGGTTTGGCCGGCTTCAGTGTTGTTATCTACCTCCCAGTAGATGTCGGTGAAGATTTCTTCCTTGGGCGGGAATGGGCTTTGCTCCGCAAATTCAACGGAAGAGGCGGCTTCTTCTTTGGCGGCCTGGTCAATGCTTTTGGCTTCTTCTTCCGTGATCACCTTTTCTTCGAAGAGGGTTTCTTTCCAGACCTCGATGGGATCATGCAGCTTCTTGTATTTTTCGATTTCCTCCTTGGTCCGATACTTCTGGTGATTGGCGTCAGCAATGGAGTGCCCATAGTAACGGTAGGTGGCTATTTCCAACAGGGTGGGGCGGCTTTCTTGGTGCGCCCGCTCAATCGCGACCTGAGTTTTCGCCCGAGTTTCGTAGATGTCCTCGCCGTTTACCATGTCCCACTCCATGTTATAGCCCTCCGCCCGTGGCGCGAGTCCTTCGGGGGGATGAGCGCTGGAGCGACGCTGGCTGGTTCCCATGGAATAGCCATTGTTCTCGATGATATAGATCACCGGAAGATCCCACAGACTGGCTAGATTCAAGGATTCGTGGAAAGCGCCTTGGTTGATGGCGCCATCTCCCAGGTAACACAGGCAGCAACCGGTGAGCTCTTTGTATTTGAGGGCAAAGGCCAAACCTGCTCCCAATGGGGTTTGCCCGCCGACGATGCCATGGCCTCCCCAGAAATTCTTGTCCGGGGCAAAGTAGTGCATGGACCCCCCCTTGCCTTTGGAGCATCCGGTAAATTTCCCGAATAGTTCAGCCATGCACTCGTTCATGGTCATGCCGACAGAAAGGGCGTGACCATGATCCCGATACGCTGTGATGACGTGATCGTGTTCTCCGCAGAGCGAAATGGTTCCGACGGCCGTCGCTTCCTGTCCAATATAAAGATGAAGGAAGCCGCCCATTTTGCCTTTCTGATACTGCTGGAGTGCGGCTTGTTCAAACCTGCGGATTCTGACCATATCGGTCAAAATTTTAACTTTGTCCTCTTTCGTCATGCTGGCATTGATTTCAGCCTTGGCATGGGATTTATCGCGCGCAGGGGGCGACATGACTTCGCGTTTTTCTCCGGTAAATTCCTTTTTCTTACTCACGGGATGGATGGGTTGTGGTCTGTTGAGAAGGGGGAAGAATTGGGGATGATTCAGGTGGGTTCAATCCCTATTTTCAGGGCAGTCCGATTCAAGACAGACTTGTCTGTCTTCATGTTGAGGTTTTGTCGATTTAGAGGAAGGGTATATTAGGCATTAGCGGTCTTCGGCACGGCCGATTCGGATTCCACGGAATCTCTTCGGCTATATGACGAGTGCTTGTGCACAACGGCGGCAGTCACCTGCATGAAAATGCCCTCACTTCGCTTTTATACTTTGCGGCTTTGCGGGAGCGTGGATAAGCGCTTTTCTTTTTGTTTTTTTAACCAATGACCTGGTCGACAATCACATTGAGATCGCCCTTAGCCATCGCAGCGAGGTCAACGCGGTAGGTGATGAATTTGTCGTGGTATTGATCAAAGTAGGGCCAGATGAGGATTTTGTCAGTCTCGGGGACCTCGAGTTGCTCGATATCCTGGCGGGAAAAAAACTGAAAGTTACCCTCATCGATCCCGGGGGGGAGGGTGTTGAGTCTTGGGGTGACTTTGAACATGAACATGAGCCAGTGCCCAGAGCCCTCGAAACTCTTCTCAGAAATCATTCCCCAGAGGTGGAGGTCGTCCGGACTCAGTTGGATTCCGGCTTCTTCTTCTGCCTCGCGAATGGCACATTCGAATGGGCTCTCTCCTTCGGCCATTTCCAATTTTCCGCCGGGAGGGCTCCATTTGTTGAAGTTCGGGGTTTTCGTGCGGCGAAGCAGAAGGAGCTGATCCTCTGTGTTTTGAATAAACAGGAGGGTGGTAATTTTAAAAGGGAGAGGCATGTTTTTCTGCGGGATGCGGGATGCGGGATGCGGGATGCGGGATGCGGGATGCGGGATGCGGGATGCGGGATGCGGGATGCGGGATGCGGGATGCGGGACGAA
>JANQKZ010000016.1 GCA_028280845.1 Opitutales bacterium | reverse complement strand
AATTTTGAGAGGACGTCGTTGATGGAAAGCAACAGATCATCGCTGGCCGGAGAGAGAATCTCTGCGTCTGACAAGGAAGACCGGACCATGTCCCCTCCCCGTTTGAGCTGTTTACGCGCCCGGGCCCGGTCGACAAGAATCCATCGCATCACCTCAGCCGCAGTGGCAAATAAATGAGCGCGATTCCGAAAACGGCTCATTCGCTCATCGTCGGAAGACAGGCGTAGAAAGACTTCATGAACCAGAGAGGTCGCACTGAGCGAGCTGCCGGCGGCTTCGCCAGAGACTCTCAAACGAGCCAGATTTCGGAGCTCATCATAAACGCGCTGGAAGAGATCGTCCGATTCCAGATCTGTCGCTATGTGGACTGAGTCCATCGTTTCTTCTGAGTCACGCATGGTGGTGGGCTTCTGAATAGCTGACCACAAGTCGTAGTTATTAGAGCAGATTCTTTCCAGCACTAAATATTCATCAAACATCTTCGACGCTTGGATCAGGGTTAATCAGGGTCAACACACTACCATCCTTCTTGAATTGAATCCTCTACCTAAACGCAAATATGCTTTTTTGCCATGGACGCGCCATCTGAACCCCGGAGTTCCGGCGTGGGCCGATGCGATAATTAGAAAATTCCTGCAATAATATCACCCACCCGCTTAAGGGGCGATGCCTCCCAGGGGACCGCCCCGCAGGCAGAACAGCTCTGTCACGAAAGGCTCACCCCACCTGCGCCTCCTTCGTATCAGTAAATCGTCGATAAATCTATGAGGGTCTGCTTCGAGAAAGCCGCGACCGCACATGCCCCTTTATTGCCTCAAGTGGAGCGTGTCATCCAGCTCGATTACCAGGAGCCAGAGGGTCCGTTGCGTGTCATAAACAATGTCGAAATAACGGTCATCGCTGGTGGCGACGACAAAATGCACATGACAGGTATCGCCGACATGGTCGGTATAGGAGCGGCGGACAGCTGCGACCTGGTGGACGATTCCATCACGCCCAACGAAGCGGAGGGGCGTGATTTTTCGCTTGTAGTTGGGAGTTTCAAAAGCGGCAAACACCGCTGTGACGTTTATTTTTTCGTTACGAGCGACCATAGATTGACAGAAATAGTATTCATATGTTCACTATATGGTTTTGTCAAACCCATGGTTCAACCCAGATATGATCTCACGCGGAATGTACACCGGATTTGCCTTTATAACACCGTAACCGCCGACCATCAGCATACGAGTAACCGGATCCCCCGCCTCTACCTCCACGTGGATATGAACTGTTTTTATGCCCAGGTGGAACAGAGTTGCTATAACTTGTTTGGTCTCCCTGTTATTGTGGGCGGCTGGCGCAAGGACAATGGTACGCCGCGCGGGATAGTGGCTACATCCAGCTATGAAGCCCGTGCTTTTGGGGTCAGGACAGGGATGAGCCATTTAGAAGCCACACAGCTCTGTCCCTACCTGGTGCCCCTTCAGGTCCACTGGGAAAAGTATCAAGCTATCTCCGCGGAAGTGAGGGAAATTCTGACATCCTTTTCCCCCAGCGTGGAGTCCTACTCGTCGGACGAAGCGTTTTTGGATATCACTTACATGATAGGGAAACCCCGTGGGGAGATCGAGGCGTTGGGGGCGGCGGTAAAGAACCGGATCTACCATGAAGTCGGCCTCCTCTGCTCCATCGGGATCGCCCGCTCAAAGACCTACAGCAAATTGGCGAGTGACTTAATTAAGCCCAATGGACTGGTGGTTGTGCTGACCCCCGAAGATGCCGTAGACAAAATTTACCCCCTGTCGCTCAAAGAGGTGTGGGGCATCGGGAGGCGGCGTTTTGCCCGACTGCAGGAGGAGGGGCTGCACACCATTGCCGATGCCGTGGACCGCGGCCCGGGAGGCTTCCAGAAACTATTTGGGGCCTTCTTCGGGCAGATGTTATGGGAGACGACGATAGGCCGGGATTGCGCCCGGATTCTCGACGAAGAGGAACACATCCCCCGGGAAGTTGGCTATATGCATACGTTTTCTGACTGGACGGATGACCCCCTTCGCGTGTGCGGCGAAATCGGCAAAGCCGTGCAGCAACTCTGTTATCGTATGCGAGGCTGCAGTCGCCGGGCTGAGAGGTTTTCCTGCCATATCCGTTTTCAGGATGATCACTGGCGGGGGGTGGACTTTACCTTTACCACGCCCGGGTTAACCAACCTGGATGACTATGTCCTGGAGGCTTGCCTCCACCAAGGATACCCCATCATCTGCCGGTTTCTTGCTGCAGGACAAACTATACGGGGCATAGGATTGAACACGGTCAACCTCACGGATAACCGGCAGCTTGAACTGTTTTTCCGCGAGCAATCGAAGACGCTGAACCTCTACACAGCCATCGACGCGATCAATAACCGCTTCGGGATGGGAACCCTCAACAAGGCCTCCGTGCTTTATGCCGTCGAGGGAAAAACCCACTTTCTGGAACGGAACAGCCTACGGATGTAAAACCCTCATGTCAGATCCGGCCTTGATCGTGTACAGGTGGCATCGGCCCCAACAAGCGCAGGAGGCTGAAAAGTAGCATCAGCACAAGGAATAGGGGGGTTCCATTTCAACGTATTGTTTGATCAACACCGCAAAAGAGACACTAATGATATATTTATCTTTCAAGTGCTTGCTCTAATACCAAAAGTTTCAAACTAACTCATATAATCTAAAAACCAAACCGGAGGAAAAAAAAGTGAAAAGGGCTGTTCGGCTGTTCTCGTCACTACGCTTTAAGCTTGGGGCATTGGTGCTGCTTGCATCACTCTCCCCATTTGTTGTTTCAGGAAGAGAGGTGGTCCTGCCGGACTATGAAACCAAAGGGTCTGTGGTTGTAGACGTAGTTGAAATTGGAGATACCATTGCCTTTGAGTTGGAGGGAAATGGAATAGTAAGCTTCTCCTTGCCACAGCCTAAAAAGGATCAAACGGTCTTTTTTGTTACACTCAGACTCGAGGCCAATATTCAGGCTACTGTCGAAGAAAGCACAAAAGTGCATATTAACGGAGCTACGTTTGGATACCATGAGATTAATCCCAATCGTCCAGTCAAAATGGCAGAGCTCGTTCTTAAGGACTATACCTCAAATGAATGGGTATCTTCTGGGTTTCTATTAAGTCTCCAAGGTCCGAGAGTGCCTTCAGCTCCAGTTTATCTCCGCTTTGATTCCGAAAAGGGGACAATCGATCTATTGGGTGGAAACACAATCTTATCTGCAAATCTCGGAATACGAGAAAAAGGAAAAGGATCAATAGAGGTTTCACCTGGAACAGGCGGAAGGGTTCGGATCTATTCCATAGAAGTTTTCAACCACAACCCATTACTCGGGGGAGATGACTCGAACTTAAATGGAATCTCAGATCAATTCGAATTTGAGAAGCTTGGACGCCTTTCCATTGACCGAACCCAAGTCTTGGCCGACGAAGGAGCGTCGCTTTTAGAATCATACATTAACCGTAAGGAGGGATAAGAAAATGAGGATAGTATGTGTTTTATTGTACATAGCATTTACGGCACTTCTGAATGGCCAATATAGTTACTATGATGTTGTTGGCGACGGTGTTAAAGACAAGGTTTGGAGTGTTCAACCCACAGCAGACCTGATCTATCATGACCCGGCGTGCGGGGATGCATATAACTTTTCTCTCACGATCTTTACGTCCGCCACTCACGTCGACGTGGCTGGATTTCCGACGGTTGGAGGAGGTGGAACGCCCAGTGGATACGTTCCCTTGATTTGTGGCACCGGCGATGGAAACAGTATTACCTTCAATTGGCTCCAATTGCGGATCTGCTACTGGTTTGGCCCGTTTATTGCCTATGAGAATGGGCCGACTCTCTCATCAATAGAATCCCTTGGGCCGAATCAACTTTGCACTGGATATGTTTATCCCTTTGCGGCGAATTTTTCAGGAGTCGATTCACTTAATGAGGGAAATGTTATGAATTGGTCAGGAAACTTCACATTAGTTTATGAAGAGAATGGGGTTGCATATATGATGTTTGATTCCCCAGGAACCAAGAATATCAGTACCCAAGTTGACCAAGGAATTACAAAAAGCACTTCTGTGCTTGTTTGCGCCGGTAGCGCCCCAAATGATTACCCTAAAATTACATATGCTATCGCTACCGCCGAAAGATATTGGGAGCTAGGTCCCGGGGGACCCCGCGGAGAGCCATCTTGGAGCCTTTCTGATTACCAAGAATTAGCTGCTGAATTGGGTTGGATTGGCTTCGAAAATCTCCCCGTCCATAGTCAACTTGACTGTGGTAAAACTGCCCTAGACAAAATTAGATATTCTGTTTCCGAAGGTGTTGATCCCACTGATGCCCTAGAGGTAGATAGAATTGCAAAAAATCTAGGCTTATCTGAAGCTGACAGATGGGCAATGGCTGCTGGGGGAGGAACAGTTGGCCAAATAATGGCCACCAACAATCCTTCTTACGTGCCCAAAATTAAAGGTCTTCCTCCAGATTGGAAAGTAGTTCCAAACAGGAGAGATGGTGGAGTTAGATATGTTGACCCTGATAATCCTCATAATAATGTAAGAGTTTCACCAGGGAATCCCACAAGTGAATTTCCAAATAGCAGGGTTCCTAATGTGAAAGTTGTGAAAAGTGGTAAATACCTAGACAAAAATGGCAACGAGGTCCCAAGAAATTCTGCTGAAGCTCATCAACCTCTCAATACGTTCGAGTTGCCGCCAAACTACCCATGAAAGACTTCAACATCGAGCTCGTAAAGGAATGTCTTGAGGAGCTTGCTAGCATTTCTAGCCAAAAGAGGCTATGGCTTGCTGAAGAGGGAGCCAGTGAGTACTCCTCTTTCAATGAAGTGTATTCTCAATTGTTTGAAGATTCTGCACTCTATGAAGTCCTTCAAACGGGTCATTTGGGGCTCTCTGATCGCGTAGCGAACCTACTTGAACAACTTGAGGTGCAAATGCTGAATTTCGATGACGAAAAACCTCCGCTTGATGTTATTCTTTCAAGTGAAATGGAAGAAATCAGAGCCTTGTCTAGTTCTATTTTACAAGAGCCTCCCTTCAAAAAACCAAGTAAATCTTAGGAGGTTTAATCTAGAATTATTATATAATTCTTATTTTGGTTTTAGATGGTCCACCAATTGTTAGGCTCACCGCTTAAGCGGTGGAACTAGGAAAAGGTTTATACTGCATGTTCCCAGTCTGCCAAAAGCTTTTTGTCCTCTTCTGGATACTTATTAATATATACCTCTTCCAGATTTATTTCCCCCTGGCTGGTCTCCTTAAGACTTTCTAAATGAAAGAGCTTTGTATGAGATTCTTTTTTATCACCTTAATTTTTGCGGTCAACATGGGAAATCTTCAAAGTTCTGACCCTGTTGATGATACGATTAAAATTGGAGATATTGAAGGGTTCGTTGAAATCTACCCCGGGTATTTATCTCCCGTTGAAATCTACTTTTTCAACAAAGGATCAGAGCTTCCTTTTGTTTCTGATCGGACTGGAAATCCACGTGGTCACGTAGCCGATTGGGTAGTAATTGAAGACAGGCTATTTTTAGTTGGTTTGAATACCTACGGCCCACAGAAGGAACCCCTTTACGATATAAAGGGACGGGTCATAGGCGAGATCCCCAGCCTGTTGCCAAAAGAAAAAGAAGATTTGCATGACTATTTTGATAATGTGGATTCTGATGGAAGGGTTTGGGCAACTTGGTTTTCCGGCCTTCTTCTAGTAAAGGCTCCACCCAAGATCAAAGTATATATTCAAGGTATGCAGAGAGCCAGGTATTCAAAATACATCTATTTGGACATCTCGTCTGGAAGGGTAATTGACACCATTGTTCAAACTTGGGAATCAGAGTCTAAAGAAACTGAGATATGGCGGAGGTACGATAAATCTAGAATTAGAAAAGTTTTTTCTTCAGAGAAGTGAAATTCGCTAATTGTTAGCCGAAACGATGGGGACGAGGATAAAAGCTGTTAGTGAAGTGGATTATACGGCAAGTTCCCCAAAACGCACCTAAGGGTCATATTCCCCTTGAAGGATTTGAATTACTTCCGAATTTCCCATGGGTGACTCCCATGAGTTATTTATCTATGGAGATGCGCCGGGCCACCGGCCGCCTTGGGTGGAAACTGGGCACCGTGATGCCCACCAGGGTTGCCGATTCCTAGGGAGGTCAAGGTGTGAAGCAACCACTAAGCGAATTTTCCCATAAAAAACGAACAATGTTCATATATCCCTTGACGGATCCGATTTTTCCCTCCATTTAATAGTGAACAAAGTTCACAAATAAACCATGGCACAGGTCAAAAAAGACGAAGTCAGGCAGTCCATTCTCAGGGCGGCCAGGAAAGAATTCATTCTGTTTGGATTCCAGGGGGCCAACCTGCGCGATATTGCGCAACGCGCCGATCAGAAACCAGGCAACATCTATAATTACTTTAAGAATAAGGACGATCTCTTCCGAGGTGTCGTCGCTGAAACCCTGGATGCCATTGAAACAGGAATGCAGTTCATAAAGGATTGGCGCCCCTCAGAGATACAGCCTGCTTATACCCTGGAAGATGAAAGGCGGACACTCCTGCAGATCATCGCTTTTGTGGACAGATATCGTGACGATGTCTATCTCATCGCCTTCAAAGCTCAAGGGTCAAGCCTGTCCCCTCTGAAAGAGGAACTGATTTCAGAATCAAAACGGGTCTTCGCGCGCACCATCAGCGAAGTTGTCAATTTTTCAGGAGGCAAGTACTCCTACACGCCTTCAGAGTTCTTCTTTGCTTCCTTGAATCGGTATTTTCTCGAGAGTATGCTGGAAATGGTGCGCCTCGAAATGACCTACGACGATATGGTGGCATATATCGACGAAATGCTGGTTTTTTATTACCACGGACTTTTGGCATTAATGACCCAAAACCCCTAAAAATTTTTTATGAACAAAAACGAACATCGTTCATTTATCAAGGAGATCAATTAACATGAAATATATACGAGTCTATTGGATTTTAATCGCGTGCTTACCCCGGCTACTCCAGGCGGAGGACGCCACAGAGATCATGCGCAAGGTCTACGACCGCCCGGACGGCGATGATTTTCAGGGCACCCTGCGCATGACGCTAACCAATCACCGGGGCAGCCAGCGAGTGCGGGAAATGTCCACTTACAGCAAGGACTATCCAAGGGAGACTCGCGCCCTCACCTTTTTTCGAGCTCCTGCGGATGTGCGCGGCACCGGCTTTCTACAGTATGACTACGACGAATCGAATAAGGATGATGACCGCTGGCTCTATCTGCCGGCCCTGAAGAAAAGCAAACGCATTGGCGGTTCATCAAACAGCGATAGCTTTATGGGGTCCGACTTTACCTACGACGATTGGGGGGGGCGCAAACTCGAGGACGACACCCACTCGTTTTTACGGGAAGACACAATCGACGGGCACGCGGTCTGGGTGATCGAGAGCAGACCGGTTGATAAGGGCGACACCTATGGCCGCTTCATCAACTGGATCCGGAAGGATGCCTTAATCGAGGTAAAAACCGAATTCTACGACCGCTCCGACCAGCTGCTCAAAGTGCTGGATGTAATGGAGATAAAACGAATCGATGGATACTGGACCGCTTCCAGAATGATAATGAGGAATGTCCAGGACAAGCACCAGACACTCATCGAACAGCTCGACATCCTATATGACCAGGGACTCGATGACGGCATCTTCAGGGTTAGCAGTTTGGAGCGAGGTAGGATCCGATGAAAAAGTGGTTTTTCCTTATCATGCCGCTAATCCCCTCGACCACCAACGCTCAAGTCGATCTGGAATTCAGCGGATTCATCGATAGCTATCACGCGGTCAGGATTAACGAGCCTCAGGATCGTCTCAGTTCCTGGACTCGCCTGAGGCTGGAGGGCGACTGGTACGGAGATAATATCAGAGGCTATACATCCATAGATTTGGAATACAATGACCTGATTGATGATTATGACGTTCTGAACCTGCGTGAACTCTATTTCGATTACTTCAGCGAAGGCTGGGACCTTCGTGTGGGGAAACAAATCATCATCTGGGGTGAAACTGAAGGCTTGCAAATACTCGACGTTGTCAGCCCATGGGACTACCGCGAATTCCTCGCCCGTGATTTTGATGACCTGCGTAAGGGAATACCCGCAATTCGCTGGCGCTGGCTACGCGATATCTGGAACCTGGAGTTAATTGCCATCCCGGATTTTGAGCCCGCCAGTTTCGCCTCCCCAGGTTCTCCCTGGGCCTTCCCCTCATCACCATTACAGCACGAGTCCCCTGCTATCCAGCCTGAGGACACGATCGAGAATGCTGAGCTGGGAGCCCGTCTGAGTTTCTTCCTCAATTGGGGAGATCTGTCATTTGTGGCTTTGAGAACCTGGACGGATGAGCCCGTTCCCGCGGTTGCCCTGAATGGGACAAACGCTCCTGCTCTGTCGTACGAATATCAGCGTCAACACATCTATGGCAGCGGTCTTTCAATTCCAAGGGGCGACTTCATCTTCCGCGGAGAACTGGCATATTACTCTGGCAGTAGCTTCACATCGGTATCCGGATCTGGTGTCAATCGGTTGGACTACGCTCAGCTGAAATGGGTAGCGGGCCTGGAGTGGAATGGGATTTCCGGGTTCACAGCAGCCATCCAGCTGACGGATTCACAGGTGCTGGATTATCGCCCGGAGATTCCCCTGCCGGAACACAATCGCATGATGACAGTGAGTTTAGAGAAAACCCTGTTTCGTGAAACCTTAAGGTTGAGCAGCTTCTCCTTCATCGGTCTTGAAGCAGGCGACACCTTCACACGCATCAGCTTCGACTACGCCCTCAACGATGCCACGCACCTGCTGACCGGAATAGATATTTTTACAGGAGATGAAGGCTACCTCTCTGCCTTCTCTGAAAACGACCAATTTTGGTTAAAATTCAAATTCAGTTTTTAGGTTTATACCATGTCCAACAAACTAGAAAAAATAAACAAAGGGTTCGCAGCCCTCACGCCTCACATCATCCGCACCCGCTGGCATATTATAATAGCCACTACTCTGGTTACAGCGGTGTTGGCGGCAGGAATCAGTAAATTACAACTCGAAAGTTCAAATGACTCGTTGCTGCTGGAAAATGATCCCCTCCGACTAGCCAAGCACGCGTTTGAAGAGATCTTTGGCAACGACGAGTTTGTGGTTGTGCTCCTGGAGACTCATGATGTGTTCAGCCACGCCGCCCTCGAGGCCAACCGCTCATTGGGCCATGCAATGCTGAGTGAAATCCCACTAGCGGATGACGTCTTTTCTCTCACCGATATGGAGTTCACCCAGGGAACAGAGTCAGGAATAGAAATTGATGATCTGGTTCCCGATCCCATTCCACAGGCGCCACACATTCTCGACGAGATTCGGCAAAGCGCATTATCCAATCCAAACCTTGTTGACCGCCTGTTCTCAGAGGATTTCCGGGCCACGATCATTGGTCTGGATCTCAAGCCCTACCCGACGAACGGAGCTACCCTCGATCTGGAGTACCAGATTAAGATCACTGAAAAGCTGAGAGAAATTGTTTCCCGACCGGAATATGCGGATTTCAAGCTCACCATGGGTGGAACACCGGTCCTGATGGAAGGCGAAATGCGTTGGGCCTCAGCCGAGATGGAACACATCATGGGCATCACCGTGCTCTTGATGATGGTTCTATTAGCAGTGTTCTTTCGCTCTGTTGTGGCAGTGATCGCGCCCATTCTCACCGCAACAATCTCTATATTAATGGTTCTCGGTGTTTATGGTTGGGTGGGCGTCGCTGTGCAGGAACTTATGTTGGTAATCCCCCTGTTGCTCGCCCTCGTTCTCAATATTGGGTACAACGTCCATATTCTTTCCTTCTTCCGGCAGAAATTCATCGATTGCGGCTCAAGGAAAGCGGCAATTAAACACGCCTTGGAACAAGCGGCCTGGCCGATTTTATTCACCGCGGTTACGACCGCTATTGGCCTGCTCTCTTTCGTGTTAGTCCCGATAATTTCTATCCGTATCGTCGGTCTGACATCGGCAGGCCTGCTGTTGATATGTTATCCCCTGGTTGTATTGCTCACCCCTGCTTTACTTTCATTTGGGAAAGATAGGGAGCCAGGCATAGGGGTCAAAAAAACGCATCGGATAGAGAATGGTCTGGAAAAAATGAGCGGCTTGGTCGCTTCCCATAAAAAGGTTATCGTTGTTGTTTATGGAGCGGTTACCCTTTTCTTTGCCTGCCTGATTCCTTCCATCGAGGTGAATACGGATTATACGCGTACATTTGGCGAAAAGGTTCCATACATTGCGGACGGCCTCCATATATCCCGCAGCATCGGTTCCCTCTACAGTTATGAATTGGCCATCGACTTTGGCGAAGCAGATGCAGTCAAGATTCCTGCGAACCTCAAAGCCATGGAGCAACTGAAACATGAGCTTCGCCAATTTGGAACTTACAAGCGTTCAAATTCAGTCAATGACATTATCAAAAACCTGAATAAAGTGATCAACGAAGGGGATGAAAAGAAGTATGAGATTCCAGACGACCCGGCACTCCTGTCTCAGCTATTCCTCCTCTATGAGATGAGCGGTGGCACCGAAACAGAAAGTTGGGTCGACTATGAATATCAACGCGCCCGCATGCAAGTGGAACTGGGTAGCTTCACCAGCCAGGACACTGAGGATCAGGTTCATTTCCTCCAGAAACGGTCGCGTGAGTTGTTCCCGCAAGGGGAGCTTTTAATATCCGGGATGGCTCCCGTATTTGCCCGAGTCGCCAATTTCATAGTTTCCGGCCAGATACGAAGTATAATCCTGGCTCTGGTCGTTATTGCCGGAGTGATGATGATCGTTTTTGGAAATGTGCGACTGGGCCTCATCGGAATGATTCCAAACATTACTCCCGTGATAATATCATTGGGAATCATGTCCCTGATGGATACGCCTTTACACATGATGACCATGATGGTCGCACCTATGATCATTGGTATCGCCGTGGATGATACGATTCATTTCGTCAACCATTATAGATATGAATACCAGCAGACAGGTTCATATATTCAGGCAAATAAGCTCACTTTCAGAACGGTGGGAAAAGCCGTGCTCTTGACCTCAGCCATTATCTGCATCGGTTTTGCTGCTTTTCTGCCCAGTCAGCTACTCGCCTATCACCACGTTGGCCTCTACACCATCATCGCGGTGCTCAGCGCCCTCTTGGCCGATTACTTTGTTACCCCGGCAGTCATCATGCTGACTAAGCCCTTCGGTAGGGAGCATCCCCAGACGAACTGAGCAGTGAAAGCAAACTGACACGGGCGAATGATCCGACACCCAAAACTCGATCACCCCTTTCACTCCTTTCCACCTCTTCCCCCCACCCAAAATAAAGGATTGAACCGTTCGATTTCCTCACAAGCATAAGGTGCGGCTATTTTCTCGCGTTCTACTGCCTTCTCCTATGCACCATCCTCGAATTATCTGCGGTTATCGG
>JANQKZ010000008.1 GCA_028280845.1 Opitutales bacterium | reverse complement strand
GGGGGGCCGGGTATGGGTGTCTATGAGGACCGCAATCGTTTGCGCCCTAAATTCAGGGAAGCGGGAGAGACGGAATCGAGCATAATGAAGGATTTCACCATCGGCTTGCATTTCCCCATATTAGCCGAACGTATCAATCAGTTTGAACCCTTACTCACTCAATATCGGATCCGCTCCCTGGGCAGTGGAGCCCTCAACCTGGCTTATGCTGCCATCGGTTACTACGATGGATCCATCGACTTCAAAGTGAAGGTCTGGGATATTGCAGCGGCCTACGCCATTGCTCAGGAAACCGGTAGAGAGTTTCACTTCATCGAGGCTCCGGCCTTTCCGCTGAAAACCTTCCACCCTCGGATGGGGCGCTGTCCGTATTATTCCGGGTCGCCTTATTTTTGCCGGAAAGTGGAAAGCATGCTGTAAGCCCACAAACGGGTTGCTGTTCAGGGAAGCAATCGCTACTCTCAACTACAATGGATTTAGAAGCGTTTGGCGGAACGGAGGGAGCGACGCGCAACCCCACCTGGGAGTCTTTGAAATTCAATGGGGACGGGGCGGAATTTTTCGGAATCTGGATCGTAAACTTATTCCTGACGATTCTGACGTTTGGGATTTACGCCGCATGGGCTAAGGTGCGAACCAACCAGTACTTTTATGCGAATACTGAATACAAAGGTGGCACCTTGGAATATCTTGCTGATCCGGTAAAGATCCTGATCGGCAACCTGATCATTGTGGCCTTTGTCGGAATCTACTTATTCAGCGGGTATTTGGTTCCTGCAATTGGGGTTGTGGTTATCCTGGCCTTTGGGCTCTTTTATCCCTTTCTCATCTACAAGACCTTGCGATTCCGCGCCCGGCATACGGCCTACCGGAATATTCGTTTCAAATTTTCGGGCAAATGCGGAAAAGCCTACACGCTCTACATGGGGTATATGATTCTCAATGCGCTGTCGGGCGGGCTCCTCTTTCCCTATGTGGCTTACCGGCAAAAAGGTTACCATTATAACAACCTGCACTACGGAAATGCGGACGGTCAGTTCAAGGGAGATGTCGGGTTTTTCTACAAAGCCTATGGCATCGCCTTTGTCGTATCGCTCCTATTGTTTATTGCAGGGGTGGTCCTGGTCATGGTGCTCTTGATGGGCTTGGGCATTGCCTTTCCGGAGCTCGTGGAAAATCCGGAAAACGAGGTCGTCGCCGGTATCGTTCTGGCGACTATCGGGATTGGCATTTACCTCGGCTTTCTGTTTATCTCTACCCTGTTTCCGCTCTATATTTTTAAAGAGATTACCAATCACACAATGGAGCGCTTCACCTTGGGTCCCTTTCATTTCCGGTCTCACCTGGAGTTCAAGAAGCTGCTCATGATCCGCCTGACCAATACTTCGTTGATTGTCCTCACACTCGGACTCTATACCCCATGGGCAAAAGTCCGGCGTTATAAGTATATTGCCGAATGTATCGAGATGCTGTCGGAAGAACGGGATTTTGACGAAATAAGCGCGGCCGACATGCGTGGCGAGGTGGAATCGGTCGGGGAAGCGGCAGCCGATATTTTCGATTTCGATATCGGCTTTGGACTATGATCTTTGAGGGAAAGTATATGGATGGAAAGTCGGCTGCCATTCGGCCGGTAACCCTTCATTTTGACCTGCAGCATGTGGTGAAAATCCAGGGAGAGGGGACGGATCTGGAATACCATATGCGAGAGATCGATTTACCCGCTCCCCTCGGACGGACCCGTTTCATCATGAACCTGCCGGATGGAGGTCGGGTGGAATTTACAGATGAAAAGGCGCACCGTGCGCTACACCGCTTGGATCTGGATAAGTCTGGCATGGATATCGTCCACTGGATTGAAAGCCGCTGGGCGATGGTCATTGGCTGTTTGTTTGGCATGGCGGGGGCGGTGGTGTTGTTTTTCTGGCTCGGGATCCCGCTCATGGCGAAGTCGGCCGCCTATTCCCTGCCCGCGGATGTCAATATTGCCATCACGGGAAAGGCCATGGAGATCCTGGATACCGAGTATTTTGCACCCAGCGGGCTTGCGCTGGAACGGCAGCAAGGGATCCGGGATCAATTCCGCAGTATGGTTGCCGACCTGGAGAATTGGGATCATTACCAATTGGAGTTTAGAAGCAGTGAGCGGATCGGGGCCAATGCGCTCGCATTACCCTCCGGGACGATTGTCATTACCGACGCCCTGATAGAATTGGCTGAACAGGATGATGAGATTTTTGCGGTTTTGGCTCATGAAATTGCCCACGTCGAATACCGGCATGGATTGCAGAGTGTGCTTCAGGATGTAGGGGTCTTTGTCCTGATTTCCATCATGATCGGGGATGTGGGGGTGACGACCTCCATCGTAGCAGCTCTGCCTACGCTCCTCGTGACAAGCGGCTATTCCCGGCATTTTGAAGAAGAGGCAGATACCTATGCTGCTGAATGGCTCCTGGCTCAGGGAAAAACCACAGAGCCCATGCAGTCCATATTGATTAAACTCAGTGAGAATAATCCGGAAGCTCCTTTTGGGGAGGTCCTTTCCTCGCATCCTGAACTGGAATCCAGAATCAAGAATTTACAGCGAATCGATACCCGGTGAAGCGGTTACTCGATGTCCTTCAGCACGGCCATGGCCGCATTGCGCCCATTGATCCCGATCACACTACCACCCGGGTGGGTGCCCGCTCCGCACAGGTAAACCCCACGCATCGGGGTTTGCGCCGCAGGTCTGTGTTCCCACATATAGGCCGGAAGGATTTCCCCCTGGAAAATATGCCCACCGGTCAGGCCCATTTTCTCCTCAATGTGGGGAGGTCCCATACACGCTGCATGTTCAACGATTTGCGGCATATTGCTACAACAACGACTTAAGCCCCGGATGACCAGATCGATGGCCCGGTGGCCGTCGCGGTTCCAATTGAAGGAGTCGGAATTTTCAAAGGGAACCGGCTGGGCAAACACACTCACCGCGTGTTTTCCTTGAGGAGTCGTGGTGGAATCTACCGCAGATTGAAAGTAGAGTTCCATCCACAATTTTTCCGGAAGTCGACCTTGCTCCGCGGCCTTAAACGCAGTCATCCAGGTCTCCCTGTCCAAGGGGATGTTGACCTGCCCCCGGTGGTGCTCAGCCGCGCCGGGTTTACAAATAAAGTCGGGGAGATCATTCAGGTAGAGGTTTACTTTCATGGTGCAGCTCCGAGTAGGAATCGACCGGACCTGTTCAGCCCAGGCTGGATCAGCCTGGTCGCCCAAGGCCCCGAGGGTCCATACAGGCGTGGCATTGGAGATGACCGTGGGCGCGCGATACATGACCCCATGCTCATCCTCAACCCCGATTCCTGGAAGGATGCGCTGGATGGTGACCCCCGACTTGATGGTCACCCCGGCTTGTGCGGCTACATCTCCCAGGATGAACGATACACGACCCATGCCACCGGTAACGAATCCCCAGGTGCCTGGTTGCTCGAACATCGTTCCGGACGAGTGGTGAAAGTGAACATAGGCCGTTCCCGGCTCAAAGGGTGTGGCGCAAGTTCCAATAACGCCCTGTCCGTAGAGGGCTTCCTTTAACAGCTCATTCGTAAGGTATCGGTCCAGCAAGTCGCCCATAGACCAATGAAACATCAGATCGACTGCATCCTGCCGTTGTTCCAGCCGTTCACAGATTTCTTCCCGGGAGGGAGCATCTCCTATCCAGATATCGGATAAATCCACGGGACGCAGCTTTTCGCGGCAAAACCGAAAGAGCTCCTGCATGGCCTGAAAGCCTTCCAGGTCTTCGGGAGCGATGCGTTGAACTTCTTTCAGGCAGGCATCGTCGTCTTCGTAAAGCTGGATAAAGTCCCCATTGGACAAGGGAACGAACAGGCCGGCATCGGCAGGGGTCCATTTGAGGCCACGCTCCACTAATTCCAATTCATCGATTACCAGAGGGTGAAGGAGTCCACATAAATAGGCGCAAGGGGATACCTGGTACCCGGGCAGCGGCTCTTCGATAGTACAGGCCCCTCCAATTTGCTCGCGCCGTTCGAGCACGAGGACCCGTTTTCCAGCCTTTCCCAGGTAAGCAGCGGCAACCAGGCCATTGTGTCCGGCTCCGATTATGATGACATCCCACGGGGAATCGGTCAGCGCTACGGTTTCGGGTCGACCTTGATTCTCTGCAAAGGAAATCATGATATCAACTCAGGTCGTAGGCTTTAAGCGGCTCGGGGTCCACCAGCTGGATTTGGGCTTCACACTTCTGAATCGAATCCGAAAACCACTTCCTTGCCTCCAGGTCACCGTGGGTGAGGACTAATACGCGTGGCTGAATTGCGAGGGCAAACTCCATGAGCTCTTCACGATCGGCATGTCCACTGAGATCGAACTGGACGATCTCGGCCTTTATGGTTCCCTGGTAGTCCAAGGCTTCAAAGACAAAGGGATCCCCGGGCTGGTGGGCGAGGATCTTTCCACCGGGTGTATCCGGGTCACAATACCCACAAAATGCGATTGCGTTATGGGAGTCTTCCAGCATGGCAGCAGCTGCTTTGTAGCTCGGCGTTTTTTCTACCAACATCCCGGAAGAGAGCACAAAGATACCCTGCTCAGATACTCCTCGACCTGGTTTGAATTGCCAATTGGGTTCTCTGACTCCCATTTTCTGGATGATATTTCGCTGAAAGTTCACCAAGCCCGTTTTTCGGGAGATAGCATCAAAATAATCAACGAGGGACATGCCCAGGCCGCTGGCAAAAATAGGCACCTTAGGGATCCGATTCGCCTGCCGGGCTTCATAAAGAATTTTCATGACCTCCTGCATGCGTCCCAAGGCAAATACAGGAAGCAGGATAGATCCCCCGCGGTCGATGACGTTGTTGATTAAATCCAGCAGAGCTTCCACCTCTGAGTCCCGGTGCCGGTCCGGGTCACGCTCCGTGGCCCCCCGGGTCGTTTCCATGATCAAGGTGTCTACGTTGAGTGTGGGGAGTTGGGCCCCATCAAGAGTCCGCTGAAGGGTAAAGAGGACATCGCCGGTGATGAGGTAGCGCTTATCCCTGTATTCGATCTGTAACCCGCAAGCGCCAGCAACATGGCCAGCGTGGTAAAAGGTGAAGGAAATCCGGTCTCCCTTTTCCTGAAACTGGATAGGACTTTCATAGGGAACCGGAGTAAAGCGATCCTCTAAGGCATCAATGTCGGCGCGAGAGAACAGGGGGTATTCGCGAATGTTAAGCTCATCCCGCTGCTTCTTCATGACGCTGATCGAATTGTGAAGCATCCGGGGAGCAATGACAGCACTGGGCCGGCTACATAGCAGGGTGGCTTCCGGGTGTTGACCGGCTACTACGGGCAACCCACCCAGGTGATCCAGATGGCAATGGGTCAGGATAATGAAATCGAGGGGACGGTCTTCGATGAGATGGAATTGGGGTAAGGCCCCGAGGCCTGCCTTTTTCGGATGCAGGCCGGCGTCGACCAGAATCCGATAAGGCCCAATTTCGATAAAGAGCGAATTGGCCCCAATGCCTCCATCCGAGTTAAGATCAGTAATTTTCATTCCGCGTCCTCCACGGTATCCGCTCTCGGGATAGACATCTCGAAGGGAGGTATTCTGACAAAAACGGGATTCCCTGCGTCATCCTGGCCTTGGAAGGAACCTTCTGCCCGGCAGTCCTGGTCGGTCACATGGTAGCTGTTGTAGGCCCAGGACTCTCCTGGATCGAGGGTGGGGGTTTTCCCTACAATCTTGTCCCCCTCAATGATATCGCGGTAACCGTCGGCCCGGGTGATGATCCATTTGCGGCCCAAGAGAGTTACGCGGCGATCCGATAAATTCCGGATGGTAATGAAGTAGATGAATCCGTGGGGACGGTCTTGAGGGAGGGATTCCGGGTCATGGTGATACACTAGATTCTCCAGGGTCACCTTTAACCCGGGCAGCTCTTTTCTTGCTACTGACGCGTTCAATCGAACTAGCCTCCCGCTACGATTTTTACAATTTCAAGACGATCCCCATCCTGCAGGACGACTTGGGCTGCTTCTTGGGGGGTCTTTGCCTCCCCGTTAAACTCGACAACCACTCGCGGCATGGCCAGCCCGAGTGACTCGACGAAGCTCGGAAGGGGCGTGTCTTCTGTGACTTCGAATGACTTTCCGTTAGCTTGAATCTTAATCATCGATTAAAAAAACCAAGAGGACTGACAATGGATTGGTCCGTGTCCTTCCAGATAGCTTCGTAGCCGTTGTTTCGGATGGCTTCAGCCACCTTTTCTGGACTGCGCTCATCTGCGATATGGAATTGTTCTCCTTCCTGCTCCTGTCCCGCGGAGGAGAAATGGTCGGTGGTATAACTGGAATAGCCACCCGGCTCGGTGCTGGACCCGGCACTCATCAGGGTGATCCCGCATTTCATCAACCCATCTCGCAGCGGGGCGGGTTCCCGGGTGGACAGGACAATCCCAATATGAGGTAACATCATCCGAAAGCTGCAGATGAGCTGAACCAGTTCCCGATCTCCCAGCAGGTGCATGGGATCCACATGGAACCCGCCAGCGGCAGGACGCATCCGGGGGAAGGAGACCGTGAGCTGGGCTTTCCAGAGCGTTTTCGTTAAATGCTCGGCATGGGCGGCCAGAGACAGGGCGTCCTCTACCCAGTCTGCTAAACCGAATAGCGCTCCAATTCCGATGCGTCGAAACCCGGCGGCATACCCACGCTCGGGAGTGTCCATCCTCCATTCAAAGCGGCTTTTCGGGCCGCTCGGATGCAGGTCTTTATAAATGGGCTTGTTATAGGTCTCCTGGTAAACGGTGAGGCCTTCACAGCCGGCTCGCACCAGGGGGATATAGCCTTCGGTCCTCATGGGGCCCAGTTCGATGGCGAGTCCGGGCATGATTTCCAGGCACTTTTGGACGACTTCCTCTACATACCCGTTTGAAACATATTTCGGATGCTCCCCTGCAACGATCAGCAGGGAACGAAACCCCTGATCTGCCAGGATCTGGGTTTCACGTATAGCCTGGCTTACCGGGATCGTAATCCGAGGAATATCGTTATTTCGTGAGAATCCACAATACTTGCAGATATTGACGCATTCGTTCGAAAGGTAGATTGGAGCGAAGAGGCGAATGGCCCGACCATAGTGAAACTGGGTCAATTCCTGGGAGCGCGCCGCCATCGCTTCCAGGTAGGGTTGGGCGGCCGGGGATATCATGACGGCAAACTCCTCCAGGGACCGGATATGCCCCCGGGCCAGAATGGCTTCTACCGAACCGGCATCTGCCGCTTTCCAACGCTCGACCAGTGGCTCAATCGGTAAAGTTGGATAAATTTCGCTAAAACTAGGCATCGAGAATCAATATCTCCGCTTTCCGGAGCAGTGCAACTGGATTTAAATTACTCCTCGATTTCCCTGGCTTCCTGGTCGCGCTGCATAATCCCAAACAAGTTGCCTTCCGTGTCCCGGAAGTAACTCAACCAGCCGACATGGTGGATTGGAAACTTCTGTATGGTGATCCTTCCTCCGGCCCGGATGATCCGCTCAGACGCCCCTTCCAGGGAATCCACTCCCAGTGTGCATATCGCGCCATTGGTCGGCTGTCCCTCCTGGGGTTGGGGGCCATGCCGATAAGCCATTCCCCCGTCAATCCCGGCTTCTTTCCCGGGCCCGGTCCGAATAATCCAATAGTCGTGGGGCCCAACCCATTTCTCGAAAGACCAGCCAAAAGCCTCGGTCCAGAACCGGATCGCCCGTTCCGGATCTTTGGCGTGTATTTCAAAATGCGTTACCCGACCCATCGTGTATCCGGATTCCTTATTGCTCGTCGAGGAAGGTCGTGAGCGGACTGGTGGCCTGGGCCATTCTCCGGCTGATCCCCAGTCCCACCTGATAAGCGGTTCGCCCCGCCTCCACGGCGACGGCGAATGCCTTGGCCATCTGCAGGGGATCGCCCGCTACCGCGATCGCAGTATTTACAAGGACCGCATCGGCTCCGAGCTCCATCGCGGCTGCCGCATGAGAGGGACTGCCCAGGCCTGCATCGACCACAACAGGCACGCATGCCTGTTCCACAATGATTTCAATCAGGGCCCGGGTTTCCAGGCCCCGGTTGCTTCCGATAGGCGCACCCAGGGGCATGACAGTGGCGCAGCCGACGTCCTGAAGGTGTTGGGACAATACGGGATCTGCATTGATATAGGGGAGCACCGTCCACCCTTCTTTTACCAGAATCTCCGCTGCCTTCAGGGTTTCCACCGGATCCGGCATGAGGTAATTCGGGTCCGGATGGATTTCCAGCTTCACCCACTTGGGGAGACCCGCAGCTTCTGACAGGTGAGCGATGCGGACGGCCTCCTCGGCATTCATCGCCCCGGAGGTATTGGGGAGAATCAGCACCTCGTCACCGTTCAGGTAGTCTAGAATATCCGCATAGGGATCCTTCTTTTCCGGGTCGAGGTTCGCCCGCTTGAGGGCCACGGTGACCAACTCACTCCCAGAAGCCTCAATGGCGTCTCGCATCAAGGTATTGGAGGCAAATTTTCCGGTACCAAGTAAGAGTCGACTGGAAAAGGTTTTATCCCCAATGGTCAGAGGCGTATCTTGTAAATCTGTAAATTTAGCCATTATTCGATTCCGAATGGTAGGTCATACCTGTATTTCCACCTTCCCTCAAATCTATACCTAAACAACCTTGCATCCTCATGCCGGACCGCAACGAAAAATTGAGTGTTACCTTTTGGAGCCTGGTTTTGAACCTCGTCTTGGGACTGATCAAATGCGTCGTGGGCAACCTGGCCCATTCACGGGCCCTGATTGTCGACGGTTTGCACAGCCTGTTGGATTTATCGACCGACTTGGCGGTGATTTACGGACTCAAAATGTCAGCCAAGCCCCAGGATGCGGAGCACCCCTATGGGCATCACAAATTTGCCAGCCTGGCCAATCTATTTATCGCGGTCTCCCTGGTCGTTTCCTGTCTCTTCCTCATTCGAAACGGCATCGTGGATTTTCGGAACGAGTCGACCCGCTTGCCTGAGGTGGCGGCCCTGGTTACTGCCATCGTCTCCCTCGGGATCAAGGAGATCTTGTTTTTCTGGACGCGTCATGTGGCGAAAAAAGAGCAATCCCGTCTGCTACTGACCAACGCCTGGCATCACCGGACCGACAGCCTGTCCTCGCTCGGCGTGGCCCTGGCCATCCTGGCTACGATCCTATTTGGAGAGGACTGGGCCTTCCTGGACAGCCTCGCCGCAGTAGCGCTGGGCATTTTTCTGCTCTGGGAGGGAGCCAAGCTCTTGAGAAAGGCCTGTAACGATTTATTGGATACAGCCCCGGAACACATGATCATCAACGACATCCGTGAGCATATTTTGCCGACCCCGGGAGCCATCGCCTACCACGAGTTTCGCGCCCGCAGAGTGGGGGACATGATCGAAGTCGATTTACATCTGCAGGTAGAGCCGACCCTTTCCGTGGAAGCGGGTCACATGATTGCCAAAGCGGTCCGGAAAAATATCCTGCAACGCCACCCCGAGGTCCTCGACGTGCTCATTCACCTCGAGCCCGCGACCGACCCGCACCTGAAATCGCAGGGCGTGTTCGATTTCTCCACCTCGATCGAGAGTGGCACTGGGGCAGGGGATTCAAAGGACAAATAGCGGGTTTTTTCAGGGGCTTCGGCGATTAGGCTTGAACCCCTCTTTTGCTGACCGGAAAACGGTCCTATGGCAAAAACGGCGCTTGTTTCAGTTAGTGATAAATCAGGCTTGGTCCCCTTCGCCAAAGCTCTAGTTGAGGAATACGATTTCCGGATTCTATCAACCGGAGGTACCGCCAGATTGTTGAGGGAGGAGGGGCTCCCGGTAACAGAGGTTAGTGATTACACGGGGTTTCCCGAAATGATGGAAGGTCGGGTAAAAACCCTGCACCCGAAGGTCCACGGAGGACTTCTTGCCCGCCGCGACAAAGCCGATCATCTTGAGGCAGCTTCCTCCCATGGAATCGATATGATCGACCTGGTGTGCGTGAATCTATATCCCTTTGAAGCGACGGTATCCAAGCCGGATGTCGCTCTGGAGGAAGCTATTGAGAATATTGATATCGGTGGGCCTTCCATGCTGAGAAGTGCGGCGAAGAACCATGCCGACGTCACGGTGGTCTGTGATCCAGAGGATTACGAATCGGTCGTGGCCGCGCTCGGCGATGAGGCCGCCCTCAAGGAATTGAGGAAAATTCTGGCGCTCAAAGTTTACTCAAAGACCGCTGCCTACGATGCCGCCATTAGTAACTATTTGGCGGGAGTATATCTGGAGCCGGATAGCTTCCCCGGGATTTACAACTTGAGCTATGGATTGGCTGAAACCCTGCGTTACGGCGAGAATCCTCACCAGACGGCTGCCCTCTACGGGAGTTTTCAGGATACTTTCGAGCAAGTTCAGGGGAAGGCCCTTAGCTATAATAACATTATCGATATTTCGGCAGCGGCACAGCTAATCAGTGAGTTTAAAGAGACCACGGTAGGGATTCTGAAGCACACGAACCCCTGCGGAGTTGCTTCGGCCGACACCTTGCTGCAGGCCTGGGAACGGGCCTTTTCCACGGACCGACAAGCTCCTTTTGGCGGGATCATCGTGATGAACCGTGAAATGGACGAGGCCATCGCCCGGGCAGTTAAGGAAATTTTCTGTGAGGTAATTATCGCTCCTTCCTTTTCAGATGAAGCGCTGGCCATTTTTTCCAAAAAGAAAAATCTTCGCCTCATGCGACAACTCCGCGATGTCCGGGAAGACACCACTAAAGACCTGAAGTCGGTCATAGGCGGAATTCTGGTGCAGGACCGGGACCAGCTACCGGTGAACCGGGCAGATTTCAAGGTGGTGACCGAGCGACAACCAACCGAGGAGGAATGGGACAACCTGTTGTTCGGGTGGAAAGTCGTGCGCCATGTGAAGTCGAATGCCATCGTATATGCAAAGGACCTGCAGACGGTTGGGGTTGGGGCGGGGCAGATGTCTCGGGTGGACAGTTCCAAAATCGCGGTCTGGAAAGCAGGTGAAGCCAAATTGGATATTCATGGCTCAGCCATTTGCTCGGATGCTTTTTTCCCTTTCCCGGATGGATTAATCGCCGCGGCCGAGGCGGGGGCCACCTCTGCGATCCAACCCGGCGGTTCTATTCGGGATGACGATGTCATTGCCGCGGCCAATGAACGGGGCATGGCCATGGTCTTTACCGGAGCCCGACACTTCCGGCATGGGTAGGGGATTTCACTTTTATTCTGCAGGGCTTTATTGACCGACAGGGATCCCTGCTAGAAGGTCACTCATTATGGAAAAAGCGATACAGTTACTCAAGGACTATGTAAGTCATGCCAGCGTCTCCAACAACCCGGACGCCGCCGAAGGCATGGCAGGCGCCAGAGATTTTATTGCGAATCGCTTGGAATCGATAGGGTTCTCTATCGAAATCATGGATACGCCACGGCATCCTGTGGTGGTTGGCCGTTACGGGTATGACAAACCGGGCAGCGAGCATTGGCCCCATGTTGTGCTTTATGGCCATTATGATGTTCAACCCCCCGAGCCTCATGAGTTGTGGACTCATCCGGCCTTTGATGCTGATGTTCGGGACAACCGGATTTACGGGCGCGGAGCGGCTGACAACAAGGGTCCGGTCATTGTGTATACCTGTGCGCTCGAAAACCTTTTTAATCAATATCCGGACATGCCCTTAAAGATTATTTACCTCTTGGAAGGGGAAGAGGAAATCGGCAGTCCGAACTTCTCCCTCGTCCTTGAGCGGCTGAAGGACGAGTTATCCGAGGCGGACTTTGTGCTCCTGTCTGATACCGGAGGTCCAGACGACCAGCAGTTGGTCATTACCACGCAGTTGCGAGGCCTGGCCGACCTGGAGGTAAAAGTGATTGGCCCGAGCACGGATTTGCATTCCGGGCTTTATGGCGGTGCGGTCTATAATCCACTCCAGGCTCTCACGGAAATCTGTTCCAGCCTCCACAACCCGGACGGAACGATCAATGTACCCGGGTTTTATGATGATGTGGTCCCGGCCGCGGATTGGGAACGGGAAGAGCTTGGAATCCGGCCCATGACGGAGGAGGAGCTCAAGCATTTTACCGGAGCGCCGGAGCTCTTTTCAGTTCCCGGTTTCTCTCCAGTTGAAGCGATTCGATTCCAGCCCACGCTGGAATTCAATGGCATTGGTGGGGGATACCAGGGTCCAGGCCCCAAAACCATTATACCGAGCGAGGCCTTCGTCAAAATTACCTGCCGCCTGGTTCCCGATATGGATCCCTTTAAAATCCAGGAGCTGGTGAAGGATGCGATCGAGAGCAGGGTTCCCGCATCGGTAAAAGTCGAAGTTACCCTGGGTGAAACGGGTTATCCCTATCTCGTGGTTCCTCCGGCGCGTCCCAATACACCTGAGGACCAGTCATCCCATTTGGCCAAAGCTTTTCAACTGGTAGACCGGGCCGTTGAGGCTCATTTCGGGAAACGCCCCCTCTACTTGCGGGAGGGCGGCAGCATTCCGATCATCGCTGACATTAAGCAGGCGACGGGGAAAGATACCATTCTGCTCGGTCTGTATACGCCGGATGATCGAGCCCACGCACCGGATGAAAGCTTCCATCTGGGCATCATGGAGAAGGCAATCCCCGCCATGGAGGACATTTTTAAGGGATTGGCCGGGATAGCCTAGCGCTCCCGGTGAGAAGCTGCCGGCTCCTAGAGCAATCTGCATTTAAATTGACGCGCTGGCCTTGCGATTTTGGTCGTTCAACGAGGCGCCACCTTAGCGTAAATCCCAGTAAGGGCTTTTGCTAAGGAGGGAACGCTGTTGCCGGCCAAAAGCGCAAGGTCCCAAAGGGATGGGCTGAAACAGGGGAAATCGCGGTGTTAGTTTGGCACTTACGCACGTCCCGTGCGCTACGTGCCAAACCGCCTTCGTCCGTCGCTCGCTTGCGAGCTATGGACGACACGGTGCGCTGTGCCCTCCATAGCCCGGAGGGCGTCGGAGGGCTGCTCCCCTGTTTGAGCCCACC
>JANQKZ010000006.1 GCA_028280845.1 Opitutales bacterium | reverse complement strand
GGCTACCGGGATAGCAGTTTTGCCCGGTTATGGTATCCCAGGCATCGCCGCTCCTTTGAGTTTCCATCTGTGGCCCTGGAGTCTGCCGGAGGACTTGCGGACACTCCTGCAGGCCGACGCCAATACCGAGACTATCTCGAGTGGCTTTCTCAGACCGATAGCGAAAAAAAGCGTTTGGGTTTCGAGAAATTATCGTGGGGTTGGCTCAAGGGGACCAAACAGTTCAAGCAATCCGTTTTGGACAGACTAAAAGACGAGCAGATGGAAAGCGTTGTGGAAGCAGAAGCAGCCGAGATGAGGGAACCCCTGTGGGAAACAACATTAGAGCGTGGCCTCGCTTTGATCAGGCGCAGTGCTGAGGACCTTTCGGGTGGTCGAAAAGGGGAAGCTTGGAAAGTCGATCTGGCCCGCTTCCTCAGAGAGACCCACCTCACTCCTTATCGTTGGATCGCACAAAACCTCCACATGGGTGCGCCTTCTTACGTGCAAAGTCTAGTCAGTCGTGCGCGCTACAGACAGCCTACCCGGGAATGGAAAATTCTACAAAAACATGGAAAATTGGACTGACCCCTTTCGTCTTCCCTGACCCCTTTCGTCTTCCAATTTTAATCTTTTATTGACTTATTGCTCTCTGGACATGAAACTGTAGGTGATTTTGAGTTCTTACTATTATGTCAGGACGAACATTTTTCTACCTTTTTGCTGCACTAATCACTTTGGCGACGGTGCCAGCTCATGGCATCGTCATTGTTCGTGTCACCATCACCTTGTCTCCGACACTGGAAAGTGGTAGCGACCCTTTTGGCCTGGCTGGTTCGACTTGGGCATTGTCCTTCTATTTGAATGCTACCAATTACACTGATTCTGGAGCTGCTGGACCTCGTACCACCACCAATAGTGGTTTGCTTAAGGTGTCCGGATCATCAGGTGTTGATGGCAATTACACTATTTTTCAGGAAACGGGTAGTTCTGGATTTAATTTTTACCCAAATTTTGTAGGCAGTGCTATATTGGCGGTACCCGATGGACCAAGAGTGAATGGTCGATTTTCTTTTTCGGGTATCACGATCAGAAATTTCAATGCAATCGGACCCCGAAATGCTTCAATTATGGACGAGGCCCCGATTCAAATCAGTGATTACCAGGGGTTGGTTATGTCGAGTGATATCTCCGGCTTTGGTGGAGACTCTGCTTTTACTGCTTCAGGCACGCATGGAGGCAGTCCGTTTAGCGGCACCTTCAGCTTTGCCAACGCACCGGTCACGGCTGTGCCCGAGCCCGCGACCTATACGATCCTGGCCGGCCTCATCGCCATGGGAGTCGTGTGGTTGCGCCGCCAAAAACGCTTTGAGCCGTAGCCTTGTTCCTCAAGTCAGAGTCGCTTGATGGCTTCGCCATTATTGATAGGAATTTGCTTTGTTGAGGTGTCGTCGTTTCACTCCTCGGCACAGCGGCGTCAGCCGCCGAGGTGGGGGTTGTCCGTCTTCGCCCGAGGGCTACGCCGAGACAGGTCCGTCTTCGCCCAAGGGCTACGCCGAGACAGGTCCGTCTTCGCCCAAGGGCTTCCGCCTTCAAATACTATGGCGTGACCAGACGCCGAGACAGGTAGAACACAGATTTGATGCGGCAAAGATTAGGTTTGGGCTGGGTCCAGTCAACGCCAATGAGCTCTCCAGCCTCAATCCCGGACATTTCCTTTAGACTGAGATTTTATAGCAGTTTAAGACAACCTGGAGCAATTGGTGGGAGGTGAGAGCAGAGAGGATAGAGGATCGGCTTAGGAACGAAGAACTATGAAATAAGGACTGCCTCCACTTCCTCCGGAATCTCCGGACGGCCGTTGGCGTTGAGGCCGGTCCCAATCACCTTGGCCCGGAGGATCAATTCGTGGTCGGGGTAGCGGCAAATAGCCTGATGGAAAGCAAACTTTAAGCGGGAGATCCGCTCGATCTGGCTACCTACCCAAAAAGTGTCACCAGGCTTGAGGCTGCGCTTGTAATCCAATTCGGCTCGTACGACGACGAGGAAGATTTTCCTGGCCGAGAGCGCGGCAAAGTCGATGTTGTGTGATTTTAGAAACAGGTGCCGGGCATGTTCCAGGTAGTGCTGGTAGACTGAATTATTGACGACTCCCTGGAGATCGCATTCGTAATCGCGGACGGTGAAATCCGTGAAATGAGTAAAGTCTGATTTTTCGGGCATGGGAGTGTTTGAGGATGCGGGGAAGTTCCAATGACCAATGACCCATGCTCCAGGAGAGCCCAAGTATAAAATTCCACGGAGGAGGGGCTATGCGAGTTCAGCAACGGCTTCAGTTACCCCATTCGTGGATGGATTACGTTTTTCATTTTAGATTGGGGCATGAGATGCTTGGGCTTTTGGAATTCTCAAGAGCCGGTTTGCATTGATAGGCTAGAGTGTTTAAGGGAATAGGTTCATCCCCTGAAATCTCCTATGGAGAACTGAAGCCTGTATGAAAAACCCCGCCGGAACGACACTTCCTGTCTCTGGAAACGAACGGTCTGCCGTCGTCGACATCAACGACCATGTCTCGTTGCCGTCTCCAATCAGCGGGCTATTGCAACGGGTTTTAAAACTCGATAAAATCAACAAGGTATACCAGGCGCTCCCTGTTGATTTACCTCCGGAAGCGATTTTTGAAGAAACCCTGAAAATCCTCGGGGTGCGCACCCGTGTCATCGCGCGGTCTGATGCCCCTATTCCCTCCGCGGGGCCGGTGCTGGTGGTTAGCAACCATCCGACCGGTGGACTGGATGGTCTCCTCATGGGGAGCACCCTGGTCCAGTGGCGTCCGGATGTGCGCTTTATGGCGAATTATCTCCTGCACTCCTTTCCTGAGATGAAAGAGTGGGTCATTCCGGTAGACCCATTCGGGGGAGCCGATTCGGTCCGGGCGAACCTGAAGGGGATGCGGGCCGCTCTGCATTACTTAAAGGAAGGTGGCTGCCTCGGCGCCACCCCGAGCGGTGAGGTGGCCCATTGGGGGTTGAAGAGCCGGGAAATTACCGAGTCTCCCTGGAGTCCGCACCTTGCCAGTATTGCGCGGAAGACCGAGGCCACCGTGGTCCCGTTTTACATTCACGCCAACAATTCGATTCTATTCCATCTGCTGGGCCTGCTGAACCCCAGGCTACGGACGATGCGCTTGCCGGCCGAAATGCTGAACAAGAAAGAATCAGTCATTGATATCGTGGTCGGGGACCCCATTTCGCCCAGGAAGCTGAAAGAATTTAAGACGGGGGAGGACATGTCCCATTTCCTGCGGTTACAAACGATCCTCCTGAGGGGCCGGCTCCACCAGCCAGGACGTAAGTGGCTGGAGCTGCCCTGGGGACATAAGGAGAAACCTGAGGAGAAGACGTTTGAACCGATTGTCGAACCGATCGATCCCGAACTGCTCCGGCAGGACATAGCTGCGCTTCCTGAGGATGCGCTCATGGTAGAGAAGGGGCGCTTCCAGGTATATTGTGCCGAAGCCGGAGCCATTCCCCATGTGCTGGAGGAAATTGCACGGGTTCGGGAGGTCACCTTTCGGGCGGCACACGAAGGGACCGGAAAAAGCAAAGACCTCGACCGCTTTGACCAGACCTACCTCCACCTCTTTTTATGGGATAAAGAATCCCGAGCGATAGCCGGGGCCTACCGTATGGGATTATCCGATCAGCTCCTTGAAGCTGAGGGCCGGCATGGGCTGTATACCGACACACTTTTCCTGATGGATCCGGGATTCCTCGAATCGATTCAACCTGCCATCGAGTTGGGCCGCTCCTTCATCACTCCCGATTATCAGAAGAAACACGCCACGCTCATCCTGCTGTGGAAGGGGATTGGAGCTTTTCTGGTTCGTCATCCCCGGTATCGCCACCTGTTTGGGCCAGTCAGTATCGACAAGGAGTATCAAAGCCTGTCGAAGGATGTCATTGTCCAATTCCTTTCAGAGCAGAAGGGAGCTGGGGATTTATCCCAGTGGATCCGCGCGCGGCACCCCCTGCGGTTAAAGAGCTTGAAGAAAACGGAAAAATCCGATGTCCGCTCCTTTCTCAATGATATCGATCAGGTCTCGGCGGTCATCTCTGAGATTGAAGATAGCGGAAAGGGCGTTCCAATTCTTCTTCGGCACTATGTCAAACTGAACGCCCGGCTATTGGCCTTTAATGTGGATCCGGATTTCAATGATTCGGTCGATAGTTTGATGATCTGTGAGCTGCCGAAAGCAGATCCGAAATTGCTGTCGCATTACATGGGCAAGGGAGGGGCAAGGGCTTACCTGGAGGAGCATTCGCGGGAGCCTTTTCAATCGCCAGGTTAAAACTCCAATACATATTGCGGGTATTGGCCTTCCGGATGCTCATAAAATCGAAAGCCGAATTTGGTATAAAGCGCGATGGCGGGAGCATTCTGGGGATGAACCCCCAGGCGAAGCCCATTCACTTTTCCCTTCAGCCGTGGAAGCAGTTCCCGAAAGAGGAGAGAACCGATTCCCTGTCCCTGAAACCCTGGAAGGATGCCGATCCCGAGCTCGGGGAAATCCTGGAAACGATTGGTGACGCAGGCCTTGATGCGGGTTTGAATCAGGCCCACTGCCTCATCCTCGCGCCTTGCCACCAAGCCCAGATCCCCGGGTCTGCCCCAGTCCTCATAGTAAGCCCGAACCTTGGGATGCTCGAGGACCGACCGGGGGCGCCTTGAGCTTCCGGGTGGATCCCAAAGGGCAATGTAGGTCATTTCCTTCTGAAAGTGTGAATCAGCAGGCGTCAGCTCCCGAATCGCTATTTCTGTTTTAAGGGTCATAGACAGCCTAACAGTCCATCCCTATCGGTAATGGTTCCATAAAGCTTTGCCTACTTCCATGAGAGAGGGGGGAGTGGCCCCGGCTTTGCGGTTTATCGCTCCAATGGCGAAAGCATGCCTCCATTGCCGAAATAGAGTTCCGTAGGCTTTCCAGAGAGGGGTTCCCGGATGGTAAATGTGGGTGGCTTCTGAGGTCAGCCCATTGAGTTCGAGAACTTTCAGATGTTGTCCGGCTTTAAGATCTTCCAGGCTAGGCACCCTCAAATCATAACGCCCGAAATGAAATCCCGGGAGTCCTTCAGATATTCTGCGGATAGTTTGTTCCAAGGCGGCGGTGGCTTCCCGAGTGGAATCGAGAAAGAGTGCACCCTGGCAATGGGTTCCCACCTCCACGAGTTTCACCGTCTCTCCTTTTTGCGGCACCCGGTCCTCCGCATCGGGAAACCGTTTGAGAAAGGTGGGGGCCATGCTAAGTGCTCGCGGATGCTGGAGGATTAAGCGGCAAAGCGTACTTTTACCATCTCCTGTGACGGTGAGGAGTTGTTTGTCTGTGATGGAGAAGATCTCCCCCTTTGCGGCTCCCGGGTAATGGATGTAGAACACCCCAAACTCGAGCCCCTCAATATACTCCTGGATGATAAACCGTCCGGGGTTATCGGAAAGGGCTGCTTTCAACATCTCCTCATTCTCCAGGATATGAACGCCTTTACCTCGCTCACCTGTGTCAGGTTTCCATACGATTGGCCAAGGCTGCTTCAGGGCACTCTGAAACTGGCGGATGGTCTCCAGAGAAGCTGACGCATCCTGGCTATCCAGGCAGATGAACCGGGCGATGGCATTCGGCCGATGGGTTTGAAGGGAGTGAAGAATGTCTGATTTTGATTCCCCAACAAATCCACCAAGGGGTATTCCCGGATTGGCCAGGCCAGGAAGCGTGATGCTCCGATAGCGGAGGCCGAGCCAGGCGACATAGAGAACCACCGGAGGATAAAACAAAAAAGGGGGCCAGAACTCCCACTGGTTCCAGCGGTGAAATCTTGATTTCAGGAGTTGGCGTCCTTTCCAGGTGGCCAAGCGCTCGATCGACCGCAAAGAGAGAAACAAAAAGGCGCCGGTCACCAGGAAGGCGGGAAGGGCCCAGGCCGCGTAGGACTCGAACGTGGGGATGAGCTGATTGCCCACGATGACGGCCAAACCGACCAGGAGCGGAGTCCATGCAAGTCCAGCCAAGGCAAAATAGAAAAAAAACGATCCTGGGTGGCTTCGCATGACCCCGGCTGCGAAATAGGTAGG
Source organism: Opitutales bacterium (assembly GCA_028280845.1). Lineage (GTDB taxonomy): Bacteria > Verrucomicrobiota > Verrucomicrobiia > Opitutales > JABSRG01 > JANQKZ01. The sequence goes on along the minus strand of JANQKZ010000006.1, from coordinate 198,080 downwards.
AAGGCGAGCCCCAGGAAGAAAGCGAGTGGCCAAAATAATCCAGGGACCCCGTGCTTTGAAAAAACGTTCGGCCCTGGCTTCGGCCTGAGGGGAAATAAGTTTGCGGACCCATTTCCATTGAAGTGCATCTCGCCCCCAATACCTTCCGATGAGAAAGAGTGCGCCGTCTCCGAGGAAAATTCCAGTAAAACAGGCCAGGGTAGCCGGCAGGAAATCGACCACTCCCTGGCTGATGAGCAAGCCCGCAAAAATGCAGGTGAGGTCTTCGGTGATGAAGGTGCTGAAGAGGAAAATAAAAAACCAGCCGGTCGGGGAAATATTGAGCGGCGGGTCTTCGGTCCAATTCTGCAGGTTTCCGAGGTCCCATTTTCCGGAAGCCCAGACGAGCAGAAGCGCCCCGGTGGCAAATGCCAGAAGGACAGCCCAACGGACTCCGGGCCTGTCTGGTGCGTTCTTCAAGTCACAATGTCCAGAGTTTGGCTTTGAGCCTGGGATTCGGGTTTACCATGGGGATCCACTGCCCAAAAGTCGTAGCGTGCCATTTCCGGAGAGAGAGTAACCAAGGATATCGAACGGGTCTTCGTCTGCTCTCTTAACATAAGCGGACTCTCCATGGGGTGTTCGGGGTGCAAACGAAAATGATACGCGTGGATATCGGGGGTTTCCCTGCTGAAGGAGGACTCAAAGGCGGTTTGGAGTTTAGAAAAGCGCGCTTTCCGGAAAGCGATAACGTCGTGAGTTTTATAGGAGGAGGAAGAGTAAAACCAGGGTGCGTCCTCGATTCGATCTTTGATCAATTGCTGGCCATTCCAGGTCCATATATGTCCACCGCCTTCCCTTTGAATGACGAAACAATGAAAGGGCTGGTAAGCATGAACCGAGCAACTGTCCATCACCGTTTCCATCTTTTGTGCCCGCCCTTGTCCCAACAGATGAACAACGAGTTGTCCGCGGCTCGTCGATCCTCCGGCGATGGCCTCCTTGACATTGCCCGCGTGATAATAGTTCAGCAGCCCGACCGCCACGCCGTATGCATTTACGCCGAGCCAGGTGCCGCCTCCCACGGGATCTATACATCCCAGCCATGAAGTCCCGCCAGTTGTATGGGCAGACAAGGGCTTTGCCCGCGGTCGAGTCTTCATCTCGTCCCGGTTAAAATAGATCTTGGTTTGGTTGTGGCCCGGCCAAGCCGTTACAGTGCACATTAAGGTTTCAGGCTGGCTTTGTATCGGAGCGTCGATCCCGCAACGCCGAAATCCTGAGGAAGGGACACTCCGATTGATCGGCAAATGTAAGCAATGAGGGCAAAATGATGCACGGTATGGGACAACAAAAAGTTGAGCTCGCGGGAGAGGGTGGAGTCTGAGGGCCCATCCTCCTCACTATCCGATTCTACTTTAAGCGGTTTATCCTCACCCTCCAACAGCTGGACCAGACGTTCACGGTAGCCCATAAGCCGGTTGTAGGCGACTTTAGGGTCTGTAGCCACGCGGGTATCCCGTTGACGCGCTTCATAATCTACGCACGCCCTGTCGAGGCCTGCAAAAAAAGTCTCAAAAAAGTCCAGACTGTGTCGCATATGGTCCCCAATGCAGGCATCCATGGCGGTTTTATCTTTTTGGGTGTAGGATTTAGCCTCGATTTGTTCAAGGAGCGCCAGGCCTTGTTCCAGGCAGACCAGGTTTTGGTGGATGATTCCTTGCATGACTCGACAGAATTTCCCTGCATTTAACAAAACTCACAGTCGGCAGGGAAGGGTAATTTTGAAGTAGGAGATTCCTTAATCCGGAATATTCCTCTGGATGTGGATTGGATGGTTACCTGAACCGCCTTCCCCTCAACAGTGCGTGAAGCGCAAGCTGCGCTTATGCTTTCTGGCCCGTTGGCAGGAACTGCCTTGACAGCAAACCCCGCACAAGCTTCGGAAAAGCGATTTCACGTCGACGGATAGCCAGAACCCCCAGGCTGAAAAAGAACACGACGAGAGCCATGGCAAACAGCGTACCCCCGTCATCCTGGACCACGATACCCAGGGAGGTCAGGTGAAAGAATATGGCTCCGGAAATGATTCCTGCAGCCAGAGCTGCTCCCAACCAGGCTGTCGCCGGGATGAGGAGCAACACTCCCGCGATCCCCTCTGCGATTCCGCTCCCATATCGACCCAGCGGTTCGAGACCGATCATCTCAAAAATGTAAACAGATTCCGGCGCGCCAGAAAACTTAAAGAAGAGGGTTTGTAGAAGAATTCCTGCCGCAATGAGCTGAAACATCCAGGTAGTGATCGTTGCTGATCGAGGTCGTTTGTTTTTCATGAGTGAGCTTTCTTTTTAATAGGGAATAGGTTGTGAGATTTTATGAGTATTGTTACCGCCTAGAGACAGACCGGTCTGTTTTGAGTGGGATAAACAACAAAGTCAGTTTATTCCGAAAATCTCAACACCACGAAGAAAAGAAATTCCGGTCCAGGCCCGGAGGTGATTTCCAGGAAGGGAAGGGGAGGGAGACGCTGGGGAAAAGGGCAAATTGAGACTTTGTATCATTAGAATACGTAATTAGATTATAAAAAAATATAAAAATTACTAATTTTAAAATGGACAAGAGATAAGGTCTCCTTACACTGGCAATCACCTTCGGGAAACCACGGAATCGGTCGAAGGTAAGAACCATCTCTCAACTCAGAACCCACAGTGATTAAAGCAGCAGATACCCCAGTTAAAGCAACGGTGGACGGAAATGAAGCGGTTGCGAAAGTAGCTTATCAATTCAGTGAGGTTGTAGCTATCTACCCGATAACACCCTCCAGCCCGATGGCCGAGTTAGCGGACGAATGGGCCTCAAAAGGCCAGGAAAATTTGTGGGGATCGGTACCCACCGTTTATGAAATGCAATCGGAAGGGGGAGCAGCCGGCGCCCTGCATGGGGCCCTATCGGCCGGAGCTCTCTCTACGACGTTTACCGCCTCGCAGGGGTTGTTGTTGATGATCCCGAATATGTATAAAATAGCCGGGGAGTTGACACCGTTTGTCATGCACGTCAGTGCGCGGGCCCTGGCGACCCACGCGCTATCCATCTTTGGGGATCATTCCGACGTGATGGCCTGTCGGCAGACCGGCTTTGCCATGTTGGCGTCGGGTTCGGTACAGGAAGCCCATGATATGGCGGGCATCGCTCATGGAGCCACACTTCCAACCCGCATTCCTTTCCTGCATTTCTTTGACGGGTTCCGGACCTCCCATGAGGTGAATACGATTGAAGTCCTGGATCAAGCGGTTCTGGACAAGTTGGTGGACCCTGAAGCCCTAACGGCTTTCCGCAAAAGCGGAATGACTCCGGATGCCCCGAACGTGCGTGGAACCGCCCAGAATCCTGACACTTTTTTCCAGGCAAGAGAAGCTGCGAATCACTTTTACGATCGGTGTGGGGATAAGGTTCAGGAAGCGATGGATATTCTGGGCGAGGCAACGGGCCGCCAGTATCACCTGTTTGATTATGTTGGAGATCCGGAAGCGGAAGAAGTTGTGGTAGTGATGGGTTCCGGTGCGGAAACGGTGGTCGAGACCGCGAAATATTTGAACACCCAGGGCCGAAAGGTCGGGGTGATCATCGTTCGCCTTTACCGACCGTTTTACACCGAACGCTTTATCGAAGCCCTGCCGAAAACGGTGAAACGCATCGCGGTTCTGGATCGGACGAAGGAAGCTGGAAGCCTGGGTGAACCCCTCTATCTGGATGTGGTGGGTGCGATTGATTCCGCATGTAGCCAGAATCCGGATACATTTGCTGTCCGCCCGCAAATCATTGGCGGACGTTATGGTCTGGGATCCAAAGAGTTTAATCCAGGCATGGCCAAGGCCGTTTTTGATGAGCTGCAGGCCGACACGCCGAAACCCCGCTTTACGGTGGGGATTCTGGATGACGTTTCCGGCTTGTCTCTGGCTTATGAACATGAGCTGGACATTGAGGCGGACGATGTCTTCCGCGCCCTTTTCTTCGGTCTTGGGTCGGATGGCACGGTGGGAGCCAACAAGAACACCATCAAGATCATCGGTACAGAAACTGAGTATCAGGCGCAGGCTTACTTCGTTTACGACTCCAAAAAGTCGGGAGGTATGACCATCTCGCACCTGCGTTTTGGCCCGGACACCGTCCACGCCCCGTACCTGGTGCAGAATGCCAAGTTTGTCGGCTGCCACCAGTTCAGTTTCCTCGATAAATTTCCCGTATTGGATGCCGCCGCCAAAGGGGCGGTCTTACTGCTGAATAGCCCATACGAAGGTGAGGACACCTGGAATCATCTCTCAGAGGAAACGCTGGGGGTCATCCGAGAGAAAGAGCTGAAATGTTACATCATCGACGCCTACAAGGTGGCGCGTGCCGCTGGCATGGGGGGACGGATCAACACGATCATGCAAACCTGCTTCTTTGCCATTTCCGGTATTTTGGATAAGGACGAAGCCATTGCGAAGATCAAAGATACCATCCAGAAAACCTACGGGAAGAAGGGGGAAGCCATTGTCCAGAAGAACTTTGCTGCGGTCGACCAGGCCCTGTCCGGCCTCCACGAACTGCCGCTCCCTGGAGCAGCGGTGAAAGGGGTCGAGTTGATTCCGTTGATTCCGGAACATGCTCCCGAGTTTGTCCGCGAGGTCATCGCTCCCATGCTGGAACAACGTGGAGACGGTTTACCCGTCAGCGCAATGCCACTGGATGGTCGCTGGCCAAGCGATACCGCCAAATGGGAAAAACGCAATATTGCCCAGGAAATCCCGATCTGGGATCCGAGTTGTTGCACCCAGTGCATGAAGTGCGTTACGGTCTGCCCGCATGCTACCATCCGGGGAAAATTCTTTGATCCGGAAGAGCTGGAAAAGGCTCCTGAAGACTTCCAGTCAGTAGACTTCAAGGATCGCAACCTGAAGGGAAAGAAATTCACCATCCAGGTAGCTCCTGAAGATTGCACCGGTTGCAGTTTGTGTGTCCAGGTGTGTCCGGCCAAGAATCGTAAGGAACCCAAATTCAAGGCGATCAACATGAAGCCCCACAAGGACTTCAAAGACGTGGAAGCGGAAAATTGGGATTTCTTCCTCAACTTGCCTAACCCGGACAAGAAGGACCTGGATATGAAAATCAAGTCGGTCCAGTTCCGTCAGCCGTACTTTGAGTTCAACGGTGCCTGCCAGGGCTGTGGGGAAACCCCCTACGTCAAACTGCTCACGCAGTTGTTTGGGGACCGTCTCCTGATCGCCAATGCTACGGGGTGCTCCTCCATTTACGGCGGCAATCTGCCGACAACTCCATATACCTGCGACAGCAATGGTCGAGGACCCGCTTGGTCCAACTCTCTGTTTGAAGATAACGCCGAGTTCGGCTTAGGGATCCGTCTTGGAGTAGAGAAACGGAAAGAAATCGCGGAGAGTATTATTACTCGACATGCCGATGCCCTGGATAAGGAGCTCATTGAGGAAATAATCGCTGCGCCGCAAGTTACGGATGAAGATATCGAACTGCAGCGCGAACGTGTGGAGCGCCTGAAGTCCCTCGTCACCCAGATCCCCGATGCGCGAGATGCGGAACGGTTGGGAAGCCTGATTGATCACCTCGTGGAAAAATCGGTCTGGATCATGGGGGGCGACGGATGGGCCTACGACATCGGCTTCGGCGGGCTCGATCATGTCCTGGCGAGCGGCAAGAATATTAATGTCCTGGTACTCGATACCGAGGTATACTCCAACACGGGTGGACAGCAAAGTAAGTCGACCCCGATAGGGGCGGTTGCGAAGTTTGCCGCGGGAGGTAAAGCCATCGGCAAAAAGGACCTGGGCCTCATCGCCTCGGAGTATGGACATGTCTATGTGGCCAAAGTCAGCATGGGCTATCGTGACTCTCAGGTTGTACAAGCCATGGTAGAGGCCGCCAGTTATCCCGGACCCTCCCTGGTCATCGCTTACAGCCATTGTATTGCTCATGGCTACTCCCTGACTCATGGGATTGATCAGCAGAAGCTTGCGGTGAACAGCGGCTACTGGCCAATCTACCGGTTCGACCCGAGAAATGTCGAGGAGGGCAAACCTGCCTTCCACCTCGATTCACCGAAACCCCGCGCCTCCGTTAGCGAATACATGGCTAATGAAGGCCGTTTCAAGATGTTACACTTGAGCAATCCCGAGCGTGCCAAGCAATTGGCGAAAATGGCTCAGCGCATGGTGGACGAGCGGTATGTGCATTATAAAGCATTGTCCACTCCACCCACCAATGGAGAAACTCCTGCCTCGTAATCCAACCCCCTGCACACCATGGACCTTTCTTCCCCATACCTTGGATTTAATCTAAAGAATCCCTTCGTCGCCGGAGCATCCCCCCTGGCGGATAACTTGGATTCGGTCCGCCGACTCGAAGACGCGGGAGCCGCAGCTATCGTTATGCGCTCCCTGTTTGTTGAGCAAATCATCCACCAGCAAACCGGATATTCCGCCTATGTGGAAAGTGTGGAAGAATCCTATGCGGAGGCCACGACCTATTTCCCCGAAGTGGAGGACTTCGCCCTGGGGCCAGACCAGTACCTGGCCCATATCCAGAAGGTGAAGCAAGCCGTCGATGTTCCGGTCATTGCCTCGATTAATGGTTCGGAAACCGGGGACTGGTTCCAATATGCCCGGATGATGGAGGAAGCGGGAGCCGATGCCCTGGAACTGAACCTCTATTTCCTCGGGGCCGATCCGGAGATTTCCGGAAGCGCGATGGAAGACCGTTTGATCAAGGTAGTGGCCGGCATTCGTGACCGCACCCGAATTCCGGTGGCTGTCAAACTATCGCCCTATTATTCTTCCCTAGCCCATTTTGCCCGAAGCCTGGATGCCCTCCGGGTGAACGGCCTCGTGCTATTCAACCGTTTTTATCAACCCGATATAGATATAGAAAACCTCGAGGTGACACCTACCCTAAAGTTGTCGTCCTCCGAGGAACTGCTGTTACGACTCCGCTGGATTGCCATCCTCTATGGAAAGGTCGACGCCGACCTGGCCTTGAGCGGCGGAGTTCATGGCGCGATGGATGCCGTAAAAGGGACCATGGCTGGGGCATCCTGTATACAAGTTGTATCGGCCCTTCTCCGTGAAGGGCCGGATACCTTGAAACGCTATATCACGGAATTACAGCACTGGTTAGAAGAGTTCGAGTACGAATCCCTCGAAGAGATGCGTGGCAATATGAGCCATATGCGTAGCGGAGACGCGGAGGCGATCGAACGGACCAACTACATGAAGATCATCCAGAGCTGGAAGACTTCCTGAGGGGATGTAGCCTGCATAGGCTACCCTTAATGCGAGAAAAGAGAGATAGATTGGGCCGGCCTGAGGGGGCCGGCCCTAGTCTTTTTGGGGAGTTGGGCTTGAATCTTAAATTGAACGAAGCTTTGACGAACCCAGGGAGTGTTTTTGGTGAGTGGGTTCAAAGAATTATCCTCAACTTCCCAGAAAATTCATGGGGAGGGCCCTTATCCTCTAGCAGATAATCGGGGCAGAATAGGGAGACGGCGGGGTTCCCGCCGCGCACACCCCATCCCCATTCATGATCCGCGTTATTGTTTTCGCCCTTTGCTTGAACTGCATTCCGGAAATGCACGCCCTTCTGGCCTTGAATCATCCAATCCAGGACGAGGTCTTTTACTTCCTGTTGATCGATCGCTTTGAAGATGGAAACCCCGATAACAACCGCGGCGGGTACACGGGCGGGCGGGAAACCACGGGTTATGACCCTGGGGCCGACAACTTTTTTCATGGGGGCGATCTCGCCGGACTGCAAAACCGACTGGATTACCTGCAAACCCTTGGGGTGACCGCCTTATGGATAACACCGGTTATGACTAACAAGCCGGTTCAATTCAGCTCCGCAGGGTATCATGGCTATTGGATCACTGACTTTCTGAATGTGGATCCACATCTCGGGACAAACGAGGAGTTTAAAGCCCTGGTAGAAGCGGTGCATGCGAGGGGGATGAAACTATATCTCGACATCGTCGTAAATCACACCGCCGATGTGATCTATTTCACCGAAAACCAATATTCCTACCGGGATAAATCTACTTTCCCCTTCAGGGATTCCGGGGGGATGGTTTTCGATGATCGGGACTTTGCCTGGGATGGAAACGGGGACGCGACGTTTCCTGAATTGGATATAAACGGCAGCTTTCCATATACGCCAACGGTAAACGTGGAAGATGTGAACCGAAAGAACCCTGGATGGCTCAATGACCTGACAAACTACCACAATCGGGGAAACACCACCTTTTCGGGAGAGGATTCCCTCTATGGTGATTTTTTCGGTCTGGATGATCTATTTACTGAAAAACCGGAGGTAGTGGATGGCTTTATTGATGTATTTACGTTTTGGATACGTGAATATAAAATAGACGGCTTTCGGGTGGACACGGTCAAGCATGTCAACCGGGAGTTCTGGATTCCCTTTGGGGAGGCCCTGCGCGCCGAGGCGGCAAAGGTGGGGATTGACCATTTTTTCCTTTTTGGGGAGATTTTCGATGGAGACCAGCGGTTTACCAGTGAGTTTTCTACGGAAGGCAGCCTCGATGCGACACTGGATTTCGGGTTATCCTTCGGCCTCCGTGATTGGGTGTCTCGCGGCCTGAGTTCGGCCGGGTTATATGCGTATTTTGATGCGGATGATTATCACTTGGACGTCGATTCAAACTCGAGGATCCGTCCTATCTTCCTGGGAAATCACGACATGGGCAGGTGGGCCCATTTTATCGAAGTGGATAATCCTGGAATGAGTGAGGATCAACGGATTGACCTGGTTGAGCTGGGCTATGCCAGTCTCTTCTTTCTTCGGGGACAACCCATAATCTATTATGGAGACGAACAGGGTTTCGTCGGCACAGGAGGGGATAACGCCGCCCGTGAAGATATGATGCCAAGCCAGGTTGCCACTTATAATGGGATCGACCTCCTGGGAACGACCGGCACCACGGCTGACTCCAATTTTGATACGACCCATCCACTGTTTCTCAGCTTCAAACGCATGATTCAGGTCTACAAAGCGGAGGCTGGCTTACGACAGGGGCTGCAGGTTAGTCGTCCTACGGAGAGGGAGCACTTGCTCGCCATCTCTCGCTATGATCCGAATACGGGCCACGAATATATTTTTGTGGGAAACAATGACAGGGATAACCCGCAAACCGGAAAGGTCATGACCTTCTTTACCGGGGGGCATCACTTTGAAGTGATCTATGAAACTGATTCCGGAGGCAATCAGATCGGACAGATGTTTGAGCTTGGGGAAGGGGGAGATCTCGAGCTCACCGTAGACCCATTGCAGGCCATAGTGCTCAAATCGACCCATGCCCGCCCGCGCGGGGGAAGGGCCCTGTCCGTTTCAATTCAGATTCCGCTCGAAAATGGCGAGCTGGTGCGAGAACCCTATTCCCATGCAGGGCATAGCTTCCCTGGTCGCGTCCACTTGGAAGCTCTGGTGAATAAGGCCAATGTCCCGGCCCGGGTTTCGTTTTCCTATGCCTTAGGCCGTGCTCCGGAGGCCTGGATTCCCCTCGGGATGGACGATAATGCCCCTTACCAGGTGTATTTCCATCCGCCGGAGATGCCAGATGGGGAGACACTTTTCCTGCGTGCGGTAGGCGAGGAGTTATGACCCGAATCCCTGTTTTTAATTGGCTGGCTTTTTCCTAAAATACCTGTTGACTCCCGCAATCCGAATGCTACGTTCTCATTCTTTCTCACACCACAAGGGGTAGTAGCTCAGTTGGTTAGAGCGCCGGCCTGTCACGCCGGAGGCCGCGAGTTCGAGTCTCGTCTATCCCGCCATCCTTCGCTCTAGGGAGCTTCGGATGGCACGCCAATACACCCACGGTTTCAGCGAATGCCGAGGGTTTTTTTGTGCCTGCTGCCCTGTCCCAGACTCGAAAACGGCCTCCACTGCGCAGTGCCGCGAATTCCATCGCTACGGACTCACCCGGAAACTATCATTTAAAATGGTCAGGTGAAGGTAATTTGACTAGCGATGACCTCATTGCCAAAGCCGGGGACTGGTTAAAGCAGTATCCTATTATCCTTTGGGAAGACCTGTTGTCAGAGGATGATTGGGACGGATTTGCGAAATTTAACACTTCTTCCGGTTATCAAATTGAAGTTGTTGGGGATGACATTTTTGTTACAAATACAAAGTAGATTCGCAAAGGAATCGAGCTCAGGACTGCGAACTCCCGTCTCATTAAATTTAAACCAAATAGGCACTGTTACCGAGACTATTGAAGCGGTAAGAGTGTGCAGGAAAGCTCGTTGGCGGTATTTTCTTTCACATCGCTCAGAAGAAAATGAAGGTAGTTGTCTCACAGACTTTGCCGTAGCCATGGATGGTGGGCATTTAAAGACGGGTTCAGCATCTCGGAGTGAGCGGATCTCAAAGTATAATCGCTTATTGGAAATTGGTTACAAGCTCGGTGACCAGGCGGAATACTACTGGAAATAACCGCTTGCGAGAAATGAGTGAGAGCTGCAGTCTCCATCATCCCATTTCACTTTTTCCACTAGACTATCAGCCTGGATGGAGGAATGTTTTCCGACGCCTTGAGCTCGTTGAATTTGGTCACGATATTTGACCAAAGGATAAACGTAATAAAGACTTGTTAGACCATAAAAACATGCGATGAAAGGAGCTTCGTGAGTAAATTAAGCCTTCAGCACCCCACTCATAGAGAGACTATTCTAAAGTTCCTCTTACTGATAGTTCTCTTGGTCGGCTATTTTATATGGATGTCCTTGAAGTATGATGCATCTACTGGATTCGGGTTGGCTCTTCTGACGTGGAGTTTTTTCGTTTTGTGCACCCCGATAGCTGATGGCGGGTTTGTCATAGCGTTCCCGCTTCGACTGTTATTTGGGGTCAAAATGGCACTTACCCAAGTTGCTATTTGGTTTATCGCCATTGGAATAAATCTGGCAATGCTTTGGAGGTTCAGAGGAACGTATAGTCTTACTTTTTTGACCTCTCTTTTGGAAAAGATTCTGACTGAACCCTATCCATATTGGAGTATCCTGATTATTAGTGCGGCGGGTACTTTACTCTCGATCTATTTCGGTGATGAAATGATGGATGTGACTTCTCATCGCGAACGTGAGAAATATCATGCTCATGGTATGAAAATGAAAATTTTAATTACGATAGGCTTGGGCATTCTGGCGGTGGTTTCTTACTACTACCTGCTTAGCAGCTTACATATTGACCTCCCCAAATAGGAAAAATCTGTCTCCTAAACTTGCATGGTGTTCTGGCATGAAATAACCATCACTATGTGGTAGGTCGGACACAGGTTTTCTTCACCTTCATTTTACTCTTTTTTGGAGTATTTCCTACTCTTCAAGTTTCTCCTGCCCAGGACCTAGCCGGAGAGAGACGCCTGCGATATCTTCTGTTTCAGTTAGATAATGATCTTTTCACAGGCTCAGACCAGAACTACACGAGTGGGGTTCGGGTTGCATATCTTCAACAAATCTCTCCGGAGACCATGAACGCCTTTCAGGCTTTTCTCAAAAACCTTGGAAAAGAGGCAGATGATACAGTGGGCGTTTTTTTCTCCCAGAAGGTCCAACCTTCCAAGACCGAATACGATTGGGGAGTGGGTCTGACTCAACTAATGTTTACTCCTGAAGATCATGAACTACTTTTTGCTCCCCCTGGGAAGCGACCCTATGCAGGTTGGCTTGGCCTGGAATTTTCTGTTCATGCAAAAAATGAAAAAGCTCTGGTTTCCATGCTGCTTTCGGTTGGCACAACAGGAAAGGCGTCCATAGCTGAAGAGTCTCAAGAATATGTTCATACCCACATTAGTGGTTCTCCAATATTTCAGGGTTGGGATTCACAAGTTCCTCAGGAAATCACCATTAATCTCCACTTTGACAGTAAGGTTAATCTGGGGAAAACTTCCGCTGGCGGGATTGATTTTGATGGTTATTGGGAATGGGGTGCGACTTTAGGGAATTTTCGAACTGATGCTTTTACTGGACTTCTATTTCGGGGTGGTTGGAACCTTCCAATTCAGTATATGACTCCCCGAATTCAACTGGGAAGTTACAGTCATGAACTCTTTGTCGGAGATCGAACAAACACAGGGGCCTGGTCGATTTTTGGTTTAGCTGGTGGACGTGGAACAGCGGTTGCTCATGACATTACTTTGGACGGTCCATGGTTCCGCGATTTTGATGGTGCCGTCGGTTCAAAGCCTCTTGTCGCTGAAGCCATAATCGGCTTTGGAGCAAGGTATCAACGATTTACAGTCACTTATGCCCGAACCTTTCGAACCAATGAATTTGGTGGTCAGGAAGGCGGACACCAGTTTGGTTCAGTTCAGGCCAGCTTAGGATGGTAACCACTACTCTCTTTTTTCAGAAGCTTGAGAATGGTTACTCATCTTTTCTTTGCCCTGCTTTCACGCTTCCAGTGCCTGTCCTATCAATCAAAGGTTGGGAAATCAGAATTCGTGGAACGCCTTTTTAGCTGGTGAGGACTTCCTCTTTTTTGCTTTTACGGACGTAAATCATCTTGTGTAGAGCGTCTCAAGCCTCGTCTATCCCGCCATTTTTCTCCAAGTTTCACTTGGTCAGAAGAATGCGTGCCTCGGCAAAGTGTAAGGGCGACGGGCGCCATCCTTCGCTCTGGGGAGCTTCGGGTGGCACGCCAATACGCCCACGGTTTCAGCGAATGCCGAGGGTTTTTTTATGCCGTGGGCTTGAGCTCGAAACTTCCGGCTGCCTCCTCTCCTTCAGCCGAATGTGACAACGATTACGGTTCCGGCTACGAGGAGAGAACGATGCTTCCGGCCTCAATAGCTTTCAGTCTGATCTAGTATCCTGCGGCCTGGCCGTCTTTGCGGGATTCGGAGGCGCCGTAGTAGACTCCGGTTTCCGGATCCCGCATGATGGCCTGGTACCCGCCGTAGGTGCCAACTGCATCTTCCAATCGATGCCGCCTCAACTCGAGTTCGCGACGGACTTCGGGGGAAAAGCCGGATTCCAGGTTTACCTCTCCGCCGTCTTCCATGGTGCTGTTATCCTCGTAAAAATCAGTGGAACCGGCATGGTGAATTCGAGGAGCATCGCCGGCTTCCTGCAAATTCATCCCAAAGTCTTTCATGTTGATGATGATCTGGACATGACCCTGGGGCTGCATATCCCCTCCCATGACGCCAAATGCGATCAGTGGCTTTCCGTTTTCGGTAACAAAGCAAGGGATGATGGTGTGGAAGGGGCGTTTCCCGGGGGCGTATTCATTGGCATGGCCTTCGTCCATGACAAAAGAAGCGCCACGATTCTGAAAGCCAAACCCCAACTCTGGAATGGTGACGCCCGAGCCAAAGCCGGCAAAATGACTTTGGATGAGGGATACCATCATTCCATTTCGGTCAGCGGTCGCGAGGTAGATTGTGTCGCCATGCTGCAGCACACCCGGATCGTATCGGGGCGTGGAGCGGTCCATGGAAATCAATTTTCTGCGCTCATCCGCATAGGATTTGGAGATCAGTTCCTTCACTGGAATTTTGGAAAAGGCAGGATCTCCATAATACTTGGCGCGATCCTCGTAAGCCAGCTTCTTGGCTTCCACAAAGAGGTGAATATGCTCAAAACTGCCAAAGCCATAGGAGGCCAGGTCATAGCCTTCCAGAATATTCAGGATCTGGAGGGCTGCTATGCCTTGTCCATTGGGTGGAATTTCCCAGACATCCCATCCGCGATAGTTCGTCGAGACCGGATCGATCCAGTTGCTCTCATGACTGGCGAAATCTTCCCGGCTCAATAAGGATCCATGTTCCTGCAGGTAATCGACCATAACATTGGTCAAAGGCCCACGGTAGTATGCATCACGGCCACCGGTGGCGATCGTTTCCAGGGTGTTGGCCAGGGCCGGATTCTTCCAGATATCCCCTTTGGCGGGAGCTTCGCCGTTGGGCATGGAGAAGGTTTCAACAAAACCTGGCATATCATCCCGGTCCCGCCGATTCGCCAGGCTGCGTTCCCAGTAATAAGCGATGAGCTCGCTTACAGGATGACCGTTCCTGGCATAATCAATGGTGGGTTCGAGCACATCCGCCATGGGGAGGGTTCCAAATTGATCATGCAATTCAAACCATCCATCTACACAACCCGGGACGGATATGGAGTGGACCCCCATAAAGGGAAGGCCCTCAGCATATCCGAGTTCTTTTAATTTGTCTTTGGTTAACCCCATGGGCGATCGCCCACTGGCATTGAGCCCATGAAGCCGTTGGGTTTGAGGATCCCATACAATTGCAAAGAGGTCCCCTCCGATCCCGTTGCTGGTAGGTTCCATGAGGGTCAAGGCGGCGTTGGCTGCAATGGCGGCGTCGACTGCGCTGCCTCCCTTTTTCATGATATCGAGCGCGATCTGGGTGGCGAGCGGGTGGCTGGTGGCCGCCATTGCGTTGGGGGCCACTACCTCCGAGCGGGTGGCAAACATTTTTCCAGTGATACGATCTGCAGCCATTGAAGATGAAATGTTAAAAATACTACACAGAACCCAGAGGAGGAAGGGAGAAAGTTTCATGGTAGTCTCCAAGGTGACCCCTGCCTGTGTATTATCAAATACTTTCGCGGGATTGGCCGTAGGACCCGCGCTTGCGCGTGGCACGAGAATATCAAAGAATAGCCCCAAAAAAAGGCGGCCCGGAGGCCGCCTTTAAAAATAAGAGGTATAATTGGACTAGAAATCCGGCGTGGAGACTGAAGTGCCGCCGGCCGGAACGGTGAGGTCTTCGCCGAGGGACCAGATTTGGTCGTTTAACAAGAATTTGAAGACGATTCCGGATTTTGCGGAAGTAGTGGACCAGGTCCACTCATCCGACGCGGAGCACTCCATCAGGATGCCTTCATCCCAGCTCAAACCGCCACCTTCGCCACGGACATAGAGTTCGTTGCCGAAGCCGGTGTCGATGCGAGCGACAATCGTTGTTTTGGAAGCAGCTGTGGCTTTCTTCTTCGCGGCAGCTTTTTTAGCCGGGGCTTTCTTCGCTGCGGCTTTCTTTACTGCAGCCTTTTTAGCGGGAGCCTTCTTCGCTGGAGCTTTTTTAGCAGCAACTTTTTTGGCCGGAGCTTTCTTGGCGGCGGTTTTTTTCTTAGCGGCGACCTTTTTCTTTGGTGCCGGAGATTTACCATTAGTAGCCATGGTGTTCGTTTAGGTTGGTTCGTTTTAGGATTAGTCAGTTGTCAGAGCTGAAGGTGTTAGACGGTTTATTCCAGTTTGGAAAGCCTAAACAGATCTACTCTTCGACGTTTTTCTGACCCCGACCGAGTGACTCTTCGCTTTTGGGAAGGAATGGTGCAGCCGTATCCAATTGGCCGAGTGAACTGACCATCCGATCTCCCATGATACGAGACAGGTTCAGGAAGAGGCGGGAGGATAAATAGGGGGCAAACCGCTGGAGGCTGAGGAGGGAATCCCAATCCAGGGCGAGAACCTTGGTGTGGGTTTTGGCGATGACATCAGCGGTGCGTTTTGACTTTGAAACCAGGGCAACTTCACCCAGGGCGTCGCCCACGGTAAGGACGGCGAGGTGCGAACGGGTTTGGCCCTTGCCTCGTTCGACACTTAACTTCCCGTCGATTACGACATACATGGTCGATCCCTCTTCGCCCTGATGGATGATGTAGTCGCCCCGCTGATATTCCTGAATGGTAGCTGTCAGTATGAGCTTCTTGGCTTGCCAGGGCTTCATGCCTTCAAAGAGAGGGGAGCGTTCGAGCAGGGCGTTTCGGACTTTGAGTCCAATCATATCCCAGATCGTGATGAGGCGGGTCGTGGAGAGGAGGACGGGGGTGAGGATTAAGTCTGCTACTACGGCGAGCATGATCACCATGGCGCTGAGCAGGCCGAATTGTCGGATCGGAATAAAACTGGAAAAAGATAAGACGAGGAAACCGATGGCCAGCCCCAGGCTGGTCGTCATCACAGGCTGGAACTCAGCCGCCAGGGCAGAATGAAGTGCCTTGAGTTCGTCCTTTGTGGATTTCAGTTCCCGGTTGTAGCGAACCATGAGGTGAAGGGTGTCATCGACTGCGATCCCCACGGTAATGGCCGCCACCATGCAGGTGCCGACATTGAGAGGTATTTTGAGCAAGCCCATCACACCGAAGAGGATGACGACCGGGAAAAGATTGGCGAGAACGGCAAGCAGGCTGGCTCTCCAGGAGACGAACAGGGTGGCCACGATAAGGAGTAGCATGACGATGACGACTCCAAGGCTAGCCACCTGGCTTTTAACGATTTCATCCACGGCTTCGGCGACTAGGATAGATTTTCCGGTGAGGGAAAAATTAAGATCTCCAAATTCCCCGGTGCCCAATCTGTATCTGATTTGTTGGTACACCTGGCTGAATTCACGGCTGTCGTCTATACTGCTGCGCAAGACAATGTTGGCCTTCCCAAAGTCACCACTGACGTAGGGTTGGAGTGATCCGGGGCTCAGGAAGAGCAGGTACTGAGCAATCAGGGCCGGATCATCCGGGATTTGAAAGTCGGCCGCTTCCCCGGATTTGAATTCCTGGTTGAGCAGGGAGATGTGATCAGAAAGGGCGGTCACGGAATCGAACCGCCCCGATTCTTCGAGTCGATTCCGGATCGCCGCCAGCATATGCAGATTGGCAGGTTCCTTGAAGGAACCCGGTTCGTTGTGGATCGTGAGAAAGATAACCTTGGATCCGCTGAGCTCACGCCCGGCCTGATTCAGATGCTGAATGATGGGGGACCGGTCCTGGAGAAAGCCGGTGAGGTCATTGCCCACATGAATGGTGCGCCCCAGAAACAGGGAGGGGATCGTGATGACCGCCATGATACCGATAATCATGACCTTGTGATCAAGCAGCGTATTCAGGGCAAAAGAGGCATAACTGTCTGAGTAACGCTGTAACCCGCGGGTGGCCCTTTGCTTTCCTCCTGGCTTGCGCGATGGCTTGATGCGGATAAATCGGAGCAGGGCAGGGAGAAAGGCAATGGAAAGCAATAGCCGGATGAACATGGCGAGACCGGCGGTGATACCAAACTCACGTAGAATATCCAGATCGGCTACGGCTGTGGAGGCAAAGCCCAAGGTGGTCGTAATGCCCGTCAGCACGAGGGTGAGCCCAATTTTGACCCCTGTCTGTTTGACTGCCTGGCGACGGTCTAAACCTTCATTAATGGCATCTCGATACTCGGAGAGGAAATGCACATCTTCCGTGGCGCCGATAATCAGGAGCATGGCCGGAACGATACTGTTCAGCATGTTCAGGGGGACTCCCAGGCCGGCCATGAGGCCGAGGACCAGGGAACTGGCCAACACTGCATTGAGAATCGGGATGATCGCCCCCGGAATACTCTGCATCGATATCCCGATCAGGACGACGAGCAGAACGGCGGCGATGGGGAGCAGGACTTTCTGGTCATCGACGATAAACTGGGCAATGGAATGTTGCACCGCCGGCGACCCTACTTGGAACAGGGCATCGAAATCGTCCACATGTTCTTCAAGGACTTGCTCCACTTCCTGATGAAGGTGGGAAAAATACTGACCCTGGGTAAGGGCTTCAGATTCTCGCTCTTTGATAAAGAGCGTAATCATGGTGGCATTTCCATCTCTGGAAATGACCCGGCGCACAAAGAGTGGATTCTCCAGAGCCATCGCCCGCCGGGAATCGAGATAGGTTTGATCGTCCGGGATGGCGTCCTGCTTGAGAAGCGGGCCGGTCTCCAGCCCAATTTCAGACCGGTGGATGCTGGGGACACTGAAGAGGCTTTCTACCCGTTGAATCTTGCCCATCCGATTCAACTTCCGGTTGAGCTCGGCCAGGCTTCTCAGTGTCTCTGGGGCAAAGAGGGAATCGTCCCGGATATAAATCCCAACCACCTGATCGGACCCAAATTGCGAACGAATGATTTCGTATTCGCGGATCAGGCCACTGTCCTTGCTTAAGAGGGCATCGCTACTGACCTCAATTTCGAGGTTGGCGACCTGAGTGCTCGCCCAGAAGGTTAAGGCGAGGACGAGCCCAATAATAGGCATCGCATAGCGGTGGCAGATGGTGAATAGGCGGGGCACCGAGAGATATTATTCTGTAGGGAGCGGAGAGATCTTCCCGTAAGCATTCGGTTTTCAAGAGCTTAGGTAAAGCGAAAAGAGGCGGAGATAGGGCCTCACTTGCCAGGGCTAGAGTGGTTTTCCCTCTGGTTGAAAATGATCGCTCGTCGATCGTGAATGGGGGCTGTCATCCGGCTCAGGCTCTCCGACCTCAGCTGTTGTCCGGGGTAAAGCTGAGTAGGTCCCGAATCTGGGCTTCATTTTCCTGGGTCCAGATCTGGAGGGAATCCGGGACAAACAGCTCCTTGGAGATGGGGACATTGGTTCGGCCTTGTCGCAGGGTGAGAATGGAAGTGGTTCGTTTGATATGGTTCTCCATAACGGCGCGCTGGGGGCGCCGGGTCGTCAGGTTGCTTTCCTGCACGGAATAGTCAAAGGCTTCCAGGGTCTTCTGGTGGACATTATTTTTATCGTAGAACTCTACTTTCAGCACATTTAAATTCAACTTATCGATGAAGAGGATCCGACGGGCATACCCGGTAATCTTTTTCCGGCCCGGGGTGGAGGCCAGGGCGACAACTTTGTAAACCATCCGGTTTCCTATGCGGGTGTCTCCGACATAGGCATATTCGTAGTGCTGGGTACTTTCGCGCTGCAGGTCTTCGTAGGTGAAGTCGGACCCCATGAATGAGGATTGTTTACTGTCGCCGGTAATGGGGGTGATTTGTCCGAGGGCAGGAAGATAAAGGAATTGTTCAATATCTCCGCTATCCTGTTCTCTGGAGATGAGGCCGGTTCCGGCAATGTCACTCGGGGCGGTGAACCGGATCAGATAATTAAAGTGTCCCCTTTCTGCCCGGCTGGCGGCGACGAGAAGTTCGCGTTGATTTACATTTCCCGAACTATCGATGACGGCGAGGACAATATCTGCCACCTCCGTCTGGATGTTTTGCTCATTAATGAGGCGATCAATGATGAGCTTCCCGGATTCACGACCCAATGGATACTCTTCCTGGCCAAAGAGGAGGAGCGGAGTCAGGCAGGTGAGTAGGATAGCTATACGGGAAAACCCTAAGCGCATGGACCGCATGGTGGTCATTTCAGGTGGGATTGTGCAATAGCATTTTATCGGGAGAGTTTGGTTTTCCTTAAGCTGTTGCCTGTCGGAGAGTTGGGTTTTATTGTAACAATTAGGAAACGTTGATAATGTGATTTTCCAAAACCCGTTGACGGGAGAAGGGGCTCGGCCAAACCTTGTGGGATGGACACAATTGGTTTGCTCAAAGCTATCCTGCTCACCCCCAGCCTGGCACTTGCCGCCTTCACCGCTTCGAATGTATACGGAGGAGAACTGATATCCGGACCCATGCTGGGCCACCAGTCCCACATGGAGGGGCAAATCTGGTTGGAAACCCAGGGGGCGGATTTGGTGGAAGTTTTCTACCGGGAAAAGGGAACCATAGGCCCTGAACGGGTCTGGCGTTCAGAGAATCCGGTGACCAACAAGGCAGGGGTTCAACCCATGTTGGCGATCCTCTCGCTTCTCGAGATGGGAAAAACCTTTGAGTACCGGGTGGTGATCGATGGGGTGGAGCAGGAATTTGACTACCCCCTGGAGTTCCGGACCACCGAGCAATGGGAATGGCGCAGCAATGATGATCCTCCTGACTTTGCTTTCCTGACCGGATCTTGTCTCTATATCAATGACGAGCCCTTTGATCGTCCCGGCACCCCTTACGGAAAGGGGACTGAAATCCTGCTGCACATGGCGGATACTGGAGCGGACTTCATGCTGTGGTCGGGAGATAACGTTTATTTACGGGAGGCTGATTTCAGCTCGGAGACGGGGATCTGGTACCGCTTTTCTCACACAAGGAGAACGCCGGATCTGCAACCCCTGCTTGCAACCATGCCGCATTATGCGACTTGGGATGACCATGAATTTGGCTCAAACGATGCCAACAAATCCTTTGAGTTTAAAGCAGTCGCCTTGGAGGCCTTTAAAACCTACTTCACGAACCCGACCTGGGGAGAGCCCGACAACCCCGGAGTATACTCCAAGTTCTTTTGGGGAGACGCCGCCTTCATCCTCATGGATAATCACTATTATCGGGATGATCCCCGGCTCGACCCGGCCATGTTTCCTGACAAGACGCAGTTTGGGGCCAGACAGGTTGACTGGTTAAAGCAATCCCTGTTGCACATCAAAGACCTTGGCCTTTATCCCTACAAATTTATCGTTACCGGCAATCAGTTCCTGGCGACGGTCGGTGCCGGAAACAACAGCCATCACGGATATCAGCGCGAGCGAAATGAGATCCTGGATTTCATTCGTAATCATGATATTCGCGGCGTGGTGTTTGTGACCGGCGATGTGCACCACTCCGGACTCTACCGGCAGCAGATTCGACCGGACCAGTGGGTCTATGAGGTAACCTCCTCTCCGCTTTCCAGTGGTTCCTGGAATGTGGAGGAAAGTGATAAAGCCATGGATCCCGCAGTGGTTCAAGGCACCCTGGTGGGGACGCAGAATTTCGTTCAGGTCGAACTCGTCGGCACCAAAGTTGATCGAAAAATTAGAATTAAGTGTATCGACAAAACCAATACTGAGCGCTGGGCCTTCACGATTGACCCGGTTGAATTAGGGGTAGTCCACGATGCGGATTGAATTGGGCGATGGGATTGGGGGAGAATTCCCAATCCACACTCCCATTTCACCTTCCAAAATTACCCTTTGCTCAACTCTAAATCCTCTAATAGGAGCTCGAGCATTTTGCGATCGAGCTGGTGGCCATGGAATTTCTCGTAATTCACATCGGCTCGCCCGCTATTGAGGAATCCGAAATCCCCCCGCAGATTCCACAGGGCCCAGCCCCATCGGGCTTTTCTCCAGTTGGACAGGTTGGCCTTGAAAAACTCCAGGGTGACGTCGTGTGGGGTATACTTATAGACTCCCCATTCACCGGCATGGACTTGGGTGCCGGTGGCTTCCAACTTCTGCCAGGGAACGATACGGTCCTCCCAGATTTCCTCAGCTTCCCATGATTTTCCTGAGCTATCGACAAAGGGCCATGTGGGCAGGGGCCAATTGCTAGAGTTTACCCATCCTGCTTTGTAGTGGGTAAGTTGGAAGGGATCATACCCGCGGGTGCTTTGAACCATGTTCGGGTAGTCCAGGCCAAAAATGGGGTCACGCCCGTAGCGTAACCCGTCCACCACGATGGTCCGATCCGGATCGACGGACCGGATGCCCTCAATGATCTGAGACATAACCGGGTTGTGCACTTCAACGGGGATGTCCTTGGGTTCGTTGAGCATGTCGAAGGTGACGTATTCATTGGACACGCCTTTAAACATCTCCGCGAATACCATCCAGTGCTTTCGGGTGGCATCCACCGCTATCTGGTCTTCAAACAGCTGGTAAGGTTCGAGGTGGCCATCGTTTACGCAATACCCCGGGGCCCGGTGGAAGTTGATATTCACATGAATTCCGTATTGGCGGCCCAGGTCGACGGCGGCTTCGATTTCGTTCAAGACGGTTTCGTCGAAATAGTCCCAGTCCTTCGGGTCTCCCCAAGTCCAATAGGACATGGGGAGGCGGGCAAAGTTGAACCCCCATTCCGCCATCATTTCAAAGTCCTCCTCTTTGAAGGGTTCATTGTTATCCAACCAGAATTTTTCCAGCAGGTTGAAGCCTTTAAACTTTGAGAAATCGATATCCTTGGCCATCGCATTCGCGGTGCCGGCCTTCAGCGATGAGGTGATAGGGGTAGCGGCGATGGCGGTGGAGGTGGCTTGAATAAAGTGTCGACGGTTCATGGGCTCAGCATAAGTCAAATTGAATGTGATGTAAATGGATTCGATCGTCTTGAAATTGTGAGTGCTCTGCGGGGAGGGGGAGAGGTGGGGTACATTCTGATCGAAATCCCCATCCAGCCCGATGGAGCGATGCGGAGTTGGTCGAGCAAATCGTATTGGACCACTTGCCTGGAAGTTGGCCTTATCCCACAGCTATCTTCACCCCTGAGGAGACAGGCTGTACTCCTTGCGAAACTGGCTCGGAGTGATGGTTTCCTTACGGCGGAAATTCACAGCGAACCGCTCGCCTGAAGAAAACCCGGAGCGCTCGGCTACTTCGGAGATCATCAGGTCGGTATGGATCAGGAGGCGTTTTGCCGCTTCGAGGCGCTTATCCAGTATGTGGCTTTTGGGAGACTTCCCCAAGTAGGTGAGGCAGGTTTTTTCCAGCCACCGGCGTGAAACGGGAAACGCATGCAGCACATCATTCACATTGATTCCCCGTGTGGCCTCTCGATCGATGTATTGGAGGATTTGGGCGAGTCTCGGGCTTTCGACAGCAGAAACTTCGGTGGATTGGCGTTTGTGGACCGGTAGGGGATCAATCGTGAAGTGTCGCTGGGTAGGCAATCCCTCGGTGCCGATACGATTCGCCCAGTGGATGACTTCACTACCGATCCGTTTCCAGGGAATATCGATGCTGGATAAGGGGGGCGTGGTGAGGTCGCAAATCAACTCATCATTATTGGCCGCGAGGAGGGACACCTCCTCTGGGATGGAAAGCTGCAGATCGCGACAGGTTTCTGAAAGCAAGCGTCCGAGGGGGTCGTGGGCAGCAAAAATCCCTACAGGTTTGGGCAGTCGCCGCAGCCATCGAATGAGAGCTTTGGATGGCGGCTGAAAGTGTTCGAGGTACTGCTTGGCCCGGGGCTCCTTTTCGATGTGGGCCGACAGCGGTATGCCATTGACTGATATGGAATCCCCAAACCCGCGGTGCCGTTGAACCGAATAGATCGTTTGATTTCCAAGGTAAGCCAGGTTGGGGATGCCCAGATCCAGGAGGTGTTGAGCTGCCAAATGGCCCACCTGGACGTCGTTGACATCAATACTCACCACGTTGTCTGCATCATATTCTCCTGGTGCCACTACCGTTGGCAGGCCCAGCGAGACTATCGGTTCCGTGATGCCTTCAATGACCTCGGTTACCATAGTGGTTGGTTTCCATTTATCGACTAAGGAGAGGACCTCGCTCCAAGGTCTGTAAATGTCCATGTGCCAATACTCATAGTCCGGCCGAACCTGACCGATCATACCCGGCATGAACCGCCTTACGTTGACAGAACTCAAAAGAAAGGCAATGCGGACGGGGGAAGCCACAGCTCAAAGTGAAACCCTTGATTTTACGCAAAACAACAGAAAAATACCGCAAAATGCGGTTAACCTGTTGACGTGGATTTTGTAAGATCACTGTTGTCATCCTTATTCCAAAACCAAGGATGGAACTCAGCCTTTAACTAACCCCAATTCCCCCAAATCATGAGTGCATTTCCTGATATTTCGAAAATTGAATATGAAGGCCCTGACAGTAAAAACCTGTTGGCGTTTAAACACTACAACCCGGACGAGTTGGTAGAGGGAAAGGCCATGAAGGATCACCTTCGGTTTGCCTCTCCGTATTGGCACACGATGCGGAACCCGCTATCGGACCCATTTGGTGTAGGGACTGCCCAGATGCCTTGGGACGATGGGACCGAAAGCCTGGAGAATGCTAAGCATCGCGTGGGGGTGTTTTTTGAATTTCTAGAAAAGATCGGAATCGATTATTACTGCTTCCATGATCGTGACGTTGCGCCAGAGGGAGCGACGCTCACGGAGTCCAATGCCAATCTGGATGCCATTGCCGAGGTCCTGGAATCTTATCAGCAAAGCACCGGGAAAAAGCTCCTTTGGGGAACGGCTTGTCTGTTTACGAATCACCGCTATGGCCAGGGAGCGGCAACATCCCCGGAGTTGGATGTTTTTGCTTACGCCGCTGCTCAGGTGAAAAAAGCCATCGAGGTGACTCATCGCCTGGGAGGAGAGGGCTATACCTTCTGGGGTGGTCGTGAGGGATATTCTACCTTGTTGAACACCAACATGAAGCGGGAGCTGGACCATCTGGCGGCCCTGCTCCATATGGCAGTGGCGTTTAAACAGGAGATCGGGTTTGATGGCCAGTTCTACATTGAGCCGAAGCCAAAAGAACCGACCACCCACCAGTATGACAGTGATTCGGCAGCCTGCCTGAATTTTCTCAGACAGTATGACCTGATGGATCATTTTAAGCTCAATCTGGAAACCAATCATGCGGAGTTGGCCGGGCATACCATGCAGCACGAAATGCGAGTGGCCGCCGACGCGGGCGCACTTGGCTCGGTGGATGCCAATTCGGGAACCGAGTTCATCGGGTGGGACACCGACGAGTTTCCGACCAATATTTATGGGACTACCACCATCATGCTCGAATTGATGCGCATGGGCGGGTTCACCACGGGTGGATTGAACTTTGATGCGAAACGCCGCCGCGACAGCTTCGAACCGGTGGATCTGTTCCATTCTCATATCGCCGGAATGGATACCTTTGCTCGAGGGCTAAAGATCGCCGCTGCTATACGCGCGGATGGGCGCATCGAGGAATTTGTGACGGACCGGTATTCCAGCTGGGATTCCGAAATGGGAGCCAGAGTGGAAGGGGGCCAAGTCTCCCTGGCCGATCTGGAAGCTTATATTATAGGCAGGGAGGAGCCAACGATCCGCAGTGGTCGCCAAGAGGTACTCGAATCCATCTTTAACCAATTCATCTAACCCATTACTCCCTTTCCCATGAGTGACCAACCTCTTCTTCTCGGGATCGATGTCGGAACTTCTTCCACCAAGGCGGTATTAATCCGCCTGGACGGAACGGTGGTGGCGACCGCGGCCCCTGAATACAAATTCCACACCCCCAAGCCGCTCTGGGCAGAGTCCGATCCGGAGGATTGGTGGGAGGCCAGTATTCAAGCCATCCGCCAGGTTATCCGGAAAGGGGGCGTGAACGGTGAGTCCATTGCTGCCATCGGACTGACGGGGCAGATGCACGGGTTGGTCCTTCTCGGGTCTAAGGGAGAAGTGTTGCGCCCCTGTATCATGTGGAATGATCAGCGGACGGCAGAGGAATGTGCCGAAATCACAACTTCCGTCGGGGCAGACAAAGTTTTGTCGATTACCGGGAATCCGGTTTTACCGGGGTTCACGGCCCCGAAAATTGCCTGGGTCAAAAAGCATGAGCCGACTGTATTTGCGAAAATCAAACATATTCTGCTTCCCAAGGATTACGTGCGCTACCGCTTATCGGGGGAATTGGCCATGGATGTCGCCGATGGGTCGGGCACCTCCCTCATGGAAGTTGGCTCGCGCAAGTGGTCTGCCGAAATGGTTGATGCGACCGGGGTGGATCCCAAATGGTTACCTCCCCTGATGGAAAGTGTAGAGATCTCGGGCCACCTTTCCGAGGAAGCCGCGATTGCCACAGGCCTGAAAGCCGGAATCCCCATTGCGGCAGGAGCCGGTGATCAGGCTGCCCAGGCGGTCGGGTCCGGAATCTTCGAAGAGGGCAAGATTTCGGCCACCTTCGGCACGAGCGGGGTGGTTTTCGCGCACTCCAAGGAATTCAGGGTTGAGCCGGAAGGTAATCTCCATGCCTTCTGTTCAGCTGTGCCCGGAGAGTGGCATCTCATGGGAGTGATGCTTTCTGCCGCGGGTTCGTTCCAGTGGTTTCGGAATGCTTTGGGACGGACTGAGCTTGCCTTAGAAGAGCAAGGACGTGGGAAAGCCTATGACCTCCTGGTTGAAAAAGCGGCCAGTGTGCCGGCGGGCTGCGAAGGCCTGCTCTTTCTGCCATACTTGTCCGGAGAGCGAACGCCGTATCCGGATCCGCTTGCTCGTGGCGCCTTCATTGGTTTAACCCTGCGCCATGCCAAGGGGCATATGGTTCGGTCAGTCCTGGAAGGCATTACTTTCGGCATGAACGATTCGCTCCAGCTCATGACCCACCTCGGGATTCAGCCGGAGGAAGTCGTCGTGAGTGGAGGCGGTGCGCAAAACCCATTCTGGCGCCAAATGATGGCTGATGTTTTTGCCCAACGGGTAGTCACTGTGAATGCCACCGAAGGAGCGGCTTTTGGTGCCGCATTGCTGGGCGGGGTTTGCAGTGGTCACTACCCGGATGTGGCTACAGCTTGCAAATCTACCATTCAGAATACGGCTGAAGCCAGCCCCGGCGTAGACGCCGAGCTATACGGCCGGCTCTATCCCCGATATCGCGCATTGTATCCAGCCCTGAAGGATGAGTTCCACGCGACAAGCAAGATGTTCCTCGATTAAAAAGGAGGCGTGCACGTTGGCGAGCAAGGGCGCCTAAGGAGATAGGAAATAAAAATGTAGCGCTTCCTGCCTGCAGCATGGCCGGCGCGAGAGACGTGACGCGAACTTGTTTTCCTTATCGCGATCGTTTTCGACCAAACTGACTAAAGGGTACGGAGACACAAGGAGGGTGTGGCTTTAGTCAGTAAGCGATAAGCTGTGGTTATCAACGTATCTGCGTAATCTGAGGTTTAAAGCAGGAGACAGGAAGTATGGTTAATTTGGCTATGGCTTACCCTTATCCGTAACCATTTTATGGATACAAAAAACCGGGGCGTGTCCACCCCGGTTTTAAGTTTAAAGGTTATTCAGATTAAAGTTAATTTTGAGGCCGCGCTCCCCGGGTAGCTCCGGTGAAGTTAAAAGTGATCTCACCATCACAAGCGACAGGCTGACCGTCTTTCATGGCCGGAGTATAACGCCAGTATTTAATGGCTTCCCTGGAGTTTCCGCCGAAGTAGCGGCTGCCTTCGGAATCAACAACTCTGATATTTTCGGTTTTGCCTTCGGCCGTCACGGTGAAGGTAAGTTTGGCAAAGCCGCTGGCGAAGGCTTCACCGATGGGCTGGGAAGGTGCTTTCCCGGACTGAAGAATGGGAGCCTGGTCAGCTTCAGTTATCCACGTCGTCGGGTATTCCTGGTTCAGGGGGGACCCAGTTCTCACCTTGCCGGCGGTGCCAGTAGTGGTCGCGCACCCGGCCAGCCCAGTGAAGAGAGCTAGAGAAAAAAGGAGGGTGAGGGTCTTTGTTTTCATGATTTATCTGTGGTAAAAGGTCTACTTATACTGAACCATCGTCAGAGCAAAGGTTCCCTTAATAGGGATTCGGTAGGGTGATGCTGCTAGTAGGGCGGCTAAACCATTTCCTATTCAATAAGAATCAATATCCAAGTCCAAGATCCAATGATCAATGGGGCATACACCCTTTGACAGGCTCAGGACCTGCGGCGAGCGCAGCCCCGACAAAAATGCAAATCGGTTGGCTACACCGCAGCGGCCTTAGCGGCGGCCTTTTGTTTTTTTCGAGAGATCTTTTTTTCCTCTACGTAAGTATCGACCATGGCAGTAGCGATGATATCTTCCTCCTCCTCTTCTTCCTCAGGAGGAAGGTCATCGCCGATGCAGATGATTTTGGCGCCTGTTTTTCCTTTCTTCCGTTCAGCCTTTTCCTGGAGCCTGGCTATAAAGTCTTCAAATTGTAGCACCTCAAAGGTGTTGTCGAAGTGCTCCACGATGCAGGTGGACGATTCTACCCAGTCTCCGGAATTCAGGTAGTGGACGTTGCCTATCATCTTGTTGCCGGGCGTATGGATGTGTCCGGCAATGATACCCTTGTAGCCATTACGCTCGGCCAGTTTCTGCAATTCGTCTTCGTAATTTCCAACAAAACTGACGGCGCCTTTGACCTTTGCTTTAATGACTTTGCTGATCGAGAAATACTCCTTTCCTCTCCATGCCCGCCAGGCATTGTACTTGCGATTCAGCCAGAGCATAAAGTCATACCCGAAGTTACCCACATGCATGAGCCATGGGTGGTGGGCGCAAATCATATCAAGCCCATCTCCATGGATGCAGAGGTATTCACCATTCGGTGTACTATGGACAAATTTATCTACAACCTGGAGTTTATCGAACTTTAGCGGAAGAAAACGTTTGAGGATGTCGTCGTGATTGCCCCGGACATAGATGATTTCTGTCCGCTTCTTCTCCATTTTCTTGAGGACAAGGCGAATGAAACGCGTGTGCTTTTTCGTCCATTTTCCTCCACGTTTGAGGGCGAGTCCGTCGATGATATCCCCATTCAGGATCAGGCGATCACAATGGGCGTGTTTCAGGAAAAAATTTACATCCTCGATCTTACAGTCCGCCATGCCGAGGTGGACGTCCGAGAGAAAGATGGTTTTGTATTTGAGAGATACATTTTTCATTTAGAAGAGGATCATTCAGCTCGGGAATTTCGATTAAAGGGCGGTTTGTCGGGGGTCAAAAGTTATTCACACCTTATTCCCATTTTTGACCTGGTTGTGACAGGGTTAACCGGATCGTAACAACGATTTGGTCGCTTGATCCCTAGATCTTGGGGTTGTGATGCAGGTGAACCGCAAGGGATTGGGGTCTGTTTGGGAATTCTGAAAACGATTGGTTCGTGTAAAAAGCGTAGGGAGGGTAGCCTAAAACAACACAAGAGGCACATAATTATGACCCCAGCCTGGAGTCTTTGACCTATTCTTTCCTCTTGTGAAACTCGCCAAATACTACCATATACCCATAAACCCATATATATAACCATATGAAAACGACCTTAGAACTCCCGGATGACCTACTGAACGAAGCCAAGGCCGTAGCGTTTCGTCGGAGGACAACTTTAAAAGCGCTGGTTGAGCATGCCCTGCGCCGGGAGTTGGTCGATGAACAGTCGGATCCAGGGAGTAGCGCGGCTTTTCTGATAGATGAGGATGGACTCCCTTACTTTTCTTCGCGTCGGGGCAAAGTCACCAGTGAGCAGGTATATGATTTATCGAATGAGGAGGAGGTCTAGGCCCAATGATGCTCCTTGATGTAAACGTCTTGATCGCTCTGGCGGATCCGGACCATGTCCACCATAGCCGAGTCAGGAAATGGTTCAAGGCGGTGGCCCGACAGGGGTGGGCCACTTGTCCGATAACCGAAAATGGGTTTGTGCGAATTTTGTCGAATCCGTCCTACCCTAATGCCCCAGGCTCCCCCGAGGAAGTGCGGTCCCTGTTGGTCCGGCTTTGCTTGTTCCCGGGACATCAATTTTGGTCAGATTCTTTAAGTATTCGGAATCTGGAAGTGATGCCTGACCTCAGAAAAACCAAAAGCAAGCAGCTCACCGACCTATACTTGCTTGCCCTGGCTGTAGAGCGCAAGGGCAAGCTGGTTACCTTGGATAAACGAATTCGCGTTAAATGGGTTTCAGGAGGACAGGATCAATATGTGGTGATTCCAGATTAGGTTGAAATTGGCTTTTTTTTTAAACTACGAAAAATGCGAATTTACATGAAAGGGGGTTTTCTTTCTCCAGAATGGAACCGTGGAAAGAAAAAGGGTCTCCCCGGCTCCCTTTCCTCTTGTGAAGCTAGCTTCTTCCCGAGCTTCTGTTCCGATCTTTACCGCTGATAACGCTGAATTTGTGAGATCACTTCACTCCATTCGCGATGACCGATCGTTTGTTAATCGGCATGGTGAGGCCTACCGGGCTGAAGCAATCGTCTACAAGCTCCAGCCTCACCCCCCTAACTACTCCTTCACCACTGGATTTTCCAGCAGACGCCGGACGTGATCCGGGCTGGTTTTATCTTCACCGGTAAGGAGAAAGACGGCCATGCCAGCGTCGGATGGATCGAAGTTCTTTCCCCCTCTTTTGATGCAGCTTTCTTGTCGGGCATAGAGCCAATCCCAGGATCCTTTTTTATACGGAGCCTGGTCGCGGGCTGGTGAGGTGAGGATCCAATCGAAAGCGGTGCGGTCGGTGTGGAGCCCGGGGTAGCCGTCTCCGCCATTTTGGTTGGCGATCTGGATGAACTCGACGGATCCGCCGGTCCGGGTTCCGAAGGTTTCGATCATTTCGTCAAAGGTCCATCCGCTATGGTCTTCCCCTTTCCCCGGTCGATCGGAGTGCCAGTTATTCCAGGGGGAATGGGAAATGACGCTGACGTATTTCCGCTTCGATTGATCTGCCAGGCGCAAGCCTTCACCCACAACATGCATAGGGCCGGCGGCAATAATGAAAAGCGGGTCATTGGCGGACGAGGCATTGATCACCTCGGCCATGGCGGCATACGCGGCCTCTGGGTCATCCACCCCGGCGATGAATTTAGTCGACTCGAACCCAAATTGTTTTTGGCCTCCCAGGGCACTGATCTGCATCTCTTCGTAACCCCGGCCCTGGTGCCCTCCATTGCCCCAGACATGGTCGCTGTAGACATAAAGGACGGTCTGATCCTGGAGACCCTGGGAGGCGAGGATGGCGAGGGTCAGTGGCGTGGCGGCCCAGTCATCGTGATCGTGGTGATTGCCATCCGAGCTGATCGCGATCCTGCCCTTACCCTGCCAGGGGGCTTCGGCAGCAAAAAGGGAAGGGAATTGAGAGAAAAAAAGGACGAAACAAAGTAGAGAACGCATTTCCATGCCGGAATGCTGGTGATTGAGCCGCTAGATATCACGCCTGGAGTCACTGAACCGTTCAGGAGAAGAAAGGGAGAAGCGAAATTGAAAGTGAAAAGGGCTCCTTCGGCACTGGAAAAGATCTGGGTTGTCTGAGTAATCTCTGTGCCTCTGTGAGATGCTTTTCCGGGTTTTCCATGCTGGAGGTGTGGTCAGCGTTAGGGATGACAATGAAGGTCAACCCGGGGATATTTTCCTCCATGTATTGGGTGTGCCGAAAGACGGACGCGGATTCATGTTCGCCGTTTAGGACCAGGGTAGGGATGGCGATCCGCTCGAGGGGTTTTAATTTAAAGCCGTAGAGGGCACCATAAATTTTGACGTAATCCCGGGAGCTGCGTTGGAGTATGCAGGCCTTCACGTAGTTGGCCGTTTGGTAATCCTGCCCGAACCACTTGTTGTTTCTGGTGACTCGGGCCGGCCAGAAGGAAAGATCCACAAACCGGCGGACTGGGATGAGGCGCATGGTCAGGGTCATGGCCCATTTGGGAAAGAGAATGTAGCGGGTGACCCAGTCCTTCCAAGTGAGGCTGACAGAGACCGCGGTGTCGGCCAGGACCACGGTTTTCCATTTCCTCCTCTCCCTCCGTTTCCTCTTGTAAAATCGATACAAGACAAAGGCAGGACTTGTGAAGAGCCCTGCCTTTGTCGGTTTCTCAGTGTGATATCTTTTTTAAATCGTTGTGGGAGGATTAAAAACCACCTCGGAATTCCTCTTTTGCCCAACGTGTCATCAGCTCCTTTTCGTAGAACAGTTGGTCACTGTTATGGAAAGGGGCCCTGATATTGTTCATCCAGGCGGGATCCGTGAGTTTCGCTTCCCCGGTCTTTAGGACATCTCCGTCTTCGCCGCTAACGATGTAGCTGAACTCCAGATAGGGAGCGTAAATACTGGTCATGATCCGAACGTCGTTGAATTCAGGGTCCAACTGGGGTTCGTAGTTTCCGGCCATGTCTACCTCGATAAAGGTGATGGTGATCTCAGCACCAGGAGGTAGCATGTCTCCGGTGAGCTGCTGCATGTGTTGGGTCATTTCCCTGGCGAAGCGCTCATTGGCTTTCTGGCCGTCCCGTCCTTCGAAGGCCAAGTCGCGATACTGGGTGCCGACGGGCTCCATGTTCACGTTGACCACAGCATTCGCCGTGGCCGTGATTCCCACGAAGGTGGCCAGGAGGAGGGTGATTTTGTTTTGGATACTCATGTGTAGCTATTTTTTTGATGTTTTAGTAAATTTTAGGCGTTAATGTTAATACTATCGGATATACGCTAATAAAATTAAATGACATTTGTGTCATTTTTTATTTAAATCATTGATTGATAGCGGGTTAAAAGTAAAAATTTTATTCAAACCAAAGTGGGGTTAGCCATTCTGAAACCCCGAATGAAGGCGAATTCACGCAAAAAGGATTTCCGCCCTGGAATGAGGGGAGGCGTGTTGGGGGGCTTGACGAGGGAGTAGGGAAATTTAAGGTGAGGCATTCCCTATGAGACTCCGATTCTTTGTTGCTTTACTTTGTCTATGTATACTGACCCCTCCGGTCGATCTGCGATCTAAAGAGGACCCTGCGGAGGTAGAGCGACTGGTGATTGGAGAGGCGGAGTATTTTTATATTTCCGAAGCCGGGGCTCGATATAATGCCCGTATTGATACAGGTGCGACGACGAGTTCCATTCATGCTTTGGACATCGAAGCGTTTGAGCGGGACGGGGAGACCTGGGTTTCCTTTACCTTGATTCAACCGGAGTCGGGAAAAGCCGTGGAGCTGGAAAAACCCGTGGAACGGATTGCGAGTATCCGGCGGCGGGGCGGGGAAGAATCCATGAAGCGCTACGTAGTCAAGTTGGAGGCCACTTTGGGCAACTGGACCCGTCGCTACGAATTTAATCTGGCTGATCGTACTGACTTTGAGTTTCCCTTGCTGATCGGGCGCAACTTATTGCGGGGGACCTTAATCGTCGACGTGAGCGTGGCCTATACGCAAACGAAACAACCCAAGCCCAAGCAATAAGTCCGTGAAGTCCAAGATTCAACTCCGTCTCCTCATCCTGGCGTTAACGGCGGTCGGACTAGGGCTTGCCATTCATAAGTATCTGGAGGTGGGCTATCCGTTCATCCCCCGGCAGCAGATTGCTATCTGGACGATTGAAGCGAAGGTCAGTTTCCGGGCGACAGGAGGTCCCGTAAAAGTAAAACTCGCCGTACCCGGGGAGCAACCCACCTTGGGTATCCTGGACGAAATCGGAACTTCTCTGGATTATGGCTTTACCCCCCCGGGGGCGCAAAATGAGAAGACCGGATTTTATCGGACCGTGACCTGGTCAAGAGAGGAGGCTCGGCGCGGGAGGCAGGAATTGTTTTACCGGGTCGATGTTTACAAACGACCGAGCAGCATGGATTTTGACGTTCTACCACCTCCCGCCGTATTAGATCCCTCCTACATGGAAGAGCCGCTGTCGGTGGCGGCGGACCAGGTCGTCTCGCAGGCTAAACGGTACTCAGCAGACGGTGTGACCTTTATGGGCCAGCTGATTCAATTGCTGGGCGATTCCACTAACCAGAATGTCCAATATCTGTTAGAGGGGGCAAAGTCTGACTTAGCGAAGTCCAGGCTTCTGTTAAACCTGGCTTTAAAGGCCGGCTATAATGCGCATTTAATTCGGGCCCTTGTGCTCGGAGAGAGTAGTTCAAGTCAGAGTCTGGTGCCTGGTGTGCTCATACTTGGTGATGACGGGCAAGGTGATTTATTTGCCTGGGGTAACCCCCAACCGGTTGAAGACGGTGATATCCTCGCGTGGCAGCGGGGTGGGCCCGCTCTCATCGAACTTCGGGGAGGCCGGGATGCTCGGGTTGAATTTGCTGTGATGAAACGCCAGTTGCCAGCTACTTTTGTCCTGGAGCAGGCCTCAGAACAACAGTCGGGGAGCTGGGTGAATTTTTCCCTTTCTCAGCTCAGTATTGAACAACAGAACTCTTACCGACTATTACTGATGATCCCTCTCGGGGCTCTGGTCGTTGTGATCATGCGCAATCTGGTGGGAATCAAGACTTCGGGGACCTTTATGCCCATTCTGCTGGCAATGGCCTTTTTGAAAACGACCCTGCTCTCCGGGCTGATCCTCTTTGTTATTGTAGTGAGTGCCGGGCTGATTATGCGGTCTTACCTATCCAGGTTGGATCTGTTGCTGGTGCCTCGCATATCAGCTGTCGTAGTGGTGGTGATTGGGATCATGGTGGGGTTCGGATTGATTGGGTCGCGCTTTAATCTGGCGATTGCTTCGTCAGTGACCCTGTTCCCTACCATTATCCTGGCCTGGACGGTGGAGCGGCTTTCCGTGTTGTGGGAGGAAGATGGCCTGCATGAGGTGGCAGTTCAAGCCGCTGGCAGTTTGGTTGTCGCGATCCTTGCCTATTTCGTGATGGGGAACGGAACCCTACGTTATCTCGTTTTCATTTTTCCCGAACTCTTGTTGGTCGTACTGGCTGGTATTCTTGGGCTTGGCCAATATGCCGGTTATCGGCTTACCGAATTAATCCGGTTTTCTCCGCTTGCCGAATCCCAAGCTGCTAAGGAGGACGGATGAGGCTTCCTAAACTCAGTTCACCTGCAGCCCTGAGGCGAGCGGGCGTGCTCGGGATGAATCAGCGAAACGGTGGATTTATTGCACAATATAACCGGCGTGAACACTATCCCCGGGTTGATGACAAATTGACCACGAAACGGCTGGCTGAGGAATTTGGGATTCCGGTTCCCCAGCTCTACGGCGTGGTAGAGCGACAACACGAGGTCAACAGACT
Organism: Opitutales bacterium; assembly: GCA_028280845.1. Classification (GTDB taxonomy): domain Bacteria; phylum Verrucomicrobiota; class Verrucomicrobiia; order Opitutales; family JABSRG01; genus JANQKZ01. The sequence goes on along the minus strand of JANQKZ010000006.1, from coordinate 163,768 downwards.
GGCTGAGCTCCTGGCTCCCCATGATCAACTTGTGATCAAGCCTTCTCAGGGGAGTGCAGGTAAGGGTATTCTGGTCATTATGGGCAGGGATGGAGACAGCTACTTGAAGCCCAGTAAGGAAGCGCTCTCGCTAACCGATATCCGGCGGCATGTGAACAACACCCTGAGCGGCCTCTACAGTTTAGGCGGGCGTAACGACAAGGCCATGGTGGAAGCTCTAATCCAGTTCAGTGATGCCTTCGAGGGATTCTCCTATCAAGGAGTGCCCGACGTCCGGGTCGTGGTGTTCCGCGGGTATCCGGTGATGGCGATGATGCGACTGTCCACCGAAGCTTCAGATGGAAAAGCCAATTTACACCAGGGAGCCGTTGGGGCAGGGATTGATTTGATTACAGGTCGAGCAAGTGCGGCGGTTCAGTTTGACCGTCCGGTTGAGCATCACCCGGATACGGGCCGGGCTCTGGCCGAATTGGTGGTTCCTCAATGGGATGAACTGATCCTGTTAGCTACCCGCTGTTATGAGATGACGGAAATCGGCTACCTGGGTGCGGATATCGTGTTGGATCGTGAGCGGGGGCCGCTGTTGCTGGAATTGAATGCCCGGCCTGGCCTCGCGATTCAAATCGCCAACCAGACTGGCCTGCAGCCGCGCCTTGAACGGATTGAGCAGTTATCGCGACGGGACCATATGATGATGCAGGCGGAGGACCGGGTCGCGTTTTCGCGGCGGGAATTTGGGGGGAAGCCGTGAATTGTGCCCGGCTTGGCTGGGTTTCGCTTCGAAGTGGGGCGAGGAGAACGAAGAGGTAGGGGACTATTCCTCGTCCACCATTTGGCGGCGGGCCAATTCGGCGAAGACGCCGTTTTGACGCATAAGGGAATGGTAATCCCCTTGTTCGACGAGCTCGCCTTTCACGATGACGAAAATTTTGTCTGCGTTCATGATAGTGCTCAGGCGGTGGGCGATGACGACCCGTGTGACCTTCATACGATCCAGACTTTCGGTCACAACAGCTTGGGAGCGATTGTCCAAGGCGCTGGTGGCTTCATCCAGGAGGAAAATTTTGGGATTCGAGGCGATGGCTCGGGCAATCAGAAGGCGCTGGATTTGACCACCTGACAAGGTCGTGGCCGATGGATTCACCAGGGTATGCATTCCCATCGGCATGGCGGCGATTTCGGTATCGGCCCCGGCCAGTTTAGCCGCCTGCCAAGCATCCTGTTCACTGAGGGATCGAGCGCCGATGATATTGGAATAGATGTCGCCCGGAAGGAGCTGGCCGTTTTGCAGGACAGGCCCCATCTGGCGCCGAACGCCGGAAACATCAAGGCTGGCCAAGTCGTAGTTGTCGTAATGGATGCTTCCTTTTTCGGGACGATTGAACCCGAGGAGGAGGCGCATGATGGTGGATTTTCCTGATCCTGAAGGACCGACGAAGGCCACAAATTCGCCAGGGAGGATAGTCAGGCTGACATCTTTGATCACCAGGGGATCTTGGGGATTGTATCGGAAGCGGATCCGGCTCAGTTCAATCCGTCCGGTGAGTTCCGGTGGATCCATGGCGTCGGCATTCGACTCCGGTACGCTTTCCAGGATCGGCTGAATGCGGGCCAGCATGGGCCCGATGTTGATGACTTGGACGAAGGACTGGGCAATCCCGAGGACGCCTCCAATGAACAGGCCAAAGGCGGCGCTGAAAGCGAGGAACTTCCCGGTTGACAGGATCTGAGAAGGATCATTCTGGGCGAATTCGAACAGCATGAAAAAGATGATGATGCTGCACGCCAGGATGTAGGTCTCGGCAAAAATGGAGACCACGTTGTCATACCCCCTGGCCTTGTAGTCGAGCTGCTTTTGACGGCTGAAGGTTTTGGTCCAGGAGGAAAAGGCATGCACCTCGGCTCCCGCATTCCGCAGCTTCGATATCCCCGTCAAGAGCTGTAACACGAGACCTTGCGTTTTGCCCTCCAGGGCCAGAATTCGTCGTTCGTAGTGGAGTTTAAGGTAGCTGGTGATAAAGGTAAAGCAGGCGGCGAATAAACCGAGGCCGATTCCAACGAGGGTCAATTTTACGTTGTAACTGAGCATGAGGCCAATTGCGAGAAAGCCGAGCAGACCACTCATGATGGAATTGACCATACTGCCTGAAAACACCTCGCGAATCATGTTAATGGTCCGGGCGCGTTCGGCCAGATCCCCGGCGGTGTAGTTTCGGTAAAAGTCCACGGGGAGGCGCAGGAGGCGGTCGAACAAGGCCGGCTGGAGCTTTACGTCGAAGATTCCTTCGGTGCGCAGGACCAGAATATTGCGCAGGAAATTGAAGGCCCCAGCACCTCCCACAGCGAACAACATCCCGAGAGTCAGGTAAAGCAGCTGGCTGTATTCGACCGCAGGAATGATCGTATCAAAAATGATCCCCGTGGCCCAGGGGGCAACGAGACCCAACACCCCGCCAGCGAAAGAGAGGAGAAAGATCCAGCGCGATTCCCACATGCAGTCTTTATAGACGAAGGTAAGGAGGTCCCGATATTTCAGGGGCTTCTCGGGAAGTGGTTTGTAAAAGGAGGTCGCGAAGGGGGTCACGGCGTAAGCCACTTTATCGGTCACGGCCACGGTACTATCGTCGACGGGATCGTGGAGTAAGTAGCGGTCCGGTCCATGAGGGATGAGGGCCACGGGCCGGTTATCTGTCTCCATGCGTGCCAGGAGAGGGCCATGAGATGCTTTCCACCACTCGCCGCGCAAGGCCACTTTTCGCGCCTTCAAGCGGGACGCTCTCAAAATCATATCCACTGGACTGCCGGTAGTCCCCACTTCGTCGAGTCCTTTCGGTAAGCTAATCTCGATTCCCTGGTGGTGGGCGACGAGGCCTGCTGCATGAAAGACCGGACTGGCGGACATGGCCTTGTAGCGAGCGAGGATAGCTTTATCTTTTTTCCCCAGGGCGGCGACCAGGTGATCGTATGCGGTTTCGGCAGCGACCCTGGCGTATTCCTCCTGCTGTTTTAAGCGTTCCAGTTCTCTGGCCGTGTCCCCTTCCCGCAGGCGGGCACGAATCTCAAAGAGCTGGTGATAGAAGGCCTGGAGGCTGTCCCACAATACCTGTCCTTCGCGACTGGCGAGATCCTCGGTCGTGACCGCCTCAAAAATACAGTTTTCGATGGGAACCAGGACGCGTCTGGGGGTTAAGGGAAGCCAGAGCGACGGGTCTGCCCAAGCCACATCGAGGTTTGCATCAAACGCGACCGAACCCGTATGGATCCGAAGCCAGAGTAGGTCGTTTGCCGTCACCATGGTTTGGCCGGCCTGGGCCTGGAGCGGGTTTCCCGGTTTCACTCTATGGTCGGGGTCTCGGGATAGCGGTTCGGCGATACTAAGGTTCAGTTGTAAGACCCAGAGTTTCAGCTGCTCAATCACGACAGGGCGCGTACTATCTTCTTTGATCGCATCTCGAATGACCTCGCGCGGGAGACGGATGATTCGGGTGTTGGTTCCACCGACCGCTAGTAAGCCCTCGTTAATCGATTCCCCCATGCCGAGGAAAATCCTGCCCTGGGGCAAGGTGAGGAGGTGACTGCGTGCCCCAACCGGCTGTCCCTCTTCTACCTCAACCGAAAAGAGTTCGACTTGGCCCTTCTCGACCAGCCAGGCAGCATAAGAATCGAGGAGTATGGGAGCATTTCCAGGCAAGTCGGACCGTTCTCCCCGGCTCTCGAAAAGGGCGCGAACCAAGGGATCCGCTTCCCGGTAAAAGGGGGTTCTGGTATCAGTGGTGCGAGAGGTGGGCATGGCTTAGAGGTTGACCAAATTGGCGTAGATGCCGTCCTGCTCCATCATCAGGCTGTTGTGATCTCCATGTTGAACGACTTTGCCGCGTTGGAGCACCAGGATCTGATCACAGTCCCGAATGGTACTCAGGCGGTGGGCAATAATGATACAGGAGCATCCACGCCTCCGCAGATTCTCATCGATCTGGCGTTCGGTCGCCGGATCGAGGGCGCTGGTCGCTTCGTCGAGGATGAGGACCCGCGGGTTCCTGATTAAGGCCCGGGCAATTTCCAGGCGTTGGCGTTGCCCCCCGCTGAAGTTTCTCCCTCCTTCTGCCACGACACCTTCATAAGCTCCGGATCGCTCGGAAATGATGTCATGAATGCAGGCGTCCTTGCAGGCGAAGATCATATCCTGCTGGGAAACCGTTTTGTCCCATAGGGTGAGGTTGTCTCTGATGGTGCCGTCAAAAAGAAAGATATCCTGGTCCACCGCGGCGAAGAAGTCGGTAAACAAATGGCGGGGATACTCGCTCCGGGCAAATCCATCGAAGAGGATTTCACCCGTCCAGGGATCGTAGAGGCCGCTGACAATTTTCGCGAGGGTCGACTTCCCGCATCCGGAGGGACCTACCAGAGCCACCCGTTCTCCCGGTCGCACCGTAAGGTTAAAGTTATCGATAAAGGGAGGATCCAACGGAGAATACCCAAAGGAAAGGTTGCGGATGTCCACCAGCCCCGTCATTTCGATCGGAACCTTCATGTCCCCGGCATCCGGTTTGCTTTCGGGCTCGATAAACTCAACTACGGGTTTGTTTTTGAGGACATCGTCCAGGCGCTTGAGATTGCCATCCACTTCCTGGAGTGAGCTGCCCAGCTTGACAAACTCATTAACCGGTTTGGTGAAGTTGCCCATCAGGACCTGAAAGGCCACCAAGTCTCCCATGCTGAGGACACCTTCCATGACTCGATACCCGCCCAGGCCCAGGATCAATGCAGTGTTGAATGCCTGCAGGGTAGTAGGCAGAACCGCGAGCAGTTGGTTGGTTACGCCAAGACCCTGCATTCCGTTCAGAAATTTGACCTGGTAGCCGGCCCATTGAGAAAAGAAATTCCCCTCTGTTCCGCTGGCTTTCAGGCTTTCTATAATCTGGAGGCCGGCCATGGTAGAGCCCGCCAGTTTGCCTTGATCCTGTAAGAGGCGGGCGTTGATGTCCCTCCGCTTGCGGGAGATGAATTTCAGGACAACGAGATTGCTGGCTGCGACCCCGATGGCGACCAGGGCAAGTACCCAGTCGTAGAGCAGCATCACTGAGCCGTAAAACACCAGTAGGCCTAAACCGACGGTATTGGTGGCCAGCTCTCCGGATAGTAATTGGGCAATTCGATCATTGAGGGCAACCCGGTTGGCAATCTCCCCGGCAAAGCGCTGCTGGAAGAATTGAACCGGCAGGCTGAGGACTCGCCTGAAAAACTCACTCGACATCTTGATGGCCAACTTGACTTCGAGGCGGCGAAGCGACTGTTTTTGCAGATAAAATAAAGTCGTCTGGATACCAAGAGCAATGATCATGGCCAGCAGGAGGGGACGCAGCCATTCCTGCCTGCCCATAATCAGAATCTGGTCGATAAATATTTTGCTGAAGGCTGGAACAACCAGTCCCGGGATGACCAGAAAGAGCGTGGCTAATACTAGGAAGCCGAGTCCTAGCTCGGATCCCCGGAGGCGTCTTCTCAGGGAGTTGATGAAGCTGGGTTTTTCTCCGCCTGCTTTAAAGTCTTCACCCGGTTCGAAGGTCAGCGCGACTCCTGTAAAGCTGTCGTCAAACTCGGCATAAGTTACCTTGCGGGGACCGGTGGCCGGATCATTTAAATAAACCCACTTGGAACCGAAACCTTCCAGGACGAGGAAGTGATTAAAATTCCAGAATACCACCATGGGGAGGGGCATATCTGCCAACTGCTGCGGCTCTTTCCGGTAGCCTTTTGCGTTCAAGCCATAGCGGCGGGCCGCCTTGAGCAAGTTGCTGGCTTTGCTGCCGTCCCGGGTAACTCCACACTCGACCCGAAGGCGCTCCAGCGATTCCCGGTAATGGTAATGACCTAGAATCATGGACAGGGAGGCAGCTCCACACTCCACGGCCTCCATTTGAAGAACCGAAGGGGTCTTGATCCTCCGCTTTTTCTTCACCATAGACGGCTTAAAATCTGGCTGTGTTGTGTCTGAATCCGCCATGGGCTTATAAACCGAACAGCTTTCGGAGGAAGGGAATGACGAGGGAGATGGGGGGCGTCTCTTCGGTCACGACACTCACTTCGCAAATCGTCCCGGCGTATAATTGCTTGGGTGGGCCTTGGGCGGAGGACCATCGAAACCCGCTCGGGGTGTTGCTATCTTTCTGGATGGAGGCTACGCCGGCAAATTGATCACCAGTCTGGGCCATTTCATGAACGAGTTCCTTGTTCTGAAGGATATGCATCATGAAGACAGGGGTCGCCGGAAACTCCGAAATACTGACAACTTCGCCGAGCAGCACGCCGTAGCGTTCTTTTTTTACGGTGGTCGGGGATACCTGGATTACTGAGCCCTCGCGAACCTTCTTCCCTTCCGTGTCAGGGATGAAGAAGCTCACAGTCAAATCCTGTCCGGTTAACTCCAAATTGATGACGGAATTCCCCACTCCAACTAACTGGTGCTGGTCGACGAGTACTTCCAGGACATTCCCGGAATAGGGGGAGACCACGGCGGCTTCTCTCTCGTAAGCTAATTCCTGTTCCTCTAACCGACGCCGCTCTGTCTCCAACTGAGTTTGTGATTGTTGAATCTCTTGAGTCGACTGGCTTTCCACTTCCTCCCGGGCCAACACCAGGTTACTGATTTTGTTGTGGTTTTCCTCGATCTGCAGTTCGACTTGAAGAATTTCGAGGTTGGTTTGTTGTCGCGTTTTGGTGGTGACGAGTCCTTCCTCCAAGAGTTTGTCAAATGTCTTCAGTTGTTCCTTCAAGTAGGACGCCTTACGATTCAGCGAATCCAAAGTGTTTTCCAGGCCGACTTTCTGCCTATCAATGGATTCCTGTTTGAGTTTCACTTCACGGTGGTTGAACTCGACGAGTGTGTTGTGGACTTCCTGCAGGCGGGCTAGATTTGCCTTTCCGTCTTTGATTAATTTTTGCATATTCGGGTCTTCCACCCGGGCTATGTGCTGTCCCGTCTCGATGGATTCTCCGGGTTTGACTGAGATTTCCACAACCCGTCCGGCCCCTTCAGTGGTCACGGTGTAGAGTCCCTCAGTTTTGATCAGGATGCCCCGACCGTGAACCTTTTGGGGGATTCTCCCGAATACGCCCCAGACCAGAGTAAAGGCCAGGAGGATCCCCAGGGTAAGCAGGGCTATCCAGAGGCGGGGACTCGTAACCTGCATGAGTTCGTCCAGGCGCTCGGGAGACGAGATTTTATCGAGCGATTTTTGCCTGAAAATTTTCTTCATGGGATCCATGTCAGCCAACCTTTCATCATAGTGTGTTTCATCAGACCTAGGGGAGGGTCGTCAGGGCATCCTGGTTTAATTGAAACATATCCTCCTGTAGATTCAGGAGGGTTCCGGTTTGAAAACGAAGCTCGACGATGGCATTGACGTATTGAAGCTGAGCCTGAGTCAACTCGAGTTCCGCCTGGGTCAGGCGTTCCTGCAGGTTGATGACATCAATAATGGTAGCTTGGCCCAACTGGAGCTTTTGAGCCTCTAATTCGAGCGATTTCTGGAAAAGCAGTTGAGCCTTGTTAGATTCTTCCAGGGTGAGGGAAGCGGTCCTCAAGTTTTCTAAGGCTCGGATCACCCCGGAGTAGATCTCGCGTTCCAGCTGGACTTCCGCATAGCGGGCCTGGGCTTCCCGGGAGAGCCGTTCGCGCAAGGTTCCTTTTTCGAGGTTGCGATTCCAGCCCCAACCGATGTTGAAGGTCGCCTCATAACTGGGCCCTTCGAGATGCCGGTAAAAGGATTCCGGTTTGGCGCTGAAAGAACGCCCTGGGGAATAGCCCGAATAGCCAACCCCCAAGGTGAAGTCGACCTGGATTTTATCCAGGGCTTCGGCTTGCTTTCTCAACACCTCAGTCGCCTTAGTCTGTCCAGCCGCAGCTTGTAAATCCCGGCGTTGTTGCAGAGCCAAATCGACGTAGCGTTCACTTTGATCAAGGAGGGAAGTTGGGTCTACCGGGGGGACAATCGTGAACGGGGTGGAGGGTTCCGTTAGGGTAGTGACCGTTTCTTTGGATAGTCCCATGAGGAGCCCCAAGTTGCGCCTAGCCGAAAAGAGGCTGAGTTCTCCCCTGGAGCGGTCAGCGCGGCGGGCGGATAAATCGGCCTGGGATTTACTGATTTCGGCGGCAGGCAGTTGATTTGCCTCGATCAGGGCTTCGGTCTGTCGGAGGAGCAGTTCGCCCCGCTGTTCTGCCCTTTGAAGAATATCGAGATTTCGGGCGGCCGAGAGGTAACTCCAGTAAGCCGCGACGACCAGGGAGAGTTGCTCGGACAGTGTATGCTCATAGGCAAACTGCACGGCTTCTACATTTTTCTGGGCCGCCAGCTCCTTTCCAGCTGTGGCGATTCTGCCGAATCCTTTCAGTAAGGGAACCGTGATGTTCAGTTGCCAGATGCCGCGGTTGGAAGGCACCAATCCGTCCGTATTGGATGCAGATAAATCGTATTCCAGGCTGGGGGTGAGAGAAATCCCGCTGCGGAAGGTTTTGGTGACGGCGAGAGAGTAGGTGGACGTTTCCGACTCGGAAATAAAAAGATCTTCCGGAGCGGTCGAGAGCGCGGAGTTCACCCGGGTTTCGTTGCTATCCAGGGTGGCGTCAATCTGCGGGTTAAACACGGAAGAGACCTGCTGCAGTTGGGCGTCCGCGATGATGACGTCCTCTTGGCGAACGAGGATCTCCACATTGGACTCCAGACTGATTCGGATCACATCTTCGAGGGTCAACGGCCCGGGAGGAGCCGTGGGCCCGACCAATCTGGACTGGGGAAGATCATCCGGAGCCGGGATCGAACGATCAATCTGCAGGGGATTCGGGTCGTTCCGCGCTTGGCCGACTCCCGTACAGGACCACGCCAGAAGGATGATCCAAGGTGAGATTCGGGATAGCAAGCGAGCAGGCTGAATCCTGGCTATATGCATATCAGTGAGAACCTTCTTCCTTCCCATTGTTGTCATCCTGGCCAGGAAAACTGAACTCCGCCTGGGTCCAGTATACCCGGTTTGCCTGCTTAAAGGAATCAGTTCCGGTTTTGTTCACCCAGTTTGGCAAGTCGCGGGTGATGGCCATCACATGGTCGACGGCATTACTGGCGTCCACGAAGTTAAATGTGAGGGATATGGAGGGATCTAATGAGACCACATGATGAGCCCATCCCTCTGGGATATAAATGACTTCCCCAGGCTCGAGGATGGCCAGGACCGGTCGGGTCTTGGCGAGGTCCGGAAAGGCCTTGAGATCCGGGTTAATAAAATCAGGCCGACCATCGTAGACGTAGGGGAAGTCTGTTTTCGGGAACAGAAGGAAGCGCTTCCGCCCATGAAATTGGGCCAGCCAGGCATGGGTTCCAAAAAGATCGAGATGGAGAGGGGAGAGGGTTCCCGCAGGTCCAATAAAAATCCAGCCGAAGCCTTGTTTATACCAATCGCCCAGGGGACCCTCGAGAGACCGGTAGAGGTTACTCAGAAAGTAGGGATCCTCAAAGTCTCCGTAGAGCTCGGGGTGGTCTACGAAGGGAGAAAATGAGGTCAGGTAAAAGGGGGTATCCGTCTCGTTTTTGGAAAGGGGACTGAAGGCAGGAAACTGACAATAGGTAATGAAATCTCCCATCTTTATCCGCCGGGCGGCCGTGGCCCCGGACAGGCGGTTGGTGACGACGACGCGTTCTTCTCCATACTGTTTCGCGAAAAAATCAAACCCCCACTTTCCCCAGGCAGGCCATTCCTGCATGGCGTCGGTCACCACGACCGGGCGGCGCATTCCGCTTTCATAGCGTTCCTGGAAAACTTCAGGAGACAGACCGTCCCTCCGCTCTATCGCTTCAAAGGGTAGGGGATAGGGAGGCACGATGGCGGATGTGGTTCCCGAGGAGTGGTCTTCAATCATTGGGGTAAAAGGCGTATTCGACTTTCACAGAGTCGGGGATGATTTCGTGTACCCGAATAAGTTGGGTGGGATAGCAATGGCTGAGGTCTCGCAACAAGCGTGCTTCAATGGAGGGGAAAAGCGTTATAGGCAGGTAACCACTTTTTAACGAGCGGCAAAGCATAATCAACTCAGGAGGCCGGCGAATTCCCTTCAAAAGGGTGTTGAGGGTTTCATAACGAGGCGATAAATCCAGTACTTGTAAGGAATCGGTTACTCCGGAGGAAGGAAGATCGTTAAAATTTAAGAAATATCGCTTATCTTTTACAAATACACTCGGCTTGGAGCCCGGTGAAATCCTGAGAAAATGGTATGGATCCCGGAGAAAGGCATGGTAACTGGCTTCCGTGATTTCGATCACCCGATCCTCTATCTTTGGAAAGGGGTTGGCGGCAATAAAATCCTCGTCGATACTTAAGATCCACGGGCCGTCGGGTGCGTAGCTTTCGCCAGGTGAACGGGTTTCATAGCGGAGGGAGCGTCGGTCGGGTCGGTTTCGATAAGCGGTCTGATCCAGAGATCCGGCCGTCATAAATTCCAGCCCCCGGTCATCCGTGGTGCATATTTCGAGATGCCGGGGTGTGACTGCCTTTTTGTGTTGGAAGCGAAACCAGGTGACCGAGTCCAAATGACCTAAATAGACCAGGGGCCAAATGAAATTCCCGATATCCAGCTCATTGTAGGTAAATCGAATCCAGGTTTCTATCGGGTCACGCTTCCGGGGAAGGGGATGTCTCAAGCGAGGAAGCGACATGTCTGAATGTTCATCGACATGAAGGAGGGCGTACGGCTGATCCCCCAGCCACCCCTTCTTTTTGGCTGCGACCAGGGTATAAAATGCCTCGTGGTGCTCTTCCAGGATTATGAGAGGTATCGGATCCATGGACTATGTGGGGAAATCAGGAAAACCGTTTGATGGCTCCCATCGACCATTTGTATTCTGTGCAGTAGGGTCGCAAACCCCGCTCAACAAAATTGAGCATATTCTTGCTAGTGGGGATCACATCCCAGACCGCGGAGTCGACCCCAGTGGAGGGCAGGGGATAAATCCCCATCGCCAGGAGTCGAATCGCCAATCCCTGTTTCTGGAATTCATCCTTGATAAAGAGTTTTTGATAGCGGACGGTCGTCGGGGCAATCCGGAAAGCGATCAGCCATCCGACCAGGTCCCCCCGAAACCGCAATCCCAGGCTATTTTCTCCATCGATGTCTTCCACGCTATGCAAGGGATTTAACAATTCCGGGAACCAGGACGCTCGCCCACCTTCGCCAGTCAGTCGTTTCCATTCCGAATCTTGAAGTCCTGCAGGCCAGGAAAAGGTCTCGAAGCCGTCCGGCAGGGTTCTGAAGCGCATCCAGGGGGCCTTTAGAATCCTTGTGTAGGTGGAGGCACAGAACAATTGCCGATGGACTGGCTCTTCCCAACCAGCGGAACGAAGCATGCGTTCCAGATAAGGGGTGCTCTTCTGGTGGGACATGTACTGTAGGCTGGCAAAGCAGGCCCCCTTTTGCTGAAGGCGGCACTCCAAACGATTGAGGAGCGCACTGCCGTAGCCTTGGGTTCGATATTCGGCAGCCACGGCCAGCGACAGGATGTCACCGGAATAGGCTTCACTGTTTCCCCGCATCCCGAGTCCCAGGCCGATGGGTCGTCCTGCCCGTTCCAACCCGATAGCCACGACTTCCGGTCTCTCTGTCTGGGAGAGCAGATTGGCATGAGTCGGAAAGGTGAAGGAGCGATATCGAAGGGCCCGCAGGTCTTCCAAGTCCACCAGGCGGGGATCGGGGATAGACCCTATATTAGGCATTGTAAATAAACCATGAAAACTCAACAGGGGGGCTAATAGGGCATAGTAGGTTAAATTCAACCTTTACACAGGCAAAGATGCCCTAACACTTCCAGCTACAGAAAATCCATTCTGTCGCTATCTCAATTCTTAAACACCACGAATTAACCTCTAGTAAGGATACCTTATGGCCATCGATCCCGGACCCTGGACCGAAGATTCAATTAACGAAGTTGCTTCCGAACTTCTAGCAAAATCAAGCACTGATCCCGAATTACGCGAACTCGCAATGTCAGATCCCCATGCGGCCATCGCAAAATTCACGGATAAACCCATTCCGGAAGGTGTTTCTATCCGCTTCGTGGATAACGCTGGAGCTACCTTTACCTTTGTCCTGCCTGATCCTGTCGCCGAAGAATTGAGTGACAGCGAATTGGAGCAAGTAGCAGGGGGTGTCGGAGACGGAAATCGTTGCGGAGGCAGTTGCGCCGCTAGCTGTGTCGTCAGTCAAGGATTCTAGTCATGTCAGACTTCGATAGTGCGGCTAGTCCGAATTGGGAACCGCGTGATATTGAGGACCTGCTTCGTTCCACCATTGAACGTGCCCGTACCGATGCTGCTTTTCGAGAAAAAGCCCTGAGCGATCCCCAGGCGGCCATCATGGAGCAATCGGCCAAACCCGTTCCGGATGGGATCTCGGTCAAGTTTCACGATGGTAAGGGTGCGCTCGTGAATATCATTCTCGATGAGCCTGTCGATGAGGACGAAGAACTCTCCGATAGTGAGTTGGAACAGGTAGCAGGGGGCGCGCGGTGCGCAGCATCCTGTGCAGCCTCTTGTGCGGTGACCTCAACCGTTAGCATTGGTTATCCCGGTGTGGGCGCGGTTGGCGGTTGCGTCTAGTTCCCAGGCCTTCATTCAGTTTAAATCAAAAGGCAGGATTTCCGATCCTGCTTTTTTTTACGAGAATGTCTCCATAAGGCGTTCCATGCCTTCTGTGACCTGATGGGCCTTGGGATACATGGGGATGATGACGAAGTCATGGCATTGAAACTGTTCACAAAGCTGGAGTATTTTATCCCGGCACAATCGCGGGTTACCCATAATCACTGTGCCCACGGTCTGGTTCATCGCTTTTAAGTAATTCAAATACTCGACTGCTTTTGCGTTGGTTTCGGCGCATATGACGGTGGCGGCGATGAGTAGCTTGGGTTCCTGAAGGGTCTTACTGGCCTGAAAGTTTTCTCGATATCTTTGGCAAATGGCCGGGCCTTGTTCGGAGGGACCATGGGCCAGAGAATAGCAAAAGGCGGTCCCGTGCCGGGAGGCCAGGATTTGGTTTCCCTTGCCTCGGGCAGCGCCCAGGAGCGTGATGGCCGGGCTGGCTTGCCGAGCCGGGCTCACACTGCGGTAATGGCGATGGTCGTAGTGGGCTTCATCCCGCAGCAGGGTGATGAGGCGCTCCACGTGCTGGGTGTATTGGCGATCCCGGATAGCGCGATCCAAGTCAAAGTCGGGATAAAGATCTTTGCGGACCTCGACATGGGCGGTAACCCCGGAGGCGACACCACAGTCGATGCGATCGGGGTAGAGGGCTTCGAGCATGCGGAAGGATTCTGCGATTCTCAGGGGGCTGTGGAATTGCATGAGCACACCGGCCGTTCCCAAACGAATGGTCGAAGTTTTCGCCGCAATTGCGGGGATCATAAGTTCCGGCACGGCGAAGGCGAAGTGTGCCTCATGATGTTCGGCCAACCAATATCGATGAAACCCCATGGCTTCGAAGACGGGGCCGTGGTCCACGACAGCCTGTAGGCGCAGGCGGGCGTCCTGATTGGGGCCCAAGTAGCCAAATTCCAGGACACTGAGTGTTACGGTGTTGTTTCCCATGCGAGGATACAAGGTAAGGTGTTCAGGTGGTTCATCCAGAGGAAATGATAGCCGATCCCGGCGAGGCCCTGGTGAAAGGAAAAAATGTCCAGCCCGGGCGCGAGCCCCAGACCGTAACCCCCTTGGTTTCTGGCCCGGGAGTAGACTTGTTGGGTCAATTTCTGGGCCGATAGGACCAGGCTTGTGTCCCCGGTGCGGAGTCCCCCCACTTGAAGGGCCTGGGCTCGGCCAAGATTCCCGCAACATAAATGATCCAGGGGAGTAAGGGGTTGCGATTTCGTGCAGTCCAAGGCACGGAGGATATCCTGTTCGACCAAGCCCGGCAAGGGCGTGTAAAGCCGTCCCAAGCCAATCCCGGGCGCACCATGGCACCACCGGTTTGTAAAGTGGTACCCGTCTTTGGTCTGTCGATAGCGCAGGTCGGGCCAATTGCCTTTTTCCTCGTCAAAGAATGAATTCTCATAGGCGAGGGCCTCTTCTGCCGCCTCGATGTACCGACTTTCCCCGGACTGTTCACCCAGCTGGCTCAAAGCCATGATGATCCCGGCGGCCCCGTGGGAAAAGCCCAGGAGTGGTTTGTTCTCCAAGGTCAGCCAGGTGTGGTATCCCGAATCCGTCTTGACCCGTTGGCCCAGCAGGAGATCGCCACAGGCGAGGGCCCGGTCCATCCAGGTCCCGGAGGAGCGGACAGAATGGAGGGCCAGGAAGGCTGAGACGGCCCCGGCATTGCCGCCCAATAAATCATTGCGCTGGTCGGCCTCACATTGGTCCTCTCCGACCCAGAAGGCGCATTTTTCAGCCAAGTTCAGGGTATCGCGATCTTCCAGTAAGGCGCCGGCAACAACCAGGGCATAAATCAAGCTGGAAGCTCCCAGACCTGCTCCCGTACCTGCCTCAAACAGGTATCGCGCAGCATAAGCGTCCTGAAGAAAACTGGAAATGGATCGCACGGTTCCTTCGAGGGTGGCTCGAAACTCCGGGGAGCCGCCGGATACGCGCTCAGCCGCAGCGAGAAAGACCAGGGGACCACATAGCCCGTCGTAAAGCCGGGCGGCCATGGGTTGGACCTGCCATCGTTGCGCCTCCGCAAAATAGGACAAAGTTAACCAGGACACCTCATTTCCTGAGGAACGAATGGCAGCATGGCAGGCTTTTTCTGCGAGTTCCAGGGCTTCGTCCTCCCAGGCCTGGGGATCCACATTTTCCCAGGCTGTTGGATTGATATCCGTTGGGGGTGGCTCGAGTGACTGGCTGGGCGTACTGGCAAAAGAAGATCGGATAAAGGCTTGTTGAAGGTCGCAATCCGCCTCAGAAAGGGTCCTGAACCGTTTCTGAACCTGCTCCCAGGCCGGCTCTTCAAAAAAGGCGGGCAGCGTTTTTTCAGCGGAAATCTCCAAGTCGGCTGAATCCGGATTTGCCATGAACCGCGGAATATCAAGGTGAAAACAATTTTCCCGTTCGACTTTCACGAGGGGCCAGTAAGGGTGTGGTGCGTCGAGGCTTAAAAAAGGTCGGGCAAGGGATTCGACCACAATGCTGGCATCCGGCCCAAAGGTTAGATTTTTAGGCAGAGCCAGTTTTCTTAAAAGGGTCACATAGATCCGGGTATTGCGCTGAATAAAGCGGACCGGGCACCGGGACAGTCTATGCAGGGGGCCACCAGGTGCCAGGAGCTCCTCCCGCTTCTCCAGAAGCAAGGCATACATCTCCCGAAACCCCTGAAGCAGTTCTTCCCGATGATCGGACGGCAGTTGAATCGTCCCGTTCAAACGGACGACATTCTGGTTAGGCGATGTCGATAAGGTTTGCCGGGTTAATTGCATGTCGTCCGAGTTGATCTGTTTCCACTGTTTCTGCACAAAACTTGTGGTGTGTTCCTGAACTCCGCCCAGGCCACTTATGTCATAGCTCTGTCCTTCAGGCCCTATTTCCCAACGGGGCAGAAGTGCAGTCCGGAAAACGGAATCCCAGTAGAAAAACTGGTTTGCCTGAATGAGAGCCTGGCCGGGACCCCTTTCCTCCAGGGATCGTGGACGAGACTGGAGGATGGTTTCCAAGTCGACGATTACGGGATGCGCTCCGTGAGCGATGAGATTTTCATTATGAAGGTCACTGCCCTCGATGGCGTAGAAAAGAGCGAGGAGCATGCCTCCCCGGGTGAAGTAGGTCTTGACCTCTTCCTTATTCCGGCAGGCCTGAACATCGACAAATTCGACCCAACCGTGTCCCTGTTTATCAATAACATGATATCCATTCAGGGGAGTAGAGAGGCCTTGTTGGTTCAACCAATCCAACAGCCGATGATATCCCACCTCGGTATCCAGGGATTTTGCTTTGTATATGGTCCGAAGTCCGTCCTCGAATTCAACGCGGACCGAGGTCTTTCCTCCATCGTGACGATCGGAGATACCAGGAGTGAGCTTGGACACTTTGCCTGGGGATTTACCTTGGTTTAATTCGTCCCGAATATCGGCAAAATCGGTTTCCAGGTGGTGGAAGAATGTGACTGCGTTACGGACGAATTGATACCCGGTGCTTATCCAATAGCGAAGGAGCAGGGGATACCGGGTCAGGGTCTTGACCAATTTACCTCGCCTTTGATGGTCGACGAATGCGGCATATATTTCCCTCGAACCTGGCTGCCGGCCGGGTGACTTTCCCTGCATCGTTTTCCGGACCGCCCGGAATATACTGAACTCCTGACCAAGGGTCTCCGAGCCGATCATGGCAAGGGTGACCAGGAAGGTGTGCTGATATTCATTCCATGCCGAGTGACTTACCCAATTCAGGAGCTTAGGACATTTCGCCTCCACCTGTCGGGCGAAAAAACAGACCAGGGGGCCAAGCAAGTGTTCAAAGGCGACCGGGGTATCAGAGTTGAGAAAAGGCAGGCTCGCCTCCAGTTCATCAAAAGTCAGTTCCGCTGTCTTGGAGTAAGACTCCAGAAGGGCTTCCCCTCGGTTTACCCAGTCGGGAAATGCCTCTGGTTTGAGGCGAAGGGATTCTTCGAAGAGGAGGGTATAATCCGGATCGTCGAGCTCATCGTTTTGCAGGAGGCGGTGGAAGGCATCCTCGTGGCCTGCAGCTCCGGCTTTTTTCCATGCTTGAACCCGTCGCTCTACGGAGGATGGATTTTCGGCCTCGGAGGCGGAGGAAAACGCTTCGTTCAGGGCGATCCTTTCGTGGAGAAATAGCCCCCGGGAGGCAATCTGCTGCAGATCCGCTGATTCGATTTTCATCGTTCGGTTAGTTCTTTGCGAGCCCCAAAGGAGAAGCGAATATCATCTAGATATGGTTTTAAGTGCCGGGTCAAAAAATTCCACATAGGTCGGTTGTGGGCTTGAAAGTTCATGGAGGCAAAAACTAATGCCTGGCAGGCGGGGGATTCCGCCCAACGATGAATCGAATGTCCGACCAGGGCGATCCCGTTCAACTGTCGTGGGGAGATACCAGATCTTACCCATAGATGGGAGAAGCGGATTCGGTCGGAGTCAATCTCGTGATTGATCATCCACCCAATCGGAAGCTTTCCCTCAAAGACGACGATACTGGAAACGGGTTCCAGGGTCCGATCTTTCGGGTTTGGCTTGAGCACTTCTGGAGCATCCTCGCGGTAAACCGACTTGCGCTCCTCGGCGGTTAAATCTACCCAGGCTTTCAACACTAGCCTCGGACTCAGGTTGACGTATGGCTTCACCCAGGGGCCCCTGGACAGGAGGGTTTTAGGTGAAAAGCAGCTCACCATACGGATTTCCGGTGAGTTCCATTGCTGACTGGCCAGGAGGGGGCGTAAGGGATGTGGGGTTTGTGTCTTTTCCATAAACACCAGGGCCATGGATTTGACCTTATTCCTGACTAAAATCCGCTCTGCCTCTTGCAGTAAAGCGGTGGCGACTCCCTTCCTCCGCTCTCCCTGAATGACGAAGAGAGACAGAATTTCCATTTCCCGGGATAGGGCTTTTATTTCACCTAACAAGAGCCCGATCGGTTTATCCCGGGAAAAAGCGGCGAGTCGAAGATGATGAGTGGGACAGACTTCCGTCACCTTTGAACGATACCGGGGAAACGTCATTCGGCTAAACGCGGCATGGGTCCCGGAATCTAATTCCTGGATATGGACCCTTGGGCCAGCGTTGACGGAGTATTCCTTCATCGGATTAATGCGACTGGAGGACCCTCTGAATAAGGCCGTGCGTCACAATCAGGGAAGGAAAGACGGCGGCCATCGCCCAGAAAAATCCGCCCAACCCGAGGAACACGGCGTTGGCGAAATGAAATAGCAGGGCCAGTGTAAAAAAGACATAAAATACACTTGGGGGAAGTAACAGGCTCAGCGGAAGTCCCCATTCAATAAAAAGAAGGACAGCTCTCGCCCCTTTTTGCCCTTTTTGGGTTTGTACCATTTTGTGTAAGAAAGGATGCCCGTACAATTCGCTGGATCCCAGTAACTGCAACAACGTCCCATCTCGCCATCCCGAGTATGCAAATTTAATCCAGCCCGTTTTGAGGTACGCCAGTACCAGTTGCCCGGACCAAAACAGACAGCAGGCCTGAGCGACCATCAGGTTTTGAGAATCCAGGGATTGGATGAAGAGCAGGACCAGGGCCATCAAGGTCAACTGGTCTCCGCCTTCCTGGCCAAAGGGAATACGGTGGAAAAGCCAGAGTGTCATTACAACCAGGAAGAGGAGGATCCCTGAACGCAACATATGATCCATCGGGGTAAAGCAGAGCAGGCCAGCTGCCAGGGCGCGCGTCGCCATGACCAAAGCAAGCGCATAGAAGCTGTTCACTCCCGTGCCGGAGGGGGCCATCGCTCTGAAAATCTTTCCCGCGCCAAACCAGCGCTTAAGGGCGAGGTATTCCAGGGAGCTTAGCACGATTCCCATGACCAGAATGGTCTGCCCCCAGGCCAATGCATCCAATGCGGTCATGGGTTCACCGGGTGACGGGATGATAAAAAGAACAACTTCCGGGTGCCCCGGTTATGGCCTTCCTGTAAAAAGAAACCAAACTCAAGCGATTTTCCATTTGCGGGGGAAGGGGCTGCCGAGGCCATGTTCAGGCAGATGAGGTAGGGGAGGCTGGACTGGATGTGATCCCTCTTCAGTAATCGTAGTTGAATTAATTTGAGGGCGAGATCCAAATAGGCTTTTCCTATTCTTCTCTCGGGGTTCCAGATCGGCGGAACTTGAATACGGGAGCTACCCGAGGGGAGGGGGATCCAATTGCCGGATTGTCCATCCGTTGAAATATACCGTACACAGAGCTCGTAGTTATAAGCGGCAAAATTGGACGAAAAGAGAGACCAGTTGGGCAACAAGCCGAACACATTGAATGTATGAAAACGGGGAGATGCCCATGGAAGCGCGGTTTGCTTTAAACAGGAAACCATGAACCAAAGGCCGAGCAAACCGCAGACTGCAACAGAAAGCATAGACTCTTTCTCTAGGGATTGTCTCCGGTGGCAAGCCGGAATAGATGCTCGACTTGTTGTGGTGTCTTTAGCTCCGGCGCCAGGATGTCCGGAACGATCCCAGTGCCCACACCAGTTCCCCAGCAGGGGATGGAGTATGACACAGCGGTGGCTAAGCGGAACAATACCCCGGTATGGGGTAACACGAGGGCTCCGGGCTGAATCAACCGAATAGCCCCGGCCGTGACTTCACCCGCCACCACCGCGCCGAGGACTTTTTGGAATCCGTAGACCAACAGTTCCGCATCGCTCGATGTTGCTCCATCGGCCAGAACGAGAATTGGAAACTCTGCTCCGTCCACATGGGCTTGAGAAGTGCTGGGACGGGTGGGTTTCACGTGGGGCTGCTTCCAGCGAAGGACCTGGTTTTCAAATCCACCGCGAAGGTCCAAGGGATAGGGAGGCGATAGCTTGGCCACCTGGCTGAGGGTCTGACCCAGACGGAGGGAAATATGGCAGGGCTCCGCATCGGAAATCTCGATGAGTCCCCGAAAGGCTGTCCACAGATTTAATCCGGGAAAAAGGGGTTTCAGGGAATTGAGAGCCAATATTAGATCACCGCCCAGGTTTCCCCTGAAGTCCAAGATTAATCCTTTGATCCTCGGGAGTCCCAAGCCTTTCGATAAGTTTGCGGTTAACCATGCGGGGGAGTTCCGTTCAAAGCGGGGAAAACCAAGATAGAGTAACGAGCCGCCTAGCTCCTGGTAGGTGGGTAGAGTGGTCGAATCCGATGGGGAAGATAAGCGATCCGCTACCCCGGATTCTACATAAAAAGGGGTCTGCTGTAAGTGAGCTTCCCTTGGGTCAAACAAGGGGGCGACCCGGTGGGGTCCGTCCAGGGGTTGTTCGAGCCGGGTCACAGCTTTAAGGGAAGATAGAAGCTGGTCCGTCAGGGGGCCGGTGTGGACATCAGGCCAACGCTTCAGGATATCCTGGAATCCCTTAAATCCCAGGTTCAAAGGGATGGAAGCAGGTCCTCGACTCACCTGATCCCTCCAGTTTTCGAAGGAACCATCCCAGTTCATCCCTGCCGACAACCCGAGTTCATAACCCGGGTAGCATTGGGCTAGGAGACGGTGGAGGAACCGGATATCCTTTAAAAGGGCTTCCCGTTCCAGGCTTTGAATGTTGAGAGCCTTGCGGAATCTGGCGAGAGGAACGAGGAAGGATCGTTGATCCCAGGGGGGTTCGTAGGGTTGTTTCGAAAAAAACTGTCCTGGCAAACTCGGGGATAGCATCCTCAATTCTGCCAAGCCCTCTCGAATGTCCTCGTCGTCAATGGGTCTCACCGGTGCGTATTTGATTCAAGTACTCTACGCCTGGACAGCGTTACCCTCGGTTTCACCTCTGGCTTCACGAAGGGTATCCACAAAGCGATCGACAATATGTTCCCAGGTGAGGGATTCAGCGGTTACCCTTGCCGCCTCTCGGATCGTGTTCCAACGGTCCCTGGCCTGAAGCGCACGGTCGATGGCTTGGAAAAACCCGTCCCGATTATCGAAGGGAGCGAGGAAGCCGTTGACGCCGTCTTCAATGACCATTTGCGGGGCTGCGTAATTATAGGCAATCACAACGAGACCACTCGCCATGGCCTCGGTTACGACATTTCCGAACGTTTCGGTGGTGCTGGCGAAAATGAACAGGTCACCCGAGGCAAAGTACTGGGCCAGTTCTTCTCCGAGACGCATACCCGCGAAATTGAAATTTGGGTACGCCTTTTCCAATCGCTTGCGCTCGGGTCCATCTCCTACCCAGACGGATGCACTGCCAGGGAGTTTGTCTTCTATATATTGGAAAGCTTCCGCGGTGAGTTGGAGATTCTTTTCGGCGGCGATTCGACTGACAAACAGGTTGGCGGCGCCTTCCGGGGCGATTCTCCATTCTTGTCGCAGGTCAGCTTTGGCCTTGTCCGGGTGGAAGAGGCGGGTGTCTACCCCACGACCCAGGAGTTTGACGTTCTGGATTCCCATGCCCTCCAAGTCCGCAACCATTTTAGGGGAGGGGGTAAAGGTAAACCGGGTCTGGTTGTGAAACCACCGTAACCAAGTCGTCATAACGGATCGCATACCGGGGAACGTGTAGTGATCCATGTATTGGTTAAAGTTGGTGTGAAAGCCGGAGGTGACAGGAATCCCTAATTTTTTGGCGGCGCGAATGGAGGAGAGTCCGAGCGGACCTTCGGTGGCGGCATAGATGATATCCGGAGGAGTCTCCCGCCAGACTTTTTTGAGTTTGCCCCCGCAGGGCAGCCCAAACTTCAGCCCTGGATATCCCGGGATGGGGGCACCGGGCACTTTGAGCACCTTGAAGTCATTTTGGTCTTTGGCGGCCCCATTCTGACTGGGGCGGACGATGCTGACAGCATGGCCTTTCTGTTGCAGACCGGTGGCCAGGCGATGCAGGGTCATGGCCACCCCGTTCACTTCGGGGGGGAAAGTCTCCGTAACAATCGTTATTCGCAAGGGATCAGAATCCATGACCGTGATTCAGGTATACACCATAGGGTAAGCCGGTAAAGGATTTGCAACCGTAAATCTATAGCTCTAGATATTTGTCCATGGGTGGTTCGCTATACTTCATTTCGGGGCCCACTGCTGTTGGAAAGACGGAGCTTTCCCTGCGTTGGGCGCTGGCCCAAAAAAATGGGGCAGAAATCCTGTCTTGCGATTCGCTCCTGGTGTACAAGGGGCTCGATATTGGAACGGCCAAACCGTCGAAAACGGAGTTGGCCGCCGTGCCGCATCATGGGATCGACCTCGTGGAGCCGAATCAGCAATTCACGATCGTGAACTATGTCGCTTACTGCGAGAAAGTGGTGAAGGATGTTCTGTCACGCGGTAAGACCCTTCTGGTGACGGGAGGCAGTGGATTTTACCTGAAAAGTTTTTTTGCTCCCGTGCTCGACCCGGTTGAAGTGCCAGAGCGGGTCAGTCAGTCGGTCCGCACCCTCTACCGGGAGCAGGGTCTGCCTGCTTTATTGGCTCGGGTGAAAGCGCTCAATCCCGACGGGATGGGGGATCTGGAAACACAGAACCCAAGACGGGTGGTCCGTGCCCTGGAGCGTTGCATCGCGTCCGGGCGGCCCTTACCGGAGTTGCAGGAGGCGTTTAAGAACCAACCCACTCCCTATGGGGATTTCGAGAAACGGGTTTGCCTGCTGACTCGGGATTCGGAGGTCCTCAAAGACCGAATTCGGTTACGGGCCGAAACGATGGTGGGGCGTGGCCTGGTGGAGGAGGTCCGGGCTATGTTGGGCAAAGGATTAGCCGAAAATGCAAGTGCTGCCCGAGCGATCGGCTACCGGGAAACCATCGCCTATATTGAGGAAGCCAGCATGGATACGGAAGACCTGGTGCGAGCGATTACGGCAAACACCTACGCCCTGGTGAAAAAACAACGGACCTGGTTACGGAAGCAAATTCCGGTCGACCGGACGATCAACCTGGACGAGACCGAGGTCGACCAGGCGTTGGACAGCCTGTTTGAGGTTTCGTCTGCCTCTTAGCGGATGACTTCGTCTTCAGGCGCACCCCTCTGAATCAGTTCCGCGGTGGTGTTGCGGAGGAAGAGGGTTTGGGAGTAAGCGGCTAGGGCGTTGGCTGTATTCAGGTAGGTTTCACTCTCAATATCGACTTCAGGTACAACTTTATCGCGGACCAGGACAAAGAAGGATTGCCCGCTCCCCATCGTCATTTCTGAGACATCGCCGACTCCCAGATTTTGAATCGCATTGAACACGACCATGGGCGGGCCTTGTTCGGTGGATATAGGGGAATAATTTTCATATTCAGTAAACTGGAAACCAACCTTTTGGGCTTCCTCCAGGAGGTTTTGATTAAAGTTATCTCCCGCTAAGGAATCGAAGGCAGTGTTGATATTGGATAGCTGCTGGTCAAACGTGGGAGAGATGGGAGAGTGGTTGACAGCATCGCGGAAGCTGACACCCGCGGCCAATTGCTCCCGGATGTAGGCGGCAGATTCCCGGCCCGCTTCGTCGAGGAGTCGTCGGTTTTCCGCCGCGAGGTAGGCCGACTCGACTTGGTCACGAATTTCAGGGAGCTCGGGAATATAGGGAGCAATGACCCCGGTCAGGTAGAACACTGCATAGCCTTCGCGAAATTCGATGGCGTCGGTGAACCATTGCTGGTTATTCAGGCTCCGGCAGGCTTGAAGGATATTCCATGTAGCCCCTTCGCCGGCGGCTGTGGGAACCGTGTCGCGAGCAACGGGATTGAATGAACCTGAGAATGCGCCGGCGTCTTCAATGCGTTGCGCTAAGGACGGATCGTTTTGAGGCACGCCATCCTCATACAATTTGTAGGCGAAATCCGACGCAGTCTGACGGGTCGAACCGGCCGCCATGGTGCTTTTCCAATCGGCCAGGATATCATCCCGCTTGAGCTCAAGGAGTTCCTCAGGTTCGGGTAAAGACTCGCGGCCGGCCGACTCTTCAGGCGTCAGCATGAACTGGCTGATGTGGCGTTCCAAGTGGTTGAGCAGGTCGTCTTCGGCAGGTTCGGGAATATTGAAATTGGCGAGGGAGCTTGGCCAGTAAATCCAGGACAGTTCCTGCTGGGGACGAGTCTCGAACTGAAAGGCATTCACGTCGTAGTATTCCTGAATGATTTCATCGCTTATCTCGACCTCGGGGCGGTATTGCGCGACCGGATAGGCAGCCACCTCCAGGCTCCACTCGGTCAACTCCCGCTGGCTCTGGAGGAGTTGTTCATGGTCGGTTGTGTAGCCCAGGCCCTGGATCAACTGAGACACTTGGTCCAGGCGGTATTGATCGGATACGATTTGATCGACGACCGCGGCGGGATACATAGGATTGGTTTTGATGTTGTCGAAAAAGCGCTGGTAGGCATCCGGATCAAACTCACCTTCCTGATCGAGGAAGACGGGCCGGGTAGACAAGTATTCCCGAATAGAATCTGCCGTGGGGGGCGGGATCTGGTAGGCATCGGCCAGGTAGAGCAGGGCCGCCCGTGAGAGGGCTACTTGTCGAATGATTTCCCCTGTAACCTGTCCATTGCCGGTATCGAGAAAGATGCCCAGGGCAGTGGCCCGGTCCATAGCCTCCAGTTCAGTGCGATCCGCCAGGTTGACCCCGTAGAAATCGACCCGAGCCAGGCCGCGTTCGGCACCGGGGATGCCGGGAGTGTTACCGATCACAAATACAAAGGCAACAATGACAATAATGAGGAGGATACTGAATATCCATTTACCGTTTTTAATCAGTCTCTGCTGAATCCAGGAAATCATTTCAATTTAGTGGGAAAACCGGTCTAATTGCCGTGAATTCAAGACTATGTCAATCCTTTGCAGGGCTTTGTTCCGCGCTGTCAGCTGGGGAAAAGCGTTCGAAGAGGGTTTCAAAATCCTCATTTTCCCAGTCCACCTGACCGGGGGCGACCTCAAAAAGTCGTTTCAAGATTGGGTCCTCGCTGAGCAGGAGGTCGGCTCCGGTATTATTTCCCTGGCGGGCAAAGCTGCTGCGAACCTCATTCAAGCGGATATGGCTCAACGGTTTCCCCGGTTGGAATCGTAGACTGTGTTGTCCGTCCTTGCTCCGGACTTCGACTGCCGAGACCCAGCCTCCCTCCTCCAGGTGATTCAGGGAGAGGTTCAGGATCTGTATTGGGGTTCTTAACCTGGCAGATAGTTCATCGGGCGTGGGCCCTTCATCGCAGGCGTGGAAGCGGCGGGAAATTTCCAGGAAAGCGGCGAGACTGACGACCTCTCGTCCGTGCGCACTGATATTGCCCCAGGCATTTTTGGAAGTCAGCTGGTTCACGTTCTGGATCGCATAGGTCAATTGTCCGCCGAGCAGGATGAAGAGCCAAAAGATAAAGAGGCCCAGCATGAGAATGGGAATGATGCCGATGGACCCGTAGAGGCTCTGTCCAACAATGGCCCGTTGAATATACAGAAACGACAGGTAGTTATTCAGATAGAGGAGGAGGGAGACGAACACACCTCCGGTGAGGGCCGGCACCCAGTTTACCCTTGTGTTCGGGATAAAGCGGAAGAACAGGGCGAGGACAAAGCTGACAAGCAAGAATGAAAACAAGGGGCTTACGGTGAGTCCGAATGAAAAGATGAGCTGTCCCAGAAAGGGAATCTGCGAGAGGAAACGCTCCACCGTGGGCGCAATCCGGATAGTCATTGAGGTGAAGAGCACGGCTGCACCCAGCGTAATCAGGGTCCAGTAGAGAATAAGCCGGTGCTGGAAGGATCGGCCGCGGCGGATACCCCAGATACTGTTGAACGAGGATTCGATCGAGGTGAGTAACTGCATACAGATCATCAGGAGAACGATGACTCCGACTACACCTACAGCACCAGATTGTGAGCTCTGTATGATGCGCTCGATCACTTCAACGACCTTCGGGTTGATCCGAGTGATTTGGCCTGGTCCGAGATCTCCGTCCTCTCTGGTTGTGGATTCACTTTGAGGGCCTTTTTGGCTTTGCTCATAGCGCTCGAATTCGGCGGCCGGTGGAGCGATAAACTCGATCGCCCGATCTATTCCGGCAGTAATGGCATCTGTGTTGGCATCCTTGAACACGAACCCGGAAATCATGACACTGATGGCTAACACCGGACCCAGGCCAATCAGTGAGAAAAAAGACAGCGAGGCAGCCTGGGTGGTAATCCGGTTTTGTAAGACTCCCTCCACGGAGATAAGTATTACCCGTATAAAGGTGAAGAGTCCGGGACTCTGATTCTGGGATTCTCCGGGTAAATGCCAGACATCCCAGGTAAGAAACCGGGTGATGCGGGAAAGCAGGTGTTGCAGCCGCTGAAGCATGGGAGGGCGGCCTGCTTCCTCTTAACCGAGGGCAGGCCTAGAGAAAGGCGGAGAGGGCGCCGGAGACGCTGAGAAAGGCCAGTGAACCAAAGGTCAGAATGCCGAGAGCCAGGCCTGCCATCATGAAAAAGATATTTAGGGTCATGGTGCAGATGAAAACACTGATGTGTCCGGCGATGGCGAGATACATCAGTTGAGGATCTCCACCAGCCCAGAAGACGTAGGTCCAGAAACCCAGCCCGATTGCGACGCGAAACCGGACAATGGGATAAATCTCGGAAACCCCGAGGAGGAGGAAAATACCAACGATCAAATCCAGTCCCCCAAAGATCAGGAGGGGGCTGAGGAGTTGGGTGTAGACCTCCTCTTCCAGTGCGGTCTGGATCGCCGGATAGTAAGGGAAAATCATGGAAACCGCACTGAGCAGCATAATGATCCCCAGTCCGGGCAAGCTCATGGCCGCGGCGGCTCCCTGACGTTCTTCGCGGCGTTTCAAGTGTTCAGTGCCCTCGGTTTCGCCTTCGGCGGCAGCAAGCATTTCCTCAACACTATGCTCGGGGAGGTCCTCCTCTCCATCGCCTTCCGGTTCTTCTTCAGTTTCCTCCATGGCGGCGGCTGCAGCTTCCTGTTCTTCTTCACTGAGCGCATCACCGGAACCTAATGGTTTGGTGTCATCTTTCTTACGGCGCTTGGGCTTATCGTCAGGCGAATCGTTTTTGACCTTCAGGGACAGCTTTTTCTTTTCCGGAAAGACTTTGTCAGAGAGGCCTTCGTAGTGCCCAAGTTCGGTCCAAAGTTCTGTCTCTTCGTTATAGCAAAGGGTCTCCCTGTCGATTTTTTTTGCTTCGGCCAGAGACTGAAGTTGATCCACCGTAAAGGGCCCACGCGCTTCTTCTGCGTCTGGCGTTCGAATATAATATTCGTCTGACATAGAATGGTAAGGTAGAGAAAGATTGGGTTACGCTATTCTAAGTCTGTCTAGGGCAGCAAGTCGCAAATTGGAGGAGGCTGTAGGCCTCAGACTGGAGTGGGGGACCCTTCGGATGGGGGATGGGGGTTTGTTTTCCCTGTCGTCTTTATCCTTTTCTGCTACGGCGTAAGCAGCGTCCAGGTTACCATGACTTTCGCAATGTAAAGCCGAACCTGGAGGTGGTCAGCCCCTCAGGCCGCGGGAGATGGCATGGGATCTTACCTGCCGTCCGAAGTGGGGGCACCC
Organism: Opitutales bacterium; assembly: GCA_028280845.1. Lineage (GTDB taxonomy): Bacteria > Verrucomicrobiota > Verrucomicrobiia > Opitutales > JABSRG01 > JANQKZ01. The sequence goes on along the minus strand of JANQKZ010000006.1, from coordinate 136,636 downwards.
TGGCTCCACTCTTCCTCCCAAACGTTGCCAGAAGTTTTGCGCTTATGGGGGTAACCAAACTGCTGCTAAAGAAAGCGTGGGAGTAAGACTTGTAGTGGACCTCTGACCTCCGACTACCGTCCTCCGGGCTACCATTTCAGCTTGCTGCGAACGATGGCGAAGTGCTCGTAGCTGGCCTGATGGATGAGGGTAAATTTCTTGCTCGAAAGGGAGATTTCCAGAGGGAGCCCAGCGGGACCTTCGTCTTGGAAGGGGTAACGGCCGTCTACGGCAATTTGCGGAGCGGCCTGGCCTGGGGTTGGACTGGCAAGGTCGAGGGAAAGGGAAACCTCACTGGAAAAAACCACACTCCGATTACTCAAGGTGTGCGGGCTGATGGGGGTCATGGCGAGGGCTTCGGCCGAAGGGTGCATGATAGGTCCGCCTGCAGCGAGGTTATAAGCGGTCGACCCGGTGGGGGTGGTGAAAACCAGACCATCGCAGGAGAAATTGTTGACCAGCTTTGAATTTTGCCAGACCTGGAGGTGGGCCAACCCGGTATTGGGAGCCCCTTTTACGACTACGTCATTCAGCGCAATGGATTCACTTCCCGTCGCTGATTTTACGGCGAGAAGAGAGCGGGTGGTGTTGATATAGTCCCCTTGGATAAGGTCGGCGAGACAACGGTCTGCCTCCTCCTGCGTGTAGGTTGTAAGAAAGCCTAATTTCCCGAAGTTGATCCCAATGACTGGGATATTAAACGCGACGGCCTCTTCGACAACTCCCAGGATGGTTCCATCCCCACCGATCACGCAGCAGGCATCCACACCCTGGAGGTCCTCTGGCTTTAAGGAAGAGCCCTCGAAAATCTTTGAGGAATCGAGATGATTGGCGATGCGGTCCCGCAGTTGACCGGCATACTCCAAAGAACCGGTTTTTCCTTCGTTCACGACGAAGGCAAGATGTTTGAGAGGGGGCATCATGTCAGGGCAACCAACTTCAGGCGATCTGCTTTGGCAATGATATAAAGTGTTTCAGGAACGCACCAAGTTGACGGAAACCATGATGTCCCCGGCAATAGCTTCCAACTGCTCTTGCAGGTTTTGGAAATTGGCTGAGGTCGGAGCACTAAGCCTGGCTGACGCGTAGAATAACATCTGGCCTGAATCCGGGGCGGGCTCCACATGAGTCCGCAAGGTTTCCACGTTTACCTGAGAACTGCCCAGGACGCTGAAAATCTCCTTCACAATTCCAGGGTTGTCGGTGCCGGTGACTTCCAACTCAATGGTAGGTTGAGGGGACTGCCCCGGTTTGGCGGTAGAAATGGTCAATTGCAGGTCTCCGATATTCTGTAATTGCGAGATCAATTCCTCCGCCCGGCCCGGCCGGACATGAACTTCCAGAATCCCGATAAAGCGATCCGCCAGATGCATCATCCGGCTCTGTTCCCAATTGGCCTCCAACCCAGCAATCACCTCTGCCAGTTCCCCGACCAATCCAGGGCGGTCCAATCCGCTTAAGGTAATGAGTAGCACGGTATTCATAGACCGTTAGGATAGGGTGGAGGTGTGGATGGGTCAAGAGATACGGGATATGTGGTGCGGGTGTTGGATATTTGATGGGAGATCAGGGATAGGTCTTCCTTCTTCTGATCTTATCCCAGGACGCAGGTGAAGATTGGACGAGGATCTCAGAACGGCATGGCGTCTGATCTGTCTATGAACTCAATACCGGGATCGGCTAGGAAGATCGCCTCGAGATCGCTCACGAGCTTTTTGGAGGCGGATCGTGTATCGACAGGCTTGAATTACCTCCAGACCCGGGCTTGGGGCCGTGTGCCATCGGTGATGACCTCCGCTTCCTCTCAGGGCAGGGGGGGAATTTGGCCGATTAATAATCCACTTTATGACTCTTGTTTAATGAGAGCCATGAAGAACTCCCGGTTGCCATCAGTTCCCTTGATGGGAGAATCGATGGTGCCTATCAATTTTGAACCGGCCAACTGCCTGGTTGAGAAATGGACTACTTCCTGAAGGCAACGTTCCTGAATGGCTGGGTCGCGGATGATGCCTTTGCCGAGGTCAACCTCTTCCTTCCTGGCTTCAAATTGCGGTTTGACCAGGGCGACGAGGTGTCCGCCCGGTTCAAGGCAGGCCCAGACCGCTTCCAAAACCCGTTTGAGGGAAATAAAGGATAAATCCATCACAATCATCGGGTAGGCAGGCAGGGGAAGTTGATCGGGGGAAAGTTGTCGGGCATTGAGCTGTTCGATGTTGGTCACCCGCGGATCTGCGAGGAGTTTTCCATGAAGCTGGGCTCGGCCCACATCAATGCAGGTGGCAGCGATTGCTCCCCGCTGCAGGCAGCAATCCGTGAACCCTCCGGTCGAGGCCCCCACATCCAGAATATGCATGCCATCCGGGTTGAGGTGAAAGGCCTCGAGGGCACCCTCCAGTTTCTCGCCGCCTCGGCCGACAAAGCGGGGAGGGGTTTCGATTGCCAGCGCGATATCGATGGCGTAAGTTTTTCCCGCCTTGTCGAGAATCTCCGTCCCCGAACGGACTTTTCCCGCGAGGATCAAGGCCTTGGCCCGCGATCGGGTATCGACCAGGCCGCGTTCCACCAGCAGTTCGTCCAGGCGCTTTTTTGCCATGGTTCCGAAGTCTGAAGTCAGAAGTCAGAAGTCAGAAGCCTAAAATAGCTTCCCTGCGCTCCTTCTCCTCTGTGTCCCGTGGCACAGTACAACTTGTTAAAAAATAGGACTTTATGGGTCAATTTCCTTGACTTGTGGGGCAAAATGGGGCGATGTGGGTCAAAGTGGTTCTCTATACTCTGCATTTGGGTCAATATGGTATTTTCAGATCAGGCATTATATGTCGGCGAATTTCGTCACAATCTGGACGTCAAGGGACGGCTGACCATCCCGTCGAAGTGGCGTTTCCAGGGGGACGAGATGGACGTCTACCTGGCTCTGCCGAATCCGTCGGGATTCATTACAGTGTACCCGCCGGAGCGTATTCGACTGCTGGAGGAGAAGATCCGCAACATCAGCATGACCGACCCGGAAGGGCAGCGTATGCTGACGGCGTTTCTGAGCATGGCTCACAAATTTGGCTGCGACAAACAGGGCCGGATCAACCTGAACGAGAAGCTCGTGCTGCATGCCGGCATCGAGAAAGAAGCCGTGCTGCTGGGAGCCATCTCCTCTTTCAACATTTACAGTCCTGCGGTCTACGAGGGCCTCACTCCGAAGGGGTCCGATGATATGACCGAGCTCTTCAAGAAATTCGACTTATAATATTTCCCGCACGCATCTCCTCCCTCACGAACCAGCATACATGGCCAAAGATTACCGAAACCATATAGGCAACGTCGGCTGGATAGGCCGTCAACGGACCCGTCATTGCACGACGTGGGACCTGACGCCGCCGCCGGCCCCGAACTTCGGTAGTATCGATCCAGTACAAGTTGGTTGGGAGCGCCGCGACAAAGCTTTCCAGATAACCCAGAAACCCACCCGCAATCCGTTTGACCTCTCCAGGCTAAAGACCCTGCTCGATGCTCTGCGACACCCTTGAGATTTCCCTGATGATGGAAAACATGGCCGGACACCAACCCGTATTAAAAGATGAGGTGGTTGAAGTCATGCGGATCTCGCGTGTGCCCTTTTCCCAACCCTTCCGCATCCTGGACTGTACATTCGGGGGCGGTGGTCATTCACTTGCACTCCTGGAGGATCATCCGGAAGTGCAGGTGTTAGCTTTGGATCGCGACCCGGAGGCGGCAGCCCGGGCTGACTTTCTCATGCGACGGTTTCCCGGCCGGTTCCGTTTCGAGGATATGAACTTCGGGGAGATGGAAGGATTGGAAGACGATCAATTCCATGGGGTGTTGATGGACCTCGGGTTATCTTCCTTTCAGTTGGATGATGCGGTCCGCGGATTCTCCTTCCGAGAGGAGGCGGATCTGGATATGCGGATGGACCCCCGGATAGGGCTCAGCGCAGCCGACTTTTTAGAAACGGCCAGTGAGGCAGACCTCGTTCAGGCCGTGCGTAATTACGGGGAAGAGACCCGCTGGAAGCGTGTCGTGCAGGCCATCCTGCAGGCCCGTGGGACTGATAATTTACGGAAAACCACGACCCTCGCCACCCTCATTGTGGATGCGCTGGGTCCTGCTCCGCGGCAGGGCCGGGCTCAGCGCATACATCCCGCTACCCGGACATTCCAGGGAATCCGTATCGCCGTCAATGGTGAGCTGGAAGCCCTCGAACGTGCTTTGCCGGTAGCATTCTCAAAGCTGACTCCCGGCGGCATCCTGGCTGTGATCAGCTTTCACTCCCTGGAAGACCGGATCGTGAAACGATTCATGCGCCGGATGGCCGGACGCCCGGAGCATGGTCGAGACAATCGTCCTCAGGACGAGCGGATCGTATCTGGAGAACTGATCACCCGAAAACCCATCCGCCCTTCGGCAGCGGAAGTATCCCGCAATCCTCGGAGCCGTTCTTCGCTCCTGCGGGTGCTGAAAAAACTGGAGGACCGACCCAACGCTTAAGCTCACCTTGTATCCCTGAATCCATTTTACCCGCCCCTTTATCTTTTCGCTATGAACTCGTCCCAAATTCTCGCATTTCGCGTCAACCTCGCTCTGCTCGTGCTGGCTGTGCTCATCGTCTCAGCCCTGGGTGCCCTGGGTATGGTGCACTTGCGGGTAGAGATTGAGCAATCTGCCAAAACCATGCGGAGCATGGAACAGCAGGTCGCCGAGATGGAACGGTTTGAGCGCTTTCTTGATGCCCGGATTGCCCACATGCAGCAGCCTCGCGAACTGGTTGCCCTGATGTCCCGGCATCAACTCGACCTCCGGCCCTCTCAGCCGGAGCAGCTGATCTATATTCATGATTGGAATCCAAATATTCCCACGGGGGGTGACCGCATGATGGCGGGAACGCATCCGGAGGGCTCCAATCCTGAGCTGCAAGTGAACGTCGCTGTTCTCCCCTCTCGACCTGGTGTGCATTAATGGCAGAAGCATTCATCTCTAGATTTAGACATGCCTGCCTCGTACTGGTCGTGCTGGTGAGTTTCGGGGTGGTATTGACCCGTCTGGTTCACCTCCATGTGCTCGAGCAGCCCGAACTGCTGGAAGTCGTCGAAAATAGCCGTCACCGGGAGGTGTTGATTCCTGCCCGCCGCGGCAACATTGTGGACACCCGCGGTAACCTGCTTGCCTTTACCCGTACGCTTTGGGAAGTCGGCGTAGATCCGGTCGTCGCCGCAGAGGTATCAGAAGCAGATATACTTAAGGTGGCGGCGGTGCTCCGGCTGGAACCGGACGTTGCCCTCGAAGCCTTTGAACCCGTTGTGCGTAACGGGCGGGCGCGGCGTTGGGCAAAGTTGGCCGAGCGTGTGGACAAGGACCAGTATGAGACCCTCCTGGAGATGCAAATCCCCGGAGTGTATGGGAATCCACAATATGTCCGCAATTATCCAAGCGGGGCCCATGCTTCTCACGTTCTGGGTTATGTCAACCACCAGCAGGTTGGGGTGACCGGGCTGGAACACACCTTGGATTTCTATCTAAAAGGGCAGGAAGGGTATCGTGAGTCAGAGCGCGATGGGCGCCGCCGTGAGCTGGCCCAGTTCCGCTCACGGGAGATTCAACCTCGAGACGGTCTGAACGTGGAATTGACCTTGGACCAAGTCATCCAGGACCTGGCGGAAGAAGCGCTCCACTGGGCGATGGAGACCTATAAACCAAAGGGGGCCACAATTATTGTAAGCGAGCCGGCCACAGGATACCTGCTCGCCCTGGCCAATGCCCCGGACTTTGACCCCAATCACTATGGGAAGTACCCGATCTCTCACCATCGAAATATCGCACTGACCGATATCTATGAACCGGGGTCGACCTTTAAGATTGTGGCCGCCAGCGCCGCCCTGGAAGAAAATCTGGTGCAGCCGGGAGACCGGTTCAAGACCGGTTTGTCGGCTGCGGAATACCGGGGCCGGAACGTCGCCTTGCCCAAGGATCATCATATTTATGAGGAGCTCTCAATGGGGGAGATTGTGGTGAAGTCGAGCAACCGCGGCGCTGCCTTCCTCGGGATGATGCTGGGCGAAAACCGGCTCTATGATTATTCCCGTCGATTTGGCTTTGGAGAAGCATCGGATCTCGGCCTGCCCGGAGAGGTGAATGGCATTTTGCATCCGGTTAAGAGGTGGGACGGACTGACCATTACCCGGTTGCCCATGGGGCATGCCGTGTCGGCAACTCCTATGCAAGTGCATATGGCCATGTCGGTTATGGCCAATGACGGAATCCTCATGGAGCCTCAAGTGGTGAAGCGGATCTTCGATGAAACCGGAGATACCCTATCCTTTTTCCATCCGAAGGCCCGTCGCCGCGTGGTGAGCAGTGAAACGGTGCGGACGATGACGGGCCTCCTCAACCTGGTGGTCAGCGATGAGGGCACCGCAGGCAAGGCCCAGCTGAACGGGTTTGAGGTGGCCGGAAAAACCGGCACCACACAGAAAATTGTAAACGGGCGTTATTCTAACCGGCACCACGTTGCCTCCTTTAGTGGTTTCTTTCCCGCCCGGCAGCCCCGGGTCGTGGTTACGGTGATCATTGATGAGCCCGACTTCGGAGCCACGGGATATGGGGGGCAAGTCGCGGCACCGGTGTTTCAACGTCTGGGAGCCGGCATTGCCCGCTATTTAAGCATCGAGCCGGTTCGAGATCGGATGGACACCTTAGTCGCCTGGAAAGGAGGGAAGCTTGGTCGGTCTGAATGATCTTCCGATTAGTATCCTGCTCAATCCGGTTTCATTTCACCCACAAGGGGTGTCAGACGGGATCCCGACACCGGCTTACCCGAGAAGTCGGTTTTCAGGTTCAGGAGCCAGTGCCTCGGTCAACAGACGAGATGACGTAATGAATGCCCAACTGAAAGATTTGATAGCGGTTATGGACCCCCTGAATACGCAGGGGAAGCTCCAGGCCGTCATTGTGCACCTCACTACGGATTCCCGTCGCGTGGTTCCCGGCTCGCTGTTCTTTGCCATCTCCGGATTGCGGACCGATGGAAATCTCTACATCGAAGAGGCGATTGATCGCGGAGCGATCGGCATTGTTTCAGACAAGCCGGCAGGGTCACATCGTGGGATCAATTACATCCGCGTGGCCAATGTGAAGACCGCCCTGGCCAGAGCCGCTCGCCATTTTTATGGCTACCCGGATCAACGGCTCAATATTGCTGGAATTACCGGAACCAATGGCAAAACCACGGTGGCCACCTTGTGTCAGCATCTGCTGGCTGAGGGAGACGAGCATGTCGGACTTATCGGTACCATTCGGTATGATGTGGGTCACCGGACATTCCCCTCCTTCAAGACTACCCCTGAATCCGTCGATATCCAGGCAATGCTGGGGCAGATGGTGGAGGCCGACTGTAAGCAGGCTGTGATGGAAGTGAGCTCCCATGGAATTGATCAGCAACGGGTTGAGGGTTTGCACCTGGACATTGCGGTCTTCCTGAATTTGACCCAGGACCACCTCGATTATCACATTACGATGGAAGCTTATTTCGAGGCGAAAACTCGAATCTTTTCCGGCCTCGCGAACCAGCCTCTTCCCCGGGTTGCCATCGTGAATATTGACGACCCCTACGGGCGCCGTTTGGTCAACATGATCCCGGAGGAAGTAGAGCTTATTACTTTTGGTCAGCATGCGAACGCTGACTTACGAGCAGAACACGTGTTATTGGATGCGTCCGGAGCGCGCTTTGAAGTCGCGTATCGAAATTTTCGGTACTCAGCGACTTCGCCGCTCCTGGGCCACTTTAATGTCAGCAATACCCTGGCGGCCCTCGCAGTAGGGCTTGCCCAGGGTAAGCTGATGGACACACTCCTGGAAAAGCTGGCAGCTTTTGCCGGAGTTCCAGGCCGGATGGAACGCATAACCGAAAACCAACCTTTCCAGGTTCTAGTGGATTATGCACACACCGACGATGCGCTGCGCAATGGATTGTCCATGCTGAGACCGATCACTAAAGGCCGCCTGATCACAGTCTTTGGCTGCGGAGGTGACCGTGACCGATTGAAACGTCCGCTTATGATGAAAGCGGTGCTGGATGGTTCCGACCTGGTCTTTGCGACGGCCGATAATCCACGTAGCGAAGAGCCGGCCCAGATCTTTGAGGATATGCGCCAGGCAGTGCGGAGAGACGAATGCGGGCGGGTCACGTTCACGGAAGACCGCCGGCGCGCCATTCACCTGGCTTTGCAGGAAGCACGTCCGGGTGACTGCGTGCTCATCGCCGGGAAAGGCCATGAGGCCTTTCAGGAATTTGCCAATACTTTAATTCCCTTCGACGACCGGGCTGTGGCCCGGGAGTTGTTAATCAATTTGCAACTAGCTGAACCCATGGAGGAAACCTGAGAGACTCCCTCCGATGGTCTATATGGCAGGGAGGTGAGAGACCCTGTCATTGAGAGATAGAGAGCGACACAAGAGAGAATGCCTGAATTCGTGCCAGAGGTGCTGCTGAGCTGGACCGGGGGAACCTGGTCAGGCAGGGGCGCCTCTGGCCGAATTACAGGCTTTACTTACGATTCTCGACTCATTTCAGAGGGGGATTGTTTCGTTGCTTTAAAGACCGAGAAGCGTGATGGGCATGATTACCTGGAGGCGGCCAGGCGAAAGGGAGCAGCTGCAGCCCTGGTGAGCCGCTACATGCCGGAGGTAGATTTAGCTCAACTCGTAGTAGAGGACTCGTTGAAGGGACTGCATGATATTGCACGGGGACACCGCAGGGAATTTGAGGGAACGGTCATCGGGATCACCGGGAGTAGTGGAAAGACGTCAACCAAGGATCTCTTGGCCCACCTGGTCGGTTCCAAAGGCGTTCGCGCCACGGAAGGTAATTTAAACAATTTGCTGGGGGTGCCGGTCTCGCTACTTCAGCTGGATTCGAATGCACACTCTATTGGCGTCATCGAAGCCGGAATGAATCAGCCGGGTGAAATCGAAGCCCTGACGCGTATGATTCAACCGGACGTAGCCATGGTCACCATGGTCGGGCCGGCGCACCTGGAATTTTTAAAGACCGAGGATAGGATCGCGGTGGAAAAGGCCAAAATCCTTCAGGGGGGGCATTCCTCGGGTCGGAATTATTTTCCGGAGTCCTGCCTGCGCTTTGAAGCCTTTCGGCAGTTGGAAGCTGACAGCATCGTCCTCCGCCCAAACCAGGGACCCCAAGCCCCAAATCTCAAGCCCTTCGATTACCGTTTTGCGCAGGATGTCCTTCCGGGGGGAAAGCGGCAGTCCCTGGTCTTGCAGAAGGGCAGCGGGCCGGTGCACATCTTTGATCTTCCACGGTTGAGCCCGGGAATGGTGAGCAACGCTGCGCTCTGCCTGGCCATTTGCCTGGACATGGGGCTGGCTCCTCATGTCTTGCGGGAAGCCCTGGCGGATTGGATGCCCTCAAAAAACCGGGGTGAAATCCGGCAACTGGGATTCCAACACTTTTATCTCGATTGTTATAACGCCAATCCCGCCTCCATGGTGGATTCCATTGCCGCCTTTGAAATGGCATTCGATCCCCAGCTTCCCCGGCTTTATGTGCTGGGATCCATGAATGAGCTGGGCGAGGCATCCGAACGCCTGCATCGGGAGACAGGGGAATCCCTCCAGGTTCGGGAAGGGGACAGTGTTCTCTTTATCGGGGAGTTTGCTGAGGCTATGGCCGAGGGCTTTGCCCGCACGGGGCCGCGACCCGGCTCGTTCCAGGTATTTCCGACCACCGAAGATGCCCAGCACGCCGTATCCCTCTTTCGAGGCGCAATTCTATTGAAAGGCAGTCGTTCTTACCAGATGGAGCACCTGCTACCTCCCAGCGAGACACCGGCGCCCATGTAATCCTCTCCCTTTAACCCGAAACCATGCTAACCTATCTTTCAGATCTAGAACACCTCTTTGGGCCGATGCGTCTGTTCCGGTTTATTTCGTTCCGGGCAGCCTTTGGTGGTTTTACTGCGGTGCTCATTGGGTTCTGGATAGCGCCCGGGTTGTTTGCCCGGCTCCGCCGATGGAAGATGGAACAGGCCCTTCGTGACCAGAAAGAAGTGGGTAAGCTGGCTGAGCTACATGCCGGCAAAAAAAATACCCCCACCATGGGCGGGCTCATGATCTTTATATCGATCTTTGTCAGTTCCATTCTATGGGCGACACCAAATGTCTATGTCATCACGGCGTTGTTAGTCTATGCTGGGCTGACTGCGATCGGTTTCCTGGATGACTATTTAAAAGTATCAAAGAAGAACAGCAAGGGACTCCCCGGACGGTTCAAATTGGTTGGTCAGGCTGTGCTGACGATCCTTGCGCTGTTGCTGCTCTACATGGATCCCGGTGCATCGGCGCGAATGGGAGAATTGTGGGTTCCTTTCTATAAGCATATGGTGACGGACTCCCTCCCAATCATTGTGGTGGTCGTTTTCTTTTTCTTTGTCCTCGCTGGGTCCAGCAACGCGATCAACTTGACAGATGGGGTGGATGGGCTGGCCATTGGGTGCACGGTATCTTCCGCTCTCGCCTTTGGAATCATGGCCTATGCAGCGGGTAACTCCATCATTTCGGATTATCTGTTTATCAGCTACCTACCCGGGACCGGGGAACTGACCATTGTCTGCACGGCTATGCTCGGCGCGAGCCTGGTCTTCCTCTGGTATAATGCGCACCCAGCGGAGGTCTTTATGGGGGATACCGGTTCCCTCGCGCTGGGGGGGCTGATCGGGACCATTGCTTTTCTGATTCATCAGCCCTTTACCCTAGTCATTGTGGGCGGAATATTTGTGGCTGAGGCCCTATCGGTCATCATCCAGGTTATTTCTTTTAAAACCACGGGAAAGCGGGTATTTCGGATGTCCCCGCTCCACCACCATTTTGAGCTCAAGGGATGGCATGAGAACAAAGTCGTGATCCGGTTTTGGATACTCTCACTCATCTTTGCCATTATGGGCCTGAGCACCCTGAAACTACGTTAATCGGTATGCCCTTCTCATTTAATAGTTTAGATCAACTCCTGAGCCGGCCGGTCGCCATTTTTGGGGCCGGCATTACGGGTCGTTCGGTAGATCGATATCTGAAGGGCAGAGGGGTGGAGACGGTCTTTTATGACGAACAGCCGCAATTCAGTGGAGACGCTGTCAACGATTTCCTGGCCGCTCCGGTCGGCCTGCATGACCTGGCTGTCATGAGCCCGGGATTTGCCCCGAGGCATCCCTGGGTACGCGCAGCCCACGAGCAGCAGATCACCTGTATGGGAGACTTGGATCTGGCTTCCTTTTACTGGCCTGGGAAGGTTCTTGGCATAACGGGAACGAACGGAAAGAGCACCCTGACCCTGCTCATGGAATCGGCCCTGAATGCAGCCGGAATCCGGGCGGTGGCCTGTGGAAACATTGGTCAACCCCTCCTCGACCAGCTGAACCAGGACTTTGATGAGCAGAGTTGGGCTGTTTGTGAAATCAGTTCCTTCCAGGCGGAAATGCTCCAACATCTTCGGCCGGATGCCGTCCTCTGGACCAATTTTGACGAAGACCATCTGGATCGGTATCCTTCCGTTCGGGATTATTTTCTAGCGAAGCATCATTTATTGACGCAACGCAAGACAGGGGCTCCGGCCTGGGTCGGGCCCTCGGTTGTTGAGGCGGCGGACCATTTGGGTGCAGCGTTTGGAGATGACTGGGTGACGGTTAGGCTGGCTCGCAGCCTCCTTCAGCCCCTGGCGGAAACCTCTCCCTTTAAGACTCTTCCGCAGGCAGAAAACTTTTGCCTCGGTTCCGCGTTCTGGGCCTCCCTGGGCCAAGCCCATGACCAGCTTGTTGAGGTGGCTAACCAATTTCGAGGACTTCCCCACCGGATCGAACAGGTCGCCGAGGTGCATGGCATCCGTTATTGGAACGACTCTAAAGCCACCAACTTCTCCGCCGCCCTGGCAGCCCTTAAGCGGTTTGACCAGCCGGTATACTGGATTGCGGGGGGGCGAGCAAAGGGTGGAGATCTCCGGAAATTCCTTCAGCAGGCGGCTCCCTACGTGGGGTCGGCCTACTTCATTGGGGAAACGGCCGATTCTCTCAAATCGGTGAGTCTGGAAATTGGAATTTCCTGTCAGGCAGTCATCGATTTGAAAGCGGCGGTGAAAGCCGCCCACCGTGAAGCACGAGCTCCGGGTAATGTCCTCTTCAGCCCAGGTTTTGCCTCTTTCGACCAATTCCAGGGGTATGCCGAACGCGGCGACGCGTTTAAATCTATTGTCCGAGCATTGAACTATCCAGTCAGTCATCCTGTCTAACCACCAATCGCATTTCTTTTACCATGAAAATCACGCCCGTCTTTGGAATTGTTTTAGCAATTCACTTTGTTGTTATCAGCCTACTGATTGTGCAACCCGGTTGCCAGTCCTCTCCATCCGTTGATACTGCTTCGACCGCAGATCCCTCGTCCATGGGGACCGGAAGTACTTCCATGACCACCACGGTGAATCCGTCAGTGACCCGGCCGGCGCCCACGCCAGCCCGAGCTCAGTCTCAACCCTCTTCTCTGGACGAGGCCTTCAATGCCGGATTTTCGGTGGAACCGGTGGAATCGTCATCCTCCCGGCCTTCAAGTTATGCGGATTCCCGGGCTGTACCAACCCGACCGGAGATGACCTATACGGATCCACTTCCAGCGGAACCGACAGAGACCATTGAACTCGTTTCCAACACGCCTCGTTATGAAACCTACACGGTTCAATCCGGAGACAGCCTGTGGAAGATAGCCAGGGATTACAAAGTCACGGTAAACCAACTCCTGGAAGCCAATGGGCTGGCCAAGAACTCGGTCATTCAAGTTGGACAGAGAATTTCCATTCCTCTGACCGCACCGGAGTTGGTTCCGATTCCCAACGAGGCCCTCGCCTATGAAGGTACCGGGGTGAGTTCCTCCGATATGCAACCCTATACGGTTCAGCCCGGAGACAACCTAACTAAAATTGCCAATCGGTTTGGAACCAGCGTGGGGGCGATCAAGGCGGCTAACAACCGGAGAAATGATGTGATCCGGGTCGGCGAGACCCTCATGGTGCCGGCTGCATCCTCCCCGGCCTCAAATTCTTCTCCTGTTGCTTCCACTCCTGCGCCGAGTTCTGTGACACCGCCCGTCTCACAAGGCCCAACCACAGGCCCCGGGCAGTTTACCCACACTGTGGCCTCGGGTGAAACTCCTGCCAGTATCGCGGCCCGCTACGGTATGCGCACCATCGATCTGATCCGCTTAAATGGGAATTTTGATCCGCGCCGATTGCCGGTGGGCAGGGTGTTGCTGATTCAGCCGGCTCCTGGTCGAGAACCTGCCGCGGGTGGGGGCGGGTCATCCTCTTCCCTGTCCTCCACGCCTCCTCCCAACACCAACACGGGAGGAAGCATTCCTTCGGTAGAAGAACAGCGCAGGTCCCCGCAGCCCATTCGCATGCAAGTGACTACCACTCCGCCGGAATCCGCAGACCCGGTAGATCCTGCCCTGCTGCTAGACGATGTTGAGGAGATTCCGGTCATCCCTGTGGAGCGTGCTCCCGAAGGATAAATTGCATTTTATATCTAGGATAGCAGTAATCCACAACAGCTCAACTTCCACTGAAATCCCAAAGCCAACCAGCTGAACTTTCAGCCACTCCCCAGGGGGGAAAGGACTTTCTCCCCATTCTGCTTCTTTGTCTTTGTGTTGGAGCGTTGGTCATGATCGGGCTGGCGGTTCTCTTCAGTGCATCCCGGGCGATGCATGAGAACGCTACGGTCCTGCTACAAAAGCAGCTCATCTGGCTGGTCCTGGCGGTTGTGGCAGGTGGAATGGCTACGGTTGTTCCACTCGAGCGCTTGCGACCCCTAAGTTGGATCATCGGGCTGGGCTCCATTGCCTTATTGGTCCTGGTTCTGGTTCCGGGAATCGGAGTGCGGGTCAATGGAGCGCAACGATGGATTGGTCTGGGTCCTTTACGGCTGCAGGCGGCTGAGTTTGCCAAGATCGGACTGCTGTTTGTCCTGGCCCACTACCTGGGGAGCCGTCCTCGACAGATTCCCAGCCTATTCAAGGGATTTATTATTCCCTGCACGATCATTGGGCTATGGTGCGGGTTGATCTTTCTGCAGCCGGATTTTGGGACTGCCGCTCTCTGTGGTGTGGTGGCGATGACCCTGCTTTTCCTGGCCGGGACCCGATTGCTCTATTTGATACCGGCCGGGTTGGCCGGCGGAATCTTGTTTGGGGTGATGGTGTTCCTCGACCCTGTGCGATGGCGACGCATTACAGCCTTTCTCGACCTGGAGGGTAACAAAAACGACGGGGCATATCAACTCTGGCAAGGCATCCTCGCTTTTGCCGCGGGTGGAGTGCAGGGGGTGGGTCTGGGCAATGGTCGCCAGCAGATGTCCTTTTTGCCGGAGGCGCATACCGATTTTATTTTTGCCATTGTGGGGGAGGAACTGGGTCTGATCTTCACCACCGGAATTGTCCTGGTCTTTCTGGCCATTTTTCTGCTGGGAATCTGGCAATTGAAAAAGGCTCCCAATCTCTTCCAGTTCCTCTTTGTCCAGGGTATCCTCCTGTTCATCGTGTTCCAGGCACTGATAAACTTTGGAGTAGTGACTGGGCTCCTCCCTACGAAAGGGATGTCCTTGCCCTTCATCAGTTACGGAGGCAGCAACCTGGTCCTGATGTTTATTTTTACCGGATTCCTGATCAATGCCTTCCGCTCTTGGGAACGGCCCGTGTGGCAAACCCCTCGTGAGCTATGACACCCAAACACTTCATCATCGTGTGCGGGGGGACCGGAGGGCATCTGGCCCCCGGAATTTCCCTTGCCCAGGGTTTACAGAAAGATGGTCATACCTGTCGGTTGATCATTAGCCAGAAAGAGGTAGATGCTCGTCTCATTCAGCAGTATCCCCAGATTCCGGTTACTGCCATACCCTCTGCTCCGCTGCTCTTGCACCCGTTCAAGCTGGTGAGGTTTTTCACTTCCCAGATCAAGGGGGTCATGGCTTCGCGTGCACTACTCAAATCGGAGAGGCCCGCCATCGTGATTGCATTTGGTGGGTTCACCTCTTTTGGGGCTGTGGTTGGGGCTCGTCTGGAAAAAATTCCCGTCGCTCTGCATGAGGCCAACCGGCGACCCGGGCGTGCCATCCGCTTTCTTCGCAACCTGGCTGATCGAATCTATTTACCGCCGGGAGTTCGCCTGGGCGGGGTGGCCCCGCGGGTCATCCGGCATCACGGATTTCCAGTTCGGGATGAGATCCGAGCTACGGCCAAGGAGCAGGCCCGTGCCAAGCTGGGAATTCCGCAAAAGGGAAGATGGCTGGCCGTCCTTGGCGGGAGCCAGGGGGCTGCTGCCCTCAACGACTGGGTGGCCCAGAACTTTGAACAGCTAGGGGCCATGGGGATCAACTTCTTAACCGTTACCGGAATGGGGAAGGGCTCCCAGGGTTCACTCAAGACGGTAGCTGCTGACGGATCGACGGTCCAGGCGGTGTTTATTCCGTTTTCCGATGACATGGGGACCGTGATTTCGGCCGCGGATCTGGTCCTGTCGCGGGCGGGTGCGGGAACCATTGCTGAACTCATTCGATGTCACAAACCATCGATCCTCATTCCGTATCCTTTTGCTGCGGACAATCACCAGTTTCACAATGCCCGTTTTCACGAGCAGCAAGGTGGAGGCATTGTAGTAGCTCAGGCCAACCTTATCTCGCTGCGGGACGAAGTGAAAGACATCATTTTCAACGAATGGTTATTGGACAAGTTCAGGAGTAATCTGGAGCGGCTGGATAAGCAGGATAGCCGGCAGAGCATCCTGCAGGATATCTATGACCTGCTCGAAGCGGTTGAGGCCCAACGCGCCGGTACTCCCCCTTCTAATAAACGGCGCACTGAAGCACTCAACCCGACGACATGAGCGAGGACGGATCACAAACGGCGCACTTTCTGGGTGTTGGGGGCATGGGAATGACCCCCCTGGCCATTTACCTTTCGCAAGCGGGTTGGTCCTTGACAGGTGAAGATATGCATATGCCGGAAAACTGCCGGAAACTATTGGTTGAGTCCGGGGTACGTATTGATGATTTCAATACATTTCGATCACCACCTCCCCGCATGGTAATTTCCAGCGCCATTGGTCCGACCCATTCGCTACTGGTGCGAGCCCAGGAAGCGGGGAGCCGTATATGGCGCCGCGGGGCGATGCTGGCTGAAGTCGTGAAAGATAAGAAGGTGGTGGCCATCATCGGCAGCCATGGAAAAACGACCACCACGGCCATGATTATCCACCTGCTTCGCCAGATGGAATTTGAATTTGGCTATGTCCTCGGTGGTCTGTTTGCAGACCCGTCCATGCTCCCTTCCCAATACGCTGAGGATTGTCCCTGGGTGGTGATCGAAGTGGATGAAAGCGATGGAACCATTGAGCGATTTGACCCTTTCATCACCGTCGCGCTCAACCTCGACCTGGATCATGTGGATCAATACCGGTCGGTAGAAGAGTTCGAGGCGACGGTGGCTCGCCTGTTCGCGCGGACCAAGTATGGCGTGATCGTGCCCAAGGAGTCTCGCATGGAAGCTATTGCCCGGGATGTCAATATACCCGAAATCCGGACCTTTGGAGAGGACGCCGATTACACTTTTGCGATCAAGGACTCCACTTCCGAGCGGGTCAAGATGACCACGCGGGCTCCATTTGGCGACCGGGAGATCTCCGTCAAAGCCCCGGGAGGATTTAATGCCCGCAATGCGGCAGCGGCCCTGGCGGCGGTTCACTGGATCACCGGGGAGGCTCACCCCGAGGATCTGGAAAATCTGCCAGGTGTGTTGCGGCGCCAACAGTGTTTATTTCAAAACGAACAAATTTCGATCTGGGAGGACTACGCCCATCATCCTACGGAGATCAAAGAGTTTCTGTCGGTCATGGCAGCCAATCATCCGGAATCGGATGTCGTCGTCATCTTCCAACCGCATCGCTACACCCGGACCCAGATGTTTAAGCGTGAATTGGCTCACGCCTTTTCCGGGGTGGATCGATTATTCCTGCTGCCTGTCTACGGGGCGAGTGAGCGGCCGCTGCGCGGTGGCATGTTGGAAGACCTGGTGGTGGAGTTTAAGGATCAGGAGCTGGACCCGATCACGCCGGAGGCCGGGCCGGAGCTGTTTTCATCGCTGCGGGACTGTCACCGCAGACGCACCCTGTATCTGTTTATCGGGGCCGGTGATATAACCGAGGTTGCTTCCGCTTTTGCTTCTAAATGGCGATATCCTTCCGAACTGAAAAATCAATTCATTGATATTGTAAAGGACCGGGTCAATCCGGATACCGTGGTATCGGTGGATGAACCCCTGCTGGGTAAGACGACCATTCGTATCGGCGGTGCAGCGCAGTGCTACGCGGAGCCGGTATCCGTCGCCGATCTGCGGGTTTTATTGCGGAACGCCCGTCTCCTGGGCCTCCCCAGTTTTACCCTGGGCCGAGGCTCCAACCTGATCATTCACGACGATGGGTTTGATGGGCTCGTGATCCGTTTTCAGCACGAGACCTGGAGGCGGGTCGACATCCTGGACGGCAACCGTCTCTTCGCCGGGGCGGGGATCCGGCTACGTGACCTGGCGGCGTTTGCGGCTCGTTCGGAGTTGACTGGGTTTGAATTTATGGAGGGCATCCCGGGATCCCTGGGCGGGTCGCTCCGGATGAATGCAGGCGCCATGGGGAGTTGGATGTTTGATGTGGTGGAACGCGTCCTCCTGGTGCAAAACGATGGACGTATACTCGATCTGGATAAATCCCACTTCCGGGTGGGCTACCGCAGTGTGGAAGAACTGAAAACGGCGGTGGCCCTGGGGGCTATTTTAAAGAGCCCAGGCAAAGAGGAGAGCGAGGTTATTCGGAAACGCATGCAGGAATATATGCTGACCCGGAAGGCGAGCCAACCTAAGGAGCCGAGTGCGGGTTGTATCTTTAAGAATCCGGAAAATGACGGAGCGGGGCGCATCATTGACCAACTCGGATTGAAAGGCATGCGCGAGGGAGATGCTCAGGTTTCGGACATCCATGCCAATTTTATCATCAATAAGGGCCAGGCTACCAGTCGCGACGTGATCACCCTTGTGAAACGCATTCGCCATCGCGTAAAAGCCGAACGCGGGATTCTGTTGGAGCCCGAGGTACTGCTCCTGGGAACCAAATGGGAGGAGGTCCTGGTCGAGGATGAGTAAAGATCCTTCCATAACGGTGCTTTCCGGGGGAGTTGGAGACGAGCGAGCAATCGCATTAATCACCGGACGGTGTCTCTCTGAAGCCCTTGAACAGGATTTCCAGGTGAACCGGGTAGAAGTGAATACCGCGAGTTTACCAACCTCTCTGAATCCGGAAACGACGATTGTCTACCCTGCGCTCCATGGGGAATTCGGGGAGGATGGCCAAGTGCAGGCCCTCTTGGAAGCGCAGGGGATCCACTACTGCGGAAGCGATGCAGCATCCAGCCGCCTTTGTATCCGGAAAACGCTGAGCAAACGAACGGTCGAAGCGGAGGGGGTGACTGTCGTGCCGGGCCGTACCTTTGACGTGCCAGGGACAGTCCCCTCGGTAGCTGAGATAAAATCTGAATTTGGTCTCGATCTGGTTCTCAAACCAGAGGACAAGGGGAGCAGCGTGGGCCTTCACCTGATTGAATCGGAAGTAGACCTGGTGCAGACCCTCGGGTCGCTGGAAAAAGGATCCTGGCTGGTGGAAAAGCGGATTCGCGGTCGAGAACTCAGCATTGCGGTAGTCCATGGAAAAGGACTAGGCGTGGTGGAGCTGATTCCCAGGAGCGGGGTTTACGATTATACTGCGAAATATACAACAGGGGAAACGGAGTATCGGTTTCCTGCAGAAATTGATCCACATATCGAAGGCAGAATCCGCACCGCGGCGGAAACCGCGTTCGCGGTGTGTGGTTGTCGAGATTTTGCCCGGGTCGATTTTATGATGGGTCCCGATTCGACTCCCTATTTCTTAGAGATCAATACACTTCCCGGCCTTACGCCTACGAGTCTGCTCCCCAAAAGTGCCTCGGTTTTTGGTTTTTCTTTCGAAGGCATTATAAAAGAGCTTGTACAACCAGCTATTAACCGCTTTAATTCTATCGCCGAACCGAGCTAACCGGCGCCACTCGTCCCCTATGCCACCCAGTAATAAGTCTAAATCTTCCCAAGCTACCAATCGATCATGGCGGCAGATTCGGCAGGCGGCTCCGAACAATTCGGTCACCGTAGCTGCGCAGAAGCGCAAACGGATTCAGTTGATAAAGGCGTCCGCCACGCTAGTTGGTCTCGTGGCCCTGATCGGCGGGATCACCTGGGGAGTTACTGCCTGGAAGAGCAGCGGGGCGATGCTGGAGCTTTCGGACCACAATGATCCGATTCGTCGGATCTTGTTTGAAACGGACGGCACCTTGAATGAGACGTGGTTAGCGCAAAAGCTGTCCATTCCCAGGGGGACGTCCCTGACCGAGGTGGATATTTTTCAACTTAAGCAGGGCCTGGAAACCCACGGCCAGGTGTTTGCGGCGCACGTGGAGCGGCATTTT
Source organism: Opitutales bacterium (assembly GCA_028280845.1). Classification (GTDB taxonomy): domain Bacteria; phylum Verrucomicrobiota; class Verrucomicrobiia; order Opitutales; family JABSRG01; genus JANQKZ01. Next base: position 117,002 of record JANQKZ010000006.1, on the reverse strand, counting down.
CCGGATACACTGTTCATTGAGTTGGAAGAACGCATGCCCAGCGCACGTCTGGCGGTGCAGGGAGAGTTTGGGGTTCTGGAAACCCTGTTTGTCGCAGTCGATGGGACGGTGTATCCCAGCCAGCACTACGATTCAGGTTTCGTAAAAACCCTTCCTTATCTGGATGGTGTGAAGCTGGCGAAGCTGGATTCTGGAGCTTACAAACCGATTCGAGGAATGGACGAGGTGAATGCCCTCTTTGGTATGGCTCGCCGGGACTATCCGGACCTGGCCGAGTCCTGGCGCATTGTCTCACTGAAAATGGTCACTCCCGAGGCCTCGCCGTTCCCGGCTTCCCTTATCGTTCGCCCACGCAAGGGGCCGGAGCTGGTGTTTTCCACCACAGATTATCGCCAGCAGCTGGAAAAGCTGGATGTGATCCTGAGAGATCTGCAGCGCCGACGCGGCAACGCTGGTTTACAAGACATCGAATCTATTGACCTCTCTCTCCGCGGACCAGCGGTGGTGAGTTTTGGGAAGGTTGCCCGACGTTGAGAAGCTCGACCCGATTCATACACTACCAATCACTCCTTACAACAAAATGAGCCAAAGTAAAATTATAGGTGCCGTAGAAATTGGAACGGCAAAGACCGTAGTTCTCGTGGGGGAACTGGTGGGTGACAGCACCTGCAACATTATCGGCAAGGGTGCATGCTCTTCGCAGGGGATCAAAAAGGGGGAGGTTCACGATTTTAAAGCAGCCAGTAATTGTACGCATGCGGCTATCCTTGCGGCGGAAAAATCTGCTCAGGTCACGATTGACTCTATTTACCTGGCGCAAACCGGTCGACACTTGAAAGGCTCCTTTAATCGGGGCATGGCCCAGGTCAGTAGTTCTCACAACATCGTGGGGCGACAGGATATTGAACGGGCCGTTGAAGACGCGAAGTGTAAGCAGCTGCCGGTGGAGCGGGTGTACATTCATCATATCCGCAATCCTTTTTACCTGGATGGTCAGCAAGTAGACGAACCCCTCCACATGGAAGGTAGCCGGCTCGAGGTTGGCTACTGGAGTGTCCATGGATCGGAGCGCAAACTGAGCGATCAAATCCGAGTGATTAATGCCTTCGGGTTGAATGTTGAAGACATGATCATTTCCAGCATCGCGGCGGGCTCAATGGTAACCGAGGAGAGTGAAAAGCAGGCGGGGGTCCTGGTCCTGGATATCGGGTGCGGCACGACAGACTACGTGGTCTACAAAGATGGATACATTGTGCAGACCGGCGTGATCCCTGTCGGGGGTGACCATTTAACGAATGACCTGAGCATCGGACTGCGGGTGAACCGCAAACATGCCGAATACCTGAAGCTCAACTACGGCCACGCTCTGGTGAACAAAAAGGCGCGGGATGAAAAAGTCTGGTTAATTGGTGACTTTACGATTGGTGACCGAAATTTACCCCGCTTTGCGATTTGCCAGATTTTGAATGCCCGCCTGGAAGAACTCTTCAAAATCGTGAAGAAGGAGCTGGGTCGCTTGGGCACCCGGGATTACTTACCCGCCGGGGTCAAGCTGGTTGGTGGCACCTCCCAACTGCCGGGGATTGACCTCCTTGCGGGGGAGGCCTTGAATCTGGAAGCTTCCCTGGGACGTAGCCCGGATTGGGTGCAGGAGGGCCTGCGCGGGCCGGATTACAGCACTGCGCTTGGCTTGCTTCACTACGCCTTGACAGGACATCAGGATGGGGATGTGCAACAAACGTCATCTAAGGGTCTCCTGAGGAAGGTCGCCCGGATGCTAAACCTGAATTTTTCATAAGCGGAGAGGGCCGAAATCATGCAAGGAGACAACTTCAACAAGCCCGACACGATGTTTACCGGCAATCTCTCCGGGGAGCCCATTCGGGTTAAAATTATCGGAGTGGGAGGCGCAGGGACCAATGCCATCGACCGGCTCAAGCTGAGTGATTTGACTGAGGTACACCTGGCCTCGGTGAACACGGATATGCAAGCCCTGGCTAATTCCCTGGTTTCCGAAAAGATCATGATTGGCCGCGGCGTTACCCGTGGAATGGGTACTGGTGGAGAGATCGCGTTGGGTCGGGATGCGGTGGAAGCCGATCGCCCTGCACTTGAAAAGCTCGTTAACGGGTGTGACCTGGTCTTCATCGTCGCCGGTCTGGGAGGTGGAACTGGCAGTGGAGCCGCTCCCTTGATCGCCGAATTAGCCGCAGCTCAGGGCGCGTTGACGATCGCATTTACCATGCTCCCTTTTACCTTTGAAGGGGGGCGGCGCAAGAAAGCGGCCGATGAAGCCATGGGCCTGTTGCGGAAATCCTGTGATGCCGTCATTCCCCTCCCTAATGATGTGCTGCTGCAGACCGAGGGGGATGAAGCCACCGTCCTGGATGCCTTTGGCATGGCGGATGACTGGATCCGCCGGGCTATCCAATCTATCTGTGCGATGCTTTTGAAAACCGGATTAATCAACCAGGATTTCTCCAGTTTAAAACAGGTCTTTGTCGAGCGAGGTGGAAAGACCGTTTTCAGTCTCGGTTACGCCAATGGGGAGAATGCCGTTCAGCAAGCCCTGGATGATCTCCTGCTCTGTCCGCTGCTCCACATCCAGGAGTATTCAAAAAAAGCGGACAATCTCCTGGTTCAAATCACAGGAGGGACCGATTTAACCATGGGCAAGGTCAACCAGATCATGGCCACGGTATCTGAGAAGCTCGGCTGCCGGGACAATATTGTGATGGGTGCTACCATCGACGAGAGTCGAACGAACTCGGTCGAAATTGTAGTGATTGGTACGACGGTGCTGTCTAAAAAATCGAACTACGAAAAACCACCTGCAGCGGCAGTGTCTCACAATTCGGATGAACCCCTCGTCCTGGATGAGCCTGAGCAAGCTGAGGCCCTTGGAAAGACGCCAGCTCCTCCTGAAGACTTCACTCGCTCTCGATATGAAGTTCATGAGTCCAAACTGAAAAAGAAAAAGCAGCAGGCTAACCTGTTCGACCAGAACGAATTCATGTTTCTGTCGGAAGAGGAGCAGCGGGGTTTTTTTGATAACACAGAGCGCAACCTCTATGATGGCGAAGACCTTGATGTTCCCACCTACCTGCGGCGGGGCATTAAGATCAATTTGAAGGAATGACGAGTTCAACCCGGAGCCGGAGCCTGGGAATGAACTGCTCGGTCATCTCAGCCCTTCGCTTGGGTTACCAATGGTAGGCCAGGGTGAGCCGGAACTGACGGGGCTCCATGGGGTGGAGGTGGATGTCGTCGAACCCGTTCAGCTGTTCCCCGGGGAGTCGGCTGGTGTAGAAGTATTCAATGTCGTTGTCGGCGGCATCAAACAGGTTGAGGACGTCGAGGTGGAGGTCCCACTGATTCCAGCGGTAGCCCGCCCGGAGGTTGAAAATAAGGCTGTCGATCGATTCGACGGACCCACTTTCCTCGAGGGGCCTGGACGAAAAATATCGGGCACGCAGGCTGCCCTGCCAACCAAGGTCACGCCCCAGCGCGGCACCTGCAGAAAAGGTGTGCGGGATAGAATTGGGGATTTGGTCAAAGTCGGGATCCACCCCGGTAAAGCGAGCATGGGCATAAGTGTATTCGGCATCCAGAGAGATCCAATCGGTGGGGCGCCAGTAGGCGAGGAACTCGGTTCCCCAGCGTTCAGAGCCATCGCTGGCTTCTGTGCCTCCACCATCGCCGACAAAGAGCAGCTCACTATCGCTTTCGAGCCACCAGAGCGTTGCGGCCAGGGTGAGGGTGGAGCCGGGTCGGGTGCGTAGGCCAACTTCGGCACCGCGGGTGCGCACCAGCGGGTCGACCGATTCGGCAGGTGAGCCATCCACAGGATCCTCGACGATGGTAACCCCTCGGGCATCATTGCTATGAAACCCGAGACCAGTATTGAAATACAGTTCAGTCGACTCGTTTGGGTTATAAATGATAGAGAGTTTCGGGCTGAAAATAAAATCGGAGTCCGTTCCGGAATTGGATGGGTTGTCGCTTTCCACATCAAAATAAAACCAGTCCGTACGCGCGCCCAGGCCCACCCGCCACTGTTCATTAATCCGGGTTTCATTATCCACATAGGCGCTCAGGTTGCCGCTGAACACATCATCGACGCGCACGGTATCGATCCGATCACGCTCTTCGGTCAGGTATAGACCGATGTCATCAATCCAGTCGTTGTGAGACTGCAACCCGATTTTGGTGCGCGATTCCAGGGAGCCAAGGGGATGGTCCATCTGGTGCCAGAAATTGAACCCGGAAAATATGCGGGATTCCTGTTGCTCAAACTGGTCGCCGCGATCTGGATCGCCGAGGGCATAGGTGAAGTTGGAGAACAGGTCCAACTGGTAGCGGCCCACCCAGGCGTCTAGGTGGGTGATGCCTAATGAATGGGACCGGCGCATGGCGGCCTGAAGGCTGAAACGGGAGGTGTCTCCACCCGTAGTTTCATCCACGGTGCCAAATCGATCTATTCGATCATCTTCCAGAGCACGCATGGGTATCTGATCAGACGAATCCCAGCTTCCCTGGTGCCCTAAGGCCATGACACTAAAAAAGTTGGACTCATCTCCAGTATCGAAGCGCGCAAAGCCGTTGAACCGGTCGTAATTGTTAGGAATATCCCACGGGCCATCTTCGTGGGTATACTCTCCCCCGAGGGACAGGGCATGATTACCGATCTCAAATGTGTCGCCCAAGAGATATCGCTGGAAATTGTTTTCACCCAGAGTGGTGGAAGCGATGCCCCCAGGCAGGCGGCGAAAGAGATAGTACTGGGCCCCTCCTGCGGTGGATAAGTCCCCGAGCTCGGCAAAGAAGGGTCCTTTGAAATAGTCGAGCCGTTCCGTGAACTCGGGAATGATAAAATTAATATCGGCATATCCCTGGCCGTGAGCATGGGTCCGTAGATTGACCGGCATTCCTTCCAGGCCCACATGGAAGTCGGTTCCGTGGTCAAGGTTGTAGCCCCGAATGAAGTATTGATTCGCTTTACCACCGCCGGCGTGCTGGGTCGTCACCATGCCGGGGATCACTTCAAGGAGTTCACCTCGGCGAAGAAAGGGGCGCTGGCTGAGTTCTTCATGGTTGGCCATCCCGAAGCTGGCCGTGCTGGAGATTCCGATCAGGTCAAAGGCTTTCCCCTGGATTTCAAATTCCTCCAATTCCTGGATTTCCTCTTCCTCTCCTGATTGATGCTCTCCCGAAACTGCGGGTGGGGCGGGTTGCGACTGAGCCCAACCTTGCCCGCCCGCAAACAGGAGAAGAAGTAATATCCAAACACTGATAATAGCCCGTTTCATCGGAGTTTTAGCCAAGATATAAATTTAACTTTTGCAAGGATTTGAGTCTGAATAGAGCGAATCATTAACGAATTTAATCGAGTCCCTTGACCCGGGTCCAGACGGTGAGGCCCCGGAGTTTTTCAGGGCCCTGGTCCTCTTTGATGAAGAAACTCAAGCCATAAGCCAGGGCGAGGAAGAAGAAGTTGACGAGTGGGCCAACCCAGTAGGCGTGGATACCACCGGAGGGAACAATACCCCGGGTACCCAGGCCGAGATAGAGGTTCAGGAGAAAGGCGGGAACCAGGGCGATAATGATGGTTTTGTTGTTGATTCGGGTCGTAAAGATACCGCTCATGAAGAGACCGATGAGCACGCCCGACAGCACAGAGGCGGCGATCCAGTTGATGTCATTCATGCTCTCCTTCGGGATGTGATTAAAGTAGATGGCGCCGAGGATCATGATGCCAGCTGTGACAAAGGAAACGACTTTGGCCGCCCGCAGGTAGAACGCATCGGATTTCCCCTTAATCAGATAGGGTTTCATCACATCGGTGGTCAGCACCGTGGAAATGGAATTTATCGTCGAATCGAGGGTGGACATGGCTGCGGCCAGCAAGCCGGCGATGATCACGCCGGCCACACCGACGGGAAGTTGCGTGAGGATGAAGAAGGGGAAGATCTGGTCGGACTGGAGCTCGGCTACGCGAGGATCGACGTTAATGGAGTAAAAGACATAGAGACTGGTTCCGATAAAATAAAAGAAGGCCCAGGTGGGGACCACGACTGTCGAATACAGGGCGGTGCCAAACTGTGCCGCCTTGGTAGACTTCGCCGCGGCGTAGCGCTGGATGACCGTCTGGTCCGTAGTGTAATAGCCTAACCAGGCAAAGATCCCTAAGAGAATCATGGTCGGGAAGGTGCGCTCACCCAGATCCCAGCGCATCTCCCCGAGACTGAATTTATCGTTGGCCATGCCGATTTCCAGGATTTGACCAATACCTCCAGGGAGTTGAGTGAAAATAAAAATAAAGGATATGATGCCCCCGATCCAGAGAATGATAGCTTGGATCACATCAGTCCAGATCACTGCCTGGATTCCCCCGAGAATGGTATAAAACCCGATGAAAATCCCCATACAGGTGATGACGATTTCAATGGGAATGCCGGTTGCCAGATTGACGGGGATGGAGACGAGAAAAAGGACCATGCTGAGGCGGACGAACTGAAAGGCCAGGGCGGTTACGACGGCAAACCATCGGGCCGTGGCGCCAAAGCGGAGGTTCAAGTATTCGTAAGCCGTAGTGATCCGACGCTGCCGGAAAATAGGCACAAAGAAGATGACCGCTACGATGGCCACAAAGGGTAACATCAGGTTTGAGGCGAGTTGCCGCCAATCAATGATATAGGCCGCAGCGGGAATGGTAAGAAAAGTCAGCGAGCTGATCGAGGTGCCTAAAATGGAGAGTCCTACAGCCCATCCGGGAAACGAGCGACTTCCCAGGAAGTAGGCTTCTGTGGAGTCATTTTTTCGGGCTACGTAGAGGCCGAGTGCGGCCGTGCCTGCCAAATACAGGACAATAACAATGAGATCGAGGGTCCGTAAATCAAGATCCGCCATAGGGTAATTTGCTAAGTTAAAAAGGGGCTAAGGCTGCTAGGAAAAGGGATCCTCTTGGGTTAGGCAAGAATTGGTGCCTTTGTCGGGTAAACCGTTGAGTGGGGGAGGGAGCAGAGGAAGGGAGTGGGGGGGATTTCGTGCTGGGTATTTGAAATTCAATTGTTATGGGATACTATCCGACTGCGCGGAACATCTCCACGCGCTTCGGCGTGTCCTCGGCGACGACCTGCCTGCCTGGATTTAGAAAACGAGGGCGTGGCCTACTTTGATTGCTCCATCTTCCTCGATGAGCTCGATCTCAGCTACTTTTTCGCCCTCGACCTGGCTGCACCGTTGTTTCCAGATGATGACGACGGATTCTGGTCGGCGGAAGATCGCAGCGACTTCTCTCTCTGTAAACACACCCCACTCAGCCTGGTAACGGCGACACACGGATTTGAGGTGTTCGGGGGTTACGATCGCCTTCATCCGTGTGGAAAAGTCGCGAGTGTGCTGCGCGTGATCGATCCGGGTGGAACCTTCCATCAAGTTGTCCATAATGGGCTCGGCCACTACGAGGATGTCCGCATCGGATCTGGAAGAAAGCTCCATTACCTTCAGGGTTGGTAGAGTGGAGTTCCGACCACGGCGACTTTGTATTCCAGCTCACTAAGCCGTTCTTCCAGATTGCGAATAGTGGCTCCTTTGATTTCCTGGGCCTGCATCTGATCCAGGCGGGTGAGTCGTCCAAGAGACACGTCCGGCTCGACGGGTTTGGTATCCTCCTTCATCTCGGCAATCGAGGCCTTAAGCTGTTCGATCTCAGATCGGAGTTCTGCCCGGATACGGTTAGCTTCAGCTCTATCCATGGTGGGAGTAAAGGTGATGTATGGGTGGAGGTCGAGTTTCTAGATACAGGCTGCACGCCTTCCCCAAGGCCTCGAGGGGACCGGGATATGGGATGGGCCGGCGCGAGCACCGCCCCTGCATCAGAATATGAAACCTAGGACCGAACCGATGGGCCATTCTTTGAGGCTCAGGTAGTTGGGCATTTCGTCATTCCCTTTCTGCAAAAGGTAGAACGGTCACCCCCCCTGGTCTCGCCGGCGGTTGGAGTACCCGGAGAGGAGGAGGGCGATGAAAGTGACAGCAAAGACAAGCAGGGCCATCAACCAGGCAAACGCATAGTTTCCGCCTTCAACAGCGAAGTAGAGGGCGACCGGGGCGGTTTGTGTTCGCCCGGGGATGTTACCCGCTACCATGAGGGTGGCCCCGAATTCGCCGAGAGCTCGCAGGAAGGTGAGTACCAGTCCAGCTGCGATGCCCGGCCAAGCGAGTGGGATCATGACTTCCCAGGTCAGGCGGTGGCCCTTATAGCCAAAAATCTTTGCGGTATCGAGTAGCTCTGGATCGATCTGACGGAAGGCAGAGCGCGATGTCTGATACATGAGGGGAAAAGCAATGCAGGTTCCGGCCAGGACCGCTCCGGGCCAGTTAAAGAGAATGGTGATTCCCAGATCCTGAAGAGCGAGACCAAGCGGGGAGCGGCTACCAAAGGTGGTCAACAGAACTAAACCCACAACGGTGGGAGGCAACGCAATCGGGAGGACCAGGATGGCATCGAAGATATCCCAAAGCGGGCCACGGCGAGAGAAGCGCAGTCGGGCAAGGGGAATCGCGATAATGAACGCGAGGAGGGTGGCGATGAGTGCAATGCGGAGCGAAAACAGGAATGGCTCAAACATCGGAATCACTTAATAAGTATGAGCGATGACTTCCTCCGGTAAAAGCTGAAATCCAAACTGATTCCATACCGGTTTGGCCGGGTTACTTTTTAAATAGTCCAGCAGAAGGGCCGTCTCGTGGGGATAGTCCGACCGGTTTACGATCCCCCCGAGGTAAATGATGGGAGTATGGACGGATTCGGGGAAGGGCATCACCACCACTTCGGCTTGAACACGCTCCTGATCGCTTGCATAAATGATAGCGGCTTCCACCATACCTTCGTTGATCCAGGTGAGCAATTGTTGCGCGCTTTTGGCGTAAATGAGATGGGTGTGGAGGGTTTCCCAAGTGTTGAGTGTTTCCAGGGCTTCGCGGGCATAATACCCCACTGGGGCAGAGTCCGGTTCACCGATTGCGAGGGATCTATCCTGTTGAGAAACAATGTGGGAGAATACCGAATTCAGGTCCCTGATGTCTTCGGCAAGCCGGGAATGAACGGCCAGGACCAATTGGTTCATGGCGAGGGGGATGCCGTCGGGGGGAGAGAGGAGATTTTGATCCGCGAGGGATTGGAAGTGGTCCTGATTGGCTGAGATGAAGAGGTCGGTCGGGGCTCCATTCTCGATCTGGGCGCGGAGGGAGCCAGAGGAGGCAAAGTTAAACCGGATGTCGATTTCCGGATGGGTAGTTTCAAACCCGGGTTCAAAAGTGGCCATGACAGGGGCCAGACTGCTCGCGGCTGAAATGGTAAGTACGATGGGTTTGGCCGGAGGCGAACAGGCCACACACGCCCCCAGGACCAAAGTGATCAGAATCCAGAGTCCGCCTTTGCTATGCGCAGATTTCAATGCAGTGACGGGGACGGATCAGGAGTTGCGTGGGACCACTTTGCCCTGAATCTGATCGATAGTCACGTAACCCCAGTATCGACCATCAAGGGCTCGGGGAGAGTTATCGCCGAGAAGGAAATAAGCTCCCTCGGGCAGGGTAACGCTATTGAAGCGTTGGAACTCGCTGGAGTCCGGGGCGGGCTCAAAGCGGATACCGGGCAGGGGGGGAGCAGGTTGGCCATTAATGAACAGGCCAGCGTTCGTCAGTTCTATGGTTTCCCCCGGCAGGCCTACGATGCGGAAACAAATGACTGATCCATCAGCGGGTTGCTGTATGGGGGGAGAGAGTTCCTGTGCCTGGTACTGAAACATAACCAATTCATAACGAAAGGGTGCCTCTGATTCAAAGGCATCCAATTGGACGGAGAAGGTGCTTCCCTCAGGAATGGTGGGCTGCATGGCGGCGGTTTTCATGACAATGGAAGGGCCGGATGCGCATCCTGAGAAGCTGAGTAGCCCGAGAATCAGCAGGATGAGTCCCCGTGCATTCATTCTTTTGACCATGTAGCAGATTCTAAGAGAAGAAACCGCACTGTCTAGTCCCTTCCGTAAATCCGGTCGATCGCCTCCTCGTACATCTCGGTGATGACGTGGCGTTTGAGTTTGTATGTGTTGGTCAATTCCTGTCCCAGCTCGAAAGGTTTGCCGATCAGATGAATGCCGAGGACGCGCTCAAAGGGTTTAAAGCCATTGTCCTGGTTAACGAGAACTTTAGCTTCCAGTTCCAAGTCTTGCTGGACTTGTGGAAGCTCGACGAGTTCTTGCAGGGTCTGGACGCTCGGTTGGCCGTTGTTTTGATAAAACTCGAGGGAAGGAATGATCAGGGCCGCGAGATGTTTTTCGTCGTTTCCGATGACCATGCAATGGTCGACTTTGGGTGACTCTTTCAACTTGTCCTCGATGGGATTGGGTTCGACGTTTTCTCCGCTGAGGAGAACTATGGTCTCTTTGGATCTGCCCATAATTTTCAAGCAGTCATTGTAGGTGACCATCCCGATATCCCCGGTATTCATCCAACCTTCTTTGAGGACGCGGGCGGTTTCATCGGGCATTTTGTAATACCCCTTCATGACTTGGGGCCCTTTGATGTGGATTTCCCCTTTCATGCCACGCCCTTCACCTTTCCGGCCAGGATTAGGGTAGAGGATCTCTCCGTTTTCGAGGCTGATAATTCGGACTTGGGTATTGTTGACCAACGGGCCCACCGTGCCGATAATCAACTTGTCCTTGGTTCGGACTGCGGAAACAGGGGTGGTTTCCGTCATACCGTACCCTTCGAGGACCGGAATACCGATATAATTGAAAAATTCGTCCACGTACGGAGGTAGGGCCCCCCCGCCGGAGACCGTTCCCCGGAAGGCCCCCCCCACGACTTGGCGGAGTTTGCTGAGGACGACTTTGTCCAGAATGAGGTAGGGGATCAAAAATATCAGGGCTCGGACGGCATGAAAGGCTCCCTTGATGATTTTTTCGGGAAGGGAGCGACCGGTCAGGTCGAGGGTGCGGCCGGCAAGGAAGTACCAGCTGCCCTGGACCATACGGGAGCAAAAATAAGCGACGTTGAACAGTTTTTGGCGAGCCGGGGGAGCAGTCTCGACGTTCTTTTTAATTTTTTGATAGACGCTTTCCCATAGCCGTGGAGCCGAGGCCATCATGGTAGGCCGGACGGCTTTCAAGTCTTCTGATATGCGCCGGATGTTGGTGTAGTAGGTGCAGGCCCCCCGGCCGATGGAGATGACCTCACAAACTCGCTCATAACTATGCCAAATGGGCAGGATGGACAACATGCGGTCTTCCTTCAGAATCTCCCAGGACACATTCCTTAACTGGGAGACCATGTTGGCGTGGGTGAGTTGAACGCCCTTGGGTGTTCCTGTCGTGCCGGAGGTATAAATAATGGTGAACAGGTCTTCCGCCTTGGTCTGGGCGATCCGTTCTTCAGCCCGGGTATCTCCGTTGCGACGCAGCTCTTCTCCCTGTGCAAGCAAATTGTAGAGATGGAGTACGCCGTCCGGGGCAGGGGTGTCCTTGTCCATCATGATGACCTGCAGCATGGCGGGGAGGCGGTCGCGGACATTTTCCAGTTTTTCGAGGATCTTGGCGTTTTCGACAAAGACCAGTTCGACATCGCCATGGGTCAAAATGTAGACGATTTCCTGCTCGGTAATATCGGTTCCCCGGGGGACATTGGCCGCGCCGGAAATGAGGATGCCGTAATCACTGATTAACCACTCGATCCGGTTATCAGCCAGGATTCCAACGTGTTCCCGTGGGCGTAGTCCGTTGTCGATCAGGGCGGTGGCCAAGTTCAAGCCAAGTTCGTACATTTCCGCATAGGAGACCTTTTTAAAATCACCTGTTTTCAGCGGCGCGGCTACCACGGGCAGGTCCTGGTAGGCTTCCGCAGCGCCCTTGTAGATCTGAGGGAGCGTATGGAATTCGAAGGGGAAGGGAGCTACGTGCCGGTCAAGTTTCAAGGGGTGCGCCTGGATTGGGGTTGAGCCGACGAGGTGGGAAGAATTAAAACTCGTTGGCTGACAAGGGATTATTGGAAAGTGAATTCGAGTGCCTGTCTAGACTGGAATGGCGAATTCAAGCAGCCATTAATCATAAACACGTTATGCCAGAGCTCAAATAAGAGATGCAAATATACGGTAAAAAATCAGTTAACAGGGGTGGGACCGAGCCCCGCACCAAGCTTCACCCACGCTTCAGCCGACAGGTGTCGACCCTCACTGTCTGAAGGCAGACGCCCGCCCCGCCAAGGTTGGCTTACCTGACTTTTTCCAGAACTTTGAAGCCCCAGGTCGGGAAGGTGAAAGTGGTCCAATGGTCGATATCCATCTTTTCACGGGTAAAGACGTCGCGATAGGTGCCATTGAGGGAAGCGGAGGCCAGGGTGACCTCCACATTATTTACTGCGGACAGGTTGGCCACCATGACGACCTGATCGGTGCCCGCCTCCCGGCTTACGGCAAATACCTTGGCATTGTCGGTGGTGGGGATCCTGGTGAATTGGCTGCCGGTGAATAGAGCGGGGTTTGCGCGCCGCAGGGCATTCAGGGTTTTAAAGAAGTCGAAGTGAGGGTGGGGGCGCCAGGGAATGGGGTCATTTTCAAAAAACTCGAGCCGTTTTTCGAGGCCGGCCTCCTGTCCGTTGTAGATCAGGGGTATCCCGTCCAGGGCGTAGGTTACGAGGGAAAACGCTTGGGCGCCTCCGCCCAGTCGCTCCAGTACGGTGCCATTCCAGCTGTTTTCATCGTGGTTGGTCGTGCAATACAGGAAGTTCGATCCCTCGGGAAAGTTGACCTTGGTTTTGGCCAGGCTGGAATCGATGGCGGTGGCATCTTTTTCACCGCGAGCGATGTCATTCATGGTGTGCATCATGTCCCAGCCATAGGCGGCGTGGAAGCCCTTGAGCTGGTGCGGGGGATGCTCGGCTTCAGCCAGCATGAACATATCCGGATACTCGTGGAGCATGAAAGCGGTCGCGTTGGCCCAGAACTCAGTGGGCGGGCCAACCGCATAGTCGCAACGGAATCCATCCACCCCGAACTCACGGAGCCAGTACTCCATGGCCTCAGCCTGATAGTCCCAGAGTTCGCGATTGGTGTAGTCCATCTGGATTACGTCGGTCCAATCGAACCCGTAGGGAGGGACGAAAGAACCCGCTTCGTCAGTGGCGAAGAAGTCCGGATTGGTTTCGGTCAGGGGATTATCCCATGCCGTATGGTTGGCCACCCAGTCGAGAATTACCTTTATGTCATGTGCGTGGGCGGCATCGACGAAGCTTTTGAAATCGGCGGCCGTGCCAAATTCCGGATTTACGGCCTTGTAGTCACTGATAGAATAGTAACTCCCGAGCGTCCCCTTGCGATTCACCTCGCCGATGGGGTGAATCGGCATGAACCAAAGGACGCCAACTCCCAGTTCCTTGAGTCTTGGCAAATCCCGTTCGACCGCCTTGAAGGAGTGTTCGTCGGAATACTGGCGGACGTTCACCTCATAAATGACCCGGTTTTGAATCCAGTCGGGCAGGCCGAGGGCCTTTTTCTGGGAAAGGGGGATACCATCAAATTCTTCTCCGGCCTGCAGGAAGCCGAGCCAGAGGACAAACAGAAGGAAGGGGATCAGGGGTTGTTTCATGGGAGTTCTCATGGAAGTTGGGGATACGTTTTATTTGAAGGAACGAAACCTGGTTTGGGGAAACCAAAAGCTATGACAGGTCTTGGATCGATTGGAAGAAACTTAGATGTTGTGATCTGGGAAATGTGATTGTGAATTGGATGGATTCACTTGGGATTAATTTCTGGCAGTAAATTAGATTTGGCGAGACACGGAAAAACATATGAATGGAAGGCCTGGTTGATTGCCCGGTTGCTGCGACTCCTGGTGGGGATGTTGTTTTATACCTGGAAGATCAAATGGGCCGGAGGGGAGGAGCGCTATAAGGCGGCCTTCGCCGCCCGGGATCCCTTAATTCTGTGCACCTGGCATAACCGGCTCATTTTCTGGACCTCCTTTTTCCAGAAGTTTGGGATTCAGAGAGGGTGGAAGATGGGGGTGATGATCAGTCGATCCCGGGATGGGACGATCGGGATCAAGATGGGAGAGATGGCTGGTGCTCGTGTGGTGGAAGGGTCGAGCGGCACGGGGGGACGGGAAGCCGCTCTAACATTTTTCCGGATGCTTTCGAAGGACCGCCACTCCTTGCTCATGATGATCGATGGATCACGAGGGCCTCGCTATATCGCCAAGGAAGGGCCGGTGCAAATGGCCAAGTTGACCGGTTGTCCGGTCGTTCCGCTTATGTCAGTGGGAGAAAGGGAATGGCTCCTGACTAATGCCTGGGACCGTTTCCGGATTCCCAAACCGTTTACAACGGTCACGATTCATTGGGGAGACCCTATTGTAGTGGACCGCCGGGCCAGTGAAGCGGAAGTGGAGGCCAAGCGCGTGGAGTTAGAGGAGGCCTTGAATAGACTGCGGCGGGAGCTTGATGCAGGGCGCTACCCGGAGGAGGATGAGGACACATTATCCTGAGGGTAGAGGGATCAGAAGGAATTGGTCTTCCTGGATGCAGCACATTTGAGGATAAAGGAGCCGGCTGGTGAACAATAAGGCTCCTGCCTCGTCCTCGAACCAGAGGCATCCTCCCCAATATCCCAGGTATTGCATCAACCCCATGCCGGGCATTTCTACCCTGGTATCGGTGGTTTTCATGGCGAGGGATTCGATCCAGGCGGAATAAGCGGTCGTTCCACCCTGTTCGATCTGAGCGACAGGGGACAGGCCTTCTTCGGGCAAATGTGTGATTCCCGGTTCAGAGCTCAGAATGGGTCCATCATAAGGAATATCGTGGGGGATGTAGAGATTCCCTGGCCGCCTCTCCCTCACATAACTGATTTCGAACTGACGGATGTCCTCAACATAGCTGCCGATCCTGAACTCCTGAGCTGGTTTGGCCCAATGGATCTCACCGGTGGAGCCCGAAACCAACAGGAGAACGAGGGGTGTAAATACACCCATGGTGCGCCATGGTTTGTTCCAGTAAGTGGAGGGGATGAGGATAAAAGGGGTGATGAGGAGGAGCAGGCTGGGGGCAGTCAGATAGCGAGTATGGCGCGGCAAATCGAGGGTCGTCATTTCGGCCAAATAGAGGGAACGGGTCAGGCTCAAAGCGATCATGCCCAGGGCAGCAAGAAGAATAAGGATTGCGGCCTTGGTTTGCTCTGATGATCGATGCTTCCAGAGCAGGCCGAGGCCGGCTCCTGTGGTCAGGGCTGCTATGGCATAGAGGAGAGGCGGAAAGTATGTGGCAATCCAGGCTGCATTTCCACGGCCGATCCAGGTTGTTCCCAACCACCCCCGGAGCACCATCCGGTCGAGGGCGGCAAGGAGATCCGGGAAGGTGAACAAAGCGGTACGGTCTTCACCTTGTATCCGAAAAACCAAGACAAACCCGAAGACCAGCCCAAGGTTCACCAACAGACTGAGGAGGAAGAATCGAGTTCGCTTGTCTTGCGCGTTAATCCACTTCCAGAGTATCAGAGGGACAAGGACGAAGGCCGATGGAGATGACCAGATGATCAGGATGGATACAAGGAGTAGGACCCGGTAGCCAACTCGGCCGGTGGGCGGTTCCATGACGAGGAAAAGAGTCAGAGCGAAGGCCAGGTACCAGTGGAGGCCAAAGAGGAATCCCAGATTCTCAGCGTGAGGAGCGATGCCCAGAAGCAGACAAACACCGAGTCGATTCCCATCCAACTTCACCAGAGCTCTGAACCCGGGCAGATAAAATACAGATAAGGTTCCTGCGGTAAGGCCGAGGCTTATGAGGGAGTAGGTGGCAGGGAGCCAGACCAGCGGCAGCGGAGAGAGCAGTTCGGCCAGAATCCGGGGTAGAAGGTGAAAATATCCGGCATACGGGGTCAGCAGGGATTCCCATAGAGGGAGACTCCAGGCTTCAGCAAAAAAGACCCGCCCGTCTTCGGCTGTGAAATGACCCCCCTCAACGAGTGCAGGAAATCGAAGGGCCATAATTGCCATGAGAAGCACGACCAGGGTGGCGTGGGTTTTCCAGTTGTAGGCGACGGCTTTCACGGATGAAGTGGGGCGGTGAAGGTGAGTGTTAGCGGTTTGGCAGGGTGGGGCAATGGAGTAGTGATTATGAGAGCTGGGAGCTTTCCCCTTGACACTCTAGGGGAAAGGGAGTGGTCTTCTAACCTAGATTATCTAGGGAAAGCAGATGGCAAAAGGCATATTCAAGCGTAAACAAGAGCGGGGGGACCTGCTGCAGGGGACACTGGATCTGTTGATTTTACGGACCTTGCAGCGAGGGGCGATGCACGGGTGGGGGATTTCCCAGTCGATCTACACCGTATCCCAAGAAGTCTTACAAATTAAAGAGGGCTCCCTCTATCCCGCGCTTCATCGCTTGGAGCGCCAGGGATGGATTCGCGCCGAGTGGGGACAATCTGAGAATCGCCGCAGGGCGAAGTTTTACCAGCTTACATCCGATGGAAAACGACAGCTCGCGGAAGAGACGGCCTACTGGGAACAGTTTGCCCGGGCTGTGCATTTAATTCTAAAAATGGGTTAGGCAGGTCCTGATTCACCGGATGTAAATCGATGAAGAAGTTTCTGTTTAGCCTGAGGAGGCAACTCTTGAACAACCGTTGGGAAGATGAGCTGGATGAAGAGATCCGTTTTCACCTGGAGATGAGCAAGCAGCAGAAAATGAAAGCCGGGATGACTGAAGCAGCGGCAAAACGAGCGGCTCTCCGCGATTTTGGAGGGGTAGAGCAGTATAAAGAAAAAACGCGGGACGCGTGGGGTTGGCGGATCATTCGCGACACGATGCAGGACATTCGATACGGGCTACGGCAGATGTGGAGAAACAAGGGGTTCTCCACGGTGGTGATCCTGACTTTGGGGCTTTGCCTGGGAGCCAACACGGCGGCTATGAGCCTGCTCAAGAACCTGATTCTTGAGCCCTATGCCTACAAGGATACCCGGAATGTCGTCCTGATTGGAACGCGCTATCTCAAAATCCCCGAATATGCAAATGGCATTAGCAATTTATCAATTCCCCAATTCCGGTACATCGAGGAGAACCAGACGGTTTTTGAGTCGCTTGGATTTATCGATCCCTACCTGGAATTTGACATGGAAGCCGAGGGCGGACTGGAGCGCATTCCGGGAGACCGCGTGACGCCAGGCGTATGGGAAGCGACGGGGGTTGAACCTATTCGGGGCCGAACCTTTACCCAGGCCGATCTGGATACGTTTGGGAGCCGGGTGGCGGTCATCAGCGAGCGACTTTACCGAAGGGTGCTCGGCGCAGGACAGGATGTCTTCGCTGACGATATCCGCTTGGATGGGAACACCTATAAGGTCGTGGGAGTGATGCCGGAAAGTTTTTACCTGAATATTGACAGGTCAGATGTCTGGATACCCCGGGATATCTATTCGGTGGATGCACACCGGAATAATCACAGCTACTGGGCGCTTGGGCGACTGAAGGCAGGACACACCCTGGAGCAGGCCTCGATTGAATTGGACCAGTTATTTAAAAGCTATTCCGAGCAGTATCCTGAAGATCAACGCGAGGTGGAAGTGACGGGAAAAACCTTTGACGGGATTCCGGTTAATGATGTGGTCACGGCGCAGGTCCCGATGATCAAGACAGCCTTTATCTCGTTCCAGGTGGTGACCTTGATGGTCCTCATCATCGGCTGCCTGAATGTGAGTGGCATGATTATGGTCCGCGGTTTGGCCCGTTTGCGAGAGTTAGCCATTCGGCATTCGCTGGGGGCGGGGCGATTTCGTTTGGCTCGACAGCTTCTGACTGAAGTTGCCCTTCTATTCTTCTTCGGCCTCCTGGTCAGCTACCTCGTTTTTGATGGGTTTATCCACCTGACCTATGTCTTGCAGCTCGATGAAATTCCCTGGGGACAATCCTTCTCCCTCGACTATAATCTTTTCTGGTTATCTTTGGGCCTGGCTGCTGTGTTGACTGTACTGACAGGGAGTTTACCCGTCATTGGGGTCCTCCGGAGTAACCTCCAGGGGTTAATTCAGGCGAATGCTTTGACGCATAGCGGAGGTAAAGGAAAACACAGGTTTCACGCCTTCTTTGTTATGGGGCAAATTGCGTTTTCCACCCTCTTGCTGGTGCTGTCGGGGGTATCCTTATTGAATTTGAGAGCCGTATTAGAACGGGACCTGGGGTTTGAGCGACAGGGCCGGGTGGGGGTATCCGTTCCCTTGCCGAGCTACCGGTTTGGGCGAGACCAGGCAGCTTACCTGGAACAGAAAGAGCCGTTTCGTCGACGAGCCCTGGAGCGCTTATCGGAACTGCCTGGCGTCATCCATGTATCCGCGGCCAATCGGATACCGGGAAGTATAGATGATATGGGGCACAGCGATTTTACGATGCCGCATTATACCATAGGGGAAAATGAGGTGAACCCCAATGCCCTCCGAAACAACATCAGCCCAGGCTTTTTTGAAACCATTGGGAGTGACATCGTCCTGGGCCGGGACTTTGCCGATACCGATACCTGGGAATCTCAAAAGGTTGTGATTGTGAGTGAAAACGTGGTGGATCGTTATTTTAAGGACTTAGATCCGCTTGGAATGCAGATTCGTTTCTGGGGAAATGACCTGACGATCGTTGGAGTTGTTGAAGAAATTCAGGACAAACCCTTCTTCATTCCGGAAACTGATTTCACCTTGTATTTCCCACTGAGCCAGTGGGAAATGTATGCATACGCCACGACCTTCATACTCAATATACAGGGGAGACCGGAGGCCTATATCGATACGATTCGCCAGGCGATGTTGGAAGTGGACCCCAACCTGACTATGACCATTACCACCTTTGAGGAAGTGTTTGGACTCATGGTCTTTGCCCAGGAGCTGCCCATGCAACTTACGACATTGTTTAGTGTGCTTGCGCTCTTTCTTACCGCGATTGGGCTATACGGTCTGGTCAGCTATGTCGTGGCCGAGCGCACCCGGGAATTTGGGATACGTATGGCGATTGGAGCCACGCCCCGGTCCATCCTCTCGATGGTAGGGACCTGGAGCATTGTCTGGGTTTTGCTCGGGCTGTTCTTCGGCATCGCCGCGGGGGCGGTGGTCTGCTTCCTTCTGACTCCGGTCTTTACCGACATCAATCCCATGAATCCCTGGGTGTTTGTCAGCGCCGCTGCGATCATCGCCATCGTGGCTGTGTTGGCCAGCTTAAAGCCGGCCTTGCGGGCCGTCCGGGTGGATCCGGCCCGCGCGCTACGATGGGAGTAGAAGGCGGTTTGATTAATTTCCGCTTGGAGCTTCTGGTGGGGGCATCCCCGGTTCTTTGCGGGCCTTGACTTGCTCGAGGAGGGGTTCACCCAGTTCCGGGTTGAGGCGAATCACCTCTTTGGCGTGGTCGGCCGCCAGGACCAGGCTCCCTCCACCCATGGCCGGGGCGTTCATGTAGTAATAGGCCAGGCCCATGTGGCCCTCAAGGGAGTCGGAATCCAGAGAGACGGCTTTTTTCCAGGAGTCGATGGATTGCATGTAGAACATAGGCCGCTCCATGAAGGGGAGGGTTTCGGCGTGGCGGACATAGGCGGTGCCCAGCGCTGAATGGAATTGCGCCCGATCCGGCTCCATTTTAACGGCCTTCTGGAGGGCGGCGAGACTGTCACCGGTCTGGCCCTTAGCCAGGTAGAGGCGGCCGTTCAAATAGAGGATGTCGGGGGAGTCGGGATCAGTTTTGGCCATTTCGGCGATGGCCGCTTCTGCGGTGTCGAGCTGACCGGCGAAAATCAATCCGTCGATTTCGTCCGTAGAGGCAGCGAGGAGGCCGAGGGGAACCAGGGTTAGGAGGATGAGGGGGAGGAGGTGTGTTTTCATGATATATTGAGCAGAGTTTAAGTGAGGCGGAGTGCATCCACCGGTTCGAGGCGTGCCGCCCGGATAGCGGGAAAGGCACTGGCGAGGAGTCCGATCAGGAGGAGAGCCCCCGCTGATCCGAGAAAGAGCAGGATGGACGTGGAGCCCTCCATGCCCAAGGTGGGTCGCAGGATCTGATCGGTGGCCAAAGCTATGGCGCACCCTCCGGCGATTCCCCAGGCAACTGTTTTGAGACCCCGGAGCAGATAGTGGCGGAGCACGGTGTTGCCATTGGCCCCGATAGCCATGCGGAGGCCGATTTCGCGCTGTTGATCCACCACCATTAAGGTGAGCAGGGCGTAGACGCCAAAAGCCGTCATGGCAGCGGCAGCCAGGGCAAAGCCTCCCATGATGCGGGCGAGGGTTCGTGCGCTAAGGGTTTGGACATCGTGCAAGGCATCTAAAGTAGTGCCGAGGGTCGCCATATCGGGAAAGATTTCTTTGATGCTCTGCTCGATCATGGTCGAGATGGGTTGCCCGGGGTTACTGGCCTTGACGAGCAGGTGGCCAAAAATCCAGGGGGTTTGGTCCATGGGAAGATAAATCTGGGGGGTGGGGGCCTCCGTGAGGGAGGCTTGTTTGGTGGTTTGGACCACACCGACAATTTCGCGCCATTCGTTGGATATCCAGGTCATGGCCTTGATCCTACGCCCCAGAACGAGGCCGTCGTCGAAGTAGCGATCGACAAAGGCTTGATTCACGATGGCGGTCATGGGGGCCCCGAGCACGTCCTGTTCGGAGAAGGCTCTACCCTCCAGGAGCTGGATCTCTAACAATTCAAAAATACCAGGACTGACGAATTGGTGGGACGCCTGAAGAGACCGCCCTTCCGGATCCTGGTAATTCTGGACCTCGAAGGCAAAATCCAGGGAAGCCCCAAAGAGCGGGGGAAAGGTGAGCACTTCTGCGCTCTCAAATTCCGGTTTTTCGCGTATGTGGTCGGTGATCCGCTGGTAAAACCCACGCAGGTCCATGAAATTGGGATATAGTTTCTGGTCGGGGGATAAGATGAAGACTTCCACGCCCTCGGTTTTAAAACCCAAGGGTTCGTTTTCCAAACTCATCAATTGTTCGGTGACTACGGTGGCGGATACAACGATGGGTAGAGTAATTCCAATCTGGAGGATGAGGAGGCCTGCTCGCAGGCGTTTCGTGCTGCGAGACTGGGTCGCCTTGCCGCCAGTTTGGTTGAGCAGGGTCACGAAGCCCTCCCGGCTCGTTTGCCAGGATGGGGCAAACCCGCAGAGCAGGGCTGTGGCCAGGGCCACTCCGAGGAGAGCCAAGGCGTCGGAGAGGCCAAAAGAAATTTCATTGACCCGAGGAATGATGTCGGCCTCGACCCCGGGCAAAAAGATGTTGAAGGCGTAGAAAAGGAAACCGGCGGCGAGCATGGCCCCGGTTAGGGCCAGAATGGCGGCTTCGAACAGGATTTCTCCTACCATCTGAATTGGGGAAGCGCCCAGGACCCGCTCCAGGGCAATTTCTCCCTGTCGATTCAGTCGGCGAGCAAGGAGCAGGTTGGCCAGGTTGAGCGCGGTGACAAAGAGGAGGAGGCAGGCGGTGCTGATTCCGATGACCAGGGTGCGACGGATCCCGCTGACCCGCATCTCGAGGAGGGGGACGATTTGCATTTCCCAGTTCTTGTTCGTGTTGGGATAGGCTCTCGCCAAGGCGGCCACCTGGGTGTCGACTTGCGCCTGGGCGGCAGCTTGGGTAATTCCCGGAGCAATCCGGCCCGTGGCAGCCCAATGGCGACTGTCACGGACGAAGTACTCGGGGTTGGATCGTGGAAAGGGGAACCAGGCACCGGCAAAGGCCGGGTCGCGTGCTTCACGGGGGAGAATTCCCACGACTTCGATCGGTTCGCTGTTGATCTCCAGCGTGGTCCCGAGAATACCGAGGTCGCTTCCGAATTCCGTGACCCAGGTCTGTTCACTCAGAACCATGACTACAGGGGCTCCAGGCAAGAAGTCGTCCGCATTGAGGAGGCGACCGTGCAAAGGGGTGACCCCGAGCATGGGAAAGAAGTCGGCGGTGACCTGGGCCCCGAGCCATTGTCGGGAGGATCCCTCCACCGGTTGGTAGGTCATGAAATCGCCGCGGTAGGCGGCAAACGTGGTGAATACGGTCAGGCTTTGGTGGAGGTCGGCAAAGTCCGCCAGAGAGACACCATCCTTGACAATCCCCTCGCGTGCATTGGTGGAGCGAAAGCCATAAAGGGAATCGGGGTCCTCATAGGGGAGGGGGGAGAGTAAAATCGTGCGGATCAGCACCATGAAACCGATGGTTCCGGACAGGCCTATGGCGAGCAGCCCACTTGCCATGAGGGTAAACCCCGGGCGAGCAGCCAGGCGGCGGAAGACGCGGCGAGTGGAAAGGAGCCATAGTGTAATCATGGGGGTCAGGATACCCTATGACTGCTTGTGGAGGCAGTGCTGAT
This sequence comes from Opitutales bacterium, assembly GCA_028280845.1. Classification (GTDB taxonomy): domain Bacteria; phylum Verrucomicrobiota; class Verrucomicrobiia; order Opitutales; family JABSRG01; genus JANQKZ01. The sequence goes on along the minus strand of JANQKZ010000006.1, from coordinate 94,613 downwards.
GGTCATGGTTTGGGGCGGCCGGGAGTCATGGTTTTCGTAGTGCGGGATTTCCGGATTTGTAGGAGCGACCCTGCTCATTCCGCTACAGTATTCCAAGGTCGCGGGCCTTGAGGGCGGCCTGGGTACGGTCGAGGACTCCTAGTTTTGCCAGGATGTTGGAGATATGATTCTTCACCGTGCCTTCGGCCAGGCCCAGGGCGACCGCGATTTCCTTGTTGCTGCCACCTCGAGCCAGCTCACGAAGTACGTCTTCTTCCCGGTCGGAAAGGGGTTCAACAGGTTGCATTTTTTCTTTAGGTTTGGGGGACAATCGATTCAGTTCAGCGATGACCCGGGCGGCGACGGCAGGCTGCAAGAAGGACTCCCCGCGATGTACAGCTTCTATAGCCTCGGCGAGGTGATTCGAGTCGCTGTCCTTTAAGAGGTATCCGGCAGCTCCAGCGCGAAGGGCTTCAAAGATTCGCTCATCCTCGTGGAAGGTGGTGAGGACCAGAATGCGGGCGGAAGGATTGTCCTGTTTGATACGCTTAGTGGCGGCAGCGCCGTCGAGGATGGGCATGTTGAGGTCCATGAGGATGACATCGGGGCGGTGGCGGGCGGCTTGTTGAATGGCCTCGTCTCCATTGGCAGCTTCGGCCACCACCTCAAACCGGGACCTGGCCGAGAGGATGGTCCGCAGGCCTTCCCGGAACAGGGCCTGATCATCAACAAGGAGGAGGCGGATGGTTTTCATGGAAGCGGTAGTTTGACCTCCAAAGTAAACCCGGAACCCTCACCGGATTCAATCCGGGTTTCCCCCCCATGGTGGCCGACGCGTTCCTTTAAGCCGAGGAGGCCAAAGCCGGAGGGTTCCTCACTTGGGGAATACCCTTTCCCATTGTCTTTCACTTTCAGTATGACGGTGGACTCCTGGGCGAAATCGAGCTGGAGTTCCAACCGGCTGGCTTGGGCGTGCCGGAGGGTATTCGTCAAGGTTTCCTGGGCCACCCGATGGAGGGTATGGGCCAAGGGGGCCGGAAGTTCCAAGGGGGTTCCATTCACCTTTAAATTGACCTTCAGGCCGGTCGTACTCGCCTTCTGGAGCAGTTCCTCCAGGGCTTGGGGCAGGGATTTATTCTCCAGTGGAGATTGGCGCAGGGAGGACACAGCCTCACGGACTTCGGTCAATCCCTGTCGGGTATAGGCCTGGGCCGCCTCCAGGGCACTTCGGGCTTTGTCAGGGTCACTATTCAAGACAGTTCGTGCGGCCTCTACCTGGACATTGACCACCGTCAGCGTATGACCGATCGAGTCATGAATCTCCCGGGCGAGACGATTCCGTTCTTCGGCCACGGCTAGGTCCCCCACCCGGAGGGCGTAGGATCGCAGCTTCTCATTGCTTTCTTCCAATTTCGCACTGAGGGATTCGGCTTCCATGCGGGCATTTTCTGCACCTTTGGCGATGAGGAAAAAAGAATTAAAAATGACCAGGCCGACCCCCATGGATAAAAAGCTGGAGAGATCGAACAGGTAATGGTGAACCATCCACATGACCCCCTGGAGCAAAAGTAAAAGGGCAAGGGAACAGAGAAGGGAACCCGCGAACGAGAAAAACATCGTGCTGTACCCGGCGAGGATGAACAGGGGTATCAAGGGCAGCATACCTCCACGGGTCACCCTCAAGGCAAAGTAGCTGAACGCCACACCGACTGGAATAAAAACCAAGAGGAAGAGCCATTGGGCTTTTAGGGGGGGAGCGACAGACGCGGCGAGGGGATCACCCCATTCCGGTATTTTCATCACCCATCGTTCCAGCCAGTAGGGAAAGCAGGCGAAGAGGAGCGCGGCGACCAGCATGCCCGTCACATCTATTGGGTTTTTAGGGGAGGGACCGAACACCAGGGAAGTCAGCACCACGGTGGCGACGATGGTGTAAAAGGTGAGCCCTAGGACCAACTCACCCTGTTTGAGCCCTGCCTTGGCCTTTGAAAGTGGCATGTGGACCATTATAGGAGGGACCGAAACGATCTGTCATGTGCCAAAAGTCATGCGGTCGTATAGGTCAGTAGACCCGGTCGCCAGACTCCCTAACCAAAAACCGGCATATCGGTCGTGCGTCGGCCGGTGGCGTCGGCCAGGGCACTTATGGTAGCCGGCATCGTGGGTGGATAGGCGGTTTCGCCGAGGCCCTTCGGTTCGGCCTCGCTTGGGGAAAGGAAGATATCGATCTCGGGGCATTCGGGCATAGCCAGCATGGGGTAATCCTGATAGTTCTTCTGGATGACGCGCCCATCCTGGACATCGATTCTTTGATAGAGGGCGGCGGCGAGGCCATCGATGACACCACTTTCCATCTGTGCACGAGCACTGAGCGGATTGACGATGCGTCCGCAATGGAGGGCGACAAAAACTTTCTCTATCGGTCGGCTGCCCCCTGCTTTGGGAGCCAGGGCGGCGACAGCTACCTTGCTTTGGTTTTTTTCGAAATAGGCTATACCATAACCGTATGAGGGATCCCCTTTCCAATTGGATCGGTCCCGTATGATCCTCACCAGGTTAGCCATGACCGGGTCCTCGGCAGGAGGCTCGGCCCACCCGAGTAGGCGAAAGACCTTTTGATCGCCAAGGAGGGCAAGGCGGAAATCCAGCGGGTCGATCCCCGCTCGGTCTGCCATGGCATCGATCATGGAATGCTGGGTGAAGCAGGACACATTATCATGGGGTCCTCGCAGCGGCCCGGTAACCAGGGGGAGGTCCAGCCGAGTGAACTTGCGCTCGGCGTGCTTGAAGTAACGGGTGAATGCGCTGTCTCGCCAAGACCGAGCGCGCTGGCAATTAATCTCCTGAAGGGCGAGTGGATAGCCGTTGAGGTCCATACCCACCCGATAGCGATAGCGGTCAGCCGCCCGATAGACGCTATGACGGATATCGTCCTCCTTCGTGAACATGAGCTTGACCGGGTAGTCCACCAGTTTGGCTATTTCCAAGGCCTCAATAATGAAATCGTGATCCAGCTTGCGGCCGAACCCTCCGCCAATCCGAAGTTGGTGGCAAGCGATACGCTCGTGGGGTAATCCCGTGTATTCCGGCAGGGCTTCATAAAGGCCATTCAATGATTGGCAGCCGGTCCAGATTTCCACCCTGTCTTTGTGGAACCATGCGGTGCAATTGGGAGGTTCCATCGGGGAGTGGCAGAGGAAGGGCCCTGAAAATTCCTGTTCCAGTTGAATTGGTGCAGTTGCGAAGGCACTTTCAAAATCACCCTGAGCGACTCGGGTTTCCGCAGGGTTGTCGAGGGCAGCCTTTTGTCGCGCTAAGATCCCCTTGGTGCTTTCGCTGGCATATTCTCCTTCGTCCCATTGGGCCCGCACGCGTTTGGCGGCTTCCATCGCGATCCAGGTATTGGTCGCCGTCACCGCCACTTTGTCACCCACTTGAAGGATATCGACCACTCCCCGCATTTTGCCTGCTGCTGCAGCATCAAACTCCAGGAGTTTCCCACCCAGGACGGGGCAGCGTAATAACACGGCGAAGCGGACCCCTTCGGGAAGGGCATCCACCGCAAACTGGGTTTTTCCCATGCCAATCTCCTGCGCATCGAGGATCCGGATATCCTGGCCGATATATTTAAAATCAGAAGCGAGCTTCAGCGTTGGAGCGTTGGGCACGGATTGGTTGCCACCATAAGCCGCGGCCTCGATGAATGACATGGACTGTCCATCGGGGCCAAATACCTGGCTGTTATCCGTGTGGCATCGGTCCGGGTTCACATTCCAGTGTTTGGCCACGCCGGTAATGAGCATCTCTCGAGCACTGGCGGCGGCAATCCGTAAAACCGGATAGGCACGTTTGAGCCCGGCGCTGGCGCCGGCCATCTGTTGGCCGACATCATTGCGAGGGCCGGCCTGATGCAGATTGACGGCTTGCAGGTCGGCTCCGAGTTCATCGGCCAGGATCATAGCCAGGGCGGTGCGGGTATTCTGGCCGACTTCGGGAACCGGGATAGTTAGGGTGATTCCAGTTTCCGGACTGATCGCGATGAACGCGTTGGGTTCAAAGGGAAGATCTCCTGGCTGAGAGGCCGCCTGAATCTGAAGCGGAAATCCCAGGATGAGCCCCGAGGCGGACAATCCCGTGGCCTTCAGAAAATCGCGGCGGGAATGGGTGATGGGCTTCATGAAACGGTTTTCTTGCCGGCGGCAAGCTGAATCGCTTTGAGGATACGCGGATAGGTGCCGCAGCGGCAGAGATTGGTAGCCATGGATTGCCGAATCGAATTCTCATCCGGTTGGGGATTCTGTTCCAGGAAGGCTACCGCCGACAGGATCTGGCCACCCTGGCAGTAACCGCATTGGGATACATCTTCTTCGATCCACGCCTCCTGGACCGGGTGGGTGCCGTCTTTTGACAAGCCTTCAATGGTGGTGATCTCCGCAGTGGAGGCTGCCCTTACGGGAAGGATGCAGGATCGCACAGCCTGACCATTCATCAAGACGACGCAAGTTCCACAGACGCCAACGCCACAGCTGTATTTAGTGCCCGTCAATCCCAGCTCATCCCGGAGGGCCCATAGCAAAGGCATGGCAGGATCGACGTCCGCCAGGGGATGCAAATTGCCGTTGATGGTTAAATCTATGCTGCTCATGATAACTCCAATCCGTTCCCTCTTCTGGTTATAGAGCCGGCAATCTTTTGTCGATCCCCTTAGGAACAAGAATTTGATGAACTTTGGCTTAAGGAAGTCGAACCTGAGCATCCGCTCGTTCTGTCATGCCAAAAGTTATGGGGCGACCATGACCATTTGAGGTAGAGCTGGACCTCACTGGCCAGTCCAAACTCTCCATCCATCCACAGGAAGCACCTGTTAAACGAGACTACTCGCAGTGCAGGGCGGTAATTGGGTCCACCCGGGTCGCCTTCAGGGCAGGCAAGAGACAGGCCGCGACGGAAACCGCCATGAGGATCATAGTGATTTGAGACAGGGTGATCGGGTCAAAGGCTTCAACCCCGAAAAGCATACTTTGCAGGATGCGGGTCAGTGCAAGGGAGGCCAACAGTCCAATACCGGTTCCTAAACCCACCCGTTTGAGTCCGCTAGACATGACCATGCTCAAAACATCTTTCCGTTGTGCACCAATGGCGACGCGGATTCCAATTTCCCGGGTCCGCTGCGCCACTGAGAAAGCAATGACCCCATAGAGCCCGATGGCAGCCAAACTGAGGGCAATGACGGAAAAGATCCCTAACAACTGCGTGATCAGAAGCCGTGGACCCACCGCATTTTTTATCAGTAATTCAAGGGGGTAGGATTCACTCGTTGGCAACATGGGATCCTTTTCAGCCAAGGTGGCCCGGATTTCCGGGAGGAGAGAATCCAGAGGCCGCGAACTGCGAATGACCATTTCCATGCCGGGTATACCTACGCCTTGGTGATAATTTAAATACATCTCGTTTCCCCCAGCCTCCTCCAAGCTCCCATGACGGACATTGGCTACCACACCAATCACCCTGGAATCCCCATTCACCGTCAGAATCTGCCCGAGGGGGTCCCCGTCCCCAAACAGGCGGCGAGCCAGGTTCTCATTGATGATGACCGTGCGCGGAGCGTCCGGTTGAGCATCCCCCTCATCAAAGTACCTACCTGAAATCAGGGGAATATTCATCGTCTCCAGGTAACCGGAATCAACAATCCGTGGGAAAGCGATAGGGTATTCACCCTGAGGGTATTGGACATCCTTGACCCCCACGCCCCAAGTACGGTTCCGGCCAAATGGGAGGCAATCACTGAGTCCCACCGAGTCCACCCCTGGTAAGCGGGCTACGGAGTCCACCAGGTCATCGTAGTAGCGGGGCAGTTCCTCACTCCGGTTTTCAAATTCTCTTATGGTGTCCACCCGAATAGCCAGCGCCTGTTGCGGTTTGAACCCAAGTTCAACCTCCAGGAGTTTCCCGAAACTGCGAACCAGCAATCCGGCCCCGACCAGCAAGACAAACGCGAGGGCAACCTCAGCTACAATTAGTGAATCTCTAGCCAGGGAAAATGCATGTCCCGCGGTTTGCTGGTGGGTACCGCCAGTGGTGGTAGACCCCTGCTGGCTCCTCGCCAGGAAGAGAGCGGGCAGGACCCCGCAGGCGATTCCCGCCAGGATCGTGAGCCCGACCGTGACCAGCATTGCGTATTGGTTAACCGCTGCATTTTGGAGTAAGGGCACGCCAAAGGTTTCCAGCTGAACCAGTAAGTGAGTGCCCGCCACCGCCAGGGGGATTCCGAGCAGGGTTCCGCTTACGGCGAGGATCATGCTCTCGGTAAGGGTCTGTTGCAATAGATGACGTTTACCCGCTCCCAGGGCCACCCGGACGGCGATTTCCCGCCTCCGGTGGTTGAGTCGGGCAAGGAGCAGGTTGGAGAGGTTTGCGCAGGCGATGGCGAGCACGCAGGCAACGGCTCCCGCTAGAACGAAAAATGGGGTTCGGAAGGAGCCCCTCAAGGCCTCATTCACGTCCTGCATGTGGAATCCCCCTCCATAGCCAAAATCCAGCTCTTCGACGATCCTTGGAGTCAGAATCTCGAACTCCGCCCGGGCGTCCTCAAGAGTTATGCCGGGTTTCAATCTCCCGATGGCAAACACCGTATTCCCCCACCGGGCGGTTTCCCCATTAATGGGAAACGGGGTAATCATATCGATCCCCGACCCGGGGGAGAAGGTTGACGAGAAATCAAAGGAAGGGTCCAGCACTCCCACAATGGTGGTGGACCGGTTGTTGATGGTGAGGGTGGACCCAACAACCGAGGGATCGCCTCCAAATTGTTTGAGCCAGTAATCATGACTGAGAATTACCGCTCCTGGACTATTCAGGGATTCCGATTCCTCTGCGGTGAAGTTGCGACCGTGCGACAAAGGAATGCCAAGGGAGTCGATAAAATTCTCCGACACCGCCACCCCGACTCGCCTTTCCGGTTCTCCATGTCCGGTGATGGTGAGCCTCCCATAATCAAAAAAGGCGAAATAGGCACTGATGCTTTCAAAGGATTGATTCTGCTCCCTCCATGCCCTGAGGACGTCGGTTCGGGAAGTTCGGGCAGAAAGCCCGCCAGAGGAACCGTTCTCAATCCAAACCAACCGGTCGGGCTCTTTGAAGGGGAGGGGCTTCAACAACACAGCGTGGATCACACTGAACATGGCTGTGCAGGATCCTATTCCCAAGGCCAGGGTAACCACCGCCACCAGGAAGAACCCCGGAGATTTCAATAACTGCCGAAAGCCGATTTTGAGATAGTGCATAATAAGATAAGAAAGCGGCACCAACCTTATCTATTTTCTATAAAATGGAAATATTTTGATTCTAGACCGATTTCCCGTGGTTCCATGGGCAATTCAGGTTTGATCAGCTAGTTTCAATTTGCGGATAGACCATTCTTTCCAATGGCGAAGGAGCCCTTCCAGGGTATCACTTTTCAACAGGGTTTCCTTTTTGCCGTATCCGGAACCACGCAAAAACAGCGTCCCCAGGCGGCCTAAGAGTATAACATATCCCTTACAGAAGGAGAAGAGCGTGACATGAGCTACGTATTTAGCCGTTGTTCCTTCATAACGGCGAGTGCTGAAGTGATGAGGTGATTTCAGGAAAATTACTCTTCCCGGTCGACTGGTAGCTTAGCCGACCAGCGGCCTACGAAGAGAGAAACGGTGAATCCGATAGCGAGGACGAGGATACCGATAGTGAGAATCTGCAACCAGGGGATATGGAAGGCGAGCGTCCACCCGAAGCTCTGCTTGTTAATGACAAATATCAGGAGCAGACCCAGGAAATAGCTCAAGGCCCATCCGCCGATCACGCCGGTGAGGGTGATACCGGTTCCTTCCCAAGCGGTGGTCCAGCCGATTTCTTTTCGGTTCATGCCGAGGGAGCGCAGGGTGGTCAGGTCGGCCCGGGTTTCGAGGATGAGGCCGACGAGGGCGAGTGCGAGACCCCCCATGGCGACAGCAATCCCGATGGTCTTTAAGGCATAGGTGATAGAGAAAGTCTGGTGAAAGATGGTCAGAGCGGCTTCACGAAGGGATCGTGTGGTCCGGATGACGAGGGTGGGAAATTGTTCCTGCAGCTCCAGACGGACTGATTCAGCATCGACTCCTGGTTTCAAGGTAAGGGCCACGCTGCTGGCAGCGCGGGATTGAAACCCGCTGAGGATTAATGGCTCATTGAGCAGGATCGTCCCGCGTTCATTGCCATAGTCTGCATAGATTCCCACGACTACGGCGTCGATGAATCCTTCGAGGGTGGGAACCTTGAGTCGATCATCTTGATATTTTCGGAAACGCTCTGAAAAGCTTTCACTGATGAGGGCCGGCGCTGGGTTCTGATTCCAGAAATCATCTGCTTTGGCGCTCGTGCCCGGAGCCTGGACCCATGTCATGCGATCGCTTTCCAGGACTTTGGGCAGGGCCACACCGGCCACAAAGGTGTCCAGTCCTTCAACCACGATGCGGTACCCGCGATAAAATTCATAGTCCGCCACGGCAGGATGTTGGATCAATTGGGCCCAGGTCTCTGGCTGAATACGGGCAGCACTGGAGGCACTTTGATTTGCATCGCTGGCCGTATAAATATCTGCTGCCAGAGTCCGGGTGATCCACTTTTCCATGGTTTCCTCAAAGCTCCCGATCAAGAGTGACATTCCACAAGCCATTCCCACCGCGATAAAGAGACCGGCGGCGGCTAACTTATGTCGCCCACTGGGGCGGGCGAGGCGGCTGAGGGCAAGATCGAGGGTGGGGACCCGCTGAAGGGCAGTGGGTTTGCGGAGCTGACGGGCGAGCGCCTTCATAAGGCTGGGCAGCAGGAGGCTGCCGCCGATCATCCAGCAAAAGGCCGAGAGGTAGCCGGCGAGGGGAAAGCGGCCCCCAGCTCCAAGGGTAAGCGGGGGCAGGAAGTAAGTAAAGATGCCGAGCAGGATGATGGCGGCGCCAAGCCAGGGTTTATTCAAGAGGGAGATGCCGGGATCGATATAGCCGCGAACCAGAATTTGAGCTGGCGGTGTTTGAGCGGCCTCCCGGGCGGGGACCCAGCCTGCGACAAGGCTGGCTGCGATTCCCAGGGATAACCCAATTCCCACATCTGCCGGAGTGAGATGGGCGGCCTGGGCGGCGCTGGCCTGGTAAAGGGCGTTGACGGTTTGCGCGATGGCACGAACTGAAAACTGGGCGGCAAGCCAACCGAATAGAGTCCCCAAAACGCCTCCCGTTAATCCCAGAGCGGCGGCTTCCCACATCCACATACGCCGGATGCGTTCACGCGTGACCCCAAGCGAGCGAAGGGTTGCGATTTCCTGCCGCCGCTTCACCACCGCGGCTTCCAAGGCCTGGAAAACCAGATAGATGCCCACGACCAGGGCAATCAAGGACAGGACCGTCAGGTTGTAGCGAAAGGCCTGGGTCATAACGGCTCCGGATTGTTTGCGCGCCCCGGGGGATTCGATAATCCAATCCCCTGGGTTCAGGGCTTCCAGTTGGGAGCGCAGTTGCTGGCGGACCTCATCAGCGGCCCGGCCCGGTTCGACCGTCAACTCGATGCGGCTGATAAGCCCCTCCTGGCGGGCGGCAATTTGAAGGGCTGGTAAATCCATGACCAACATATTGTCAGGAGGCTGTGGGAAGGCTGGGTCGGAGGGCAACAGGCCGAACAGGGTAAATCCAACCGCTCCGTCATTGAGAAGGAGATCAAAGGTATCCCCGGGGCGGAGGTCATTGCTCTGGGAAAAGGCCTTCGTGGCAAAGATGGCGACCCGGTTGCCGAGGACGTCGAAAATGTCGTCCGCCACGGGTTGTTCTTCCGGAGGCGTGTCTTCGAGAGTAAACAGTATCCGGTTGTCCTGGCCCGAAATGCTGGGGAGGTTTTGCAGTGTGACCAGGTCCAAGCCCACGAGTTGAATGGTTGGGCGCCCCATGATGGTGGCATCGCCCTCATCTCTCGGGACCGTTCCGAGGACTTCCAGAACCGGGATCAATTGGACGGGAGTGTGTCCCAATGCCTGCCGGATCAGGATTAGGGTTTCGGTTTTGAGGACACCGGATTGTGAGCGGACGATAAAGTCGCTCTCACCGGTCAGGGTTTCCGTAAATGCCTGGAAGCTGACCACGGCTGCCCGGTTGGCCATGCGGATGGACAGATAGACTCCGACGCCCGAGGCCAGGAGGAGTATTAACATCAAGGTCTCCTTCCAGGATTGGATCCAGTGGCGAAGGGTGAACTGGGTGAAATAATTCAATTTTTATATTGTGAGATGTGAATTGTGAATGGGCGTGGTGCCGGGCTGCTGGCTCTTTGTCTATCGGGGTTCGGATGGAGATGAAGTGGAAGATTTTTTGAGCCGTGCTGGACTGTGCTTTATCGTCTGCAACCGCCTTTGAGCCCTACGGCGAGTCAAGAGACTGACTTCAACATTCGGCCCTTTGAATGAGCTTGGCTTGTATGCGAGACAGGGATGCGGGAGGTCTGGTATCTGGTGTCTCAGTTGACGAACTGGCCGTCGAGGAGATGGAGGGTGCGGCGGCAAATGCGGGTCGCCTCCTGGCTGTGGGTGACGAGGAGGAGGGTAGTCTCTGTCTCATCGCACAGACCTTCGATGAGGTCGAGGATGGTGGCTCCGGTCTTGCTGTCGAGGTTGCCGGTGGGTTCATCTGCATAGATGATGGCGGGCCTGGGTGAGAGGGCTCGTGCGATGGCGACCCGCTGCATTTCGCCCCCGCTGAGTTCGGAAGGGAAGGCGTCCGCACGGTGTTCAAGTTGAATTCGAGTCAGAAGATCACTTACGCGCTCCTCCACCTCCTTGGGGTTCGTTTTCATGAGCTGAAGGGGGAAGGCGATGTTTTCCCGAGCCGATAGAGTGGGCAGCAGGTGGAAAAACTGAAAAATGTGTGTCAGGCGGCTGCGGCGAATGCGGTCCAGGGTGGTCGCATCGATTTCGGTTAAATCTGCATCCTCAAGAATGACGGACCCCGAATCGGGGCGGTCGATGCCCCCAATACAATTGAGAAGCGTGCTCTTTCCGCTTCCTGATGGACCCATCAAGGCGACCCGTTCCCCCTTGGACAAAGAGAAGGATACTCCGCGAAGCACCTCCCGGGCTCCGTAAGATTTTCGAAGGGATTGGACGTATAAGATGGGTGACATGGTTTTTCGATGGCCGATGGATGTTGGTTCGCGAGGGCGAAGATAGTCTTAACGGATAACAGAGAACTTTCAACTTGGAGTGGGACTCCCTTTTTTCTGGATTTGGTGAGAGGCTTTCGCTTGGTATAAGGGGTTTCCAACACAGCCTATGTCCGAATCGAATCGAAAAATCCTCGTAATCGACGATGATGATGAAATCCGCTATTCCCTCCAGCGGGTGCTTTCCTCACAAGGATTCTCTATCGTGGAAGCCGGGAGCGGCGAGGAAGGGATACCCGTAGCTGAGGCCGAACAGCCACATGTGATTCTGCTCGATAATCGGATGAAGGGGATGTCCGGGATGGAGGCGCTGCAACACCTGCGTTCCGTCGTGCCGAATGCAATGGTCATTCTCATGACCGCCTATGGCAATACGCAGACCGCGATTGAGGCGATGAAGTTCGGGGCCTTCGATTACGTCATCAAGCCCTTTGATCTGAAGAAGATCAGTAGCCTGGTGGAGTCGGCCTTGGCGGCGCATCAGGATCTCAGCAAAGAGAAACAGGATTACCAACCCCTGCTGAATAGTGAGGATTACCAGGAGGGAATCGTGGGGACGTCTGACCGCATGCAGGAGGTGTTTAAAATGATCGGGCAGGTCGCCTCCAGTGATGCGACGGTCATGATTACTGGGGAAAGTGGAACGGGTAAGGAGCTTATTGCCCGTGCGCTCTATAAACACAGTCACCGGCAGGGCAGGCCGTTCATTGCTGTCAATTGTGCAGCGATTCCGGAGAATTTGATTGAGAGTGAATTATTCGGCCACGAGAAGGGGTCTTTCACCGGCGCCACCGCCCAACGCATAGGGAAATTCGAACTTTGTGATGGGGGAACAATCTTTCTCGATGAGATTGGGGACATGTCCCTGTCGACTCAGACCAAGATCCTGCGCGCCCTGCAGGAAGGAGAGATTCAACGGGTCGGAGGGATGGACACGATCAAGGTCGACGTCCGCATGATTGCGGCGACAAACAAGGATCTTGAGAAGCAGGTTCAAAAGAAGAGATTCCGGGAAGACCTGTACTACCGATTAAACGTGGTGCGTTTACGGCTACCCGCCCTGCGCGAGCGGAAAGATGATATTCCCCAGCTGGTAGACTTCATTTTGCAGCGTCTCGGCAAAGAGCGCAAAATTAGTGCCCGCCAACTGTCCATGGATGCCATGGATGTGTTGACGAGCTATGAGTGGCCCGGCAACGTCCGCGAGCTGGAAAATGTGGTCTACCGCAGCGCAGTTATCGCACAGGGAGATACCGTACTCGTGAAAGACTTGCCGGAAGAAGTGCGTATGGTGGCCGCACGGCCGGTAGTCGTATCGGATCCGGCAGGAGAGCCGGCTCCTGATACTCCCCCCCCGTCATCTCCCCAGGCAGGCGTCTTGGCCACGGAGATCGAGCCCAGTTCTGAAACTGACCCTGCCGACCCCATGATTTTTGGAGTGAGCTCCCCTGACTCACCCATCCCTGCCGGGACTTTGGAGGATTCTCTCGATAATGCCTATCAAAAGATGCGGAATGAATCCGATCAGCCGCTCCTTCCCCGATTTGAAAAAGCAATGATTGAGCGCGTGTTGAAGGAGACCAGCGGTAACCAGGTGAAAGCATCCGCCCTGCTCGGTATTACGCGGGGAACGCTTCGGAAGCGGATAGAGCAGTATGACCTGAAATAGGGAACTAACGGTGGTGGGGGCGGTTGTTCAACTCCACGATAAAAGCGGCCCCTTTTCCGATCTGACTTTCGCACCAGACTTTTCCTCCCAGGGCCTTAACCCGTTGCTTCACGATATAGAGGCCAAGCCCGGATGAGTGTTCGTCCCCCGTCGGACGGGCGGACAAGCGCGAGAAGCGTTGGAAGAGATTCCGTTGATCGCTTTCGGAAATACCCGGTCCGTTGTCTTTCACGATTACCTGGGTGGTTTGACCACCAGGAACGATTTTGATATGAATGGTGGAGCCCAGGGGCGAAAACTTTAATGCGTTGGATATGAGGTTCCGGAGGATTTGCTCGACGGAAAGGAAATCCCCCATGAGGGGAGCTCCCGCTTCCGGGAAATCGTTGTCCATCTTAATGTTCTTTTTGCCGGCCTGGTCCTTGAATTCACGCAGGACCGCTTCCGCCACGAGTGTGAGGTCTATCTGCTTCAGGTTGGATTCGAGGGCGCCGGATTCGATGGCATCGATATCGAGAAGGTTCAGGACGAGCAGGCCCAAGCGAGTGGCCGTAATTTCGATGACACTGGCATATTCCTTTACCATGTCGGGATCCCGGTCCGCTTCATCCTGGACGACTTGCGCGTAGCCGCTAATGACGGCAAGGGGTGATTTGAGGTCGTGAGCAGCGATGCCAAGGAATTCATTTTTCTCGGTAATCAGGCGCTGCAGTTTTTCATTCACCCGGGAGAGGTCACGCCGTTGTTCTTCGATCTGGCTGTTGAGGGCGGAAAGTTCCCGGTTGCGGGTTTCGACTACTTTCTGTTCCTGCAGAGATTTATCGAGGTCGTACGAAATCTGCAGGTCGGCAATGCGGCGTGAGGTGTCTTCATTGTGCGTTGCCTCTTCTGATTGGTGGAAGGCCTTATAGTAAGTGAGCGCGTTTTTGTAATCCTCGCTCTCCTCATACAGCAGGGCCAGGTTTTGATTGGCCCGAGCAAGCAGGCGTTGGAAGTTGCTTTCCTGAGCCATTTCGCGGGCTTTGAGAAGATGGGTTTTGGCCCGTTCGAGGCTTTTTTCTGCGTATTCGGGCAGCAGGTACAATTCACCCAGATTCACCAGAACCGTGATGATGTATTCGTGAAACTGTTCCTTTTCGGCGTGGTCCAGGGCTTGAAGAAAGAAGGACCTGGCCTCTGCATGTTTGCCGAGGAGTTTCTTGATTTCACCAATATGGCAGTAAGTAGCCGCTGGCCCGGTGCGCCGGATTTCTTCGGGTAGGTCGAGCGACTGTTGAAAATAGTCGAGGGCGGTATCATAATCCTCCAGGTCTCGATAAACGAGGCCCAGGTTGTTTAAGATATGATAGGCGGACCAGGCATGAGCTTCGTCCCGTTGCGATAAATCGTAGGCCTCTTCAAAGCACTCGATTGCCCGGTCGGCCTGTTCAATATCCCGGTAAACAATTCCCAGGTTATTGAGAGCCTTGATCTGCCCGATGACATCTCCGATTTCTCGGTTTAACTGCAGGGCTTCCTGGCACATTTCAAGAGCCCTTGGATTGTTTCCCAAGACGGAATAGATGGCCCCCTTGATGACGTAGGAGGTTGCCATGCCACTCATGTCATTCACCTTCTCGTAGAGTTCCAGCGCCAGTTCGCACTTATCCAGGGCCTGGCGATGGTTGCCCATGATGCGATGGGCTCCTGCCTGCAAAATCATACTTTTTGCCAGAAACTCCATTTCGTTACCGCCTCCAATGTCCGGATGTTCCCGGATCTGTTGCTCCGCGTCTTTAGCGAGCTTTAAGGTTTCCTCCGGTTTGGTTGCCGGGGTCATTTCGGCTGCGGTAAGAATTTGGCGAACCCCCTGATAATCAATCGTCATTGCTTAGTGGCTGAGTCTAAAACTCATTAAATTCCCTTCCCGTTACAAGATGAAATTCCCCTTATTTCATAAGGGGTCCGGGGGTCTTTTATAAGGAAAGCGGGTAATTTAACCTGGATTAATAAGCCGGGGAGATCATCTATAATCTTTGTTGGTCTCTGCACGCCGGGCGGCATTCCTGGCTTTCCAAATCCAGATGAAAAAGAGTCCGAAGACCATCCCACCGAGGTGGGCGAAGTGAGCGATGCCGGTACGGGTTCCGGAAATACCCAGAAAGAGCTCCAGCGCGCCATAGCCCACGACAAAATATTTTGCCTTCAAAGGAATGGGAGGAATGAGGAGCAGGATTTTCTGATTGGGGAACATCACCCCAAAGGCGAGGAGTAATCCAAATAAACCTCCGGATGCCCCAACGGTGGGCGCGGCGATCCCACCGAAAAACGGAACCGCCAGTTGGGTGATGGCGGCCCCGATCACACAGACCAGGTAATAGACCAAAAAGCGCCATGATCCCCAAACGGCTTCGATTACCTTTCCAAACATGAAGACCCCAAACATGTTGACGGCCCAATGCTGAAAGCTGCCGTGAAGCCATCCATAGGAAACGACCTGCCAGAACCGGAACAGGGTTTCGCCGTTATCCAAACGGGCTTGAAGGGGCCAAAGCGTAGCCAGGCGGGTGATGGGGTTCTCGAGAATCCCGCCGCGGATCATGAAGCTATCCTTGGTTAGATAAAACAGGACCCCGTTGCTGATGAGAAGGAAGGTGACAACGGGGGTGATGGAGGGTGGGAACCGATTGGACATGCTGGATTTTTCAAATGGGAGATTTGAAACGATCAGGAAGCATAGCCGTTGGGGTGAGTGCTGTGCCATCGCCAGGCTGTTTCCACAATACTTTCCAGATCCTTATATTGAAGCGTCCATCCTAATTCGGATGTGGCCTTGGTGTTGTCGGCATAAAGGGATGGAGGGTCACCGGGTCGGCGATTGGTTTCCACTACGGGAACGGTTTTCCCGGTGACGGTCTCGACTGCATTAATGACATCCCGGACGGAATAGGGTTTCCCTACGCCGAGGTTGTAGAACAGGCCGGTCGCTGGATGCTTTAATTTATCGAAGACCGAGATGTGGGCCCGGCTCAGGTCATCCACATGAATGTAGTCGCGGAGGCAGGTCCCGTCCGGGGTGGGGTAATCCGTTCCGAAAATCTTAAGATGGTCCCGCTGGCCGAGGAGGGTTTGGAAGATCACTGGAATCAAATGAGTTTCCGGGTCGTGAGCTTCGCCGATAGTGCCGTCCGCCGCGGCTCCCGCCGCGTTAAAATAACGAAATGCGGCGAAGGACAGTCCATGGGCATGACTAATGTTTTTGAGGGCCTGCTCCACATCCAGTTTGGTCTGGCCGTAGGGATTAATCGGGGCCTGGGGAAGATCCTCGGTAATCGGCAGTGTAGAGGGATTGCCAAAGGTGGCACAAGTTGAGCTGAAGACAAACTGGTTCACCCCTACATCTACCATGGCCTGGAGCAATTTATAGGTCGCTGATACATTATTGTGGTAGTATTTCAGAGGGTTCTCCACGGATTCGCCTACATAGGCGAAGGCCGCGAAGTGCATGACTCCTTCAATCGCCTCCCGCTTGAGAATTTCCCTTACGGTGGTTAGATCGCCGAGATCCGCTTCATAGAAAGGAATACTGTTGGCGATGGCCTGTCGGTGTCCAAAGACCAGATTATCGAGGACCACGGGGTCATGCCCCGCCTCCTTCAGCTGCCGAACACAATGGCTTCCAATATAGCCGGCCCCGCCTACAACTAGTATCTTCATCTTGTGGCCAGCATTAGGGAAAACCCTCGTGTTTCAATCAGCAAATTCTCAATTTCCGGGCTGATGGTGTAATGCGGGGGAAAACGGGGCTTGTCCAAGTTCACTCGTCCCTGGCGACCGAGGCTATGGAGGTTTCTTTTCAGGACCTGGAGTGAGGTTGGTTGAGCCCGCTTTCGGTGCTTATTCACCTGGATTGGTGAAAGTATGACCAGGATCCGATGGTCGCCGAGGTCTTATCCGACAAGCTCTCTAACGGTTAAGTGGAGTTCAGTGTGCCCTGGTTCCAACGTGGCCTTGGATAGTTCACACCTCTGGATTGAAAAAACTCTATTGACAGGGCTGTGTTCTCTTTGACTTGTTCACCCTTTTGCTGCCCATGGAAAAAAGCCGCATTGTAATTACGGGTCTGGGGCTGACAGCCCCAAACGGAAACTCGCTAGAGGAGTTTCGGGCCAATTTATTGGAGGGTCGTCCGCGCATCCAGGTCATTGATATGCGCTACATGGGGGACGTGCCAGCAGGGGTCTGTGATTTTGAAAATACCCGGTATCAAAAGCGCAAAGAACTTCGGGTGGGTACTCGGGCGGCCAGCGTGGCCATTTACTGTTCCCATGAGGCGGTCCTGAATAGTGGAATTGATTGGGAAGCGGTATCCAAAGATCGAGTGGGAGTCTACCTGGGTACCACTGAGCACGGAAATGTGGAGACGGAGAACGAGATCTATAATATCAAGCAGTTTGATTACGATACCAAGTTCTGGACCCATCATCATAATCCGCGCACTGTTGCCAATAATCCGGCTGGAGAGGTTACGATCAATATGGGGATTACGGGACCTCACTATACTGTGGGAGCAGCCTGCGCGGCAGGGAATGCCGGCTTGATTCAAGGCATGCAGATGCTGCAGCTGGGGGAAGTGGATTTTGCGTTGGCCGGCGGGGTGAGCGAGAGTATTCATACCTTTGGAATTTTTGCCGGCTTCAAGAGTCAGGGGGCTTTGGCCCACCATGAGGATCCGAACAAAGCCAGCCGACCGTTCGACCTCGATCGCAATGGTATCGTCGTATCGGAAGGGGGGGCGGTTTACGTCCTCGAACGTCTGGAGGATGCCAAGGCCCGGGGGGCTAGGATCATCGCAGAGATTGTGGGGCACAGCATCAACAGTGACGCCAGCGATTATGTTTTGCCTAATCCGAGGCAACAGGCCGTTTGCATGCAGCGCGCGCTTTGGTCAGCCGGGCTGGAAGCTAGCGATATCGATCTGGTCTCGACCCATGCGACGTCGACGCCCCAAGGTGACATTCAGGAATGTGAAGCGATCAAAACGGTCTTTGGAAATAGCCCGACTACCTATGTCAACAATGCGAAAAGTTTCATTGGGCATGCCATGGGTGCGGCCGGAGCTCTGGAGCTGGCGGGCAATCTTCCTTCATTTCAGGACGGAATCATCCACCCGACCATCAATGTGGATAAGCTTGACCCCGCCTGTGATCTCCCCAACCTCGTGCTGAATGAACCCAAGGCGGTTGGGGAGGTAAACTACATCCTGAACAATTCGTTTGGGATGCTGGGAATCAATTCTTCGCTTATTGTAAAGCGTTTTACAGACTAGACAATACTCCGAAACTGAATTTAAGAAGAAAGCAGATGACTAAAGAAGACGTTAAGCAAATCGTCAAAGACATCATTGAGGAGATCGCTCCCGATGAAGATCTGAGTAATCTCAACGATGATGAACGCCTGCGTGATCAGCTGGAGTTAGACTCCATGGACTTCCTCGACATCGTCATGGAACTGCGTAAGCAACACGGGATCGAAGTTCCTGAGGAAGATTACCCGCAACTGGCCAGCCTCACAAGTTGTGCAGACTATCTGTTGCCCAGGTTTGAGGCAAAGACGGCGGCGACTTCCTAACCTTGTCCGTCAGCTCCTGCCTTGGGTTCCTTAAACGGACAACATTTCGACGTCGTCGTAATTGGGGCAGGTATGGCCGGTTTAGCAGCCGGCATTCGTCTCCGTCTTGGCGGAAAAACGGTTATCATTGTGGAGCGGCATGAAGCGCCCGGGGGCCTGAATAGTTTTTATAATCTGCAGGGCCGCAAGTATGATGTTGGCCTGCATGCCATGACGAACTATGTGCCTGCGGGGGTTAAAGGCACTCCTCTCGGTAAGTTGTTCCGGCAACTGCGGATTCCACGGGATGCGTTTGATCTTTCGGAGCAGTGTAGCTCCCGCATCCAATTTCCCGGGGCCGAACTCCGATTCAGTAATGACTTTACCCTTCTTGAATCGGAAATCGACCGGACCTTTCCTGATCAGATCGACGGGTTTCGCCAATTGACCGGCTTTGTTAAGTCTTTTGACGCGACTAACCTCGATGCAGCTGAAACTCCGGCACGTCCGGTCTTGGCCAAGTTTCTGACCGATCCGCTCCTGGTGGACATGCTCTGCTGTCCTATCTTTTACTATGGGAGTGCCCGCGAAGATGATATCGACCTGGGACAGTTTGTGATTATGTTCCAATCCCTGTTTTTAGAGGGGTTTGCCCGACCCTTTGCGGGGGTGCGACAGATAATCCGGGCCCTGACCAAGAAGTATGCCGAGCTGGGTGGAATCCGGAAAATGCGCCTGGGAGTGAAGCAGATTCAAACCTATGGGAATCGTGCTCAAACCCTGGAGTTGGACGATGGGTCGATCCTATCCGCCGAGCAGGTGATTTCCACAATTGGCTTGGTGGAAACGAATCGGTTGGCTGGATTAGCCCAGGGCGAAACCGACAATATCGGCAAGCTCAGCTTCGTTGAGTGTATCCAGCTCTTTGAGGAGCAGCCCCGGAATCTGGGCTGGGAAGACACCATTATCTTTTTCAATACCTCGGATACATTTGAGTACCGGCGGCCGGCCATAGAACTCGTGGATCCTGGCAGTGGGGTTATCTGTTTTCCAAACAACTACCAATACCCCGACGGGAAGACTTTGGACGAAGGTTGGTTGCGGGTTACTGCCATCGCCCATTATGACCGGTGGTGTGCGTTAGAGGAAATCGACTACCAGCAAGCTAAACGCGACTGGTATGAAATCCTCATGACCCAGGCCGTGGATTTGCTCCCGGATATTCCTGCAGAGAAGGGCACTTTTGCCGATTTGTGCGGGGATATAGATATGTTTTCCCCACGGACGATTACCAAGTTTACCGGCCACCTGGGCGGGGCCGTTTACGGGGCCCCCTACAAGCGCAAAGATGGACGGACCGATTTGGACAATGTCTACATTGCGGGGACCGACCAGGGCTTCCTGGGAATTGTTGGCGCTATGCTGAGCGGCATCTCCATCGCCAATGCCTACTGCCTCGGTGGAAGGTAGGTTGGGTACGAAATGTTTTGGACGGTTGGTCTGGATGGATTACCCGTTTGTGTTTAATGTGCGGGCTCCATGATCAATGAGAAGCAAACAGACAGATCTCCGCCATCCAAACCGACTTCCGGGAGGAATCCGAGGAAATCCACGTTTTGGATTCTCCTCGCCGTGGTGGTTGTTGCTACCGTCTGGTTTATCATCGACCTAATCATGATATCGAGAAGCGGGGACCTCCATTTTGGTTGGATATGGAAAGCCGTGGTCTTTGTCGTGCTTGCTCCTGTGGTTCTCTTTCAGTGGCTGATCCAGATGGGGGATCCGTCCCGCGATTCTAATCCGGAGGAGGCCCAATCCAATGACAATGCCGATCTGAGGGATGGTGTATAAATGAATGTGATTGCCACTATATATTGTGTTAATTAAATTGAATTATCCCTATATTTAGTGGTTTTTCCGCTTTTCAAACGATTAGGTGAGGAGTCTAATGGTGATCCTTACAAATCGAGTGATGATAGCTGAAAGAGTGGAAACGGATAACGGATCGGGATCGACCCCGGTCCAGATAGTTAAACGCGACGGACGCAAGGTCCGCTTTGAACCACGCCGGATTGAGGAGGCCATCTTCAAGGCCGGTCAGGCGACGAACGAATTTGAACAGGCTATCAGCCTCCGACTAGCCGACCACGTGGTAGAAGCCTTGATCGAGCGCACTGCGGACGGATCCACTCCGCGGGTTGAAGCCATCCAGGATATTGTGGAGGAAACCTTAATGGCCCGGGGTTATTTCAAAACAGCCCGAGCTTACATCTTATATCGCGAGCGGCATGCCCAACTGCGGGACAAGGTCCAGGAGGAGCATGTCCAGATCATCCGGGAATATCTGGACGATCTGGACTGGTCGGTTCGCGAAAACTGTAACATGACCTTTTCCCTCCAGGGGCTGAATCACTATGTATCCAGCAAGCTCAGCCGGGCATTCTGGATGTATGAGGTCTATGGCCGCGATGTTCGACAAGCCCATGAGGGTGGGGACATCCATGTGCATGACACCAACCTGGTGAGTAGTTATTGTGTCGGCTGGGATCTCTACCAGCTCCTCCAGGAAGGTTTTCGGGGAGTTCCGGGTAAAACCGCGGCCTCTCCTGCACGGCATTTCCGGGCGGCCTTGGGCCAGGTGGTCAATTTTCTCTACACCATGCAGGGGGAGGCTGCGGGGGCACAGGCGTTTTCCAATGTGGATACCCTGCTGGCCCCCTTTATTCGTTATGACGGTCTGACTTATAAAGAAGTTCGTCAGTGTATGCAGGCTTTCATCTTCAATATGAATACACCCACTCGGGTCGGCTTTCAAAGTCCGTTCACCAACATCACCCTGGATCTCACGGTACCCCGGCATTATGCCGAACAGCCTGTCGTGATCGGGGGAGAATTTCAACCTGAGTGCTATGGTGAATTTCAGCAGGAAATGGATATGTTCAACCGAGCCTTCTTCGAGATTATGGAGGAAGGCGATGCAGAGGGTCGTCTATTCAGTTTTCCCATTCCCACGTTGAACCTGACGAAGCGGTTCGATTGGGAGAACCCGAATCTGGAACCTATGTGGCGGATGACCGGAAAGTATGGGATCCCGTATTTTTCCAATTTCATCAATTCCGACATGTCAGAGGAGGACGCCCGGTCGATGTGCTGTCGCCTGCGGATCGACAACACGCAACTGGCCATGAAAGGTGGGGGCCTGTTCGGTGCTCATCCCCTGACCGGAAGTATCGGCGTGGTTACCATCAACCTTCCCCGCATTGCATTTCTTTCCCAGTCGAAGACGGATTTCCTCGAACGCCTGAACTACTTGATGGATATCGCCAAAGACTCGCTGGAAAAGAAACGAGTCCTGATTGAAGATCTCACCAGTAAAGGGCTCTTCCCCTACACCAGGCATTACCTCCGCCATATTCATGAGCGTTTCGGGAAGTACTGGGCCAATCACTTCTCAACGATCGGCTTGGTGGGGATGAACGAGGCCTGCACCAATTTTCTGGACGTCGGTCTTGGCACTGAAGAAGGCCAGGTGTTTTCAGCGGAGATTTTAGACCATATGCGACAGCGCCTGGTCGATTATCAGAAGGAAACCGGACACAACTACAACCTTGAAGCGACCCCTGCTGAGGGGACAAGTTACCGCCTGGCTTTGTTGGACACCGAGCAGTATCCTGGTATCCAGGTTGCGAATACAGAGGGTTTTGCCGACGGGGACGAACCTTACTATAGCAATTCCAGTCATCTGCCGGTGGGCTTTACGGATGATCCTTTTGAGGCCCTTGAATACCAGGACGCACTTCAGACGCGTTACACCGGAGGGACAGTCTTACACCTCTTCCTTGGAGAGCAGATTACGGACCCGAGCTCCGTCCGACAGTTTGTCAGACGGGTGGCCGAAAACTACCGGCTTCCGTATTTCTCGCTCACACCGACCTTCAGCATCTGTCGAGACCATGGCTATTTGCCTGGAGAGCACTTTGAGTGTCCCAGCTGTGGAAAGAGCTGCGAGGTGTATTCCCGAATCGTAGGGTATTTGAGGCCGGTTCGTCAGTGGCATGATGGAAAGCAAGCCGAATTCAAGGACCGTCTGACATATAAAGTGGATGCCTGTGGGTGCGATCATGGAACCACTGCCCAGCCATGAACTCGAGGGACCACGCCCCTCTATTCATGAAACCATAAAGCCATGTTATTAGCCGGGCTCATCAAGTGCTCACTCATTGACTTTCCGGGTCGAGTGGCGGCGACGGTTTTTACTCAGGGATGTAATCTGCGGTGTAGCTTCTGCCACAATCAGTCCCTCATTTCCATGCGTCCCCCTGTCTCCGGGCATTCGATTCAGATCGATGCGTTTTTTCGCTTTCTTCAGGAGCGGAAAGACTTGCTTGAAGGGGTGTGTGTGACGGGAGGGGAGCCTACCCAGCATCTGGACCTGGCTCGATTTCTAACTCAAATAAAGGGCCAGGGCTACCTCGTGAAGCTGGATACCAATGGAACCCGGCCGCAGGTGCTTGCCGATCTAGTGGAAAAGGGGCTCGTCGATTACTTTGCCATGGATGTAAAACACCGCCTGGATACAGAGCATTATGCCTCCGGTTGTGGTAAGCCACTACCTCTTGATCATATCTGTGAATCCATTGCCTACATTTGTGAGTCTGGTGTCCCCTATGAGTTCCGGACCACAGTGGTTCCAGGCCTCCACGTCAAAGCAGATCTAGAAGCCATTGGAAGAAGTCTGGAGGGTGTAGACCGTTATGCCTTGCAACACTTCCGGCCCAGTCCTGGATTGCCCGATTCGCTCAACCAGCGTGCTGGCGAAGTGCCTCTCCTCATCGAGTCCGCCCGCCCGCAGATCGAGGAGTGGGTCGGGGAGCTGGTAGTCCGGTAAGCTCCGACCGGGGTGTCAATACACAGTGTATATACACAGTGTATTGACACGAGGGGTGGGATTTGGATACCGGTTGCGGGGTTCAGGGGTCGGTACGGGTGGGGGCGGATTGCTGCTAAACGCAGTTTGTGAATTGGGGTTAAGGCCTGGAGTTGATGAAAAGGATAAAGTTGTAGATGACCATATAGAGGATAATTGCGCCGAGGACCCATTTCATGGGGATAGCTTTGGAGAGCAGCTCCTTGGGTTCCTTCGGAGGATCTGAATGTTGTGGGGCCGGCGGGGAGTCCTTATCGTCCATTCTTTCACTATTCGGGGAAATCCCGGGGAAGGAAAAGGGAAAAACGGCTTTTCCCTTTCATTCTATGGGCAAGGGCTTATATTGCTGCATCTTTCCACATCCCGTAAACTGACATGCCGTATAATTCATCGAGAGAATCCATGCCATTGCCCGTCGAAGAGCAGGATACGCAGTCAGAACTCCAGCAGGAGCCGCCCTGGACGGTGGTGGTGCTGAACGATCCGGTAAACCTGATGTCATATGTCGTTATGGTATTCAGAAAGGTATTTGGGTACGATTTGGAGAGAGCGAAGACGCATATGATGGAGGTTCACCAGACAGGACGCAGTGTCCTCTGGATCGGGGAATTTGAAAAAGCGGAGGCCTATGTATATACCCTCCAATCCTGGAAATTGACTGCGACGTTGGAGCGAGATGCCTGAGCTGGATATGCAAATCAACCCCTTCATGGTAGATGCCTTGATTGAATTGATCGAGGCCATCATGGGGAATCTGGAAAGTGTGCTTCCGGGGAAGGAGTTGATTCCCGAGGAGGATGAATATCTCTCTTCCTATTGGGTGAGATCGCTCCGAGAAGAACAGGAGAAAGATTGTACCGCGCTGATGCATTTACTGCGGGATCGGCGTTTCGGGCGAAGTCCGGTCCAGGTGAAGGAGCGTGATGCCGAGGCGATCCTTCGTTCCTGTTCCGCGCTCCGCTTAAAAATTCAGGATAGCCTGTTACGGGATATTCCCGAATACAGCCTGGAAACCGGTGAGTTGCAGGTAAAGGCCCTAGCTCCGGAAACGCAGCGTGGTTATGCCTGTTATTTATTCCTCGCTTCCGTCCAGGCGCTCCTTATCCAGGAACTGGACCCTGAGGCTGGCGATTTATAGGGCCCGGAGGTGCGATTCTGGTTCTCGGATATTTTGGCGTAAGGGGTTGACCCGTGTGGCCGATAATTTACGATACACACTTCCCTCTGCAGTGTTCGTGACCTAAATTCGTTCTTTCCTTACATTGTTTTATAGGGAGCTAGAAACGCTGGCGTGGATGTCAGGCCGTAAATCGGAAGACAGAAATGTTAGCGATAGCACCCACCTGAATTCGTAAGGTCAAAGAGCAGCCCTCTATACGGCACAGGCGGAGGGGCTTTTTTTGGGGGGGTAGTCCCTTGCATAGGGAGTGGATCCTCTCTTCTGCAGACCCCCCGACTCCCAATTTCTGGCTTCCGAAATCACTTTGCCCATTGGGGGAGGACACCATATTCCAGTCCAAAGACCATAGGTGCGAGGACCCACATGATGAGGAGCATGATGGGGACAAGGAGGATATTGAGGATCAGTCCGGTTTTTGCCATCTGGGGGAGTCTGATCAGGTTGCTTCCGAAGACGATGGCGTTTGGGGGGGTGCCAACAGGCATCATGTAGGAACAGTTGGCGGCAAAGGCGGTGGGAATGAGGAAGAGGAGCGGGTTTTGCCCCATGCTGATGGCGATGGTTCCTATCAGAGGAAGAAAGGTAGCGGCGGTGGCGGTATTGCTGGTCAGTTCTGTGAGTAACAGGATTCCGAAAGCAATGATAGCCAGGATGAGGATCACAGGTAAGCCTTCCAGGCCCCCGCTCAATTGGCCCAGGTAAGCAGATAGCCCGCTTCCCTGGATGACACTGGCCAGGCTGAGTCCCCCCCCAAAGAGTAACAGGACTTCCCAAGGTAGTGCTTTGGTGGTTTCCCAATTCATGACAAATTCACCCTTCTTTGCGTTAACCGGAAGCATGAAAAGGATGATTGCACTGGTGATGGCGATGCTCGTGTCTGAGATCATGGGGATGATCTGTTGGATCAAGGGGCGAAACACCCAGGCCAGGGCGGTCAGGGAAAAGACGAGGGCCACCATGAGCTCGGGCTTGGAGATTTTGTCCATCTTCGCCTTTTCCTCGGCGATCAGTTCCTCCATGCCCTCAACTTTAGATCCCTCGAACCGAAAGGCTACTCGGGTCAGGATGAGGTAGACAAGCGGAAGCGCGACTATGGTCATGGGGAGGCCCACAGCCATCCACTGCGCAAAGCCAATTTCGAACTCGTAAACCCGGCTCATATAGGCGGCGAGCAAGGCGTTCGGAGGCGTTCCAATGAGGGTAGCCATGCCGCCGGTGGTGGCACCGTAGGCGACAGCCAACAGGAGAGCAGGGCCAAAGGTTGAGATGGACCCCTTGCTCCCTGCAGGTAGGAGGGCAATGACGGATGTGGCGATCGGTAGCATCATGAGGGCGGTGGCCGTGTTGCTGACCCACATGCTGATAAGGCAACCAGATAAGAGGAAGCCGGCTATAATACGGTTGGGTCGGGCTCCAAATAGGCCGATCAACCCGATAGCCACGCGCCGATGCAGTCCCCACCGCTGCATGGCCAAGGCGATAATGAAGCCACCGAGGAAGAGGAAAACCAAGGGATGGGCGTAGGGGGCAGCTACCTCCTTGATCGACCCCAACTCCAACATGGGAAACAGAGCAAGCGGCACCAAAGCGGTAACGGAAATAGGAACCGATTCTGAAATCCACCAGACTGCCATGAGCCCGGCGGCTCCGGCGGTTCTCCACCCTTCCACACTGAGGCCAGCAGGCGGATCCGTTATCAAGGTAAGGAGGAGAAATCCGGGGCCGATTATCCAACCGGACCACTGGCGCAAGCCGTAATCGGAAGGATGTTCAATGCTATCGATGACTTTGTTCATAGTCCGGTGGTCAGAGGTCGGAAGTCGGTGGTCTTGGAGATTTTTGAATTCCGACTTTATTCGTCGGGGGTGGGATAGCCGTAGATCTGAATCTTTTTCTTTTTCGCTTCAGCGAGGACGGCTTCCTTTTCAAGGATGATGACTTTCCCTGCTTCGAGGGCGGCCACTCGGATGCTGGCTTCTTCCATGACCTCGAGTGTCCGGAGGCCGAAGACGGGCACATCGAAGCGGTAATCCTGGTTGGGTTTCACCGTCTTGACAAAGATGGAGGGCTGGGCGTGAAAGGTGCCGGCGCGCTTGAGCATGGGGTCGGTGCCTTCAAAGGCTTCTACGGCCAATACGGTGCCCTTACATACGACGCAGCCCTGACCCACATCGAGTCGAGTCATCTCCTTTGCAATCTGCACACCATGGTCGATATCTCCGGATTCGGCGGCAAGTTTGCCCCCGGTCATGAGTCCTTCCTCGGCCAGATCATGATCAAAAAAGGCGCGGGCATCGATCATGCGCACCCCTACGCCTTCGATCTCATCCGCCAGTGCACCAAAAATCGTGTCGGCGTTCTTTTCTTTAAGACTTGTCAAAATCTGAATGGCCTTCAAGTCCGGGTGCAGGCCGCGGAAGAGACGGCGCGGTGTGATTTGCCCGGCCATGACGGCGTAGCCGGCATCCAGCTTCTGCAAGGCTTTCAGGGTTTTGCCGAGCTGGCCGACTTTGGCCATGATCCGATGTTCCTTGGGAAAGCTCTCGAACAGTTCCGGTAGGGTTTCTCCCTCGAATGCAATGATGCGGGTCTGGATGCCTTTCTCTTTCATGGTGTTGGCCATGAGGAGGGGATACTTTGCGCGGCCGGCGATGATTGCGATGGGGCGGCTTGCATCGAAATCGGCGGGCAGGAATCGAGAAGGCATGGGAACGAGTGTTTCGTGTCTAGTGTCTGGTGTCTAGTGTGTAGTGCCGGATGCAGATTGGTCCATGGAATTACTTCGCTATCGCGCGTCACGACAATATCTGAAGGCTGACCCTAAGCGCTACTAACTCTAAACGGCCACGAGGTTGACCAGCTTGTTGGGCACGACGATTTCTTTCTTGATCGATTTTCCTTCAATGAAGCCCTGGACTTTAGGATCGGTTTTAGCCATGGCAATGAGGTCCGCTTTGTCAGCGTCTTTGTGGACAACCGCCTGGCTGCGGACTTTTCCATTTACCTGGAAGACGATCTCTACGGTGTTCTGGACGAGTTTAGCCGGATCGGCTTCCGGCCAACCGGCATTCATAATGGACGGAGCTTCGCCGAGGCGCTCCCACAATTCTTCAGCCAGATGGGGGGCGTATGGGGCGAGCATCTGCAGAAAGGTCTTCGCCGTTTCCCGGGTATAGGATTCCGATTTTGCCAGCTGGTTCACCATGATCATCAGCTGCGAGATTGCGGTATTGAAGCCGAGTGTTTCCGTATCATGGGTGACCTTTTCAATCGTCTGGTGGAGCAGGCGGTCGGTCGCTTCCATCTCTTGGTTCCGGTCAACAATTTTGGAATTCAATTGGCCATCACGGTCAATGAACTCTCTCCATATCTTCTGGAGGAAGCGGCTGATCCCTTCGATGTTTTTGGAATTCCAGGGCTTCTTCTTATCGAGCGGGCCCATGAACATCAGGTAAAGTCGAATAGCGTCTGCGCCATGACTTTCGAAAAACTCATCGGGGGAGGCTATATTCCCTCGGCTTTTGGACATCTTCTCCCCGTCTTCCCCGAGAATAACCCCATGATGGAAGAGCTTTTTGAAGGGCTCTTCAGTGGTAAGGATGCCCTGGTCGTAAAGAAAGAGATGCCAAAACCGGGCATAGAGGAGGTGGAGCACAGCGTGCTCGGCTCCGCCCATATAGAGATCGGGGACGCCCCAGTATTGTTCGTTCTTTTCACCCACCATGGCCTCCGTATTGTGGGGATCCAGAAAGCGCAGATAGTACCAGCAGGAACCGGCCCATTGGGGCATGGTATTCGTTTCACGCCGCCCGGGGGCCCATTCCCCTGTTTCCGGGCTGGGCCCGGCTTCGCTGATAACTTCACCGGTTTCCAGATTGATCCGGCAATTGACCCAATCCGTCACGTTGGCAAGGGGACTTTCCGCTTCCCCGGAGGGCTTGAAATTATCCGTTTCCGGCAGGATGACCGGAAGTTGCGAGGGAGGGATAGGCAGGGCGAACATTCGGTTCCCCTCGTCCGTTTCGAGGAAGATGGGTTCTTTTGGCATCCACGCGGCCACTTCGCCTCCCAAGGCTTTTGCTTTCTCATAGACCGTTTCACACACCCAGACGATAGGGAAGGGTTCTCCCCAGTAGCGCTGCCGGGAAAAGAGCCAGTCTCTCAACTTAAAATGGACGGTCTGCTTCCCTTCGTCTTTGGCCTGCAGGTCGGCAGTGATTTTGGTTTTGCAGGTCGCGTTATCCATTCCGGTATAATCGCCGGAATGCACCATGAATCCGGGACCGGTGTAGGGGAGCCCCTCGACTCCCCCGTTGGTTGTGCCACGCTCCTTCTCGACGACGCGTTGGATGGGAATCTGGAACTTTTGAGCAAATTCAAAGTCGCGATCGTCATGGCCGGGGACGGCCATAATGGCCCCAGTCCCGTACGTCATGAGCACGTAGTCAGCCACCCAGATGGGAATGTCCTGACCGTTGACGGGGTTGATCGCGTAGGCACCGGTGAAGACACCGGTTTTCTCCTTGGCCAGCTCGGTGCGGTCCAAGTCGGACTTGCTGGCGGCTTGGGCGACATAGGCCTCCACTTTTTCCTTCTGGTCGAGGGTGGTCAGCGAAGGCACAAGGGGGTGTTCCGGAGAAACCACCATGTAGGTGGCCCCAAAGAGCGTGTCCGGACGGGTCGTGAAGACGACCAGCTCCTCCTCTTGTCGTCCGGCAATTTTAAAGTGTACTTCCGCTCCTTCACTCCGGCCGATCCAGTTGGCCTGCTGGGTTTTGGTGGACTCCGGCCAATCCAGGCCCTCGAGCCCTTTCAGTAAGCGATCAGCATAGGCGGTAATGCGCAGGACCCACTGCCGTAGGTTGCGGCGCTCGACAGGGTGTCCACCCACGTCGCTCTTTCCGTCGATGACCTCCTCATTGGCGAGGACGGTTCCGAGCTCCGGACACCAGTTGACCGGGCGTTCATCGACGTAGGCCAAGCCATGCTTGAACAACAGCATGAAGATCCACTGCGTCCATTTGTAATAACTGGGATCGGTTGTGTTTACCTCACGGGAGAAATCGAGCCCAAGACCGGTGCGCTTCAGCTGGCGACGGAAGTTATCGACGTTGGTTTGAGTGGTAATGGCCGGGTGGGTGCCTGTCTTCAATGCGTATTGCTCAGCGGGGAGGCCAAAGGCATCCCAACCCATGGGGTGAAGGACGTTAAATCCACGGGCCACTTTATACCGGCCGAGGATATCGGTCGCGGCGTAGTTTTCGGTATGACCCATGTGGAGCCCGGCCCCGGAAGGGTAAGGGAACATGTCGAGGAGATAAAACTTCGGCTTGTCCGAATCATCAGGGGTCTGGAAACACCGGTTTTCCTCCCACCATGCTTGCCAGTGGGGCTCAATACTTGTGAATTCGTAGTCACTACAGGTTGTGGCCATCGGGTTTGTAATTTTAGAACTATCCTGGTAACTGTAAAAAGTTCGGAACCTGATACAGAGAAAAAGAGTTAAAAAAAGTATGGTTTGAGGGGATCGTCAATGCCCCTTCCCCCCAGTTTTTCAATCATTTATGATCATTCAGCAGATAAATCGCCTGGCAGGCCTCCTCTGTCTTGCCCCGTTTTTCCTTCACGCCGGTCCGGAATCTAATGGATCATTTAAGAACTTGCTTGAATCCGTGGTTCGCATCGACGTTTGGCAAGCCAGTTATGATCAGGGCAGCAAGCGCACGACGCGCGGGGTAGGGTCTGGGGTCATCATGACAGAGGCGGGGCATATCCTGACCAATGCCCACGTGGTCAGCCCCAAGGCGGAGCGCATCCGGGTTACCCTGGCCAATCTCGAACGGGTTGAGGCAAACCTGGTGGGATGGGACCATTGGACTGATCTGGCCCTGATCCAGCTCGATATTGAGCAGGTAGCGGAACGGGGCATGCAGTTTACCCATGCGGAATTTGGGGATTCGACCATCCTCTTTCCGGGACAGGAGGTGTTTGCGGTGGGCACCCCGAACGGGCTCTCGCGAACGGTGACGAAGGGGATCATATCCAACGCGACGCGGTATTTTGAGGGGGCCTTGGGATTTGGGGGCTATGAGACCGGCCACTTTAACACCTGGCTTCAAACTGATGCGGCGATTAACCCGGGTAACAGTGGGGGCCCGCTCGTAACCGACGATGGTCATGTGGTGGGGATCAATACCCGGGGCTACCTCGGCTCCAATAACCTGGGATTTGCTGTTCCGGCCAATACTGCAAGGTATGTGATGTATGCCTTGATGGACTCTGAGCGTATCACGCGAAGTTATGTTGGGATCGTACCGGGGCCGCTACAGGATCTGGAAGACTTTTTCAACCTGGACGTGAACCAGGGGATGCTCGTCAACAGTGTGGATCCGGGGTCACCAGCCAAGCTTGCCGGTCTACGTCCGGGCGATATCGTTTTGTCGATCGATGGGCAAGCGGTGGATGGCCGGTTTCCGGAGCAACTGCCCCCGATCAGTAATATTATCGCCAGCACCCCGGTGGGGGATCCTATCCGGTTTGAGATCAAACGCGGGGACACCCTGGAAGTGATCGAGGTCGTGACCGAAGGGCTGGAAAGTCGGGTGGGGGAAGAGTTTGCGTTTGAAGACTGGGGACTCAGTGTGCGCGACGTCTCGCGCGCGATTGCGCGTGAGCGCCAACTGGATAATGACAATGGAGTCATGATTATTGGGACGCAGCCCGCGTTTCCGGCCTCGCGCGCCGGGGTGCACCCCGGGGACATTATTACAAAAGTAAACCAGCAATCGCTGGAAGACTTGACCCAGCTTCAGAGTATTTATGAATCCTTTGAGTCGGATCCCAACAAGGTATTGTTGGAGATCTCACGGAATCACCAGATTTCCCTCAAGGTGATGCAACCGAATTAATCAATATGTATCGCAACACGCTCATTCTCGCAGCCAGCCTGATCGTCGGGCTGGCTTCTTTAAGTGCCAATGAGGTGGATTTAAGCACGCTCTTTGAAGAGCGGATTAAATCTGTCGTATCGGTGGAGTTCTTCATCCAGAAAGAAATCGACCGGGAGTCTCGGGAGACTATCGGGCTGGTTCTGGACGACAATGGCCTGATCATTCTGGCTGAGGGAACGGTACCCAGCTGGACCCCGGTGTCCAAATTTGAAGACTTTACGGTCTATATCCCGGGAAAGGATCACAAAGGCTACGATGCAGAATATCTCGGACAGGACTACCTGACCGGGTGGGACTATATTCGGGTCGAGGAGGCTGCCCTGGAAGAGGTCATGGCTATTCAGAACTTTGAGGTGGCGGAACCGCGACTGGGAGAAAGCATCTGGGGGATTGCCCTCCTCCCCAAGGATTATGACTTTGCCCCTGGTCTGTTGAAGGCTTACCTGGGCCTGACCCGGGACATGCCTCACCGTATGCATTTCACGGACCAGGATATAGCATCTCCCGGGGCACCCATTTTCAACATGCATGGAGACTTTATAGGGTGGGGTAATCAAGGTGTTCCCGAGGATAAAATCATGTATATGGGGCGTGAGTCCTACTCGGTGGGGCTGGTCAGTCCAAGAGGCACCCGAGTCTTTCATGATGCCGCTGATTTCTTGGAGCGTGCCTTCCGGGTGCCAGCAATGGTCACCGGTTCCCCTCGACCCTGGATCGGCATCGCGGGCATGCAACCGGTGGACCAGGATGCGGCCGAGTTTCTGGGACTGGAAAACCAGGGAGCGGTCATGATCAGTAATGTGATTGAGGGTGGACCCGCTGCCGCCGCCGGGCTCCTCGGGCGTGATATTGTCACCGGGGTTGACGGTGAACCACTTCCCAAGTTCCGGCCGGATAGTATCGTCCTTCGTGAATTTGAAGAACGCCTCCGGAAAAAAAGTCCCGGGGATACCGTGACCCTGGCTGTGGTTCGCGGAGACGGGGGAGCCCGCGAGGAGTTATCCTTTGAAGTGGGGCAGGCCCCTACGCACCTGAGGGATGCTCCACGCGAATACTTCAGTGATCTCGGGTTCAGTGTGCGTGCTTTCACGCTGTTCGACGCGATTGGGCGTCGTGTGCTTTCCCTTGATTATACGGGAGTAATCACCCAATTTGTGCGTCCCAACAGTTCGACCGCGTCGGCCGGATTATTACCGGGTGACTGGATACAGGAAATTGACGGGATCCCCGTTAACACCTACGATGATGCAATCCACCTCATAACAACGATAACGGAGGATCCATCCAGGGAAGAATTTGTTCTTCTTATTAGCCGGAATAACGAAACCCAGGTCCTCCGAGTCAAAATAGGATAGACCTGAAATGTTTACAGGAATAGTTGAAGAAACCGGTATCATAAAACGCTTCCAGGAAGGCGAGCAGTCCTGGGAACTACTCGTCCAGGGAGCGGTGGTCCTAGGAGACCTCAAACCCGGAGATAGTGTAGCCGTCAATGGATGCTGCCTGACCGCAACCGATATTGATGTTGAGGCGAATACCATTCGTTTCGATCTCTTGGGAGAAACCGTGCGACTAACCGGGTTTCATACCCTGTCGGAGGGAAGTCTGGTCAACCTGGAGCGCAGTTTGACCCCGACTGCTCGAATGGGCGGGCACTTCGTCTCAGGCCATATTGATTGCACCGGTTCGGTGGAGGTGTTTGAGGAGCGGGGGAAAGACGTTTACATGCGCGTGGAGGTGAAACCGGAATTTCAACAGTATCTGGTCTACAAAGGCAGTATCGCAATCGACGGGATATCTCTCACCGTAGCGGAGGTCGATGAAATTGGACTCGCGGTTTGGCTGATTCCCCATACCCTGGAGGTGACCAACCTGAAAGCCTGCAAAGCAGGAAGCATCGTCAACCTGGAGTTTGATCTGTTGGCTAAATACGTAGAAAAACTGGTCGCCAAGAATACCGATCTCGATGTCCCGGCACATGGATAAGCGTGAAGCCTTAGCCACCGTTCTGGATGAACTCAAGCGCCTGAAAAAAGAGGGCGAGTCGGATGTCTATCTCAGTGATGAGAGTT
The DNA here is from genome assembly GCA_028280845.1 of Opitutales bacterium. Classification (GTDB taxonomy): domain Bacteria; phylum Verrucomicrobiota; class Verrucomicrobiia; order Opitutales; family JABSRG01; genus JANQKZ01. The sequence continues at coordinate 61,036 of JANQKZ010000006.1, read as the reverse complement.
ATGCCCTGTTAGGTCAGTTACGGGAGGGAAGTCATTTTCTTCCGCCAGACCGCAAGGCTTTGGAGATGGGCACGGCTTCCCCGAGGGAACGGATGACCCTGGATATGGTGATGGAGGACGCTTCGTCCAAGCAGCGAGCCAGGGCCACTCCGGCTCCGGCGAATACATCCGGGGTACCTGAAACCAGACCGGAATTACCGGCACCCCCCGTCGTCGATCTTCCCCATGGAGATAAAGCAAGTCAGTGGGAGTGGCTCCGAGATCAAGTCCTGAATAACCCGATTTGCGTGAGCCATGTGAAGCCGGGGAAGCGAGTCGTTTTTGGGGTCGGAAGTGTGGAAGCAGAGGTCTTTTTCTGTGGAGAGGCCCCCGGTGCCGATGAGGAAGTGCAGGGAGAGCCATTCGTGGGCCCTGCCGGTCAGCTGCTGACCAAAATTATTGCGGCTATGGGGTTTCAACGGAGTGATGTCTACATCGGCAACATCATGAACTGGAGGCCAGACACGGGGACTGGATTCGGAAATCGGCCTCCGACCGCAGAGGAGATGGCGTTCTGCCTGCCTTTTCTGAAAGCTCAAATTGCCATTGTACAGCCCAAGGTCATTGTTGCGTTGGGGGCCACGGCCGTCCGCGGATTGCAGGGATTGGACCGATCACCCCGGATGGGCGATTTGCGGGGCAGATGGCAGGATTACGAGGGGACTCCCCTGATGATTACCTACCATCCCTCCTACCTTCTGCGGAATCAGACCAAGGCGAAGAAACGGGAGGTCTGGGAGGACATGCTCCTGGTTATGGAAAAACTGAGTATGCCGATCAGCGAAAAGCAGCGTGGCTACTTCCAATAGCGTGCTCTAGAGCCAGATGCACCTTCGCCTAAATATGGTAAGCCTGCTCTGATTGGTATTCAGCGACCACCTCGGAGGCGTCAAGGATCTGTTCCCGACCTACTAATCGCTTGATGGACAGCATGCCGTGGGAGTAGCACGGTTCTCCCGCGTAGGTTGCCGTCAGGTCCTTGAGCACAATGGGGCGCAGGCCGGTCTCCACAATATCAAAAAGGGTCTTTAACACGCAAATATCGGTATCCATGCCACAGACGTAAACTTCTTCAATGCCGTGATTGAGGACCCACTCGCGCACCTCAGGAGAAAAAGCGCCGAAATAATGCTTCTCTAACACCCTTGTCCGGCTTCCCGGACGCGCATCCAGGTTGATGGCAAGCTGCGCCCCAAGGGTATTTTCGCCAGCGCCCTCCCATTTTTTAAAACGTTCTACCGGTCCCCCCTCCAAGTGCACATATCGGCTGCAGACAACATAGTCAAAACGGTCGACGAGTGCTTGAACCCCGGGGAGGATGTGCCGTGTGTGTGCATTCAGAAATTGATGCTGCATATCGACGGCAATCAGGCATGAAGGCGAAGCGGGTTGCAGGCTTGCATAGGGGTGTTCCATCGGGGTCTGTAGTTGTTGGTTGTTGGTCGGTTTAGTTTTAGCTGCTATGAGTAAAACTTAAATCTACCATAGAATGCGTTAGGGAGATGGCAAGTGACTTTTGTGGGCAGCGTTAGGGTGTATGGGGCAAGTCTACTACCGGCTCAAGGTCTGCACTTCGCTTCGAGATGCGGGGAGTTGGATTCCCGGGATGATGGTTTTCGCGTGGAGGAAGGGCAGGGCCCGCGCTTGCGCACGGTCGGGTATGTCTACCGCTTCAGCTCCTCGCGACCACCCCCGAAACCTGTGGCGCGACCAGCGCACCGGCCTTGCAGCTATCTGTCCAGGGGAATATTTTTCGAAGCTCTAGGATTGCAGACGTGGGGGAATCCTGCTCCAAATGAGCGCGTTATGAATCAATTGCTCAAGATGCTACTCGAAGGTGAACGGCTATCGACGGCTCAGATGTCGGAGATACTTGATATGAAGCCGGAAGACGTAGCAGCCGCATTGGAAGCGATGGAGGCGGGAGACACCCTGCTGGGGTGGCGCCCGATTCTCAATCCGGAGCGGATGAGCCAGGAAGAAGTGCAGGCTATTATTGAAGTCAGGATACGGCCTGAACGCGAAGGCGGCTTCGACCGGTTGGCCCTGCGGATCAGCCAGTTTGATGAGGTCGATTCCTGCTACCTGGTGTCGGGAGCCTATGACCTTCTCCTGATCACCCGGGGAAGAAACCTCCACCAGGTTGCAAGTTTTGTATCGGAGAAGCTGGCCACGATGGAAGGGGTCCTGATGACCGCTTCCCATTTCCTGTTGAGGGCCTACAAGGAACAGGGCTTCCAACTGGTTAAAGGTGAAGGCAATCCGGATAAGCCGCCCGTTAGCGCTTAAGCCGGCGGAGCGAGCGGAACCGGAGAAAGTGAGAGTGGATTTCACTTTCGTCATTTCCATTTAATAACTTCAAATTTCTTTTTTCAGTGAATCATAACTCAACCAAGTTTGTTGCTGACCACATTGCCCAGCTTCCTCCATCGGGCATTCGCGAATTTTTCGGAATCGTGGCCAAGCGGCCCCAGGCCATCTCTCTGGGAATCGGTGAACCCGATTTTGTCACGCCGTGGCATATTCGCGAGGCAGCCATTTTTGCACTGGAGCGTGGAAAGACCAGCTATACAGACAACTACGGGCTCATTCAGCTCCGGCGCGAGATCAACCGTTATATTGAGAAGGTTTTTGGTCTTACATACCATCCCGATACTGAAATCATGGTAGCAGTTGGGGTATCAGAGGCGTTGGACCTCGCCTTGCGCGCCATCATCAACCCGGGAGATAAGGTGCTCTACCACGAGCCCTGTTATGTGTCGTACCATCCCGGGGTCACCATGAGCCATGGGCAGGCCATTGCGGTACCCACCAAGGCGGAGGAAGGCTTTGTCTTGAGACCGGAACGCCTCGAGGAAGCCTGGGAACCCGGGTGTAAAGCGCTCATCCTGAATTTTCCAACCAACCCGACGGGTGGGACCGTCCGGAAACAGGACCTGGAAAAGATTGCGGCCTTTGCCCGCGAAAAGGATTTGATCGTGATCAGCGATGAGATTTACGCCGAACTGACTTACGACGGTGAGCACACCAGTATCGCGAGTCTTCCGGGGATGCAGGACCGCACCATTTTTCTTCATGGTGTATCCAAGGCTTTTGCCATGACGGGTTTCCGGATTGGATTCGCCTGTGCGCCGAAGCCCCTCATCGATGCCATGGTGCGCATCCACCAGTATAGTATGCTGTGTGCTCCTATCCTCAGCCAAGAGGCCGCCATTGAGGCGATGCGCAATGGCAAGGAGCAGATGCTCCATATGCGGGAAGCCTATCAGCGTCGCCGAGATTATCTCGTTCGTCGCTTTAACGAGATGGGACTGCCCTGTCATTTACCCCGGGCCACCTTTTATGCGTTTCCCAACATTACCGCATCCGGGATTACCTCCGACCTCTTCGCCCGAGGCCTGCTAGAGGCGGAAGATGTGGCGGTGGTTCCCGGCAACGCCTTTGGGCCCGATGGGGAAGGATTTATTCGGGCCAGTTTCAGCACCCGGTATGAAAATCTGATCACAGCGGCCAACCGGATCGAGCGTTACCTGGAAAATTGTGCGCCCGCAGAATAAGCGTGCAATTACCGGTAATTTGTGTTCAAGTGAATAGCTTTTATGAAGCATTTTCTGTCTCGCATCCTATCCGGGGGCGAACTCCACCACAGTCAATTCTCTCAATTGGCGGACCACGATCCTGAGCAGCTCCATTTGGACCTGGAATCCATGGGGGCGGCGGATCAACTGCTCGGCTGGAGTTCTTCGGATTACCCGGAAGAGGAGGGGAGTCCCGGCCTCAACGCGGTCATTGAGATCTCGTTGCATCCGGATTGGCTGGAGCACATTGAGCTCGTGGCTCGGGACATTTCGACTCTTCCCTCGGTCGATCAGTGTTTTCGCTGGATGGGCGACCGGGAAGTCCTGGTTTTTGCCAAATGCCAGAGCGTGCACGAGATGGCCCTGATCGTTCGCGATGAACTCATGGAGATATCAGGCATTGGCCACAGCTTTACCCACTTTCTGCTCCGGCGATTTGAAGATCAGGGTTATCAGCATATTCAGGGGTAGACGGGTCAGTAGTGGGTTAGGCATTGCGTTACCTATAGAGGCTTTGCAGCCTTACTGGGTTCGGAAAACCGCCGATTGCATTTTATATGGTAAATCCAGATCGAATTGTGGCCTTGGTCGGTCGCCCTAATGTTGGAAAAAGCCGGTTGTTTAACCGCTTGGCCGGGGCGCGCATATCCATTGTCCACGATCAGCCCGGGGTCACCCGGGACTTGGTGACAGCGGAAATCGACGGCGACTATACGCTGATGGATACGGGGGGTATTGGGTTAACCCCGGAACAGACCCCGGAAGCCATCGCCTCGGCGGCAGAGGACCAGGTCGAATTTGCGATTCAGGCGGCCTCGGTGGTGTTGTTTGTCACGGATGGGCGGACCGACCTGACCCCGCTGGATGAGCGTATTGCGGAGAAGTTTCGAGGAATCGGAATCCGGCCCGTTCTGGTGGTTAATAAAATGGACAATGATGAAGTCGATGAAAGCATCGACTACGGTCCTTTTGTGCGCTTGGGCTTTGGAGATCCTTTTCTCTTGTCGGCCGAACACGGCCGGAATGTGGATGCCCTGCGCGCAGAGATTTTAAGTCAGCTCGGCCCTGCTCCGGAAAGGGATAAATCGGGGGAAGACCGGCGACTCCCCATCAGCTTCATCGGCCGGCCCAACGTGGGAAAATCTTCCCTGGCCAACGCGCTGCTGGATAGTGAACGCCTCATTGTCAGCGATGTTCCGGGAACGACCCGGGATGCCGTCTCCCTGAACCTGGATTATAATCATGACGCCAGTGGTGAAACCTGGCGTTTCCAACTCATGGATACGGCCGGACTTCGCACGAAAAAGAAAGTGAGTCACTCCGTGGAGTACTTTTCGACCGTGCGCACCCAGGACTCAATCGAACGGTCGGAAGTAGTCTACCTGGTGTTAGATGCCAGGGATGGCGTGGCTCGCCAGGACCAACGCCTGGCCGGAGAAGTCCTGGAAATGGGTAAGCCCCTGGTGATTCTGGTCAATAAATGGGATTATGCCCTTGAATCCTTTCAAGCTGGAGAGATGGAGGCCTATGCCGATGAACACGCGTTTCGAAAGAGCTATGCGGCGGCCATTCGGCGCGAGTTATTCTTCCTGCCCAAGTCCCCGATTCTATTTGTCTCTGCCAAAACCGGATTGGCTTTAGAAACCATATTAAAGACAGCAAGAGACCTCGATCAGGTCATCGAAAAAGAAATTCCAACTGGAGAGCTCAACCGGACCCTCCAGCAATTGATGGAAAAACGATCCCCGAAAATGACCGGTAGAAAACGCTTCAAAGTGTTTTATGCGGTGCAAACGGGGAAGCGACCGGTAAAAATCCGGCTCTTTTGTAATCAAAAGCAGCGGCTGGAGGAGCCCTATCGCCGTTACCTCGAACACGGAGTGATGGATAAGTTTGATCTGGATGGGTGTCCCATTCTCTTTGACCTCGTGGGTAAGGAACAGCGCTTCAGTGGTCCCGAGCACCAGGATACCCGGGAGGTGGCCAAGGTAAGACAGGTAGAGGCGAAAAAGGCCGCCACGGAACAGGAGAAACGTAAACGCAAACCGTCCAGCAAATAAGGGCATGTCGCGGAGAAAGGTGATCTTTTTTGGTTCTGACACCATCGGTGTTCCTCTTTTGAAGTGGCTCCTGATACAGCAGGACGAGCTGGAAGTGGCTGCGGTGGTGACCCAACCTGATCGTCCGATGGGTCGAGGGAAGCGGGTGGTGGAAGGTCCGATAAAAGGCTTGGCGAAAGCAGGCGGGGTGACCGTCCTTCAGCCCGAGAAACCGGACACGGCCCTATCCGATTGGATGCGCGAGGCAGGGACCGATCTTGGGCTGGTCATCGCCTATGGGCATATCCTTAAGCAGCACCACCTGGATGCCCCCGCGCTAGGCATGTGGAATTTTCATGGATCCCTTCTTCCTGCCCTGCGTGGAGCTTCCCCGATCGAAACTGCCCTTGCAGAAGGATGGTCAGAGACAGGAATGACCCTCATGCAGATGGTATTGAAAATGGATGCCGGGGCGATGGTCGACCAGGAGCGAGTCGCGATTCCTTCCGGGATCACGGCAGTGCCCATGCGAGAGCGTATGGCTGCGGCTTGCGTGCCCTTGCTCCAACGCAATCTACCCGCGCTCTTGGAAGGGGCAGTGGAATTGGCCACGCAGGACCCGGAGGCCGTCACCTACTGCCGGAAACTGGAAAAGGGGGATGGAAGCCTGGATTTTGGATTACCCGCGCATGCCGTTGAATCGCGGAGCCGAGCCTGCCATCCCTGGCCCGGCAGCTATCTGGATTACGGAAGCACCCGGCTCAAGGTTAGCGCGTTGAGTGTGGAGCCGGGCAGGGTGGCAGCGGAGGCGGGAATCCTGGTGCTTCGTCGGGAGGACAATGGAGTCCTGGTTCAATGCGAAACGGGGGTTATCCGAATTGGAGCCCTGCAACGGCCGGGGGGAAGAATGATGGATGCTGAGAGCTTCCAGAGGGGCTTTTCCTTAAAATCCGGAACGAAACTGGAATATGCTTCGTCTAAACCATGGGTGCAATCTGAACCCTTCCCTTATAAAAAGAAGACTTAGGACGGTTTCGTTTCTTTTGACTTCTTTCTGGAGCCCTTTGAACATAATCCCCATATCGAACCATCATGCCATTGTTTAGGACGTTTGCCATTCCCTTCATCTTTATTCTCTGCCAGACCTTCGCCTGGTCCCAGAACTACCCCGCCTCCCAGGATTACAGGATTCAAATTGCCAATTTAACCCAGGATGTCCGACGTCTGTCCCAGCAGGTCGGTCAGCTCCAACTCCGACTTGAGCAGCTTGAGCGGGAGAACCAAACCCTGAGGACCAGCCAGATCAGCAATCAGAGTCTGGACGCCCAATTGGATGCTTTAAATCTGAAGGTCACCAGCAACATTAATGCATTAAAGAAAGAGTTTGCCGAGGCCGACGAGTTACAGAAGCAAGCCATCATCAGGGAGGTCAGTAAGCAGATGACCGTATTAGCCGAGCAGACGAAGAAAGCTTTGGATGCCTTAGGCAAAGTAGTGGGCTTTGAGGCATCGACGACCCCGAATATCCAGTTTGATAATTCATTTCCTAAAAACGGGATTGCCTACACCGTAAAGCCAGGGGACACGCTGAGCGGCATTGCGCGGAAGCATAACTCCACAGTTCGAGACATTCAAAACGCGAACAAGATAGCGGACCCGCAGGAATTAAAGGCGGGCGAAACCATTTTTGTTCCACAGAAACAATAAGGGATTCCGCACCTTAATCGACGGAGATAAACTATGGCATCATCCAAGAAACGTCTGGGCCGGGGCCTGGGAAGCTTAATTGCCGGTGGGATTGCGCCCGGAAAGGACAGTTCCGGGGAATCCCCGCTCAAGCCTGCCCCGAAGAAGAAAGCGGCAAAAAAAGTCATCACGAAGAGCCGGGCTCCAGCACCCAAAACGAAAGCTAGCCGACCGGTCAGGGAAGAGCCGAGGGGGACACCCGGTTACAAAGAGATTCCGGTGAGCCAGGTAGAACCCAACCCGTTCCAGCCGCGCAGTGACTTTAATCTCACTTACATAGAAGAGTTGGCGGCCAGTATTCGGGCCGAAGGACTCTTACAACCCATTGTGGTTCGTCAGCGAGATGGTATATTTCAACTCATTGCCGGAGAGCGCCGTTGGCGCGCTTTCCAACACTTAAAACTCAAAACCATCCCGGCCCGCATTGTAGAAGCCAGTGATTCCTCCTCAGCTTCTCTTGCCCTGATTGAGAATTTGCAGCGGGAAGGCTTGAACCCCATTGAAGAGGCTCACGGTTACGCTTCCTTGATTCGTGATTTTGACCTCACCCAAGAGGCCGCCGCCGAGCGGGTAGGAAAGGGCCGAGCCACGGTCGCCAATTCCCTGCGGTTATTAAATCTCGACCCGGAAGTTCAGGGATACCTCTCCAAAGGATTGATTTCCACCGGTCATGCCAAGGTGCTCCTCAGTTTGCCTGAAGTCGGTCACCAGAAGCTCTTGGCCAAAGTGATTCTGGAGAAAGGGCTCAGTGTCCGGGCCACCGAAATGGAGCTCAAGCGTTTAACGGACAATGTAAAACGCTCTTCCGGAACCATGACCTCAGCTCCCGCAATGGCGGCCGAACACACTGCAATCCTCGCTCTGGAGAAACGCATGATGGACGAGCTGAATACTCGGGTCTCCCTGAAACACCATCCGAAGAAGGGGCGGATTGTCATTGAATACCAGGGCAACGATGATTTGCAGCGCATCCTGGAAAAACTTGGTCTGGGATGAAGGCGGAGGTCGGAGGTCGGAAGTCGGAAGTCGGAAGTCGGAAGTCGGAAGTCGGAAGTCGGAAGTCGGAGGTCGGAGGTCGGAGGTCGGAAGACGGAAGTCGGGAGGCAGGAGGTGAAATTGTCTGCCGTCAATGCTATCCAATTTGAAACCTGACTCCTTGAATTTTAATTTTGAAGTTGCGAAGCCAGGGAACAAAGGCCCGGCAAAAACCGACTAATTGGCTTGAACTCAGACCGTTTCTCATGCAATAAGGACCGTTTTTTCCAATCCCACCCTTCCACGATTCTTTAAATGATCGATGTATTATTAAATTTATTTCTGGTCCTTTTGGTCCTGATTGGCCTGTTTTCCATTTTGATCGTCATGATGCAGCGGTCGAGCACGCAACCCGGTATGGGAGCGGCGATGGGCGGCGGCGGAGCCGCGGACCAGGCATTTGGTGCGGATTCAGCGACCGTTTTGACCAAGGCTACCCAAACTACGACAATTGTCTTCTTTGTTTTGGCTTTTCTCCTGTATCTCGGGTTTCAAGCCCGTTCCGGTGATGAGATGGGGCAAGACGCGCCATTGATACCAGATGTACTCTCTATAGAAGGCGCTACCACCGAGGCAGGTGACGTCAATCTGGAAGTCCCCACAGACGTGGCGACTGCTGGCGAGACTGCGGAAGAGGCTCCGGTTGAAACCAATCCGAACCCCTAAAGCGCGAGGGAATCTTTGTGGTCTTCAGGTCGATCCTTTCTCCGAGATTCGGTTTCGTCTTAGGATTGACCTGCCTTGTTTTGGGGGAGCTTGTCGGCCAACCTCCCAGCCGGCGGTTAGGGGAGATCCGGGTCAATGAAATTGACCAGGAAGAGGGGGTGCGGCGCATAGAGAGTTTTCGAAACTCGCGGTTGCGCGGAGATTATATTTTTGATTTTGAATTGCGATATATGCCACGGAGTGGGGAAGACGAGGTCTATCTGGGCTCGTTGAGTGGGACTTGGAACGATATCGGCCCGGTCACCCGTATGGATGTGACCGTGACGAATACGGAATCACCGGAAGTGGGCGGTGAAGCTTTAGAGGCCATGAAATCGTTTCAGCTTCTGGTGCAAAACGGACGGGAACGATGGGTCGAGCGCCGGATAAATGGGGGACCGATTGAAGTTGTGGAATCCGCCGATCTATTTGAACCCGTTTTACCTGGCCTGACCTACTCCGCTTTTGATCTGCAAATGCCGTTCATTTTCTGGGATGAATTCGCCTATGAGGGATCCCAACGTGTGAAGGGACGACCCGCGCATTTGTTCCTGATGTATCCTCCCGACAAGGTTAAAGCCGCCAATCCCAATTTGTATGCCGTCCGCATGGCGCTGGATAACGATTACAATGCGCTGCTGCGGGTGGAATTGATCAACCAGGAAGATACGGTCTACAAGTCCTTTCGTGTTCTCAACTTCAAGAAAGTGAGTGAGGAATGGATCATCAAGACCATCGATCTCGTCAATGACCTGGATCGCGATAAAACCCGCCTGCGTGTTCTGGCTGCCGCCCTGGGTCTGAACCTCAATGCGAAAGGGCTAGCCAAAGGTGGCTTATTGGAACCCCTGGACCTTCCACCCGGGGAGTCCTTCGAGCCGCTTTGAGGCGGGGGGTCTTGCGATGGATGTGCGCGGGGGATCGCGACGTAAGGTTGCTCCTACGAGGTGTGGTCAGATATCCGAGGTGATGGGGCGGTTTGGGACGATGTAGAGCCGCGCCCTCCTGCGGATTGTTTTTTGTGGGAACGACTTTACGTCGCGAAGGGGAGGACCTGTAGGTTGGAATCAAATGATGCTAGAGCACCGCTTCTGTTTTCGGATCGAAGAGGTGAGCTTGGTCGAGGTCGAAAAAGATAGGGATTGGCTCGTTCACTGAATACCTTAGTGCTCTTCGAGATCGAGCGATAAAGGATTGGGCTCCGGAGCTGAGGTAGATATAGAACTCATGCCCCATCGGTTCAACGACTTCCACTAAAGCTTCGGCCGGTTGAATGTGGGGACTGACCAGTGTGTTGTCCTTTACACGGATGCCTTCCGGGCGAATACCGAACACGATCGCCTGATCCCGGAAGGGGCTAGCTTGTTGGGCGAGATGGTCATTGAGCGGAATGACCAGCCGCGTGTCACTCAGGCTTTCTTCGATAAAGCAAAGAGCATCGAAACGGCTCTCTATCTTGCCGTGGAGAAAGTTCATGGGCGGGTTCCCGATGAAACCTGCGACAAACATGTTGGCCGGCTGGTTATACAGAGTCAGCGGATCGGCAATCTGCATAATCTTTCCCTTGTTCATGACGGTGATTCGGTCCCCCATCGTCATCGCTTCGGTTTGATCATGTGTGACATAGATCATGGTCGTGCCCAGGCGAGTATGTAGCTTTGAAATCTCGATCCGCATGCTGGATCGCAATTTAGCATCAAGGTTAGAAAGGGGCTCATCGAGGAGGAAGACCTTGGGCTTTCGGGCGATGGCTCGTCCCAGCGCAACGCGTTGGCGCTGCCCCCCGGATAATTGCGCAGGTTTCCGGTCCAGCAAATCGGAGATGCCCAGGATTTGTGCAGCGTCTTGAACGCGGCGATCAATTTTTTCCTTTGGTAGCTTCAGCAAGTTCAAACCAAAGGCCATATTTTTATATACGCTAAGATGCGGATACAGGGCATAGTTTTGAAATACCATGGCTATCCCGCGGTCTCCAGGGGGCATCAGGTTCATCTCCTTATGATCAAAGGTAATGCTACCTTCAGACACGTCCTCTAAGCCCGCAATCATGCGCAAGGTGGTTGACTTGCCGCAACCCGATGGCCCTACGATGACCATGAACTCACGGTCTTCGACAACCAGGTTCATCTTGTCCACCGCTACGACAGGATGCGGGTCGCGATCATTGTATCGCTTGATTACTCCCTGAAAGGTTACTTTAGCCATGTTGTCCCTGTGCGTTGCTAGCTTAAGCTTTAGTGCAGGACGCTCCCTTAGAAAAGCAAAAGCTGGCTAAGGATTCGTCAGGGGTTGCTCTAAAAAAGTTTTTAAAATTCGTCAAAACCTTGAAGATGAATCAATTGTATTGACAATTTCATGACATTGGTTCTTTTAGACCCAAGATACTAACCTTAACTCTTCCGCAGGCATGGCCACTCCCTCTAAGCCGACTAGTGCACCCCTCACCTTTGATCTGGGTCAAAGTCTTCAGCACAAGCTCAAGGCATATGAAAAAATCCTGGGACAACGTTCTACCAGCGCCATCATTCGATACGCTTTAGAAAGCTTTAATTTTGACGGTTACAGCACGACCAACCAGCCTCACAAACAAATTTCAGTTCGCCTTCCGATGCCACTGAAAATTCGCCTGGTTAAATATTCGAAGAAGAAAAAAGTGAGTGTCGGGGAACTCTTGCGCGCAGCTTTAGAAGATCTTCCTGATAACCCTCCTCAGGAACTAACCACTGATAATACCGATAGCACTATGGCGACTAAAAAAACCAAAAAGAAAGCAGCCCCTAAGAAGGTTGCCAAGAAGCCCGTCAAAAAAGTAGCAAAGAAGCCTGCTAAGAAGACGGTCAAGAAAGCCGCTCCTAAGAAAAAGGTAGCGAAAAAGGTAGCGAAGAAGGCAGCCCCTAAGAAGGCCGCTAAGAAAAAAGCTCCGGCTAAAAAGAAAGCAGTCAAAAAGGCAGCTAAGAAAGTAGCAAAGAAGCCTGCTAAAAAGGCGGTCAAGAAAGCCGCTCCTAAGAAAAAGGTAGCAAAGAAGGCTCCGGCTAAAAAGAAGGTTGTGAAGAAAGCCGCCCCGAAGAAAAAGGCGGTCAAGAAGGTAGCCAAAAAGGCTCCGGCTAAGAAGAAAGCAGTCAAAAAGGCAGCCAAGAAGGTTGCGAAAAAGAAGCCTGCAGCTAAGAAAAAGAAGAAATAATTTTCCTCTTCTTCGAGCAGAGCTAGCTTTTTGACGGCCCAAACTTAGTTGCCAATTATGGAGTTGGCGGGAGTCCGTTTAGCGTCATAATTCATGGCGTGAAAATGGTACCGCCTTCTCCAGAACTATCTTCCTGGGCAACGAACATCTCTCCCTCTCCGACGCTCGCGGTGGACGCCAAGGCCAAGGCCCTCAAGGCCGAAGGCAAGGATGTCTGCGGGTTTGGGGCCGGGGAGCCGGACTTTGATACTCCGGACTTTATCAAGGAGGCTTGCATTCAGGCCATCCGCGATGGAAAAACCAAGTATGGACCTGCGGCCGGTCTTATGCCGCTGCGGGAATCCATAGCTGCCAAGTATGCACGAGACAATGAGGTTGCCGGGGTCCATGCCACCCAAGTGGTGGTGAGTCCCGGCGGCAAGTACTCCTGCACTTTGGGAATTCAGGCAGTCGTCAGCCCTGGCGATGAAGTGATCATCCCAGCACCCTTCTGGGTCAGTTACCCGGAGATGGTGAAACTGGCGGGAGGGGTTCCGGTTATCCTGTTTGCGGGAAAAGAACAGGGTTTTAAGATTACTCCGGAGCAGTTGAGAGCGGCGGCGACGGAAAAGTCCAAGCTGTTGATCCTGAATAGCCCTTCCAATCCGACGGGTGCCGTCTACAACCGCGAAGAAATGGAAGCGATTGTGGAGGTTGCCCTCGAGTTGGGGCTCTACATACTCTCGGATGAGATCTACGAGTATTTACTCTACGACGGGGTGGAGCATGTCAGCCCGGCCTCCTTCAGCGACGAAGCCTTTGCGCGCACGATCACGGTTGGTGGGTTCAGCAAGACTTTTTCCATGACAGGCTGGCGCTTGGGGACGCTTGTTGCCTCTCCATCTGTGGCCAAGGCGTGCACGAGTTTACAGAGTCAAACCACTTCCGGGCCTAACACTTTTGCACAGTACGGGGCTCTCGCGGCCATGGAGCGGTGGGACCAGGCCATGGCTGTGGTCAAGGAGATGTTGACCCACTTTGACCGCAGGCGCTTAAAGCTCCTCAATGGATTGAATGCCATTGAAGGCGTAGATTGCCCTCGGGCTCAGGGGGCGTTTTACCTCTTCGCCGATATTTCGGCTTTCGATATGGCGGCCACTGAGTTTGCCACCTGTGTCCTTGAAGAGAAGCTCGTAGCCGTTGTCCCTGGTGAAGGCTTCGGGGCTCCCGGCTACATACGGCTCAGCTACGCGACGTCGGACGAGGTGATTGAAAAGGGTGCAGCACGGCTCAAGGAATTTTGTGCTGATCTATGAAATTCCTAGATCGAAAACAGGAAATTGAAGATGGAAACCGTAAGTTAATATTTTAAAGTTGGGGGGACTAGGAGCGCGGAGTTCATGCGGCATACGAAGCAGTTTGCCATAAAGGTACAGGATCTGGTGGATGAGCTTCCCAAGTCGACCAGTGGACGAATCGTCGCGAATCAGTTGAGTCGGTCGGGGACCGCCATAGCTGCTAATGTTAGAGATGATTTCGGAGAGGAACATGCATTCCAACACTAGGCAGATCCCTGCTGGTGGAAGCGAGGGAGCTCCTGACGATTACTCCGGCCTCATTGAAAACCGCTAAGTTTAGAAAAAGCTAACTTTCGTTTTCCGCTTTTCCATGTTTCCCAAGCTCCGCCCGGGTTTAGTCTTCTTCGTCGGCGAGGCCGAGTTTCAGCTGGATGTCGGGCCGGAGGTCAAGGGTGGCCCGGAATTCATCCACGCTGAAGTCTTTGACGACAAAATCTTCGTATTCAAAGGTGGGGGTTTTGGTCTGGCCGCTGATGGATACCATGCGGTTCATAGCATCCTCATCTTCGAGGACGTCTATTACTTCAACACCGATGCCATGTTCATCAAAAAAGATGAGCGCTTCACGACACCAGGGGCAACCGGACTTAATATAAAGGATTGGGAGTGACATGGGTGGAATTGAAAATTGAAAATGGAAGATTGGAAATGAAAATCCGCTATGTTCGAGAAGTCGGAGATACGAATTTGCGCCTTACCTGGAGCCTGCCTGTGTTTTGTAGGGTCCGCGCTGGCACATGGCCGTAATGACCCGCGGGTCAAGCCTACTCCCACTGAACTTGCGGTGAGAACAAATCTACTTACGCTTTTCAGTTTATGCCAACACCGGGAGACAGCGAAGCGGTGATTCACCTGAAAGGGGCGCGGGAGCACAATTTGAAGAATTTGGAGCTCCGGATTCCGCGTGGGCAATTGTCGGTTATTACCGGGGTGAGCGGATCCGGAAAGAGCTCATTGGCCTTTGATACGATTTATGCGGAGGGGTATCGGAAGTATATCGATAGCCTGTCGTCTCGAGCGCGCCAATACCTGGAGCAGATGAAGCGGCCGGAGGTGGATTTTATTCATGGACTGTCTCCAGTGATCGCCATTGAGCAGCGCACCGGAGGAGGAGCCAATCCACGGAGCACCGTGGCAACGGTGACCGAGATTGCCGATTATTCTCGCCTGCTCTGGTCGGTAGAAAGCCAACCGTATTGCCCCAAGGATGGGGGAAAGGTCGTAAGACGGAGTCTGGATGATTGCCTGAACCGCATTTTTCAGGAACCGGAAGGCAGTCGGCTGATGCTGTTGGCTCCCGTGCTGGAGGCTAAGCCTGCGGTTCTGCGTGAGGAAATACCTGGATTGCGGCAAAAGGGGTTTCATCGTGTTCGGATGAATGGTGAATTGTTTACTCTGGACGATCCCCACTTGATCGATTCTTCAGCGAAACGGATTCAGGTGGACGTAGTCGTTGATCGGATCGTACTCAAACCGGACCAACGCAGTCGCTTGGCGGACTCCCTGGAGCTGGCTTTCCGGGAAGGAGGGGATCAGGCCATCATCATGAGCCAGGTATCCAGGGACGCGCCCTGGACAGAGTTTAAGGTCAGCCAGCACTTGGCCTGCGAAATATGCGGGGAAGTCTACGATGAGCTGACGCCACGCCATTTCTCCTGGAATCACCCGGAAGGTGCCTGTGAAACCTGTGGAGGGGTGGGGCAGACGTTGCAGTTTCGCGATGAGCTTCTCATTCCCGATCCGGATAAGGGCGTGAAGAACGGCGCAGTCAAAGCCTGGCGATATGGGTCCAAGGCGATGATCATTAAGCGCAATGCGATCCTGAAGCAGCTGGCTGAGCAATACCCTTTTGATCCCAAAACGCCGTGGAAGGATTTGGCCCTGGAGGTGCAACAGGCCATCCTTCATGGGGCCGGGGATCGTGAGTTTTCCTTTAAGCTGAAGCGAGGGAACAGTGCCCCGGAGGTCATGAAGTGGGAGGGAGTGGTGAAGGACTTGATCGAGACCCGGCGAACGACTTCGAGCGATGGTCTGCGCGCCCGTCTGATGGCTTTTCAGACGAGTGAGTTGTGCCCCGATTGCAAAGGCAAGCGATTGAATGCCTACTCGCGGGCAGCGCTGCTAGGAGATCTCTCTTTTTCAGACTTCATGCAGATGTCAGCTCGAGAGGCTCTCGAGTGGGTCCGACAAGCCCTGATTGGGGATACTCAGTACGATCATTTAAGCGAAGCGGTGACCGGCTTAGAGCAGCGGTTATTCTTCCTGAATGAGGTGGGGCTGGGATACCTGACGCTAGACCGGGAGTATTCCACGCTCAGTGGGGGGGAGACGCAGCGGGTGCGTTTGGCCACGCAACTGGGCATGGGCCTGGTCGGAGTAACCTATGTATTGGATGAACCCAGTGTGGGGCTACATCCAGTCGATAACCGTAAACTGATTGAAACCTTGGTCGGGTTACGTGACCGAGGAAATACAGTCCTGGTCGTAGAGCACGATGCGGAAACAATGGAAGCGGCGGACCGGCTTTACGAGTTGGGCCCCGGCGCAGGGGAATCTGGCGGGCGCCTTATCTTTGAAGGGACGCCCGCGGAAATGAAGGCAGACAGCAGGTCGCTCTCAGGGTCATACCTCTCTGGTGAAACCAAAGTGGAACGGGAGGGGCCGGCCATTGAGCCTACAGGAAATTGGTTAACCCTTACCGGTGCTTCGGAGCATAACCTGAAACAGGTAGATACAAAGTTTCCTGTGGGACTCCTCACCGCCGTATGTGGCGTATCCGGTTCGGGAAAAAGTACCCTGGTGAATGATGTATTGGGGAACGCGGCTGCTTTTAAATTGAACAAAGCCAAAACCTTGCCCGGGCTTCATGTAAGCCTGGATGGTTTATTGCACTTCAATCGCGTCGTGCGAGTCGACCAGTCTCCCATTGGGCGCAGCCCGCGATCTAACCCTGCCACCTTTGTAAAACTCTTTGATCAGCTGAGGGATTTGTTTTCCAAGACTTCTCTGGCCAAAGTCCGGGGTTATAAACCGAACCGTTTCAGCTTCAATGTAGCTGGGGGTCGCTGCGAGCGATGCAAAGGCGATGGCGTCATCCAACTCGATATGCAGTTTTTAGGGGATGTCTACGTCGACTGCCCCAGCTGCCATGGCAAACGCTACAACCGCGAAACTCTGGAGGTCCAGTATCGTGGACACAACATCGCCGATGTCCTCGAGATGTCGGTCAGTGAGGCGATGAAACTCTTTGCTAAACATCCACGCATCATCGAAAAACTGGATACTCTCCATGCAGTTGGTCTGGGTTACCTGCGACTTGGTCAACCCGCGCCCACTCTGTCCGGCGGGGAAGCCCAACGGATCAAGCTGTCACTTGAGCTGAGCAAGCGTCAACAGGGGAGTACGCTTTACCTCCTCGATGAGCCCACCACCGGTTTGCACTGGATGGATATTCAACGCCTCATGGACCTCTTGTTTAAACTTCGGGAGGCCGGGAATACCATCATTATCATCGAGCACAACCTCGACGTTATCCGCCTGGCCGATTGGATCATCGAGCTCGGTCCGGGCGGTGGAGAAGCCGGTGGGGAGATTGTTTTCCAGGGGCAGGGTCCAGAGTTTTTACGCGGGGTGAATACGCCGACGGGGCGGTGTTTGTCGCGGTGAGAACTGGTAGCTGAAGGGATTTTTCCCCTTTGATTAATTAAAGAAAAATATTTATTTAATATTGAAAAAATAACGGAAATGGGCTAAGGGTTTTGCATGATAACGATAATTTCAGGGACGAATCGCCCGGGGAGCAACACGCTGAAGCTGGCAAAGCAT
The DNA here is from genome assembly GCA_028280845.1 of Opitutales bacterium. Classification (GTDB taxonomy): domain Bacteria; phylum Verrucomicrobiota; class Verrucomicrobiia; order Opitutales; family JABSRG01; genus JANQKZ01. Next base: position 43,551 of record JANQKZ010000006.1, on the reverse strand, counting down.
GTGGAGGAGATTTATCAATCGCTGGAGGAGGAAACAACGCTGATTGATTTAGGGGCTATGCCTGCGGAGCTGTATTTACCGGAGGCGTATAAAGAGAAGCCGGAGGCGTTTATTCCATATCGGGATTCCGTGCTGAATGCGAGGGGCCTGGTGGTGTTGGTTCCAGAGTATAATGGGAGTTACCCGGGTGCGCTGAAGTACTTTATTGATATGCTACCCTTTCCTCAGGCTTTTGAAAACCGGTGTGTCGCCTTTATTGGGATTGCCGCCGGGCAGTGGGCAGGGCTGCGGCCGGTGGAGCACATGCAGGGGGTCTTTGGCTACCGCAATGCGTTGATTTATCCGAAGCGCGCCTTTTTCGGCTCGGCCTACGAATTGTTCGACGGTGAGGGCGAGTTGCAGGATATGGACGTGCACGACCGCCTGGAAAACCAGGCGAAGGGGTTCCTCGAGTTTGTTTCAGCCCTGAAGGACTGAAGGCGTAGGTCATACTTCGTCGATAGCTTTCTCACTCAAAATTTTCCCACGATGGACTGGGGACCAGGTAAGATGTACGCCCTATAGTTCCACTGAATCCCAATACGGTTCTTCCTTCACGATTTTGAGGATCTCTCCGCCGGCGAAGCGATGGTTTTCTTCCACGCGGTTAGCGATGGAGGTGACGCGGTCGGTCCAGCGGTTGGCGGTGCGCTGGCTGAGTTGGTGGAGGGTTTCCCCGGGGAGCGCTTCGGCCTTGCGGATGCGTAGCACAGTGATGGACTCCCGCTCCTCGAGGCGCAGGGGGCGGAAGCTCATGAGTGAAGATTCGATTTCCTGGGTCCCCTGGTCTTTGCAGAGGCCGATGAGTTGGTAAACCCGGCCGTCATGGGATACCCAGAGAAAGTAGATGATGGCGGGGATCTCGGAAGATCGGTCCCGGTAAGCGAGGATGTAGGCTTCATTGCCTTCCAGGTTGATGATCTCTTCCTTAATCGGGTGGATGCCAAATTCGTCGTAAAAGGATTGACGCAGGCGGCGGGCATAAGGATCGGGATCGGGGCCATAGCCAGCGTTGCCGATGAAGAGGGCCCCGTCTCCTTTGGGGGAAAGGGCCCCAGCGGCCATCGGAGTATTGAAGGGGGTCCAATCTTTGGGGAATTGCAAAGAGAAATTCAGGTCGGGGTGGATAAAGCGGCTCTCTTCAAAAACCCCTTGAGCCGGGTTCACGCCAAAGATCATGCCATCGACGAGGGAGAGGTAGGCATTCACCTCACCAGGGCCGGGAAACGCCTGGTTTTCCGCTTTTTCCAATTTAACTATTTCTGCGTAAATATTGACGATCCGGTCAGGGGTGGATGGGTGCGTGTCGTAAAAACTCGGGGTCGCATATTCCCCTCTGAGCAAGGTGGAGGTTTCCTCCAGCTGTTCCAAAATGCGAGCCATGGACCTGGGGTCGTAACCTGCCTTGGCCAGCATGCCTACTCCATCGATATCGGCCTCTTCCTCCTGGTCTCGGGAATAGTCGGCCAGGTAGAGCATGCCAATCCCTTCGATGGGGGCATTGACCAGGTTGCCTATATCTTCGTTGACGACTTTGCCGACCGCCTTACCCGGAAGCGAAAGTAAGCCGGGGAGGATGCGGCGTCGGGACTGCTTGACGTGGTGTTTGTTGAGAATATGGACCAGTTCGTGCGCGATAACCGCTGCGATATCATCCTCGGTGCTGGCCAGGCTGAGCATACCCCGGGAGATGAAAATGGTTTTGTCCGGGGCGGCGTAGGCATTGGGCATGGGATTATCGATGAGATAGATATCGATCTCCCGGGGGTCCTGGTTGTACCCCTGGAGCAGGCGAGCCTTGATGGCGTCCAGGTAGTCGATAATGGTTTCATCATCATAAATGCCGACCTGCTGATTCACCTGTTCGAGGTATGGCGATTCCGCGCGGTATACCCGGGGGCCCGAAGGCGTGGTCCTACACCCCGCCATGCCGGCCCAAAGGAGGACAGGGAGGACGAATAGGAGATGTGGTTTCACCTTGCAGGCCATAGGTTTATGGAAAGCAAAAAGCGGGGTTTGTTGCAGTTATAGCGCGATTAAGAGAACTCCTGTTTAGAGGAATTCCATTTAAAGTGAAGCACAACCATAGCGAGGGAGATGAGTGAACTAATGGGCATAAGGATGGCGGCGAGCAAGGGCTCCATCTCCCCTGCAAGACAAAGAGCCGCGGCCAGGAGATTGTATATGAGCGTGAAACGAAACACGCGCCGTTGGAGTTTCTGTTTGCCCGTGTGCGTGGTCAATAAGGTGCGAATGGCATCGAGGCCTCTTCCCAAAAAGTAAAAGTCGCAGCGTTGTTCGAGCAGGTTTTTGTCGATCACGGGGGTGGCGGTAACCTGGGCGACCTCGAAGGCGAGGGCATCGTTAGCGCCATCTCCAATCATCATCGCAGAATTGGGGGCATGTTTTCGAATCCAATCGGCTTTATCTTCCGGCTTTTGTTCGAAAAGAAAGCGGGCGGGATCCAATGTGAGCCAGTCAGCCATTTCCAGCACCTTGGACTTTCGATCTCCGCTGAGCACCCAGATCCCGTAACCCTTTCGGGCGAGTTGCTCGATTTCCTCCTTGGCATTTTCCCGAACGGCATCGGAGAAGCGAAAACCGCTGATGCGTTCCCCATTCAGCGAAAAGGCGGTATCGACCTGATCCTGATCGGGCGGATAGGCCCAGGAAGGTCGACCGAGTCGATAAAGGTCGCCCTTCGAGGTCGCCTGCATGCCCTGTCCCACAATTTCGGCGATTTCTAAATCGGGCGGGGGACGCTCGCGTCGCAGGCTCGGGTACAAGGTAAGCAGGTGTTCTTTCAGTGTACGGCTAATGGGATGGTAGCTTACGGCGACCATATGATACAGGACGCTGGATTCGAGGTCCGACAGTTCTTTGAGCCGCTCGGCCTGCTGAAGCTCAGGATTGTCATAAGTGAGGGTTCCGGTTTTATCAAAAATAAGCTGGGACACCTTAGACAGGCGAGGCCATATGGCGGGAGACCGAAGGAAGATGCCTTTCCAGCGAAGATGGGCCGTAGCCATTTCATGGGCCAGGGGAAGCGCGACTCCGAGGGCACAGGGACAGGACACGACGAGCAGGGAAATGGCGGTCTGAAAGCCCTGTATTGGATTGTTGAGCCAGAAGGCCCAGGCGAGCAGACCTAGGCTGGCCAGTATCAACACCACGATGATGTAGAGTTTGAGGATCTTCTCGAAGCGCAGGTCGCGAAACTGTTCCTCTTCATCAAAACGCGTGAGCCGGGATAAGAGGGAGTCAGTCCAGTCCTCTTCTGCTTTTAAACGAACGGGTTGGTTCCCCAGATTGCGGGCGCCACTGGGGAGCGGTTGGGCGGTTTTCCTTAAATGGGGTTCGGACTCCCCCGTGATCCATTCGAAGCTGAAAATGCCCTCGGGAGATTCCATGGAGCTTGAGACCGGCACTTGTTGCCCGGGCGCAATTTCGTAATGGAGGCCTTTCTTCAGGTCCTCTGCGGATTGTTCTTCGCCATCAGGGAGACGAACGGGTTGAGCCTGTGGTCGGGCAGAAAGGAGGTTATTCCGGTTTTTTTCCAAGGCCCATTCCTGGGCATAGCGTCCCACGAGCATGAGGAAGATGAAAAGGGCAACAAAATCAAAATAGAGAAAGGCTGGGTTTCGCACGATCCAGCCATAGACACTGCCGAGATAGGCCGCACAGATTCCCAATGCAATGGGGAAGTCGATATGCAGGACACCGAGTCGCAGGCTCTGGGCGGCCCGTTTTATGAAGTAGGATCCGCCGATTGCCATACTGAGCGAGGCAAAGAGCAAGGTGAGCAACTCAAAGAGATCGGCCAGGGCAAAGTCGGCCTCCATGCCCAGATAACGGGGCAGGGTGAAGAGCATGGCGTTGAGGACGAAGGCGCCAGTGAGGCCGATTTTCAAAGTGAGCTGGCGGGCCTCTGAGGGTGGTTTTCCTTTTGTGGGGCCAAGCAGGTAGCCGAATTGCTGGACTTCCTCGGCCACTTCGACGAGGTCCAGAGATCCGGTCTTCCAATAGAGCTCTACGAGACCGAGTTGCGGATTGAGGTTGATTTTGGCGCTGCCCGGGTGGCGGAGATAAAGTTTTTCGATCAACCAGACGCAACCGATGCAGGAGATACCCTGGAGGTCCAGGTTGAGGCTGGCAATGGAACCGCTGGCTGAGGCTTCCGCCCTCTGCTGGGCTTCGCGCAACCACTGATAATCCTGTGGTTGAAATACGGAAGATTTGATCGGGGCGGTCGTTTTATCCTTTAAATCATAATAGCGCTCCAGGTGTTCCTCATTGATCAACTGGTAAACATATTCGCATCCATTACAGCAGAACCCCGAATCTGCTGATTTCGGAGTATACGGGGTGCCGCAATGTTGGCAGGTGGCTTGGTTCAGAATGGGCATTGAGGAATGAAATAGTGTCTAGTGTCTGCTGCCTGGTGTCTAGTGTCTAGTAGGGGGACCCATTCTTCATAAAGCTACGGATTCTGGATGCCGATTGTTCCCTTGTTCAGCCTCCAAATTGATTTGTAGGGCCTACGTTGGGGTATACCTTAGGTGAATCAAGCGCAGGCCCTGCAGCTGTAAATGGAATTTATGATCCGCGATGCAAGGTCCGGGTTTGAAACCGTTTAAGCGAATACTATTGGTCTTCATCCCACAGAGCTATGACTGAATTTGAACAACGTATCGCCGATCTGTCCGCTGCCAGCGTTACAGGTGACCCTGCCGCTTTTTTGCGAGAGGGAGAAGCGTTGCACGAGGACCTGCAAGTTGCGTTGAAACGGAACCCTGATCAGAGAAAAGAGCTGGGTAGCCTCATCGGGGCGCTCCGAAAGGTACTTAGCCAGGTAAAGGCGATGGAGTTTGTGGATTGGGTTAAGATAGGAGGCGGATATTTTGCCATTGGTCATCGCCCTGGAAAGAAATTGGTGGGTGACTTGAAGAAACAGGGCTGCACCCATGTCGTTACTCTGCTGGCTGAAAGTGAAGGGGCTTTGCAGGTGAAATCAATCGTAGACGCTGTTGGCATGTATTGGGATTGGTTTCCGATGGATTCCGCAAAACAACTGGATCCGGATCGACTCCACACCCTGAGAGCCGTTTTTGCGGAGTGGCAATCCAATCTTGATAAGGGGGGCCAGTATTACTTGCACTGCTCAGCCGGCATACACCGGACAGGTTACATCACATTTGCCTTCCTGCTCTACCTGGGCCTTGGAGAGCCAAAGGCTCTGAATGTTCTCAGGCAGCTACGGCTGGAAACGGTGGAGGGTGTCGGCGACCAACGGTTGGCCTGGGCTCGAGCCATGGCAGGAGGAGTTTGAATCTCGATACGGGAGGCAGGATCCGGGATAGCGGATGCTGCCTTCTCTTTTGCTGGAGGTTCCGACGGACTGGCGTTGGACTTCTTGCTCATCCCCGGTCTCTAAATAGATGGAGTGCCGCGGTGATGGCGGAGCAAACCGAAATTCAATCCTAATGACCTGGAGAGGCGGCTTGCGCGTGACTGGATTCAATCGAGGGTCCCTCAATCACAGGCCCGCACTATCGGCTGTTCCGGCAGGTCGCGAGCACGAGTTTTCTTTTGATTTCTTTTATCTCTGCCGGGGGGGGTCAGCCGAAGGTGCAGAGTTCTACGGCGAGAGGATCTCCGCCGGCTACGAGGACGCGGAAGAAGATGAGGCCCGCCGCGATCAGGGCAAAACCCCGTTGGAGGAGGATAAGCCACCGGCGCCCCAGCTTATCTCGGAACCGTTGATAGGCGTGCTGGCTGACCCACAGAAGGGGAATCGTGCCGAGGGCGAACCCGAGGGCAATCTCCGCTCCCAGTAGAGGGGAGCCGGAGACCATGGCGACCCAGAATACACTGTAGAGGGGGGCACAGGGCAGGGCGGGCGTTGCCAGGCCAAGACCCAAGCCCCGCATGGGACCAGCAATCTGGTGAATCCACCGGTTTATTCGGGACAGGCCGGATTTTAAGCCGGGAACGGCGGGTAGCCATCTATCCAGGCCAAAGGCGAAGAGCAGGAAAAACACGAGCAGCACCCAGGGAAAATACCGGATAGGTTGTAAACCGAAGGCAGAGACCAGGCCCAGACCAATGCTTCCGGCGAGGGCGCCGATCAAGGTATAGGACAAGGCTCGTCCCAAGTGGTAAAGAGCCTTACTGGTTTCCATATGGCCGGTTCCTGCTTTCAAGGGAAGTATAGAGCACACCAAGGGGCCGCACATCCCGATACAATGGGGACTAATGATCAGGCCCGCGATGAGGGCCATGAGTCCATTGTTGAGGGTGTCGATAGAATACATGGGGTGAAGGGGGCCGGTGGTCGATGTGCGGTGAGTCAGTTGCTGGATACTGGATGCTAGTGTCGAGGTTCTGATATCTGAAAACACCCCTAAGGTCCGGCGTCTATTTCTACCATCTCCGGCTGGTTTTTAACGGAGATGGTAATCAGGGTAGTCCAGGCCGCGATGAGAAGGATGAAGGCGACCACGACCCAAAGCCACGGGCGTTTTTTAAAGGGGTTCATTTTACAGGGGTCAGGAACCGGAAATCAGATGTAAGAAAATGTGAATTATAGGATGTGAGGATAAATGAAGGGGAGAACCAGCACCCCATCACAATTTATGATCCAGGTTTTTTCAATCCGAAGGATTGGTTTGCGTCTCCTGGGCGTCCAATCGCTTCAGGAGCTCCGGATCGGGGCCGAGGAATTCGATGTCTTTTGAGATGTTAAAGGTGTTTCCATTGGGACTGATTCCGGCCAGATTGACCGTAGCAGGGAATTTCCCGGCCCACTCGCCTCTGGGAACCAGCAGAATGAGAGTCCGGACATCTTCGGTTTCAGGAGCAAGGGTGATGTCTCCGACCAAACCCGTGATTTCCATATTCTGGATATCGCTATCCACCGAGACTCCAATCTGAATGGGTTCTGTTTTCTTGTTGATGACCCGAACCTGAAATTGGTTTCGAAGGTAATCGTCGGTCAGGTAGTAGGGCATGCCCTGCATCCGCATGACCTGCATGTTGGCTGGGCGCAGCTTGGTAAAGGAGAAGGTCATGACGCCAACACCGAGCAGGAGGAGAAAAGCGTAGAGGAACAAGCGGGGCCGGATGAACTGTCGCTTCTTGCCTTTTAAACCGTTCAGGGAGTCGTAGCGCACGAGCCCTCTCGGCTTGCCCTCGTGGTCCATGATCTCATTGCAGGCATCAATGCAGTTGGCGCAGCCAATACATTCCAGCTGGAGGCCCTGGCGGATATCGATGCCTGTCGGGCAGACCTGGACACATCGATTGCAGGCAATACAGTCTCCGAATTTCTGGGGGTCCTTATTTGACTTTCCACGAGGTTCCCCCCGCGTTTCATCGTATCCGATGACCATGGTGTCATCGTCGATGAGGGCGGATTGAAAGCGGCCATAGGGACAAATGACGATGCAAAGCTGTTCCCGGAACCAGGTGAAGTTGAAGGCGATGATGGCAGTAGAAACCGTAACAAAGATAAATGACTGAGGATGGGCGACAGGGCCCTGGGCGATCCAACTCCAGAGCTGTGGAATGGATAAAAAGTAGGCCAGGAAGAAGTGGGCAATGACCGTCGAAAGGAGAAAAAAGACGAGGATCTTGGAGCCACGTTTCGCCAGTTTCTCACCATTGGTCCATGGAAGTTGATCCAGCTTCTTCTGCTGGGCGGCGGGTCCTTCGAAGAGGCGTTCGATGGGGCGATAGACCTGTTCGAGGAATACGCTATGCGGACAGGCCCATCCACACCAGAGCCGTCCGAGCAGCGATGTTATGAAAAACAAGAAGAAACCGAGGCCTGAAATGAAGAAAAAGGCGAGCCAGAGGTCCTGTGCGGCAAAAGTGAGGCCGAAGAGGTGGAATCGCCGGTTCATGACATCGAGAAAGACGGCGGGGTATCCGTTAATGGGAATGAAGGGTAGGGAAAAGTAAATCCCGATCAGTATGAGAGCGAAAGCCCGGCGGGCATTCGTAAAATTTCCCTTCACATCGTGAGGATGCAGAAAATTTCTCGAGCCATCATCTGCGATGGTCGTGACAGAATCGATGTTGGGGCTTCGTCGCGCCATGAGGGAAGGTATCTGGTGTCTAGTATCTGGTGTCTAGTGACGGGTAAGGCGTGCGCATCTTTGGATTTGGTCTAAGGCTCATGTCTTAGGCTTTGCGATTATCGCCCTAGACACTAGGCACTCGGCCCTAGACACCGGGCGGCGCCTACGGCGCCGTATGGTGACTCATGATGTATGCGACGACCTCGGCAGAGGCGACCGCCCCGAGCTGCGATTCCCAGGCTTGCATACCGGAGGCTTTATCTGGCGAACCTTTGAGGACGATATGCATGACCTCGGTGGGCGTGCCGCCGTATTTCCAGGTGCCATCGACCAGATTTTCCCCGATACCGCCCGGTTCATCTTTCCCTTTGAGGGAGGCCAGGTGGCAGGCCTGGCAATGGGTCACGTAGGTCGCTTCTCCGCGGGCGATGAGGGTGGGATTCTGGCTCATTTGCCAGAGGGTTGGATCATCGAAAGAACCCAGGGCGGCCAGGCGGGCAGCCTGAATGTCGCTGATAGCGTTTTCGATATCATTAATATCATGCTGACCGTTATTGGCCTGAAACAGAATGAACCAGTAAACGATGGAAAAGACGATGGCCCCGTAGAGGGTGTAGAGCCACCAGTTGGGCAGCTTTTGGTCAAATTCCTGAATCCCGTCATAGGAGTGTTCCCGGAGGACCACTTGTCCGCGTTTGAGCCGTGGAGGTTGAGGAGTATCAGCCATGGGTTTTGGATTCCGATGGGGAGTTGGTATCTTCCAGGGGAAGGTTAGCCATCCGTTGGGCGTCACTCTTTTTCATGAGAATCGCGCGGATGGAAAGAAAGACGAACACCATGAAGGCAATCGCAAACCCGAGGAGGGGGAGGAACTGTTGCCATTCTTCGAGGATGAGTCGTTTGAACATATGGAGAAAGTGTCTGGGGTCTCGGAAAGGTGAATTGTGAATGTAAAATATGGGGCGGGCGGAGCGGTCGAGGGGGATCTCCTCACCTGACAGGTTCAGCAGCTACTCATGGGCCGCTACGGAGGAGTCGGCGTTGGCGCCGGGGACAAAGGAGGGTTGTTCGTAGCTGCCCAGTTTTTGCATATAGGCGATGAGGGCGATGACTTTGGTGTCGGGATCGGCGATGGCCCCATCCCGCAGGAGGCGCTGGGTGATTTCCATAGCTTGTTCCTGGGCGAGGGTGATGATCGTTTCATCGTCCATTTCGGGGTAGGGGTTGCCGAGGATGCGCAGGGTATTGATTTTGGACGGGAGCTGATTTACATTCAATTTCTGCTTAAACAACCATGGATAGGCCGGCATATTAGATCCAGGGGACGTGGAACGTGGGTCCAGGAAGTGGTTGTAATGCCAGACATCCGGACGTTTTCCGCCCTCGAAGGCCAGATCGGGCCCGGTGCGTTTAGACCCCCACTGGAATGGATGATCATAAATGGAATCCCCGATCTTGGAATAGCGCTCGCCGTCTCCGTAACGGAGGACGTCGGGCACCATGGTACGGACCATTTGAGAATGGCAGTTATAACACCCTTCTGAGATATATATGTCGCGGCCAGCCAGTTCGAGTGGAGTGTACAAGCCCTGGACCCGTCCCTCCGCCATGATGACTTTATCTGCATTGATCGTGAGGGACGGAATGATTTGTACCGCGCCCCCAATGACGACGGCCAGGAAGGTGACGACAGTAAAGACCATGGAGTTTTCCAGGAAACGGTCGTACCAGTCGGCCCACTTTTTTCCGGAAAACTGGAAGTGGACGATAGCTATGAGGACAACCGCGAAACTCGCCATGAGGGAGAGGATCATGAGGAGACCATCCGCAAGGAACCAGACTGTGGAAAAGAGGATGAGCAGGAGGCTGTAGGTGAGGGGCCAGTTGATGAGGCCGCGTACCGTGGAGGAGCGGTAGAGCGTGTCTTCGCTCACCATAACGTCGATCTTCTCCGTTACCGGTTCCTTACCCATGATGGTTTTGAAGATATTGAAGATGAGCATGAACCACCCAATGAGGTAGAGGGTTCCGCCAACTGCGCGGGTCAGCATCATGGGCCGGATGGCATTCAGGGTCTCAACAAAGTCCGGGTATTTGAGGAGGGCGCCATCGGCTTCGGTTGCGTTCAACATCAACCCTTGCGTGATTCCGGAAACCCACATAGAGGCGACGTACAGGAGGATGCCGACCATGCTGAGCCAGAAGTGCAGGTTAGCCATGCCAACTGAGTAGAGCTTAGTTTTCCACAAGCGGGGAGCTAGCCAGTAGAACATGCCAGCCGCCATAAACCCGTTCCATCCCAGGGTGCCACCATGGACGTGGCCGATCGTCCAATCCGAGTAGTGGGAGAGCGCATTGACCGACTTGATGGAAAGCAGGGGGCCTTCAAACGTAGCCATGCCATAAAAGGTTACTCCTGCGGCCAGGAACTTGAGGACGGGGTCTTCGCGAAGCTTATCCCATGCGCCGCGAAGGGTGAGTAGGCCATTGAGCATACCGCCCCAGGAGGGGGCCCACAGCATGAGGCTGAAGAGCATTCCGAGGGCCTGAAGCCAGGGGGGCAGGGCGGTGTTGAGCAAATGGTGAGGGCCGGCCCAGATATAGATGAACACCAGCGACCAGAAGTGAACTACGGAGAGCCGGTAAGAATAGACCGGGCGATTCGCGGCCTTTGGCATGTAATAATACATGATCCCGAGGATCGGGGTGGTGAGGAAGAAAGCTACGGCATTATGCCCGTACCACCACTGCACAAGGGCGTCCTGGACCCCGGCATAAATTGAGTAGCCATGCATGATGCTGGTCGGCAGCTGTAGGTTGTTGACCACATACAACATCGCGACGGTTACGATGGTGGCGATGTAGAACCAGATTGCGACGTAGAGGCTGGGCTCATTGCGCTTGGCCAGCGTCCAGAAAAAGTTGATGCCGAAGATGACCCAAATGACAGCGACCATGATGTCGAGGGGCCAGATCAACTCAGCGTATTCTTTGCTCTGGGTGATCCCCATCGGAAGGGTGATGGCTGCGCCAACGATGATGAGCTGCCAACCCCAGAAATGGATGAGGGATAAGGTCTTGGAAGCCGTACGGCATTTGCAGAGGCGCTGCGTCGAGTGATAGACCCCGGCGAACATCATATTGCCGACGAAGGCGAAGATGGCCCCATTCGTGTGAAGCGGCCGTAAGCGACCGAAATTCAACCACTCCAATCCCAGATTCAGTTGGTGAAAGTTTAACTGGAAGGCAACCAGAACGCCGACCAGCATGCCGACAGCCCCCCAGATGATGGAGGCGATCATGAACATGCGAACGGTCGCGTCTTCGTATTCGATAGTTACCTTGTGAGGTTTGATGGCCTCTTTGGTCGAAGCTTTTAAGAGCATGGGATTACGAATGATTGACGGGTGAAGCGCTGCTAGAGGGGTTGGCCGACGCCGGCGCCTCGGTTTCCGGGGTTTCATCAGCAAAAGGAAGGAGGGCATTTTGCTCCGGGCTCCGCTTCTCCTGGTCGCGTCGGTCAATGAGGAAAAAGACCATGAACAGGACTGCGAGGCATAAACTGAGGAAAACTGTGAGAAACAGGATACTCATGGTCGTTTTGAACAGCAATTACCCGTGGTTGGGCTGATGACTGACATTAGGATTCCTTGCAGAAAAGGCTATTCAAAATTTCAAGTCAGGGGATTAAAAAAAATAAATAATAATGAAAAGTAGCAGATGTGATCAATTTCGCTAATGCTAATGAGGACGGGTCTCATTAAGCGCGTAATTCCCTAACCTCCAAATGGTTATTGAATTCAGTTAAAGCGAAATGTGTGAAATGAGCGCAACTCAACAGAGAGTTAGACAAGGTCTTGAGTCGAGCATAGAATATATATAAAACCGTTATTTTCAGTGTTAACCTATTTATAGAGAGGCCGGTTGATTTTGGAGGAAAAACCTACGATTGAAACCCAACGCGATTTAACAGGGGAAGAACAGCACAACTGTCAGCGCGTGATTGACTATTTGAAATCGTTTCTGGGAACGATTCCAGGTCGGCCTGATCCGGTTCCGATGGAACTCGTAGACCAATGGGTTTGCCCTGATGTTGTGTATTACGATCCTTCCTTGCCTGAAACTGCAAGGGGAATCCAAGCTTTCCGAGACGTACTCGAAGTCGCCCGTGTAGGGCTGAAAGACATAATCTGGAATATCCATCAATTGTTTCCTGACAAGGATGAGGTGACCGTTCACTGGTCCTCTCGAGGAGTAGCGCGGGAAGATTACCCCGGGCTTCGGGGGAAAAGCGGTCCTATCTTTGTGGTGGGCACTACGCGGATAAAGTGGCTCGAGGGCCGGGTGCACCGGATGTGGCAGATTTTCCAGTCGGTGGAAGATGAGGTCACTGTGAAACTCGCAATATCGGGGTCGAACAACCGGGATCTATCGGTAGACCCGCTCACCACGCGAGAAAACGAGGTATACCACTGGATTTGCCAGGGAAAGACTAACGAGGAAATCGCCATCATCCTCGATATCAGCCCCCGGACGGTGGAAAAACATTGTCAGAACATTTTTCAGAAAATTGGGGTAGAGAATCGGAAGGCAGCCATCGTGCAGGGGATTTTGGCACGAACCCGGTTTGTCTGAGAAGTGACGCGCAACCGACTCTGACTTCTAAGACGAGTCCAGGGCATGTTCCTTCAGCTGATAACCCTAAAGGGAAGTCAATAGCCCTACGTGTTTACCCGTAGTTCATCACTGTCTACTTGAGCCCGTTTGAGGAAATGGCTAGGTCGCTTACACTCGCATTTTAAACCGACTTATTACCAACTGTGATGGCTCATGAGTTAGAGTCTCCCTTAGGGGATTACCTGATCAATAAGATATCACTGGAGCACTTCTTTGATTCTCGCCAAGAGAAAGACAAAGCTGAACACCATAACACCCAGGGCCAGGATGGGGGCGGGGACTACGTGAATTTCGGACCAGCCCAAGGTGCAGGAGTGCTGGACCGAAGCTTAGCATGCAACCAGGTTCGAGACGGAAACGGAACGGACTGAGCGCAATGGGCTACAGGAGTAACCTGGGGCCAGAAGGAAGGAAAGGAAGGGGGGGGCTGGATGTTAGGTTCGGCCCCCCTTGGCTCTTACGTAATTTGGGATAGGCTCTATTTGTCCAGCTCGTTCAGCAGGGATTCGCTGCTTAAGAAGCGCTCCAGGTTTTGGAGAAAAAGCCCCATCAGCCGGTCCCAGTAGCGTTGGGTTCGGCCCGAGTAGTGGGCGGTCAGGATGACATTGTCTAAATCCCACAAGGGGGAATCCTGAGGCAGGGGTTCGGTTTCGAAGACATCGAGCCCGGCTCCGGCAATCGTTTTCGTTTGGAGGGCCTGGATCAGGTCGGGTTCGTTGACAGTCTTGCCTCGTCCCACATTAATGAAGAAGGCTGTGGGTTTCATGGCCTGAAATGCGTGGCGGTCAAACAGGGCATGGGTTTCCGGGGTGTAGGGTAAAATATTCACGACGACATCTGCATGGGGTAACCAGGTGTGTAGGTCGTCAGGGCTGCCGGTGCGGTCGAGGGTTTTCGGAAGGCCCCTGGGGTTTCTGCGGATTCCCCAGACCTGCATGCCGAAGGCCTGGGCTATCCTTGCTGTCTGTTTTCCGATATGGCCGCATCCCATAATCAACATGGTTTTGCCATCCAGGTCATCTACCGTGTCGTAGTTTACCTTATTATACGCTTTATATGTCTGATCGCAATAGGCATCATGGAAGCGGCGGGTCCAGGATAAAAGGAAGGCGAGAATGTGCTCTGATATCTGCTTACCGTGAATGCCGACAGCACTCGTTATTCTGACACTGTCCGGGGGCCGGTATTCTGGATGCAGCATCCAATCGGTGCCCGCCCCACTATTTTGCAGCCACTTCAATGCGGTGGCTTGTTGGAAAAAATGCGGAAACGGCCATCCCAGGAGAATTTCGACGCGCTCGATAACGGGTTTGAGCGAGGCATCCTCCTGGTAGAAAAACAGGTCATAGCGACCTTTGATCAAGGATCGAAGTTGATCCAGCTTGCTGGGGGCGACTGAAGCTGGATCGATCCGGAGGGCGAGAATAGGGAGGGGCATTCGTGGTGATGAGTCTCCTTCGCGCGAGACTAGGGCGGTCTGGGGGAGGTTGAGGTGAAGGTAAGAGAGGAGGGGTGAAAGGAGGATGAATTTATCCTATCGATGAATATTTGGTAGAGCAGTTCTGGCAAGCACGCGCAGGGCTAGGGAGTTGGAGCTGCCGGGGGCCCCTGCTGTTGCATGATTTGTCGCAACAGGCCCATTGCAGGTTGATACTGTTGGTTGATCTGCAGCGCGGAGACGGCATACTCCTGGGCTTTATCCATTTGGCCGATCTGATAGTATATGGTGGCGGCAGCGTAGTAATAGTCCGGGTTGTCGGGTCTGACCTGAATAGCGGCTTCCATGGCCTTCAAGGCGCTGAGGTATTTGCCTGTCTGGGATAGGGCAAGGCCCAGGTTGTATTGGGCCCGGTCGAAGCTTGGATCGATTTCTACGGTCCTTTCCAGTAAGGGGATGGCTAACTCAAGGTTTCCTGCTTCGGCATGAATCAAGGCGGCAGAGTAGGGGAATTCGGGATTGATGGGTTCAAGTTCAGCTGCCTTCTCAAAGTTGGCAATGGCCCCCTCGGGATCTCCGTTGGCGTTTTGAATCATGGCCAGATCGCGGTAGAGGGGGACTGAGTTGGGGTCATATTGGATGGCCCGGGACAGCCAGTAAATGGCCTCTTCCCCGCGGTTCTGGTAAAAAAGAAACTGCCCGTAAGATGCAGCTCCTGCCGGTTGATCGGTGTGAAGGAGCAAGTAATCCCGGTATTCCTTATAGGTGGCCATGTCAGGCTTGAGCTCCGGCTGGAGCGCCCAGGATGCGGCGTGCCGGACGACGCGCGTGGGGTCCTCGAGAGCAGATCGAATGGTTGCGGCATTGGCGGGATTTAATCCGAGTAAACGGACTGCGGTTGATCGAACCAGCGGATCTTCATGCTCGATCCGGGTCCTGGCGGCCTCCTGGATTTCCGGGAGATATGCCCAATCCCCCAGACGATTTAAGAGGGCTGCCTCCCACATGGGAATGGTTTGAAGGTCCAGCTGGACCAACAGTTCACGCCAGGATTCGGGTTCTCCACGCTGAGCGGCGGCCAGGGCGCGGGTGCGTTCGCGTTCCGGACGTTTCATTTTATCCCCATACCAGAAGTCTACCCATTCGATGGCCCAATCCACGGTCTCATCGGTATGACAGCGGTTGCAGGCGTTGGGAATACCCAGCTCTTTGGTTAACAGTGGATCTGGTATATGGTACCCATGATCTCGGCGAGGATCCCGGGCCATATAGACGGTCTGATGCATGTGACACTCTACACAAAGGTTACCGGTACTATCAGCCGGGTGGAAACTGTGGTCGAGCGGCTCAATGACCGGAGCTTCCGTTTTGAGCGGTCGGTTGTTTCCCTGGGGGCCGTGGCAGGTCTGGCAGATCATGTTGTTGGTCTCGGGGAATTTCAGCTGTCCGGTATGCGGTTCATGGCAATCCTTACACAAGACGCCAGCGGCGTGCATCTTGGTTTGGATAAAGGATCCAAATACATAAACCTCATCTCTGATCTGGCCATCCGGGTAATACAGATTGGGGTCATCATGAAGTTGAAGACGGAAATGATCGTGGAAGTTATCTCCAGGCTTAAAGTTTTCCGAAAGTTCTTCACGGCGGCTGTGACAGGTCGCGCAATTATGGAGGACCTGGATGTCGGACATGGGGGGGACGGTGGGATCCGGCTCCAAACCGTAATTGGGGTTTCTGGAACCAGGCCCTCCCGGGGCATGATATTCTGCGTGACCCGGCAGGGTACCATGGCAGGCGATGCAAGAGACGCCTTGTTCCACCCAGGTGGCGGCATAGGCGTCAGCCACCGGGTCGTAGTTTTTGTCGTAACCGGACATATGACACCAAGCGCACTGGCTGTTCCAGTTCATGCCGCGACCAGTCCAGTGTCCCCACTCGCCGGCGTAACGTGCATCCCCATACACATCGAACCACTCTTCATGCTCCGGATCCCATGCAATTTGAGTGCTCTGCCAGCGCCCGTCTCCAAAGGGAATCAGGTATTGGACGAGGGGCGTGTAACCGAAGGCCATGTCCGGTTGAAAGTCGGTGGGTAAACCTTCAGGGCCTTCGGTTCGAATGGTGTATCCATCTTTGTCCTTGGTGAATGTAGAGCTGAACCCGGCATATCCCTCATGGACAGCTGCCATGAACGCCGGATCATCCAGGGCTGCATCCATGAGGCGGTTGGCATGGGCATGGTGGGACACTGCCCAGTCCGCGTGGGCATCCTCGTGGCAAGCTTTACAGGCAAAGGAGCGCAGATGCTCGGTATCCGGGACGATATGATCGGATTCTCTAAATACACCTTTCCCGGCAACTGGGGATGAGGAACCCCGAGTGCCCTTGGGTTTGCACCCAAAGCTAAAGACAAGGAGGGTAAACAGGACGATCAGCCCCAGATAGATTTTCAGCGCGGGTCGCATATCGATAGATAACAGTATCTTGACCATGAAGAACTTAAGACACTGCGTCCAGACATACCCCAAAAACATTTTTCTCCTATAAGCAGAGGATCAGATTTTGATTTAAGTAATTAATACGGGGTCGATATAAAATGTGTAGTTCGCCTTGCGTTCTACCCCATGATCCTCATTTTTCTGATGATGCGAAGCAAACCCCTCCTCCCGCTCGCGACGGCTTGTCTCCTTTTTGCCGGATGCGCTTCCCAAGCCCCGCTGACCTTACCGCCTATTTCGCAAACTCCGACTGGTCTCAGCAATCCCGGACAGGTTATCTGGCATGACCTCGCTACCATGGATATAGATCGCGCCAAGGCGTTTTACGGTGAGATGTTTGGTTGGACTTTTAGTTCGGCCCGCAATGGTCCCAGGAAATACACCCAGGTTTTCCATGATGGTGAACCGATCGGGGGGATGTTCCTCTTCGAAGAAGATGAAAAAGCGAATCCTTTCGGCGAGTGGCTCATCAATCTGTCTACGGACGACGTGGACGCCACGGCCGCAGCCTTTGAGTCAGCCGGATCCATCATCCGGGGTGAACCTCGCGATGCTCCGGACCGGGGACGTTCAGCGTTTATTCAGGATCCTCAGAAAGCGTTCCTGATTGTAACCGAGTCATCCTCCGGGGATCCACCCGTGAAGGAGACGATTCCCTTTAACAGCTGGCTGTGGAACGAGTTGTGGGCCAACGACGCGCCAGCCGCCTTTGAGCTGTATTCATCCATCTTTGGCTATGGCACACGGAAAATTGAGGCGGCAGAACCCGGTCGCTACTACGTTCTGACGAAACAGGACAAACCTCTGGCTGGCATCGTTCAAATGGACCTGGAGGATGTGCGTCCCCACTGGGTTCCCTTCATTCGGGTTGAAGATGTTCATGCTACGGTGAAACGCGCAGAGGCGTTGGGTGCTGTGGTGCTCATTGCGCCCCAGGAAGGGGTGCGCGACGGCAGGGTGGGGTTGCTGCAAGCACCCACGGGAGAACCGATTGTGGTTCAGGAGTTTGATTTCGACAATTAGAACCCCCAGGTCAGCAACCAACTATCAGACATTATGATTAAGAAATTACTCTTATTGGGGCTGTTGATCCTTGGCCTCCTCGGTTTCACCGGCTGTGAAAATATGCAAGTCGGGGTGGGGATGAGCCGCTACGATTCCAGCACCGGAATGAGCTACAGCCTCGGCATGTCGGATGGACCCTACGGGCGACATGGATCAATGAGCGTAGGCTATTCCAGCGGTGGCTACTACGGCAGGCCATACTGGTAAGCCGATTTGCTTATTCAGGACTTTCGCGTATCGTTCCCTCTCAGAACGAAAACCCGATGATTTGTGATTGTGAAATGTGAGGGGAATGCCCCATTGCGAAATATCAATCACTACTCACCTCCTACATGCTACATATGAAAACCCTCAAACACTACCTACCGCTTGGGTTGTTGGTTGCTCTTGCGATTTCCTTAAGCGCCGCCCAAGACGAAAAACCCAACATCCTGGTCATCTGGGGTGATGACGTGGGTCAAACTAACATCAGCGCCTACTCACGGGGCATGATGGGGTATCACACCCCCAATATCGATCGAATCGCGAATGAAGGCATCCTCTTTACCGATTATTATGGTGAGCAAAGTTGTACCGCCGGCCGCTCCTCATTTATCATGGGTCAGAGCGTGTTCCGGACGGGCCTTTCCAAGGTTGGCCTGCCGGGTGCCGACCTGGGCATGCAGGAAGCAGACCCTACGATTGCGGTCTTCATGAAGGACCAGGGCTATATGACGGGGCAGTTTGGAAAGAACCACCTGGGTGATAAAGACGAACACCTGCCGACTAACCATGGATTCGATGAGTTCTATGGTAACCTCTATCACTTAAATGCGGAGGAGGAACCTGAACATTATGATTATCCCGGGGACATGGTGACGGCCGATGGCCGGACATTCCGGGAGCGGTTTGGCCCTCGCGGGGTGATTCGCAGCTATGCGGATGGCCGCATCGAAGATACGGGACCCCTCACCAAAAAGCGGATGGAGACGGTCGATGATGATACCGCTGCCGCCGCCATGGATTTCATCAAACGTGCCCACGCTGCGGGAAAGCCGTTTTTCGTTTGGTGGAGTGGCACCCGGATGCACTTTCGGACGCACGTAAGTGATGAGCGCATGGCCATGTTTAAGGAAAAATATCCCAACGCGGATGAATACACCGTGGGCATGCTGGAGCATGACATGCATATTGGTCAGTTCCTCGATCTGCTGGATGAACTGGGGATCGCCGATAATACCATCGTGCACTACTCCACGGACAATGGTCCCCACTACAACACCTGGCCCGACGCGGCAGCGACTCCCTTTCGCGGAGAAAAGAATACCAACTGGGAAGGTGGCTGGCGGGTACCTTGCGCCTTGCGTTGGCCCGGAAAGGTAAAGCCAGGCTCTGTAAGCAACGGGATCGTCCATCACATGGACTGGCTACCTACCTGGGTGCGCGCTGCCGGTGGCGGTGACATTAAGACTGATCTTCTCGACGGCTATACGTCCAGAGCTCTGGGTCGCAGTTACAAGGTCCATCTCGACGGGTATGACTTGACGGAACATTTGATGGATCCCGAGGGCACGCCCAGCCCCCGGAAGGAAATCTTTTACTTTTCGGATGATGGCGACCTGACTGCCCTCCGTTATGAAGATTGGAAGTTGATCTTCATGGAGCAACGTGCCGAAGCGACCTTGCAGGCATGGATCGAGCCCTTTGTACCGCTTCGCCTCCCATTAATCTTCCACTTACGCCGGGATCCGTATGAGCGTGCATCTATCACTTCCAATACTTATTACGACTGGCTGTTGGACCGGGCCTATCTGTTAGTGCCGGCCCAAGCTTATGTGGGGAGGTTCCTCGAAACGTTTAAAGAGTATCCTCCTCGACAGAAGGCTGCCAGTTTCTCCCTGGACCAGGTCATGGAGAAATTGAGCACACCGGGTGAGCGATAAAGTCGACCCGAACCGTATCTTTCAAAGGGGCTCCAGTTGGAGCCCCCTTTTGTCGCCGCCGTCAGCCCGCGTGTCTATATTGTGGTCTGTGTGGGGACGGAGGCTTGCTGCGTCCGGATTTTAGGCTATTTTCTGGGGGAAACTCATGTCTTTATTTCGGCTTTTATTTACATTCCTTGCTGCCTTTGGCTACGCGCTCTTTACAGGGTGTACGACCTCGACGACCAAAGCCCCCCCGCCACCCATAATCGCTTTTCCGGGTGGGGATGTTCTGGAGGAGGAGGATTTTCAGGTCATTGCCGACAAGGTCTTGGCAGAGGCCAATGCGACCTGGGCTGACAGTTTTGCGGATCCCAACGTGTCCCTCATCATTGAGCGTGCCATCCAGAACAACCTGAATCTACAGTCCTCCCTGGCCAGACTCCAGAAAGCGAGTGCCCTAGCCATTCAGGCCAGCGGGGATTTAAAACCAGCGGTGGTTCTGGCTGGAAAAGGTACCCCGAGGGACAGCGGTTCTGGCGGTGCCCGGCAGCTTACTTCCACAGGCGCGGCTTTAAACATTTCATGGGAGATCGCTCTCTGGAATTATTTCCAGGCCCAGGTGCAGGAAGCTGATAGCAGGGTCGACCTCACCAGCCTTCAACTGGAGGGGCTCTACTTTTCTTTGGCAGCTCAAGCATTGAAAGCCTACTTCCTCATCGCCGAAACGGAATACCAGATCCGTGACGCCCGAGCGGATATGGATCTCCACATCCGGTCCCTGGAGCTGGCCCAGCAGGCTTTTGATTCCGGGGTGGGAACCCAGAAAGAAGTATCCTATGCCACTGCGCGCGTCTCTCAGGCCAGGGCGGCCCTTCGCGAATTTACCTCAGCGCGTAATCTGGCGATACGGTCCATTGATATGGTGATTGGACGTTTGCCTGGTAGCTTCCCTGTGGGGGAGGAAGAATCAATGATCAGTTTGATAGCCATCCCCCGGGACCTGTCAGCGGAGGTCTTGTTAAGGAGGCCGGATATTCGACAATTGCCGGATGGAACTCCCATGGAAGTTTTAAATTTGGCGGGGCCAAATGGAGGGCCGTCTGAGATCTTAACGCAGCGGGTCGAAGCGCAAGAGGAAGGCTTCAGGTCCATCCCGCCTGTTGCCTTTAGAGAGGTGCATGACGAGCTGGTTAAGGAAGTGGTTTTAAAAGAGGCGGAGCAGACGCTTTTGACAGATTTTACGCA
This sequence comes from Opitutales bacterium, assembly GCA_028280845.1. GTDB lineage: Bacteria > Verrucomicrobiota > Verrucomicrobiia > Opitutales > JABSRG01 > JANQKZ01. Next base: position 22,604 of record JANQKZ010000006.1, on the reverse strand, counting down.
ATCGAAAGCAGACTTGGCGGAGGCGGAATTCCGGTTCAGACAAGGACAGATAGCGGAGGGGGAACTTATTCGTTTCCGGACCGAGGTGCTCTCGGATCAGATCAATTTGCACAACATTCGCAACCAGCGACTGCAGGAACGGATCGATCTGTTTTTGGCTCTGGGGGGTGGCTTTTCCCTGTAATTTCTCTTCAATACTCTATCCATGATCGAACTCATCCATGATTTACCGGACCATGTTGTTGGTCTGCGGGCTTCTGGAAAAATTACGGGAGAGGACTATGAGCGCGTGCTTATCCCTGCTTTAGAGACAGCCTTCAAGAAGACTGAGAAAGTTAATCTGATCTATCTCTTGGCGGACGATCTGGAAGGCTTCGATATGGCTGCCATGTGGAGTGATGCCAAGATCGGCCTGGAGCACTTCTTTGATTTTCAGCGTATTGCAGTTGTATGTGATACCCTATGGATCCAAAACTTCGTGAAAGCTTTTGGTTTTCTGATGCCGGCGGAGACCAGGGTGTTTCCCCTCATGGGGTTCGAAGCCGCCCAGGCCTGGATAACTGAATAGGTCTAGGCCTTGCCTTCATTCCCGGGCAGGTCTTCAGGTAATGCCTCTTCGGGGTCCTCCCGGGTTGCTCCAATGGGCTCGGGTGGGACCAGTTGAAATCCCCCTCCCGGATCTCCCGCAAGTTGAACCGACACCGATCTCAGATTGAGTAAATCGTAGGAATATACCTCGCGCACTAGAGTGATCAAGGTAGCAAGGAGGGGAACCGCGAGAATCAACCCGAGCGCACCCAAGGCCATGGCGATGACGACTTGAAACAGCATGAGGAGTCCTGCGGGGATAGACATCGACGATTTGACGAAACTGGGAGTGATGACGTTGCTCTCAGTGGCCTGAATCACCAGGTATGTCGGAACGTAAATTAGCACCTCGTGAGGTTCCCCATAGGCTAGGGTGAAAATGACAATAGGGATCACTGGTAAGATTGCCCCAATATTTGGAATGAAAGTGGCGAGTCCGGCGAATAGGGCCACGACACTGGCTTTGGGCATGCCCATAAACACGCCGAGAATGACCCACACTCCGATGAGAATCACCGTGATCGAGAAACACTGAACCGTAAGCCATTTCTTGATTGTTCGATAAAGCTCATTCCACACCTCCAATACCCGTTCATGCATGGGTTCGGGGAACAGGTAGAGACTCCCTTTGACATACTCGCCCGGGTCCAAAAGAAAAAACAGGGCGATGAGCAAAATGAGTCCTAAGTTGATCAGCACTCCCGCAAAAAAGCCGACTCCCCCAAAAACGCTGGGGACGAGAGCCATCCCGGTTTCTCCAAGCCAGATAAGCGAGTTTTTGACGGATTCCGGGTCGAGTTGAATATTCTCCCAATATCCATCCGGGGCGGGAAACACCGTCTGGAATCTTGGATTTGCCGTCCACCAGTCGGTGTAGAGTGTCTTGAGTGTTTGATAGGCAGCAGGTAATTCTTCCAGCAATTCCAGGACCCCGATGAAGAGCGTGGGCAGGATGTAGATAACGATGAGGGAACAGACGAGGAAGGTGGCAGCGACAGATCCTCCCAGGGCTGCCATCCTGGGCCAACCTTTTCCCTGGAGCCAATGCATGGGAATCGACACCGCTATGGCGATAACGGTAGATGCAAATGCCATGATCAGAATAGACCTGATGTTCCAGGTCAGCAGCAGACCGAGGATAATACCAACGACGATCGATACCCTGATTAAAAAGCTCCCGGTTTTCATTGATCGGGATTATGAAGTGTTTCGCAAAATGAGCTAGGTAAAAGTCTATGGATTCAGCGAGGAGGAGCTTGAATGCCCGCGGTCTGGCTTTTAGTTTTTCCTGCACCCTCATCCCGCCACTCTATGAAAGCTCTAGACCCCATCCTTGAACTGAAAGAGCGTATGGGCCAATCCATCATCGGTCAGAAGGCCGTGGTGGAGCGCCTGCTCCTGGCTCTGTTAGCCAATGGCAATGTCCTGATGGAAGGCCTGCCCGGCCTGGCGAAAACCCGGGCGATCAAAAGCCTGGCCAAAAACCTGGAGTCGGTCTTCAGCCGGATCCAATTCACTCCGGATCTCCTGCCGGCCGATATCACGGGCTCTGAGGTGTATGTAGAAACATCGGAAGGGGGGAAGTTTGAATTCAAGAAAGGACCTATTTTTGGCAACCTGATTCTCGGGGATGAGATCAACCGGGCTCCGGCTAAAGTCCAAGCCGCCCTATTGGAGGCTATGGAAGAACGCCAGGTCACCGTGGCTGGTGAAACGCACAAGATGGATCCACTCTACATGGTGCTGTCCACCCAGAACCCGATCGAGCAGGAAGGGACTTATCCGCTGCCTGAAGCACAGATGGATCGCTTTCTCATGCATGTGGTGATCACCTATGTAGATGAGGAATCGGAGGCGAGGGTCCTGCACCTCGTCCGCGGAGAAGACAAATCCGGGTTTGGATACTCGATGCCCAAGGATCCCTTGCCCCAGTCCGCCATTTTCGAGGCAAGATCCGCCGTCCAGGAAGTAAAGATGTCCGAAACCGTAGAGCAATACTTGATCGATCTGATTTATGCAACGCGCTATCCGGAGCGTTACGAGGGTGTATTGAAAGATTGGATACTCACGGGCGCTAGCCCTCGGGGTAGCATTGCACTCGATCGGGTTTCCCGGGCCTATGCTTTCATGCGGGGGCGGGACCATGTACTTCCCTCGGATATCCAAGCCATCCTCCACGATTGCCTGCGGCACCGAATTATCCTGAGCTACGAAGCTCAAGCAGATGGGGTGACGAAGGATGCGGCGATAGATGAATTACTCCGGCAGGTAGCGGTCGTGTAAAGCACAGGCTGGAGGGATGAATTGAACGATGAATAGGGTTAATAGAACTCGAGGTAATCAAAAGCTGAAGCTTCGCCAGGATCCGATTTGGCTATATGTGGTCGCTGCAAAGGTGTTTCGAGGATTACCGTTTGAATTGAGTAAGCTTGCCTCTTTGGATTCCACTCATCGAACGATAGCGGAAGCTTACTCTTGGAGAGGGATTCGTGAGTCTATACAGTTTTTGTATTCTACCTTGGGGTCGCTTGGAGAATCAGTATCTGGCTTCAAAGTATGTCATGAGGCACAGCAAATCGACTGTGCGCCTTTCATTCATTAATCCTTCCTGAAAAAATGCCTTCAGCCTCCAGTCTCCAGCCTGACAAAGGCGTCTATACGTCCCTGCGGGACTTGATCCGCCTCGAGGGGCAAGGAACGGGATTTTCATTTTTACCCAAACAGCCGATACACTCGCTACTCGCGGGACGGCATGCATCACGGTTGCGGGGGAGGGGATTGAATTTTGAGGAGATTCGTCGCTACCTGCCCGGCGATGATGTGCGCAATATCGACTGGAAGGTGACCAATCGGTTGAAGAAACCGCATGTGCGGGTGTACACGGAGGAGCGTGACCGATCCGCTCTGGTATTGGTGGACCAGCGGCAATCCATGTTTTTTGGAACCCGGAAGCGGTTGAAATCGGTGACCGCGGCCGAAGCGGCTGCGTTGAGTGCATGGCGGGTGTTTGGGGTGAAGGACCGGCCGGGGGCCCTGGTCTTTAATGATGCTTCGTATGAACTTGTTCCGGCCCAGCGCAGCCGGGCCAACCTGATGCGGATATTCGGGGTTATTGAGCGATTTAATCGTGAGCTGAAAGTGAATGATTCCCGGGAAGGCAAGCCCGGCATGTTGAATGCGATGCTCCGGAAAGCCCGGCTCGTGGCTCAACATGATTGGCTGATCGCGGTCATCAGCGACTTTGGCGGGGCTGACGATGAGACGACCCGACTGCTGACTCGACTGGGACAGCGCAATGATGTGATTTCCCTTTTCGTATATGATCAGATGGAGGAAACCCTTCCGGATGTGGGACGTCTGGTAGCGAGTGATGCTCGCTTGCAGGTGGAAGTACAAACCCGGCATCCAAAGCTTCGGAAGATCCATCACAGCCTGTTTCAGGAGCGCTTGGAGCATGCCCAAAACACATTAAAAAAGCACGGGATCCCTGTGCTGCCCATACACAATCAGGAAGCAGTGGCCGACCAGGTTCGTCGCTTGATTGGGACTCGATAGACTGGCCATGGATTCAGCTCCCCCCACCGAAATCAGTCAGCTCAAAGACCTTGTTCCGCCCGAGGCCGCGGGGCTCTGGCCTTTTGCGCCGGGATGGTACTGGGTCGGGGCTATCCTTCTTGTTGGGGTGACGGTTTTTGCTTGGAGGGCTTGGGCGAGGTGGAAAGCAAATGCTTATCGGCGGGAGGCCTTGGCCCTTCTCAATGGGCCCGATGTCTCCATCGGCAGCTTGTTTGAGGTTTTGAAACGGGTGGCCATCACGACCTATGGCCGGGAAGTGGCCGCGGGGCTCTCCGGTGATGCGTGGATTCAGTTTTTGCAAAGTACCGGGGATGGGCTGGACCTCGCCCCTATTGAGAGAGCTTACGCTGGGGTTTACGGTGGATCTAACCAAGACTCTGCCAGTCGGGAGGCCTTACTGGAATCTGCAAGGAATTGGATCCTCCACCACGAGGAAGAAAGGCGTCGGACATGATTACTTTTCTCTATCCGTGGGTATTTCTTGTGATTCCACTTCCGTGGATTTTCCGACGATTGGTGAAGGCTCACCGGGAGTCACGACGGGCCGTGTATGTTCCGTTTATGAAGCAACTGGCGGAGTTGTCAGGGAATCAGCCAGATAGCGGGGCGGTTGTCATAAAACCGATCGCCTTGCAACGCTGGTTGAACCCGTTGATCTTTCTCCTGTGTCTGACAGCATTGGCCCGACCACAGTGGATTGATGATCCGATTGAAAAGGATCTTCCTATGCGAGACCTGCTGCTGGGGGTGGATCTTTCCGGGTCTATGGAAACAACAGACTTTGAGAATGGGGACGGGGAAAAAATCAGTCGTTTGGACGCCTTGAAGACCGTTTTATCCGATTTCCTGAACCAGCGGGATGGGGATCGGGTCGGCCTGTTGTTTTTTGGGACTGCCCCCTTTATCCAGGCCCCTTTTACCGATGACCTGGATGTTATCCAACAGCTGCTCCAGGAAGCCCAAGTCCGCATGGCCGGACCCCAGACCATGCTGGGGGATGCGATCGGGCTAGCGATCCATACCTTCGAAGCCAGTGAACTGGAAAATCGTACAGTCATCCTTCTCACAGATGGGAATGATACGGGGAGTAAGATGCCGCCAGTAGAGGCTGCGAAGGTGGCTCGCGACCGGGGCATTGTGCTTCATGTTGTCGCCATGGGTGACCCGGCGTCAGTTGGGGAATCAGCCATGGATGAACAGACCTTGAGAGCGATGGCAGAGACGACTGGTGGACAGTATTTTCATGGATACGACCGGGAAGAGCTTGAAGGGATCTATGATACCCTGAACCAGATCGAAACCCGGCAGGTGGAAACGGTGGGATACCGGCCGCGGTATGATTTGTTTATCTACCCGATCGGGCTGCTTCTTCTTGCCTGGATGGCGTTTCATGCATGCTTGCTGGCCCAGGAACAAATTCGAAATTCAAAATCGAGATTGCTTTCCCCGCAGACGCGGGATCGCAATGACGTGGAGATAGAGAGGGTGCGATGATAGGGGACTTCCATTTTATCCGGCCCTGGTGGTTGTTGGCCCTGCTGCCCGCGGTATGGCTCATCCTGGCGTTGATTCGCCGGTCCCGGGTGCCGGATGGGTGGAGCGAGGTAATGGATCCTGAGTTGTTTGCCGCCCTTGAGGTAAAACCAGAAGGAGACCAGGCCGTGCTCAAACCGATCCATGTGTTGAGCTTCATGTGGGTAGTCATGATTGGAGTCATGGCGGGTCCTACGTGGAAATTGATCCCCTCGCCGCTGGCGGAGGAAAGCTCTGCCCTGGTCATCGTGATGAAGGTATCAGAGTCGATGGAGGTCCGGGATATTCAGCCGAGTCGATTAAAGCGGGCCCAGCAAAAGGTGGAGGATCTGATGGAATTTCGAAGGGGGACCGACCATGGATTGATAGCCTACTCCGGCTCGGCACACCGGGTGATGCCGATCACAAAAGACCCAGGCATCATTGTAAGTTTCGTCCAGGCCCTGGACCCCACCATTATGCCCACTCCTGGAGAATCCGGGCTTGGGCAAGCGATTGAGTTAGCTGCAGCTGAATTGGAGCGAACTGGAAAGACGGGGTCTATTCTAGTCATCGCAGATGATATCCTTCCGCAGGATTTAGAGGAGGCGCTTGAGGTGAAGCGGAACACCGGGGTCATCGTGCATATCTACGGGATAGGCAATCAGGTGGAGGGATCGTGGAATCCGGGAACCCTGCAACAGGCGGCACGGCAGCTGGGTGGCGCTTTTGTTGAGATACAGCCCGATATCGGGGATATGCAACTGGTGGCGGAAATCGCGAGCAGCGAGATCGGCCTGGTGGGTGAAGCACAGGAAGGGCAGCAGTGGGCCGAAATGGGTTACTGGCTGATCCCCTTTCTCGTTTTAGGGAGCCTCCTGTGGTTCCGGTCGGGGTGGAATGTGGATTACAGTTGAATGAGGAGTGTCCAGTTTCAGATGTCTAATGTGAGAATACAGAATGTAGGATACCGGATACGGGATAGTCGTTGGGCAGTCGCTGGTGTGGGGGTGTTTGCTGTATCGTTTTTATGGATACTGAATGGAGTCAATTGGGAATGGGAACGATTGTGGGTGACGGAGGAACAGGCTTTTCATAAGGCCTTAATTCAAGGGAGTTTTGAGGAGGCGATCCAGTTGTCCGGGGATCCGTTTAAGCGGGGTTTTGCCTATTATAAGAATGGCGAGTTCAAATTGGCTGAGGTGGAGTTCTCGCGTCTGAATGCTCCTGAGGCGGCTTTCAATCTAGGGAACGCCCGGGCTTTCCAGGGGAAATATGAGGAGGCTATTGATGCTTACACAAGAGCTCTGGAGTTTAATCCGGGTTGGAAGGATCCCCAGTGGAATATCCAGATCTGTGAGGCTCGCTTACTGGCCCTTGCCCTGCCAGACGATGATGCGGGAGGGACTGGTGGGAAACTGGAGGCCGATGAAATCGTGTTCGGGGACCGACCCAACCCCGGCCCTCGTGCCGAAGAGCAAGCAGTTGAAATGGGTGGCGAAGCGCTTTCCAACGAGGAGATGCGGGCGCTTTGGCTCCGGCGGGTGCAAACGCGGCCGGCGGATTTTCTGAAATATAAATTCGCCTTCCAGGCCCGGGAAGGCGGTGGCTTGTGAAGTGCATTGTTTATGTAGTGTTTTTTGTTTCCAGCTGGGTTTCGTTCCTCCGGGCTGCGGATGTGCGTGTCCTTGCAGGGGTGAGCACGGAAGGACCTGTTTGGGTTGGGGAGCGGGTATCGTATTATATGGAGATCCAGACGGATACCTGGTTCAGCGGACCGATCGAGATGGTCGCTCCCGGCATGGATGGAGCTATTCTTGGACAGCTCGAGACTTTCGGCATAAACGGGACCGCCCGAATCAACGGGGAAACCTATACTACTCACCGGAAGGAGTTTGTTCTCTTTGCTCTAGCCCCGGGTGTCTATGAAATCCCTGCCGGCTTGGTTCGGGCCCAGGTGGCGAATCCGGGGGGAGCGCCCGAGGACGTTTCCATAGCATCCCCCGCCGTCACCCTTGAAGCTGTTTTCCCTTCTGGGGTGGAAGGGGATGGCCCTCTAATTGTTTCACCTCAATTGACGGTAACCGAAAGCTGGGACCCGAAGCCAGGGGAGGCTAAAGTCGGTGATGCCTTTACTCGGACGATCGTGATGGAGGCTAGCAATGTGATGGGGATGGTTTTTCCTGTGGTACCGGAAGTACAGATGGCAGGGCTCCGGGTCTATCGGGATCCCCCCCGGGTGGAAGACAAAACCGGACGAGGGAGCTTAACAGGCACACGGGAGGAAGTGCTGACCTATGTGTTTGAGCAACCCGGATCGTATGAGCTGGCTCCGCTTTCGTTGCGCTGGTGGAACTCCCGGCAGAACGCCCTGGAGGTGGAAACCCTCCCGGCCGCCGGTTTCGAAGTCATTCCGGGTGCTCTGGCGATCGGCTCTGCTGGATCGATGAGTTCGGATTCCGGCGAAGGTGTCCTGGAAAAATGGGGATGGTCCCTTCTGGTTTCCTTTCTCATGGGAGTCGCTTTACTCCTGTGGTTTCGGGGGAAGCTGGCCGGTAAAGAATCCAAATCGGAGCCCAACCTGGAAACCCTCTTTCGGACGCTACTTCACCGCATTCCTGAGGGGGACGCACGGGACATATACCGGGAGACTCAATCCTGGTTGGCCTTGGCTGAGCATGGGGATATGGAGCAATTTCGACAAATGCCGGGATTTCACTCCCTTGAAGCGGCTGTCAGCGGTTACCATTTCGATTGGGACCGTACCGCGTATCGGGCCGAGCTATCCGAGTGGTGGAAAAAGCAAGCAGACGATATTCGTCCGGGCAAAGCGCGTCCTCTGGCAGATTTAAACCCGCGAGGGTAAGGCGCCTCCAATCCAATAGTTGCGTTTTTCAGTGGTTTCGATTGCCTCAAACTTGCTATGGGACAGTCGGAATCGGAAGAACAATTGGAATTACCCCCGAATTTTCTCTCAAGTGTGAGGGATGAATTTATCGATCACCTCGACGAGGAGATCGAGCTCTACGCGATGGAGCCGGATGAGGATTCGGAATCTCAGACCTCGTCAACCGAGGCGATTCGTGCCTTTCGAAAGGTATACTTTAAGGAGTTACACCGCTTACAAAAGGAACTCGTCAAATTACAGGATTGGGTGGTGGCGACCGGGCATAAACTGGTGGTCGTGTTTGAAGGTCGTGATTCGGCAGGGAAAGGGGGGGTAATCTCCAGGATCACGCAGCGCCTGAATCCTCGGGTATGTCGTGTGGCTGCTCTGCCTGCGCCAAGCGATCGGGAAAAATCGCAATGGTATTTCCAGCGTTATACGAGCCACCTGCCCTCGGCCGGTGAGATTGTGTTGTTTGACCGGAGCTGGTATAACCGGGCAGGGGTCGAGCGCGTCATGGGGTTTTGCACAGATGAAGAACTCGAGGAGTTTTTCCGCACGGTGGGATCCTTTGAAGATATGCTCATGGGCTCAGGTGTGCAACTGATCAAATATTGGTTCTCTCTTTCTGATCTCGAACAGGTTTACCGCTTTAAAGCCAGGATACACGATCCGTTGAAGCGTTGGAAATTGAGCCCGATGGACTTGGAGTCTCGACGGCGTTGGGAAGATTACACCCTGGCCAAAGAAGACATGTTTCGTCGAACCCATACCGATCGCTCGCCCTGGTGGGTCGTTCCGGCTGACAACAAAAAGAAAGCACGCCTGAATTGTATCAATCATCTGTTGGGCATGGTTCCCTATGAGGAAGTGGAGCATAAGCAGGTGAAATTGCCTCCACGCCGCCGCCATGATGATTATAAACGGCACCCCGTTCCACAAGATGTCATTGTTCCCCAGAAATATTGATGCGGTTCAATTCTACATCGAAATCGCGCTCCAAATCGAAATCGAATATGGCGTCAGGGCATGAGAAATTGAAGGTCAACCAGCGGCCCTTTCGATATGTAGACCGGGTTTTTGAGCAATCAGTGCAGTCGGGTGATCGAGGATATCCGGTCGAGGAGGAATCGGCGGCTTGTAAACCGGAGGATAACGATTTCGATCGTACCAACAGAAAGGGGGCGGATTGAGGAATGACTAAAGTCCTGGAGATCTTCTGGCGATTCCTCGTCCTGGGCTGTATGAGCTTTGGGGGGCCTGCGGCCCATATAGGATACTTCCACCGAGCTTTTGTGGAGAAACTGAAGTGGTTGGATGATACGGCCTATTCGGGCCTGATCGCACTCAGTCAGTTTTTGCCGGGGCCCGGGTCCAGCCAGATTGGATTTGCTATCGGGCTGAAGCGGGCGGGGTTGCTGGGAGGGATTGCGGCATTCCTCGGCTTTACCATCCCCTCGTTCATTCTCTTATTTCTCCTTTCCGGACTTCAGGCGGAGGGATCTTTCATGATAGGGGTGGGTGGGCTTATTCATGGTTTAAAGCTGTTTGCCGTCGTTGTCGTTGCAGATGCCACGATCAAGCTGGGGAAGTCGTTTTGCACCAACACGCTCGCGATTGGTTTGGCAGGGGGAACGGCAGTTTTCCTGTGGATTCTTCCAACAATCTGGACACAAATGGGGATGATTGTCGTGGGGGCCCTCGTCGGGTTCAAGTTCGGGTCGGTTGCTCCGCCGGTTGAACCCAAACCGGGTCGCCTCAACCGCTGGGCCCTCGTCCTGTTTTTTCTCCTCCTGGCCCTGTTTCCCGTGTTGATGATGGGTCCCGCCCCGCTAGCTCTATGGGGTGACTTTTACCAGGCCGGTAGCCTGGTGTTCGGAGGCGGCCATGTGGTACTCCCTTTATTGGAGCAACTCGTCGGGGACGACATACCGCAAGACCGGTTCCTGGCTGGTTATGCTGCGGCCCAGGCGATCCCCGGGCCGATGTTTTCCCTGGCCGCCTTCCTGGGCGCTGAACTCCTCCCCGGTCAACGGATAGTTGGGGCGGGTTTAGCGACCGCAGGTATTTTTCTTCCAGGCTTTCTCCTGGTTATCGGATTGCATGAAAGCTGGGAATCCGTGGCCAATCGGAAAGGGGTAGCCTCCGCTATTTGGGGAATTAATGCTACGGTAGTTGGGTTCTTGACGGCTGCCTTGTATACACCGGTTTTTGTAAGCGCCGTTCACCACGGCCTGGATATGGCCTTGGTGCTGATCGGTTTATTCCTCGTGAGATGGATGAAAGTGCCCATTCTTCCCGTTATCTTTGTCTTTGGCTTGGCAGGGTGGGGAATGAGCCTCTGATAAAAAGACCGGAGACTAAATGTCATTTCGTTGGCTGTATCCTAACTGGGAGCAGGATAAGAAGCGTCCAAAGGAGACAAACGGGGTAGCGGTAAGGCACCTGGTGATTTGGTGTGGACCACCTCGTAAAAAGAAGAAGTAAGCAGGCATGATAGGCCGTGTTCCTACAGAGGGATCGGTTTTCCGGCAATGCGGTTGGCGTGTAATCATGTAAAAAGCTCCTGGCATGATTTGCCTACATCATCGCCTGTTGGATTTTAAGCGTTGCAGGTTAGAAGGGAGGCTTCATCCTAGGAAACTCCCTACCATGAAAAATCGTTTCTTCTGGATCTCTCTTTTTTCGATTTTAATTTTTGCGACTGGATGTCGCCCCAAAAACGAATTCCAGGCCCCCCCGCCTCCACCGGTTACAGTGGCCAAACCTGAGGTGCGCGATGTCACCACCTTCCGCACCTTCCCGGGGCGACTGGATGCAAACCAGCAAGTTGGGGTTCAGGCGCGGGTGCGTGGCTATCTGATGTCAGTGGATTTTCAGGCCGGTGAAATGGTAGAGCAAGGCGACTTGTTGTTTCAGATTGATCCCAGTGAGTATCAGGCAGCGGTAGAAGCTGCAAAAGCGTCCCTTGCCCAGGCTCAGGCCGCCGCGGCCTTAGGTGAGTCTACCTATCAGAAGCAGGAAGAGCTTTATGTACGCGATGCCATTTCTCAGCTGGACCTGGAAGTAGCCAAGGCGGAGCGGGATGCTTCCCAGGCCGCAGTCCTGCAAGCCGAGGCAACCCTGCTTTCAGCCCAGATCAATCTCGATTTTACCACGATCAGCAGCCCGATCAGCGGGCGAGTGTCGAGGGAGGCCGTAACCCAGGGGAATTTGGTTGGATCTGGACAGGGCCGTGTTTTGACCACCGTGGTCAATGTCGATCCGATCTATGTTTACTTCAATGTCAGTGAACGGATTCTGTTGGCCCTACAGCGGGAGTATCCCAGTCGAACCGAACGAGGCGGAGACCCCAATGCCAAGGTGTTCCTCGAGATGGCAGATGGAGGGCGGCAAGATGTGGATGGGGTCGTTGATTTTGTCGATAACCGTGTGGACCAATCTACGGGCACGATTGAGATCCGGGCGATCTTTCCCAATCCGGAACTGACCATGCTACCCGGGCAGTTTGCCAACGTCCTCCTGCCCCTCGAGAACCCGGATTCCATCATCGTCCCGGAGCGGGCCATTCAACGGGATCTTGCCGGAACTTTTGTCATGTCGGTAGGGGCTAACAATGTGGTTGAGGCCAATTACGTCGAGCTGGGAGAACAGATTGGAGCAGAACGAATCATTCTGGAAGGCTTGGATCCTGAGGAGTTGATCATTGTAGATGGCTTAACTCGAGCACGACCGGGATCTCCCGTCACTCCGGTTCCAGCTGACGCCCCCGCTACTGAATAACCTCTTTCCGGATTTTCGATGTTTAGCCATATTTTCATTAACCGTCCGATTTTCGCCTCGGTTATATCGATTGTTATCGTGATTTTGGGCCTGATCGCCCTGCTCGCGCTTCCCGTTTCCCGCTACCCTGAATTGGCTCCCCCCACAATTAACGTGACTGCGTTTTACCCGGGTGCGGATGCAAAAACGGTGGCGGAGACAGTAGCCACCCCCCTTGAGTTAGAAATCAATGGGGTAGAGAACATGATTTATATGAGTTCCGTCTCTTCCAACGACGGAAACTGCTCCATCACGGTGACCTTTGCACCGGGAACCAATCTGGACACGGCCAACGTGTTAGTCCAGAACCGGGTTTCGGTCGCCACCGCCAAGCTTCCGGAGGAAGTCAAGCGGACGGGGGTCACGGTGAAAAAGCGTTCTACTGACACCGCAGGATTCGTGGCTTTTTATTCACCCGATGGCCGCTACGACGATCTCTTCCTTTCCAATTATATGACCCTGCGGATTAAGGACGAGATTGCTCGGGTTCCCGGGGTTGGGGATGTATTTGTTTACGGAACGGGGGATTACAGCATGCGGATTTGGTTGGATCCGGAAAAAATGAAAGTCCGGAAGGTGACCGTGACAGACGTCATGAACGCCGTTCGGGCCCAAAACGTTCAAGTGGCGGCAGGAAAAATTGGAGGAGAACCTGCACCGGTCGGCCAGGCTTTTGAATATACGGTGAATATACGGGGCCGCTTACTGACGACAGATGAGTTTGAAAACATTATCATCCGTACTTCAGAAAGTGGGGCGGTGCTTCGAATTCGCGATATCGGGCGTGTCGAATTGGGATCGAAAACCTATACCTTCTCCTCCACCTTTCGGGGCCAACCAGCGGCCACCATAGCAATTTATCAGATTCCGGGGGAGAACCTCCTCAATACGATGGCGGGGATACGGAAAAAGCTGGAGGAGTTGGAACCGAGCTTTCCCGAGGGCTTTGCTTACGAATTGGTCTATGACGCCACCGAGGTGGTCACGGCTTCTATTCAGGAGGTGATCACGACTTTGTTAATCACCCTCGTGTTGGTGGTGTTAACGGTCTACATGTTCTTGCAGAGTTTCCGGGCCACCCTGGTTCCGGCGGTGACGATTCCCGTATCCCTCGTCGGTACTTTTTTCATGATGTCGTTCATGGGGTATTCCATCAATACCTTGACCATGTTTGGGTTGGTCCTGGTTATCGGGATCGTGGTGGATGATGCCATTGTTGTGGTGGAGAACTGTACCCGCTTGATGGATGATGAGGGGCTGTCTCCCAAGGATGCCGCTAAGAAAACGATGATCGAGGTGACAGGCCCCGTGATCGCGACAACCCTGGTTTTGTTGGCTGTGTTTGTGCCCACCATCTTTCTGCAGGGAATCACGGGAACGATGTTTAAGCAGTTTGGAGTCACGATTTCCATCGCTGTGGTCTTCAGCTCGATAAACGCCCTCACGTTGAGCCCCGCGCTGTGCGGGGTGTTGTTGAAACCCTCGTCCAAAAAGCTCCCGGGGCCCTTTGTATGGTTTAATAAAACCTTGGAGGGCACGACCAATGTTTATGCAGGGATTGTTGAAAAGGTCATCCGCCTCAGTGTTATTGCCGTGGTTGTTTTTGCCGGCTTAGTGGTGGCCGCGGTCATGGGATTCACCTCCTTGCCGACCGGCTTTGTTCCCCAGGAAGATGAAGGCTTCACCATGGCAGTCTATCAATTGCCCAACGGTTCTTCGATCCAGCGTACACGAGAAGTTGCCCTGGAGGTCGATTCCGTGGTGGGGCAGACTCCAGGGGTCCGGAGCTGGTTAAATATCACAGGATTTTCCATTCTTGATGGATCGGCCGCGGCCAATGCCGGCTTTGCCGTGGTCGCGTTCGACAATTGGAAAGAACGTCCCGATATTCACCAGGATCAGATCATACAGTCGATCAATGCCCGACTGTTCGGCTTACGTGAGGCGACAGCCTTCGCCTTTCCCATGCCATCGCTTCCGGGGATCGGTATTTCCGGAGGCTTCACCATGATGCTTCAGGATCGGGGAGGTGTTGGGCTCCAGCAATTGCAGCAGGTCGGCCGGGAAATGATCGAGGATGGCAATGCGCAAACCGGGCTTCAGGGGCTGAACTCTCCATTTCGGGCCAACAACCCCCAGCTCTTTATCGATTTGGATCGTGAACAGCTGCAAAATATGGGGATTTCGCCGCAGGAAGTTTTCACTGCCCTACAAGCGAATCTAGGCCAGATTTACATTAATGATTTCACCTACTTCGGAAGGATTTTTCAGGTGAATATGCAGGCCGATGGGCAGTACCGGGCCACGGCGGACCAAATTCGTAATTTGGAAATCCGAAATCGTAATGGAGATATGGTGCCGCTGGGGGCGGTCATTACGATTGAGGAGATCTTTGGCCCTCAATCCGTCACCCGCTTCAACGCTTATCCGGCAATGAAAATCCTGGGGAATGCCGCTCCGGGCTACAGCTCCGGTCAAGCCCTGGAGATCATGGAAAGCATGGCCGCCCAGAAGCTGCCCGCCTCCATGGGTTTTGCCTGGTCCGAGCTCTCCTACCAGGAAAAACAGGCGTCCGGGGGCGGGATGACCTTTGTTCTCATTTTTGCCGTGGTCATGGTTTACCTGGTCTTGTCGGCTCAATATGAAAGCTGGACCATACCGATCTCGGTAGTGTTATCCGTCCCTACCGCCCTGTTAGGGGCCGTTATCGCCGCCCTCCTTCGTGAGTTCGATAACAATGTCTATACACAAATCGGTATCGTGTTGCTGATCGGCTTGTCGACTAAGAGTGCCATCTTGATCGTGGAATTTGCCAAGGTGCAGCGGGAATCGGGCTTAAGTATTTTTGATGCGGCTATCACGGCCTTGAAAATCCGATTCCGTGCGGTGCTCATGACGGCCTTCAGCTTTATTCTGGGAGTATTGCCCCTGATGGTGGCCTCGGGAGCTGGGGCTGAGAGCCGCAAGATCCTGGGAACGATTGTATTCGGGGGGATGGTGGTCGCTACCGTTGTGAGCCTCTGCGTGGTCCCCATGCTTTACTACGTCATCCAATCCATTCAGGAAAAGCTCTTTCCCTCCAAGCCAGCTGCGGAGAAGCCGGTGCCTCCTGCCGATCCGGACCCTGAGCCAGCGGAGGCCTGAGGTTGAATTGAAAATTTAAGAAAAACGATTGAAAGTCAGGGCGAAGTCCGCCCCATCCATATGTCGAATCGAGAAAGAGGTGCTCAATTTGTCCTCCATTTTTTGGTAGGCGCTGCCTGTATGGTGATCATCCTGGCGGGTTTGCGAGCCGCTACAGGGATCCTGGTTCCTTTCCTGCTGGCTCTGTTTATCACAATCATTGTGACCCCGGTGTTCTTCTGGTTGAAGCGTAAAGGGGTGCACAGCGTCCTGGCTCTCCTCATCATGTTTGTCACACTGGGTGTGATCTCGTTCATGGGCGGGTCGCTGATTAACCAGTCCCTCCGCGACTTCGCGCGAAAGCTGCCTGGATACCAGATCAAATTTCGTGAGGATGCTATTCGAGTGATTGACTGGTTGAATGGTCATGGCATGGAAATCAACCAGGAGGAAGTCCTGAACCAGCTCAACCCATCGGCCTTATTTCAGTTTACCGGCACCCTGGTCTCATCGGTAACGGGCATCCTGGGCCAGTCGGCCATCGTGCTATTGATCGTCATCTTCATGTTGTTTGAGGCCTCGATCATGCCGAAAAAGATTCGGAGTTTACCTGACGTTACCCCGGAGATCTACAAACAGCTGGAACGCTCGGTCCTGGATGTCCGGAGCTATATGGGAATCAAGACGATCATGAGCCTGATTACGGGGGTATTGGTCTTCATTCTCCTGACAGTGATGGGGATTGATTACGCCCTCCTGTTAGGGACCACGGCCTTCCTGCTGAATTATGTCCCCAACATCGGCTCGTTCATGGCGGCTATCCCCGGCGTCTTGCTGGCTTTATTGGATAAGGAGGGATTAGGCCCGGCTGTCATCACCGCTATCGGCTATGTCTGCATCAACGTGGGCATAGGCAACTTTGTGGAACCCCGATTTATGGGCCGTGGCCTGGGACTCTCCACCCTTGTCGTCATCCTCTCCCTGATCTTCTGGGGTTGGGTCCTCGGCCCGATCGGTATGCTGCTCTCCATCCCCCTCACCATGGCGCTTAAGATCGCCCTCGAAAGTGTCGAGGCTACGCGCTGGATCGCTGTCTTGATGGGGGGGAATCCAGGGGAAGGGGAAGATGGGATTCCCTAAAACCTATTGCATAACGTTACAACTTCTCCTTTATCTAGGCTTATTTTCAGAAGCTGATTGTATTAATTGGGAAAGCTCCGTTGCATGAGCCTAGTCTGCGAAGATGTTTAATCTTGGGATTCAAGAGTTAAAAATCGTTGTCTCTTTAATACTTGACCATTCTCTAACTTTATCTCTGCCCGTATAGTAAATGCACCCCAGCATTTGAACGAGTCTTCAAAGGGGGCATTATTTACCTCTTTAAATCTATTCCTGAATGTTGGGTGTCTTTCAAAAATCACTTGCTTTACTTCCGTTAGAAATTCATCTGGGGCGTCTAGGCGGACACGAACACGCCAATATTTTGCATCCACAGCTTTCGCTGAATGCGAAAGTTTGACTGCGTTTGGGTCGAATTTCAGGTTTGCAATTCCACGGTCGATTTGAATTTGGCTGGTATTAGCTAAGTCAGCAATTTCCTGTTTTACCTCTTTAAGTTCATCGAATTCCCAACCACCAGGGGCTTTTCTAAGCCTACTTAGTAGTTCAGGTAACGCCGGTTTGATTTGGGGATAAAACACGACTGCTGAAACTAAGAGTAAAACAGGCCAAGAGGCTATGATCTCAATTAATTTAAGGAACGAATCAATATAATCCTTGATAGTCATAATGACATAATGATTGGAGGGGTTTCCTTGAATTGGATGTTTGTGTGCTAGTCTGTGTTAGCTTGGTGAATCCTCCGGAACCTTTTCATCCAGAGGTTGAGATACTGCCGATTCCTTGTTTGATAGGAAGTTTAAGGACCTAATTCCAAAAATAATCAGAAATACAGTTCCTAGCAGAAAAGATAGAATCTGAAGGAATGCGGGAAACTTCACGTTCATTTCAAATGCACCATCAGCATTTGGATCCGACATCAATCGGGAGACTCCCCCAGTTAAACCCATCAGTGTCCAAAAACCAAAAACTATTGTCATAAGGTAGAAAAGCCAACAAGCTTTTAAAGCCCAGTTTCTATTAGTTGGGGATGACTTAAAGATATCATTTAAAAAGGTAATGCTAAGAGCGATCATACCAGATGAAATAGTCATCAGTTGTTTGGTCAAATCACTGACTGAACTAACAAAAATCTCGGTCATTTCAATTTCTAATCACAAATTGGAAATAAGGGGCATAGATTCCACAATACTCTTCCAAAGGTCTTTTCGTTTAACAAACCTCCATCACTTCCGACCTCAATTAACTCCTTTGTGAAAGTTCCGAGCACCTCCCTTGTTTGGCCCCTTTTTGATTCATATGCTGGATCACCGATAGTTCTTATTGCTGCCCTATTTATGGAATCTCCAATGAGCATTCCACAAATAGCAGTTACACGTATTTCTGCACTGATTAAGTTTTCTGCTACAAACAGCGTCCAATCTTTACTAAGCTGTAAGGTTCTGCTTTCCGTCTCAAATCCCATTAGTGGGTTCAGGTTTCTATGGTGCAATGCTTCAATTTGAGCGGATCGAAAACTTCTTGAGATATCGAATCCTATGGGATTATTTGAAAACGCAACCCCTGATAAGCCAATATATAATAATAGTATAGAAGGAATAACTTTCATTTAATCTTAAACAAATACTTATGCTGTAGTGATATTTATGACCTCGAGCGTTTTATCTTTAAATTATGAATTAGAGGAATGGTCGGCTGTCTCTTGAAGTAATGAATTTGATTTTAGGGTTCGGTAGTTAATTAATTTTCAGTAGTCTAATTCTTTGATATAACTTTTTAATCTTTTTTTATTTGAGAGTTGGATTCTCTTATTTAGAGATCGAATCACCGAACGCATAATTTAGTGCGGTATTGATTGAAAGGTCCTGATCCATGGTTTCTGAATCTTCACTGCCTATGTCGATGACCAACCAGAGATTATTGTACAACCGCTTATCGATACCTACCCTGTAAGTGAAAACGTCATAGTCTTGCCGTCCTCCAGGGTTATGTTTTTCAAAACCTAATTCAGCGAAACCATTGAAGAATTTTGATCCTATGCGAAGTTGACCTACGGCTGACCAAACGTCCTCTTGAATAGTAAGAGAATCGTTGTTAGGGTCTGTAAAACTGAGATTGTCCCGATAATTTAAGTGAAGGAGGAACTGTGAGGTGTTTTCAAGGATTGAGATATTTTCAAATCCATAATTTAGGGTCGTCCAAAGGCTGCCTCCGTCTGCATCTAAATTAGTCATAAAACCATCTGGACTATTAAATCTAGGCGCAAAGCCGAAAGCCCAATATGAATTGTTCCACAACTCACTATCCAGATCATTATGGAATTGAATCAAAGGATTTGAGGATGCATAGCTTGAGGAATCATTGAAAGGTTGGTCATCCTCATCGACTTCGAGAATTCCATCGAGTGTAGATTTGATACTTTGATCGGAGAAAATCGCGACCCGGGCATCAGATTTATCAAAAATGTATCCAGACAATCCAAACGCCAAAGTGCTGCCACTAGATTCACCTGATTGTTGATCTAAGGTAGCTGCAAACGAAAGATCCATTCTGGACATAAAGCGGACCCAATAACCATCCCTGAGATCGTTTCCCTCGCTATTTCCATACAGGTATTCGGTCAAAGTGGGTCTGGCGAATACTCGAAATGGGCGTAGGGCAAAACTGCCTCCAGTCTTTATCCTACCATCTTTATCCAAAAAGTTGATTACGCTGCTCTGAAAATCCTTGGCTGTATTTAATCTAATCAACCTGCTTGAATTAGGAATAACAGCTGCTGCCGGTGATTCTGGGATGGCTGTATCCTTGGCGAACTCCCTAGCTTGCAAGGACTCTTCCGTTACGACTTTGATCTCCTCTGAATTCAGGATGTGGTTGACAATCTCAAGGGTTGTCATGGAGTTTGGATCTAATTCTGCCTCTGCGTCATTTCCTGAATCCACCGTAGGATTAGAGTCAGAATTCGTTTGGTCTGATCCGCCATCGGGAACCCGAGGTCCAAGAAATTCCTCTCTCACTTGAGGCCTTTTCGGCGCTGGTTCAGCTTCTTTATCAACTATAAAACTAAACGCTCCATTGGAGGATTGAAACTTAGGCGGTTTAGAAAAAGTAGCCGTTATGGTAACTACATTTCCAGTTGTACTCCAATTTAGGTTTACTCTCTCTGATGTGATTTCCGGGATTTGGGTGATAGCAAAAGAAAATTCAATGACACTGTCATTAAACTGAATACCAGCAGGTGTCCCAGTTATTTGAAGGGATTCGCCATTTGCACACGTTGACAGGGCAACTATACTCAAGCAGATAAAATACTTCCTCATTATACGAATTTGAAGGTAAAGGTTTTCTTCTCCTTATAGATATAGCCTTTACTGATGGGCTCGATCCTACCGAATCTATAGTGCTTTGTTTTACTGGTCTCGTCCGGACCACTTGCTTGCTGGTTAACGATTAAGTTTAATTCCAGATTGGAGGCATTTTCTACTAAGCTCGTCGCGGACAGGGAAACTGAGATGCAGTGATCCTTTAATTGTCCAGGGGTTAGAAGGAGATCATGTAGTTCCGGCCAAGCGGTATCTGCCTTATTGGGGAGAATTTTGTCCTGCACTTTACCCCATTTTCCATTGGAAAGCTTTTTCCAAAGGAAAAACTTGTAGCGGGCGTAATGATCTGGATCAGTTGAGATGTCTAAGTCTATCTCGGGAAGGCTTTTAATGATTTCGATTTCCATAATTTAAGTATTAATTTGGTCTGTTTATGTCCTCTGGTTCATCCATTTGGGGCAAAGGGCTTGGCTCCTGCTTTTTGGTATTTGATGTAGTGACTCGTTGCGTTAAGGCTTTATAAGCTTTTGCTGCGTGGTGAATCCCTTCAGATCCAGAGGCCAAAACGAGAGAGGTAAACACCACATCTACTAAAATGAAGATGGATTCATTCTGCGGTGATGTAGGAGCGACAATTATTTTGTCGAGTATCCTGACACCGACGATGGATATGATCACTCCTTGAGAAACACCTAAAATATAAGAGGTAGCCTGCTTTGAAATGACTCCCTTCCTATTTACGCTTAGAGGCGATTCTTTAACAAAAAAGAAGTAGAGGAGTGAGTCAGTAGACCGCTCCATTAATAGAGCTACTAGAATTATGATGGGGAGAACATCCCCGAGCGATTCTCCTGTATAAATGGTCCTACTTGTCGGGTAATATAGAGCGCTAAAGGCAACCAGAAGTCCAAAAACCAGAAAGCCAATAATTGTGATGAAAAGGATACGAAAAAAAGCGACCCTTAGAGATTCTTTTACTGGGGCAGTTTCCTCCATTTCTCAATCGAGCTTTAGGTGAGACTCTTTTCCACCGCCTCCCGGTAGGTCACCATGGAGTGGTTGCCACCGAGGCTGCCCTTGTTGCCGTTGAATTCGATGAGCTGGCCGAGGTGGGTATATTCGCAGAGGAGGATTTGTTTGGGGGGAACGTCAGGGACGAGGTCGTCGGTGTTTTCGACCCGCCAGAAAGGGATTCCCAGGGCGTCGAATTGTTCCTGAAAGGATGGGGTGGCGGCGCGGGGAGCGGCGAAGGTGACGCAGGAGAGTGGGGGGGTTCCCACCGTGTTTAACCAGTCGCTTTTGGCAATGGCAGTGACCATGAGCGTAGCGACAGCGCCCCCGAGGCTGTGCCCGGTCACCACGATTTGACTGGGTTGGGTGCCGGACCGGGTGATGATTTCGGCCAGCTCTTCAAAGAGATCCGCTTCGATGGAGGCAAAGGAATCGCCAAAGCCCTGGTGGACCGATCCTACGATTTCTCCTCCTGTTTCAAAGGGGCGCGCCGGGAAACGGAAGTTTTGATCCCATTCATTGCCGAGCCGGGTTCCCCGTGAGGTGACAAAGAGCGTATTGTTATCATCGATGGACAGGAGGACGAGTGGTGACCATTCGTAGACCCATTTGAATTTGTGCTTATGCCGGGGACCTTTTCGGCGGCGGCGCACCCGGGTCATGCCCCAGATCGGATCACTCCATAGCGACATCGGAGGGGCTTTGTCATACAAGGTCCACAAAAAGTTGTCCTCATCCGGCTTCTGCTCTTCAAGCCAGTCGTCGAGCATTTCATAAGCCGTATCAATGAGGTTGCAACAGGTAAGCGCGGTAAGGCGATCCGGGAGAGCCATGAGGCGGACGAGGTAGTAGATTCGAGCGTTTTTTTTGAGAGGCACCAAACATTTTGGTGATTCGGACCCTAACGCTTTCCCTGACAAACAATGAAAACTCAATATTACCTAGATCTAGGTAATCTCCCTGCTTGATGATTCGCAGCTTCTCGCTCAACCGCAATGTGCAAGATGCCGCTTAGCTTTGTGGGGTTAGGCAATGAGAAGCAGCCTGCTCTGAAAGTAGAATGAGTTCTACAGGAAAGGAGTTGGCTTCACCTTCCTCTGTGGCCAGGAGACTTGTCCAACGGTAGACTTGAGAAATGACCCATTGATGGGTTGACAGGGATTACCCGCTTCTTCAAGTTCATCGCTTCCCCTGTTTGCTCAGGTAGTGGTTCAGCCCGAACAGGCTAGGACTCTTGGCAATCCCTGCCGATTGCACTCCCTGGAGCGCCACGCAACTTTTATCTACATGCTCAGGTGGTGGAATTGGCAGACACGCTGTCTTGAGGGGGCAGTGCCCTTTGGGCGTGCGGGTTCAAGTCCCGCCCTGAGCACCACCTTGTTTCTCGTCGCTTGAGCGGGGCCAGAAACAAGCGTGCTACGGCATAGCTCGCATGGCGAGCGACGCCGAGCATCCTTCGGCTGCGGGCGGGCCTTTCACCTGCGGTGGTCCGGTTTCCCGCATCTGCGTGACCCGGTCTTGTCGCTACGCTCGGAACAAGTCCCGCCCTGAGCACCACCTTGTTTCTCGCCGCTTCAGCGGGGCCAGAAACAAGCGTGCTGCGGCATAGCTCGCATAGCGAGCGACGCCGAGCATCCTTCGGC
>JANQKZ010000023.1 GCA_028280845.1 Opitutales bacterium | reverse complement strand
CGGTCCATATAACCCTCCCAGACGCAGAACCGTGCGGGAACTAAAAGTGGAAATTCCAAGGGCGAGCTCCTCAGCCAGACGCAGGAGCCCTGGACGCGTATTCGTATTGGGCTCACTCGCTCCGGACTCATCTACCCATGCTCCATCATCCTGTTCATACACGCCTGTGCTGCTGGTATAGATAAAATGACCTTTACCCTGGGCTTTTCGAGTTTCCACCCATTTTTGAATACTCTCCATCCCTCCAATGTAGCTGCTGCGGTATCCTTCCAATCCACGTCCTCCCCCACCTACACTATTTAGCAAGTAATCCGGGAGCATTGGAAAGCGACTCCACCAGGCTTCAGATTCAAGCTGGCATATGGCGACGGGATCGCAGCCGAGAGCAGCCAATTGCTGGCCCGTCTCCGCATTTCGCGTAACCGCCCCCACGGACCAACCCCGAGCCAACGCCTCCCTCGCCACCGCGGTTCCCAGATACCCCGCGCCGAACAGAATTAAGCTTGGATGGTCAGATTCAGAAGTCATCCCCCTCAATCTGGTGACCATCACGAATCGCGCAACTCGATTCCATACATAAGCAAACCGGCCCGATCACAGGACCGGGCCGGCAACACAGGACAGATAGAACCAATGACTTGGTTAAGAATTGCGTAGGGAAAAGTTGAAGGGGAGGAAGAACTTCACCTTCACTTTTTCACCATTACGCGTCGGCGAAGTATACCGTGCTGCTCGCGCTGCGCGAATGGCACTCAACTCAAATCCACGGTGCGTCGAACGCTCCACCTTGAGGACACTCACTCGCCCTTCTTCATTGATCATGACCAGCAGGACTACTTCGCCTTCAATTCGGTCACGTTTCAACTCGGCGGGATACGTCACATGACCGGCCGATATCAGACGCGGCTTCTTGTCCAGGTCTTTGATCTCAAAGATAATCTCTCCGATATCCTGGACTTGGAAGAAGAACTCGCTGAGGTCCGCCCCCCCCGCGAACGAAGATCCTGCGCCTACGTGCAGACTTGCTTGCAACTCACTCAGCGTAATCGGTTTGGGGTCAGGTTGCTCTAACTCAGGAGCGAGTTCTTCATCCCTGACCTCCTCTTCCGGTTGCTGCACTTCGGGCAGCGGCGGGGGGGGCGGATTGACCACGGATATGCTGTTATACTGGCTGAGTTCCTCGGTTAGCTGCGCTATATACCGAGTTAAAGGTAACATAAAAAACAACAGGGCCGTCACCACCAGGCTCATGGCTACGGATTTACCGAAGCCCATGCCGACAGGTGGGGTGCTGTACAGCTTAACGGGAGCTACCGGGACTTTCTCTTTCGCACGTCCCGGTCGCTCGATTGCCTTCTTGGGTGCCTTGGCATTCTGGGGTCGAGTCGGCACCAGGTACAACGAACTGGGCGTGGTCATACCTTGAATATTGATCAATCATGCGCCCTTCGCAATATTAACAAATCTCATTTTGTAAAGTATAATTTTTAGCTTTGCTTATGAATTAGGTCGACTAATAGCCAATAACCTGTTCTTTACCAATAGATTAACCTCAAAAAAGGGGAGAAAAACAAATCGTTGTACGTCAACTGATCAAAATGCCGTCGATCCCCCTAGTCTAACTCATCCTGAAGCCGTTTGACCTCTTCCATTAAACGGTCTCTAAACTCAGGCCCAAGTCCTTCCCGCTTAGCAATTTCCACATAAAAGGGGATGAAGTCCCGCCTCTCCAGGCAGAGCTGGGCGATGTTGAAAAAGGGGTCCTTTCGCTCTATCACGTAGATACGATCTCGAAAGGAAAGCGTCACACTTTCATCGGTGGAAAATACACTGAGGCGACTTTCACTCATAATCCATCAGGTCTGGCCATGGAAATTTTGCTTGGGCGGAAGGAGGAATGCATCGGCAGTACCCGGATCGACCGGAGGGTGAGCCTCACGGCACTGATCCAAGGCCTGCGAAAGTATTTCCGTCGTCGGGTTGGTTTCGACAGGGATGGCCTCCCCCAGAGCGATGGAAGCGACTGGAAGCGGATATTTGGTAAACCAGGTATCCAAACTTACGGGAACGGCGTGTCCCTGCCTCATAATCTTCAATAGGGCTTCCAGGCCCGGTTGAAATGGAGGGGGCGCTTCATCTGGGAGCACCAGGCGACCATGTGGGAAGATCAGCAGGGTTCGCCGGCAATCTCGACCCCCACGAAGCAATCGACTGGCGTAAAGCAGGCTGCTGGCCTTTCCGGATTCGCTTTCTAGATCGACCCCGAATACCCCGACTTTTTGGAAATAGGGAAACTTAGCCAGGTTCTTCTCTTCCATCATCACATAGTATTCCATGGCATAGGCATCAAAGAGTGCTTCCAGGAAGAAGCCGTCCCACCAGCTGGAATGAGTCGAGAACAGGACCAGGGGGTAAAGGCTGGAATCCTCCAGTTGCTCAAAGTTTCCTCGCTTTAAAATACAGTGAAAGGCCCGCCGTAAGCGCCACCTCAGGTAGCGATGGAGAATCCACATCCGAACTGGATCTTTACTGGCTTTAAGCATTTAATTGTAGATTTGGGTTCGCTTTACCCAACTGATTTCTTCCAAGCAGCCAGTATGTTATGAATTCTCGCGCGAGCGCAAACCCCGATCCGGAGGCGGTCAGGACCTACCTGCTTGAGCTTCAGGACAACATCTCCAGCGCGCTCGAGGAGGTGGAGCGCAGCATGGCTTCCCCCCCGCCGGCCACCTTCCGCGAAGACAGCTGGGAGCGCGACCCGGAGCTGGATTCTGCAAGCTTGTCCGGGCAGGGCCGAGCTCGGGTCCTGACCGAAGGAGACTGCTTCGAAAAGGCGGGCATCAACTTTTCCGATGTGTCAGGCCCCGCCCTGCCCCCTTCCGCTACCGCCCGCAAACCAGAGATTGCCGGAGCCCCCTTCCGCGCCATGGGGGTTTCACTCGTCTTCCACCCCTTTAATCCCTACATCCCCACCACCCACGCCAATGTGCGCTTCTTTCTCGCCCAGCCCGAGAACCACGAGCCGGTTTGGTGGTTTGGAGGCGGCTTCGACCTCACTCCCTACTACCCCTTTGAGGAAGATGTGATCCACTGGCACGAGACGGCCAAAGCGGCCTGCGAGCCGTTTGGAGATGAGATCTACCCTGCATTTAAACGCCAATGCGATGAGTACTTCTTCCTCAGGCACCGGAAGGAGACCCGGGGCGTGGGTGGACTGTTCTTCGATGACTATACGGAGGGAGGGTTTACCCGGGCCTTTGCCCTCACGAGACGGATTGGCGACCATTTCCTCCCTGCCTATCTGCCGATCATCCAACGGAGGAGAGATATTGCCTTCGGGGACAGGGAGCAATGGTTCCAGGAATATCGTCGGAGTCGTTACGCGGAATTCAATCTGGTCTATGACCGGGGCACCCTTTTCGGATTGCAAAGCGGAGGCCGCACTGAATCCATTCTCATGTCCATGCCCCCCCGGGCCCGCTGGGTCTACAATTGGGCCCCCACCCCGGGCTCCCCGGAAGCCGACCTCTACGAGCATTACCTCCACCCCCGCGACTGGCTAGGCGAAGAGTAACTGACGATAAAGACGATGGAGGAGAAAATCTTATACAAAAGGTTGAGCGATCGAATTATAGGAGAGGCGATGCGAGTCCATAATTCGCTTTGCCCCGCCTTAGATGAAAAGATCTATGAGAATTCTCTCATCATTGCCTTGGAGAGACTAGGCATTGATTGTGAGCAGCAGGCTAGGTTCCCTGTCTATTTCGACCACAAGCCGGTTGGAACTCTGATTCCCGATTTAATTGTGGATGAGAAAATCATTGTAGATGCGAAGGTCGTAGAATCGTTCACAAAGACCCATGAATCCCAGATTCTTGGATATTTGTCCATTTCGGGGCTAAAGATCGGGTATCTCATTAATTTCAAACACTTTAAAATCCAGTGGAAGCGCTTCACTAGGCTTTGACCTATCGAAAATATCGTCGTTATCGTCAGTGAAAAGTATGACTTCAAGAGAACGATTCCTCCAAGCCCTGGCCCTTGAGCCCCTTGACCGCCCTCCCGTCTGGATTATGCGCCAGGCCGGGCGCTATCTGCCGGAATACCGGGCTCTCAAGGAACAGCATTCCTTTGTCAAAATGGTCCAAACCCCTGAACTGGCCGTCGAAGTCACCCTCCAACCCCTCCGCCGTTTCGAGTTGGATGCCGCAATCGTGTTCAGTGACATCCTCGTGATTCCCGAGGCCATGGGGCAAGCCTACCACTTCAAGGAAACCGGCGGCATTGCCATGGATTTCACCCTTTCGACCGCCGCCGATATAGGCAAACTCGAGAGCAATGGCATTCCCGATCGGCTGAATTATGTGACGCAAGCCCTGCAGCTGCTGCGAAAGGAATTGGGGCAGGATACCGCACTCTTGGGCTTTGGAGGATCCCCCTGGACCTTGGCCGCCTATATGTTGGAGGGCGGTGGCTCTAAATCCTGGTCCAAAGCCAAGGCCCTCTTCTGGGAGGAACCGTCGTTATTCCACCAACTCATGGAGAAACTCTGCGACGCCCTCTCCGATTACTTTTTGGTCCAGATCGAGGCCGGTGTGGACGCCATCCAGATCTTTGACAGCTGGGGAGCCGCCTGTCCAGGCCGGGATTATCCCGAGATGTCCCTCAGATGGATCCAACAAGTCATATCCCGCCTGCCGGAAGGATTCCCGATAATCCTCTACGCCAAAGGGATGGCTGAACACGCCGACAACATGGCCGAAACCGGAGCACGGATCCTCAGTGTGGACTGGACCGTTAATTTGCCCGAGTTCCATGATGGCCTGCCGGAGGGTGTCGGTCTGCAGGGCAATCTGGATCCGGCCATCCTCGACACCAACCCGGACCTGACACGCGCAGAAACCCGCCGATTTCTCGAGGACATGCAAGGCAAGCCTGGACACATTTTTAATTTAGGTCATGGCATTTACCCTTCCGCCAGTCCGGATAACGTCGCAGCCCTCGTCGAAACGGTCTGCGCCTACCCCGAGTCATAATGGAGTTTGCTTCTCTCATAGCTGATCTGGTTCGAAAATACCAGAAACCGGGACCCAGGTATACCTCCTATCCGTCGGCGCTCCATTTCGATGAGTCTGTCGCGATCCGGGACCTGCTTCACCACACCGAAAATACCAGGGACCCCTACTCTCTCTATTTTCACATCCCCTTCTGTGAACGGCTATGCTGGTTCTGCGGATGCCATACCATCATTACCCGGAGCCCCGCCAAGGCCGACTACTACCTCGACTTACTTGAAAGAGAATTGGATCTCTTCCTGGATCATATGCAACAGGGAAGGGAGACCATCCAGATGCACATTGGAGGGGGGACCCCCAACTTCCTGTCCGTCGAACAGATCCAGCGCCTTGCGGATATCATTCACCATCGATTCGCTTTTTCCGAAGTTTCTGAAAACAGCGTGGAGTTAGCCCCGGTCCGTCTGTCCGAACCACAGGTCTATGCGCTGCGCGATCTTGGCATGAACCGGGCGTCGTTTGGTGTGCAGGACTGCAACCCGGAGGTTCAGGAAGCCGTAAATCGTATCCAGTCCGTAGATACGAATAGGCAAGCCATGGCTTGGTTGCGGCAAGCAGGTTTCAAATCGGTCAACATTGACCTCATGTACGGACTACCCAAGCAGTCCGTTGCCTCCTTCGGAGCAACCATCGATCATGCGCTGGACCTCAACCCCGACCGCATCGCACTTTTTGGATACGCCCACGTTCCCTGGATGAAGCCCGCCCAGAAGGAGCTTGAAAAACGGGGGCTACCCGACGGCCAGGAACGCCTCGAGATTTTTCTCTTCGCCCTTCAGAAGCTGATGGACGCCGGATATCGTTATATCGGGATGGACCACTTCGCCAAACCCGAAGACGAACTCTGTCGGGCTCAGGATCGGGGCGAACTTTACCGCAACTTCCAGGGCTATAGCACCCGGGCAGGCCACGAAATCCTTGCCTTCGGAATTTCCTCCATATCCCAGAGCTCATCGGGATTCCGACAGAATGTAAAAACCCTTCGTGAATATGAAACCCGCCTCAACGCGGGTCAATTGCCCATCGATCGAGGAGTCTGTCTGACCGACGAAGACCATATGCGAGCCTCCATCATCCAGCAGGTCATGTGTAACCTGAAACTGGACGGGCCTCACTTCAGACAATCCTATGGAGACCGATTTACGACCGCCTTTTCTCAAGCACTTCCTCAACTGATCCCCATGCAGGAAGACGGACTGTTAGACATTTCTATCGACACCCAGAGCCTTGCCGTCTCCGACCTGGGCAGGTTCTTTATTCGGAACATCGCTATGACCTTCGACGCATACTTGCGCCCCCAGGAAAAACCTGCTTACTCCAAAACGGTTTAAACCATGAAAACAGTTCTAGTCGCCGGAGGAGGCATCACCGGACTCATTGCAGCCTGGAAGTTGGTTCAACGCCAATACACTGTCAAAATCCTCGAATCCGGACTTCAATGCGGGGGTGCCATCAAAACCATAAAACGCGACGGCTATCTCTTCGAAGCGGGACCCAACACGATCCAGATGGATGGCCAGGACCTCGAAGCCCTCCTGGATGAGTTGGGGCTTATGGAATCGCTCATTACTTCGAATAAAGAGGCCGCCAAGCGATTCATTGTCCGCAACCGCCAACCCAAGGCGATTCCTGCCTCCCTCCTCCAGGGGCTCACCACCGACCTTTGGTCGATAAGTGGTCGTATACGCGTCCTCAAAGATTTGTTTATTCCGCCTTACCAGGGAGAACAGGAAGAAAGCCTGGCCGATTTCGTGGTCCGCCGCCTCGGCCGCGAGATGTTGGACTACGCGATTAATCCGTTTGTCGGAGGTGTCTACGCCGGAAAACCCGAAGACCTTTCGGTCAAATACGGATTCCCCAAACTATACGCCTTAGAGCAGAATTTTGGTGGGTCGCTCCTCAAGGGGGCTGCCAAGCTCAAAAAACAACGGAAGCGGGAAGGTACCGCCTTTAAAACCTATCTGGGCTCTTTCCCCGAGGGCCTCCAAACCCTCACCGATACTCTCGTTGAGAAATTGGGAAATCGAATCCACTACCACTCCCAGATCAACGCCCTGGATATCAACGAAAACGGCAAGTGGGACGCCCAGATACTCCTCAACGGCCACCCTTCCTTGTTTCAGGCGGACGCCATCCTCCTCGCCCTCCCCACCCGCGCGCTCGCCCGGATAAAAACCAACCGGGGAGAAGATCTGCCCCTCCGGCCCCTGGAAGCAGTACCCTATCCTTCCGTTACGAGCGTGGGCATCGGAGTGCGCCGCGATGCCATCGATCATCCCTTGGATGGGTTTGGAATGCTGGTTCCCGAGAAGGAAAATATGCAAACCCTCGGCACCTTGTTTTCCTCTACCCTTTTCCCCGGTCGGGCCCCAGATGACCATGTCTGCTTGACCACTTTTGTCGGGGGAACCCGCCAACCCGGCGTTGCTCGCCTCCCTCAAAAAGCCCTGCTCGACACAGTCCAAAGCGATTTATCCGAACTCATCGGACTCAAAGGAGATCCGGAGGTGATTCAAATCACCCGGTGGCCCAAAGCCATCCCTCAATACAACGTGGGCTACGACCGATTTCTCAACGAGATGGACTTTTTCGAGTCAGAACACGCCGGCTGCTTCATCGCCGGCCACACCCGCGATGGCATCGCCCTCCCCAAATGTGTCCGCGGTGGGATCAAAGCCGCAGAAAGGATTAACGAATACCTTTGTGCCTAGTTTCGGATTTTAAAATACGCCCTCCCTTGACATCCCAAGTTCCCCGGAATCCCTATAAGATATGTCTCAAAAAGCAGTCCTGCTTCTAAACCTGGGCTCTCCAGACAGCCACAATGTCGAGGATGTAAAGGAGTATCTCCGGGAGTTCCTTATGGATGCGCGCGTCCTCGACGCCCCCGCTCCCATCCGTTGGATGATTGTGAATGGAGCAATTTTGCCCTTTCGCCCCAAGGAGTCAGCCGAGGCTTATGAAAAAATTTGGACCGACCAGGGCGCCCCTCTCATCGTCATCAGTCAACAGGTCCGCGATGCCCTCCGTCCCCATTTCGATTTCCCCATCGAGATTGCCATGCGTTACCGCAACCCCAGCGTTCCCGATGCCATCCGCCGCTTCAAGGAACAGGGTATCAAGGAGCTCTTCATCATGCCCATGTATCCCCACTATGCCATGTCGAGCTATGAAACAGCCGTCGTCCAGGTTTACGAGGAGATGCAAACTCAGGGCGCCGATTTCAACACCACCCTCATGCAGCCTTACTATCAGGATGATGACTATATCGATGCCCTGGTCGCCAGCGCTGAAGATTCTCTGAAAAACGACTACGACCTCCTGTTGTTTTCTTTTCACGGCATCCCGGTCCGCCACCTCGTCAAAACGGACCCCAGCCACCGCCATTGCACCTCCACTCCAGATTGTTGCAACGTCTGCCACCCTGCTCACGCCACCTGCTATCGCCACCAGTGCCTGACAACCGTCCGTCGCTTCGTCGACAAACTCGGTATCCCTGAAGAAAAATATACAGTATCTTTTCAATCCCGCCTTGGTCGCGACCCCTGGCTGGAGCCATTTACCGATCAGGAACTCGAACGCCTGGCCGAAGCAGGAGTCAAAAAGATCAAGGTCATGTGTCCCGCCTTCACTGCGGATTGTCTCGAAACCATCGAAGAAATCTCCATGGAAGGCAAAGAGGAGTTCCTCGCAGCAGGGGGAGAATCCTTCGAACAGATCCCCTGCCTTAACGACCATCCCGCCTGGATCGCAGCCCTCCAACATCGAATCCAATCCTGGGCCGACGGATCCGAACCAGGCTCCTCCCTTCGCGACCCCCTGCTCCACCAATACCGACTCCCTGAAGCCCCGGTCGAGACCTCTTGATCAGTCCAGCTCTCACATCGTAGACGAAACGAGGAGATTCTGACCTTTCACCCCATCCCTGTTCTTGATCTCGGATATGCCTCTCTGCCATCCCCCTAGCCTGGTCTACTCTACACCCATCCCCCGGCAATCCGCCGTTAGCCCCTCCCCCGGTGTATATACACTGTGTATTGACACTCCCGGAACCCATTGACCTTTTGAGGATATCTAGGCAATCTACAGGGTTTCATGGAATTCAGTTTCACAGAGGCTCGCCATATGGCGGGATTAGCTACCTTGATTTACGGAGCAGCCGCACTGTATGCTGCGGTTTCCATGCTTCGGGGGCATCGCTACCTGCGGTCCGTCATCTTCATCGTTATCTCTCTTGGATGGGCCGTGCAAACGGTCGCCTTGTTCGAACGCGGTTACGAAATCAAGGCCTGTCCAATCGGAAATCCGTTTGAAATTTTCCAGTTTATCACCTGGACCTCAGTAGGGCTTTACTTGCTCCTCGTTCCCTTTTACCGCCTCAGCCTGCTCGGCTTTTTTACGACCCTGCTGGTTTTCGGGCTCAATACCCTTTCTCTCGTCATGCCTGGTTGGGATCAACCTTATACGGGGCCCCGCTTTGGAGGCAACCCGTGGATCGAACTCCACGCCTCCCTCGCCATCCTGAGCTATGGCATTTTCGGCGTATTGGCCCTCATCGCCTTGATGTACCTATTGCAACAATATGGGCTGAAGCAAAAACGATCCCAGGGCTTATTCAGATGGCTTCCCTCCATACGCGAACTTGACGCGGTCGGCCTTCACCTGCTCAGCGCAGGTTTATTGGTCTTATCGGTCGCCCTGGTCGTGGGTTCGTTCTACTGGATTCCCAACTTGGACTCCGTTTCTATTTTCAAGCTTAGTGTCACGCTCCTGATCTGGGCCGGGTATCTCCTCGCCTTCTGCTTTCGTTTCCAGAAGCGGTTGGTTGCCCGGAAGTTTGCCTGGGCCTGCCTCCTGCTCTTTGGCCTTGCCTTGATTTCCCTTTGGCCGGTGAACGCCAGTCGCCGCCCACTGCCGCCGGAAACACCCTTAACATCACACAGCCTGGAGACGCACGATGAGTAGCCAGGCGCCTCCATTCCTCAAGGATTCCCGAACACTATTTGTCTTCGGCAGCTCCCATCGCACCGCCCCCCTGGAGCTACGGGAACGGATTGCACTGGAAAATGGAAAGATGGAGAAACTGTGCAAGCGTTTAAAAGAAACCCCGGGTCTGGATGAATTTCTCGTATTAAATACCTGCAACCGCGTGGAGATCTACGGAGTCAGCCACAACGGTAACCTGAAAACGGCCCTGCAAGACTCAATCTGCTCCGTTCATGGGATGCCTCGGGAACACCTGGAGGCCCACACCTATTGGAAGGCCAACCATGAGATGCTGGAACATCTCTTTTACCTCACCACTGGAATGGACTCTCAGATGGTGGGGGAAACGGAAATATTTGGGCAGGTCAAGGAGTCCTACAACAGCGCCCAGAAACAGGGCACGGTGGGCAAAACCCTGAACCACGTCTTCCAGAAAAGTTTCAAGGAAGCCAAGTGGGCTCGCACCCATACCGCCATTTCCAAGGGACAAGTCAGTATCGGGAACGTCGTCGTTGACCTCGCAGCCCGGATCTTTGGTAAACTCAAAAAGAGTAAAATCCTCCTGATCGGGTCCGGTGAAGTCGGGGAAAAAACGGCCCAGGCACTAAAAAGCCGAGGGGTGAAGCACATCACGGTCACCAGCCGGACATTTGAAAATGCCCACCACCTCGCTCACACCCTGGGGGGCGCTAGCCTCGACCTGGACAACCTCGAATCCAATTTAAGTGATTTTGATATCATTATTTCATCCACTGCCTCGAACGACCTGCTCCTCACGCACGAACAGGTGAAGCACGCCCAGGACGAACGCCGGGGAGACCCGCTGTTTCTCATCGATCTGGCCTTACCTCGAGATATTGATCCCGCTGTAGCCGAGCTGGAAAACGTCTTCATTTACAACCTGGATGATCTCTCTAAGATCGCGAACCAGAACCTGCAAACCCGACTCGGGGATATGGACCAGCTCAAACAGACTTTTTCCCGTCGAGCCTGGGCCGTCTGGCTCACCATCACCCGCCGGTAACTCCACTTTCTCTTTTCCACTTTTCCGTTTCCGTTCTAGGGTAGACTCATGTCGGATACGTACACGCCTGAAGAAGCTCAGGCCATATTCAAGAAGGCCCTACAGATTAAACAGGGGATCGATCAGACCCTTTCCCGGGAAGATATTGAAAAGACGGCCGCAGAGATGGGTATCGATGCCGCCATCCTCAAGCAAGCCATCCAACGGCATGAGGAGGAACAGGCTGGAGAACTGGAGATGCAGAAGGAACGGGCCGAAGCGGTTTCGGGCTTCAAATGGAATATCGCCTCTTACGCGGTCGTCTGCCCGGCCCTCTTCATCTTCGACTTTTTTGATGGCGGCGGAATCAATTGGGCCTACTGGCCACTCCTCGGATGGGGCATCGGCGTCATCTTCCATTGGTTAACCGTCTACGGAAACCTCGACCCCTAGGAATTCGCGGCGAGAGGTCGGAGATCCGTTTTCCATACTGCAAAAGCTTATCCTGCAGGCGACAAAACCGCCCTACCGGCACCCAAAGGAAGAGATTTGGAGTCATAGGCGGAGAGCCGGCCCAGACACCCGCTCACTGCTCACCGTCTTCCAATGCCTCCGCCAACCACGCCCCACCTGGATGCGTCCCCTCAACGGTCAAAAGCGCCCTCAGTTCCTCAGCTCCCGCTTGAGCATTGGACCGTCGTTCGCCATCATCAAGACAGGCTTTCATTTCCTGACAGAGCAGCATCGTATCCACTTTCTGGATATATTCTGGAATCAGGGGGCGATTGAGAATGATGTTGGCCAGGCCAATATAATCAATTTTGACCAGCATGCGCCCGATTAAGTAGGTGAGTCGCTTTACCCGTTGAACGATCACCCCGGGCATACCGCTTAGGGCCACGGCCAGCGACATCGTCCCGCTGCTCATCAACACAGCGCTTCCGGTTACATGCTCGGAATTAAGCTTAAACTGCGTCTGATGTTGAGCCTCCGGGAAGGAAGCCAGAATGTCTTTCAGCACCCTGAGGATTTTTTCACTTGGATAAATCACGCAGGCATGGGTCTCCGGCCGCTCTTTCAACAATTCACGAAAGGCGGCAAGCTGGAGCGGAAACACTTTACTTACTTGTTGAACCCGGCTTCCGGGAAGCAGCAAGACCGGAGCCGATGGTTCATAACTTAAGGGCAACACAAAACCATCCGCAGTAAACGGGTGCCCGACGAACCGGGTCGGCAGCGTGGTATCCGCAAAGGTTTCAACCTCGAAGGGGAGAATGACAGCGAGCCCGTCGAGGATCTCGGCCATCTTGAATCGCCGTTTCGCTTTCCACGCCCATACCTGTGGAGCAATGTAATAATACAAGCCAATAGGCCCGCCTCCTTTGTGGCTGATTCCCCGTTTGTGGAGTTCATGAGCCAGGCGCAAGTTGAAGCCGGGATAATCGACAAACAGAATGGCTTGAGGCCGGTGGGCATCAATCCAGCCGATCAGGCTGTCAAAGAGGGCCTTGAAAAAACGGTAATGCTTGACCACCTCAAAAAAGCCGATCACGGAATGCTCCACGAGATCAAATAGCAGATGCGCACCCGCTTCCTTTAATTCCTCGCCTCCCACGGCGACCACCGTCGCCTCCGGGCGCAGCGCAAGAAAATCATTCATGAGGCGGGCGGCATGCTCATCTCCGGAGTGCTCTCCAGCAAGGATGAGCAAATCAGGTGGCTCACCATTATAGGCATTAAACTGAATGTCAGGTTTAGGCACGACCTTTGTCTATCTGCGTCAATCAGCGTACTCTGAGGCTTATGTATAAATCTTCGTCTCTTTGCGCCTTAGCGAGACTATATTTACGATTACCTTCGCTTCTCCAATACCCCGGAATGCAAAAAATACTCCGACTCGGTCTGCGAGGCAAATTCCGGGTTGTGGGTCACCAGCACCAGGCTGGTATGCTCTTGCTTGCAGAGATCCAGCAGCAGGCCCATGACAACTTCTCCGGTGTTTTCATCAAGGTTGCCGGTAGGCTCATCGGCAAGAACCAGTTCAGGGCTGTTGACAAGCGCACGGGCTAAGGCAATCCGTTGGCGTTCCCCTCCCGACATTTGTGTCGTCCCCTGCTTCTCCCTGCCGGCCAAGCCCACTCGATCAAGGAGCTCCCTCGCTCTGCCCTCAATTTGAGACGTGACCTTTCCCTTCAACCGGGCCGCCATCAAAATGTTCTCGAAGGCATTTAACTCGGGGATCAGATAATAGGATTGAAAGACAAAACCAATAAACCCGGCACGGATGGGCTCAATCGGGCGACCTCCGACTTTCCCTTTGGCTACGGATTTCCTCTTCCAGGCTAAGGTCCCGGCATCCATCGTCTCCAAGCCGGAAACCACATTGAGCAGGGTGGATTTTCCGCTCCCGCTTTCTCCACGAATACTCAGGCTCTCACCCTGGCTGACCTCCAGGTTGATATCTTTTAAGACCTCTATGGTCCCGGCCGCCGAAGTAAACACTTTGGACAGATGCTCGGCCCTTAATATGGATGTGGAATCAGCCATGTTATTCGCTCCTTAAGGCATCCGCAGGTTTCAGTCGGCCAGCTTTCAGAGCGGGAATCAGACCAGCCAAAGTGGTAAGAATGATGGTAAATACAACCACCAGCACAAAATCGGAAATGAGATAATACACGGGAATATCCGCAAATTGGTAAAAGCGGAGAAAAGCCGCTTCACTTTCCGTGATTTTCGCGAGGGCCCGCACCACATCATTGCGAAAGTGCAGCGCAACCAGGGCTCCCCCCACTCCGAGGATGGCCCCGACTAATCCGATCACGACCCCCTGGGTCATAAACCCAACAGCAACCTTGGACGGCCTCGCTCCCATCGCCACCAATAGCCCGATTTCCCGCGTTTTCCTCACAACCGACATGGTCAGGGCAATGGCGATGGAGAAACTAGCGACAATAATGATGAAAATAATGATAAAAAACATCACCGTTTTTTCGAGCTGCAGAATGAACAGGAGGTCCCGGTTCGTTTCGATCCAACTGACCGCCCGGGCAGGACTGTCGACCAGCTCCTTGTTTAAATTGGCAGTGAAGGTATCCACATCCACCCCCTCATCCAGCTTCACCGAGATTCCATGTACCCCGTTACCCAGGGACCACAACTCCTGCATCAACCGGAGCGTTACCACGATGGTATTGGTATCATAGGTCCCGTAGCCTGTTTTGTAGATCCCCCGAACAGTCAACTCCCGCGGTAACAGGATTTCATCCCGCTGCATCCGCTCTAACATCAGGGGTGTGTAGACCTCTACCCGGGACCCCTCATAAGCCCCGATGGATTGAGCCAGACCGATGGACAAAAAGATACCATCGTCATCCAGGTCCTCCAGCTTGCCACTTTGAAGATAATCCCGCATCGGAACGACATCTCCCTCCGTCAGGATATCCACCCCTTTGACAATTGGAAACGCCGGGATACGGCGGTGCTGCAGCATCAAAACGCCTCCAGCATAGGGAGCCATTGCCTTAACCGCAGGATTGCTCTCCAGGTCGTCCCGAACCTCCTTCCAGTTGTACATGATTCCCCCGTTCATGATCCGAACGTCCCCGTTAAAATCAGCTACCTTTTTTCGAATCTCATGACCAAACCCATTCATGACGGATTGGACAATCAGGAGCACCATGACCCCTAGCGTCACCCCGATAATCGACACACAGGAGAAGAAGGAAAAAAAGCGCCCCGAAGGAAATAACTGTTTCAGGGCATGATACAAATACCAGGGCATGAGGAAAATGATGATGTCAGCAGGCAGAACATGCCCATTCAATATGGAATAACTCCTAGGGGTTTTGTTCCCCTTCATCCTGATCTCCGATGTCTGAGTTCTGACTTTCCGGTCGTAAGGTCGGAAACAGAATCGTGTCCCGGATATTGGAGGCACTGGTCAACAGGATGATCAGGCGATCGATTCCGATACCCATCCCCCCGGCTGGAGGCATCCCATGTTCGAGCGATGTGATAAAGTCTGTATCCAGATTTTGTACCTCTTCGCCGACCTGCTCTTGCAGAATCCTTCTCTGGATCACGGGATCATTCTGTTCGCTGTAGGCGGGGGCGATTTCCTGCCCGTTGATACATAGCTCAAAGACCTCGACGGTATCTGGATCATCCGCGCTGATCTTTGCCAGGGGTACCAACTGCCGCGGCACATGGGTGACAAAGGTGGGCTGGATGAGATTGGGTTCGACCAACTTCTCAAAAACGTTGTTAGTGACCTCAAAGTCTTCCAGTTCCGGATTTACCTCAATGCCCAGCTCAGCGGTCCTGGCTAACTTCTCCTGCTGCCCACGGGAAAACCAATCTGGATCTCCCACCGCTTCCACTATCAAATCTTTATACCTTGCTTCTTTCCACTTTCCACCGAGCTCAATGAACGCATCCTCTTTTCCGTATACCGGCACCCGGGTCGTCCCCAAAACCCGTTCGCACAGTCGCTCCACCATGCTCTGGACGAGTTCCATCATACCCCGGTAGTCGCTGTATGCTTGATAGATCTCGAGCATGGTAAACTCCGGATTATGGCGACGGGACAACCCCTCGTTTCGAAAAACCCGCCCCATCTCGAATACCCGGTCTGCCCCCCCCACCAACATACGCTTCAAATACAGTTCAAGTGCAATACGGAGGTAAAAGTCACAATCGAGGGCATTAAAGTGGGTCACAAATGGCCGCGCCGCCGCGCCGCCGGCCACGCTTTGCATCATCGGGGTCTCGACTTCCATGAAATCGCGTTCCCACAAGAATTGCCGGATCTCTTTGATAATCGCGCTACGTTGATTCAGTCGACGCCGGCTCTCCTCGTTGGAAATCAGGTCCAGGTACCGCTGGCGATAGATCTGATCGCTATCAGCAATTCCATGCCACTTCTCGGGCAGGGGTCGCAGGGCTTTGGTCACCAGCGTATAGGAGGTAGCCCGAACCGTGATTTCTCCGGTCTTGGTCTTAAAGAGGGTCCCGGTAACACCAATAAAATCCCCCAGGTCAAGCTTCTTGAAATAGGTGTTATATTCACCCTCCGGAAGCTCATCGCGTGTCACGTAAAGCTGGATGACTCCATCCCGGTCCAGAATCTTCACGAAGCTTGCCTTTCCCATGACCCGGAAGACCACGATGCGCCCCGCGACCGAAACCACTTCCTGGGGAAATCCCTTGGCTTCCGTTTCATCTAATTCGGCAGGGGGCTCTTTATATAAGGCCATGGCCTCCTTTGAGGTATGGGTCTGCTCAAAGTTTGCGCGAAAGGGGTCGCGCCCTTCGGCCTGAAGACCTTCCAACTTGCCTAGCCGGACGGCAAACAGGTCGCTTGTGTTATCGGGTGAAGATTTACTCTGCTTCTGACTCATGGGAAACGAGCAAACCTGAGGGAAAGCCGGCTCAAATTCAATATCAGATATGAAATGGTATGGAAATGGTGGGGCGCGGGTTCCCTCCATCATTCAGGCTTGGGGAGACGCGCGCGGCGCACCTGCAAAATTCGCCTCACCTCGCAGCTTCACAGCATAGCACAGGAGGCGAAGCACCGAAGCCGGGCACCTCACAAGGTAATCCCCGCACCCGGGCCCAGGGGTAAGCCGACCAGATACCAGATAACCAAAAGGACAGTCCACCCAATTGCAAATGCGATAGAGTATGGAACCATCGAACTGATCAGGGTACCAATTCCCAGTTTGCGGTCATAGCGCAGGGCGAAACTCAGAATAATGGGAAAATACGGATTCAACGGGGTAATCATATTCGTGATGGAGTCCCCTACCCGGTATGCGGCCTGGGTCATTTCCGGGGACAGCCCAAGCGCCATGAACATGGGGACAAACACCGGGGCCATGATCCCCCACTTCGCCGATGCCGAACCGATCACAAGATTGATTCCGGCCGCGAGAAAAACAAAGGTCAGGATAAGCGGGAGATTCCCGATCCCTAAATTTTGCAGGATTTCTGCTCCGGTCAGGGCCGTTAACAGGCCCATGTTGGACCATTGGAAATAGGCCACGAACTGGGCGGCGGCAAAGGCAAGGACAATGTATCCCCCCATGGTCGCCATGGTGTCTCCCATCATGGCCGCAAGCTGTTTTGAGGTCCGGCAAGTCCCTACGATCCACCCGTAAGCCAGCCCCGGGAATATGAAAAACAGCATGATAATGATCACCAGGCTCTGCACCATCGGAGCCAGGCTTCCTTTACTATCCCGGAGCACTCCGTCCGCGGGAAGGGTCATCAACAAAAGGACGGCTCCGGTAATGATGACCGCGATAAGAGCCCCCCATAAACCCTGGCGCTCCACCGGTGAAATCGCCTGCAACTCAATATCCTTCTCTCTTTCCGCTTCCGTTTCCTCCTCACCCACTTCCGGTTTCCAAAGTCCCAGACGCGGCTCAACCACCTTCTCGGTAACAAACCATCCGGCCGTGGTAACCACCAGAACCGAAGCAATCATAAAATAGTAATTTCCATCGGGGGTCACCATACGGTCAGCCTCATAGAGTTGAGCCGCGGACTGGGTAAACCCGGAAAGCAAGGGGTCCAATGAAGTCAGCAACAGATTGGCCGAAAACCCTCCGCCTGTCCCGGCAAACGCCGCGCATAACCCGGCCAGGGGGTGCCGGCCCATCCCGGCAAATATGACAGCCCCCAGCGGAGTGAGGACCACGTAACCGGCATCCGCCGCCATGGAACTCATCACCCCGGCAAAAACCACCACGACCGATATCAGGGATTGGGGCGTAGACTTCACCAGGAGCTTTAAACTTGTCCCGATCAACCCACTACGCTCCGCCACCCCAATCCCAATCATCGTGACCAACACTGCGCCGAGAGGTGGAAATCCGGTGAAGTTTTTCTCCGCCTCGACGAACATCCGTTGAATCTGGTCCGCCGTCATCAGGTTAATGAGATTCACGGTCTCTCCGGTAACCGGGTGTACCCGGCTCCAACCGATAAAGGAAATCAACCAGCTCAAAACAGGGATTAACAAGGCAAGCCCGAAATAGAGGACGAGGGGATCCGGCAAACGGTTACCTGCGAGTTCAATTAAATTGAGGAACCTGGAGAGCGGACCATTGGACTTAGTTTCTGAGGAGCTCATATAGAATAATTCAGGATGACCAAATAAGCATGATTTGGCTAAATATGGATCAGGTTTTTTTCAGATTGTTTGCTAACGACCTAAAGTTCAAATCCGAATAATCATACGCATTTGAGAGCGCTGTAGACCCGTATGGACTTTCTTAATACATTCCTGTCGGCTGATTTCTGGGCGATGACCCTGGTCATTATCCTGTTTCTGGTCGGACTCATGGGGTCGTTTCTCCCCATACTCCCGGGGGCTGTTATTATTTGGGCTGCCATTGTCATGCACAAACTCTGGCTTTGGGACCAATCGGTCTCCTGGTGGACGGTGGGTTTGGCCACCGGACTCATGGCAATGGCCATCCTTGCCGATTATCTCTGCACCCTGTGGGGAGCCCGAAAGTTTGGAGCAAGTTGGAAAGGAGGCTTCGGAGCCCTGATCGGGGGCGTGGTCGGCCTCTTCATCCCGCCTCAAGTCGTTTTCATCTTTGTCGGCCCCTTCTTGGGAGCGGTTCTTGGAGAGCTGTTTGGTGGCCGTTACCCCAAGCCAGCCTTAAAGGCCGGTGTCGGGACACTGGTTGGGGGGTTAATCGCCTTCGCGGTCAAGCTTGCACTCTGTGTGGCAATGGTGATTGGCTTCTTCCTGAGTCTTCCGCCACAAGCATGAATACTGCATCAACGATTCATCCTCAGCTCACCGTAACTGACTGGGGCACCACCCGATACGCCGATGCCTTGGACCGTCAGTTAAAAACCCTGGCGGCAAGAATACGCGGAGAAATCGAAGACCGCCTGATTTTTACCGAACATGATCCGGTGTATACCACGGGGATTCGGGACGAGAAGGCCATGGCAAACCTACTTCTCAGCAAGACGGAACTGGCGGCACGAGGCATTGATTTCCACACCACGCGCCGAGGAGGAGATATTACCTTTCATGGCCATGGTCAGGTGATCGGTTACCCCATTATCTCCCTTCGCAAGCGAATGGACCTTCATGCCTATCTGCGGGACCTGGAAGAAGTCATCATCCAGGCGATCGCCCGGTGGGGATTAACCGGCCACCGTCGAGAAGGACTGACCGGAGTCTGGCTGGATAAGCGTAAAATCTGTGCCATGGGTATTGGGGTAAAATCCTGGGTGACCTATCATGGTTTTGCGCTCAACGTGAATCCCGACCTGGACTTTTTCAACGGAATCGTCCCCTGTGGCATTACGGATGGGTCGGTCACCTCCATGGAAATGGAATTGGGGAAACCCGTGAATCGATCCGAGGTCCTCCGGGTGATTACATCTGCCTTTATCGACCGGTTTTATTCTTAAATCAGCCCCGAACTCACGGATTGGTATTGAGCACAGGCTTTGATACTGGCTGATTCAACCCATAGGTTTTTCAAAATTTAATGAAATTGCATCATATGCCATCTAGCTTGATCTTAGCGGGAGTTACCCTGCTTGTGGCCGGCTGTGAAACCATCTCACCGACCGAATCGATGACCGAGCTTCCTCCCCGATCCGATTTGCTCATCACAGCTACTGGAACTCAGCAACAGGTAGGTGGAGGCGAAGCCAGCTACACAGTCAGCCTGCAAAACACAAGTCTCTCCCAAGTAGACGCCATTACCTTGGTCAGTCGCCTACCGAACCATTACCGGGTCGTTCAAGCGGAAGGCGCCATGCATAATGGAGCGTCCAATAGTTTAACATGGGAAGTACCCAGCCTCACCGGGGAGGGCACCCTTGCGGTCCAGTACAGGGTGGTCGGTCTCGATGGTGGCTCATCCTGTCAGGTAATTTCCGCCCAATCCGATATCAGCAACCAGTGGGCCAGCACTGAATATTGTACGGAATGGATCGGACACCCCGCGCTTCTCCTCGAGATGGCCGACTCCCGCGACCCCGTTCTGATCGAAGGTAACACTCAATTCACAGTCAGCGTGACGAATCAGGGAACGGCCCGCGATTACAATGTCGTCATTCGGATGGAGTTTCAGCCAGGGCTGATCCCGGTTAACGTCTCCGGTGCAGGACGCGGCAATATCCAGGGAAGGTTCGTTCAAATGAGCCCGATCCCCAGTCTGGAGCCCGGTCAAACCGTGGAATGGATAGTTGATGCGATGGGCGTTGCCCGGGGAGACAATCGGACCCAGGTAGCGCTAACCTCACAAGCCCTGACCGAACCCGTGGAAGAGGAGGAATCCACCCGCGTGTTTTAAGCCCCGGTCATCTCCCCGCTCCGGCTTGACCTCAGGCTGCTTTACTGAAACTTTTTTAAAACGAATGGAAAACGAAGTCCCATCCATGAACCGCAAACCGAAGTGGTTGCGCGCCAAATTACCCAGCAGTCCTGACTACCACAGGGTGCGGAATATCGTCGATAACAACCAGTTGCATACCGTTTGTCAGAGTGCCCAGTGCCCGAATATGGGCGAATGCTGGTCCCGTGGAACCGCCACTGTCATGATCCTGGGCAATGTGTGCACCCGCTCTTGCACCTTTTGTGCAATTCAAACCGGTCGCCCCACGGAGTTTGACTTGGGGGAACCCGCCCGCGTTGCTCAAGCTGTGCAACGGATGAGCCTCAAACACTGCGTGATTACTTCCGTGGCCCGGGATGATCTTCGCGATGGGGGCGCTTCCGTATGGGCAGCCACCATCCGCGCAATCCGCCATCTGAACCCGAATTGCAGCATTGAAGTACTCACCGCGGATTTCCGTGGCGTGATGGAACACCTCGATGTCGTCCTGAAAGCCAAGCCCGACATTTTTAATCATAACCTGGAGACTGTTGAACGGCTTCAGCGCCCCATTCGCAAAACCGCCCGTTATGACCGCTCCCTCAGCGTGCTGAAGTATTCCTCCGAGAAAGGCTTCGTCACGAAAAGTGGAATCATGCTCGGTATTGGGGAAAAGGAGGAAGAAGTCGAAACCGTTATGCGCGACATGCGGAACGCTGGCGTCAACATCCTCACCATCGGCCAATACCTGCAACCCAGTAAACAGCATGAGCCTGTCGACCGCTGGGTAAGCCCGGAAGAATTTGATCACTGGAAAACCTTTGGCCTCGACCTCGGGTTCGGTGTAGTAGAGAGCGGTGCCCTGGTGCGCTCCAGCTACCACGCGGATGAACAAACCGATAAATATGGACTGAGCGGAAGCCAGGCGGCCAACGTGGCCAGCGCTTAAAAGCGAATATCCTTCACCAAGTTTCCTGAGATTTGGCGGGGATTGCTCCTTCAACAGTTACCCGAACAGCCGGGATGGCAGCCCCTGGGCCCACGCGGCAATCGATGACCAGTTATTCCAGATGACCAGGGTCCAGATTACTGCCGCATTCAACAAGCTAATAAACACCGCCCCACTCGCCATATCTTTAGCCCGTTTGGCCAGAAAGTGGTGATCGTATTCTGAAATGTAATCGATGGTAACCTCGATGGCCGTGTTCAGGAGCTCTACAATCAGAACCAGAAAACAGCTCCCGATCAGGAAGAGTTTAGCCGTCAAATCCAGGGGTAGGATTATGGCTGCCGGGATCATGATGGCACCCAACACGATTTCCTGACGGAAAGCTTCCTCATGCTTTAGGGTAGATCCGATCCCCTCAAGGGAATACAAAAGGGCATTCATCACCCGTTTCATCCCTTTCGCCTTAGGGGGAACCTGGTTTTCATGAGATGCAAAACTCATTGGTTATTAAAGGTTTGCCGCGTTTAGATAGCTATAAGAGAGACGCTATCTGACAGAGAACATATGTGGTTTCTACGGATTTTCAATCAGTAACTTATTTGCTACAATAGACCAATCGACCAGTTGGTTGGTTTCTTTAACGGGAACAAAAG
Source organism: Opitutales bacterium (assembly GCA_028280845.1). Taxonomy (GTDB): domain Bacteria; phylum Verrucomicrobiota; class Verrucomicrobiia; order Opitutales; family JABSRG01; genus JANQKZ01. The sequence goes on along the minus strand of JANQKZ010000023.1, from coordinate 21,396 downwards.
CTGATGACATCACGCGGACCATCGAGGAAGGAGATTTATACCTCAAAAGAAAGTGGACACCGCCACGCTCCATGACCACGACAGTGGTCGGGCTCTACCGAGAGTTGGATTGACCAAACCCCGCAAAAAAAGCCCGCGGCGGAAACCCACCGCGGGCCTGGGTAAAATATGGCTATAGATTATAACACGTGGAAGGACACCGTCACCCCGGTCATGACGATCGCAACGATGCTCATCAATTTGATCAGGATGTTGAGACTCGGGCCGGATGTATCCTTGAACGGATCACCCACGGTGTCGCCAATGACAGCTGCCTTGTGGGCTTCTGACCCCTTGCCACCGTGTTGGCCGGTTTCGATGTACTTTTTGGCATTATCCCAGGATCCACCTGCGTTCGCCATAAAGACAGCCAGGACAAATCCGGTGGAGAGCGCCCCGGCCAGCAAGCCCATCACACCGCCAACTCCGAACACGATTCCCACAATAAGGGGAAGCAGCACGGCCAGGATGGAGGGGTACATCATTTCTCTTTGAGCTCCCTGAGTGGAAATTTCCACACACCGTGCGTAGTCCGGTTTGTCCTTTCCTTCGAGAATGCCAGGTTTCTCTTTAAATTGCCGACGCACTTCATCGACCATCGCAGCAGCCGCGCGTCCCACAGCCATCATGGTGAGGCCGCAGAAATAAAAGGCCGCCATTCCCCCGATAAAGAGGCCCATGAGGACGGAGGGATTCGCGATGTGAAGATCCAGGATATCCATGAAATCGAAGAGGCTCATATTCGCCAGGTCGTCGGCGTTGGCAGTGACCAGTTCTTCCACAAAGCCCCCTGCTCCATCGCGTTCGACCATGTCGGTCAGGATGAAGATTTTGACGCCCTGCACGTAGGAAGCCAGGAGGGCAAGCGCGGTCATAGCCGCAGAACCGATGGCAAACCCTTTACCCGTCGCGGCGGTGGTGTTACCCAGTGAATCCAGGGCATCCGTCCGCTTCCGAACTTCGGGAGGAAGGTGTGCCATTTCGGCATTCCCTCCGGCGTTGTCGGCAATGGGACCGTAGGCATCGGTAGCCAGCAAGATCCCCAGGGTAGACAGCATCCCCACGGCAGCCAGGCCGATTCCATACAGGCCACCCGCAACATTTGAACTATCAAACCCGGAAGCCAGCATCATGGATAATATGGTGCCTACCACCACAGACAGCAGTGGAATAACGGTCGAAATCATACCTTCGCCAATCCCTGCAATAATGACAGGACCTGCTCCTCCGGTGGCGTTTTTCGCAATGTTTTGCGTCGGTTTAAACTCTTCCGAGGTATAGTATTCGGTCGCCTTACCAATGACAACCCCGACCACCATGCCAACCACCACACAGGATGCCAGGAGGGCCCAGTTCTCAAACTTCAGGAAGTAGAATATGGCAAACGCCCCGATGATGGTCAGGACATTAGCCGCATACAGTCCCCGCTCCAGGGCGGCCATCAATTTCTTTTGGCTGACTTCCACTTCACCGATCTTCACAAAGAAGACACCGGCCATGGAAAAAATACATCCGATCGCGGCCACCAGCATGGGGGCGAGCACAGCATTGAGCTGCAACATTTCCGACCCGATATAGGCCGTCGCGCCCAGGGCAGCGGCTGCCAGAATAGACGCTCCATAGGATTCATACAGGTCTGCTCCCATTCCGGCCACATCCCCGACATTGTCTCCCACGTTATCTGCAATCGTGGCTGGGTTGCGCGGGTCATCCTCGGGGATACCGGCCTCAACTTTACCCACTAGGTCTGCTCCCACGTCTGCAGCCTTCGTGTAGATACCTCCACCGACACGGGCAAACAGGGCCTGGAAGGAGGCCCCCATCCCGAAAGTCAACATGGTCGCAGTCAGATTCACCAGACTTACTTCTCCCCCTTCCAGGGTGAAGACGACCATTACCCAGACAGAGATGAACAACAGAGCTAAGCCAACTACGGACAACCCCATGACCGCTCCACTGCGGAATGCAACCTGGAGACTTTCATTTAACGAATGGGTCGCTCCTTGAGCCGTCCTGGAGGATGCTGCTGTCGCCGTCCGCATTCCAAAATATCCGGCCAGCGCGGAAAAGAATCCACCGGTCAGGAAGGCAACGGGAAGATAGGGGTTCTGCAGGCCTAGGCCATAGGAGAGAATGGCCAGCAGGACCGTAAATATCAGGAAGACAATGCCAACCACTTTGTATTGCTGCTTCAAGTAGGCCATCGCGCCTACTTTGACGTGGCCGGCAATTTCAACCATGGTCTCATTTCCAGCATCTTTGCCCTTCATCCAATTGTATAAATAAAAGGCGGTTAGTAGTGATAAAATCCCCGATACAGGGACCAACCAGAAGATAGGTTCTAGGTTCATTATAGGGTTTCTATTAGATACTTTGATTTATGAGCAGCGAAAGTTTAGGTATAACTAACTCTTTAACAAGACGAGGCATTAAAGAACCTTAAACCGTGTTGGAAGGTAATTAATAATTCAAGCCAGAACATAAAATTAGATTTACTTATCCACAAACCCCCTTAGCCCGCTGGCCAATTTGGGTTTTCATCTCCGAACAAATGGGAAAACTGGAATCAGGTTGAGAAATGTTAAGGTCTCCAAAAGGATGCTGTTATGAATTTCACATTAGAAGATTTTGCTGAAGATGTCGTCAACAAAGCAATGACGGGCCACGGGATTACCCGGGAGACCCTGGCCAACAAGGCTAAATTAGCTGAAGAAGAGATCGACGCCTTACTCAAGGGCAACGGTTCGGATTCCGCACTGGAAAAGGTCGCCACCGTTTTAAATCTCAACCCTTCCGCCCTTGTGGAGTTAAGCCATAAAGCCTGGGTGCCGGAGGCGCAGTCCCTTCCGGGCCTCAAGGCTTTTACTACAGACTGGAAGGGAATCATGGAGGTCAATGCCTACCTTGCCTGGGATTTAGACACCAGACAGGGAGTGGTCTTTGACTCGGGGGCTGATGCAACGCCCATCCTCCAGTTTTTAGAGGAAAAGCAAATCCAATTGACCCTCCTGTTGCTGACGCATAGCCACCCGGACCACATTGCAGATCTGGATCGTCTCATCACAGCCACGGGGGTCGAGCGTGTGTTTACTCCGGCGGAAGAATCCGTCTCCCAAGCCCGGACCTTTGACCATGGAAAGACCTTTGATGTCGCACGACTTAAAATCCAATCCTTCCTGACCCGCGGACATAGCCCCGGCGGAGCCACCTATCTGATCAATGGACTGCCTCGCCCCGTCGCCATTGTGGGAGATGCACTCTTCTCTGGTTCCATGGGCGGCCCGAAGGTTTCTTACGCGGATGCCTTAGAGACCAACAGAAAGCACATTTTCTCTTTACCCGACGGCACTATTCTCTGCCCAGGCCATGGCCCGATGACCACCGTAGCCGAAGAAAAAATTCACAACCCCTTCTTTCCCGAATTCTCTAGAAGCTGAACTTGCATTCAACATCCAGCATCCACCTCTCAAACTCCACACCATGCCTTCCTCTACTACCAAACCCCGCATCGGCGTTGTCGGCCTCGGCCGTATGGGCGCCAATATGGCTCGACGCCTTCACGACTGCAAGTATCCCATCACCGCATTATACGACAAGGACAAGAAGCGGGCTCAAACCCTAGCGGAGGAGCTGGGCCAACCTGAGTGCGCCCTGACCAAACTCGCCGGGGTCACTGCTGCGGCTGATGTAGTCATTACAGTCGTGACCGACGATCGTGCACAAAAATCCATTTTCAGCCAAAAGTCAGACAATCTGCTCATTTCCAAAACTCGGGGGAAAGTCTTCATCAACTGTGCCACCGTCTCCCCGGACGTCCATATTGCCCTGGAACCCATCATTCGCAAAAAACAGGCGGAGGTGCTGGAAGGTTGTATGGCGTCCAGCATTCCGCAGGCCCGGAGTGGAACGCTCTATCTCATGGTTGGAGGTCAGAAAAAAACATTTAAAAAGGTTCAGCCCCTTCTCGAAGACTTGAGTAAAGACCTGATCTATGTGGGCCAGACGGGAACGGCTGCCCAGATCAAAGCGCTGGTCAATATGGTCATGAATATCAACACCGCCGCTCTCGCTGAGGGTTTGGGCCTGGGCCACGCCCTCGGCCTCGACCTCAATATGCTGGTCAAAGTCTTCAGCCAGACTGGAGCCAACTCACGAGTCCTGGAAACCGACAGCGAGGATATGATCTTTCGAGACCATGAATGTTATTTTTCCGCAGCCCACGCCGCGAAAGATTCGGGTATCGCCTTAAAAATGGGTAAGAAAGCCAAGGTTGCCATGCCCCTGGCCGAAGCCACCCTCGCCCAATACCAGCAGATGATTGAAACCGGATTAGGTGAGCTCGACAAAAGCGGTGTCGCTGAGTTGACCTTCAAAGGTCGGGGGAATTCATAGAGCGTTTTGGCAGGCAGGCCCCCTTTTTGCAAGGGGCCAAGAATGTGAGGGTTGCCGAAAGGAAACAAAAAAAGAAAGAACCCTTTTCAGTCCTCTTTTATTCATTACCCACGGGTCAAACTGGTTGACGTGCTCCCCTTCTTTAGACAGGTGCCGGCGTTAGATTTGCCCAGGAGGTAAGGGTCTGTTTTGGATTGTCATACGAAAATAATCCACAAGGACCAGATTAGGGAAATTGATCCGGATACCTTGAAAAAGGCATTCAGGTTTGAAGGGGTTTCAAGTCTACAACCGTGAAAAGATGAAAAAGATTTCGTCTAATAATGCATTCCAAAACGAACTAAATGAGCTGATTGTAAAATTGTTGGAAGAGAAAAGAAGGATCCAACACCAAGTGCCTGATCATGGGTAAAATAACTGACTTTTTAAGAAATTTAGATTCTGAAGATTTCAGAAAATTGCCCATTGAGAGGTTATTGGTTCGTTAGAGGGGATCTGGGAATAAGGATTTAGATTAATCTTATTGTTCAAACCCAAGAGCAGGTTACACTGGCCATATGAGTCCGACAGTTTTTCGATACCGAAACTATCGATTTCACTTCTTTTCCCGGGAAGAACCAAGAATGCACATTCATGTCCTATCTCCAGACGGAGAAGCTAAGTTCTGGATCGAGCCCGAGATCGAATTGGCGGTAAATCATGGACTTAAGGATAAAGAAGTCAGAGAATTAGAATCAATCGTACGAGAACACGAAGATGAAATCAGAGACCATTGGAACAAGCACTTCTCAAGTTGAGGTATTAAATATTTCTCCCTTTGGGATTTGGCTCTTTGTAGCGTGTAAAGAATATTTTCTCCCATACGAATCATATCCCTGGTTCCAAAAAGCTTCGGTGGAACAAATTTCCGAGGTTGAATTCCTTCATGGACACCACCTTTTTTGGCCTAATTTGGATGTCGATTTGCACTTGGATTCTCTCGAGAACCCAGAGAAATACCCACTAATATACAAATAAGCTCCGAACAAGTAGTTGGACCCAACACCACCCATCACCTGGGCTTAACATTCTCATTGATAGCGAAGGAATTTAGGTTTTCGCCTGAGTTACCTTCCTTGGGTGTCCGAAGCCGAAAAAGAAAAACTACCCCGGGAAGTCGGCGAAGCGAATACCATGAAGCAGAGCCCCAGGATAAGCGTGAGGATCGCGACGCCCGCCATCAATCCCGCAGGGGAGATACGCGCTTCCTGGTTCCATGGGCGGTCCGAAGTTTCCTACGAGGATACCTTAGAGACCCATTGACAGCATATCTTCTCCTTACCCGACGGCTCTAGCCGCTGCCCGGGCCATGGCCCGATGACCCCTGTAGCCGAAGAAAAAAACCATAACTCTTTTTTTCCTGAGTTCACAACCTGATCCCTGTGCTTAGCCTGATTTGAGTTAAAACGCCAGGGCGACGATTCCCAGCACCACAACCATAGCGACTACGGTCCCAATCAACGCCCCGAGAGACGGGCGTTCGAGGTCGGGATTGAATAACGGACCGCTTCCTGAGCGCAGCCGAAACCACTCCAGGGGATTATGGAAGCTCCTGCTGCAAGCAGAAACAATCGCGCTGCGGCAGCGTGCGCCGAAGGCGAAACCCGCGTTGATGGGCTCAACCAGGAAACGCAAAGCGAGAGAGGATCCTCGCCGATAAATCCAATCCGTATCGAGCGCGATGTAAGGCTCGCCTGCAAGTTTCCCTCGCAGCACCCAGAAGCCGATGAAGGTAAAAATCAGCAACTGCACAGACTCGATGAGATGATAGGCCGTATACGGTTGATACTTCATCTCGAAGGGCAACATCTTGTAGAGCGCCCCAGGAACCACACCGTAGAAAAAACAGAGAAAGGCCACCACTCCCATTGCCGCATACATGTTCCAGGGAAGCTTCCTTACTTTGAGGTCGCGCTGTTCACCCCAAAACGTGAACACGGGTATCTTTAGCCCGGTGTGCAGAAAAGTTCCCACCGAGGCTAGCATTAACAAAAGATATGCCCATTCGATATGCGCCTTTCCCGCCGAAGAAACGATGATGGACTTGCTGATAAAGCCATTGAACAACGGAAATCCTGAAATGGAGAAGGCGCCTATCATGAATAGCACAAGAACCACACGCATTTTGGGCGCCAGCCCGCCGAGCTCAGTCAACTTGCTCTTCCCCGTAGCCTGAATCACCGCCCCTGCTCCCATAAATAACAACGCCTTGTACAAGATATGGCTGTAGGCGTGAGCGGCCGTGCCGTTTAAAGACAGAGCCGTACCGATGCCCACTCCGGTCACCATGTAGCCCACCTGACTGATGATATGGTAGGCCAGAATTTGTCGAATGTCGTTTGCCAGAACCGCATACACCACCCCGTATAAAGCCATAAACACACCGCCATAGATCAGTATCGGCCAACCGGGAAACAGGGTCATGAGTACATAAACCGCGGACTTTGTGGTCAGGGCGCTCATAAAGATTGCCCCGGTCACCGTCGCTTGCGGATAGGCGTCGGGCAACCAGGCATGCAGCGGCGGCAAGGCGACATTAACGGCTACTCCAACGAGGATCAACCAAGCGGCGAGGCCATGGTCCGGCGAAAGGGCGGTGAGCTCCAGACTACCCGTCTGGGCGTAAAGGATCATGATGCCACCGAAGAGGACCGAACCCCCAAAGAAGTGCACCATAATATATCGAAAACCGGCTTCGTTGGATGCCGGGCGCCGTCGCGCCAAAACCAGCCATGCTGAAGCGAGAGCCATTACCTCCCAAAAAATTAATAAGGTCAGGAAATCTCCGGAGAAAGTCAGTCCAATGGCCGCTGCCGCATACAAAACAGCGGCGCACTGCTGACTCACATCGCGAATATGAAACGCATAGAGCGAGGCAATCGAGCTGATTAACAAAAAGATGACCCCGAAAACAAAATTTACCTTCCCGACCTGGAAGATGATCAAATCAAAGCCTGCGAGTGAGGTGGTGATTCGGGTTCCCGGCTCAATTTGCAGCAATACGCCCAACAGGATGAGTGGCACCAAAACCGTGAGCACGCCGCGGGCAAGACGCGGAATAAAGGGTAAGATCAGCGCCAGGAGGATCAGCGGGAGGGCAAGAGGAAACTCAGGAACGCCGTTCATAGTAATCCTCCGGTTTCTGTAGAAGGCGCTTACCCAGCGCCTTGGAAACAATGATGATTAGAATACACCCAATAAAGCCGTAAGCTGCATAAAACAGCGGTATGTGATCCCAGGCATGCGGGTAAGGGTGCTCAGGCCCAAAATATTGCAGAATGAGTGTCCCGAGGGTGATCAATCCAAACAGTATCCAGTAAATTTTTTTCATAATGAAATGGAGCGTTTCAGGGAAGGGTCGACATCAGCGACTCGGACCCGGCGAAAACGTCTCGGGCGATGTTATATGCAAGATCAAAGAAGGGGAGCGGGTAGTCCGGGAAAACCCCAAAAATGACGGCCAATAATGCGGTCAGGCAGAGCGGCACGACCATCCACGGAGAGGCCTCACCCAATGGTGAATGATGCCCCTCGTTCCCATTCTCGGGGGGGGGGGGACGGAAAAACGCACGGATGACGATAGGAAAGAAATAACCGGCGTTTAACAGACCACTAAGCAAGAAGATACCCAGTGCCCATTCACGGCCAGCCTCAACCGACCCTACAGCAAGCCACCACTTGCTGAGAAAGCCACTCAGCGGAGGGATGCCCGCCAATCCAAGCGAAGCCACCGCAAATGCCCCAAAAGTCCATGGCATCGTCCGCCCCAACCCATCGAGCTGAGATATCTCAGTCTTATGCGCATGAACATAGATCGCACCTGCACAAAAGAAGAGGGTGATTTTCATCAGCGCATGGGCGGACAGATGCATCAGCCCTCCCTGAAGGGCGCTCGGGGCAATCAGGGCTGTACCGATCGCAATATAGGACAAGTGGCCAACCGTGGAATAGGCCAGTCGCCGCTTCAAGTTATCTTGCCGCATGGCAATCACCGAAGCAAAAAGGACGGTGGCGGCGGCAAAGCAGGCCAGCGCGATATCCAGCCCGTATTCACGCATCAGGTCTGGCCCGAAAACAAATCCGGTTACGCGGATGAGACCAAAGACACCGGACTTAACCACGGCTACGGCATGCAGGAGGGCGCTGACCGGCGTCGGCGCAACCATAGCAGCGGGAAGCCAACTGTGCAGAGGCATAATACCGGATTTCACCCCTACCCCGATCATCAGGAGCAGGAACAAGGCTTTGAGTTCACCTCCTGAGAAGCTGCCATCAACGAGCATTCCTCCCGCTTCAAACTCGATGGAACCCGTTCGGAAATATATCCAGACCGTGGCGGAGAGAAAGCACAGACCCGCGGTCAACGCGTAAGCAAGGTACATCCGACCGGAGCGAATGGCTTCCTTTGACTCTTTATGGATCACCAGCGGGTAGGTGGCCAGCGTCAGCAGTTCGTAAAATACGAGGAAGGTGAGGAGGTTGCCTGCAAAGGCAATACCTATTGTCGACCCCAGGCTGACGGCGAAGCTGGCAAAAAACCGGGTCTGCTTCTTCTCTGCATGCCCCCGCATGTAGCCGATGGAATAGACCGAGGTGACAATCCATAATCCTGAAGCCACAAGGGCAAAAAACACGCCAAGCGGATCCGCGGACAGAGTGAAGGAAACCCCTGGAACCAGGCTAAACAAGGTCCATTCGACCGTCTCGCCACGAAGGGCCCCCGGCACCAGCGACAACACGATCCCGAATTTCAGAAAAGCCGCGGCAAAGGTCCAGAATTCTCTGAAATTCGGCCGTTTGTCACACAGGAGGATAGCGGGCACCACGGCCAGTGATGCCGCAACGGCTAGCCAGGGGAGAACAGATTGGGTTGTAATGGCGGCATTCATCTCATCAGGGAGCGATCGGCATCATGGGATTCAGCAAGTGGGTGACAATGAATGCATTGCCTAAGCCCAGCAGCACCAACCCGAGGCCCAATACGACCGGTGAAAACACAAGCAAAAAGCCGGAGGCACCGGAACTCGCAGTCACCTCGCCCTTCGGTCCGGGATTGCCAAGGTACATCCGCTCGAGGATACGAAAGAAGTATACGGCGTTGAGGAGGCTACTAATAAGGATTACCCCCACGAAAATGAAGCGATCCTCCTGAAAGCTGCCGAGCAACAAATACCATTTGCTGAAAAAACCCGCGGTCGGCGGCAAGCCAATCATGGAGATCGCCGCCACCGCAAAGGCAGCCGACGACCACGGCATGTCGCGACGCATTGAGGCATCTAAGCCCTCAATTTCAACGCCCTTCCCCCTTGTCTCCAGATTGGAGGACACAAGAAACAGGCAAGCCTTCATGCACGCATGGTTGAGAATGTGCAACACCGCTCCGATCAGGCCAAAGGTAGTGCCAAGACCAATACCCAAGGCAATATAGCCAATCTGGGCAACGCTGCTGTATGCCAGCATACGCTTTATGTTACGCTGCGGAATCGCCATGACCGAGCCCCATATTATTCCTGCTGCGCCCAGCACTCCAAGGATGTCCAGGAGAGGCAGCTCAGCGGTCAACATCTCGGTGGGAAATACCCCAAGAATCAGGCGTATCAGGACATAGGCCGCGACCTTCGTCCCGATGGGGGCGATGAGTGAAGAGCTGGCCGCCGGGGCAAAGGTGTAAGCATCGGGAAGCCAAAGGTGCAGGGGGAGCAGAGCCATCTTCAGGCCCATGCCAATCACCATCAGTACCGCCCCAATCAGGATGACGGGGTCCAGGCCCTGTTCAGAAAGAATGGCCGCAACGTCAGCCATGTTCAACGAGCCTGTATTGATAAACACAAAACCCAGGCCGAGCAGGTAAAAGGAAGCGCCAATTGTCCCCAGGATCAAATAACGGAATGCGGCCACCGCTGAGCGCTTGCCGGAAGATCCGATCAGGGCATAACTCGCCAATGAGCTTATCTCCAGGAATACATAAAGATTGAACAGATCCCCCGTACTGATAATGCCCACGAATCCCCCCACTGCGAGGAGCGCTGTCGTATAATACCCAACCTGGTTTTCGCCGTTGTCCCGCTCAACCGATGGTCGGGAGTGCGCCAGCACCAAGGTAGATACCCCGAGAATCACCAGGGAGACAAATACCGAAAGCCGGTCAGCCACCAGTTCGATGCCGATTGGTGGCGCCCAACCGCCCAGGGCATAATGAATGACCCCCACTTCCAGGACTTCGAAGAGCAGGAAGAGGCACAGGCAAAAGGCCAGCAGGGAGGAAGCGACTGCGATTATCCACGGGGTGCGCGTCCCCAGTTTGCTCAGGATAGGGATGAACAGAGCTCCCGAGAACAACACGAGCAGGATTAGAATAGGCAGATGCAAGGTCATGATTCCATCTCTTTCAGCAAATCCTCTTCATCTATGGTGCCATAGCCCTTGTAAACCCGGATTAAGAGTGACAGACCAACGCCGACTGTCGCAACTCCCACCACGATCGCCGTTAGCATCAATGCGTGTGGCAGTGGGTTGACGTAGGCATCCGGATCGCTTCCGATATTCACTTTGTCGAGCACCGGTACGGTTGCGTCTTCTTTATACGCTGCCAAAATAAAGAGTAAAATAATTGCGGCCTGAAAAATCGTCATGCCGATTATTTTTTTGACGTAATTGCGCTTCAGAATCATCCCGTAGAGCCCGAGAACGATCAGGAAAAAGCACATCACATAGGCCCCAGAGGCTTGTAAGAAATCAGTCATCGGCCTGCAGATTCATCAATTGATCGAAGATTGCGACAAGGATTGCCATGACCGCTAGGGCTACGCCGATTTCAATGATCAGGATCCCCCAGTAGTGCCTCATGGCGTCGGACATCCCCGGTAATGGCAGGGCGCTGTAGTTCAGGAAATTGTCGGCGGAGAATAGACCGAAAACACCGGTCACAGTAAAGATCAGGGTCCCGATAGCGCCCACCGCAAAGGATACCCTTTGCGGCAAATCCCAAATTTTATGGGGAGCGCCTTCCCCCCATCTCAAGAGGAAAATGGACGAGGCCAGCAATGCCCCGCCTTGAAATCCCCCGCCCGGGCTGTAATGCCCATGAAATATCACGTAGAGGGCAAAAACTTGAATGACACGGGCGGCAACGCGGCAAACCAGACGGACGATGGGGCTGGGATGTGGCTCAATCATGACTTTCTCCTCCGTCCAAGAATGAGCAGGCAGGCTGCGCCTGCTGTAAATACAACAATAGTTTCACCCAGCGTATCGAATCCGCGGTAATCTCCCAGAACTACCGTGACGGCATTCAAGGTGTGGGCGTCTTCATAACCATTTTTCACATAGTAATAACCGGCCACAGGACTACCTGCCGGGGAAGTCTTGCGATGTAGGGGTGCATCCACATCCCCCCTCACCGGCAAGTGCGGTATGACCGAACAGAGCATGACAAAAAAACAGACGAGGCCAATAAATTGAATGATCGTTTTCAATCCTTGGTCTCCCGTGTGGTTCGAACAATGGCGGCGATGAAAAACACACCCACAACTCCGGCTCCAACCACGGCCTCCGTGAAGCCCACATCCACCGCCTCAAACTCGGCAAAGAGCACTGCCGTGACGAAACTGAAGACACTTGTGGTGATGGCGGCAGCCAGAAGATCGCGAACTTCCAGGGCCACCAGGGCTGTAATGATCAGAAAGACGTAGAGAAGCAGTTCAACAGACCAAAGCATCGGTAATTTAAGCCTCCTCCTCTTCATGTTTTTCGATTTTCCTACGAGTCCAGGGCCGCTCGCCGGCTTTCAAAGCAGCCCGCGCGAGTGAATGGGCCGCGACCGGGTTGGTCAGCATAAGAAAAGCCCCCGCCACCAGCACCTTGAGGCTGTCGTAACTTAGACCCTGCGTGACAGCGATACCTACTACAACAATGCCAATTCCCACGGTGTCGACCATTGAGGCCGCGTGAGTCCTGGAAAAAAAATCAGGCAAACGGAGAATTCCGATGCTTCCAATCAACATGATTCCCATGCCAAAGAGAATGATACAATACCCCACGATGAAGACAGCTGTACTCATGACTTGCCCTCCTTCATTCGAAAATACTCGGCCATAGCAATACCAGCAATAAAGTTCAGGGTTGCGTAACCCAAGGCAATGTCGATGAACATCGAAAAGCGCTCATAATGAAGCCCCAACAGTAAAATTAGCGCCAGCACCTTGCCACCAATTGCCCCGATGGCAAGCAAGCGATCGTAGACGGTCGGACCCTTCCAGACCCGATAGAACGGAATCAGAATGATGATCGTAAACAGCACCAGAAGGATGACAATCGCCGTACTCACATCTTCACCTCCCAATCCTCGGTCGACACAGCCTCCACCATTGGCTCCTCATCGACGGGACCGCTCAAATAGGCAACGCGTTTCGCCATATTCCCTGAAAGCACATCCGAGGCGGTCTCATCCGTCAACGCATGGACAAGGTAGCGATTATCTTGCAGGTCCAGGGTCAGCGTGCCGGGGGTGAGTGTGATGGAGTTTCCGAAGAGAACACTTTGGACAAGGGATGGTTGCGGTGATTTAAAGGCGATCAGTCTGGGATCAAGGCCGCTATTTTCGCGCCGGAGGATGACCCATGCAACATGCAGGGCCGATAACACCATCTGCCAAAGTAACCAGATGAGATAAGTGATACACCGGAAGGGACGGAGCAGGGGATGGTCCACCAGTTCCAATTGAGGCATGTGGGCATGCATCCAAAGCGCTCCCCAAACGGACAGCACCCCCACACCAAGATGAAATACCTCTAGTTTCCCACTGAGGAGGACCCACATTCCGAACAGGACGACGCCCGCCAGTATGCGTTGCTTTAACAGCCGGAGCCTGCCACCGCGGGTGGAGACAGCAGTCGTCATGTATTGCCCCACTCCTTCCTGGCTCTGAGAGGACGCCTCGGGAATGCCAAGACCTTTATTGATTCAACCCCTGAATAACCGGTCTCATTATCAGACTTCACAGCAATAACAGAAATAAGTAGTTTTACGACAAAAGGTTTAAGTAATTTTAGTGCAGGTTCACCTGTCAACAATAAGCTACGAAGAGCCTGGTCTCTGTCACCGATTCCTTGTCCGTTCTGGCCCGCCCCCGGCTCGGGTAACCGGGAGGCCTGGCTCTCTGGCTTGGTTTTTCTGAAACTGGTATGGGTTGATATCGGCCATCGACAGGTTATTCACCAGGGCCTGATACGCATGCGAGGAAGGCCCCAAATTGACGACCCGCGCATCACGCGTCAAGGCTGACTCCATTTCTCCCGGCTGCCGCCCCTTGCGCCCGTGTAAATCGCTATGCGGGTCAGGTTGAGCCTCATCAAAATTACGCAATGGATACTCCCGAATTTCCCCAACCTTCCGGATCTCCGGTCGTTTCCCTTCCATGTTGAGCGGAGCGGAAGGCTTGCGATTCAGGGGGGCATAAGCCGGGGGCCATCGCTCCTCGAGCTTTCCCTTCGGCTGGAATTCATCGTCTCGCACGATCACAACCTGCTCTTCCGGAAATTGCTTCTGGCTCAGGCGCTCCTCCCTCATCGTTAAGTCCACCTCAGCGGGTTGCCCGGGCGCAACCCCCGGAAAAAGCAAATACGCCCCCACACCAAACCAGAAGCTTGAGATGCCTTTCCCAAAGGTGTCCAGACAGAGATAACCCATAAGCGACCATCATTCCCTCCCCGATTCCTGTGGCAAGTTTTTCCTGTGCCAGCTTGCTTTCCTCCAAACTTTAAATGTATACCTCCCCTTCATGGAGTCAGCCTACCTGGATTTATTGAAAGAAACATTGGAGCGCGGAGAATTTCGGGAGGACCGGACCGGAGTCGGCACATACGCCCTGTTTGGACGCCAGATCCGCTTCCGGATTGCTGACCAGTTCCCCCTTCTTACGACCAAAAAGGTCCACCTGAAGTCCATCATCTATGAGCTGCTTTGGTTCCTCAACGGCGACACCAATGTGAAATACCTGAACGACCATCAGGTGACGATCTGGGACGAATGGGCAGACGAAGCAGGCAACCTCGGCCGGGTGTACGGAGCACAGTGGACGCAATGGCAGAAACCCGGAGGAGGCACCGTCAACCAGATTGAACAGGTCCTGCACAGTATTCGGAACCACCCCCAAAGCCGGCGCCACCTGGTGTGTGCCTGGAATCCGGGCGAACTCGACCAGATGGCCCTGCCTCCCTGCCACGCCATGTTCCAATTCTTTGTCGGGCGGGATAACACCCTGAGCTGCCAATTGTACCAGCGTAGCGCTGATATCTTTCTTGGAGTTCCCTTCAATATCGCTTCCTATGCCATCCTCACCTATATGGTGGCTCAGGTTTGTGGCCTCAGGCCGCGTGAGTTTGTTCATACCTTCGGAGATCTCCATCTCTATGCCAATCATGTGGAACAGGCCAAACTCCAGCTCACCCGCGAGCCTCGGCCCTTTCCCACCCTTCGCCTGAATCCGGATGTCACCAGGCTCGATGGTTTTGCCTATGAAGATTTCGTCATTGAGAATTATGATCCCCACCCCGGCATAAAGGCGCCCATTGCGGTTTAGGCCATCGGCCTGGACGGAAATTCGAATCACTAAACTCGAAACAAGTTCGAATTTAAACCGATTCTTTTTATGTCAACTCAACCGTTTAAGGCGATCGCCGCCATGTCCATCAACCGTGTCATCGGAGACGATGGAGACCTCCCCTGGAACATCCCCGAAGAGTTTCAGTGGTTCAAAGACAAGACCATGGGCCAACTGCTGGTCATGGGCAGAAAAACCTTCGATTCGATTGGGAAACCCCTTCCCGGTCGAGAGACGGTCATTGTCAGCCGGAGCGCCAAGGCAAGCGACTATCCCGGCCTGGAAATTGTTCGAGAAATTGAGCAACTCCCGCTCATTAAAACAGATAAGGAAATCTGGATCTGTGGAGGGAGTGAGATTTATGAGCAGACTCTTCCGCTGTGTTCCGACCTCTTCCTGACTGTAGTCAAGCGAAAGGTAAAGGGGGATGCCTACTTCCCGGATTTTCAAACCCTGTTTGACCGTCCGGAAACCATCCGGGATGCCGATGAATTTATCATCTATCACTTCAAGGCCCTGAAAGAGAGAGCCCGCCCTGATTAATACGATCGCCGCCCTCGCCCGCTTTCATTCTCCGCCACCACCTGGATCCAGGGATGTGTTTCGCGGGTTCCCCCGAAATACAAGCGGGATTCGCACTTTTGTATCCTTCGGACTACCGTTTCTCAGTCCCGGAAAAAACTTCCAGGTCATTAAACTGACCAATGCCGCATTGTTCAGGATCTCATCTGTCCCATCATCAATCACCGGATCCTTCACATATCCGAACTCATCGACCGTCAACCTTACCCGTACGGTCCCGCCGGGACTATTGAGGATGTAATCCAACGGGAGCATCATATTCCCACGATGAATCGGAAAGGCCGGTAGATCGACTCCCGGATTCCCTTTGATGTAGTGCTGGTGGAACCCCATCGTCCACTTTAAATCCATCGCGGATAAAATCTTGCCCAGCTCGATGCGCCGCGACGTCTTATGCTCGCCCTTCACCGAAAACACCAGGATAAAATTGTGCGGGTAGCTCCCATCTCTGGGGATCGGATCAGTGATCAGTTTCACATCCTTGGTCTGCCCTTGGCGCAGATTTCCCAGCTGCCGCCAGAAGAGCTTCCTGTTGAAGTTATCATCATAAAAGACGAGCACGGCAAAGGCTCTCCTCAATCGATCATCGGGGATCACTTCAAAGGAAGTTACAAGGGACCGGCTCGCCCCGGATCGAAGCTGGGGTACCCGCACCCACTCCGTTTCGGAACGGGACAGATCTACGTAGTCTCCTTCCCTCGGAAAGGCCTCCTCCGAAATATTCAAATCCACAAATCCCCGGGCAAAGTGACTGACCGGGAGGAATAACACCTCTTGGTCTTCCCTTACATAGACCTTCTTTCCTCCAAAAATATAATAGGGGCGGTTGACGTCCACTCCCACGACGGGAATGAACCGCCCCGCCATCCGGATAGCGGGGAAGGTGGGAAACTCCGTTTCCATCACCTGAGGCAAAGTCTCATCCGGGGGATAAAAATTGAGCAGGAAGTCTTCCCCCGGGTTCGCCTCCATCCGGTTTCCGGCAACAGCGAATCCAATCCCGATAAAGACCAAGACGGAAGAAAAGAAATGCCGGATGTGGGATGCGGGTCTCACCTCAGGAAATATAACCAGATTTTATCTGTTTTGTTTATGCAACTATCGAAAAGATCCCTGTAAAATGCAAAATATTCCTCTTTTTTGGGGACAAAGCAGCCTGAACAGGCAAAAACCTGGTCTTAGCCATGCATTCAGCATGTGGGACGGCCTGCCCAGGATGCTCCCTCAGGATAGGGATCCCACTTGTGGCTCCGGTAACCAAAGACAGGAAGTCACCCCGCGGGGATAATACTTACTTCCCTTTAAATCGCCTGAATAAAACTGATCTCCCCAAGCCCAATAAGCATTGGGATGTCCGGTTAACCATGCCTGATGAGCCTTGTCAGCCGCAGCTTCCACCGCCGGTCCGGTTATCCCCAGAATGTCCCGGGCCACGTATTGGCAAAGGTAGATTTTACTCAACCAGGAATTGATACTGGTCGAGGACAGTTTCCAGGCACCGTCCTCAAACAGACAGACTCCTGGTTTTAATACGGCGATAAAGTGGGTTTTCAGGGCGGCTACCAGCGGCGCATAGGGGCTGTCTTCCTTTAAGACATCCTCCCTTCCAGTGAATCTCAGGAAAACCAATCCCTCAATGATGGGGATGATAACCGATGAATGGTCCCCTTCCAACACCGCCGGAATCGTACCATCCGACCGGACCGCCTTCAGAAGCGATTGCATAACCCGGTTCGCCTGATCGCGGCAAACAGCCACCAGGTCCTCCCGCCCCTCTGTCAAAAACAAAGATTCGAAAGCCAGGTAGGTGGCCCAGGTCTTTACGGCTAAGTAGGTGTTTCCCCGGGACTGCCCGAGGGATTCATCCAGACTGTCATAGGTAGTGATCTCCGCCCCCCCGCGCGTCCGGGTGCTGTCCAGTTTCATGATCCCCGTCCGCGACCCGGGGACAGGGTGATCCCGGTTCACCAAACTGTCCAGGCACGCCTCGAAAACATCCACGTTTTGGGCCCGCCAGGTGCGGTCGCCCGTCGAATGACAGTAAGCGGCGGCACAACAGGACCAGTTGACGAGTTCTTCATGGGTCATGTAAGAGAAGCAGCCCTTCAACCCGCTCAACTCGTAGCAGGAGGTTCCCGGGCGCGTGAAGCAGTTCATCACCCCCATATCATGGCAGAAACTTAAGCCCCCGGGGTGAGCTTCTGTCTCACCGGGAAACACCACTTCATCCCGATAGCTGTAACGCCTCAGGTAGTGATCCAGGACATTGCGGGTCGTCCACGGATTTTGTCGTAACTCGAAAAACAACTGGTCCGCCGTCAGGTCCAGGGTGTTCATCATCCGGTATTCCCCCTCGTTAATAACCCACAGCGGACTCCCCTGGTGGTCCAGCAACTGGGTGCTCCCGTAGTAGGACCTTATACTGTGTGCGATATGAAAGCGTTGGGATTCGGACAGCTCAGCGGAATCCCACTGCGCATCCATCTCGACCGCCGCCTGTTTATATATTTCAAAGTGATCCACCCCATACTGGAGGACCTCATCCAAGGTTTTAAAATAGCGTGTGTAAAAATACTGGCAGGCGAGTCCGGAGGTCACCACACCCGCACGATGAAACCCGATGACCAGGGGGACCGTCACCCGCTCTCCTGCGGGCGCAATCCAATCGACAATACCCGTTGTCGCATTCCCAAAGTGAAACCGCTCCCGGTCCCTTTCCCCCAGGATCGTCTGCAGGTCGAAATGCAGGGCCGTGCCGCTCCCGGGATGGGCGGTAGCCACTCCGTAATGACTGCCATCGCACAAACTGCAAATGCCTTCCTCGCCCAGGTTCCAGTTTTCCCGGATATGGTGGGCATGGTTGTCGGGCTGGTATCCGAAAAAGACACGCCGGTCACGATCCCCTTGACGGTTATCCAGGGTCAGCTCGGCGAAGACCGCCGGAAGGAGCCGGGTCTTCAGCGCGTCCGGATCCCCATCCGCGGGGTCCGGCAAGGGCCAGGCGGGGCTGAACACGGTAAAGGTCAGGTCACCAGCCGACCAGGAGTCGGTGCACGGGCGAAAGCGACGGGTCACCGCAGACCAGGGAACGGCCGAGACCCGCGCTTTCCGTACCGTATCCCCTTGCGAATCCAACACGAACTGGTCCTGCTCATTTTCCATTTCTCCGAAAAAGGGAAGCAACTCAAAGGTGCCCGCAGCCTTGGCCGATTCTGCCCCGATAAAGATGTGCTGATCCGCCGGCTTTCCCAACTCTAACCCGAACCCACCCGAGGCCCCCGGATACCCCAAGGTGAACGAGGCAAAGGCACCGACCGGGGAATGGTGGGCATTAAACGCGATTGACGATGGAGAATTGGAATTTGTGTCTACCATAGCCCCGCATTTACACGGGAAGAATACCCTGTTGGCAAAGCCAATCGCCGCTGCACTTTTTGTTTGACCCGGCTGGGGCACCCGCGTTGATTCTTCGGCTTTCCCTGATCACACCCACGGAGAGGTGCCGGAGTGGTCGAACGGGCGCGATTGGAAATCGCGTGTGCCCCAAAAGGGTACCGGGGGTTCGAATCCCCCCCTCTCCGCCATCCTTCGCTAAAGCTTCGGATGGCACGCCAATCGGGGTCTACAGGGTCTACCCCAAGTTTCGCTTGGCTGGTGAAATGAGCGCCCACCAAAGCTCTTCGAGCGACGGTGGGCCAACCCCTTGGACAAGCTTCGGAGGGCACGCCAATCACAAGGGGGGATGAGAACAACCGGAGGGGGTTTGACGCAACGAAGTGGAGATGGGCTGCCGACCCCAGGGAGGCAAAGGCGCGTAGCGACTGAGTCAATCCCCCCCTCTCCGCCATCCTTCGCTAAAGCTTCGGATGGCACGCCAATCGGGGTCTACAGGGTCTACCCCAAGCTTCACTTGGCTGGTGAAATGAGCGCTCACCAAAGCTCTTCGAGCGACGGTGGGCCAGCCCGCTGGGCAAGCTTCGGAGGGCACGCCAATCGCAAGGGGGGCGATGAGAACAACCGGAGGGGGTTTGACGAAACGAAGTGGAGATGGGCTGCCGACCCAGGGGGAGGCAAAGGCGCGATGCGACTGGGCCAATCCCCCCCTCTCCGCCATCCTTCGCTAAAGCTTCGGATGGCACGCCAATCGGGGTCTACAGGGTCTACCCCAAGCTTCGCTTGGCTAGTGAAATGAGCGCCCACCAAAGCTCATCGGGCGACGGTGGGCCATCCTACGCTTACCCGCCGCATCGAAGCCGGAGACGGGCTCGGAACAGACTGTCATACAGGTGCAGTTGCCCTGATTGTCGGGAGTATTTCCTGCTGTCATACTGACGACGAACGGAGAGGCGATATCGGGCACGGTAACAAAAAACAAAGCGCTTCGGAATGGTGGCCGGGGTGGTGACCGGAAGTAGTGAACGGATGGTTGCTCCAGTTACTCTTTTTTTGGTCAGTCGAAGGTTCATTTTATTATAAATACCCCTATCGCGCATGGCATCTCCACCGTTCCTTCAGAGCTTAACTATAAATCGCTTTCGACTCCGGATATTTTGTGCTTATGGCGATTTCTTCTTAAAGAGAAGGAAGCCCGAGGCGTTTCCCGCGGTATTGGGAAAAAAATCAAAGACCCCCGCTTGACTGGTGATGGTGTAAGTGCCGTCCCGGCTCGCCGAGCCGGAAATGCTCAGCGTGCCGTTCGAAACGCGGGCCACCGGGAGTGAGCCCACACCCTGACCATAGATCTCCGGCAGCGCAAAGCTTAGGGTCCACGTCGATGAGCCAAACCTTTCCGGATCGGGGGCTCCACTGTAGGGAACGGGAGTAAACGTGATTGAAAGGTTGACCTGGGCTGGCAACGCGGCGGCAGTCCCGATAAGCGCCGCGCAGAGGGCCATAAGACGGATGATTTTGGTCATGGGAACCGGAAGGTTGAAGGATGACTGGGTGGCAAGGTGGCTTGAGGCATCGCCGGACCCGGGGGAGCGGCGTCACCCTCCCCCCGGGCGGAATGCGTCGCCGGATTCGGTCAAACGACCCGAGACCGACCGCCGCGGCTGCCGCCGGGTGGCGATGATGAGACCCAGGGCGAACAGACCCACCACCGCCGCATACGTGCCCGGCTCGGGGATGACCGTGACGTTGGAGAAGGAGTAGCGGGAAATGTCCGACCCGTTATTGACCGCGAAGCTGTTGACGCCGTGGAGGCGTGTAGTGCTGCTGATCGTCGCGCCGTGGAAGTGTTCCACCAATACCGGAGATCCCACCGGCGGCGCCCGGGTATTGAGAAGGGTTGGCCCTTCAGCGGCGAAATCGGTTACCGTTACTCCCGCAAAAGAAAACGTGTTGTCATTGAAAAACGGGCTAAACGCAAAGACGAGGGTGCCCGAGGCGTCCCTCCCGATGTTGGGAAAAAAGGCAAACTCCCCCGATTGACTCTCGAGACTGGTGATGGTGTAAGTGCCGTCCCGGCTGGCGGAGCCGGAAATGGTCAGCCTGCCGTTCGCAACGCGAGCCGCCGTGTGTGAGGCCCCGCCAACGCTATAGGTCTCCGGCAGCTCCCAGCTCATCCTCCAAGTCGATGAGGCGAATCCCTCCGGGTCGGTTCCACTCTCGAGGACGGGAGAAAACGTGATATAAAGGGTGACCGGGCTCAGGTTGACCTGGGCTGGCAAGGCCACCGCGGCCAGAAGGAGTGCGAACGAAAGGGATAAAACCCGCCGGAGGTTGGACCTGATCATGGTTCG
>JANQKZ010000022.1 GCA_028280845.1 Opitutales bacterium | reverse complement strand
ATAGCCCGGAGGGCGTCGGAGGGCTGCTCCCCTGTTTGAGCCCACCTGCGCCTCAATTTAAATGCAGATTGCTCTAGTGTCTGCCCGTCTTCGCCTCCTCTAATGGGGGATATTGGATGGGGTCGTAATCGTAGCCGTTTTCGAGGAGGAGGACGATGGAGAAAGCTCTGGTCTGAAGACTGAAAACCGGTGTCTGCGGTCTGCCTGGTTTTGCCGTGGTTAAACCGTAAACCCTTCTTTAGTGATGGGCATGGTCCGGATGCGGTGTCCGGTGGCTTCGAAGATGGCGTTGCAGACTGCCGGAGCGAGTGGGGGGAGGGCGGGCTCGCCTAAGCCGGTGGGCGAGAAATCAGTTTCCAGGAGGTGGACTTCCATTTCGGGAGAATCGGGCATACGGAGCAGGGGATAGTTGTGAAAATTGGATTCCTGGACCGCTCCACCCTCAAAGGTGATTTCCTGTCGCAGCATGGTGCTCAATCCGTCGACGACGGAACCTTCACATTGATTTTCAGCTCCGCTTTTGTTGATGACAAGGCCAACATCACCGGCAATCACGACCCGATGAACCTTGACCTTTTTATTCGTATCAACACTGACCTCGGCGACTTCGGCAAAGTGACCGGCGTGGGAGAAATAAAAGGCGATCCCGCGGCCATGGCCTTCGGGAAGCGGTTTTCCCCAATCGCCCTTTTCAGCGGCGAGGTTGATGACGTCGATGGCCCGGCCGGTGTTCAGGTTGTGGGGATTCTGATCGCCCGTCCAGCGGCGTTCCCCCATGAGTTCAACGAGGAAATCCCGATGGTCTTTGCCAGCTGCGGAGGAGAGTTCATGCAAGAAACTTTGAATCACCCAGGCGAGGGAGCAGGAACCTGGCGCGCGCCACCAGCCGCATGGGATCCCGAGAGGAAGGACGGTTTCCTCCAGTCTTAAATTAGGTACCATGGGGTAGGGGAAGATGCCGCCTCCCATTCCGCCGCCACGGACCGGTTTTTGTTCCTCTCCGCCTTCGGTGAAGGTGAGGAAGTGACCATGCCAGGAATCGAGCTTCCCGCCCTTATCCAAGCCTCCTTTCAGGCGATGAAAGCCACCGACCCGATAGAAATCATGAGCCATATCGGCCTCCCGGGTCCACGTCAGTTTCACGGGTGCGTCTACCCGTTTGGCAATGGCGGCGACCTCGAACATGTAGTCGTTCATGAGGCGACGACCGAAGCCACCCCCGATGCGAAGTTGATGGATGAGGACCTTCTCCGGGGGAAGCTCCACGATTTGTGCGGCCAATCCCTGGCCCCAGCCCGGGGTCTGGGTGGGAGCCCAGATTTCCATGGTGCCGTCGTGAAACCAGGCGGTGCAGTTTTGGGGCTCCAGGGTGGCGTGAGAGACAAAGGGGTACTGGTAATAGGCTTCGACGGTTTTATCCGCTTCGGCGAAGGCCTTGGCGAAGTCCCCAGACTCTTGGGAAACCTTTTCCCCGGGACCGGCCGTGATGCTTTTGGCGCGTTCGACATAGTCGGACCAGCTATCCTTGGCGGCGTCATCCGTATCCCATTCGACCCGGAGCTGGCCGGCGGCCTGGAAGGCAGCGTAGGTGGAGTCGGCGATAATGGCGACTCCATCCAGAAGCTGGTCGAGTTTACCATTCCCCTCGATGACAAAGGCATCTTTAACCCCAGGGGCCATTTTGACTTGATCGAGGTTGGCACTTTTGACTTTGCCCCCGAACTGGGGGCACTTGATATAAGTGGCGTAGACCATGCCGGGGGGGGTCTGGTCGCCGCCGAAGAGCTTTTGCCCGGTGACCAGGGCGTGATTGTCGACGCCTGGAATCCACTTGCCCAGGAGTTTGTAGTCTTTGCGCGCTTTGAGCGGAACGGCATCTGTTTCGGGCACAGGTAGCGTGGCGGCTTTAGCGGCGAGTTCGGCGTAAGTCGCGGATTTTCCGGAAGCTTTATGGTGAACGATACCGGAGTCGGCATGACAGGTGTCGGCCTGGACGCCCCATTGCTCTGCGGCCGCGGAGATCAGCATAGCCTTGGTGACGGCGCCAGCCTGGCGAAGGCGATCCCAGTTTTGCGGGGTGGACATGGATCCCCCGGCAAACTGGTTGCCAAAGGCCTCAGCATCGATATGCGACTGGATCACCGTGACCTGTTCCCAGGGGACCTCCAATTCCTCGGCAATGATCATGGGAAAGGAGGTCTTGATTCCCTGGCCAATTTCCGGATTTTTGGCGGCGAGTATTATTTTTCCGTCCGTGGAGATTTGGACAAACACATTGGGGGTAAAGTCCTTGGACGTGTCCCCACCAGGATGGGCAGCGTGGGCTTTGCCAGGCCTGAGGAAAAAGGCCAGGACGAGGCCCCCTCCGGCGATTCCGCTCAACTTGAGGAAACTCCGGCGGTCCAGGTCCGGACTCAGGGGAGCCGCAGTCGTATTGGGTTCTACAGGGGTGGGCTCCATATCCCGCAATAGTTGAGCGGGCAGGTCGACATCCGGGACGGGATTAAAGGCGTTCGGGTTCGAATTCATGATACTGCGCTCTCCTTTTGCATGATTTCACCGGCAGTTTGGATAGCCTTTTTGATGCGTTTATAGGTCCCGCAGCGGCAGATGTTGCCCTGCATGGCCTGATCGATTTCATCGTCAGAGGGGGAGGGGTTGGAATTTAAGAGAGCGGTGGCACTCATGATCTGGCCTGCCTGGCAATACCCGCATTGGGGAACGTCGTGCTCGATCCAAACGGATTGAACCGGATGCAGGCTACCATCCGCATCGGCGAGTCCCTCGATGGTGGTGATTTCGCTCCCGGCTGCAGCCATCAGAGGGAGCAGGCAGCTGCGGACCGGCTGGCCATTCATGTGGATGGTGCAGGCTCCACACTGGCCGATGCCGCAACCAAATTTCGTTCCGGTGAGGTCCAGGTGGTCCCGCAACACCCAGAGCAGTGGGGTCATCGTATTGACGGAGGGGTCAACCTGGTGAGGTTTTCCGTTGATTCGAAGTTCCATAGGAAGGAGGTGTGAAGAGGTGAGATGACGCTAGCAGAAAACAGGCATTCCGCCACCAGAGATTTTGTGTAACCTTTTACTTTGAGGGTAGCAACTTTCTAAATGTTCCTTAACCGTTGGAGAAATGTGGGATATATGGCCCGAATTTCGAACCTGGTTGCAGGCTGGTGAGCCGGTTGCTCTTGCCACAGTGGTGAAGGCGGCCAGGCCTTCGCCTCGAGGAATGGGGGCGACCATGGCTATACATCGGGATGGGAAACAGTTTATCGGCTCCGTCAGCGCCGGGTGCGTAGAGATCGAGGTGCTGGAAGCGGCCAGGGCAACCCTGGCGGACGGGAAATCGCGCTATGCCGAGTTTGGGGGGGAACACGGGTTCCCCTGGGAAGTGTCGATGTCCTGCGGGGGTACGATTGGAGTGCGGATCGACCGGATGGAATTGCCTGCGGAAGGGATTGCGGCCTTTTCCCATTTCCTGAGTCAATTCACCCCTGGTCTGCTTCTGAGCCAGGATGGGCTCCACTGCTTATTGGATGAACATGGCGGGGTGATCTATTCAGTGGGAGATTGGGAGGAAGCTCGGGTTCAGGAAGCCTTAAGGTGCGTTGAGCCGGAACAGAGCGTAACCTTTGTCGGTAGCTCCGACTCCGGGTGCCTCGTGCGGACCCTGGAACGGCCCCGGCGATTATTTGTAATTGGGGCGGTTCATATATCCCTCCACCTCGTTCGTATGGCGAGAGCCTGCGGTTACCAGACCATTGTGATCGATCCGCGGGAGGCGTATGCTCAAGCCAGTCGTTTTATCGAAACTCCGCATGCCCTTGTTCATGGGTGGCCTCACAAGGTGCTCCCCGCCTTCAAACCGGGCCCGGGTGATTCCGCGGCCGTGGTCACCCATGATCCGAAAATTGATGATGATGCGCTTGAGGTGCTTTTAAATTCAGGTTGCGGTTATATTGGAGCGCTGGGAAGTCGAAAAAATCATGCAGCCCGAATACGCCGTCTGGTCAGGGTATTAGATCCTGAGGTGGTGGACCGGATTCACGGCCCGATCGGCTTGGATATTGGCAGCGAAACTCCGGCAGAGATTGCGGTCAGCATTATGGCTGAAATCATTGCTCACCGAAAAACAGGAGCATGAAGCTGTCTGGCATCATCCTGGCTGCGGGGGCGTCCCGGCGGATGGGGAGTCGGAATAAGTTGCTGATTCCCATTGATGGCCAAACAGCTATCGAGCGTGTGGTGAATGTCTTGATCCCATGGTGCCAGGGAGGGGTATTGCTGGTCACCGGATATGAGGCAGGAGCCGTTGAGCGGGTGCTTACAGACTTGCCCGTTACACTCCGGTTTAACCCATCATGGAAACGCGGAATGGGGTCGAGCCTTGCTGCCGGAGCAAAGGCATTGACAGGATTCGGGGGGGACGGAGTGCTGGTTTGTCTCGGGGATCTCCCGTATCTAACCCCGGAGATGGTGGAACCTGTGGTTCGACGCTTTGAAGCGATGAAAGGACGATCCATTGTGGCGCCTCAGTATCAGGGCCGACAGGGGCACCCTGTGCTATTTCCCTGGTCGATCTTACCGCAACTTACCCGGTTGGACGGGGATCAAGGAGCAAAGCCAATCCTGAAAGCGAACCCTTTGGAAATCGTCGAGATGGAGACCGATGCAATCTGGAAGGATATTGATCGCCCGGAGGACTTGCAGAATGGGCTAACTGACTAAGTTATCCTTCACGTAGGCGAAGCTGTCAGCGAGGGATTCGAAGGGATCGCGCCCCCAGGTTTGATCCTGCTCGATGACAAACCACTTTACACCGGCGGCATCCGCAGCGGGGATAATTTCTTTCCAATCCAAGTTGCCTTTACCGATTTCGCTGAAACGGGCGTCATTGCCATAGGCCACCATATCTTTCATGTGGAGAATGGAAATACGGCCGCTCCATTTGGTGATGGCTTTGGCCGGGTTACAACCCCCGAGCTGAGTCCAATAGGTATCGAGTTCCAACTGGAGGTCGGATTGCTCGATGACCTTATCCATGAGGATGGCTCCCTCGTGTTTCATGAACTCGACCGCGTGGTTATGGTAACAGAGTTGGAGGCCTTCAGACTTGATGGCTTCGGCCGACTTCCCCAGCGAGGTGATCAGCTCGGCAATGGCAGCAGCATCGGTAATTTCGACGCTGCCGGGCCAGGGGTAGCAGACGAAATCGCAACCATAGGTTTTGACCCGCTTGGCGGCTGCTTGGGGTTCTTCCTGAATCAGGTCCCAATTCTCGTGGGCAGATGAGATCGTAAGGTTGTTTTCACGACACAGTTCGGCTACTTCCGCCGGGGTGGCCACCTCGTCTGAAATTCCACAAAGCTCTACTGCCTGAAATCCGATCTCAGAGAGTTTGCCCAATGTATTGGACAGTTCATCGCGGGAATGAATAAAGTCGCGAACCGTGTAAAGGATGGCGGAAACCTGATTTATATGCATAACAGGGGATGATGAAAATGGAATCTGGGTTGAAAAAGCAAAGAATTCATGGATTTATTCCACGTTGAAATTCGTTTGCCTATGAAACGCATCAGCATAGGAATCAATTTTTACTCCTGTTGTTCAACACTTTTATAAACCTCACATATGGTCTGGCCTTGGTCCGCCATCTCGAACATAAATCCTATTATGAAATCTCCCAAAATAATTCTCGGTATCACCTTTGTGGTAGCGGTTCTGTTTTCCGGCTGTTCCTCCTCCGGTCCCCTTAGCAAGACTGGTTATGAGTGGGATTCCGATTATGATGTTTATTCATATCAAACGTTCACGATCGTTCCCCAAGATCCTAATAGTCAAATCAGCCCAATCTTGATGAAACGCATTACCGACGAGGTCGCGACACAACTGAAAGACAAGGGTTTGACCGAGCTAACTGGAGATGATGGCGTGTCCGCTGATTTCTGGGTTGTTGCCCACGCCACAACCAAAACCAAGGTGGAGTCCTACAACTACGGGCCCTACGCCTATGGTGCGCCCTACGGTCGTGGCTGGGGTTACTACGGCGGATACGGATATCCTTATATGGGGGGCGGGACGGAAGTCCGTTCCTACGAGGAAGGCACCCTTATGCTGGACATTGTGGATTCTCAAGCGAAAGAGCTCGTTTGGCGGGGCTACGGCTCTGCCCGGGTTCGAGGTAGAGAAGCCAGCGATGAAGCTATTCAATCTGCCGTTATGCAGCTCATGCAGTATTTCCCTCCGCCCCTTCCGGAAGATCAAGAAGGCATGTAAGTTTTTTGCCCCCCTTTCTTCACAAGCCCGGCAGATCGCCGGGCTTTCTCATGGGGGAGTAACACCCAGGCAAGCCATTCGCCAAGTCTAGAAGTTGGCTCCTGCCATGCATGCCAGGTTTGGAGCCGGGGTGACCCTTGGCTCACCGCAGGCGTCGAAAGCGGCTCTCCCGGGAATTCAATCGAGGCGGATGACGGTGGCCGGGCTCTCTTTATGGACCTTGGGGAGTTTCACGACCAATCCTTTGTCACCGCGATCAACTTCCAGCACCTTGCCAGTAGGGAGCAAGGTGGCTTGAGAAAATTCGGGAGCCTGCTCCATGTAGGGCACATAGAGGAACCCTTCAGTTGGCCAGTCGAAGATATGGGCATACAAGGTGTTTCCTTTTCGGGTGTAGCGGCCCCATGACGGTTTTTCGAAGGGGCTGGCAGTGGCGCCATAGATCGATTCCCCATTGGCCTGGAGCCAGGCTCCCATTACCTGTAAGCGCTCGACGCTTGGCTGAGGAATGAGTCCTTCGTGAGTAGGGCCTACGTTGAGGAGGTAGTTTCCACCCTTGGAGACAATGTCGATGAGGTTTTGAATCAGATGCTCAGCGGATTTCCAGTTCTGGTCGGGGGCCTTCCACCCCCAGGAGTCGTTCATGGTCATGCAGGACTCCCAGTCGACTCCTTTGAGGCCGGTATCAGGGATTTCCTGTTCGGGTGTGCCGTAATCTCCGGCGAAGTCACCCTCCCGGTCTAACCCGGCCATCCCCTGGCGACCCTTATCAACCCGGTTGTTGATGATGATTTCCGGCTGCAGTTCACGCACGAACTGGTAGACGTCTTTTCCCATTTCGGTGGTGTAATCACTGATCCACTCTCCATCAAACCAGAGAATTCCGATGGGGCCGTAACCTTCCAGGAGCTCTTTCAACTGGGGCTTCATGTAGTTTGCCACATAATCAGGAAAGTTGGGGTTGGTGCGGCCGGGATCGTTGTAATTCGGGTAATTGATCCCCTGAGCATCGGGGTGGTGCCAATCCATAATGGAGTGATAAAAGCAGAGTCGAATTCCCCTGGCGGCGCAGGCCTCAGCGAGTTCTTTCAAGATATCCCGCCGGAAAGGGGATGCGTCCATGATGTCCCAATCGCTCACCTGGGAGTCCCAAAGGGCGAAGCCGTCATGATGTTTCGAGGTAATCACAATGTATTTCATCCCCGCTTCAGCCGCGATATCAACCCATTGCTCGGCATCAAAAAACCGAGGATTGAACATTCGGGCATACTCCTCGTAATCCTCCACGGGAATGCCGGCGCGGTGCATGATCCACTCGGAAATTCCTCTAACCGGAGCCCCCTGGTAAGTGCCGCCGTGCACCGCATAGACCCCCCAGTGGATGAACATACCAAAACGGGCGTCTTTGAACCACTCCATCCGCTCGGCTCGGGCTTCAGCGGATTCTTCGAGGTAGTTGACGCTGGAATCGGCAAGGGATGGAAGC
Organism: Opitutales bacterium; assembly: GCA_028280845.1. Classification (GTDB taxonomy): domain Bacteria; phylum Verrucomicrobiota; class Verrucomicrobiia; order Opitutales; family JABSRG01; genus JANQKZ01. The sequence goes on along the minus strand of JANQKZ010000022.1, from coordinate 13,907 downwards.
GTAGTTAACAGTATCAGGGATAAACAGGATAGGACTTTTGTCATGGCATATGGGTAACAACGTATCTGATATCCTAAGTACTCGCTCTAAGGGGGTCAACGCCTGCCTTGGACCTTGGACCCGAGATCCAGTCACTGTTGACTGCCGGTGGTGGAAATGTCCTTAAACTTCGGGTCGGTCAGGGTACGCAGGAAGGCGACCAGGGCAAGCTGGTCCGCTTCGCTTGAGTGGAGCCCGCCGGTTGGGTGTTTGGCCAAATTGGGATCCAATGTAACAGATTTATGGATACCTGAGCTATAATGCGCAATAACGGCTTCAAGCGATTGGAAGCGTCCATTGTGCATGGGCCCGGTAAGCTCAACATTCCGCAGAGAAGGGGAGGAGAATTTATTACGATCGGCCGGATTCCCGGTGGGTTCCATGAGTCCTGCATCGCTGGGAGTGGATGGAGTCAGGCCGTTGTTATGAAAGCGATTATCCGTGAAGAGCGCTCCACCGTGACAGTGCAATGGATCTGGGTTGGGCAGACCCAGGGAAATGGTGTCTGGTTTTACCTCCCTGCCTTGGGTGTGGACTTCGCTCGATGGAATCTTTCCTTACCCATGGCAACTGAACCGTTCGAGTTGGCTATATTGTTCGACTGAATCGAGTGACCCTGCCTATTTCTACAATTTGCACTCGGTGAGTGGCGAAGTGTGGACCTATAGGTTTAAGTCCTGGTGGCCTTCCACGAGGGGATAGCTTTTCCCATTCCAGACGAAGGATCCCGATAATCCGGGAGGAAGCAGAATCGTGGCGTCCAGGCCATCGCCTCTCCGGTGGAGCGAGGCAGAGATCATTCCATTGGGATGAGGCATGCGGGCTGTCACCTCCTGCAGTGGGCCAAGGAACGGCTCAATTTTCACGGTCTTGAACCCCGGAGAAGCGGGGCGAATTCCACACAGGGTAGCCAGAAAATCGTAGTTAGGAGAGGAACTCCATGCATGGCAATCGGAGCGGGTTGGATCGGGTTTTTCGGCAAAGGTGGACAGCCCGAGAGCAAGCATGTCGTGCCACGGTTCCAACTGTTCCAGATAGCGGTCCCCCATCCCTGTCTGATAGAGTGCCTGGAAAAGGTAAAAGCGAAAATAGAAGGTCGCCTGAATCAATGAATCATCCGTCAGTATAGCCTCCATGAGGGTGCTGGCCGCGGCTTCAGTCACGGTTCCGGTGAGGATTGCCCAGAGATTGGCGTGTTGACTGTAGCTGCTAAAGGCCGTGGTGTCCGCGAAGCGTTGTCGGTCTTTATCCCAACAATGTTGGATGACCGCCTGTTTGATTTCGGCTGACAGAGCGGAATACTTTTCGGAAAAGTAGGGTTCTTCAAATGCTTCAAAGAGGGTGGCCGCTGCATCCAGGGCATAGGCCAACTGTAGAGACAGGATAGACGAGCCTCCTTTTAGATCCGGCACACCTCCGATCCGTGCCTCGTTGTCCCAAGGCCACTCAACGGTCCAATCGACGAAATTCCAATATGGGGTATGACCGATTAATCCGGTGCCAGGATCGATGTGTTGTTCATACCAATCCAGCACAGTGATGATTCCCATTCTCTGTTCGAGGAGAAAGGCCAGGTCAGTCCGGTGCATGAGGTAGTCGTGAATCATATTGATCCAGAAGAGCGAATAGGGGGGGATGACCTGGGCATTGTAGGAGGGATATCTGCTCCGAGTAAGCCCTGCATGAAATCTCGATTGATTGAACAAGCGAATCGCTTTGCGCATGAGTCGATCATCACCGCTAACGTAGAGGGAAATGAGCGCCTGAATCCGGGTATCTCCCACGTATTGAAGCTGCTCATAGTAAGGGCAGTCATAATAGGTTTCACCGGCGCAGAGCTGGGCGGTTCGCCATCCGACGTCCCAGATGTCCTTGAGCCGAGGGTCATTCGAGTTAAACTCGGCGCGGGCTTCGAAGGGATAGGCGGAGTAGACGAAGTGGAGGTCATCAATCTGGAGTGGCTCGGCTCGGGTTTCGATCTCCAACTCCAGGTATCGGTAGGTGCGGAGCCAGAGCGTGGTATAGGTTTCCGGTCCATCTCCGCCGGGCTGGAAAACGTCTTCTATTCCGATAAGGGTTTTCCCTTGAATATCATTCCGGTTCCCCTTGGTCCGGTTTTCGTCGAAGAGGGCTTCCGCGTAGGTGAGCCGAATTTCTGAGCCTTTTCCGCCTACGAGACGTATAACCGGATAGCCCACGGTTAAGTGACCCCGGTCGATCAGTATCCTGGCTCGGGAATAAGGAGGAACTGACAGAGGGCTTCCCTGTTGGAAAATATTGGGCTCCATGGCATTGAATCCCTCGACCCGACGCACCACACCGATGGGCTCCTTTCGGGATTCCAGGTGGGGGATCGTCCTTGGCATAAGCTGCCAGGACTGATCAGTACCAAACCCAAGTGTGTGTGGCTTGTCGATTTCTCGAGCCATGGCCCAATCCTGGTCTGCGTATTGAGGAGTTTCCCAACCCCAGGGATAAGTGGCGCCGTTTACCCGGTCTCCGGGACCTACGACAATAAAGGTCCGCAGTTCTTCCCGGTTCGCCGGTAACGGTTGGATGGCCTCGACGTGATAGGCTTTCCAGGCGGAGTTGGAATTCACCATGGAATCCCATGCGGAGGCGTCGGCTTGAACCACCAATCCGGTTTTAAAAGAGTGTTGGGCCCACGGGCGTTCCTTTCCCGCATTCCAGACCTGGGCCGCGATAAGATTCTTACCGGGCTTAAGCCATGGACCGATATCGTAGGTCTCGAATGGCCAATTTTCTACATCCCCACGGGCTGGCCCCAGGCCGATTGGTTCCCCATTCACAAACAGCTTGTAGCGGTTATCCGCGGAGACGTGAATGACCAGCGAGCGGGGTGCTTGTGTCAGGGTGAAAGTTTTTCGAAAATGATAGACTCCGAAATCGTTAGGATCTGCTTCGGGATGGGTTATCCAGTTTGCCGTCCAGTAGTGCTCAAAGAGGCGGGGGTTTATTGGTAGTTCGGACGCTACCATAGGAATAGGAAGTAAGAAAATCAGGCGGATGAGCGTAGTTGGCATTTGGGGTATGGTCGAAGTGAATTCTAAAACTCAGGTCTCGAATGGGTTCAATCGTCTCTGGAAGGTTTTGCTGAGCCAAGAGAGTCCAGCCCGAACGATGGGGAAAACAAATATGTGTGCCGCGGTAAGCGGTAAGTCTTAATCTAACCGCTCCAGCGGGAAGTTAAAGAATAAGTGAAAGAGTAAGGTTTACATGCAGACGCGGGTAGCCTTGTATTTGCGTCTTATGAAGTACAGGTCATTTGGGAAAACCGGGTTTGAAACCTCAGAAATTGGATTTGGTGCTTGGGCTATCGGGGGGAGCTGGGGGGCCCAAAGTGATGGCGACTCTATGGCTGCGCTTCACAAGGCCCTGGACCTCGGCGTAAATTTTATCGATACAGCCCAAGGCTATGGGGATGGCAAGAGTGAGCGGATCATCGGCAAGGTCCTGAAGGAACGATCCGAGGACATATTTGTGGCTACCAAAACCCCACCTGCTCCGGGAGACTGGCCGCCCTCTCCCTATGATTCGATGGAGGACCGGTATGGCGAAGCCTATCTTCGAAGTAATGTTGAGGACCGCCTTACTCAGTTGGGGACTGACCGTATTGATTTACTCCAGCTTCATACCTGGACTCGGGCTTGGAATCGAAGTCCCGAGCCCTTTGCGGTTTTAAAAAAATTAAAGGAAGAAGGAAAAATCCGGTTTGTGGGAATTTCTACGCCTGAGCATGATCAGAACGCTGTGATTGATCTTATGCGCGGGGGGTGGGTCGATTCGGTGCAAGTAATCTTCAACTTATTCGAGCAGGAGCCCGCCGCCGAGCTGTTGCCCGTTGCCAGGGAAACCGGAACGGCCATTATTGTGCGTGTGGCATTTGATGAGGGAGCCCTGACCGGGAAGTGGCCTCGGGATCATGAATTTCCGGAAGATGATTTCCGCCGCCATTACTTTGCCGGGGATCGCCTGGAGCGGGCCGTCGATCGCACCGATAAAATTAAGCCGGTTGCGGAGGCGATGGGGCTGGCTATGCCTGAGCTGGCTTTAAAATTTGCCCTCAGTCATTCCGCGGTAAGCAATGTCATTCCTGGTATGCGGAATGTCCGCCAAGCCGAATTGAACTGTTTGGTTTCCAATGAGCGTATCCTATCCTCTGAAGAACTGCAAAAGCTGCATCTCCACCGGTGGAATCGGGCGTTTTGGTATGGCGGGAAGTAGGTGTGCTTTGCACGGAACTTCCGATGTCGGAATTCCAAGGACCCCACTGCCTGAATTTCAGAGAAAGCACAATTTTCCCATTCTCCTTCTCCGCATTTGGGGCTTGTTGAATTGCTCATTCCCATCCGCGTTGTAGCTGGGCCCTTGTCCCAAAAGTGGGAAAATTGATTACCACAAGTGGTACATTTCACCTTTTTGTTTTTTGAATCAAGATAGTTATGATTCTTAAATTATTGTTTTATAAGTATTTGTGAAATTTAGTTAAGGATTGGCAGAATGAATGCTTAATAGGAGGCAAACTGATCTAACTCCACTCGCACTCCCAAATGAAACGCTTTCTATCTACTGCTGCACTGATTCTCATCTATGCCTCCGTTTTGCCTGTTTCCAGTTTTGGAAATGGGGAAGACGCTCCCGTCCTATCAAAACCGGAAATCATGACCAAAGCGCTTGATAAGGTAAATGAGATCCAGGAGTTTTTAGATTTTTACGAGATGTATCCCGATGCGAAGTTTCTTCTCGCCTATAGCAGCACATTTGATGAACCCAGGGTAGAAGGGCGTACCCTGATCAATGGACGTTATTCCTTTAGTGTAGGAATCACCTTTTCCGTGGAAGCCGACGGGACCCTGAAACCACAGGAGTCCGTCTCCTTCAAGCTCCAGGAGATCAATAGGGTACGGAAAGAAAAAGACGGCGTTTTCGCTTTATTTGAAAACGAGTGGGACCTGACCCGTGAAGAGTTCTACTCCCTGCTTAAGAGCGAGGGTGATTTTGCTGCGATTGGCTTCGACCTGGTGGCAGATCGCCCGGTCAGGAATGTGGATAAATACTGGGAGGAGATGAGCGGGTAAGCCCTCAAAGGATTTATGTAGGAAATAAGAAAGTCGGACTGACTTTTACTTGGAAGGACAAAGTTCAAAAAGGAAGTACCCCGGTTGGCCGGGGTGCTTCTTTTTTTGATTCCAGGAAAGGGTCTGGGTTGAGAGGGAGAAATCCATAAGCATAAAGCCGGAGAATTATCTTCGAGTCTCCTCTCGTAGAAGTCGTGTTTACCCGGGTCTCAAAGGCTCTTCCAAGGAAGGATCAAAGAACGCTCCCTCTGCTTTCCCTCATCCCCTACTCTGAACCCATTAAATTGTTCGTGCCGAAGCGAATACCAAAACGGGACCTGAAATACTTCCAACTCCTCCGCCCCCGATTGGACCTATGAGGGATGAGTCTGTTAACGAAACGCAAAATAGCGTTTTGGTTTGATCTTAAACTGATCAGCCCAAGGAAACTACGTATCCTGTCGCTAGGGTGGATCTCTGCCGGTTTGGAGGAATTGGATGATTGATTTTTTGGCTGAAAACGGCTTTCCTGTGGCCGATGCAGCGAAGTAATAAACTACCAGTCTACGGTCTGGTACTCATCGGGTTGTCCCTCTCCCTGTTTCCGCAAGCCAGGGATATTCTGGATCCCACCGAGGAATTTGCTGGCAGTAAATCGACCGTTTTCATGGGCAATCCCTATGAAGACGAAGAGCGTAAAGAACGTATCGAAGCTTATCACGAACTCTTTGAGTCCGATCCCGAGCTGCGTGAGCGGATCGGTCAAAACATCCTCTATCGTGAAGTGTTCACCCCGCGGATATCCGACCAGGCCTTTGGGACGGAGTTGGCGGCGAATTACCGGAAGGGTACCTGGCGCTTGAAGTTTAATCCCCAGTTCGGGGACTTCTTTAACAAGAATTCGATCCGTATGCCCCTTGGAGTAACCTATAATTTTAGTCGTTACTTCGAAATGTTTGCTGAGACGGGGACTTTTTTCCCAAACCCTTTTGGCGACCTTGGGGATGACCTCAATGTCATTCGGGGTGACGAAAAAAGCGCTGGTTTTTATAATTTTCGATGGGGTGGGAAATATAGCTGGGTGCGCGACGGAGTTCACCAGACGAATGTGGCAGTAGGGTTTATTGCTGACATGCCTTCGGGGGAGGCTCCTTTAGAGATCACCGATAGCTATGCCCGCTATGAGCCTTATGTGACATTCAGTCGACAGTTTAAGGGCTTTGATAATACTTTAGCGTACCTCAATTTGACTTATCAGTTTGTTGAGCAGACTCCTTTTGATCCGAATCCAGTCGATCCCCGGCCACGAGACCGTATATTTGTAAAGCCGGGATTTATCTATTACCCCGGAGGAAAGTTCAGGTATTCACTCGAAGTGGAATATCGCACCAACGCTTTAGATTTCCGCCATGTATCTGATGGTTTTCCTCTCCCTCCGGGGTATGAGCCAGGTGATGATATTCCCCCCGGGTTTCGTCCGGAGAACTGGGTATTGGCCTTTACCACTGTTCATGAGGTTATTTTGAAACCGGGGATCACTTGGTTCCCGAAAAAGGAAACCCGCGAAGGGTTGTGGATTCCTGGAAATTGGGATGTGGGGGTGGTCTTTGATGTGCCGCTTATCGAAAAAACAGGTGAAAGTTTTGGGGCCTCGGTTCGTTTTCGATGGTTTTATGATTACCGTCAACTGATCCTGAAAGACTTGCCTGAAATGTTTCAGCGGTCGCCGTTCAGCAATAACGGGAAAAACGGAAATTAGGCCGCTTACTCTTCAGGCGTGATTTCAAGCCCGTGGACGATACAATTAAACAGGATTCGGCCTGCGTAGTCCTTGGTAAAGTATTTCTCTCCTGATTTTTCCTGGGCGCCTACAATGACTTCTTCTTTCAGTTCAATAATATCCACACCGATCGGGGCAATTTCCCAAAATGCCGGATTCGTGTATTCCAAGTCAGAGGTGAAATGGATAAGCATGTGCCCATTGACCCAGAAAAACCACAGGTCGTTGGAAGCGATGGAGACTGGTGCGATGTATCCCATTTGGGGTTCCTCATCGTAGTCCTCGGGAAGGATATGGTCTTCTTCGATCAGTGCCCGTCTCGCCGCCAGGCTTAACTGTTCACGAATCTCATCTGAGGGGAAAATTTTATCGTTTCGCGTCTCAAAGAGATAGTTGAACATATCCTCATATTCATAGGAAAGCGCCTGGTAGCCACTTGGGTCCCAATCAAAATCGCGGTAGTGTTGGGCCGAGATGACTTTGAAGAATTCATTCCGGACTCTGATCTGTCGCTTGGGGATGAGATAGTCTGATTTTTTCAGATTGATCACCATATTCGCCAGGGGAAGAACTACTTCGAGGAACTCCGAGTTATCATCCGGATCCAGGTCTTCCGGCGTGATACGACGATAGAAAATGACGACGTTATCCCCAATTTCCAAGCTGACCTCGAGGATGGCATCGTCCATGTGCCAGCGATATAGATAGCTCAGCAGCTCGTAGGCGTATTCATCGGAGAATGGGGCTGAATTTTGAGCAGGAAGGGCCGTGAGAGAGGCGGTCATCAGTCCTACCCAAAGGAGGGCATTGGCAGGTTTCATGGATTCAGGTTTCTGAGCGAAAAGAAGCGGTTACCCGAGAGGGAACCCCGATAGTCGTTTGGAATTTTTATATAGTTTCCACCGGGGTGAAAGTGGTGGTGATCAGTTGTCCAGGAATATGCCCTTCCGGTAACGGGTACCCCACTGATGAAACGAAGGTTTGCATACAGGTTCTCTGGGCGTTGGAGGTAGGCCACATAGGTTTTCGCCAGGCTACCGGCATGATTGAGCAGACGGGCAAACCGTCCGGGGGGACCATCCTCGGCGATAGTCAGGAGATATTGTATGCGCTCTCCAACCCGGGGGAGGGCGGTGGGTATCCCTTCTTCATTTAAAAAAAAGCCCTCCACCTGCCCATGCACCCCGCCTGCCGTGATGATATCGATGAGTTTATCCGAGCTGGTTTGAGCAATGTGTTGGCGGCTGTATAGCGGGGGAACGTAGTAGATCCGAGAATCGAGGACCAAGAGGATATTTTCCATCCCCCGCATCGTGTCCTTCTCGCTGATATAACCCCGTTCTCCCGGAAAGGCGACTTCATTGATCAACAGGGCAGTGAGATAGCCCTCCAGGGTCGTCATGGGCGCGGAGCGAACATTCATCGCTGAAAGCGGAAACAAGGTGAGAACCAGGAAAAGGAGGGATATCCAATAGCAGCGCATGGAATTTCCTTTTCAAGATGATATTCCTCCGACCATGGGTCAATCGATCACCGGCCACTCTTACCAAGAAAAAGAGGGAGCGCGCCAACGCTCCCTCCATTTATTGATTCTCGCCCTGCCTGCATCTGTATGCAGGCAAATTTATTCGTGCTCCCCTGGTGCTACCAATAGAAGAAGCGTTCTCCGGGGTTAAGGAAATCCATGGTGGTTTGGCGGAAAACGATCCTCCATACGGAGGCATATGAACTCCAGGGACCGGGAATCTCCCCATCGAAAAGTATGTCAGGAATAGTGCTATCCGAAAAAGTCGGGGGATTGGCAATTTTATGCTCAAATTCCAATACACCTTCCGGCAGTGCGAAATAGACGAGCCGGCGTTCGGCAAAGGCATCCAGGGTTGAGAGGTCCCCAGGCTCGAATCCGGGGTTTTTGCGGAAAAACTGCCCTAGCATGACACCGGACCGGTGCATTTCGAGACGCGATTTTCGTTTCGCCTCTTTGAGGTCTTTGCCACTTCCATAACCGAAGGCGGTGAATCCGCCTTTATCCTTCCTGCGGGAAACAATAACTTCCCAATTTTTAAAGGGTTGGTGCAGGCGATAATACCGTATCCCGTCTCCATTGGAATCCAGTTCGTGGGCTCCAATTTTTCCGTCCCACCAGGCGATCAGGCCATAGCGCTCTATGGCCTCTGCCATCGCAAATTGTCGGGCTTGTTTGGCAAAAAGCCCTGGAAAAGCTGCCATCCCATTGGAGGTCGGATCGTAGTGGAATCCATATTCATCCCCGGTCCGGGTGCCAGCAACGGTGGCATGAGCCCAACGTTCCATCGCTTCTGAAATCGCAATGTAACGTGCGGCTGCTGGATTCTCGCTCAGGCCGGTTCCATCAAAATCGCTGAAGACCTGATGTTGTCGTTTGTTTTGAGAATATCCCGGGTGTAATCGAGATACGGCCGCGGTGTAGAGCCGTCCATCAATTTGGAGTTTATACTCCTGAATGGCTTCGACTGGACCACCCTCGGACTGAAAACAGTTCGCATATCGGACCGGAGCGAGGTTGAGCATGGTAGGTAAGAGGAGGGACATGGATACGGATTTTAAAATTAATCGCCACCAGCGCACATGATACCAAAGGGAATTTCCTCAGTGATCTCTATGGCACTCTCCTTTTGAATGGGGTCTATACACTCAGCGGCATTGGCAAAACCGGAGATGGAGAGGATGATGACCAGGAATCCTAGAATTTTTCTTTTTACTTTGAACATAATGATAATTGAAGTTGAGGGGTTGAATTCGAGTTATTATTATGGGGGGTAATTCTAGTTGATAAAAGGGAATCATTTACCTAGATCTAGGTAGTTTACTTCGTATGAATTAATGATTACAGGCTGGAGAACCGACGCGCTCCGGGCGTTTTGTTTAGCGAGCTTCCTCATCCTTGGCAGTGGATGGGGAACTGCGAAAGTGATTCCTGGATTGCCGAGGATGCTCTTTTTTCCGGCCTCCGAGAACTTCAGCGGAGAAATGGTTCCGGAGGGAGTTCAGTTGCCGGAAGGTAAGATTCTCGTAGCCTACAATTCCTTGTTTCAATACAACGGAGTATCTTGGGAAGAGCAGAAGATTCCGGGATTGAAAAAAATAAATGTTCTGACCCCATTGCCCGATGGAAGAATTCTAACGGGAGGAGAGGGAAAAGAGTTTGGTTGGCTAACACCCGATGGAAAGCATTATCACTACCATTCTCTAGTTTCTTTAATTAATAGTCCTGACCATGATATTGAGATCATCTATGGAGCCTGGGAGGAGGATGGGCGTTTATTTTTCTCCGCTAATTCTGGAGTGCATATCTTTCATCAGGGCAGGTTAAGATTTAACGATATAAACAATATATATCGAATAGAACATTTTAGGTTTGAGGATAAGCATTACGTATCCGGGTCTGACGGAATTTACCAATGGCGAGGGGATGCTTTCGAAAAGACATACCGAAGCTTAAAACCAGATCGGCTATTCGCGTATGTATTGACTCGGCGAGGGAGCGAGCTTTTCGCAATGTATGGTGGAACCCGCTCCCTGATTTTGGATGGCACCATTTTGGAGCCCGAGCCCATCTTCCAGGACTTTGACCAAATTAACCCGGCCCACATATTCAACACCCAAGCTGGGCATAATGTGATCTCAAATTTTTACGGAGATCTTCGGGTTCAATATAAGGGGGCGGTTGAGTATGAGATATACTCTAAATCCAACGGGCTACCCATGGATCAGCTTTTTCGGGTTTTTGACGACCACGAATCGGGAATCTGGTTTACAGGGGGAGAAGGCGTGGGACGTCTTAGCAGTGCCTATCCGGGACGGTTACTCCACTCGTCGACCTTTTTCAAAGATAAGGTATTAAAAGATGTGCTCCTCCATAATGGAGAATTGTTCATTTCCACTTCTGATTCTCTTCACCGAGCGAGCTTGGATCCAACCAGTAATCTCATTCATTTTGAGGTCATAGGGGATGGCCGGAAGCGGACGTACAGTATGGCGAAAATCGGGTCGGATCTGATCCAATTCCAATTTCCCCTCTCGACCCATATCCGGGATGGAAAACACCACGCATTGCGTTTGGGGGATGCGAGGATATTTTATGTGGGTCTGAATTCTCGTTTTCACAGGAATCGGGCCATATTAGCGTCTCTGAAAGAACTCCTTTTCATCAACACCGAAGAGAATCCTTATCCCATCGAATTTAGCTGGGGTCATGCTGAACGATCGACCAGTAACATCTTAGAAATCAGCCCGGAAGACTATTGGCTTTTGGAAATTGGTGAGGGGATTCAAACGCTTACGTTCAATCCGGATTCCGGCTTTCAAGAAAAATCCGTTTATAATCAAATCGAAGGAGAGTCGCTCGTGGATAACCCATATTTTGGGGCGGTCATTGATGATAGACCCGTGATTGCATTTTCGGGGGGACTTTTTACCCGGAGGAACGAGGAGGAAGGGTTTTTGAGAATCCAGGTTACCGACACCGCGCAAGGTCAAAGCTTGGACTTAAGAGGAGTCGTCCGAATGGACCAGGATGAGGCAAACGGAAGCATCTGGCTTACCTTAACGAATCCCCTGACAAGTCTTACGGAGGTCGGTAGTTTGGAAGTCGATACGAACGGAAGAACCGCTACGTGGGAAAAAATCCCCGTGTTAGGTTTTCAGACTCTGGGCAAAATTGAGAAGGTTAGAGGGGTAGTGATGCATGGGCGCCCCGTTCTTGCCCTCGTGGGACAAAAAGCAGTGGAATTTTTGCCTCTGGATGTAGATGTTGCCCAGGTTTCCCTGCCGGAACCACGCCTGGATGCCTCTTTCATCGATGAAGAATCAAAGTCCAAATCCTTCAGGTTTTGGATTCCCAGCTATGAGCGAGACGAGCCCATTCAGTTTCAAACGCGAATGATTGGCCTGGGCAATGCGTGGTCCGCCCCCAGCCTGGAGAACCAAATGAATTACCCCGGGCTTCGACCGGGGGACTACCAATTTCAAGTGAGGGCTTTGCATCCCAGCGGAGCCTGGTCAGCTCCTGCGATCCACCGCTTCGGGATCCCTGCTCCCTGGTATCAGACCATATATGCCTATATTAGCTATGGGTTCCTTGGAATCCTGGTGGGGTGGAGCTTCTTTTTATGGAGGAATCACCAGTTAAAAGCGCGAGCTGAAGTTCTGGAAGTTAAGGTGAAAGAGCGGACGGAAGAGCTGGAAAAAGCCAACCAGGTGAAGTCCGATTTTGTGGCCAACATGAGTCATGAGATCCGCAATCCGATGAATGGGATTATTGGGGGAATCCGTATGCTAAAGGTGGGTGACCCGCTGGGTCAGGAGGATCTCAGCTCCCTCAAGCAGCGGGCCCTGTACCTGAGCCGTTTGGTCAATAATATCCTCGATTTTTCGAAGATTGAGTCCGGCAAGCTCACCTTAATGGAGGAAGACTTTTCGCCGGAATCAGTGAGAGACACGATCCAGCTCCTTTTCCAGGATATGGCCCTGCGCAATGACATTTCACTCGTTGTGTTATACCGGGGTCCGGAACGGATCAGTCTGCACGGAGATCGATCAAAAATTGAGCAGGTCCTGGTCAATCTGGTGAGCAATGCCATGCGCTTTACTTCCTACGGATCGGTGCGGGTGGGCCTGGTTCTTGAGGTGGATGGTATGGGACAGGGGACCTTCAGACTGAGTGTGAAAGACACGGGAACGGGCATTTCGGAAAGGGATCAACAGACAATATTCCAGCCCTTCATCCAAGGGTCTCACCACTCTCCTGCAGGCTACGGGGAAAAAGGAACGGGACTGGGGCTGGCTATTGTGAAGGACATTGTGGATACGATGGGCGGGGACATTACCTTTTCCAGTGAATTGGGCAGGGGAACCCGCTTTCAAATTAACCTGCCTGTCAAGGTCTCTTTCGAGTCGGTCGAAGACATCGCCCAGACCTTGTCGGACGTTAAGGTGAGAGGAAACATTCTAGTAACGGAAGACCTGGACTACAATCTGAAGATATTGCGCAACATACTAGAAGCTTGGGGCGCTGCTGTCTTCACTGCGCCAGATGGGAATGAAGCCTTTAAAGTCTTGAGTGAACACAAGCTGGATCTGGTCTTTCTCGACTGGGATCTGCCGGATTACAAGGGGCCGGAAATCAGCCGGTTGATTCGCAAAGGGGTTTTTCCCCTGAACACCGATGTCCCCATCGTGGCCCAAACCGCTTTTGTGTCTCCCGAAAACCGTCAGGAGAGTGTAGCCGCCGGGATGAATGGGTTTATTGATAAACCCGTTACCCCGGAAAAAATCTTGTCGGAGATTGAGTCGGTCAACCCGGCCCTGGTGGAAAAATCCCTGGCGTCCCCAAGTCTATCTGAGGACGCTGAACCCGTAGCCTCACCGGTCGAGACCGGGTCCCCCGTGAATCTGGAGATGCTGGAGTTCATGTCGAAGTGCAAACAGAGTGACTTTTTAGGGGATGTCCGAAACTACGCGAATGAACTGGAGCGTATGTCCAGGGAATGTCTCTTAGCCGACCAACGCGGGGATATCCGTGCCCTGAAGAGCTGGGTTCATAAAATGAAAGGTCACAGTGGAATCGTTCAAGCGGCAGAGTGGGCCAAGTATTTTGAGGAGGGCCAGCAACTCTGCCGCGAAGAAGACGAGAGGAGGTTGAAGGCATGGCTAGGTGCGCTCCCTGAGCGGGTGGATTCACTGGTGCAGACGGTTGTATCCCAAGCGGAATGGCAATGTGACCTGGGCCCGAATAAGCACTGAAACAGGTTGGAAATGGTGGCAAAGCCGGAGGATTACCTCTCGTTGGGGATGCAGGCTTCGCCCCGCGGACAGCACTTACGCGAACCCCTCAGTTCCTCGTCTCAAATCTGAGCCTTTGTCACCCGTTCTAGAGCAATCTGCATTTAAATTGAGGCGCTGGTGGGCTCAAACAGGGGAGCAGCGCAAGGCGGTTTGGCACGTAGCGCACGGGACGTGCGTAAGTGCCA
>JANQKZ010000021.1 GCA_028280845.1 Opitutales bacterium | reverse complement strand
AGGAAGGGGGAGGTTCAGCTCAGATGTGGCGCTTGAGGAAGGACGGGAAGGTGAGCGTATTCAAATACGTGAGCCATCCCAAACGACCCGAACACGCCGCATGTGGGCGAAAGCTTGGGCTTGGCCTCGCGTCCGACAACGGCAAAGCCGAAGGCGCATGCCCTGCCCCTATCCAAGGCCATTTGCCAAGCTCAAGCGCCCTCCCTCTTCCTAGGCGGGGGAGACGGACGACGCCAAGTCCTTAGCCACCTTCCGGTAGAGCCCGCGCTTCGGTGCTTTGGCCAAGGCACGACGGATAGACGCCAGGCTTTTTGTCGGCATCGCAAGATGACAGACCGGTTCACCCGGTTTTACGGCCGGCATGGTAGCCAGGCTGAGGACAATCCCATCTTCCGGGGCTTTCAGCTCGTTTTGAACCGCGCCCATGATGCTGTAGTTCGTGGCCACCACCTCGCCCTTGTCGACGATATCCCCCGGGTTAACCTGAAACCTTAAAATTCCGCCAACCTCCGCTCGCATCCAAATTGTCTTTTGAATTCTCGCAGAATATGCCGGCTTCTGTATGGCTCCTTCCATCATGCCCAATCCAATGAGCACATTCAGAATCCCCTGCACCCCCACCTTCATTACCGTCGGTTCGATTTTCCACGGTTCACCCGCTTCCAGAATTATGGTCGGGACGCCCGCTTTACATGCCTCGCGACGCAAGGCCCCATCCGGCCCCCTCCCGTCCACATTGAGAGACGTGGCAAAGTGACGGACTAATCGTCGGACCCCTTTGTCTCGAAAATCGCCTCTGACATTGGGGTAGTTGGTCCGTTGAAAGGCCGCCGAGTGCAGATCAATCCCGTAGTCCGACTTTTTGATGATTTCCGTCATCACAATGAAGGCAATCCGACTCGCCATGCTCCCGTCCTCACTCCCCGGAAAGGAGCGGTTTAAATCGCGGCGGTCGGGCAGATAGCGCTCGTGATTTTCGAAACCGAATATATTGACAACCGGAACCAGGATAAGCGTCCCGCTGGTCAGCTTTAAAGCATCCCCAAACATGAGGTCATGCACAATACCAGTCCCGTTAATTTCATCTCCGTGAACCGCCGCCGTTACAAATAGAGTCGGACCATCCTCAGAGGAACGAATCACCCGAAGCGGCAGATATATTTCATCTCCGGTATAGGTTTCCGAAATTTTTATTTTTAAATCTCGAGTTTCACCCGGGGCCACCGATTCACCGGCAATTTGAAAGTCATTCATTGTTTTTTTGTTTTCTTTTTGCGCTTCCGGGGCTTGGGTTCGGTCAGCGGGATATACTCTTGGAGAGCGACTTTCGGTCCATAGCAAATCAGAATATCTCCGGATAAAATGTCATCGTCTCCCTTCGGGGCAGGATAGTGCTGACTCCCTCGGTTGATGCTCATGATCATGATCCCCCGCTCGCTTAATCCGCTCCGGGATATCGTTTTTCCAGCAAGAGAACTCTTGTCTGAAACCGTAAATTCAGACACCACAAAGCCCCGGGCAAAGGCCAGCCGTTGACGGATATCAACATCCCCAAATCGAATATGCTCAGCCAGATAATCGATAATCTCGCCGGCTACGTCCACCCCCGATGCTGCCTCAATTCCCTCCAGACCCGGAGAGGAGTTGACCTCCATAATAACAGGCCCATCCTCGCCTTCCAGCATATCCACACCCGCTACCCGCAGACCCAGGGTCTGCGCTGCGCGAACGGCGGTCCTTTCATATTCCCCATCTAATTGAACCGATTCAGTTGATCCTCCACGGTGTACATTACTTCGAAATTCACCACCCTTTGCTCGGCGTCGCATCGCTGCCACGACACGGTCTCCGATCACAAACGCCCGAATATCTTTTCCACGGCTCTCCGCCACGAACTTTTGGATCATCACGTTGTGTTTGGTGCTTTGGAGGGTTTCTACAATCGCCTCAGCCACCTTCACGGTATCCGCCAGAATCACCCCAACCCCCTGCGTTCCCTCTAACAACTTGATGATGACCGGGGCTCCTCCGACCTCTTCAATCGCATCCAGGACATCCGCCTTGCGGTGTACAAACGCACTCTTGCCAATTCCAATGTCGTGACGGCTCAATATCTGCAATGACCGTAGCTTGTCCCGGGAATTCGAGATGGCTGTCGATGAATTCAGGGTGAACACTCCCATCTGCTCAAATTGACGAACAACCGCGGCCCCATAAAAGCTAATCGATGTCCCGATTCTTGGAATGATCGCATCATAGGCAGATATACTGCGCCCACTGTAAATTAAATCCGGGTCCTTGGACTCGACGAACATGCCAAATTTCAACGTGTTCAAGACCTTGACCTGGTGGCCACGTTGCTCAGCCGCTTCCCGTAAACGCCGCGTGCTGTAGATCCGTGGAGCGCGCGACAAAATTGCGATTTTCAGGGGACGATTGGATACCATGGAGCTACTTTCGCTTTTTGTGAACAATTTGACTGATCCGCGGCCGACGACGGCGGCTAATCAGATATTTGGCATCAGGATGGACGAGAAACTCTGGCCGAAGCGCATCCCGCCCCAGCAGAACCCGACATATCATTTTCTTTCGGTTCACCAGACTGAATTCAATCTCCTTTGTCAGAGCACCGATTTCAACATGTTGTAAGATAGTGAACCGCTCCTGGACCTTGCCATTGCTCGATTTCACTTTCTTCCGGCGAAAGATCTTGGCCTCCAGATCATAGGTCAGCATGGGGCGCTTTCGGCTGAGTACCATAGAGAAGGCCACCCGGTCATTTTCAATTTCCTTTATTCGAACAACATCCAGGGCAGAGCTGCGGGCTCCCGTATCCGCTTTGGCCACGATCGAATGCAGACCCCATTCGGGAAGGTGAATGACTTCCTTCCATCCTATTAACGTCGGGGATGAAGAGAGAGGAGTAGAGGGGTTCATGACGAATTCTTACACCCATATGGAGCTGGAAATGGGCCCTCTCAACCCCAAAAAACCTCATTTTAGATTTTTGGCCCCCCAGTCCAGTGCAGAGAATATGGCTTGCTTCGCCCCCTGGTACTCCATGCCCAGTGCCCTCACCGATTCCGAATTGTCAAAGAACCAAAAGTAGCTTCCGTAAAGGGCCGCATAGCGATCCGCCCCCAAGGCCAGCTTGCCCAGGCCCAGGGTCCGGGCTACCCATCGCACGATCCCGGCAGGAATCTCCTGAAACCGACTGTCTTGCCCCGACCACTCCAGGACCACGTCACCGATTTCCCTCAGGCGTAGATTTTGTCCGCTCAAAATGATTTTTCTTCCCGCTTGGCCACGGAAGAGGGACCGGACGATGCCGTCGGCCACATCATCCAAATGCACCACCCCGGTTCCTCCCGCTGGGACCACACGCGGCCGCTGGCCGAGTAAGCGCTTTAATCCGGAAAGGGTGACCTGATCCCGATCCCCCGGGCCATACACCTCTCCCGGGTAAACCCACCGTATCGATTTCCCCGCGCCCGCCAATAGCAGGTCCTCCGCTTCCCGCTTGGCCCTGGCATACCCCAAAAAGCGGGGGATAGGGTTCCGGCATTGTTCATCAATGACTTCATCCGGTCCACAGGGACCCAATGCCGCTCCTGTACTCACGTAGACCGCGGGCAGCTCCGGCGCGACCTCGAGAGCCGAGTCAAAAGCTTCCGCCAGAGAAATTACCTGCCTGTGAACCGACGGCTGACCAAGACCATCCCATCCCGAAGGTCCAGCCAGGTGAATAACACCGGAAGCCTGCTCGATTCCCTGTTTCAAAATCTCCGGGTCCCGAGCATCCCCTACCATCACGTCAATATGCTCCGCGAGGTCGGGATCCAATCGCTTCGGATTACGAACCAACGCGCGTACTGCCTCCCCCTGTCGAAGTAATACGGAACATACACGCCTTCCGATAAACCCGGTGGCGCCAATAACAAGGACCGGGCAGCTTGTATCCGTTTTATTCATACATTCCCGAGATGACATAGCCTCCCCAATAACGAATTTGAATAGTAAAGGACCGGTCCCTTAACCCGACTGGACCATCTGCCTTGGTCATCTTTAAAACCAGGGCGCTATCCCCAATCGGGATAGTCTCCACGTCGTGAAAACCCAACCAGGACTCCGTCAGGGGGTATTGCCACTTATAAAAGGTCTCCTTCGCGCTGAATACTGCGGTGGCTACGGCCACTTCCGTTTCAGAGTCGGCATGCCTCACCCATTCCACCTCACGCTGAGTCAGAACCAACCTCCACAGTTTGTGGCGGCATCGGTCGGATAGCTCAAAATCCAGCCCCAGGCTTACTTTTCCTTCCTGTGTCGGTCCGACCCCCGACGCTGCCCATTCCCCCGCATGACTGATACTTCCACACATTCCCTTGGGCCAAACCGGCTCCCGATTCTCACCGGGAAATATGGAAACCCCACGAATTCCCTGCGCATTCAAGGCGGCTGATGCACAGTAGCGACCAGCGAGAAACTGAAGCTTGCGAGCGGGAGCAAAATCAACGCACAGGGTTTGCATGGTTTCATCCTGAATTGAATCCACCGATAGGGTTTCCCACCGAATAGCCGAAGTAGAAACCTCCGCTGAAAAGGTGTCACTCAGGGCATCCACCAAATCGCCGTCTATTGCTTTAAAACTGAACATAAATTGCAGCTAACCTCCAAATTCGGCTCATTTCAGGAAACAAGAGATAGAACAGAATTTAATTGGGAATTGTTATTGTCAAAACAGGGGAATGCACGAGGAATGTCACCCATTATCCTCTATGACCGCGATAAAGCTGAAACAACTCGACGACACCTTTACCTACCTTCGTTACGAGCATGACTCGTGGCCGAATGAGGGGGTGAATCCTACAAAAAAGGGCTTCCTCGCTTGTTTGAAGGATTCCACCGCCATTACGCTGATCGTGAGCGACACCACAGGGAAAGACTATCCTCTGGCCGACAACTTTGAGAAAGGCTTCGGCATTCTCGAGATTAAAGGCCCCCTGGAGTTCTCCCTGGTCGGCATCCTGAAAGAGCTCACCGCTCTCCTGGCCGAGCGCAATATCCCGGTGTGCGCCCTTTCCACATATGATACCGATATGTTGCTGATCGCTCAAAAGTACATGGCCTCAGCCATTGAGGTCATCCGGGAAAAAGGACACCAGGTAAGCCCGGCCCCATAAGCCTTGAAATTATACTTTTTTTTCCTGCCCGCTGAGAAGGAAGATCACTTCCTCTGCAATATTGGTGGCATGATCGGCCACCCGTTCCAGCGAACGTGAGATAAATGCGAGTTCGAGCAAGGCCCCGATGTGCTCCGCATTATCTTTCATCTCCTGAGAAATTCTTGCGTAATTGAGCCGGTCAAGCTCATCGACCTGCTTGTCCCGCCGGCATATTGATATGGCCTTCTCCGGATCCTCCTCCACAAAACTGTCCAGGGCGTCGCGGAGCATCTCCAGAGCCATCTCCAGCATCGTCGGAATCTCATAAAAGTCAGGCACCACCCCATCGGTGTTTATTTTGCGCGACCGCTTAGCGATATTCGTCGCCTCATCCCCTACCCGTTCCAGGTCGTGACTGGCTTTAATTCCAACGGTTAAGAGGCGCAGTTCCGAGGCCACCGGAGCCCGCAAAGATATATAGCGTATCGCTTCCCGGTCAATTTCCACCTCCAGGTCGTCGATGGCATCGTCCATCGAGAGCACCTGCTCCACAAAGTACAAGTCTTGCTCCAACAGCCCTCGCCCTGCCAGGCGGACACTTTCGATAGCCTTCTCGCCCAGCAGAACCAGTTGTGACCGGATATCCTCCAGTTCACTATGGAAGTAACGTTTCATTTTATTCAGCCCCTGTTGTTACCCGAATCTCCCGGAAACATAAGCTTCCGTCCGAGGATTCATTGGGTTTAGGAAAATATCCTCCGTATTTCTGTATTCTACAAGCTTTCCTTCGTAAAAAAACGCCGTCCGGTCCGACACCCGGGCAGCCTGCTGCATATTGTGGGTGACGATGAGGACGGTGAACCGCTTTTTCAGCTCATGAATTAATTCTTCAATTTTCCCGGTGGCGATGGGATCAAGGGCCGAACAGGGTTCGTCCAGAAGAAGAATCTGAGGCTCCGTCGCTATGACACGAGCGATGCACAAGCGTTGCTGTTGCCCACCAGATAGGCTGTGGGCATTTTCATGGAGATAGTCCTTTACTTCGTCCCAGAGCGCGGCGCCTTTTAAGCTTCGTTCAACGATCTCGTCGAGCACGGCTTTCTTTCTGATTCCGGCCACCTTAAGCCCGTAAACGACATTTTCGTATACCGTCTTGGGAAATGGATTCGATTTCTGGAAAATCATCCCAGCCCGCCGCCGCAGGGAAATCACATCCAGATTCTTAGAAAAGATGCTCTCTCCCTGGATGCGAATATCCCCGGTTTGCCAAGAATTCTCCACCAGTTCGTTCAACCGGTTAAAACTCCGCAGCAAGGTGGACTTTCCACACCCCGACGGCCCGATAAATGCCGTTACCTGGCGCTCCGGAATATCAAAGGACAAGTTGGATAGGACCTGTTTTTTCCCATAAAAAAAGCTATAGTCTTTGACTTCAATGAACCGCTCATCCTGTTCCTCGACCTTTTTGGGAGTTTCCGGGAGCTCCGCGCGAATAGGAAAATCTGGTGCATCAATGGACATGGGTAGACGGGAGAGTTGAGGGCTAGAAGGTGTCAGTGGTATATTTTCGGCGCAAGTGATTTCGGAGCAGGATGGCCCCGATATTGAGCACAACGACTAAAAGGATCAGGAGCACCGTGCTGGCAAAGACCATGGGCAAGGCGGCTTCCGCGTTGGGAGACTGGAACCCAAGGTCATAGATATGAAAACCGAGGTGCATGAACTTTCGATCCAGATGAATAAACGGGGGTACCAGGTTAATCGGCAAACTCGGAGCCAGTTTCACCACGCCGACGAGCATCAGGGGCGCGACCTCTCCTGCTCCACGGGCCATAGCCAGGATCAGTCCGGTCAGGATTCCCGGGAGGGATCCGGGAATCAGAACCCGCACCGTAGTCTGCCATTTAGATGCACCACAGGCATAAGAGGCTTCCCGCAAGCCGGCCGGCACGGCAGCCAGGGCTTCCTCAGTCGCCACAATGACCACGGGAACGGTCATCAAAGCCAGGGTGAGCGATGCCCAGAAAATTCCCCCGGTTCCAAATGTCGCCGTTGGTAAACGCTCGGAAAAGAATAGGGAATCGATGCCGCCTCCAATAAAATAGACGAAAAAGCCCAGCCCAAATACACCAAAGACGATCGATGGAACCCCGGCAAGATTCAGCACCGAGATCCGGACCAGTCGCACGAGCGGCCCCTGCCTGGCATACTCATGCAGATACAGGGCCGCAATCACTCCAAAGGGAAGGACTGCTGCGCTCATTAAAACGGTCATGACAAAGGTCCCGAAAATTGCCGGAAAGATTCCTCCAGCCGTATTCGATTCCCGCGGGGATTCTGTCAGAAACAGGTGCAGGCTTTCCACATACAACCGGACTTTTTGCCAGAGATTCAGGCGGTTCGGAGCGTAAACGCGATTGACTTTGTCCAGGCTGATCTCGTCCAGCTCACCGTGTGGCAACCGGTAGACCAGGTGGGAGGCCCCTTGCAGCTCACGTAGCGACCGCGCCTCCAGAGCAAATACACGATAACGGTTTTCCAAACCACTGAGCTCCTCCTCGATCCGTTCCAAGCGAGCTGCGTCCGAGGAGGATACGGGTTCCCCCTTACGCCGAATACCTCGTTCTTCCGTTCTCAGTTTTTCGATTCGCCAACTGATTTGCCCGATCTGAACTTTTTCCAATCGCTGAATGGCCTTCCGGCGCTGGTTGATCTGGTTTAACTCTTCTCGGAAAAGCGTCAGGAAATCCGGGGAGTCGGCAGAAATAGCGCCCCCATTGGATAGCTTAATCTCAACCGGATACAGAAAGGCTTCCCCAAATTCCAATCGCTCCGCCACAAGGAGGTTCAACGGTTTCGTGCGGGCAACGACCTCATCCGAGGTAAAGGCCCCAAACCGGCTTCCATAACTCTCTTCGTTGCCAATGAAGTATTTCTTTTCCGGAAGCCCACCTCCGGGCCGCATCTCGTCCACCGTGGAAGGCCAGGCCACCCGGGGGCTCTCGCCCAGGTAGCGGCCCGCTATTTTTTCCGGCAAACCGAATCGCTCCTGGGCTTCCTGTGACAGCTCCAGCTCCACAATCGTCGTGGGCCAAAACACAATCACCCCTCTGTAACAGATAAATCCAAATAACCCGATGATCATGACGAGCGCGGCCACCAGTCCCATCCCCGTCAACCAGACCCAGGTTTCCCCAATTGTCCGGGGTCGTGCGATGAAATCCGAAACTCCACTCATTCCAGGACCTTGTATTTTTTTCGCAAGTGGCCTCGGAGGAGATCCGCGAGGGTGTTGACAAAAAAGGTGAGCACAAAGAGTAAACTCGCCCCAAGAAACATCGACCGGTAGAGCAGCCCCCCCTGCGTCGCTTCAGGGAGTTCAATGGCAATGTTTGCCGAGAGGGCCCGGAAGCCCGCCATAAAGTTCCATTCCAGGATAGGCGTATTGCCAGAGGCCATCAGCACAATCATGGTTTCCCCGATCGCGCGCCCCATTCCAATCATAATGGCAGAGAGAATACCGGAAGCCGCCATGGGGATGATGACTCGGCGCACCGTTTGCCACCGGCTGGCCCCCAGCGCAATCGAACCAGATACTAACTGTCGGGGCACACTCGAGAACGCCTCCTCCGCCACACTGAATATGAGGGGCACCACGGCAAATCCCATAAAAACACCAATGATAAAGGAATTGCGCTGCTCCATTTGTTTTCCTTCGGCCAGGGACCACCAAAGCGCAAAGTCCCCTACCCACTCGCCGGTCGGAAGATCATAGACGCGGAAAAAAATCGACTCCACCCAGTCCCCCAGGTGCCAGGCCGTATAGGACAGGGCGAAAAACAGCGGAACGAGCAGGAAGAGCTCAGTTCCATCCGGTATCCATTTTCTCACTACAGGAGAAAGTCGACCCCAGGCAAACCCGGCCAACATCGCCCCCATGGGAACCAGCACCATGAAACTCAGCATCGAAGGCACCTTGTTGACCACCAGAGGGCCAAACCAGATGGCTGCCAGCAGCCCTAAAATGACCGAGGGAATCGACGCCATCAATTCTATGGTAGGACGTATCCAGGCTTTCCACTCACGCCGGATAAATTGAGCAGAGTACACCGCCGCGCACAGGGCGATGGGAATTGAGATAAGGAGTGAGCAGAGCGTCCCTTTGATCGATCCGAATAACAGGGGAATCAGGGAGATTTTCGGTTCAAACCGATCGGAAGCACCAGTAGACTGCCACTCATAGCTGGACGCTTCACGGCCCTCGTAGTGAACCTTTCCAAACAACCCTCTCAGACCCGCCTCGGGGAATGGATCATCCAACGGATAGGAGACAAAAGAGCCTTCGTGGTTCAAAAAGAGAATCGACTGGTTGAGCTCACCAAACTGGCTTTTTTGGGGGACAAATGGAAGGCTCCCTTCCCAACGCAATGCATTGGTCGTGGAGTAGTGGAGGCCAACCCGATTTCCCCTGACCAGGAGGAGGCTCCGCTTATCGGCTGCAGGGACCAGCTGCAGCGGCCCGGTCCCCTCAAAGAAAGTCTCGTTCGATTGAACATATTTAAACCCGCCAGCAGCTAAACTCACAGGAGTAAAAAAGCGCACACGGCCACCAGGAGTCCATACCGCCAGGGTTCGCCTGCCATTGAGGAAGGCCATCTCAGCTGGCCCTTGATCCCCCATCGGGAAAAAGCGCTGCCGGAGTTCAGGAGAACCCGACCCGGTTCGAAAGTAGAACAGCTCACCCTGCTCAGACAGAACCACAATAGACCGCGCGTCCGCTCCAGAGAGTACGGTTTTCGCTACCACCCCATCCGGAAGAATCAGAGACCACTCATGCTCATCCCTCGTCTCGACTTCCCCAAAGGGATTAGCTCGCGCACTCCGGTTGATCCCGAGGATCTGACCCTCGCCTGGTGAATCCACCAGGCCGATAATCAGTTCCTGCTGATCCATATGATAGGTATCCAAACTGAGCAGGGCCGCACCCTCTGCCACAGGGAGCTGCAAGGACTCCAAGATCTCTATAACCGGCTGGTGGGACTCTTGGGCGTGCGGGAGGAAGGCTGTCCGCACTGTCAGGACGGCTCCATGGCGCATGCCGAGGTAGAGGTACCCGTCACCTTGATGAGTCGATACCTCGACCACCTCATGAGGCCCAGATTCAGCCAGCTCAATCGTCACGCTCTCCTGGAATGGAAGGCAGGACAGAAACTGAAACGCTCCATTTTCTTGAACGACCACGGCATCGAAACCATAGCTCCCGGGCAACATAGCGACCGGATCTACCAGGCTTACGCCTAACTCGCTCGGAGTCCCCACTCTAGCCTTTTGGAAGAGCGGGATCGCATGCCAGAATATAAAGACAAACAAACCTAACACCGAGAGAATCACCGAGATGCCACCGACCACAATAAACCAGCGCATGAAACGGTCCAGCCGTAGCACCTCCCTGCCGACTTCAAATGAGGCGGATGGTGAAGGGTCCTGCGGCGGCGGACGGGTTAGTGGTGATTCGGGCAAAGTGGGTGGTTAATTCAACAGGTCCATATAGCGTTCGGCCAATTCCTGGGGTACGGGATAATACCCACTTTTTTCAACGATCGCCTGGCCTTCACGGCTAAGGACAAATTTTAGAAACTCCCTCACCAGAGCATCCATGGGCTCGCCGGGAGGACGATTGATATAAATCCACAATACCCGGCTCAGGGGGTACTCCCCGGAAACCACATGCTGATAGGCCGGTGAAAAGAAAGTTTCTCCGTCATCTGAAATTTTGATGATCTTTACACCGGAATTCTGGTAACCAATCCCGGAGTAGCCAATGCTATAGAGATCGTTGGCTACTCCCATGACCACCGCACTGGATCCCTGTTGTTCCTGCACCTTGGGTAAAAAATCCCCCTCCAACAGGACATATTTTTTAAAGAGCCCATGGGTCCCCGAGGCACTATTCCGGCCAAATACCGAGATGGTGCGTTTGGCCATCGGTCCCTCTAAACCCAACTGACTCCAGCTTATGATGGCTGCGTTCCCACGGTAGCGCGTCTGAGAAAAGATCGCGTCGAGCTGTTTTAGATTCAGCACCTCAATGGGATTATTCTTATGTAAGAATATGGCGAGCGCATCCATCGCCACCGGGATCCGCATCGGTTCATACCCAAAGCGCACCTCGAATCCCTGGATTTCCGACGGCTTCATGTCCCGGCTCATGGGACCCAACTGTGCCGTGGACTCAATAAGCGCAGGGGGAGCAGTCGAGGATCCCTTGCCTTCCAGCTGGATATTTACGTTTGGGTATATCGCCTGAAAACTCTCCGCCCAGAGAGTCATCATATTATTCAACGTGTCCGAACCAATTGAATTCAGATTGCCGGTAATCCCGGAAACTGGAACATAAGTGGAAAGATTTTCAGATTCGAGATGCCGGTCTCCCCAGAGGGAACGGCCATTACCAGGAATCCCGAGTCCCAGGATGATCAGCCATCGTAGAAGCCTCCTCATGAATCCCCCTCAACTTCCAGCTGAATCAAACTGCTGAGCGACTTGAAAGACGCCTGAATATCCCGCACTCCTGTCATATCCCCAAGGATACGCTGAAACATTTCATTCTTATCCGCCTTCAAGGCCTGTATCCTATCCTCCACCGTACCGGTCGTGATCATGCGGTAGACGAAAACACGTTTTTCCTGTCCGATCCGGTGCACACGGTCGATCGCCTGGGCTTCTACCGCCGGGTTCCACCAGGGGTCCATCAGGAACACATAATCGGCCGCATGGAGAGTAATTCCTACCCCGCCGGCCCGCAGACTGACCAGGATCACCCCGCTGCCTTCCTTTTCCTGGAAGGAGCGAACCGGTCGGTCACGGTCGAGGGTTTTGCCCGTTAGTTGATAAACAGCCAGCTCGGGGAAGTTGTCTCGCAGGGCAGAGCGAACCCGCTTCAGCAGCGAAGTGAACTGAGAGAAAATGACGACCTTGCTGCCCGAATCCAGAATCTCCTCC
Organism: Opitutales bacterium; assembly: GCA_028280845.1. Taxonomy (GTDB): domain Bacteria; phylum Verrucomicrobiota; class Verrucomicrobiia; order Opitutales; family JABSRG01; genus JANQKZ01. Next base: position 20,956 of record JANQKZ010000021.1, on the reverse strand, counting down.
ATGCGGCCGAGCAGGGCATTGATTTTACCACTGTTGGCCACATCACAGCTTTCCCACGGTAATAACCCGGGGTCGCAACACACCTGGCGCAATCGGGTGAGAAGGGTAAAGAAACTCAGGGAACGTTCCTGCAAGGCCGCTTCCAGGTCTTCACCCAGTTGCTCCACCCCCGTTTCACTCAGGCGGCGGTATTCGCGCACTTGAAGATCGGTTAAGGGGCACGCGAGGTCCATCTCCACTTTCGGCGGAAGTTCTTTCATCACCCCGCTCTTGGTTCGCCTCAGAATAAATGGTCGGACCTGTCGCTCCAGTCGACGGATGAAGGCCTCTCGATCGTCTCCATTAACCGCAAGTTCGAACCGCCGCCGATTCCCCAGCAATCCCGGCATGAGAAACCGAAACAGGGCCCATAAATCCAGGTGACGGTTCTCCAAGGGGGTTCCTGTCAGCGCCAACCGATGCTCGGCCTGGATATGAACACAGGCCTGGCTGACCTTAGCATCCGGGTTCTTGATATGTTGCGCTTCATCCAACACCGCATATCCAAATTGTATATGATCGAGCTGGTTACGGTGTCGCCGCAGCTGCGTGTAGCTGGAAATCCATACATTGCCCGGCCTGAGTCTGACCTGCTCAAAATCATGGTGCGTCTTCAACACCGCCACTTTCATTTCGGGGAAAAAGCGATGGATTTCGTTTTGCCACACGGGAACGACACTCGCGGGACACACAATCAAGTGCGGCCGCTTGCCGGAGTCGCCCTTCAGTTTCCGTGAATGAAACAAGGAGAGGATCTGCAAGGTTTTTCCCAGCCCCATTTCATCGGCCAGCAGCGGATGACAATTCAGGTCACAAAGATGGGCGAGCCACTTTACTCCATCTTCTTGGTAGGGCCGCAGGAAGCTCGGTGCTATCATCTTTCCTGCTTTTCCCTTGGTCACCGCTCCGTGCCATTCCTTCAACGTCTTTTCCAGGCGCAAACGGGAGAAAGGCTCGGCAAACAAGGAAAACAACATGTATTTGGGCCACTCTCCCGATTCGCCGCCATGCTGAAAGGCCTTCCATTCGTCAATCGCGTCGGCCTGCTCATCCGAGAGGCGAACCAGCCCTACTCGTGGCAAAAGCGTCAAACCTCGACCCCGCTTCAATAACCGCAGGGATTGTTCCTCGTCCAGATCCAGGCCATCCACCCGGAGTTTCCACTGGATCGCCATATCCTTCCTGGAATTCTCGGCCTTCCCTTCCAGGGAAACACTCTGAATCCCCTTCTTCAGAAGATTGGCTGCCTCGTCAAAACGGGTAGCAAAATGCGACTCCCACCCGGTCAGCTCACTTTTCAGAAAAGGAATGATTTGTTTGAATTCCTTTAAAATGAAATCTCCCCGATTGGGCCGATACTCGAACCCACTCCGCTTAGCCAGGGTAGTCAGGCGAATCATGGATTCGCGCTCCCCCTCCGTCAGCGGAGAATCCTCTCCGTTGGTTCCCTTCTCCGACTTGGAGTTCCCGTGGGGTTCCTTTCCATTTTTCCAATGACCTCGAACCGAAAGACCACTCTCTCTACCACTAAAACAGAGTATCAACTCCCGGCTTATTCTGTCCGGGGCGGCAACCTGCTTGGCCTCCTCCACCTTGTCAGGCTCCGGTTTGGCTCCTCCATGTGTGTCTGGACGCTCCGGAGGCACAGGAGAAATCTCATCGGCAAGTAGCTCCTCAATCTCGTACAGACCTGCCGCTGCCATTGACGCATTGGACTCCGCATCCTCCAGACTCCCACGAACGTGGAAGTCCCCATTCCACTCAACCATTGCATAACAACTCTGCTTGCCGAATTTGAAGTGAATGATGGCATCGTCCGGCCCCAATTCAATTTCCCGGATTTCCCCATCCCGGTATAACTCACGACCTCGACGCAAAGCAGCCTTTGAAAATAGAGGTTCCCAATCCTGGTCTATTCGACGAAACCAGAATTCAAGGGCAGAGGGACTATAGATCCGCTTGGCAGTCCTTGTCGGAGGAGGCATAAGAGAGGGTAAGGAAAAGTGAACGCAAAGAAGCTTACCATGTTAAAGAATGCTGATTCTCCCTGACAAGCAGGAAGACAAAATTCAGAAGCCGGATCCTGGATTCCAGAACCCAGACTCGAGCCCCCCCGTATCCCGTATCTCGCATCCCGCATCCCCTCCCCCCTAAGTCGATACCATAGCTCGGGTCCAATCCCGGGCTGCCATCGACCATCGATAGAGCTCGATGTAGGCATCGGCAGAGTGTTTCCACGAGAAGTCCTGCTTCATGCCGTTCATGATCAGCTGCTGGAACTCTTCCGGGCGGTCATAATAGGTAGAAACCGCCCAACCAATCGTATAGTAGAGCGCGTTCTGACTGGCTTCTTCAAAACGAAAACCAGTGCCCTTGTGCCGACCCTCTTCATATTGCTCAACCGTGTCGACCAACCCCCCCGTGGACCGGACGAGGGGAGGCGCCCCGTAGCGCATGGAATACATCTGGGTAAGCCCGCAGGGCTCAAACCGGCTGGGAACCAAAAACACATCTGCTCCTCCATAAAGCCGATGGGCCAGCCCCTCGTTAAATCCGAAATGAACGGCAACCCGACCCGGGTGGCGCTCGGCCGCTGCCGCGAGCATCCCTTCAATCTCCTTGTCTCCACTACCAAGGACGGCCAGTTGGAGCACCATATTGTCCATCAAGCCGTCGACAATACCAGCCAACAAGTCCAAACCCTTCTGGTCGTAGAGCCGGGAAACTGTCGCAAAAAGCGGGATATCCGGATTCACCGCCAAACCCATTTCTTTCTGGACCGCCTGTTTGCTGAGGGCCCGGCCAGATAAATCATCGGGAGAAATGGGGGCCGGTAAATACGCATCCTTCCGGGGGTCCCAAGCCTCCGCATCAATTCCATTCAAAATCCCCACCAAGTCGGCGGCTCTGAATTTCAAGATGTGGTTCAGCCCTTCGCCTAATTCGGGTCCTTGAATTTCCTCCGCATAAGTCGGACTTACGGTAGTGACTTTAGTGGCATGATATATCCCGCCTTTCAACATGCTGACATTTCCCATGCACTCCAAGCCATCGGTCTTGAACACATCCCAGGGCAACCCTGCGAAGTTGAGCAGCTCTGGACGGAACAGCCCCTGGAATTTCAAATTATGAATCGTGATGATGCTCGCTGAATGCTCAAAAGGCGTTCCCCGCATCACCGTATTCAGATAGACAGGAACGAATCCGGTAGCCCAGTCATGGCAGTGGAATACATCTGGAATCCAATCGAGATAACTGCACAAATCGATCGCTGCCCGGCTCAGAAAACTGAAGCGCTCGCCATTGTCCACATGGTCGCCCCAGGGACCGGCATAGACCTCGTGCCGGTCAAAAAAACCCTTATGCTCAATAAAATAAACCGGAACGGGCTCATCCGGTAAGCTAGTTTCCCACACCCGGGCAAAAATCGAGCCCGGGCCCATGTGGACCTCGAGGGGGGTCTCTCCCCCCACCCAGTCTTTCCCGGGTGTCAGGGATCCGTAAAGCGGGCATACGATGCGCACATCGATCCCTCGTTTATACAATGCTTTCGGCAGCGCCCCCACAACATCTGCCAAACCACCAACTTTTACAAAAGGCGCAACTTCAGGCGCCACCATGAGCACTTTCATCATATCCGGGGTCAGGGTCTAGGAAGTATCCGTTGCCTCGGACGATGCATCTTCTTCATCCAGGGCGTCAAGCGAGTATTGGAAATTGATCAGAGGTAACAGTGCAATCAAACCCACGCAGGTGAGCCCGAGGACCGCATACCCGGTGATGTCATGCACCGCTCCGGCGATAGAGTCCGCCCCGTTCCTATACGCCCACGCCGTCAAAAAGAGGCTCCGCAGAATGTTGGTGAAAAACGCAAAGAGCATGGCCAATCCGACGAGGAGCACCTTTTTCCATACCGGCTTCATAAATACCGCACCGAGGAAGGATCCGGCAAACAGGCAAGCCATGAGGGAACGGATCCCGGAACAGGCGTCCTCCACCATGACTTCATTCCGCCTTCCTCCTTCCAGGAACCCCAGAACCAGCACATTTCCTTCCTTTTGGATTGGTATACCCAAAATCTCAAAGACCAAGAACACCACGGCGGTTACCTTATCCAGGAGAAAGAGGCTCAAACCCCGCTCAATAAAATTCAATAAAGGGGCAGAGATCAGCCAGATAAAGGCGGGAAACAAAAACAGGGCGGTGAGCCGCAGGCGCCGCTGCAGCCGGACAGGAGCCCCATCCGCCCTGCGATCATTGATGAGATAAACAAGACTCAACAGGAACCAAGCAAACCCCCAGGCGATCGACAGGGAGGCCGGGTTTTGAACCCCTTGTGTAGCCCGTAAGACCGCCCCAAATAAAAAGACGAGCAAACCGAGGAAAAACGCTGCCCCAAACAAAACCCCCCAGAATATGCGCCACCCCACCCAGACCTTCTCATGCTCACTTTCACCCTCAGATCCTGGGGCTCCCAGCAGGATCTGGTATATCTCCGGCCATCGCTCAAAAAGGACATATCCAACGAAAACCGGCACCAGGTAACCAAAGCTGTAGTCATCCCGACTCCCCCACCAATACCACTGGTCCCAGATGACAAACAGAACGAACCCAAGAGCTACATATCCGGCCCATTGGGTCTCCTTCGGCAGATCAAAGTACGAGCGCTGGTCAGAGCTTTCAGCCATATCGAGGCAATCACATCAGAAATAGACCGTTACCCTAGGCCGCTCCTTTTTAAACAGGCAACCCCGAAAGCGGAAAACCCAGGTCCGGCGGCGTAAACATCCAAGGCATTCGTTTGATCGGAAACGGAGTCACCTTTAACTGCATCCTCACCTCCATCTGTTCAGATCATGATCAAGGTGGCCCGAAACGGAAGATTGGTTTCACCAAGCTCCTGACACTAGACACTAGACACTCCCCTCAGCTCCCCCTACTCTGCCCTCATGGACCATCTACATGCCTACTGGCGCATGGAATATATCGAATCACCCAAACCGGAAACTGGCGGCAATAACCCTTTCCTCGGCGCCTTAGAGGCTGGGAATGATCGCGATGCGCTCATCCTCTATCGCGGCCCGCTGACTTTTCTCATTCTCAACAAATTTCCCTACAATGCAGGGCATTTGCTCGCCATGCCCTACCGGGAAGTTCCGGAACTTTCCAACCTGACTCCCGGGGAACAAACTGAGCTTATGGAGCGGCTCATACACGGGCAGGACATCCTGCAGAAGGCCCTGAATCCGGATGGGTTCAACATCGGCTTCAATTTCGGCCGCAATGCCGGGGCGGGGATCCCCTCCCATTTGCACGGTCACATCGTCCCGAGGTGGAGTGGCGATACCAATTTCATGCCGGTCCTGGGACAGACTCGTGTGCTCCCGACTTCACTCCAGTCCATGTATGACCGCCTGCTCCAGTTCATTTAATTCAAAATGAACTGGAGTTTTCAGGTTTCGGATTTCAGTTTTTGAAAAGCAGTTAATTCTCTTACAGAACCCCTGCCTCAGTCTTCTGCCTGCCGACTTCCGACTTCTTACCAGATGCCCTCGCAAACCCTTCAATTTTCCAGTCCACGACTCCTCTCCCAACTTTATTGCGACGACGAAGCCAATTTAGACAAACTGGAAAGCACCCTCGGGGTCACCGTTGTCTCCCGCGATGACTGGATAAAGGTGGAGGGCAAACAGGAAGATATCGATAAGACTCAGACCCTGTTCGATTTTCTGGAGGAGGGGCGCAAACAGGGCCTCACAATCCGGAACTCCGATTTCGATTACATGCTGCAGACCGTCCGCAAAGGGAAGAATGACGAGCTCGATGAGCTGTTTCAGGATCCTCTGATCATCAAGGTGCGTAAAAAGTCGATCGTCCCCAAAACCGTCAACCAGAAGCGGTATCTGAAATTTATTCACAAGAATACCGTCGTCTTTGGGGCCGGGCCTGCCGGAACCGGAAAAACCTTTCTGGCCGTAGCCACCGCCCTTCAATCCCTCCTCGAAAATAAAGTCGAAAAAATCATCCTCACCCGGCCTGCCGTGGAAGCTGGAGAGGCCCTCGGCTTTCTGCCCGGGGACCTGGAGGAGAAAATCCTGCCCTACCTGCGCCCCCTTTATGATGCCATGTATGACATGATGGGGAAAGAGGACACGCACCGGCTCATGGAGCGTGGTCTTATCGAAATCGCCCCCCTCGCTTACATGCGTGGTCGGACCCTGTCCGACGCCTACATCATTTTGGACGAGGCCCAAAACACCACTCCGGAACAAATGATGATGTTCCTGACCCGCCTCGGGGAAAACAGCCGCATGGTCATTACCGGAGATATTACCCAAATCGACCTTCCCCGTTCTAAACAGTCCGGGCTGAAACAGGCCGTTCGCATCCTCAACCAGGTCCACGACATCAAGGTGTTCTATTTTGATCAAACAGATGTCGTCCGCCATCCCCTCGTCCAACGTATCATTACCGCTTACGAGCGTTATAAGGACGCCCCCGGCCTCAACCGGAATGATTGAGGATGGGCTTTCATGCGACATACCTCATACTTAAGTAGTATTACCACAAGGAGTGGACACTTGAAGAAGAGACATTTAAGTCGCTTTATATTAGTGACTTATAAGTAAGACAAAGAGAGAAGGACAGGGCTGAAGATCAACGGTTACCAGGGATTACGTGTGAAGTAAGATGGACTTCCCTCCCCCTTTCACCCGCAAAACCAGGAGCAATTGTGGTCCTGATTTTGAGCATTGCCTCAAATGGGGCGGTCTATAGGATTCCCTGCATCCTTTCGAATTCACTTCAATCCAACCGAATCTATAACAATCAGCTCCGTGACGGAGAATGGGACAAAGCTATTGGTGGAATATTGATGGTTTTTCCCAGGTAGGGCTAGGCCCTCCGCCATCTTATGCGATTTTTCAGGTTTAAAAAGAAGAGCCGATCCGAAGCTCCGCGCAAACGTTCCCGCAGGGACGGAGAACCCTCACGCGCCACGGTTTTTTTCGAAACCAGTCAGGTTATTCGCTCCGTTTTGTTTTTTGGCTTCACCCTGCTGGTGCTGTTGATCGGTTTTATCGGCCTCAGTAAAACCCTGCCCCCCGTGGTGACGGGCCAACGGGCTCAGACGCGGGTTGTGGCGGAGTTCAGTTTTGCCTACGAAAGCCAGCTGGCCCGGGATGAAAAAATTCGAGAAGCCCGCACCAAGGTCCCTCCGGTTCACCGCCTCAGTTTTCAGCCCTATCGCGATTTCTTTGAATATATGGGGCAGCTGGAGGAAAGTCTGCAGATCCTTGAACTCCAGATCGATGGACTCGAAGGGAAAGCACGGGAAGAGGCCATCGCCACCTTTTCAGCCTCAGCCCTCACGGAGGACGGCTTTGGCATCTCTCCGGCGCAGGTGGAGACCCTCTTGCGCCACTCCACCGCCGAAGACCGAAAGGTCTTATTTGCTCAGGCACTCGAGATCCTGAGAAACCTATACCAGGACGGAATTTATGAGCAGGCGAATTCCGGGTTCTCCGCCACCCGTGAAGACATCATGCAGTTTACGGTGATCGACCCAACCGGACAGCCCGCAGCAGTGGGCCTCCAACCCGTGGCCGAAGCCACCTTCGAGCTCAATCAACAAATCCGGGCCCTCGCCAGCGCTCAAACCGCTCGGGCCCTTTTCGGCGTTTTCCGCACGGGTCTGCAATCTAACTTAATTTACGACCTGGAAGCCACCGAGGCGAGTATCCGAGAAGCTGAACTCGCCGTCGCCCCTGTCTTTGAAACCGTGGTCGAAGGGGTCACGATTCTGGAGCCGGGAACCGTGGTCACCGAGCGCGACCAGGAAAAGCTGAAGGCCTACCGCGAGGAGATCATCCGTCGAGAAAAAGAAGGCTTCGCCTTCGATTCCCCACTGATCCAGAAGTTTATCCTCATTCTGGCCGTATCCATCGTCGCGGTGCTTTACATCCGGATTAGTGATATCCGCCTGGGTCGTCAGAATCGCCGGTTGGCCCTTTGTATCACCGCTATCCTCATCAATTTGGGACTGATTCGGCTGATCCTCGAAATCGGAGAAACCACCCTCTTTTCTACGCAACCAGCCATCCTGGCGATCCTTCCATTCGTCGCTCCGGTCGCCTTGGCCTCACTCCTTGTGACCCTCCTGATCGGTGCGCGTTATGCCATCCTGACCTCCATCATTGTCAGCCTGTTCTACGCGCTCATGCAGGGGGGAACCATTGAGCCACTCTTCGCGGCCCTGGTCTCCTCTTTTGTTGCGGTGTTTTTCTGTCTCGACGTTCGAAAGCGCAGCACTGTGGTCAAGGCAGGTACCCTTGCCGGGGTATGTATGGCCTTGTCGGCCGCCTTCCTGGGACTGCTTCAAGAGGTCAACCTGCTCGTTATCGCCCAGCAAATGGCCTTTGGACTCCTTGCCGGGATCCTGACCGGGATCATCGGAGTGGGTATGCTACCGGTCCTCGAAAACATTTTTAAGGTCACCACCCAGATTACCCTGCTGGAGTTAACGGATTTTAATCACCCCCTCCTCCGCCGGATGCAGGTTGAAGCACCAGGATCTTACCACCATAGCCTGATGGTCGCCAACCTGGCTGAAAATGCGGCCGCCAACGTGGGAGCCAACCCACTCGTCTGTCGAGTCGGATCCCTCTTCCACGATATTGGCAAATTGGTCAAACCTGAGTATTTCACAGAAAACCAACGCGGCGGCATCAACCCCCACCTCGCTCAAAACCCATCTATGAGCGCGCTGGTCATTAAGGCCCACGTCAAGGAAGGGGTGCAACTCGCACGCCAGCATAAACTTCCCCGTATTTTGATGGAGATCATCCGACAACATCATGGCACCTCCCTCATTCAGTATTTTTATTATGAAGCGCTGAAAAAACGGAAGTCCGGTAGCACCAGCAGCCCCTTCCCCGAAGCCCCCACCATCAAGGCTGAGGAGGTTGATGAAAGTACCTACCGCTATGATGGACCCAAGCCCAAATTTAAGGAGAGCGCTATTATTTTCTTTGCCGATTCCGTTGAGGCCGCCAGCCGCAGCCTGAAGAAAGTTACCCCTCTCGCCATCGATGAGCTCCTCGATCGCATTTTTCAAGACCGCCTGGAAGATGGCCAGTTAGATGATTGCCCAATCACCTTTAAGGAGATCACTCAGATAAAAAAGAGCTTCTCGTTTACCCTGCTCAACATGCTGCATACCCGCATCGAGTATCCCAAGATGGATGAAACGCCTGAGCCCAAGGTCATCGAACCCAGCGTGCAAGATGCTGAAGAAGAGGACCCCTTAGCCGAAACCGAAGCCCCTCGCGATCCCAGAGAAGGCCTCGGCTAACCACGCTGCCTGGCGAAAGCGAGAAAAATGTGGATTCCAAGCCTCGCTGAAGGACAGCAACACCGCACGAGACAACATCCCCCCACATCTCGAAGCAACTGTCTCGGCCTGGCCAGGCGATGACAGAAAGGAAGACCTGAGCCCGGCCACAGGTCATTTCCACTCTTCAATTCAACCTGTTTCATGCATTTGCATGCGAGAAGACCTATGAACTTGCATTGAAAATTCCGATTCCATGCATATGCCCAAATTGACCAATTTTTTGACAGAATTTAACCTCTTCCCAGGCCAAAACAGCCGCATATCCGGTTTGATTCTGCATTCTCATTAAAGCGTGCAACTCCCTGAAATAGAATCCTATAGGCAGCTTTTGGAGGATTTTGACCCGATTTCTCATCAAAATTCATGCCTATTTTGTAAAAAAACATCAAAATTGCCCTGAATGAGGCAGTTTAAGCTATTCATAAAACGGAAAATTTGGTAACTAAGGGGTTCACCCTATATTAGGTATCTAAGGACCCTAGATTCGCCCTCTAAGTCCCCTAGATTTCTGTCTAAGGTTTGGTGATATTCACCAAACCCCTCAATCAAGTTCGTTCCGTTTTGGTAGCCACTCCAAAAAGATCCCAAAGCCTATTCATTTTGGGAGTCGCTAGATTTATGCCTGCGGCTAGCTGCCGCATACTCAAATGCTTCGGCTTGGTTCTGGGTGTCTATCTAGGGTGGGTGTCTACCCTTTCCGCCCAGAACATCATCGACTGGGACGGCAGTTCGACCAACGACAATTGGACCCGGAATAGCAACTGGGGGTTTGGGTCCAATGGAGATCCCGACGGGGCAAACGATATCGGGCGTTTCCTCGACTCTGCCGATGGGGTAGCCCGATTCACCGTGGATTTAAATCAGGACCGAACGATTGGAGGCTTCATTTTTGATTCCTCCGACCAATATACCACCCTCCACGGCAACAATGATAATTTTAACCTGAGGAACAGCCAATCGGGCTACAACGGAAATGCCATCATCCGGGTAATCGACATCAGTTCCCTGGGCCAGGAAGTGGTCTGGGATGCCAACCTCAACAGTGACGATCTCGTCATCTCACAATTCGATACCGGCGCCACCTTTACCCTGAGCGGCAATTTCAATTCGGATGCCGGGGAGGACATTTTTATCGAGGAGGCCGGATTAACCTCCTTCTCTGGCGTGAACTCCTTTGCCGGCGACCTCTTCATCAACGGGGGCAACCTGTCTGCGGATTCAGTTTCCGCCCTTGGCGGAACCCCAAATCTGGAAATCACCAATGGCGGGTCCCTCAATATGGGCACCACCAACACCGGAAATGCCATTGGCAATATCACAATCGGAGAGGGCAGTATTTCCGGGAGCGCCACCCTCCTGTTCGATGGAACCTTCACCAAAACCAACACCGGCACCAACACAACCATCGCCGCCATTCTCGGCCTGGATAATGGAACGTCCCAAACCTTCTCCATCGACACGGATCAGGTCACCCTGACCGGCGGTTTGTCCGGCTCCGGCACCCTCAACAAAACAGGATCAGGGGACCTGGTCATCAATGGCAGTTCCACCGCCTTTTCCGGGGATTACAACCTTCAGGCCGGCGGCCTCTCCTTCACCGCGGCCAATATCATCAACTCTGGTTCCGACATCACCGTGACCTCCGGGACCCTCGACTTCAGCACCTTCGATCAATCCTTCAATAATCTGATCCTCAACTCCGACAATGTCCTCGGCTCCGGCACGCTTACCATCAATGGGGGTATCACAAAAAACAACACCGCCACCAGTGTCACCATCAACCCGAATCTGGCCTTCGGTGCCTCCACACCCAATATCTCCGTGGCCAACGGAGCCGCCGCCCAGGACCTCATCCTGGCCGGAAATCTGTCCGGTACTGCCGGTTTCACCAAACAGGGCACCGGCACCCTCGTCCTCAATGGATCAGCCAACAACCTGTCCGGCACCCTGGCCATCAACGGCGGCATCCTCGAAGTCACCAACGCCAACTCCATCAACAATACCGCCACCATTTCCCTCTCAGGAGCCACCGTCGACTTTGGCTCCAACAATGAAACCTTTGGCACCCTCACCTCCGCCGCCGGCAACGTGAACGGCTCCGGTACCCTCACCATCACCAACGGCTTGAACATAACTGCCACCTCGGGCGCCACCACAATCAACCCCAACCTGGCCCTCAGCGGAAACTACTCGATCGCCGTTACAGACAACGGATCCCAAACCAATGAGCTTATCTTGAACGGTGATCTCACTGGCTCCGGCACTTTCGCCAAATCCGGAACCGGACGCGTCCTCCTCAATGGAGACGCTACCGGCTACACGGGAGACTACTCCATTTCCGGGGGCAGCCTCGCTCTCGGCGCCTCCAACCTCCTCAATACCGGTTCCGATCTCACCCTCACCGGCGGGTCCACCTTCGACCTCAGCACCTTTAACCAGACGATTACCAACCTGAACCTCAGCGAAGGCACGATTGATGGCTCCGGCCTCCTCACGGTGTCTGGCACTTTTTCCGGCGCCGCGACCGGTCAATCCACCATCAATACCGACCTCGCTCTTTCCTCGCTGGCCTTCAATGTCCCGGATACGGTTGTCGGCTACGACCTCACCATCAATGGAGCCCTGTCCGGGTCCACCGCCTTTTCCAAAACCGGTGCCGGGGGACTGCTCATCGGCGGTACGGTCACCTCCTCCTCCACGACTTATACCGTAAGTGGCGGCCTCCTCGGCTGGGGCGCCTCCGATCTGTTCGACGACAATGCTGATTTCATTTCCAACGGTGGCTCCCTCGACCTGGGTATTTATTCCGAAACGATCAACTCCCTCACCCTGAACAGCTCAAACGTTCTCGGATCCGGCACCCTCACCCTCTCCTCCCTCACCAAAAATGCAACCGGGACCAACGTCGACCTGGCTCCCACCCTTTCCCTCTCCGGCACCAGGTCGATCAATGTCGCAGGGGATTCGCTCGGACTCTCCGGAGGCCTCACCGGCTCCGGCACCCTCCAGAAAACGGGCGTCGGGGAATTGTCAATCAATGCCGACTCCACCGCCTATACCGGCAACTACGAAATTCAATCCGGCACCTTTTCCTGGGGGGCCAGCAATGTCATTAACAACACTTCCAACATCACGTCCACCTCGGGCATCCTCAACCTCGGCACCAACAGCGACACCATCGGAAACCTTACCCTGAACAATGCGAACGTGAATGGATCCGGCACCCTCACCGTGTCCGGCACCCTGACCAAGAACAACACGGGTACCAATGTCACTTTTAACCCCACCCTGGGTCTGAGTGGCACCTCCCCGGTCGTGGTTACGGGCGATACCCTCAATATCGCAGGTGGCCTTTCCGGTTCCGGTACGCTCCAGAAGACCGGCGCAGGTAAGCTCACCATCTCCGGCTCTTCCGATGCCTTTACCGGTGATTACGAGATCCAGGCCGGCAATGTGGATTTTGATACCGCAAACATTAACGACGGCTCCGACTTCAACCTTTCCTCCGGAGCGACTGTCTCCATCAATCAGAACGAAACCATTGGAAACCTCACCGGTACCGGTACCTTTGACATGGGTTCTTCCAACCTCGTTGTCACCACTTCCGGAACCTCCTCTTTTTCCGGCACTATCGGCAGCGGATCCGCCTCGGGTAATTTCAGCACAGCCGGGAGCGGCACCTATAATTTTGGCGGCACCATCGAAACCAATGGCTCCGTCACGGTCAACAATACCACCTTCAACCTGAATGGATCCACCGAAGCCATCGGTTCAGCCTCAGGCATTTCGGTCTCCTCCGGCAGCACCCTCCAACTCTCATCTAATAACCTGATCGGAAACTCAGTCCCCATCACCCTGGACGGCGGCACCCTCACCTTCGACGGAGTTACGGATAGTTTTGGTATCCTCTCTACGACGAATACCTCCACCCTCAATTTCGGATCCGATTTCAGTGTGATCGATGCCAACGACCTCACCTTTGCTTCCTTTGGCATCACCATTAATGGCTGGAACAACGGCGTCTTTGGCGGCGCCGGAGGCGATCGCCTCCTCTCCGCCAACCCGGTCGATGCCACCACCCTGTCCAATATCACCTTTAACGGGTTTTCTAGCGGCGCCAAGGCCAACCAGATCTCCGGTGGCGTCTACGATGGCTACTACGAAATTATCCCGGATCTCGGCGCCGTCGAATGGGTCGGCGGCGGAGCGGTGGGTAACGAAAATGTTTGGTTCTACGACGCAAACTGGGATCCGAATACACGGGATCCCCAGGACCCCGGCACCATCGCCCTCTTTGGCCCTCAAGGCACCGCCTATCCCAACGTGAACCTCCCCTCCAACAAAACCATCGGGCAACTCTACTTCCAGGAAGATACTTCCTACACCATTTCGGGTACGGGCGAACTGACTTTCGACAACAACGGATCCGATGCCCTTATCTATGTCGGCGGCACCGGCTCCCACGCCATCAATTCCAATATCGCCCTGGACGATAATCTGGTTATCAACCAGACCGAATCGACCACCACCTTCACCCTCGGCGGTGTCATCAGCGGGAGCAACAACATCTCCCTCCAGGGCGACGGCACCACCCGCTTCTCCGGTGCCAACACCTATACCGGAACCACCACCATCAATGGCACCACCCTCCGCATCACCAACAGTTCCGGGCTCGGTGGCACCGGATCCGGCACCACCCTCACCAACGGAGGCACCCTCGAACTCGCCTACGATTCCGGCGTGTCCGATGAAGCGCTGAGCTTCGCCAACGGGGCCAACCAGGGCACCCTCCTCAGTGTCAATACCGGCACCAACCGGGAGTTCAGCGGAGATATCACTTTTAACGGCACCGCGACCGACGAGTCCGGCGCCCTCATTTTAGGCAAAGTAGCTGTGGAGTCGGGGAACACGCTCGAGGTATCGGGCAATTTAACGGGTACGGGAGGCCTCGAGAAATCGGGCCTGGGCACCCTGGTCATCGATACCACGAGCGCCGGCAATAATACCTACTCGGGTGGTACAAAGATAACTGAAGGGCGAATCAGTATCGGAACGAACACCAACTCGGTAGATAATGCCCGCTTCGGCTCCACAGCTAGCGGCCTAAATTACCTCGGCACCGGGGATATCACTATTGGCAACGGCGGTGAATTCTTCGTCTACTCTTCCACCGCTTCCGATGTTGACATGCAGCTCGATGGAAAAATAACGGTGAAATCCGGAGGCCTCGCCGTCTTTGAGCTTGCTGATCAGGGCAACAATCACGGCCTCGAAATCAATGGCGACTTCGTGGTCGAGTCCGGGGGTAAAGCCTACATCAATGTGGCCGGAGACGAAGACTTCCGCCTCGAGGCCGGCGGCACTCTCGACGTTCTGGGAGATATGACCATTATCTCCGACGACGATATTTCCATCTTCGGCGACCTCAATATCAATGGGGCCCACTTCTGCATCATTTCTTATGATGATTTCCAGACTACCGACGGGGCTGACAATACCATCACCGTCACCGGGGGCTCTGAAGTCACCATCCTCACCTCCTTCGAGGTTGACGGAGATGACACCACGCCCGGCTTCCACAGCCTCACCGATGGCACTGGCTCCTTTTTTATTCTGGATGCCGGCGACGTCATCCAGGTGGAAGACGTCGGGTCGGTGTTTAACATTCTCGGCGGGAACGAGGTCCAGCTCGAGGGCGAAATCCGCTGGAAAGGGCAGAATGAATTCAACATCCTCCGCACCCCCGAAACCATCCTCTACAGCACCACCATCCTCGACGGGGGGACTGAGACCGAAAAAGGCACCTTCCGCCTCTCCGGCATCCTGGATGTCGGTAACCTGAACAACGCCAACATCCTCAATTCCCCCAACCTCACCCTCACGACCGACCAATACGACGTCAATTACTCCCTCGACTCCAATTACTGCGGCTTCTGCGACCCCGAACTCGAAACCACCACCAGCTCCTCCATTGAAGGTGGGCCCATTTATAATCTGGGCGATTTCACCAAGGAAGGGTCTGGCACCTCGAACCTCACCCTCACCAATGATTACGTAGGGGCCATCAACACCTTCGTCGAAAACGGCACCCTGGCCCTTACCCAGGATAACCAGATTCGCGGCACCTCCGGGTCCTCCACGGACTATTCCAATTTGTCAATCGGCACGACAACCACAGCCGGCACCCTCGATGCCACCGACACCGATCAGGATTTTGAAGATATTTCATTCGAGCAGGGGAAAATCCTTATGGGCACCGGTACCCTCACCATCCAGGGAGATTCTGTCAGCAAAACCAACACCAACGGCCAGGGCTTCATCGGCCAGGACTCCAGCGGTACCGGCTTTGCCGATATCACCTTGGCCAACACCGACCTCACCGTCGACGTGGGGAATGGTTCCCAGTCCGTCGACCTCCTTTGGGATGCCAATGTCAGCACCTCCAATCCAAGCGGAACCAACCTGGTCAAAACGGGAGACGGCACCTTTGTGATCACAGGACAATCCGATACCCTGGGTGATGTCACTGCCAACGGTGGTGTATTAAATCTGCAAGGCACGGGGAACACCGCCATCAGCAACACCGATACGCTTACGATCAACAACTCCGCCGAAGTCATCCTCAACGACAATGAGACCATAGGTAGCCTCGCGGGCAACGGCGGCACCCTCACGATGCAGGGCAACAACCTCACCACCGGCGGCGACAATTCCAACACGACCTTCTCCGGTGTAATCACCGGCACCGGCACCGACCTCACCAAAACCGGCACTGGCACCTTCACCCTCGACGGCACCAACACGCTCACTGGCAATGTCACTGTGAGCAACGGCACCCTCGAACTGAACAATGCCACGAACCAGGCCCTGGGGGCGGTAAACTCGATCACTGTTGGCGCTGGCGCCGCGCTGGTCATCAAGCCCACCACCAATGCCGACGGCCAGGTCAACTCCAGTGCCAACCTCATCCTCAATGGGGGCGACCTCACCCTCGCCACGAGGGAAGCCCCGGACCCCAATCCCAGCGCTAACATAGATGAAACCTTTAACAACCTCACCCTCGGGGCCGACAGCAATATCAACTATGCCGGCGATACCGCCATCCTCACCTTTGCCGGCGCCAACTCCGACACCAACGGAAACACCCTCACCATTAAGGACTGGGACGGCATCATTTCCGGCGGCGGCGGTTCCCAACAGCTCCTCTTCAGCACTTCAATCGATCCCAATGATCTGATCATCAACTTTGAAGGCTTCGATACCGGCTTCGAGTTCGTCGACAATGGCAATGGCTTCTACGAGATATTGCCCAATTTCACCGCCCAGGTGTTCGAGTGGAATGGCACCAGCAACCAGTGGGATTTTAATAATAGCTGGATCTCCGATCCCGAAGCCGACTACCCCGACTTCGACAGCACGGGCGACCTCGTCCTCTTCGACAACACCGGCTCTGGCCAGACCACGGTCGCCCTCGATGGCAACTTCAGCATCGGCTTCATGGAGTTTAATGAATCGACCGCTTATACGATCGGGGACGATGGGACAACCCGCACGATCGATTTCAACACCGGCAACTCCCTCCAGGCCCGCATGACCCTTGGCGGCACCGCCAACCAGACGATCGATGTCAACCTGGAGAACGATGATACAGACGGCCTCATCATTGCCCAGGGTTCTTCCGGCCTCCTCGAGATCAATGGCGACCTCAACACGAAGGGCAACCCCCTCATCATTCGTGGCACCGGTGACACTCAGCTCGACGGCAATCTCTCCGGCACCGGCAGCCTGACCAAATCCGGCAACGGCACCCTCACCTTTACCCAGAATTCCAACAGCGGCTTCTCCGGTGATGTCGACATCCAGTCCGGCACCGTCCAGATCTCCGGCTCCGGCAGCCTCGGCACCGGCACCTCCGATATTCAAGTCGGTAACGCCGCCGCCACCGGCAATGCCCAGCTCCTCCTGACTGATGGATCGAACAGCACCAACCTCACCCGCAATATTGACATCGTCAATTCCCCGGTCGAGACCACGCTGGGGGGTAACTTCAACTCCGGCACCGCCGAGTTCAGTGGCAACATCGACCTCGGCACCACCGTCACCGGCCAGGATGTGAACCTCACTTCCGCCACCGGTGGCACCACTACCTTCTCCGGGGTCATCTCCGGCGGCAACGGGATTGACAAGATCGGCGGCGGCACGGTCGTCCTTTCCGGAGCCAATACCTTTACCGGTAACTCCACCCTCCAGGAGGGCACCCTCCAGATCAATTCATCCGCCAGCCTCGGCAACCTGGGCTCTTCCAACTCCTGGACCCTGTCCGAAAATACGACCCTCGACCTCAATTACGGCTCGGGCACCGGCCTGTCCAGCGGAGGCAATATCATCGTGAATGGCGGCTCTCTCGGCACCACCATCAACCGCTCTATCACCGGCACCGGCAATACCACCCTCCTCTCCTCCTCCGGCTCGCTCCAGCTCAATGGTCTTGTTAATATCAATAATACCGACTCTTCCACCAACGCAGGCAACCTCGTTTTTGGTGGACTCGTTGACGCAAAGGCAAACTCCACCGTCAACCTCACCACGAATGACGACGCCGGCATTGTCTTTAACCATAACCTCAATATCGGCGAAAACGCCCTCGTTACCGGAAAAGGCGATGGCAACATCACCTTCGACCAGACGGTCACCGGTTTCGGCACCGACTCCGGGGGCGAATCCCGCCTCGTCCTGGAAGATAATCTAAATGTCACCGTCGATGGCTCCACCGCCCTCAGCATCATGGGCGAGGCCTGCAGCGGGCTCGAAATCGAAGCCCGCGCTACGGTTCTCCAACTCTTTGTCGATGCCGGCGCCCTCGGCGCCATCGGTTCTTCCAATACCGGCACCCTCACCCTCCGCTCGCGCACAAACGGCCTCACGGTTGACGACGGGCCCAATTCCTCCTCCACCGCCAAACTCGGCCTCGCCTCCAACGCCACCCAGGATATTACGATCACCCTCGACAACTCCGGCAACGACCTCAACACCTGGGGCGGCCTCATCGTGAAAGGAAACTCGGCCAATTCTACCATCGGGTCCAGCACGGCCGACTTCGACTATACCACCCGGGTCGAAGTCACCGGCGGCGACATCGACCTCTCCGGCCAGACCGGCTCCGTTTTCAAAATCAAAGAGGGTATTCTCGATACCAATGACAACAACATCACCGTCGACGGGGATGCCGAGATCCGGAATGGTGACTTGATCGGTAACGGCGGTTCCTTCTCCCTCACCGCTGACACCATCACGATCAACGCCAACACCGGATTCGAGGTCACCGTCGAAGCTGACCTGGACGCCACAACCCTCGATATCCAGAGCGGCACCCTGGTCTTCGCCGAAAATGGCGGCATCGCCAACGGCACCAACGTGGTCCTCAGCGGGGGCAACTTGTCCACCGGCACCTTCACCATGGGCAGCAGCGATGTCCTCGGCACCCTCACCCTCTCCGCCGCTTCCACCCTCGACCTCGGCAACGGCTCCACCCGTATCAACTTCGCCGACTCCAAGGCAGAATCCTGGGTCGGGAGCACCAACTACTGGGACATCGAAAACTGGTCCGGCGACGCCATCAACGGCGGAGGCACGGATCAAATCTTCTTCGGCTCTGACGATTCGGCGCTCAATGCCATCCAGATCGCCCAAATCCGCTTTATCAACCCGGATGGCTTCGGCCCCGGCATCTACGAAGCCCAACTCCTCCCCACCGGCGAACTCGTCCCTGTCGTCCCCGAGCCCTCCACCTATCTCGGCGGCGCCCTCCTCGCCCTCGCCGCCATCCTCTTCGAATTCCGCCGCCGCAAACAAAACAAATCGTAGGGCCCGTGCTTTGCGCGTGGCCGCCCCTTAGCCAAAGCCGCAAAACTTGCCCGCCGATGCCAGCCTGACCCTCGGCGGATGCACTTGTTTGAGCTGAGGTGGCCTTTCATCTGCCTGCCAGCCCTCAGCAGCCCTCCCGGTTATGGTGTGTAATCTGCGATCGGATTGCACTCCAGATCGGTTGCTGCCCCGATACCGCTTCGGTGTTGATGGTTCTTTTATGCAATGAATTTGCAATATAATATCAATCTCTATGCATTTATTGATATAGAATTATCTAAAGATCCAAGCGCTAAAATATAAACTATATTTTTTAAGTATTTTAAAAACAACAACTTAAGTAGGACAAAATCATTTTGGCATCGTGACTGCAATTTAAACGGCACACACCGCCAAAATGAACTCGCAACGCAACCCGGTCCAAACCATAAAAACACGCCGCCTCACCCTGGTCGCTTGGATTGTGGCTGTGTTTGTTATCCTCTATCATTCCTCCAAGGCCCAGGCTGGCACGGTGAATCATACAGCGGGCACTTCCTCCTACGGGCACCAGGGTCGGAACAGTGTCATTGCTGTCAGTGGTGGGGATGCTACCTTCACCGGCGAAATCGGAAACAATTCCGATATTACCATTTCAGGCGGAATCGCTACCTTCGAACAGAAGATAAAACGGAACCCCGATATCCTGATCATAAACGGCAATGTGAGGTTCGAAAACAAAATCGAGAAGAATGCTGAGATTACGATCGAGGACGGAACCGTCACCTTCGAAGCAGAGGTAAAGGAAAATGCCATCATCGGGATCGCCGACGGTAGGGTGACTTTTGAGGAAAAAATCAAAAAAAATGCGGAAATCACCGTTGAAGCAGGCGACATCGTCTTTCAGGAAGCGATCGAAGATAACGCGGATTTGTTCCTCGAAGGCGGCGATGTGACTTTCGAAGACGAAATCAAGAAGAATGCCAACATCTTTGTCGAAAGCGGCAACATCACTTTCGAAGACAAGATCAAAGAAAACCTGGATCTCAACATTTCCGGCGGAACCCTTATCCTGGCTGAAGTTAAGAAGAATGCCGACTTCATCGTCACCGGCGGGAGCCTTACGCTGACTGAAGAGATTAAAGAAAACGCAGATTTCGAAATCACCAGCGGTACCTTAAACCTCGAAGGGGATGACTTGTTTGAAAAGAACACTGACATTTTTGCTTCTGACGCGGTGATCAACACCCATGGAAATGATCTGGACGTCAAAAACCTCACCCTGAACGGCAATTCCATTCTGGACTTGGGCGACAATCCAAATGCCAGCATTGACCTGGGGAAGATTACCGGTAACGGCACCCTCACCGTTATAGGCTTCAACAACAACACCGAGATCGATTTCGATTCCAGAAAATCCTCGATCAACGTGAGCACCCAGATTTTCTTTGGCGCCAGCAATGGCGAGATCGGCGGAGGAGGTGGACTGGTTCCCGCCATTCCCGAACCCTCCACCTATTTCAGCATTGGCCTACTCCTCGGAGCCGCCGGTCTCCTGGAGTGGTGTCGCCGGAAATCGAATAGAGCAATCTGCATTTAAATTGAGGCGCTGGTGGGCTCAAACAGGGGAGCAGCGCAAGGCGGTTTGGCACGTAGCGCACGGGACGTGCGTAAGTGCCA
>JANQKZ010000019.1 GCA_028280845.1 Opitutales bacterium | reverse complement strand
CCGGATCTTCCGCTGGAGCCCCTTCCTGCCACGAATCCCCCGTTGGCTTCGATTACGGTTCATATTGAGCCGGGGAAGCCCACGTTTCCAAGTGAGGCGGGAGTGCCGACCGGCTTTGGGGCTGATCCGCGCATTCTAACCTTTGACACTTCTCAGTTGGACAGGATTCCAGGAGTCATCAAACGGGGGCGGTTGATTTATCCCCACGAGATGAAGCGTGAGCACATTGAGGGCTTCGTAGAATTGAAGATTTTAATCAACGAACGAGGAAGGGTCCGGGTAATAGAGGTGCTTCACGCTTCTCACCGCGGGTTTGTGGATTCGGCGATAACGGCAGCGGAGAACTCGGTCTTTGAGGCACCCCTGAAAGACAAGAAGCCGGTCCGCGCCACCTATATCCTGCCTATTCGCTTTGGTTTGCCCCGAGCCAGACCGCATTAGACCTGGGACAGCTGGGAAGGAGGAACGTGGCTCGCCTGGAATGCAGGCGAGCCTTTTTACCATAGGCAGCCTTGATGGAACGGATGGACATGGGAGAAGGTCTCCTTCAAGATCTGGCAATCGTCTCTATTTTTCATCTGTGAGCCTGACACCTAAATATGAAGATTTCCGGGAGCCACCCAAGCGGGTCTCGCTGGCCCGGCCTCTGATGCTGGCGGGGCTGATGCTGTTGGGTGTCTTCTTTCTTTCTCCCTTTCTGAAAATCATGCGGCAACCAGACCAAAAAGCGGTGAGAACGGAGGATGTTGAAATTCCTGAACCGGATATTCCTCCTGTTCTTCCAGACAGCAAACCCGTGTTGTCGGATCCGGTTGCTGTGGCCCCGGTCCTCGAGATCGATTCCGCCGACAGGGGAATCACAGCTATCGAAGTGGAGCAGTTGGACGCCAGCATTGAGGCGGGCTATTCGGATGATCGCCTCGTGGATACAGTCGGAGAGATTGCCGCCCTACCAGAAATCGCAGAGATCGAGGCTTTTAATCCCGACCAGGTGGATCAGCTTCCCCGGTGGAAGGAAGCACGGATTTTGAATGTGCCTCCCCACTTGGTTGGTTATATTTCTTCCGGGGAGGTGCAGCTGGATTTATTGATTGACCGGGAAGGAAAGGTGAGAGTCGTCAATCTGCTGAGTTCCAGTCACCGCGAGTTGAGTATTCCGGCTATGGAATTGGCGAAAAGTTTCCCTTTCTATCCGGCGGAATTGAGTGGTAATTCGGTGGCTTCCTGGACGACCCTGGAAGTTGCCTTTTCAGATAATTAAGGAGCAGGATGCGGCTTGAGTGGATTCCATTATTACTGATTTTGTTCGTTCCCTCTTATGGGTCCGGCCTTCAATTTGAATCTACCCGGCAGGAATTGAAGGCGGAACTCGGCCAGGAATCGGTCAGGGTTACATACCCTTTTGAAGTAGTGGATTCCGGCGGTATAGAGATTCTAGATATTCGGACCAGCTGCGGCTGTACTTCGGCTAAGCCCGAAAAGACCGATTATGCGGTTGGCGAGACGGGAATAATTGAAGTCGAGTTTGAATTCGGTTCCCGCATGGGAGAGCAAAAGAAGACGGTAACCGTGGTAACGAGTTCCGGGTCCGCGCTCCTTCATCTGGAAGTCATGATTCCCCGCAAGTGGACCCTGGAGCCCCGTATCCTGGTCTGGAATCGCGAGGAGGCCTTGGAACCGCACAGCGCGATACTTGTATTTCATGAAGCCATTACGGCCGAGATTGTGAAGGTGGATGTGCCGGATACGGGATACAGCGTGGACTGGAGCGTCATCACCCCGGGAAAAGCCTACCGTTTTGAGGTGACTCCGGAGAAGCAACCGCCCTCTCGCTATGTGGCGGTTCGGGTCGTGGCTCGGGAAGCCGGTGGAGAGCTTACAACCATTCCGCTCTACCTGCGACGGTTTTAGATTCTATCTAACCTGTTTTGCTTGTTGCAGCAATGGCGGCATCCATAGCGCGACGCAGGGTCCATGCCTTTTGTGAGGGTCCGATGGCTGGGTCTTTGGCTACCTCAATCGCGTGGTAAAGCTTGGCCCACACCTCCCTGGGAAGGTCATTCACACGGTTCAGTACCCCGAGGGCAGCGACTTCATAAATGGCAGTGCAGGCGGCGTGGTTGCCGTTATTGTAAATGGGTGCACCAAGGCTGATGGCGCGGTTCAGGATGGTTGGGACGTCTGCCATGAGATCTACGGTTTCCTCGATGGTTTGGAGCCGAACCACGCCCCGGGGGGGAAGGAGATTGGCAATTTCATGGATCATGCCGTTGCTGGCGGAGAGGTCGGCGCGCATGATTTCAACCCCATTAATCATGCCCGATTTGGAGCTGCTATCATAGGCCAGCATATCGCCGTGCATGGACCGGATTTCCCCCTTTTTCGCCAGGGCTTCCGTATTGATCACTCCGCGAATGGTATGGAGCTCCAGCCACTGGCGAAGGGTATCGCGGTTCTGGCGCTCTCGCATCATTTTTCGGGTTTCTTTGCCCAAAGCCGCAAAGGCCTGATCGTTGGGAACCAGATAGGTGTAACGATCCGAGCCGTCCAGCATGTCGGACATGCCGGCCAATTCCAGTAAGTCGATGAAGGTGGTGAACTCTCCCGATTCCCGCAACAGGTCCTCGACGGTCGAGGCATTGGGGTCGGCGGATTGGGCAGCCGTGGTCGTGTGGAAGATACCCAGCAGGAGGATTCCCAGAAGGGCATAGCTCCAGGCTACAGGGTGTAGGGATAAGGCGCGGGTTAGTGATTTCATTCGGAAAAATAGAGCTCATTTGAATGTCCTCTATTCCCCTCTAGGCCAAAAAAATGCCCCCTTAACAGGTTTTTGACGCGGGTAAGCAGAAGCCGTGGACTAAAAATAAACGGCGACCGTGTGCTCTCGGTTCGGGTGCTGCGCCAGGTGAATCTTATCCCTATGAACTGCATCATATACGATCAATCCGTCATCCGTCAGGAATAGCAGGTAGGTGTGTCTTTCTCCGGTGGCAGGTTCCTGGCCCCAGGCATTGACCAGTTTCATATCAATGAACCCAATACCAAAATTATAATGATGTTGAGCGTTCAAAGCACTTTTCGAATCCGCCATGGTGATCAGCAGCCTGGCATAGTTATCATTATGGAATCCGTCCTGCCTGACCTGATGGAGGTCCAGGCCGATTTTCTCCGTAAATTGAGTCAACCAAGCCATCGCGTCGTCTACCCATTCCACTTGCAGCGCCGTGTAGTGCCTGTCCTGCAAACGAAGGTGAATCCTTGGGTGAGTTGCTTCACGAAGTTTTTGCCTCAGGGAGATTTCATTCAAAATCAAGACCTGCCCGTTGGACTCAGCCGGATAGGGAGCCGGAAAGCCTAACCCAAAATCAAAGCCAAATGCAGGAAGTAGCGGCAGGATACTCAGCAGCATTAACCTGACGCGGATTTGCCGACTAGGGAAGATACACATCTTTGATGTAGGCGGCATTGGGATAATGGTTGAGTTTGATGATCTTCCCATTTTGAGGTTCAACTACAAAAATGCCCTTCTCCGATTGAAAGAGAACTAAAGCATGATTGGTATGAGAGGGGACCCCTGCCCAAGTCTCCACATTGTGCACGGTAAACCAACCGACCAGGGCGTTTTTTTGATAGAAACCAGCCTGCGCAGCGGCAAGGTTTGCGAAAGATGATAGTCCCAAAGCAAAGTTGTCGCAGTCCCAAACATCGACTTCATAGACGATTCCTGCAGACCGGACGGCTTCCAGATACCAATCAATAAATTTAAGAAACCAGCCATGATGAACGGGAAGGTAGGCTTCGTCTACGTGCTCAAAATTGGGGTCCGCCTGCGCCAGCTGGGAAAATTCCTCACGGAACGTTTCGATCGGTGTGGGCGTAGCGGTTTGCCCATGTTTTTGGCTGGGGACGAAGGCGGGCCAAGAGATGTCCGCTGTTTTCTCTGAAGGGGCTTGCCGCTTCGCTTGGAGTGGAGCCACCAGGGAAAGCGCCAATCCCAGAAGAACTAGGGAGGCTTTGCCTGGAAAGCATTGCATCCGGAGATACGCGATCATCGGGCTTATCCGGCGACCAGGCCGCTGCGAATCATGAGCGCTTCGGCATCGGGCTCGCGTCCCATGAAGCTCCGGAAGAGCTTGGAGGGGTCGTCACTGTTGCCTTTGGCCAGGATCTTCCGGCGATATTCACGGCCGACTTTTCCATTTAAAATCCCCTCTTGCTTGAAGCGGGAGAAGGCATCCGCCTCCAACACCTCGGCCCACTTGTATGAGTAATAGCCTGCGGCGTAGCCCGTGGCGCTGGAGAACAAGTGACCGAAACGACGCACAATTGTGGGGCCGCTGAGGGTGGTGGGGAAGATGTAGGGATCCAGCCAGCTCCGGATGAATGCGTCCATATCTTGCTCAGCGAGGTCCGGACGCCTGGAGGGGTCGGCATACTTCAAATGTAATTCGAGATCGAGTTTACCAAAGGAAAGCTGCCGCATCATCATGGTGGCCGACATATAGTTGCGTGTGGCCAGCATGCGTTGAAAGACATCTTCGGGAATGGGCTCCCCGGTTTCATGATGACGGGCAAACTGATCGAGACTTTCCCGTTCCCAGCACCAGTTTTCCAGGATCTGAGAGGGAAGTTCGACGAAATCCCACTTCACATTAACTCCATTCAGGGATTTGACCGGGACTTCTCCGCAGAGGTGGTGTAGGAGATGTCCGAACTCATGGAAAATGGTTTGGACCTCATAGTGGGTCAGCAGGGCTGGTTTGTCCCTGGTGGAGGGGGTGAGATTCCCCGTAATCAGACCGAGGTGGGGGGTGCGGGGCTTGCCCGGGTCTCGCTCTCCGGTGAGGATGTAATCCATCCAGGCGCCACTTCGCTTGGATTCGCGCGGGTGCCAGTCGGCGTAGAATGATCCCATGGGCGCACCGGATTCATCCTTAAGATCATAAAACTTTACTTCTGGGTGCCAGACTTCCACGGCATCCTCAGGAGCATCGGTAGGGGTCTTCTCCCCGGATTGCGCATCGATAAAGACAGCAGGTCTTTCCGAAATGGAGAGCCCGAGTAAATCACTGATGAGGGCGAACATCCCATTGATGACCTGGTCAATTGGGAAGTAGGGGCGCAGGACTTCCTCATCGAAATCGAAGTGTTCTTTCTGACGCATTTCAGAGAAGTAGGCGGTGTCCCAGGGATGGAGGGGGCCGGCCTCCCCGGTCTGTTCGGCTTTGTAGGATTCCAGTTCGGAGACTTCTTTATCGAAGAAGGGTTTGGTCCGATAGAAGAGGTCCTCCACGAAGTCCAGGGCACGTTGTCCGGATTTAGCCATCCGGCGTTCCAGGACAAGATCTCCAAAATTAGCTTTGCCGATGAGTCCGGCTTTTTCATGGCGAAGGGTAAGGATCTTCCAGATTAACCCGGTGTTATCGTAATCTCCTTCGGAACCGATTTTGGACAGGGCTTCCCAAACTTTTTTCCGGGTGGCCTCTACCTTGCAGAATTTCATGATGGGGAGCCAGCTGGGTGCGTGTAAAGTAACCCGGTATTTGGGGTTTTCTTCCGTGCCGTGCCCCTTGGAGAGGGCGTTCTGGCGGACCTGCTCCAAGGCGTTTTCGGGGATGCCTTCGAGTTGGCTTTTGTCATCGATGACCCAGTCCCATGCGTTCGTGGAGTCGAGTTCGTTTTCAGAGAACTTTTGTGTCAGTTGAGCGAGTTTCGCTTCCAGTTCTTCAAAGCGGACCTTTTGTTCTGGGGGCAGGTCTGCTCCACTTTCGCGAAAGTCTGCCATTGTTTCCTCCAGTAATCGCTTGTGCTCCGGGCTGAGTTCTTGAGCTTCCTCGGTGGCGGCGAATCGCTTGATGACAGTCCACAAATTGGCGTTGAGCGGGATGCGCGCGTAGAACTCAGTCACTTTGGGGAGCATGGCGTTGATCCCTTTACGGAGGGCATCGTTATTACAGACGGAATCCAAGTGATTCACCTTACCCCAGGCGATGGTGAGCTCCTCTGTGGCGCGATCGAGGGCGAGGAGCGAATTCTCAGCGGTCAGGGGCGTGGACTCGTCCTCGACCAGGGCGGCAATGGCATCAACCTTGGCTTGAGCGTCAGCTATGGCGAGGGTGAGGTCGGCCTCGACATGGTCCGGAGTGAGGAGAGACCATTTTACATAAAAATCATTTTGGAGAAAGGGGTTTGATTGAATCATAACCAAACCCAAGGGACGGAGCAGGTATCCGTCAATCAGCTAGCGAGAGAATATTGTGTCTCGACTACTGGGGGACAGCCGGCCAGGCCGAGGAGACAATCTCAGTGAGGTCGTTCGCATTGAAGGGCTTTTGCAGGAAGTGGATTCCCGGGCCGGCGGCCTGACGGTCTTCCATGGAGGGTAAATCGGCGGAGGTCAGGATGGTTTGAAAACTGGGATTCAGCTTCATTCCCAGTCGGGCCAGGTCTTCTCCCTTTTGGCCGTCACTCAGGTCCCGTTCCACAATCAGGCCGTCGATATCGCCACCCTGGAGGAGGAAGTCTGCCTCAAGGCAGGAAGTGGTTTTTAAAATATGGTAATCTCCCGCGAGGACCATTTCGATCGTATCATTGATGGGGGCGTAATCGTCGACCAGGAGAATTTTACGTTTGAGGAAACTGTGCCGGTCTTCCGCGGCGGCGACGGCTTTTTCGAGAATTTCGATTCCATTCTCAATTTTGGGTGAGAGTCCGGCGTGACCGATATGAATCTCGACAATGGGGAGAAGGTCCTGGTGCTGGCGAATCCAGTTCTTCAAGTCGATGGGGTTCAAGCCTGGGACAATGAAAGCAACGGATTGGGCATCGATGGGACCAACGACACCCTGTGCGCCCAGGGCGGTTTCCATGCTCGGGATACGCTCGAGGAGTTTGTCCTCTGCTTTCGGCGCTTGCATAAAGAGGAGCGACAGGGGGGTATTCTGCCATTTGCAGCGGTAGGTTTCCCGGACTAAGAACTCATGTATCCGATCCCGTTCCTGGGTCAGGTCGACCAACAGGGTGATCCAATACTCTGTGGCTTCCTTTTTTGGGGGATATTTCAAGAGGCGGGCATAATAGAGGGAATGGTCCACTTTCAAGTGGTAAGACCCGGATTCTCTCTGGTTTTCCTTTAGTATGATCTCAAGGTGAGGAGATTCGCCTTTTTCATTGAGTCGGAGAAACTGTCTGGCCGGTTGATTGAAGATGAATTCTCTCCCATCCGCAGATACGCAGACCACTCCAAGAGGCATAAGGTCCAGGAGGTGACTGATGACCGAGTTTTGATGTGAGGAGGACTGGAAGGAAGCACTTTTCTCCAGGAGGATTCCCACCACCCCGGCAAGGGAGGAGAGCAGATGCAGGTCGCCCGCTCCCATTTTTTTACCACGCCGGTTATCAGGGATCTTGATGACGCCTTTGACCTGGTTTTCCCCTTTGAGAGGGATGACGAGTTGCCGGTTCTTAAACTGGTCGGTCAGGCTTCCGGGGGAGACCGTGTCTTCGAACTGCTGAATACAGGCCTTTTCCAGATCGGGGAATTCTTTGAGGAGGGATTCCAGGCCATCGGCAAAGGCATGCATATCCTCCATGTGGTGGAGAATTCCGGAAAAGCGGCGGAGGACGCGGCTCAGGCTGCGCTGGTTGCCCTGCTGGGAGACCGATTTGGGCACAATCTCATCCATGGGCTAAATCCTCCTTTAGAACACAGGGAATGGAGAGCCGGATGCGGGTCCCGACTCCTGTCTGGCTATCAATTTCGATGGCACCGTTATGGGCTTCAACAATGCGTTTCACAATAGCCAATCCCAGACCGGTTCCAGATTTTCCGGAGCGAGTGCCAGTATCTTTGGTAGTGATGAAAGGATCGAAGACCCGAGGGAGAAGCTCATCAGCGATGCCGCCGCCGGTGTCGGAAACCAGGACGGTCAACCACGGGGTGGTCTTGTGCACCATCTTGGGTTGGAGCGCGATGGTGAGTTTGCGGACCTCACTCTTTTCCATGGCATGCATGGCGTTCTCAAACAAATTGATGAACACCTGGACCAACTGGTTAAAATTACCGGAGATGAAGGGGACCTCAGTGGGCTGGAAATGGAATTCCACCCGGGTTTGTTTAAAACGGGGTTTTTCAATGTCGTACGTCTTCAAGATGACCTGGTTCATATCGACTGCACTGAAGGCCACATCCGAATTCTCCGCAAAGGCGGCGACGTTTTCAATGATGCCGGAAATGCGATTGATGTCCCGTTGGACGACCCGGGCGAACTCGGCTGACTCTTTGCCATTGGCGCGTCCCTCATCGAGTAAGGTGCCAAAGGTCTTGATGGAGACCAGGGGATTTCTCAACTCATGGGCCAAGCCGGCGGCGAGAGTCCCGAGCGAAACCAGCTTTTCGAACTGGTTTGCCCGGCGCTCGACTTGTCGAGACCGGATAGTCAGCGCAATCTCGTTACAGAGCGCTTCGAGGAGAGAAATATCTACTTCGTTGTAGATGCGGCCATCCTGGCGGGGGCCGAGCAGGAGCATGCCGTCGAGCACCTTAGTACTGATCAGGGGCACAATGAGATCTTCCTCTTCGAGGAAATTCAGCGCACGGAAGGGGGAATCGGTTGAAGGAGCCGGGGTGCCGGTGAATTGTCCCTGGCTTACCTCACCGAAGATGAGGGTTTGTCTGGAGGAAAGCAGCACGCGGGTAACCGGTGTGAGGTCCTCCGGGTTCACGACCTCGGGGTAGATGGGGTCCTCTCCGCGGCCACAGCGAAGCGTGTACTCCGTATCAAAGTCGCCCCGGTAGTAGGCGGCAATCCTGCGGGCGGGGATGAGGTCCAGAAGCGATTCAACCAGACCTTCAAAAATCTGGTCCTCCTCCTCCAGTTCTGTGAGATCCTGCCCCAGGGTTTTCAGACGGGCCCGGTAGGGATAACGGCTGAGGTAAAAAATGGATTGCACGAATTGGTCAAAGCTGCGGTTGAGCAGAGGAGTCACCGTGAGCAAGACAAAGATGGTCAGGCCATTGATGATCCAGTATTGGATAAATGCCGGGTCGTAGATGGCGAAGGGGCGGCCGGCAATCATGGCAAATGTTGTGGCGGCGAGAATGAAAGAGAGGGTGATGGCTCCCACCAGGTTGGAAACGATCCGAAGGACCAATTCGTTAAATTCCAGCAGACGATATTTTACAACGGAGTATCCGATTCCGAGGATATAGAGCACCCCAAGGCCCTGTCCCCATGGAGGGAAGGGAATGCCTATCCAAAGAAAAAAATTGGTGGAACAGCCGGCATACCCGATGGCGGTTCCAATGATGAGGTATTGGAGGTGATTCCTGACCTGGGGAGAGGATCCGCGGTACTTCCTTATCAGCAGATAGAATCCGTAAACCACAAGGATGATGAAATGCGCCAGATAGAGGGGGAAAAGGATGCCCCCGATGGGCCAGTATTCAAAATCCATGACCGGCTCCACCCGGTCTACCACCAGGTTGGAGAAGTTACCCAGGGAGATGATCAGCGAGGACAAGTAGCCCACCTGAATGATGCGCTTTCTCTGGTCTCCGGTCAGATTGTAAACGAATTCCAGGTAGGCTACCGGAATAAAGGTGGATCCAAAGACCAGCATGCGACACCAAAAGGTGGCGGACTCCACTGAATCGGAGAGCTGCCACATGATGTAGGAGAAGGACCACCAACAGACACTGGCTCCAAAAAAACTGAAGATCAGATTCTGCCGGGTGAGCCGTTTACGTAGCAGTACCGCCACCAGGAAGAAGGTGGTGGAGAGTAAGATCAGAAGAGTGCTGAAGAGGAGGTAGGTCCTCATTATTTGGTGGCTACGATTAAATTGGCCTGGTCTCCAAAGGACCGGAAGGCCTGAACTTGGGCAAATCCGGATTCTGTGGCCAGGTTAGTCAACTCCTCCCTGCTAAAAAATGAGTAATGTCCCTGCTCCTCTTTTAGCCTGATAGCCCCAGCGGCGCTAAGCAGGTTGCGGGCCCGGTTGAGCAGGTCTTCGTCGGTAGATTCTTCCACCAGATCTCTGTATAGTAAGGACAGATCGCAGTAGGGTTTCATACTGGAGACAACAATGCGACCGCCGGGTTGGAGGACTCGATGACATTCCCGCAAAATACGATCCGGATGTTTCAAGTATGAAATCAAAAGGCTGCAACAGATTTTATTAAAGGTATTGTCTTCGAATGGCAACTGTATTGGCCCCCCGGAGCTAGGGCGACCTACCCATTCCAGATCGTAGGGTAAATAGATAAAATCCATCCATGCCTGGTCGTTACGCGTTTGTTTGCGGGCCAGATTACCGGCATAGGCTTGTTTTTGGAGGGCATCTCTCAAGCCTTTGGGAGTCAGATCGAGACCGAAGTAGACGGGGTGGAGATCGGGAGACCAGGGTTTATCCCTCATCAACTCGCGGATACACCAGACGCCAAAGAGCCCGTTGCCACACCCGATATCGAAGAGGCAGTCTTCGGCTTCAATGGTGCCGAGGCACTCCCCGACGAGAGCGAGGTATTTCTGATAGTCTGTGATTTCCTCAAGGACTCCGTATTTCTGCAAATAATTCTGCCAGAAGGACTGTTCCCGTTCGACAAGGGGATTGGCCTTCTTCAATTTCTCTCGCTCTACCTTATTCTGGCGAAAGATGGTAGCCCGTTCGGGAATGACCAGGGTTTCGCGTTCCTCTTCGCTCGGAAAGTAACCATGCTTGCTGGCGAAAACGGCGTCGAGCATAGCATCCTGGGCGGCCTTCGGGTTTTCCCTGAATTCGTGCAAGGCTCCGGAAATCCACCGCAGGTGGAGGTCTTCCCGACAACGGGAGAGGGCTTGCATGTCTTGTGATTGGATCCAGGCGTCGTTTTCTCCGCAGATGAAGAAAAAATCCGAACTGGCCTTTTGAACATCCTCAAGGGTGCCGGTAAGGTCGTGCATGTTTTCCTCAATCGTGCCGCTGAGAAAGCGAGAGACGTGCACCTCATGGCCGAGGATGTCGGTGATCCCGATCACCTCGCCTTTCATGTGTTGGTCCACCATGTCCGCCTGGTAGACGACTCGGCTGGTTCCCCGAAAGTTGACCATGCCCGCAAGGGAAATGAAGCGGGCAATCCTGGAGTCTTCGGCGGTAGCCCGGATCCCCGGACGTACCGACATGCTGTTGGCCAGCAGTATTAACTCGTTGGCGTTGAATTCCTTAGAGAGAAAGGACACCGTATCGAGGATATCATTGGTGGCCCCGCGAAAGGTATAGTCCATAATATTCCCATCGCTTTCACCGATATGGTCAAGGTGGTCAAAGCGGAAGACGTTCAGTCCATTTGCGGCGAGGTGGTAGGCGAGTTGAAGATTGTTCTTTTTGGATTCGCCGAATTTGGGGGCCATGACGACGAATGGATCATGCACATTCGTGTTGTCTGCCCTGTCCCAGAACGCGGCAATTTTTCTACCTTCCCGATTCGGGTAGACGCGGAATTCACTAATAATCTCCATAGGGTAATCTACCCAATTCTGCTTTCTCGCTTAACTATTCTCTAACGTGTTGCTAACTTCGTTAAGAAGTGACAATGAAAATCTTGATTATCTAGTGCTTATGAGTGTATTCGATGTTCGGCTACAAGCGATTATTTTGCTGTACAAGGCAAAACAATAAAATAATATAGGGTAAACCATTTAGACTGTACAGGGCAAACACCCTAGGTAAAATCTCAGAGCGTGATTCACATACTATATTTGAGTGAGAGCGATCCCAATCCCCCCTTTTTGGAGGACCTGGAATCCCAGCCAGATATACAGTTTTCTTTCAAATCCGAGTATAGTGAATTGGATAATCTGCTCCCATCCGGGTGGTTTGATGTCTGCATGATCTGGACCCCAGAGGCCCGACTTCTTGATTTAAATCGTGTTTCCCACCTGCGGAAGTTGGCCCCCGAGTGTGCGCTTGTCATTCTCGCTCCCCCCGTCGACAAGGAATGGGAATGGTCGGCCCTTCAGCTTGGGGCAGACCTGGTGGTCCAGTCCGGTATTCAACCGAATGCCTTGATTCGGATTATTGAGCGTCTGGGCCGCCCGGTTAAAAACCCCTATATGGTGGCAAAACCTGGCCCGATACGGAGTACGCCAGCTCCGTTTGCTTCGCCCCTTTCAAGTCGTTCTGCCCTTTCGCTTTTCCGCGATGTTTCGCGGGTCCTGAGTGAAACCAACAACTACCAGCGAATGACGGAGCAGTTTGTCTTGAAGCTCCGCGACCTGGTTGGGGTCCATAAAATTGCGATCTTTATGGAGGCCGCCGACGTGGCCGGCTTGAGTGTATTTCCGAGCGACACGACGAAGATGCCTTGCCTGGCTGCCTTTGGTGTGCCCCCGGACCTGAGGAACTGCCTGGAGCTGACTCGTTATTCCGGTTTGGGCAAACGGATGGAAGAATCCCCCACTGTGATCCATTTGAATTACCTGGATGATATGTCGGAGGGCGAACAGATCCGGAAAGAGATCCAGATTCCGGGGGGTGTTATCGCGCTTCCGATCAATGACCGGGAACGCAATCTGGGGGTCGCGATCATTGGGGAGCGCCTGACTGGGCCCCTGCAGGAAGACGACCTGCAATTGATTACGCTCCTCCTGGAAGAACTGGGGGTTGCCGTGCGCAACTCCTGGCTGCAGCTACAGCGAAACGAGGACAAGAAGCTGCTTGATGATATGTTTTCCTCTCTCCATTCCGGGTTTCTGGTTGTGGGGCAGAAAGGGGAGTCGCTCTATGTGAATCGCGCCTTTCGGGAAGCCATGAGTCATCGTGGCCTGCTCAATGGGCCGGTTATCGAGAATCAGTTGCCGGAGGAAATTCGCCAGCGCATTATCAAGGTGAGGGAGGAAAACATAGAGGCGGACCCCTTCCTCTATGTGGATGAACAGCTGCCATTGAAAACCTTCCAGGTCTCCTTAATCCCGTTGGGGCCTCCTCTGGTGCCGCCGCGGCCAATCCTGCTTGTGCTGGAGGACTTCACTCATGTGGAAATTGCCAAACGGACGGAGGTGGAAACTTCGCAAAGCCGGTTGACGGCTTTGATTGCCAAGCGTTTTGCCCATGAGATTCGAAATTCTCTGGTACCTCTGACAACGCACTTGCAACTATTCGATGACCGCATCGGAGATGTGGAATTCTTAAAGAGCCTGAAGCAGTCCCTCACGAATGAAGCAGGACGAATTCAACGCTTCACAGATCAGATGTTGTTCTTTTCGCCTCGTGGGCAGAAGCCTCTGATGGAGTTGGACCTGCTGGGTCTGCTGCAATCGGTCTATTCTGAGGTGTGCGCCGTGGAGGCGGAGCCCTTCCTTGAGATTCAACTGAAAGGGGAGGTCCAGAAGATCTTTTTTTCGGGGGAACCCAAGAGTTTTTCACATGCATTGAAGGAGTTATTCCTCAATGCGGTTCAAGCCGATGTGGATCGGCAACCTCCCAAAACATTAATTCGGATGGATGAGGGTGGTCTGTTGGAGATTCATGTGATGGATAAGGGACGGGGGTTTGGCGAATCGCCACGAGAAAAGGCCTTCGAACCCTTTTTCACTACAAAAAACACCGGGATTGGCCTTGGATTGTCGGTTGCCCGCAAGATCGTTGAAGATCATTCGGGAACGATTGCTATCCAGGACGCCATACCTCCGTTTGAAACAGACCAATTGATAACAATTCCTTTCATCAGAACCGAATGTTTAGAGCAAATTGCACACAAATAAGTAAACGTCTTCCAAGCCTGATTTCAGCCTTGGTTATGCTCTTTGGCTTGGGAAGTCTTTTTGGCTCCGGTACCCGTGTGGACTATGTGGATGCTTTTGCGACCGGCCGAGGTAACGCGTTTTCTGCCACGGCGGATAACCCCAGCGCCATCTACTACAATCCGGCGGGAATCACCCAACTCGAAGGGGTCCAAGGTCAAGTGGGGACCTATATGATTTCTCTGGACTATTCGGTTGAGCAGGCCAATGGGACCGTGAAGATGGACGACAGCTGGCAGTTTCTGCCCAATCTGTTCGCAACTTATAATATGGAAAATACTCCAGCGGCTTTTGGTTTAGGAATCTATGCACCCTTTGGCCTGTCTACCGACTGGCCGGACGACAGTCCGTTCTTTGGAGTAGCAGATAAGTCTGAGTTGAAATACATCACGGTACACCCCGTGATGGCTTGGCAGATCAACGACACCTTTTCGATCGGCGGCGGACCCACGATCAATTCGGCTGAGTTTACGTTCGATCAACGGCTGGCGGGATTCAACTACAATGGAAATGCGGTGTCCCTGGGGTTTGTCTTGTCCGCGTTGTGGATACCAGTCGAACAACACTCCTTTTCTATCCTCTACCGTTCGCGGGCGGACTCAAAAACCACCGGATCTGCCGTTTTACCGGTACCGGGAGTGCCCGCGCCCTTTGAGGTGGCCGGGTCAGCCGAGTTTCCCTTTCCCGATTGCTGGCGTTTTGGGTATAGTTTCCGGCCTAGCCCCAAGTGGAACTTTGAGGCCAATTTCGAATGGATGAATTGGGACGTGCTGCAAACGGTGGACCTGACGACTGAGGTCCAAACCATCCCCTTTGTTTTTAATTGGGACTCCAGTTGGTTTTATGAATTCGGTGGTAGCTATTTTTTAGATAACGGATATCACATATCGGGCGGGTTCGCCTGGGTTGAAAATTCGATTCCTGATGCTACTTTTACCCCCATTGTGCCGGATTCAGACCGATATTTCGTATCGCTGGGGGTTGGGCATCGTGGAGACCGCTGGTCTTGGGATGGTGTGGTGCAATATGGGGCCGGAAGCCGGGATGTTGTAGCCCCGAGTGTGCCCGGATTTGATTTTGGAGGTAAATACGAGACCAACAGTCTGGCGTTTAATTTATCCCTTGCCTATCAGTTTTAATTGCCCATGCCCTTGATTGATGTCCCCTGAAACCCTCAACTTTTCAGCTGATGATTTGCAAACGGACCCACCTAAGGCCCCGGGTGAAAAGCCAAAGTTGCTGGTGGTCGATGATGAGACGGGCCCGCGTGAATCCTTAAAACTCGTTTTCATGCCGCAGTTTACGGTCTACCCTGCCGCCTCCGGAGAGGAGGCTGTGGAGCTGGCCAAGGAACACCGATTCAGTGTTGCCATCGTAGATATCCGGATGTCGGGTATGAATGGGATTGAGGTGCTTCGGCGAATCAAAACCCTGCATCCCCACACTGAGGTGGTGATACTTACGGCCTACGAGACTTTGCAGACGGCTCGCGAGGCCGTTCGCCATGGAGCCAGTGATTACCTCTCTAAACCCTTCGATATTCACCACATTCAGGAGGTGGTAAAGCGCTGTTTAAATCGCTACCAGTTCATGGCTGAGCACACAGATATGGTGGAAGAGGATCTATCCCGGGCGAAAAATGAGTTTCTCTCCGTTCTGAGCCATGAACTCAATACGCCAATGAACGGTATCATGGGC
Source organism: Opitutales bacterium (assembly GCA_028280845.1). GTDB lineage: Bacteria > Verrucomicrobiota > Verrucomicrobiia > Opitutales > JABSRG01 > JANQKZ01. The sequence goes on along the minus strand of JANQKZ010000019.1, from coordinate 207,877 downwards.
TTATTGGAAATCCTCACACAGACGAGTTTGTCGGAGGAGCAAAAAGACCTCACCCGTGATTTGCAGGACTGTAGTTTTAATCTTTTTGAAAAGATAAACGATATTTTGAATTACGCCCGGCTTTCCTCCGAGTCCTATTCGCAGTCCAACGAATTATTCAACCCGTCCAGCCTGGTTTTGAAGCTCGTCCAGCGCAATGGGGGGAACTCCGGGGAAAAGGAGACGGAGGTAAAAATTAACCCAAGTATGCCGTCGCTCCTGCAAGGGCCTGAGTATGAAATTCAGATCATCCTTCTCAAGCTCCTCGATAATGCGATTAAATTTAATCAGGAGGGCAAGGTCCACGTCAGCCTGGATTACCAATTCCACGATGTGGACAATCTGGACCTGATTTTCAAGATTACGGATTCAGGTATTGGGATTGATTCCGAACTGATTCGTTCCGGGAAGCTGCTTAATCCCTTCAGCCAGGCGGATACCTCCAGCACACGCAACTATGGCGGGCTGGGAATGGGGCTTGCCCTGTGTGAGCGGCTTTGCCGCCATATCGGGTCCGAGTTAACCATGCAGAGCGAAGTTGGAAAGGGGAGCGTCTTTTCCTTTCGCGTCCGGGTACAAAAAGTCACGTTTGATCAGTAGCTGATTGCTCGGGGTGAGCGCTGGCGGGATGACGTTTAGAGCGCCGTGCATGTTGTTGTTGCACCTCATTGTCCTCTTCCTCCTCCACTTTCAAAGCAAACAGATCCGTCCAAGATACTCTCGCCTCATAAGTTTTTATGTCGGTTGAAGGAGTGGGGTATTTGGGGGAGCTAGGGGATGGCTCCGGTTGTTGTGCATTCATCTGTTCCTTAAATTTGTAACAGAAATATCGGTGACTTGTAACCGGATCTTTAATGTCTTAGCCAAGTACAAGAAATGGTTTAAGAGTGTAACAGATAGGCTTCTTGAGCTTCGCTGAGAGATTGGGCGTAACGGTTCCACGGAGGATGGCCTCGATATATGGATCGATTTAAAAAGACTATTGTCGCATTGGCCCGGGTGGCATTCACACATATGAAAGTAAGCATGCAACAAACTGTCAGACTTCTCTGGGGAGGGCTCCTCTGGGGGATGCTTGTTGTGGCGTGGGGCCGTGAGCTGCCTCCCAACATCATCCTCATCATGGCTGATGATTTGGGATATGAATGCCTGGGGTCGAGTGGATCGGCGACTTATGAGACGCCGCGTCTGGATCTTTTGGCGGAAGAAGGGGTGCGTTTCCGGCACGCCCACTCGCAGCCGTTGTGCACTCCCTCACGTGTCCAGATCATGACGGGGAAATACAACGTGAGAAACTACAAGCGCTTTGGGTTACTGTCCTACGGTGAACGGACCTTTGGCAATATGCTGCAGGAGGCTGGCTATGTGACCGGGATCGCCGGAAAGTGGCAGTTGGGAGAGGATCGAAACTCCCTGGCAGGCTTTGGTTTTGATGAATATTTTTTATGGCAGTTGGAAAAGAAAGAAGACCGTTACCTCGACTCCGGGGAGATGATTGAGAACGGCAGGGTGCTGCCGGGCGGGGTCGGTCAATACGGGCCGGATCGGGTATCGGATTTCGCCCTCGGTTTTGTGGAGCGGCATAAGAATCGACCGTTCTTCCTCTACTATCCTATGATTCTGCCCCATTCCCCCTTTATGGCCACTCCCCACAGTGAATCTGTGGAGGGGCTTTCCCGGGCAGAAGCTTTTCAAGACATGGTGGAGTACATGGATTTCCTCGTGGGCCGCTTGGTCGATAAGGTGGAATCCCTGGGGCTCCGGAAATCCACGATGATTCTCTTTACGGGGGATAATGGGACTCACCAGAGTATCTTTTCGGAGATGGAAGATGGTCGGGTGATTCAAGGTGGCAAGGGCACTCCGCTTGACCGTGGAACCCATGTCCCCCTGATCGCCAGCTGGCCAGGAAGCATCCGTATGGGAATGACCTCGGATGCCCTGGTTGATTTTTCAGACTTTTTCCCGACCCTGGCTGAAGTTGCGCAGATCGATCTTCGCGAGTCAGAAACGCTGGACGGTTTTAGTTTTCTGCCAGTCTTGCGGGATGAGCTGCCGGCCACACGGGGATGGATCTACTGCTGGTATGATCAGCTTAAAGTAGGGCAGGCGAGCCCTCTGTATGAATTTGCCAGGGATCGCACCTACAAATTGTATCGGGATGGGCGCTTATACCACCTTCCTTCTGACCCGGATGAAGAGTCCCCCCTGAACGTGGACCATCTGGATGAAGCTGCTCGCTCTGCCCATGCGGCTTTAACTGGAGTCCTCGCTTATTACGAACACGCCCGACCAGAGTTATGAACCCTTCCCTCCTCAAATGCCTGTGGGCGATTATTGTTTGTTGCTTTGGATTACACACGGTCTGGGCGGAGACCCCTCGGCCCAACATAGTCCTGCTTCTGGCGGATGACCTTGGTTTTGGGGATGTAGGATTCAATGGTCACCCTGTCATTCAGACTCCGCACATGGATCGGTTGGCAGCGGATGGGATACAACTGAACCGTTTCTATGCACAATCCACCACTTGCTCCCCCACGCGGGCGAGCGTATTGACTGGCAGGAATGGCTACCGGTTTGGTATCACCTGGGCAAATACAGGGCTAATTAGGCCTGAGGAACTTACCCTGGCCGAAGCCTTCCAACAGGCCGGTTATCGGACAGGGCATTTTGGTAAATGGCATGTGGGATCCCTAACGACGGAAATCCGTGACGGTAACCGGGGGGGGCGCCCGGAAAAGGCCCATGAATATGCACCGCCCTGGTTGAACGGGTTTGATGCTTCCTTCGTGACGGAGTCGAAAGTGCCAACCTGGGATCCGATGGTGATGCCCAAGAATGCCCGGAGAACCTGGTGGGATCCGCAAAGTCCCGAAGACGACCCAGACGATTGGGTACCCTATAATACACGGTATTGGACCGGTCCCGGGGAGTATGCCACAGAGAACCTGGAAGGGGATGATTCCCGAGTCATCATGGATCGAGTCATTCCCTTCATCGAAGAGGCGGTGGAGGCGGATCAGCCCTTTTTCTCGATCGTCTGGTTCCACACCCCGCATCTACCCGTGGTGGCCGGGCCGGAGTTTACCCAGCTCTATGAAGGGTATCGCAGCTTCGAGAAGCATTATTATGGTTGCATCACGGCGATGGATCTCCAGGTGGGTCGCCTCCGGGAGGTGTTGGGCCAGCTAGGAGTGGAAGACAACACGCTCATCTTTTTTGGATCCGACAACGGCCCGGAGATGAATAACCTGGGCACCTACGAACCGGCTCCTGGGAGCTCCGGCCCGTTCCGGGGAGCCAAGCGCGATTTGCTGGAGGGAGGGATCCGGGTTCCGGCCTTTGCCTACTGGCCTGCCGGCCTAGAGGGTGGCCGGGTCACCGAATTTCCCATGGCCACGAGCGACTATTTTCCCACACTCATGGAATTGATTGGGGTCGATGTGGAGCAGTGGGTCACCCCGTTGGATGGCATGGATGTGATGCCCTTCCTGGTCTCAGGAAAGGAGGCGCGACCAGGGTCTATTGGGTTTGAGCACCGCGACGAGGTTGCCCTGATGACCTACCAATATAAACTCTATTCTTCCGATGGGGGGCAAACCTTTGCCCTGTATGATCTTCTCAATGATCCGGGGGAAACGGTAAACCTGGCGTGGAAGCTGCCAGCCTTGGTAACCGAGATGAAGCAGGATTTGGAGGCCTGGCGAGTGTCTTGCCGGGCGAGTTTAGCGGGTGAAGATTATCGTTAACTTCGTTTTGGCTAACTCACCTCCTGGAGAGCTCGCACGCTGGCGCCCTCGACCCATTCCCCTTCGATGAGAACCCAGAGAGGATGTTTGGGAAGGCCGAACTCATTCCGGTTCATCTGATCCACCACGAGGTTCACGGCGGCGATCCCGGCTTCTCCCCAATTGGGCTCCATGCCAGCCATTCCTTTATATGATGGATGCCACCCCAAATGAACGAAACCGATTTTTTCAGTGTCGAGCAAGTCGAGTGTCTTCAGCTTTTTGGGCAGCTCACGGCCGGTGCCGAGGATACAGTCAGGTTGATAGGTCTCGATCCATTCCTCGAGGCCGGCCAGAGACTGATTATCTTCCATGAGGAAGATCGGTATCCGCTTACCTTTGTCTTCGCGTTGGTGAGATATATGCAGCGCAGCCTCACGTTTAAAATCAGATATGTCTTCAAACAACTTGGGAATGGCGACCCCGAATCGCCGATAGCCCCTGCGTCGTAATTCCTTAATCGCTTTTAACAGGTTACTGTAGTGATTGGGCTCGACCCGGTGAAGTTTCGGACGCTTCAAGGCGCCGCCTATGGTGACGATGGCGAGGTCTTGAAAGTCGAGGTCCAGGTGCACTTCACTCTCCATGAAGTGTTCCAGGATAATCCCTTTAATCCCGCGCGCGCGAATGATTTGGAGCAGGCGTTCCGGATTCATTCCCGGTTCATACCAGTGGAATTCTTCGACTTTGTAGCCAAGCCTGGCCGCTTGTTCATGCAGGCGGTCCCGCAATACCTGCATGTTGTAACCAAGCTTTCGTTCCCAGGGCTGGCAATGTATCTCGGCCAGGACCGGGGAATACTGAGAAGTCTTTTTAAACCGGACATTGGACATGACCGCCGACATGATTGGATGCGGTTCGTAGCCCAATTCCTCTGCTACTTTCAGGATTTTTTCTCGTGTCTCCTTTTTATGGCCAGGCAGGCCACGCAAAGCACGGCTGACCGTTGCTTTCGACACGCCTACTCTATCTGCAATTTGCTGGATGTTGGGACTATCCGGGTTTGTCATAAGGGTAAGATGGAACTGTTACAACCTGCCGAGGAACTGGTGGCAAGGGTATCTGGGACTTCCTGGATGGAACTGTTACACCCGGGAATGGTTCGCCTGGCAGAGGAATGCGCCTAGAGTGAAGTTTATGCAGGATTCCATACCCCTTACTCCCTCTCGACGCCATTTCCTCAAGTCCTCTTCGCTCGCTACCGCCGGTATGGTGGCAGCGCCCGCCTTTCTCAGGGCCCAGCAATCGCAGTCTCCCGCCGGAAAGCTCAATATTGCATGTATCGGAGTAGGTGGAAAAGGCCGAGGGGATACGGCGGAGGCGGGAAAGTATGGCAACATCGTTGCCCTGTGTGACGTAGATCTGGCTGATCCGAAGGCGCAGGAAAGCATCGCCGCTTTTCCGAAAGCAAAACTCTACACGGATTGGCGTAAGCTCTTTGATGAAATGGCCGGTGAGATTGATGCAGTCACCATTTCAACCCCGGATCACTCCCACTATCCAATCGCGATGGCGGCCATGGCTTTGGGTAAACATGTGTGTGTCCAAAAGCCATTGACCAACTCGATATGGGAAGCCCGGCAGTTGCTCCTGGCTTCGCGGAAGTATGGGGTGATCACCCAGATGGGAATCCAGGGGCATACGTATGAGGGGATCCGGCTGCTGCGCGAATGGACGGAAGCAGGAGCGATCGGCATTCCACAGAAAGTGCGATACTGGACGAACCGACCTATCTGGCCACAGGGGGCGGATGTCACCTGGCCTCCATTCGAGAATTTGCCGGAAGGGTTAAACTGGGATGTGTGGAAGGGAACGGTAAACTTGGACCAGCCTTACAGCCCGGATTTGCATCCAAAGAAATGGCGAGCCTCCTGGGAGTATGGTTGTGGGGCCTTGGGCGATATTGGCTGCCATTTGTTTGATGCCGCCTTCTGGGCCTGGGGATTGGGCATGCCGGATTCCGTCGTGTGTGAAGCGGCTACTCCGTTCACGGACCGGATTGCCCCGAGCCATTCAGTGGTTCGTTACACTTTTACCAAAAACAGGAAGGGCGAGTCGATCGATCCAGTAGAATTTCACTGGTCGGACGGAGATCTGCGCCCGCCCCAGCCAGCCGAGCTGAAGCAGTCTCTGGACCCACAGTTTGGCCAACTGATTTATGGAAGTGAGGGACAGATCTATTCCGCGGGTGGCTATTGCCAGTCCGTTCGACTCTTCCCCGAAGCAGATATGCGAGCTTTCGATCGACCTCCGAAGAAATATGAGCGCGTGAAGGGAGGATCTCCCATCAAGGAGTGGGTGGAATGTATCCACGCTGGCAAACAGCCCGGTGCTAATTTCGAGTATGCGGCCCCGCTCACCGAGGTGGTGCTTCTCGGTAATCTGGCGATCCGTTTGGGGCAACCGATTCAATGGGATTCGGCAAATCTGAAAGTAGCCGATATCCCGGAGGCCGATCCCATGATCAAACGCACCTACCGGAAAGGGTGGGAGCCTGAGAAAATATTCAAGGGCTAGATCTTGGCCTCCATCGATTTCGAGATGGGGTTGACAGAGGAGTGATGGTGCTGAATGGGTCGCTCCGATTTGAGATCGATAACAAAGGTGTACCGTGCCCGGAATATAGCGGGCTCTCCATCGGTGACAAAGTGCCAGTCGTACAGGCCACCGGCCACATAGTGCTGATCTCCGATGGATAAGATATCGGTGGTATCGGGGAGGTACTCGACCCGAACGGAATCATGGCGACCCATTCCCTCGAAATATTTCACGATCTCATCGGGACCCTTGAAACACTTCTCAGAAAACGTGGGGAGCAACAAAGCCTCATCATGATACAGCGCGAGCACCACTGGCACGTCCAGTGCGTTGACTCCATTAATCCAGGTGGTGAGGACGGATTCGGGCGTGTTTAACATATACGAATATGATACGAAAATCCATGAGAGGTCTATTTGTTTTCCAATACCCTGAGCAATTACTGGATAACTAACGGAGCTCGACCGTTTTTCCCGTATGGAAGCTCTCGTCCGCAGCGAGGACGATCCGCATGGAGTCGATCACGCTGGTTAGCATGGGTTGAAGATCAAGTTTGTCCTTGATGGCCTTGAGGAAAAATTCCTGTTCCCGCTGGAAGAGCTGATCGTGAGTGAGGTTCTCCTCGAAACGCAGGTAAGCGTCGGCGTCTTCGCCCACCGGGTGTATATACAGACCTTCGGATTCTGCATGGGCATCGACATTCGCGCTTTGCCCGCGGGCGGCGGCGTTTTCCGCTACGATGGAGACCGCGCCTTTGGGCCCGATGACGTCTTTCACGAAGAAGGCGGTTTCGCTCATCATAGGACCCCAGCCGGCCTCATACCACCCTACGGATCCATCGTCATAGGTCACCTGCAAGTGCGCATAGTTGATTTGATCTTCTGCGATTTCATCGGAGAGCCGAGCTCCTATTCCGGAGACTCGTATGGGGCGTGCCCCGGTCATCTCACTCATGAGGTCCACATAGTGGACCCCGCAGTCAACCACAGGGGATGATGTTTTTAAAATGGCTTTATGCGTTTCCCATTCCGCCCCGGTCGACTGTTGGTTCAGATTCATGCGCATGACGATGGGTTGGCCCAAGGTTTTGGCTTTGTCTACAAAGGCGCTCCAACCCGGGTGGTGGCGGAGGATGTATCCAACGAGCAGCTGCTTTCCCCGGGTTCTGGCGAGTTCAACCAGCTCTTCAGCCTGCTCCAGGGTCTCTGCCAGGGGTTTTTCCACGAAGACGTGGCAGCCTGCCTCGAGGGCCGCTTTCGTGTAGGGGTAATGTGTTTCGGTGTAAGCTGAGATGCTGACCGCGTCGGGCCGGGTTACGGCTAAGGCTTCCTGAAAATTATTAAATCCCGGATACGAGTGGTCGAGTTCTTCGATGATCTTCTGACGCGATTCGGGTGACCGGGTGCAAATGCCGACGATTTCAAACTCGGGTAAGCGGTGATAAGCCAAGATGTGTGCCCGGCCGGTATTACCGGCACCGACGGCGAGGACTCTTATTCTGGAATCCATATATTGAATGCTTAAATTCTAGTATCTAAATCCTAAACAATTTTCAAAATTCGGATGCGAAGAAGGGAAAATGGGAAGAGAATTTGATTTGGAGGATCGAACCGAGAGCTTTGCTCGAAATGTCCGAAAGGGGGCGAAAGCTCTGTCGAAAAATCTATGTAACGAGAACGATGGGTGTCAGGTTGCGCGGTCTTCTGCTTCGGTGGACGCCAATGACATCGAAGCGAACGAAGCCCTCAGTAAGAAGGGTCTCAAGTTAAGGTTAAAAGCATGCTGTAAGGAAGCAAATGAATCTGGATTCTGGCTGAGGTTGAATACATTCGGCGCCATCCTGACCAATTCGGAATAATTAGGATTTCCGATTTGTTTAGGATTTAGGGTTTGGGCCGAAGGTTACAACGCTTCCGCCAGATCTTCCTTCTTTACTTTGGGGTTTTTGAAGAAGAGGGCGAAGATGACGATGATGATGCCGGCCATGGCGGCGGGGATGATCCAGATGGATTGCCAGTTTCTGACTGACTCACCGGTGGCGTCTGTAGCGGTGTAGGCGTCGACGATGAGGCCGGAGGCCCAGGCGCCGATCAACATGCCGAGGCCGTAGGTGACGAGGGTGATGAAGCCCTGGGCACTGGCCTGGATGCGTTTGGGAGCGACGGTGTCAACATGGATCTGCCCGGTGACGAAGAAGAAGTCATAGCAGATGCCATGGAGGATGATGCCGAGGTAGAGCATCATGACCAGCTCCTGGCTGTTGCCGAAGGCGAAGAGGAGGTAGCGGGCACCCCAGGCGGCCATGCCGATGAGGAGCATGTTTTTGATGCCGAGGCGGACGAGGAAGAAGGGCATGACGAGCATGAAGAGGACCTCGGACATTTGCCCCATGGTCATTTTGCCGGCGGCGTTTTCCACCCCGACCTCGTTGAGGAACAGATTGGTGAAATTGTAATAGAAGGCGAGGGGGATGCAGATGAGCAAGGAACCCAGGGTGAAGACGGCGAAGGACCGGTCCTTGAGGAGACTAAGGGCATCCAGGCCCAACACATCCCTGACTGTAATTTTTTCGCCGGTGGGTTTAGGGGGCGTCTTGGGGAGGAAGAAGGCGAAGATTCCCAGCGCGATGGAGGCTCCTCCGGCGATCTGGAGTGGAACTGCAGTGGCCTCTACGTTCAAGAAGCCGACGATTAGCCCGGCTACGATCCACCCCAGCGTACCGAACACCCGAATGGCGGGGAACTGCTTGCCGGTATCTTCCAACTGGTTAAAGGAGATGGCGTTTACCAGGGCCAGCGTGGGGTTAAAGGCCAGGGCATTGACCATGAGCACCCAGAAGAGCAGGGTGGAATCCGTTGTGACCGAGGCGAGGAGTAACATGGCCCCTCCGAGGAAGTGGCAGGCCGCCAGGACATGTTCCGAATTAAAAAACCGGTCGGCCACCATTCCGACGAAGAAGGGTGCAATCAGAGCGCCCCACGGCATGGTGCTGTAGGCGGCACCGATCTGAACCCCGTCAAACCCGAGCCCTTGCCCGAGGTAAGTGCCTAAGGTAACGAACCAGGCTCCCCAGACAAAAAACTGGAGGAACATCATGGTGGATAAGAGAAAACGCGTCTTAAAGGGCATAAGTCCTTGGGGCTATGGAGGTTGAACAAAGGTGAATGTGGAGATTAGAAAGGAGGCTGTAGGGCTGAGGGTCAAGCCTGGTCGGTTTGGATTTCAACCTTTAGGCCTGAACAGACCCAGGGGCTCAGACTGGATGCGCCCGGGTAGGTAAAAAAGGGCGCAACAAGTCAGCACCCCTACAGTTAAGCCAGGGTAAGCCCGGTGGTGCGGGCTGTTTCGACAAGAAGGTCCCTTAAACGATGGTTGAGTTTTTTCTCAGAGAAGCGGTTTTCCATTTCGTAGGGGTCATTCAGGTGGTCGTAAATGCATGCTATACTTCCCTCGCTGTAGACGTGACGGCCATCCCAGACGCCGGTCCAGTCGCGAAGCCCGAGGAGCGCGGCCTCCGGGGTGTCCTGATGCCCGCCGCGGCAGAGCGTAGCGTAGCTTTTCCCCTGCCAGGTATCCGGAAGGTCGATACCGGCCAGGTCGAGGAGGGTGGCTGGGAGGTCGGGGGCACCAATTAAGGTATCAGTTTGCTGGGGGGCAATTTGGCCAGGCCAGTGGATCATGAGTGGAACACGGAAGCTGGGGGCGAAGGGGGAACTCTTTCCGCGTAGTTTACCATGGGTTCCCAGGAAATCCCCGTGGTCGGATACATACATGACGATGGTATTCTCAGAGATCCCGAGGTTCTTCAGGCCCTGTAGTAAACGCCCGACCTCAAAATCAACCGCGTTGACCTGAGCGTAGTAAATCTGGAGGAGTTCGCGCAGGGAGGCTTCGTCCGGATTTTGCCGGCGCTGATGCGGATTCAGTTGGAATGACGCGGGGTCGAATTTATCGAGGTATTCCTGGGGGCATTGCTCGGGTTTATGCGGCGGACCATAAGCCAAGTAATAACACCAGGGTGTATTGGCCGACTCTTTGCGTTGGATAAAGTCGAGGGCCATGTCAGTATGCCAGGTGGGCTCCCAATCGTATTCCGGCAGGCGCACTTGATTTTGAAGTTCATCGTATTTCCAGACTTCCAGGAATTCGTGGGATTTCTGGTAGCCATACCACTCCTGCCAGCCCTGGCGCCGTGGTCCGCGGGGAATGTAGCCACCGGGAGATTCCTTGGGAATACCGCCATCGAGGTGCCACTTCCCAATGTACCCGGTATCGTAGCCGGATCGGCCCAAGACGTTGGCGATGCAATCGAGGCTGGGGTCGAGCCGGATGTTGTTGCCGGGGACGCCATGGCTGTGCCAGTAGAGACCGCTCTGCATAGAAGCCCGCCAGGGGCAGCAGACCGGGCTGGTGGCCACGCACTGGTCAAAGAAGGCGGATTGTTGTGCGAGGGTATCCAGGTTGGGGGTTAGGGCATCGGGGTTTCCCGCACAGCCCATGACCTGGTAGGCGTGTTGATCGGGTTGGATGATGAGGATGTTGGGCTGTCTCGCAGCCGGGCGGCTGGTGTCTGGTGTCTGGTGTCTAGGGTCCTTGGAATATCCAAGCTGATGAGCGGCCATACCCACTGCTCCTGCCCTCGTTGTAGCTTTTAAGAACTGCCTTCTTTTCATAAAATCTTTTCTTTTTCCCGGGGCATTAGACATTTGGCACTATTCAAAACTAAACCAATCAAAGGGGACAGGTTGTTTGGGCTTGCCATTCAGGGAATAGTAAAGTTCGAGGGCACGGAGTCGCCGATCCTGGAAATGCTGAAGTTCAAAATCGTAGGACTTCGCCTCGAGCTGGATGAGCTCACTTTGGGCTTCTCGAGGGGGGTGCTTTAAGCGATCGGCGACGATGGATTTTCCATTGAGAAAGACTTCCCCGCCGTCGGAGGAGAGAAGGATAAACGTGTATTCACCCGCTTCCGGCAGGGTGATTTGCCCCACATATCGAGAGCCGAAGTGTTCATCCCTGCGAGCCAAGGTGTCGAGATCGAAGGTGTAAACTGGAAGGATGAGCGTGGGTTGATATTCCGAGAAATCGGGTAGGGTGTTCCAACGGTCGGTTTCGGGATCGTTCTCGAAATAATAGCAGAGCAGCCCATCTCCCGGCTCGATCTTGATGAGGTCGATATGATTCACCCCGCTGGAGAATCCGTCTTCGGTAATCATTCGGGCAGCAACTTTGGTGGATTGAAAGATCGGGATCGGCTCCCGGTAAATCGGAGAGGATGCCGTCGGCTTCGAGCCATCCAGCGTATAATGAATGCGAGCTCCCATGGGGGCTTCGACAAAGGTCAGCTCCATGGAATCAACAAACTGGCCGCGTTCCAGGGTGGTGGCCTTGAATTCGGAATTCTCCACCGGGATGAGTTGGGAGCCGGAGACCACCAGATCCCGGTATTCCTCCTTTTCAAGGCTCAGGCTGGTATCAAATTCCAACACCACTTCCTCATTTGGGGAGAACGGCTGGACTACCTGGAGATCCACCGGGATGGTGGCCGACTTACCGGGTGGAATGAGCTGTTCAATTTGCCCTGGGTCGGGTCTCACGTAGTGGTTGTGGAAAAAGCGGCCGCTTACCCGCATGGGCTCTTTGGTTTCGTTGGTGTAGGATAAATATGCGATTCCCTTCTCCACAATCTCATCACCTTGGAGGTAGACCAGGGCATCGAGGGAGGAACTTTGATAGAGCGCATTCCCCATCATGGCGCTATCATAGGTCGCCACGTCGTGAGGCAGGACTCCGTCCAGCCGCAGGTTAGCCAAAATCGGGCCATTGTCGGTCATGGTCACCCAGGCTACATGATCGAACTGACCAAACCGATTTCCGAGCAGACGACTTCCCCCACCAGTGGTCGCCAGGACGTAGTAGTTCATCTGCTTTCGGGTAAACTGGGCGTAGTTATGGGTATGTCCGGCGAAGACCGTGTAGTCGCGGCCTTTTAAAGCCTTTTCGATTTGATTGAAACGGGTGTCGTGGGGGTAAGCCCAGAGCGGGTGGTGCAAGAAGACCATCGTCCAGCGGGCGTCAGTCTCCTCAGCGAGAACCTGTCTAAAGTAATCGACTTGTTCAGGACTAATGATTTGGTCCATTCCGTCATTGGAGAACAGGCAGATGAAAAGAACGCCTTTGTATTTAAAGTAATAGAAGGGGGAACCAAAGCGTTTCTCCCACTCGCTCCGCATGTCTTCATACCCGACCCGACCGGGGACGGCCTTTGCCTGGATATCGTGATTCCCTGCCACATAGAAGTAGGGCATATCGAGAGCAGAAATCCACCCTTCCATTTCATCCCACTCTGCGGCGTTGGTCTGGGCGTTGGCGGTGGTTCCACGAATCATGTCTCCTACACTCATAACGAACTCGGGCTGAAGCCAATTCAGCTTCATCATGGCCTCTTCCCAGACGCCTTTACGCGGGCTTCCGGTGCGGTCGGTCACGACAGCAAACTGGAAGTTTTCCGGGTTGTTATTAAAATCGAGATCCGTCCACGGGGTAGGACTCTCAGTGACTCCGGATTCGAAACGAGCCCGTTCAACCGCGGTCGAATCCTCGGGATAAAGTGGGGTGAAGCTGGCTCCCAGCAAAACGAGGAGCGTAAGGAATCGTGTGGGTCGAAAGATTCGCATGGGAACAAGGAAATGAGTGTCGATCAGGCTAGGATCCCTTTTGGCAGAATGTCACACCTGAGGCGAACGGATTTGGGACAAGGATGCGTTTCAGCCGAAAAGGAAAGCCTATCACTTTTCCGGTTTCCAATCGCCTCGCAATGGATCGTCGTTGTAACTGTTGCGACTGACCGGCAATTTTTCCTGTCGGGCAGGTTTCAGGCGAAAACCTATGTCATCCCGTGAAGTGTCTCGGCCACCTCATGCACCTTTGTGAGCCGGAAACCTGAGGGGTGCCCCGTAACAGTTACAATGAAATAAGGTAGAGAAATCCCCGATGTCAGAAATAGTCCTCAAAGTCGTATTTAGAATGAATCCGATGGGAATTAATCATCACTTTTACTTCCTTTTCCTTATGGGATGTCTGTCTGGGTTGATAGGATGCCAGCCCGATCCGATCAGGAAGGACAACACTTTGGTGGGCAATGGGCCGGTTGACAATGTACTATCTCAGGCGGAGAAAGCGGAGGGGTGGAGCCTATTGTTTGATGGCGCTTCCCTGGGAAATGCCAGTATTTATAACGACTCCAGTCAGAAGCCGGAGCGGTGGGGTGTGAAGGCCGGATCTCTGTATCTGTTGCCGCGGCCCGAGGGGTCAAAGAGCAAGGAAGATCTGATTATTACTACAGAGCCTATTGATGATTTCGAATTTGCTTTCGATTGGAAGGTGGAACCCGGAGGAAACAGCGGGATCTTTTATCGCACGTCTCTCGATACCCGATACGAAAAACCCTGGCACACGGGTTTGGAAATGCAGCTCCTGGACAACGCGCTGCATAAGGAGGGGAAGATCGAAACCCACAAGGCAGGGGACCTCTACGATTTGTTTGCAGCCAAAGAAGGGGTAGTCAAGGCAGGGGGTCAATGGAACCATTCTCGTATCCTTGTTGTGGGGGGAATGATACAACATTGGATGAATGGGGAAGAAGTATTGTCTGTTGAAATTGGAAGTGACGCCTGGAATAGACAGGTCTCAAAGAGTAAATACGCTAGCCTGCCCGATTTCGCAAAATTTGATCAAGGCCATATACTCTTACAAGACCATGGTGATGCGCTGTGGTTTAAAAACCTCAAAATAAGGACGCGATAATGAATCCGGATAAGACCCCATCGAATCCGTTGGAAAGTCTCGACCAATGGGAAGACTTTGTCGAAGAAGTAGCTTACCCCGAACCGGAACACAAATTGAAGGAGGATTATAGGAATTACGATGATCCGGCCCGCGATTGTGTGCGCGAGTTCTACCGCTTGAATCACGAGCAGCAAACCTATGCGTTTGTGCAGGAGAAGCGGAAGCGCTTTATTGATGCCCCGCAGGAGCAACGCAAAATGAGTATCCTGGACGGTATTTCATTTCTGGATACATTGGTCGATGACTCCGACCCCGATATCGAGCTCAGCCAGTTGCAGCACCTGCTTCAGGCCTCGGAGGCGATCCGGGCGCAGGGACATGAAGACTGGTTCATTTTAACAGGCCTGATTCATGATTTGGGCAAGGTGCTCTGTCTCTTTGGTGAACCGCAATGGGCGGTCGTGGGAGATACTTTTCCGGTGGGTTGTCGGTTCAGTGACCGTATCGTATATCCCGAGTTTTTCGATTTGAACCCGGATTCAAAGGATCCTCGCTACAATACCAAGCTGGGTATCTATGAAGAGGGCTGTGGATTGAGGAATGTTCATATGTCCTGGGGGCACGATGAATACATGTATCATCTGGCGAAGGATTACCTGCCCGAGCCTGCCCTGTATATGATTCGTTTCCATTCCTTTTATGCATGGCATCGGGAGGATGAGTATGAATATCTTCTGGATGATCATGACAGGGAAATGCTGCCCTGGGTGAAGCGTTTCAATCCCTTCGATTTATATTCAAAGTCGCCGGTTCCCCCGAAATGGGAAGAGTTGAAGCCCTACTACACGGCGTTGATTGAAAAGTATTTTCCGGCAGAGTTGGCCTGGAGTGCTTAACCCCCATTGATTCCCCCGTGGAGGAGAAGCGTCCGAATATCTTATTCCTGCTCAGCGATGAGCATAGCTACCGGTTCCTTTCTGCCTTGGGGGATTCACCTGAGGGTGAGCCCGCCTATACCCCGAACCTGGATAGATTGATTCGGGAGGGGACGCATTATCGGCAGGCCTACTGCCAGATGCCGCTCTGTACGCCATCCCGGCTTTGTATGTTGACGGGAATGGAAGTACAAAAGGCGTGGGCATGGTCTAATTGCTCCATCCTGCCCCCGGACTTGCCGACCCTTCCGGGTACTTTGACCGAGGCCGGGTATGAGACTTGCCTGGTCGGCAAGATGCACCTGGGGGGGTCCCGACAATTCGGCGGGTTCCAGCATCGGCCCTATGGAGATCTGACAGGGAGAACCGGTCATCAATTACAGGAAACTCCAGAGGGGTATTCGGGCTCCAATATGCAATGGCGTATAGAGAACACGGGTGAACTTGCATTTCCGGAAAGTGTACTGCAGGAACAGGTGGTGGCGCAGGAAACCATTTCCTGGATTCGTGATTTTCGGAGTCAGAATAAAGCCAAGCCATGGTTCCTGTGTGCGTCCTTCAGCCGCCCTCATTTTCCCCTTACCGCTCCAAAGCGGTGGTTGGATTTTTATCGTGAGCGAGGCATCACCCCCCCCCGGATTCCACCGGTAGGAGATACCTACGACCATCCCATGTGCCGGGGGATGCGGGAAGGGTTCGAAGTAGAAAACTTGAGCAAAACGGACACAGAACGGATGCGCTTGGGGTATTTTGCCTGTGTCAGCTTTCTGGACGAAATCATCGGGGATCTTTTATGTCGGCTTGAGTATACCGGTGACCTGGAGAACACCATTATCGTGTATGCGTCTGACCACGGGGAAATGGCCGGGGAACATGGATCCTGGTGGAAACACAGTTTTCATGAGAGCAGCGTTCGGATACCTATGGTGATTTCTACTCCGGAACAACGAGCGGGCGTTCTTCCTCCACAGGAGGTTCAAACCCCGGTCCAGTTGATTGACTTGTATCCTACCCTTTGCAGGTTGGCGGGTGCGCGCTACCCCGAGAATCTGGATGGAAGGGATCTCAGTGACTCCCTCAATAAACAAGTTGAGCCGGGCCTGTACCCGGTTGTTTCTGATAATCTGGTTCCCCGTTGGGGAAAGGGGTCGGAGTTCCGGGCGGTTCGGCTAGGGAACTATAAATATGTTCGTTTCCGGGATGGTTCTGAGTTTTTCTTCGACCTCGAGAAGGATCCTCACGAGCAACAAGACCTTATTCGGCGCGAGCTGAATGAAGCCGCGGCCCAACAATTGAACTTTCTCAGGCAGTTCGTCGAATCCACGATCGACTTTGATCAGGCGGAGACCCTGCGGCTTGTAACGACCCGGTGGCTCGACGAACAGTATTCGTTAAATGGGCTGAAAACCCAGGGGAACTTGTATCGGTTTAAAGATGGACGCATCGTGAATGGGGAGGATGTGGTGTATAATCCGATCGTGGTGGCTGACAACCTGACCGGCATTCTGGGTGAGGATTGGGAAACGAACAACCAGCAGGGTAAATAACTCGTAACCGGCCTTATTTCGAAATCACTATAGGAAACATGAAGCGACCTTTCTCACTTTGCCTTTTTCTCATTGGAAGTCTGTGGGGAGTTGGGCATGGCCGATCTCCCAACGTCATCCTGATCTTGACGGATGACCAGGGCACCCTCGATCTCGGGTCATATGGGGCCGATGACCTCTACACCCCCCATATTGATGCTCTGGCGGATCAAGGGGTGAAATTTACCCAGTTTTATGTTGGGGCGGCAATTTGTTCGCCCTCACGCGGATCTCTGCTTACCGGCAAGAGTCCGCAGGGGGCCGGACTGATTACCAACTCACCGGGGAACCCAGGCCCTTACAAGGGCCTGCCGCCACAGAACATCACCATGGCTGAGTTATTTAAGGCCAATGGCTATCGCACGGGGCATGTGGGCAAATGGCATTTAGGCCACGAGAAGGATATGGATCCGAACGGCCAGGGCTTTGATTACTCTTATGGGCACATGGAAGGGTGCATCGATAATTATACCCACTTTTTTTATTGGAAGGGGCCCAATCGTCATGACTTATGGGAAAACGGTGAGCGCGTCTACGACACAGGAACTTATTTTCAGGACCGGATGGTTGAGCGGGCGCGGGCTTTCATCGCGGAGTCCGGGGACCGGCCTTTTTTCCTCTATTTTGCCACCAACCTCCCGCACTATCCGCTCCAACCCGATCATAAATGGAGGGAGTTTTACAAGGACCTGCCCATGCCGCGGCGGGATTATGCAGCCTGTATGTCGACCATCGATGAGCGGGTAGGGGATTTAATTGAGATCCTCAAGGCTTATGGCCAATACGAGAATACGATCATCGTGTTCCTCTCGGACCATGGTCACTCCTGTGAGGAACGAACCTTTTTTGAAGGCGGCTATGCCGGTCCTTTCCGGGGGGCAAAGTTTGGACAATTTGAGGGGGGGATTCGGGTGCCCGCCATTTTTGCCGGTCCGGGGTTTGATCTTGGCAAGGTGGTAGATTCTCCCGCTATGGCGATGGATATTTTCCCCACCCTGGCCGATCTGCTGAATTTGACCGGCGTTCCCGAGGATGTTGAAGGTCAAAGTTTGCTCAATCAGATTGAAACCGGGGAACCCGTTAGAGACACCATGTTCTGGAAGCGTAACCACCGCTGGACCGTCCGTCAGGGGCCGTGGAAGCTCTTAATCCATCCGCGAGATGAGGCGAAGGTGATTCCACTCGATGAAGAGAAGGACATCATCTTTCTCGCCAACCTGGAGATGGATATCACAGAGAGCAAAAACCTGAGGTTCGAGTATCCGGAAAGGGTGAAGGAACTCGTGGAGGTTTACAAATCCTGGGAACATTTTGAGCCGAAGGACCTGGATGGTCTGGAGTTTTGATGTTGGTGTTGGACGCGTCTTTGGGCTTTGCGAGCAACCCCTCCGGTGGGATTTATCTGTGCTGGATTTTGCTGGTGGATTGTCTAGTTGAGGCGTAAAGCCTTTCCTTCAACTATATCTATAATGAGATCCCTTCTTCACCGCTCTATCTGCCTGTGGGCACTCTTTCTCTTTCCTTTTATTTGCGCCGGCTCAGCGGATTCGCCCCCCAATATATTATTCATCTTATCCGATGATCACACTTCCCAGGCTTGGGGAATCTATGGAGGAATTTTGCAGGACTATATCGACGTTCCTGGAATTGATCGACTCGCCCGCGAGGGGATAGTGTTGAATCACGCTTTTTGCACGAATTCGATTTGTACCCCGAGTCGGGCCAGTATTCTGACGGGTCAATACAGTCACCACAATGGGGTCTATGCCCTGAACCAGGGATTATCCCCGGGTCAACGCACCCTGGCCACGCAGCTGCAGGCGGCCGGATACGAGACCGCCCTTTTTGGTAAATGGCATCTGCATTTAAAGCCGGAAGGGTTTGATACCTTCCAGGTTCTTCCGGGGCAAGGCCGCTTCTGGGATCCTACCTTTAAGAGCGAGGACAATTGGGAGGATGGGTTTCAGGGGGGGAGAGTCCTGAAGAAAGGATTTTCAGCAGATGTCATCACCGATCTCAGCCTGGAGTGGCTGGAAGGGCGGAGTGGGGACCGACCTTTTCTTCTGCTTTGCCATTTCAAGGCGACCCATGAGCCCTTTGACTATCCGGACCGCCATGGGGAACTCTACGCGGATTTAAAGATGCCGGAACCGGATTCCCTCTATCAATGGGAGCCTGAGGAGAGCGGCCGGGCCTTTATCGGGCAGAGCATCGACATCCTGACCCAGCGCTACCTGAACGACACCAATGGGAGATACCCCGGAAAGCTTACCTTGGAGCCCGATATGCCCAGGCACGAGATACGCAGCGAGACCTACCAGAAGTTTGTCAAAGACTTCCTCCGGAGTGGACAGGCTATTGATGATAACATTGTCCGCCTCCTGGATTACCTCGATGAGGCTGGGCTGGCGGAAAACACCATTGTGATATACACGGCAGACCAGGGGTACTTCCTCGGGGAGCACGGCTTCATGGACAAGCGGATCATGTACGAGGAGCCATTGCGGATGCCCTTTGTCATTCGCTATCCCAAGTCGATCCCGGCTGGTGGCCGGTTGGACGATATGATTCTGAACATTGATTTCACCCCGACTCTGCTTGACTTTGTTGGTGTCGATCCACTCCCAGAGGTGGATGGGAAGAGTTTCCGGAAGAATCTGATGGGGGAAACTCCTGCAGATTGGCGGGATGCGGTGTATTACCGGTATTGGCAACACCTCAAAGTCCGCCCTGCCCACTATGGGATCCGGACGAAAACGGAAAAACTGATTCACTTTTACGGGCAGCCTCTCGGTGTTCCCGGCTCCCAGGAAATCCCGACCGAGCCGGCGTGGGAATACTATAATCTGGAAGTGGATCCCCAGGAACGGCAAAATTTGTACTCAAATCGTGAATACAAGGGCCATATTGAAGCGCTAAAGGCGGAGCTGTATAGCCTGAAAGCAGCCGTCGGGGACGACCGGTAGAGGGGAAGGCGGGAACGGGAGTTCAGGATGATTTGGGATTAGCAATCAACTGGAGGCTTTGGCTTTTCGTTCGGCCTGACGCAGAGCAAAGCGTTCGTCCTTGGTGCGGTAGCAGCCGATGAGGGCGAAAATGCCGGCGACGATAGCGAAGTAAAAGAGAACCCGGTAGTCGCCGCCAAATTGCTTGACGATGAAGCCTCCGCCGACGGCGGCCAGGATGCGGCCGGCGGCGTAAAAAATATTAATGGCCCCGGAGAGTTGGCCGATAAGGTCGCTGGGGAAATACTCGGTGAAAAAAGGTTTGATGGTGGTCTCTTTGATCATGGTGTTGAGGCCAAAAAAGATAGCGATCATGCCGATGTCGTCGAGGGAGTCTGCGCGCAGAGCAAGGACGCAAGCGATCATGCCAAAGCCGAAACCGATAGCGAGGGCGATGTGTTTGGGGAGTTTGCGCTCAATAAAAATCCCGGTGGGGATAGCCAGGGCGAGGGCAATGACATGGGTGATCATCCACTGGGTGCCGAATTCAGGCCGGGTAATCCCAATGGACTGGATGGCGAAGAGGACGACGAAGGTTTTGATCAGGTTATCAAAGAGAGCGTGAAGAAAGTTCATCAACCCAAGGCGACGCAGCATGGGGCGGCTGATAAAGTCGGAGATGTAGCGTTTGGGGGTCAGCTTCGGGCGATCCTTTTTGACGACCGGCTTCTCATTGAGGAAAAAGGCCGGCAGCATGATGAAGAGGAGGACGGAGGCTGCGCCGAAGGCGTAGGTCGCATTATCTCCAAAGCGGTCGAGGATGATGTTCATCCCGACGAATAGCATGACCATGGACCCGACCTCCTTAGCGGTGAGGATAATACCACTGACAAACAGGCGTTGCTCGGGCGGGATCAGGTCGGCCAAGAGGGGGTGGTCGGAACCGATCACCATGTCATGGCAAAACTCGAAAATGACGACCAGGATGATGAGCTGCCACAGGACATCCACTCGGGGAAGGAAGATGAGTGAGACCGCAATCATCGGGGCGCAGACAATGATGAAGAATGCGCGGCGGCCGAGAGGGGTCCAGATATGGTCGCTGAGCACGCCAACAAGCGGCTGGGCGATGAATCCGAAGAGCGGGTTTAAGGCGAGGATGAGGCCAATAACAAAAGGGTCCGGTGTAATTCTCTCGATCGTGGTGGGCAACATATAGCCCGACATCGAAGAATTGAAACTTACCCCAAACCACATCAGCGCGAAAATCAGAATCAGGGGCCAGCGAGCACGTTGCTTTGTGGCGGGTTCTTCCAGATTATGGTCCTTGGACATGGGTGAGGGTAACAGGTGTGAATTAGCCTTTCAGTAGGGGGTCAGGCTTGTCGAACCTTAAGAGAATCCCACTGTTCCGGAGGGGCTTCACACGTTCGCATGAAATCAGCCAGGGACCGCTGCAGGCGGTCTTCTACCTCGACATTCCGGATCGGATTCCTTTGAGCCGGATCGGTAGTTAAGTCATACAGCAGGGTCCCCCAGAGCTGAGAGGGATCCTCGTAGACAGTGTCGATCTGGTAGCGCATGAGAGGAATACCCTGAGTAAAGGAAAAACCGGGGTGGTATTCGGCGCTCTGTAAGACCTCCTGTGGATATCGTCTTGCCATGTGAGCCGGATCCAGAGTGTAGGCATAGAGTGGCACATCCTGTTGGCTCACGCGGGATCGCATATAGACGTAGCGACCATCGGTCACATTGGCATACAGGCCGAAATAGCCGAAGATGGCGGCATCACGTACCGGGGTTCCGTTCTGAATAAGGGAATGGAGGGGCTTCCCCAGCATGGAATCGGGGACTGGGAGCTGGAAAAAGTTGAGCAGGGTGGGGGCCCAGTCGATGATCTGGGTCAACCCGTCTCTGCGTTGTCCGGATGCGTCAGGGGTCCGTGGATCCCAAACAAACAGGGGCGTATGGGCGATCTCTTCCCATAGAGGCATGACATTTTTGGCGAGGTGGTCGTGTTCCCCGAGGAGGAAGCCGTGGTCGGTTCCCACGATCAGCATGGTGTCTTCCCAAAGATTGTGCCGGTCAAAGTGATCCAGAATTCGCCCAAGAGACGCATCGCATTGGCGAAGGAGGTTTCCGTAGGCCGCGCGATATTTTTCGATAAGGCCTCGTTGCCCGGTTTTATCCACATGCCCATACTTTGGCCAATCGCATGTGACCGGATCTTGATCCGGGCCGGGTGTTTCCTGTTCGGCAAAAAAGGGCTCATGCGGATCGAAGCATTCAATCTGGAGGAACCAATGGTCTGTTTCTGCATGGCGTTGAAGAAAGGCCTCGGCCGCATCAAAGCATAAGGTCTGGGTGTGTTGCCCGGGCCTGCCGGTTTGTTTCCGATTGATCAGGTCCTGGATTTGTTGATCTGGTCGACCTCCCCGTTGGTCATGTGGGGGAAGGTCTTTATCTTCACGAAAATCGGGTATCCAGGGATCGCCTTCCTGCCCGCGGATGAAATCCCATGTCTGGTATTTGGTATGATAGTTTTGTCCGCCCTCTTCAAAGTAATGATAGTGGTCCGTGATGAGATGAGAGGCGATGTTGTTCTGTTTCAGGATATCGGGAAACGACGCGTCGAAGGGCTCCAGAGGCCCCCATGGTCGGTGCAGAAAATCGGGCCGGCCCGTATGCAAGTCGCGTCGGGCGGGCATACAAGGCATGCTGCAGACATATGACTGGTCAAAGGTTACCGCCCGCCCGGCGAGCCGTTGGAAATTGGGGGTATCATTCGGATTGCCACCATAGGGAGAAAGCCATTTCCGGTTGAGGGAATCGAATAAGACGAGTACTGCACGCATGAAGGGGAACTATCGTAGAAAGGTATGCCACAGCTTAGCTACCCCTCCGCTGCTTGCCAGTTCTATGCCTTGAAACGGTTACATTTATTATGATCTCCTATGTAACGGTTTCATGGACGGGGTTTGGCTAAAGACTCCGGACGGGGTCAGCATAATACCGCATTTCACCGATGACCCTATCTCCAACTTCAGTGGAAGCTTATGTTCTGTCACGCTTTTGTAACACACTGCGCAACAGTTACATGGAAAATAGTTCTGCCCCAAAATTGAATCTCTCTACAACCACAAGCTGACTCGTCTTCTGACGGCTCAAACCGATCACCAAGTCGGTAAACGACCCACTACTCAAAATTGGTACATCTCATGAAAACAAAACAGCCCCTCACTAGACTCGCGCTGGGCGGAATGCTCATGGCGCTGGTATCCACCCTGGTGGTAGATGCCCAGACAACCTCGAATTCTGAAGAAGATAACATTGAAACGCTGGAGACCATGGTGTCGGTTGGATTCGGCAGTTCCCTGGCGCAATCGATTGAAGAGAAGCGAGAAGCCAACCAGGTGATCGATACGATCAACTCGGAAGAAATGGGACAGTTTCCCGACCAGAACGTGTCGGAAGCCATTCAACGGATCACCGGGGTAAGCATTACCCGGACCAACGGTGAAGGGGAGAAAGTTTCGGTTCGTGGCCTTTCCCCGAACTTCACCCGTGTCGAGCTGGACGGTCGGTCCTCGATGGTGACAGCAGACGACAATGCTCCGGAGCGGGACGCGCAGATGTCAGTCTTTTCTTCCGACCTTATTTCCTCGATTGAAGTGGTAAAGTCACCCACCGCGGCTGACGTTGAAGGTGGAGTGGGCGGTATTGTGCGTTTGAATACAAAAGACCCCCTCGACTTTGGCGGCCTGACCTGGGCGGCCAATGGTACTTATACCTGGTCCAAGTATAAGGATGATCCACAGTATAAGTTGAATGCCCTCTATGGGAACACCTTCAATAACGGCACGATGGGTATCCTGGTTGGGATTACGCATGAAGACCGTGACCGGCGTGTGGACAAAATTGAAGGCAACGGCTTTCTCCTGGTGGAAGATGAACTCCGTAACTTTCCGGCAGAACTGGGAAGCTCAGCTTTTAATGCTCGCTCCCGTTTTGATATCCGGGCCGGGGACAACCCACGGACGAACCTCAATGTAAACTTCCAGTGGATGATCAACCCGGAGTTGGAGTTCTTTACCAAAAGTTACTTCACCCGGGAACAACGGGATGAGGAGCGGGCCCGCCTGCAGCTCACCTGGGACCGGAATGGGGTCGATCTGGCCTCCGGGACCGCGAGTGCCGATGGGACCCTTCTCGCCGGTGAATTCTCCCGTCACCGGACGGAAATGGACACCCGTTTCCGCGACACGGAAGTGGATTCCAACACCATCGGCGGTGGTCTGGAATGGGATAATGGCACTTGGACGGTTCGCGGGGAGTACAGCTTTAGCGATGGCGCGGAAGACTTCCTCGAAGCCCGGGCTCGATTCCGGGAAAATCGGGATGGAGCGTCCACTTATGATTACACCCAGGATTTCCGTCGTCCGCTACTCGACAGCCCGACCTTTGACTTGGCCCTTTCCGACATGCCCCTGCAGGACCTCTCCCAGCAGAAGCGGATTATCAGCTATGAGGAAAACGTCTTTACCCTCGATGCCGACCGCGAGACGGAATGGGGATTCATCACCTCGGTTGCCGCCGGCGTCCGCTGGAGTGATACCCAGTTTGTTCGTCGACAGGGCCGCGAAACCGCACCGCTGCAAAAACCTAATGGAGACGACATCACTTTTGCGGATGGAGACAACAACTGGGCCTTCGGTAAGGGTGAGCCCTTTGGGTTTGGGCAGGGACCTGAAGGTTTCCTGCAGGAATGGCAAGTGGTGAACCCCATCTCTCTGTTGGATCAATATCCGCTGAGTAACCCCATCACCTTTAACGATGGCAACTTCTACGATGTGGTGGAAGAGACCCTGGCCGGTTACCTGATGGCCAATTTCGACAACCAGTCGGATAACGTTTCGGTCCGCGGAAACTTTGGTGTTCGTGTGGTGAATACCAAGGTCGACGGAATCGGCCGGACTTCCATTCTTTACACGCCGGGTGGCGTGGATACGACGATCGACGACTTCAGCAGCCCGCTGAATACGGATTACACCAAGGCCCTGCCTTCCTTTAACATTGTCGTTTCTCCGGCGAACACGAACTTCTTGTTCAGAGGTGCGATCACGCAGGCGATGACCCGTCCTCGCATTCGGGAAATGGCCCCTTCGGCCTCGATTGACGCGGATGACGCCGAAATCGAAACTGGGAATCCCGGCTTGGATCCCTTCATGGCCTGGCAGTATGACCTCGGTTTTGAGTATTACTTCGGAGATGCCGGCCAGGGCATGTTCAGTGTGAATGGCTTCCACAAGGATGTGGAGAACTTCGTCACGGCCTCCACCTTCATGGAAACTTACGAATTCCCTGAGCTGGGAATCCCCGCTCAGGAATATACGGTGAGCACCTTCGTGAACGGAGGGGATGCATCCATCACCGGAGTGGAGGTGTCCCTTCAGTCGACCTTCAACCTGCCTGGTGCGTTCTCCGGTTTGGGCGGGATGGTCAACTACACCTACATCGACTCCGAGTTTACCGACGCTTCCGGGTTAACCCTTTCCTTCCCCGGGACGTCGGAAAACACTTACAACGCAATCCTGTTTTATGATTACGAAGGATTCTCAGCTCGTCTGGCTTACAACTACCGGGATGATTTCCTCCAGGAGCCATCTGGTACTGGGGTCAACAATCGGTTTACAGAAGGTGCCGGGCGCCTCGATCTTGGTCTGCGTTATCGCTTCGCCAATGGTCTGAAGATCACCTTCGACGCGATCAACCTGACGGAGGAGCAGCAATATCGCTATTACGATATTCTTGAGCGCCAGGATCAGCTCGAATTTGAAGGGGTGATCTACACCTTGGGTGTAGGGTATACCTTCTGATCAAATAAACTCTCTCTTTATGTAGTAGTCGTTAGCCGGCCATCATGTTTGTGTGATGGCCGGCTTTTTTTTAATTTACATCCTAGTTTCCGATTTCGGTCGCAGCCTGATGAGAAACAATTTTTCCGCAATCTGCTTATTCTATTCTACTTTCTGGCCACGACCAAGGTCGGACTACACAACGGGTTATCGTCAATGAAACCATCTTGCTTCTTTCTCTTCATTCTATCTTTGCCCATTGCGCTTCGGGCTCATCCCGGGGTGGATATCCCGCCCTGGCAAATGGCTACGGCCTGGCCAGACCGGATTGTGACGACCTTGCCGGGAGACCCCACGACCGGGTTCGCGGTGAGCTGGCGAACGGATATGTCGGTGGGGGAGGCCATCGCCCAGATTGCCCCGGCGAGTTCAGATGCGCGCTTTGACCTCAATGCCACAACCCGGAAGGCAGTGACGACACCCCTGGCGCTGGACCATTTTTTTGGGACGCAGGACAACCGCATTGCCGTTCCCCAAAACCATGGGCTGCCCCTGGTGCATTTTCACTCTGTTACCTTTAGCGGGCTGGAACCGGACACCCTGTATGCCTATCGGGTGCGGGGCAACCGGGGGAAGTGGAGTGCCTGGCGCCAGTTTCGAACCGCGCCGGAGACCGGGCCCTTTGAGTTTCTGTTTTTCGGGGATGCCCAAACGGGGATACGTTCTCATATCACCCGTATCTTCGATATGGCGGGGAAGGTGGCCCCGGATGCCCGCTTTGCCATTCACGGAGGCGACCTGGTGAATACTGCATTTTACGACCAGGAGTGGGCGGAGTGGTTTGAGGCTGTGGGATCCATGCATCTCATGATTCCCTCGATCCCCGTGTCTGGGAATCACGATTACATCAACCTGAGCAAGATCGAAGACGATCCAGAAGATGATAAGCTCTTCATGATGGAAAAGAAACGGGTCAGCCCCATCTGGCGACCGCAGTTTGCCCTTCCCGTAGAATCCGCCCTCCCCGAGTGGTTACATGAAACGGTTTATGATGTCCGCTACGGTGAGGACCTGCACATCTTTGTTCTGGATTCTTCGGGGATCGTGTTTGATGAGCAACTTGCCTGGCTCAGTGAAAAGCTGGAAGCCAGTGATGCGAAGTGGAAGCTGGTGACCATGCACCACCCGGTGTATTCCTTCGTGGGGGGGACGGAGCATCCGAGCCACAAGAAAATGCGGTTGGCCATGGTGGATGTGATGGAGAAGCAGGATATCGACATCGTGATCACGGGCCATCGTCACACTTACCAGCGTGCCTCGTTTGGCGATGACGTCGTCCGCTATGCGATTGGGGATGAGCAGGAAATTCAGACGGTGACCATTGTCACGGCGAGCTCAACGAAACGCGGGGAGACTAAAGTTGAAGGATGGGACCGGTATTCCGAGTGGACAGAGGGAGCTTTTGAGCTCTTGCGTCACGGAGATAATACGCCCCTCTTTTCACGATTCCGTCTGGATGAGGAAACCCTGAGCTACGAAGCCATCGATGCGGTGGGCGAGATCTACGACACCTTTACCCTTACGAAAGATGATTCCGGTAAAAAGACCCTGGTGAATGGTCCCTCCGCCAAGGAGCCGGTCAAGTCTTACCACAATACGGGTAAGTATATTCGGTGGGATGATTTGAGGTGATGTGGGTAAGGTGTGGGATTGTGGGAGCGACCTTGCGTCACGATAAAATCTTTGGGTTATTCTATCGCGACGCAAGGTCGCTCCTTCAGCATTTTATTATAGCGGTATTACTCGTCTGATTGCTGGTAGGGGAAACGCATGCCGGCCTCGGGGTTGGGGTGGCCGTTGGTCTCGGCGGGCCAGCCCTCGATGGCGATTCCTCGTAAGTAGCGGATGGCGCGGTCGGCGTCGGCGCGCCAATTCCATTGGCCGGAGGGGACCTGGCCGGGGTAGTCTCTGACCTTGGGCGCCAAATCCTGGATGCCTTCCAGGCCTTTCTGGATCGTGTGGATGACGAATTCGCTGCGGTAATCCTCTCCCTTGCACCAGATGCGAAAGCCAAAGTAGGCGCCGGCGACCGCGCGGTGCAGCTGGGCGGTGAGGAGGGTGCGCTCGAAAAGACCGTGAAGCTCTTCGTAATCTGCGGTGGCTAAGACGGATTTAGCTTGCTCAATGTCGGCCAGGGCGGCCTTGGCCTGGGAGAGGCCATAGTCCTTTTCGGCAAGGATGAGCCGCAGGTAATCCTCATTCAGCTGATCGCCAGGACGAATCCAGCCGGAGGTCTGCACCTCCGGGACTTCCTCCCAATACGGAAGGTCCATGTCCTTGATATAGCCGGGTGCGAGGAAATCGACCACGTCGCGCCAGAAGTGGAACTCCCGGTTCAGGCCGTGCCGGATAAAGACGATGGGAGGCTCGATCCACTTTCCCGATACATGACGGACATAGCTTGACGTGTGGGTATCATAATTTAACCGGGAGTGCCGGTTCCCTTTGTCTGTCCCCAAGGTGTAGAGGGAGGCGGAAACAATGTCCAGGGCTCGGCGAAAAGCTGGTTTCAGGTAAGGGATGGCTTCGGCTCCGTAGCGTTTGGTAATGAACTCGTCGTAGATCTGCTCGGCGGTGACCTGCGGATCCTGATTGGCGCGGTGGAGGGCCCACAAGTTGATCTCCCCGGCCCGGCCCACGATCTGCGTGAGTCCATAGCGGTCGGTCCGGGCCACGTAGCCCATCACATTGGGACGGGAACCGACGGCCCGCCAGCGGTTGAGGACGAGTTCAGGCATGGTAGGGGCGATCACGGCCTGTCCGAAATATTCACCGGCGGCATCGTATTCCACGAGGGTGGGGCGGTCGATGGAGCCGATGGATTCATTGGGGGGATGGAAGATGAAAAAGTCGTGAGGGGTCTCCTTCATCATGAGCCGCACTTCCGGACGTTCAAACAGGGACACGGCAGCCAGGACGCTGGCAAACTCCTCCCGGGTGTAGGAGAAGGTGCGGGCATAGAGGGAGAGGCCGCGTTCACCAATGACGACATCGGCGACGGCGTTGACCACGGCGGCAAGCCGTTCAGCTTCCGTGGACATGCTTTCGGAATACTGATCCTCCACGTAGGCCCCCGTCTCGATAAAGGTGAGGATGATGCCATCGGTTTTGGGGACGAGGTCCAGCATCCGGCGATAATCCGCCTTGAGCCACTCCCAGAATTCGGGGTTGTCGAGATTGATCAGGCCTCCGGGACCGGTGCGGAATTCTTCCGGGTAGTACTCCAGTGGATATAAGGCGTGGTCCCAGAGGACGACCTCCTCGATACCGACCTCATGAGCGGCATCGATCAAGCGGTTGACCAGGTCCCGGGTCTTGGGATCGTCTACTTCGTAGAGATCATGGATGATCCTATGGGAGAGCTGGAGGTGGTTGATGTCATACTCCGCCGCCGCTTCGATCGCCTTCATGGCTTTGGATTCATCGTCGGAGAGGAGGGTCCATCCCCGGAGAGGCACGCCCTCGGGGAGGGGTCCTGCCAGTAGAGCGGTTGCGGTGACCGAGAAGGTAAATACCAGACTGATGGGAAGGTGCCAGGGAAACATGGAGGATAATTTATTGGGCTGAATTAGCATGAGAACAGAAGGCTGGGTCGCGTTGGCGCGCCCGGGAGATCAGGCCCGACCCCGCAGGCGAAGGAGGGTAGGGATCCCAAAGATGCCAGCAGCCATGAGGAGCCCGCCGCCGATAAACAGGTAGTCCACGGAGATGGACATCGATTCCCGGACCAGACCCAGCGGGGAGAACGCGACATAGGTGAGGAGCATAAAGAGCAAGCCCCCGATACTCACATGAGGTAACCAGCGCCAGGGGCGAAGGTCGATTCCTCCGGTGTCGGGTTGAGTTGGGTGAATATCTCCGCGGGGAAAAGCTTTGGAGAGTAAAAGATAGAGACCGACATGCAGGGAGAACAGGATCGCCAGGATGTGGAGGAAGTGCAGGTGGATCGACAGGATATGCTGAAACAGGACCAGGGAAACGAGGTAGGAAATCAGGGTGATGTTGGCTGCCCGGGTGGAACCCGACTTGGAAAAGTAGCCCATGAAGAGGACCAGGAAGATGGGAGAACCAAACAGGATCTCGGTCTTCACCATGTATTGAAAAATGCCCTGCTCAAAATACATGATCAAAGGGGCGACAAAGAGGGTGACGATGACCAGGATGGACCCCACCCGCTTGCTGGTACGGACCAGCTGGGCCTCGTCTGCCTGCTTCCCCCAGAGGGGTTTATAGATATCGAGAGCGAAGAGGGTAACAGAGCTGTTGAGGACGCTGTTAAAGGTACTCAGGACGGCGCCAAAAATGACGGCAGCAAAAAAGCCGACAAAGATACCGGGCATCACCTCGCGGACGAGAGTGGGGTAGGCCCAGTCGTTATTGTCAAAGTGCCCCGGGCCGAAGAGGTGAAAGGCAATTACGCCGGGGATGGCAATGTAAAAGACATTGAGGATTTTGAAGTAGCCAGCAATCAAGACACCTTTCTGTCCCTCTTTCAAGCTGCGCGCCCCAAAACAGCGCTGGACGATAAATTGATTCGCGCACCAGTAAAACAGGTTGTGTACCAGCATGCCGGTGAAGAGGACGGAAAAGGGGACGAGGTCGGCCTGATCTCCGATAGCATTCAGTTTTTCCGTGTTTTCGGTAAACATCTTTTCCAAACCGGAGCCGAAGTGGCCCTGACCGATGGCAATCGCCCCAAAGATGAAAACGAGTAAGCCCCCAATCAGGAGACCAATCCCATTTAAGGTGTCGGAAATGGCGACCCCCTTAAGGCCACCAAACAGGGCATAGAGGCCGCCGACGATACCCAGGGCCCAGACAATGATCCAGACGCAGGCGGTTTCATTCAGGTTGAGCAGGGCGGGGACGTCGAAGAGGTGGATGATGGCGATGGCTCCGCCATAGAGGGCCACGGGCATGCCGCCGAGGATATAGTTAAAGAGGAAGAGGCCGGTAACGATCTGGCGGGTACTGGTCCCATAGCGGTTTTCCAAAAACTCAGGGATTGTGGCGTATCCGTTTTTCAAGAAAACGGGTAAGATGACGGCGGCAAAGAGGATGAGGGGCGGGATTACGGTAACCGTCCAGGCAATGGGAGCCAGGCTGCCTCCATAGACTTGGGCGGTCATTCCGGTGATGTTGGCTGCGCTCAGGTTCGTCAGCATGAGCGAGCCCGCGATGACCCAGCCATTCAGGCTGCGACCGGCAAGAAAATACCCTTTGCGGCTTCCCAATTTCTCGGAGTGAGTCCGCCAGTAGGTGATGGCGCCTACGAGAGCAGTGAAAAAGAGAAAGGATAAAAAGGTTCCCATAGCGGGAGTGAAGGCCGTGGGGGAGACCTCAGGATGGGGCGGGGTGAGGTGGGGGCTTTAAAGGAAAGCTTCTTCTGGAGTCACTACATGTTCGTAGGGTGAATTAGGTGGAGCGTCGACAAATTTTGGCTCAAGTTCCCCTGCCGCTAGCATGCGTTTGACCAAACGTTCCCGCATGACCCGGACCACTTCGGTATGTGAGGTGAAGCCGGCAAGGTTGGTCAATTCCCAGGGGTCCGCTTCCAAGTCATAAAGACAATCGTCCATATAGAGGTCGGAAGACGGCTGAGAAATGGGCTGGCCTTCTTCATCCGTGCCTGGGGCCCTGACGGAATACTTCCAACGCGCGGTGCGCACCGCGCGACCCGTCTGGCTTTCACTGATCTGGACGAATACCTCATCCGGCCAGGAGTGATCAGGATCTCGGACAAGCGGAAGCAGCGAGCGGCCCTGCATCATGTCCGGAACCTCAATTCCTGCAGCATCCAGAAGCGTGGGGGGAAGATCGATCAAGCTGGTCAGATTGCGAATGGCGCCTCCGCCATCGAAGCCGGGACCACAGATGGCAGTGGGTACTCGAATGGAGGCGTCGTGGCAGGAGCGTTTGTATTCCTGGTTGCGGGTTTTGAAATGGTTCCCATGGTCCGAGGTGAACATAACGACGGTATCGTCTTTGATGCCCAGGCTGGCCAGAGCATCCATGAGACGACCAAAGGCTTCATCGATCCGTTTGATCATGCCGCAATACCCCGGCCAATGCTGCACTGCGGTTCCTCCGGGCACCCGGAGGTCCGGTGGGAGATCGGCCGATTGATACTGCTGCTCATACCCGGGGGGGGCGGGGTAGGAATCGGAGCTGTTCTGGTGGTGGGGCTCCAGCAGAGATAGAAAAAGAAAGAAGGGATTATCCTGCTCGCTGCGCTGCTGAACATGACGGATGGCTGCGTCGGTCACCGCATCGACCCGATAACCGGGAAAGCGGTGTTCCTGGTCGTTTTCATCCCACATCCGAGTGTGGAAAGCATCGGAGACAAACTCCAGGATATTGGCTCCCAACCAGCTCTGGTAGCCTCCCTGCAAGTGTTTGGGGACGGGTCCATGATGGTTGGCTGCTGCCAAATGCCACTTGCCAATATAACCGGTATGGTAGCCGGCAGCATTGAAGTGGTCAGCTAGAGTGTCGAGATGAGGATGCGGTTCGAACCCATTGCGCCAGACCCCATGTTCAGTGGCGTACACTCCTGTCTGCAAGCAGGCCCGGGCCGGTCCACACACCGGTTGACAGGTAAAGCTGTGGGTCAAATGCGTGCCTTGATGAGCGATGCGGTCGAAATTCGGAGTGAGCCCCAACGGGCTGCCTCCTGCGCCGGTCGTATCATGGCGCTGTTGATCCGTGAGGAAAACAATCACATTGGGGTGTTTGTTAGATGCCATGATTCAGAGACGGGGGCTGTGGGTAGAAACAGAGTTATATTTGTCCATATACGGGCGGGTCCAAAAACGGCCCAATCGTTCTGTTGGGGTCGGACTCGGTGGATTGAAGAATTGCCATAGGGTGGGTTTCCGACAACAAAGAGTCAGTCGTCCGGAAAAGTAACTGTTACATCTCCAGGCCGCCAGCATCGCGTCCACACATCGATTCGGGTTGACCCCGGGTTTACCCCGTCTAAATACCCATTATACAGGCTTATCGCTTCTACTCCATGCCCCAACGACCTCTCCCCAGTATTCAAGCCATTGCCGACAAGGTTGGCGTGTCCAAGGCCACGGTCAGCCGTGTCTTGCGGGGATTACCGGGACATAAGCCGGAGACGCGGGATCGGATCATGGAGGCGGCCGAAGAATTGGGATATGAGGCGCACCCGATAGTATCCGCTGTCATGTCGAGCGTACGCTACAAGCACCCCTCTTCGATTTCTCCTGTCATTGCCGAGATTCATTGCCAACCTCCAGACTATGATCCGGAGGGGAATCCAGAATCGATGCGGCAGAGCATCCACCGCCAGGCGGAATTTCTGGGTCTCAAGGTGGAGGAGTTTCGTTGGTATGAACCAGGCATGAACCCGAAGCGCTTGTTAGATATTATTCGAGCCCGAGGGATTCGAGGAGTCATTTTTGAGAATTTCATGGAGCGTGAGGTCAACTTGGATGGGCTTGATCTCAGTGAATTGGCCATGGCTTCAATTGGGGGAGCAATCTTCCATCCGAAATTACATCGGATTGAGGTGAATCACTACGGGAACCTAATTTTTGTCATCAAGCTGCTGCAGTCGCGAGGGTACCGTCGGTTTGGGGTCGTGATCCCGAAAATCTTCGAGCGTTCCTCAGATTTTAAACGCAGCGCCGCTTTGCATTCTGAAGATCTCAATATTGCCAAGGAAGACTTGATCCCACTGTTTTATCGCGAGCGTACGGATGACAAAAGTGACCTGGATCGCTTGGACGCCTGGATCAAAACGTATGAGCCCGACTGTGTCCTTGGAGTTGGAAAAGACTTACCTCACCAGCTGGATCGTCTCGGCTACGACCAACCCGGGAAGATCAGTTACGCTCACCTGGGATGGCATTCGTCCTATGGGAAGATTGCAGGGATGAATCCGAAATGGGCGAGTGCGGGTAAGGTGGCGGTGGACCTCGTCGTAGACCAACTGACTCGCAACGAAAGCGGGGTTCCCAACGATCCTCTCTGGATTCTTATTGAAGGGGAATGGAAAGAAGGCGTTACGGTGAGGGGGGGCTGAGGCCTGGATGCGTGATGCGGCTTCTTTTTTTTCGAGGAGCGTGACCTAAGGTTTCTATTATTCCCTTTTCACCTTCAGGTAAGCTTGAGCATAGCGGCGACCAAACTCCCTTAAAGACTCTGTGTTGAAGTGGATGTTGTCCGGCTTGGAGGTAAGCTGGTCGGAGGGGACGAAGGCGACGGCCTCCATTTTTTCGGCGAGTGTTATGTGGGCTGCATTCACCCGATGCTTAAATTCATCCCAAGGATTTTCGGGAAACTGACCCAGTTGGCCCATGATGAAGGGTAACTCGGCTAAGTCTAATTCCTGCCGGAACCGAAGAATGAGTTGTTGGAGGCGGTCTTGGTATTTAGAGGCCAGCCCTGGTTTACTGTCGGCCTCGCCCTGGTGCCAGAGAATGGCTTTGAGGGTTCCATCTTTGCGGGCGCGGGCAGTGCGTGCCATAGCGTCGTCATAGGGATGGCTCTGTGTTCCCTTGTGGTAACCGCCGGGCTCCCATGAGGAGATGGGCGACCCCCCGCAGGCCGTGGGGATCAGTCCGATCACGAGGTCTGGATCTTCCTCTACCAGCCTGAGGGCGAAGGATTTGGCCAGGCCGACGCCGGCGATGGGTTTATCGTAGTGGATTGGGTGTTGGGCAGGAACCCATGTTCCGTCTTCGGACAAAGCGAAAATGCGCGGATGGATGGGATCCGACTCCGGGTTTAACTCGCCTCGGCCCGCCATGTTGGATTGGCCAGCCAGGAGGAAGAGGTGGACCTGGTCTTTAGGGTAAGATTTGATCGGGGGAATGTCAGGCGAGGCTGACGCCAGCCCCAGGGCAAGGAGGAGGAGCAGCAGGTGGGGCATGGGGGGGGTAGTAGATTTGAGATTTGGAATGGGATAGGAAAAGGAAAGGGGAAAGCGAAAGGGAGTTCGGGTAGGGAATTCGGATGGGTTTAGTTCTCCTTGATGTATCCATGATATAGTGGAGGGAGCCGTAGGTTGGCAACTACCCATATTGGACGTGAATTTAGCTATGGTGGTTTGGCAGGCGATGTTTGATGCCTGATCTTTTGAGAAGGGTAGGAGTCATGCAGTTGCTCATCTCCCACAGCCCGTTCATGCTCCCCGGGGGAAACGGAACCGGTTAGGGGTGGCCTTAGGCAGCTGTTCGTCTATTGCGTTTTCCCCTTTTACGGAAGTCTTCTCTTCCACTCGACTTGCCACGCTTATGAAAGGGAACAAACGCCTTTTTCCTGCCCGATGTAGTCCTTGAATGAGAGGACCGAAAGGATGGCCCCTCTCCACTGGCCCGCTTGGCGGCCAAGGCATCATGATGTTCATGATCCGGATCGACCCGCACGGGGGTATTCAAATCTTTTTCGATAAACTTCAGCAGCTTGATTTCATTGGAAGAACAGAGGGAGACCGCCTTGCCTTGTTCTCCCGCCCTTGCAGTCCGACCGATGCGATGAATGTAGTTTTCCGGTTCCATGGGTAGGTCGTAATTCACCACCAGGGTGATGTTTTTTACATCAATGCCCCGGGCGGCAACATCCGTGGCTACCAGAACATCGATCTTGCCCTTGCGGAAACGCTCCAAAGTTTTCTGGCGAGCTACTTGGGTTTTATTCCCATGGATGGAATCGGAGGCGATTCCCTTGCGATTCAATTTGAGTGCCAATTTGCGCGCCCCATGTTTTGTGCGGCAAAAGACCAGGCTCAGGTTCCTCTCTTTGGATTCCAATTGTGAGCTCAGCAAATTCCGCAAAGATGCCTCCTTATCCTTCGGGTCAATGAATCGAATACAATGGTCAACTTTTTCGGCGGTTTTGTGTTCCGGTGCGATGTGAATTTCTACGGGGACGTTTAACAGCGAATCGGCCAGCTTCTTTATGGCGGGTGCCATGGTTGCTGAAAACATAATGGACTGTCGGTCCTCGGGAAGTTCCTGAGCAATTTTTCTGATGTCGTTGATGAATCCCATGTCCAGCATCCGATCTGCTTCATCGAGGACAAAGCTGTCCACGCGGGATAGGTCCACAAAGCCTTGGTCCATAAGATCCAACAAGCGGCCGGGGGTGGCTACCAAGATATCAAGGCCTTCCAAAAGCGCTTTTACTTGCGGACGCTGGGATACCCCTCCGTGCACTAATCCCAGGGAAAAGTCGACATCCTTCCCGTATTTCAGAATACTGTCCGCAATCTGAACCGCCAGTTCTCGGGTTGGAGCGAGGATTAAATGGTGTACCGCTTTGGGTGAAGGCTGGTCGGAGTCCTGAAGAATATGGTTTAGAATAGGTAGGGCAAAGGCGGCCGTTTTTCCCGTTCCGGTTTGTGCACAGCCAAGGAGGTCAGTCCCTTCCAGCAGAGATGGAATGGCTTCCGCTTGAATGGGGGAGGGGGTGGTGTATCCCGCCTGTTTCAGGGCGGTTTGAATAGGCGTAGCCAAGGGCAACGCTTCGAAGGAATTCGGAGTCATGATCAATCTAGATGCCATGTTTTCTGGG
Source organism: Opitutales bacterium (assembly GCA_028280845.1). GTDB lineage: Bacteria > Verrucomicrobiota > Verrucomicrobiia > Opitutales > JABSRG01 > JANQKZ01. Next base: position 171,798 of record JANQKZ010000019.1, on the reverse strand, counting down.
TTATGCCGGCATCGGGCGTTCGATGAAATGCGTATGTGTTATCCCAAAAAACAATCGCTCACCGATGACAGACCGAATCAGGGGGGATTGCCGCTACTGAAGAAGGCGAGCTACCCGCAAAAGTGAGGAATAGGACAGGTTTCCTTTTCCCGTGCAAGGTTTTTTATCGGCACTTCCAGTATCCGCATTAAGAGGATGTCCGTTGCCGACTATCGGAATCACGAAATTTTCGAAACGCAGAATGCTCTAGAAAGGTATCTTTCCTTTCACAGGAGGAAACGGAGAGAAGGGAAGGATCCTTCACAACCCTCATCTCGGGGGCTGAGGCTAACCCCAGGGCAAGCAGGAGGATAAGCAGATGGGGCATTGGGGGATATCAGATTTGAGATTCGGATTTCGGATATGAAAAAGAAAAGGAAGGGGAAAGAGAAAGGGATTCCTGATAGGAAATTCGGATTCGATTAATTCTCCTTGGTGTATCCATGATATAGATACAGGGAACCGTAGGTCCAGCTTTTGCCCATATTGGGAAAATTGGAGCGGTCCATGGACAGGGCAATATAGGGGGCGGGGTAGCCTTCGGGGAGGGGGATGACGTTGGGCCAGCAGCGGGTATTGGCGGTGTCATCCCATGGGGGGCGGTGCATGTCGAGGGCTCCTAGCGGTTCCAGCTCCGGATAAGAATAGACATAGAATTTCCGATCGGAGCTGCCGAAGAGGGCGTACCATTTTCCCCCGAATTTCTGGAGCTGGCAACCGGTGCCGTTGACAGTGGCGGGGCCCGCGATCAGTTCGTAGGGACCATTCCAGCGGTCGCTTTCGTAGAGGGTGGCGGGCCACCCGGGGTCGCCCTTAGAGCAGGCGAGGACTCGCCACTTACCTACTTCATTATCATAAATGATATGGGGGTCCTCTCCGCGAAGCGGCATGCTGACGGGGCCGGAATGCATGATGGAAAATCCGAAGCGCGGGTCGCGTGGCGATTGGGCCGACCAGATGACTTTGCGTTCTCTCGACCCGGGATCTCCGTAAACGGAGAAGCCGACGGTGAGGCCTCTCCATTCTTTTGCGTTCCGGTCGTAGAAGAGGTGCGAGGCCATATCGTTGCGCAGGAGACCATCGCCCCGATCAAAGACGACAATCCCTTCAAAGCGGAGATCGAAGACGGAGGGGTTCAGGCTGAAGATCCCCTGCATGGGGTGAGGGAGGCGTCGCCCGCGAACCGACATGGTGAACCAGAGGCGCCCCTGATCCATGAAGGTGGATCCGTCTTCGTAGGTGATGGCCCGGATATCGGCCTGGCCTACCCCGGTGGTCAAGGCGCCCGAAGCTTGTCGCACGGTCACGGATTGGCGCTCACTCAAGCGGGTGAGCAGACGAAACTCGAACGACCGGATATGCTCCTTGCGGCGGAGGTCGATCATCTCCGTGTAGTCCCGCGTGAGCACGAGCTGATTGACACCATGCTGCTCCACGAAAACATTCAGGCCCGATCCCAGCATTTGTACCCGGAAGACGAAGGGCTTGGAGACCGGCGTTTCCAACGGGATCGTTTCATTTATTTGTTCCTCTCCGCCAACGAAGACTTGCCAACGCAGGGAGGTGCACCGGTTGTCATGAAATCTGGCGAGCAGGATGACCCGGTGTTCATTGGTGGGGGTGGCAAGCTCCACGCCGGCTTCCAGCGCATCGCCGGTCCAGCCTTCGAAGTGGACATCGTAGGTAGCAAAGGGGTTAAAGCCACCGATCCAGAGAGCGGACTCCGAGGGCTCCTCCGCAGATGCGGTTAAGCTTCCCCTGTCCATTTGGTAAACCGTATCTCCGCCTGAGACAGGTATGGTGGGATGTTCGACGGCGAGGGTGATCGAGGTTTCCGGCCTCAACATGGATAGGGGAATCGCCTGGTCGGGATCAAAAATCAGGCGCTGCACCGCCTGCCGTGTAAATGAAATGTCCAGTGGGGAAATTGCCTCGGTGGCGAGGGCGGGGTGGGTAACCCAGAGAAGCCAGGCGGAAAGTATCCAATAGGGGTGAGGTGATTTCATAGCTTTATTGGCGGAGCTGAGTTGTTCTTCCGATTGGGCTCCGGTGATGTTCCCTTCGGATAGCGGATAGGGGGCCACCGAGAATGGCCCTAAGTTAAGGTAAATATCCAAATTTTCTAGCCACGGTGACAAGCAATGGGCCCTACAACTGGGCTTATTTCGTAGGGCCTCCTGCTTGCAGGATGGCCGCCAACCCCTGAAAAGGAGTTTACTTAGGGCCATTCGGGTCAACCGATTTATCAGGATTCATAGAGGCAGAGAGCCCTCAAGCTAAGCGGGTCGATGTGAAATTCTCCATCCTAAATCGCTGCAATTGTTACACCCTGTATTTTCCTGTATTTCAGGAGGATTTCCGTGGTCAGGCTGGTTCCCTTTTGGCAAAGTTTATGGAATAAAAACGCTCTCCATTTTACTCCTCCGATGAACCCATCCGTCTGTTTTTTTCCCTCTCTTTTGCTATTCGTTTCCCTTCTAGCCGTGAAGGCTGAGGACAGCTTTGAACTGAAGCTGTTACCGAATTACACCCTGCCTGGGAGCGCATCCCGAGATTTGCAAAATCTCGGTGTCCCGCCGATCGAGGATGGAGGCAAGTGGACCTTGGTTTCCCAACCGCTTCCCCTGTTGTGGAACCAGGCAGAGCCCACGGATCACCGTTATTTCAGCTTGCCCTGGGAATCCGGGATGAACCGAACTTTCACGCTGGAGCTCTGGGTATTCGACCATTTGAAATACCAGCGAAAGCAACCGCTTGGTGCATTTATGACCATACGTGAACCTGGGGGGCTGCAGCAACCGCTGGCCACGTTGGGCACCTGGGCGGGCGAAGCATTTATTGGCGTCCGGGGAGCATCTTCATCATCAGACGGAAAGCAGGTCTTGGTCAAAAGTCAGCCAATAGCTTTGCCCCACCATGGATGGTCGCGTTATTACTATCACCTCGTGCTGACCTATGACGGGGACGAATTGGTTTACTATTTTAACGGGGAACCCCAAGCGGGCGCACTCGCTGGCGAATTGAGCACATGGCAGGGGCATGCCTGGCCGTCCCGTCCCCTGCTCGAGTTAAGTGGATATTTTGCCAATGACCCTGGCTATATGCTGGAAAACTTTACGCAATATGTGGCAGCGCATCCTCGTGCCTTGACGGCGGCGGAGGTCGAGCAGTCCTTTCTCAAACGACAGGAGGGCATCCTGGATGGGAAACTGTTTCCCGATCGGCCGCACTTTACGGTTGGGCCCTATTTAAACTATGCCACGGAAACGAGCATCAATGTCTTGTTTGAAACCGACCGTCCCATGGAGGCGGTAGTGGAAGTGGTGCGCCAGTTGCCCGAGGACCCCAAGGATGAGGTAGAGGCGGAGGCGCTCTTTCTGGACCGGTCCAGCGCGATGGCCGATGATGAAATCCCCAGCCCCTTCCATTACCGGAAGGTGTATCCCCTCCCCTCCCTGGATCGCCTCCACGAGCTCACCCTGGATGGGTTGACTCCGGACACCAAATATTTCTACCGGGTGGTGGCCCGTCCTGGGGATTCGGGACTGGAGTCCTCCGAAATCCTGGATGCCGGATACCTGACGTTTCAGACTGCGGTCGAGCCCGACCAGTCTTTTATCTTTGCGGTGATTGGAGACACGGAAACCCGTCCGCATGTGAATGATAAGGCGGCCAAGCAGATCTGGTCGGAGCGGCCTCACTTCGCCCTGAACCTGGGAGATATGACGGATGGAGGGCGGGAGCCCCGGCGCTTTGAATGGACCCACGAGTACTTTCTGGCCATGACCCAACTGCACAGCCGGGTCCCGGTCTTCCCGGTTCCCGGAAATGGGGAAAAGGACCTCGTCTGGTATCGACACTATCACCGGCTTCCCGGGGATGAGTCGCACTATTCTTTCCAATACGGAAACGCAGAGTTTTTCATGCTGGACAGCAACCAGGATCTGGGGCCCGGTTCGGTCCAATACCAATGGCTGGAGCGATCCCTGGCCAATAGCCAGGCCACCTGGAAATTTGTTTGCCAGCACCATGGATCCTATTCCTCCGACGAAAACGACTACGGGAACAGCTGGCGCGGGCCGTCTTTTGGCGGTGATGAGAATGTCCGGCAGCTTGTCCCGCTCTTTGAGCAGTATGGGGTCGACTTCAATTTTTTTGGGCATCTCCACTCCTATGAGCGGAGTTGGCCCGTGTTGCAGGATGAGGCCATCGGGTTTTCCATGATGGGATCAGCCGATGGACCAATCTATGTGCAGGCGGGCGGCGCCGGGGGTAACCTGGAAGACTTCGCCCCGACTCGGAACAACCGGAGCGCCAAGACCTATACCGGGCACCATTATGTCATGGTCCGGATCATCGGGAGCCGTCTGCGGCTGGAGACTCGCGACCTCGAGGGGCGTCTTCGGGACTACCTGGATCTGGTGAAGCCGGAGTAGGGAGCGGTGGTCGGTGGGCCGTCGTAGGGGCTTTGCTTGCGAAGGCCCTGGTGATTGGTCGATTGTGGAGGGTAGATCGTGTCTAATGTCTAGTGTCTGGGTTCTGGATTCTGATCTCTTCCCACTGGGTATTCGATTATGGAAATGAGAGGGAGGAAGGGGCTTGGATGATTTAGGATTGAAATATAAAAGGCTATATGCATAATTATGCATATGGATAGGACGACCATTATGTTGCCCAGGGACTTGAAACAACGGGCGAAGCTGGAGGCTCTGGAGGCTGGGCAATCCCTGGGAGAATTTATTCGTGAAGCGATGGAAGCGAAGCTACAGGGTAAAGTGGCGCAAGGGAGGGACCGACTCTTTGAGGACCAAGCTGTATACAAAGGTAAAGCCCCCATTGATGGTGCCTCTCATCATGATTCTTTTCTTTACGACGAGCGGTGATCTTTGTCGATACAGGTCCCTTTATTGCGCGCTATGTAAAGCGTGACCAATACCACAAAGCGGCAAAGGAATATTGGGAACGCTTGGTCGAGGAGCGAAGATTATATACGAGCAACTTTGTTCTCGATGAAGTCTTCACTTACCTTGGACGTGTGGCAGGAGCAGCATTTGCAGTAGAGCGTGGAAAGTATATCTACGCATCGTCACGATTGAACATCCTCAGGCCCAAGGCCGAGCACGAGATTTCTGCGCTCGGGTGGATGTCAAAGTTTTCAGACCAGCAGGTCAGTTTTACGGATTGTGTTTCCTTTGCATTGATGATCGAGCGGGGGATTGATCGAGTATTTACCTTTGACCGTCATTTTGTGCTGGCGGGTTTTGAGCGGTGGCCGGGATAGGATGGGGTCGGAAGGCGGAGGTCGGAAGTCAGAAGGCGGAAGTCGGAGTGGGAAGCTTTCTTAAGGCTGGTCGAGTCGTCCGCCCTACGTTGGCGCTGCCAGATGGTTGGGTCTCTGCCGGCGGAGTCCCTGTCTTTTCGGTATTTCTGTAGGGGTCGTGCTTGCACGAGCCCCAATAGCTTTTATTCTTACAATATGGACGGGAGGAAACTACGGCGAAAAACTGCTTTTTTAAGTAAGTATCGAGAGTCTTATGCGTACTCGAATTACTTTGTAACGATTGTGACGGATGAACGGAAAAAGAGCTTGGTCGGTTTAGCGCTTTGGGAACATTTGAAAGGTCATTTTAGCGAAGGTTTGCTAGCCAAAGATATGCTGGCTTACTGGATGGTTTTGATGCCGGACCACTTCCATTCGCTTATCTAACTCGGTGATCGCTTATCGATATCTCAAGTGGTTTCGAAGCTGAAGGCGAAATCCAAAGGCCCAATGAAGGACCTTGGCTTTGCCTGGCAGAGAAATTTCTTCGAGCATCGCGTGAGACCCCGCGAATCTCTGGAAAGTTTTGCTCTCTATTGCGTACTAAACCCCTATCGTGCCCAACTGGTCAGGTACGATCAAAAATGGGAGTTTTGGGATCGCACGGGATATCCGGAATTTCATTTTGAGAAGGCTATGGGTGAAAAAGGGATCCCCCTTCAGGAGTGGGAAGGTCGAGTCAAGGATTTGGATTATTTGGAATAGTTTGTTTGGGCCTCCGCGAGCGGAGCCCCTACCTGATTGCTCTAGTCGGTTGATTCTGCTACTTTCAAACGGACTGGCCCGAGCAGGCCGGAGGGCTCCAAGGGAATCGTTTCAATAACCGCTCCTCTGCGATCAACTTTTAGGTTAATGTTGGTGGAGGTAAACGGTTTGGAATCGGGATATTCCGCATCTCCGGCGACGCGGTTGAACCAGGAATTGATGACTTTGATTTCCAATTCATTCTCTCTATGCAGGAGGCCTTGGGGAACTTTTGCCCGGAATGGGGGAGTCCATACAATACCTAGATTCGTTCCATTGAGTTTAATCTCGGCAATCCCTATATCTTTGACTCCTCCTAGTTCCACAAACAGCGGCTGACCAGAAAGCGGAGATCCTTCGAGGGAAAACGATTTCCGATAAGTGGCTTCTCCAGAGTAGTATTTTATTCCGGGATCGGGGTGCTGCGTCCAATCCATGAGCTGAGGGAATTCTATGTGCTTCGGTCCTCCCCATTTGGGGTCAAATTCCACCGACCATCCACCCTGCAACTCCAACAAGGTACTATAGGTCGGTTGATTGCGGAGGCGGGTGCCCTGTTGGTCTTGGGAAATGCTTTGATCGAACACGACAAAGATCGAACCATAAGGGTCGAGGTTCAGAGGGAGAGTCGTGGTATCCAGTTCTTGGGTATATGCCTGGGCGAGGCGGATCGTACCAGACACGGCATCCCACAGCTCGGGTTGTTTGCCCGTCACTCTAAACTTGGCCCGGAGCTCCTGTCGCTTGGGGGTTTGATTTGATATAAAATACACATCCGCTCCATCGATGGTGTAATGGATGTAATCGAACTGGGCGTTATCGCTCGATCCTATGAGATCGCAGTCCGGGGACAGGCCCGTTGAGATCAGGTGTTCCCGAGCGGTTCGTCCCCAGGCCAAGGTACCCTTTCCATATCGCTTTACTCCTTGGGAGGCCGGTTGGGCCCCCCAGAGTTTGGAAGCGAGCGCAGAAAAGGTTTTTTGGGCATGACTGCCACCGACGAGGCTGACCAGGTGTTCCGGTTTCGGCCCAAGGACCGTGGCGCCCGCTAAGAGCAATTCCTCCGTTTTTTCCAAAACGGCCAGGGACAAGACTTTATGGTCGGGTAAAACCAACACACGATACTCGATTCCGCCGGGAACGATGATTTTCCCGTCCGATACCTTTAACTGAAGGAAGATCGTTTCATCCGTGACATCATAATCAAATCCGGGAAGCGCCCCGGCAGGATCCGACTGTTTGTTGGGGAATATATTGGGGACATGGTCACCATAGTAGTAGAGCACGTCGGCAATGAAGCGTCCTTCCTGGACTACACTTTGAACCCGATGAAGGTAGTTGATAAACGCCCCGGACTGGTCCCACCAGGTCAATTGGGGGTTCATGTGGGTCCCGGCAAAGTAGACTTGTCCGGGAAGCCCCATGGCTTCGGGAGAACTGACAAAGGTGTGAAAATAGGTGCGGTTCAAGCCGGCGCAGATTTCATGGTCAAAGGCGGATTTCTGGTCGTGCCACAATTCGTCGTTCCAGTGGGGGCCGACGGTGGTGAACGATTCCGCGCCGACTAGTTTTTTTCCATAGATATGTGCGGCAGAGGAGGCCTGTTTAATGAAGAAACGGCGCTCCGGGGTGGGTCGGTGTGGAGAGGGAGACCAAAACTCGCTCATCACAATATCACTGAAACCGTAGTTTTTTATCCCATCAAAGGGGCCAGCATGGGGACCCGCCGACTCCGGTTGGATTCCCATATTGTAGCGATGGGCGTGCTCCTGGAAGCGGGCATAATGATTATAGGCCACAAGGTCACCCTGGGTCTTCCGGAAGTCAGCCAGGAAGGCGTGAGATGTATCCAAATTGTCGATCACGTATCCGGCAATGATGGGCAGGTAAAAGAGCGGGTCATACCCTCGGTAGTGGATGAATTCCTCGCGAAAATGGTCTGTCCAATTCATTCCCCCGCACTCCCAGCTATCCGTTTCGAGGAACTTCAGTGTCGTCCCCACATGGTCACCCGCCTCAGCCAGAATGGGCTCCACCACATCATTCCAGTAGAAATCAAAAGCCTCTGGTTTCAGGTAATCGACCACCTTCCCTTTCCAGGTATCACTGGATGTGCTGACCGGTGTGCTGGTGCAGGTGTAGCCCAAGCGTAACACCCTCCACCGTCCGAATTCCGGATGCCAGTTCAAGTTTCCCTCAGCATCCAGATGCTCGGTGATGTCGACGACGTCCGCCAACCGGATTTGTTGGGTGGGCTCAGGCGTCTCTTGTTGACGGGGTTCGGCATCCGACAGCAGAAATCGCGTATCGAGGGCGGAGTTCCCCGGTTCATCAAAGCCTGCTTTATAGATGAGATCGGAAATCCCCGCTTCGATCATCTGACTTCTGCGGTCGGGAAAGGCCAGAATTGCGATGTCCTGATAAAACCCCCACCGGGTCGCAGGCTTAGCCAACTGGATAGGAATATTCGTGCCCGGACTGATGGTTTGTTCGGTGAATACGATTTCTTTGGCCGCCATTTCGGGGGGCACGGTGGGGCCGCCAAGATTCCACCCGCTTTGGATATTGAGCCCGATTTCCAGCCCCAGGCGTCTGGCTTCATCCAGGGCATGGATAAACAGTGCATTCCATTCAGGAGATCCAAAAACCGGTCCCGCCGGAACGTCGCGGTGGTAGCCGCGTGAATTATACCCCCCCGCATCGAACACCATCGCACCCTGAAAGTTTTTGGACTCCATGGCCTCCAGGTCTTTGGTGATGGACGCTTTGGTCACGTTTCCATTTAACCACCACCACCAGCAGTTGACGCCCGTATCGGAGTGAGGAGCTGAGAAGTTCTTTCTGACTGCAGATATTTCAGCCCGTTGGATTTCCTCCGCAGCGATTGCGGATGTCGTGAACGTGAACCCGCCGATCCACAGCAGCATTCCAGCGGACAAAAAAAGACGGGATTTCCAGTTGGTTTTCATTCGGTCTCGGGAGTTAGCTAATGGCACCGGGCCATCGTCATTCAATATCGCTGTTTTGGCTCTGGAAGGAGGGGCAGAAAGCGCGCCCCTCGTTTTTCCAACTCACTCGACAGCAGTGCCCGCATTTCCATTTTGATTTCGTGGTATTCGGGACGGACTGCCAGGTTGTGGAGCTCTTCGGGATCGGCCTCCATATCGTAAAGTTCATCCAGGTAATCCGCATACACATAGCGGATGTATTTGAATTTCCCTTTACGCACCATCAGCCAGGCGCGAACCCCTGTCTTGTGCGTAATGAAAGCACTCCAATCTCCGGTTTCATGAGCTTTTGTAAGTTCTTCAATGATCAGCGGCTCCCCTCCATATAGGGTTCCGAAATAGGTCTGGAGGACGGGCTCATCATCCCAGTTTCGGTTTTGCGGATTGAAGAACAGATCGGTCAGATCGCGTCCATCCAGCTGTATCGACGGTTCGATTCCGGCAACGCTGTGAAAGGTCCGAATTAAATCCACTCCGTTGACTGGAACGGAGGTCCGGGTGTTGGCAGGGACGTTTCCAGGCCAGCGCACCAGGAGGGGCGCAAGCAGATTGGCATCGTAGGGGGCGACTTTAAGGGTGAATCCATGTTGCCCCATCGCATAACCCTGATCTGAGGTAAAAACCACCAGGGTATTTTCCAGCTGCCCGGTCTCTTCCAGTGCTTCCATGATGCGCCCGACGCCTTCATCCACAGCCATCACGGCCTCGTGATACATCTTCACCATCTCATCCAGGGAGCCATAGCGCTTCATCGGTTTCCCGGTTTCCGGATGGGGTTCCATCATCACCAGATCCACCATGTGCTCGGGTTTGTCCGGTCGGGGGGGCCACATGTCTGTGGGGTAATCCATCTCAGGAGCGTCGGCCAGCGCACCAATGTGACGATCCGCGGGGGTATAGGGCCCATGCACAGCCCCATAACACAGCCAGAAAAACCAGGGTTGATCCGGCTCTTTCGCCCGTTCTTTCAGGAATTCAATGGTTAGGTCCGTGTAGGCATCCGTGCTGTATTGCTCAAGTTTCACGAGCTCTTCGCCATGCATGCGCAGGGATTGATTCCAGTAATAGTTGTTCTTTGGCACCCCCGGCGGGCGCGGCAAGTGGTGCTCCCAGATTGCAGACCAATCCCAGGCCGTTTGGTAGCGGGGCTCACTCCAGTGCCACTTCCCGATCATGCCGGTGTAGTAGCCATTTGCACGAAAGTGGGTTGGCCAGTAGGCCGTTTCCCTGTTGTAGTTATGCTGAAACAGGCCGGTTAATGCGCTACCACGCGAAGGTACACATTTTGCGCCCGTGTAGGAGTAGCGAAACCGGAGACCCTGATCCGCCAAGCGATCCAGGTTCGGGGTCTCGATCCAGGGCTGCGCTTCGGTGTAGGCGCTGACGGTCCGGATGCTCTGATCGTCGGTAAAGATGTAGAGGATGTTGGGCTTGGCTGCATTTAGTGTGGTGGAGCCAACGAGCAAGGTGAGCCAGAATAGGCAGATTGATTTCATAGCGTTTCCCATTGTGCCCAATGGGGGCCTTCGAGGCGATTGCCCCCCTTTTGCAACTGTTCCAACAGCCTTATGGCCAGAGCTAGCCGTCAACACGGTCCGAGATTTCACTCCGGAAACGGAGCAGCTTAAGTAAAACATCCTTGGGGAGAGGGTCCTTGGGGTCCCGCCCCGCTTTATCTGTAAAAAACGTGTATCTACTCCCAAATGAGCCTGGAGGAACGAAAAATACTGAAATTAAATTAGTAAAAATCTACTTTGGGGCGTTGTAAGTTAAAAGCATTATCCCTTATGAAATCGTTCGCGCGCGCTCTTAGGATTTTCTGGGCCAGTACCATACCGCTCGTCTGCGGTTCTGCCTTGCAGGCTCAATTTCCCCTTCCTCAATCCTCTCCGCTGGATTTATTGCCCGCAAATGAAGCCACTCACGTTGTAGAGAGTTCTGGTGATTGGACAGACCCGAATACTTGGCAAGGCGGGCAGATTCCCAATGACCTCGCCAAGGTTCTGATCCCTGCGGGAAAAACGTTGACCATTGATACGACAATCGAGACCCGCATCAAAATTATCAGGAATGAAGGAAAGTTGGTGTTTTCAACCAGTTCAAACACCGCCCTGAACGTAGAAACGATCGTTCAAGGGATGACGGGGGAGCTGGAGATTGGAACATCGCAGAATCCGATCCCTGCGGGCCTCAAGTGCACCATTACGATAATTGATGAAGGGAACATTGCCTTCAATACTGACCAGTTCGAAAAAGGGCTAATTCTCATGGGAAAAACCGTTGCCTATGGGGCGGCCAAAGATTCCTGGAAAGCGGTTGCGGCCAATCCGGCCCTTGGTGCAACGAGCCTGACTCTGGCCTCTGCTCCTACTGGTTGGATGCCTGGCGATCGAATTGTCATCACCGGGACCGATCCGGTTGATGCGGCTAGCGACGAAGTAGCCGTAATCCAATCGATTTCAGGAAGCACCATTTTCTTTGCGCAGCCGTTGACCAAAAGCCACATATCACCCGCCCCAGATCTCTTTGTTCATGTAGCCAACCTGAGCCGAAATATCACCATCGAGTCGGAAAATGGAGTGTCCAACAATGGCTTGGAGCGTGGCCACATTATGTTCATGCACACCTTGAATGTAGATATGAACTATGTCCGTGTTCACCGGATGGGTCGGACTCGAAAAGATAAACCCATCGATGATTGGACTCTGGGGGATCAGGATCAATTCGTTAATGGGCTTCGTTCCAATATCCGGGGAAGGTATTCTATCCACTTCCATCGGGGCGGGGTAAGCCAGGCCCTGTCGCCGGCATACGTGCGAGGATGTGTAGTGGAAGATGATCCCGGTTGGGCCTTCGTCAATCACTCTGCTTTCGTGCACTTTGACCGAAATGTTTCCTACAATGTTATCGGTGGTGGCTTTCAAACTGAGGCTGGAGATGAAATTGGTTCGTTCACCAACAATATTGCCATCCGAACGGTCAATCCCGAGTATTCTCTCCGTTTTGAAAAACCGGATAATGCACCGGATACGCGGGAATCCGCCCAGGATTTTGCCTTCCAGGGGGATGGCTTTTGGATTCATGGGGGTGGGGTTTCCTTAACCGGAAATGTCGCTTCCGGGGCGTCCGGCCATGGATTTATCTATTGGCCGGAAGGGTTGATTGAGCCTGGAGAACCAACCGGCACTTACCAGAACACCTATGTGCCATCCAATCTCGGACTATCGGATTCAATCAATCTCAGTGAAGCTGGAGTGCTTGCCACAGGATGGTACTCTGTAACCGGTTTTAAGGATAATGAGGCGTATTCTGCCAGTGTTGGCCTGGCGACCTATTATTTGCATACCACATTTTTCGACGACCTGGCGGATTACGATCCCACCTATATCGCCACGGTTCATTCCACCTTTGACGGATTTACGGGGTGGAATCTTGAACAGGACGGGGTGCAGCTCCACTTTACCGAGCGGGTCACTCTCAAAAACTTCCGGCTTGTCAATGCCGACCAGGACCTGACTTCCACCGGGATCTGGGCGAGTCATTATCGTGCGAAAAATAAAATCATTTTTGATAACATCGATATTCAAGGGTTTGGGACGGGCCTGGCCCTTCCTCCACAAGGCCAGGTCACGGTGAGCAAGGGAAATTTGAAGAACGGAACGAATTTTTACCTTCCCTCGCCGGGGCTGTCCTTCCGAGACTTGCGAATTGATGGTGTAACCACCGAGCCGGATACTTCGTTCAGCAATCCTATAGAGATCAAGCTGGAGGCCTCGTTTTCTCCTCCGGACGATAAATTCCCCGCCTATTTCCTCCTGCCCGATAAAGTGATTCTGAACTACGGTGCCTATGAGAATCAGCGCCTCTACTTTTCTGAGCAGGCCGGCTCCTATAAACCTCTCCCTTCAGATAGCGCGCCTTACACGTTTTTTGAGGAAACACGCTACGTTCTGGCCAAATTTGCCAATAAATCCAATGCCGAGCTTCAGGCTACCTATCAGATGTCCTTTGGGGGGTCGATTCTTCCCGATGCGGCTACTTCTGTTCCAGGTATTGACGGTGGGTTGATTCATCCCTGGCAGAACGAAACTTTAAACCTTCCGGTCTGTATCGACGTCGCAAAAGAAACTGAAATTGAGCAGATCAATGCATGCATACAACAGGCTGGAGACACTCTGGTGGCGGGAACGCTCCCGGTGTATGAGCACCCGCTCAAGCCTGCCAGCAGCCCATCTACTTTGTTTTCGGAATCTCTGGTGACTCAGGGTTGGCTCAACTCCTCTTGGATGGGGTATGTCTACGTAGCGACAGATCCATGGTTTTACCATTCGACCCTCCGTTGGCTATATTCCACGGATACTTCTCCAGATTCTGTTTGGTTCTATTCGCCCATACTGGGTTGGCTGTGGACCAATCGTACCGCATACCCCTATCTCTACAGCGTTAACCGATCCTCTTGGCTGTATTATTCTCGAGGAACCTCGAGCCCGTCGTGGTTTTACAACTTTTCCACCCGCCAATGGTTTGAAGTGACAGGTCTGTGAATCGCATCCTCCCGAGGGTTCGACTGGAGTGTCCCCCTGAGCTCGGATCATAAAACTTTCAAACCCCAAGCCGATGACGGGCTCCTGGAAGAGCGGATGGATTGACCCGACTAAAAAACCTCAACCTATTCAATAGAATTTCATTTGCGGTGTATAATTCCTGCTGCAGCCTGAAAATATGCCTATGCTTACCCGATTCTCTGTCCCTCCGCTGCATCAAGTTACGCGCCAGCTTGCTGGAGTGGCCATGGGATCCATCGATCCCGATCTGGTTTTGACCGGAGGGCGGGTGCTGTCGACTTATACGGAGCGCATCCATGATGGCAAAGAGCTTTGGATTGCGAATGGCCGGATTGCGGCGGTGAAGCCGGCCGGTACCTATCAGGGGGCTGCTGCCGTTCTGGATGTGGGAGGTGGGATCCTGGCCCCGGGCCTGGTGGATCCGCATATCCATATTGAGAGCTCGATGATGACGGCCTGTGCCTATGCGGAGGCGGCTCTGTTGAACGGGACAACCACGCTATTCTGCGACAGTCATGAGATTGGGAATGTCTGCGATCAGGCGGGGGTGGAATGGATGTTGGAGGATGCGTGCCAGGCTCCGCTCAACATTTTCCTTACAGTCCCCAGTACGGTGCCGGCCACGTCGTCGGCGTTTGAAACCGCTGGGGGAGACCTGACCGCAGAAAAAATTGGGGCTCTGTTTGATAAATGGCCGGAGGCGGTAGCTCTGGGGGAGAAAATGGATTTCGTTCAGGTATGCCTGGGGGATGAGCGCAGCCATGCGATCTTAGGCGAGGCCTTGAAGCGGGGTCGCCCGGTTTCGGGGCATATTTATGGCCGGGAGTTTGTGGCGGCCTATGCGGCGAGCGGGGTGACGGATACGCATGAGTCGATTGACCGCGATATTGCGGATGATTTTCTTGAAGCCGGTATCTGGATCTTTCTTCGCGGGGGGCCGCCCACGACCCCCTGGCACAGCCTTCCGGAAGCGATCAAGACTGTGACCGAGCTGGGGGCGAACCCGAAACGTGTATGTGTCTGCACGGATGACCGGGATGCGGATGATCTCTTTTTATTTGGACAGGATTGGGTGGTACGTCAGGCCGTGGTGGCGGGTTTATCCCCCGAGACGGCCTGGTCGATGGGGAGCCTGCACGGGGCGACTCGGTTTGGCTTTGATGCCGAGTTGGGCGCTTTAGGTCATAGCCGTCGGGCAGATATTGTTCTGCTCAATGATGACCTAGAACCCCAGTCGACCTGGTATGGCGGGGTGCAGGTGGTGAAGGATAAAACCATTACCCCTGTGCTGGAGGAACAGCTGGAGTCGCACCGGTATCAATATCCGGAGCCTGGATATCACACTGTCAATGTGCCGGATTCGGTGCAACTGACTCCCGAGCTGCCAACCTTGCCATGCAAATTGAATATTATCCGGACCGAACTGCCAGGCATCATCACACTCCATAAAACCATCGAGTTGGATGCTGCCCCCGCCAGCTGGTCGGACCTGTTCGAGGCGCACGATCTCTGTTTCATCTCCGTGGTAGAGCGCTATGGCCAATCGGGAGTGGTCGCGCATGGATTGTTCCAAAACTTTGGGTTGAGGGATGGAGCCGTGGCCTCCTCCGTGGGTCACGATGCGCACAATCTGGTCATCGCCGGGACCAACGAGGAAGACATGCAGGTTGCTCTCGCCGAAATCAAGCGACACCAGGGGGCCGTGGTGGTGGTGCAGGGAGGCGAAGTTCTGGCCTCGGTGCCGCTTCCGGTGGCGGGCCTGCTGAGTGATAAGCGCGCCGGCGCGGTGGCTGAGGAAAGTTCCCTGCTGAAACGGGCCTGGGAAAGCCTTGGGCTGACTTTGCCTTACATGGGTTTTAACCTGATTCCGCTATCCGTCATCCCGGAGATACGGATCACCGATAAAGGCCTGGTGTTGGTTCCACAGATGGAGATCGTTTCTTTATTTGAATAAAAGATGTGGGAGTTAAGGGTTACCCTACTCCAAGTCGATGTGGCCGCCGTCTCCTTCCTTGGTAATAGGGCGTAGCCCCTGAATGGTACGGTTTATAGAACCTTCCTCTTCGGGGTAGATAAAAGACCCATTCGGCCAGAAAACATCATGGAAGTAGACATCGGGTTCTCCCTTGGATTTTGACCAATTCCACGGATAAATGGTCTGGGTTTTCCCTGCCACCAGGCCCCAGTGGATAGCACCTACCTTGTGCTTTTTGAGGACCGGAAGACAGTAGGGAAAAGAGCTTCCGTTCCCCCGGGCCATGTATTCGGTGCAAATCACCGGGCGGCTGTACTGTTCGACCTGGCGGATCCGACCGACCAGCTGCTGAGGCGGGAGGTAGCAATGAAAAGAATTAAAGTCAGAGTGGTTTAAAACGAACGCATTCATGTTGGTAAAGGTTTCATCGAAATTCCAGGCTCCGGTGGTCACTGGCTGGATTAGACCGTTGACTGATCGGGCCCAGGAAAAAACGGCTTTGAGCAGGGGGAGGGAAGCCTCTATCTGCATGGTTTTTTCGGAGGAGTCGTCGCCCGCTGATCCGTTTCCCGGTTCATTATAAAGGTCCCAGGCAAAAATGCGTTCATCTGCTTTGAAGTAGTTCAGGAGGCCTGCGACATAGGCCTCGAGGCGATCCCATTGATTGGGGTCGTTGACCACCGCTACCCCGGGTGATTGGACCCATCCGGAATTATGGGTGAAGGGGGCGGGCTCCGGCTGTTGACCCAAGGCGAATTCCTGGTTCCAGCAATCATCGAAGAGGACGAACATGGTTCGGATCCCCAACTTATACGAAATCTGCAGGTAGGTGTTTATCCGACTGCAAAAGGCCTCGGAATCCTCCTGCCATAACAGGTCATGCAGGTAAACTCGCATGACGTTCATCCCTAATTTGGAGGCCCAGCTCAGCTCGCGCTGGATCGTGTCCGGGTCAAAACTGGATGCCTGCCACATTTCCAGTTGGTTGATGGTATTGCTGGGAATAAAATTGCAACCGAATGGGTAGGGCTGGTTTTCATACCAGGCATGGATTTCTTGTTTAGACCACATAGCCAAGTCAATCGATTTGAGGGTTAAGCGTGGGATTCGCCGGGGAAGAGCGTCGCTTCGGCATCTTCATCCCAGACTGCGTCGAGGAGGCGCTGGATAACGGATCTCATGGCGGGATCAGCATAAATGTTATCAAAACAATGGGGATCTTTGGAGAGATCGAATAATTCAAAGCGGGAAGATTCACCGGGAAATACCCGAGCCCGGATGAGTTTGAAGCGCCCGTCATCAATGGAGACAAAGTTCTCAGCCTGCGCCATGGTATACCGGTATCCCCCTTGTTGAATCACGTCATCGAGATGCGCTCCATCGACTGGCAGGTCAGGCAAGCCCATTGCCCTTCTCAGGGTGGGATAGAGATCGATGGATTGGACACACTCAGAAATCCGTTGGCCCGGGGCTTCATCTCCCGGTTGATAGAGGAGAAAGGGCACCTTGAGCACTTCTTCATACCCGCAGTTATGTTTTCCCCACAGACGGTGATTCCCCAATAAATCACCATGATCCGAACAAAAGGTAATCCATGCGTCATCTCCAAAGTTCTTCGTCAAGGCCTGCAGGACACGTCCCACCATATCATCAATCAGGGCCACATTAGCCAGGTAGTAGGTGCGCATTTTTTTCCAGTATGCCTCATCATAGTTTCCACATGCTTTATTCCTGGTGTAAGCACATCCATCGATGCGGCCCCCTCCATGGAAACTCTGGTAGTGGATTTGGGAGGGATCAGACCATTCGTGGTCCCTGAATTCCATAGGCGGCAATTTATCCGCATCTACGCGTTCCAGGTATTCAGCAGGCGGATCGATCGGGTAATGGGGTCCGGAGAAAGATACCCAGATGAACAGATTTTCCTCCCCATCCCATTCCTGAATGAAGTCTGCGGCTTGATTGCCCACCCAGGAATCCGGGTGCCAATCTTTCGGTCCGGGGAAGGGAAACACCCCCCCCTGACTTTTATTCCATGCCTCCTTTCGGTAGGTTTCGAGGAATCCCGCTTTGTCCAGTTCCCGACTGTAATCATCGAATTGCCAGACGGATACATTCTTGTCGTCCTGCAGGGCAAGGTGGTCGATGCCCAGCTTGAGGTAGGAGTCCCGTGTAAGGGGGTTATTCAGTGTTTGGTTGGGAGCGAAAGACCCGTAGGCCACGGATTCGTAATGACATTTGCCAAAATGAGCGGTGGAAAACCCCGCCTCCCTGGCGGCCTGATAGAGATTGGGGATTTCGGGGTCTAAATTTACCTCCCCAAAGTTGCTATATGCCCCGTGGTTTTTGGGGTATAAGCCGGTCAGGAGTGAGCAGCGGCTGGGCAGGCACCACGGGCTGACCACTCGGGCATTGTCGAAACACCTCCCACGGATTCCGATGCTATCTATATGGGGAGTCTGGATAGCTTCACACCCGTAGATCCCCAGCGTGTCCCAGCGCTGTTGGTCCGTCGTTATCAATACAATGGCTCTGGGTTGGGTTGATGACATCTGATGGAAAGGGGTCCGGTTATGGATCGGGATCAATTCCTTGGAATGGGATTCAGGTTGAGGGTGGAGATCATGGCGTGCAGGTGGTTATCCGGATCGATTCCCTTCCAGTTCTGGACGGCTGCGGCGACCCGGTTGGCCACAAGGACGGTGTCCTTCCCCTTGTCAGGGGCTTGGGCAGTCAGGTTTTGCCTGGCCTTTTCTACGGAGATCAACTCGCCTTGCCAACGTAGCAAGGAAAGTAGGAGGTGCTGTTTAATGGGTTGATGTTGAGGAGAATCCCATTGGTTTTTCTGCTCCTTTGGGTCGGAGACTCGATCAAACAGTCGACCGGTGTGCTCCTCAACATAGTATTCAATTTTCCACTCACGGGTGGCTAGGGCGCAGGATTGGAAGAGGGTAGCGGCAACACAGGAACGAGGATTCGGCTCTCCAGTGATGAGGGGGGTGTAGAGGTCGTATCCTTGAACATTTTCACTTTTTATTCCGGCGATTCCCAGGATGGTGGCGGTGAGGTCAGTCCAATTAGCGAATTGCTCCCGCTTACCAGCCGGTAGAACCTGTGGATGGCGGATGATTAAGGGGATGCGCCACGATTCATCATACCAGCAATGCTTGTCGTTAAATCCGTGGTCGAAATACTGCTGGCCGTGGTCGGATGTGAAAACCACGACCGTATCTTGAGTGAGATTCAGTTCATCGAGAGCATTTAGTAATCTGCCCAGCAACTCATCCGCATAAGCCGCAAACGCATAATACCTGCGCCGCCAGGCATTAATGGCGGTCGCAAACCTGGCATCATAGGAGCGTCCTGCGGCCTCTATCCAGTATTCCGGATTCTCTTTGAGATCGTCATTTTCAACGCCTTCATTTGCATTCAGCCCGAGGAGCTTCTTTTGGTGATGGGGAAGCTTGCTTTCCTCTCCCGGACTTAGATTCAGGTCGGGAAGGGGAAAATCCATCATTTTGTCCATCCATCGTGAGGGAGGAATGAGGGGGACATGAGGGGCTTCCAGTGAGCAAAAAGCGAAAAAAGGGCTCTGCCTCTTCTGGTGTTCCCTCATGGCGTCTATGGTTTGCTGGACAACAACCGCATCAGGAATGATCTGTGATGTATTTGCGAAAGATCGATCTGTGGGAAATTTTCCATCCATTGAGAGCCTGCTTAACTCCGAGGCCTCCGGATGGATGATCCTATCAAAACGGGGGCAGGCGCCAAAGTGTTGCTTGCCTGCCATGATGGTGGTGTAGCCCGAAGCGTTTAGCTTTTCCACAAAGGTTTCCAGATCCTGCCTGCGTCCCATTCCGTTTTCCAGGCATTCGTGGACGGGCGGATATACACCAGTGATCAGGCTGCACCTCGCCGGCATGCAAACGGGAGACACGGTATGGGCCTGTTCAAACCAAACGCCTTCCCGGGCCAGTTGATTCGCATGGGGGGAGATCGCATGCGGATTTCCCATAAAACCCAGTGCATCGGTTCTCAGCGAATCGGTGCAGATGAGAAGGATATTGGGGGACCTTGCCATGCGGGTTACTCCTCACCCCCTTCCACCTTGCCGCGACGGGCTTCCAGTTCGTTGCGGATATCCAGCAGCTGTTTTTCACTCAAGGTGTATCTCCGGAAAACCAGGTAAGCAATGGCGCAGGAAATGATGGGCACGATTGTAAATGCCAGGCGCAAGCCCAACAACGTGTCTTCGGATTGATTGCCTCCAAGTGATGCGTCAAAGCCGGTCCAAACCAGAAGGATATTATTTATGGCCACGGCAAGGGCGATGCCCATTTTGGTCAGCCAGCTGAGGGCGGCACCATACATGCCCTCCCGTCTCTTGTGTAGTTTCCACTCATCGAAGTCGCATATGTCTGCCATCATGGATTGTAGCACCACGTTCAGGCATGCCTGGCCGGGGCCCATAAAGAGTGCGACCACAAACTGCAACTGCCAGGCGGCAGGGGTATAGCAGAAGAACTTGAGGAAGCTGGCCCACGCCACGGTGATCAGTCCGGCCAGAACCGTTGTTTTTTTTCCAAAGCGAACGGATAGCCGTGTGATGACTGGGATCAAGGCGAGGGCAATCAAATGCTGAGCCAGCCCGTATGCCGTCTGGTAACCTAAACCGACAGTCGTTTTGCCACCTGCGATGTAGTACACGTTGATGTAGGAACCCAGGTAATCGACCATCGCGATGCCTACCCAAAACAGTAGATTGGTGAGGGCGAGGACAATAAAGGGGCGGTTTTTGAAGGTTTCGACCAGGGCCTTCCTGAGGGGCACTTGTCCCTCGGCTTTGGCGATGTTGAAGTACCGTTCCTTGGGTGCCAAGCCGGAGATAACGCCCACCCCGATAATCAGGACCATCAGGATGAGGCCGATGATGCGCGCGCCATCTACCATCGTCCCGGCGGCTCCAGCCAGAAGAGCGGCAAACCAGGGGAGCCCCTGGTTGATTGGGCCAGAGAATTTGGCAGCAGCCATACGGAAACCGGCGATGGAAGTCCGCTCGTGGTAATCAGGGGTCATCTCTTTTCCCAGGGCGAGGTAGGGAACAATGAATACAGTGGCTCCGGTAAAGAAGATCAGCGAGAAGCACAAAAACCACCAGAAGGTTTGCATCTCCGACATACCTGATGGAAGGAGCCACAGGACTCCGATGGCCATCCCACTCCAAACCGCGCCCGCCACGATGAATGGTTTCCGGCGACCCCACCGGGTCCGTGCGTTGTCCGAAATCTGCCCCATGATGGGGTCAGACAGGGCGTCCCAGACCCGCGGAACCAGGATGAGGATGGCAATCAGCGAGGGGCTGATATGCAGGGTCATGTTCAGGACCGGATTAGTCAGTCTGGAGACCGCATTATCGAGCAGATTGTTGACGAAACCGCCGACCCCGTAGAGGGCTTTTTCCCGGGTGGAGACATATTTTCGGGTCTGGGTAGACGGTTTTTCCATGAAAGAGGGAATGGGGTTGTTGAATTATGGTGCCCCGGGCCGGCGGCCCGGGGCACCATAACAACTACAAGTACGTGAAAAGCCAGGAAACTGATCGAAGGGGTTAAAAGCGGAAGGTATTGGTTAGGAAGAACTCGGTGGGTAGTGAGTTTCTGAATACGGCCATTTCGCCATCCGGGTTGGTAATCACAGGGATTACATCGTCTCCACCAAGGAGATTCCTCACATTGAGTTGGATTTTCCAATCCACTTTGTCGGAAATTCTGCGACTATAACTCATCCAGAAATCCATATTCCATTCCGGATCTCCAAAGAAGGGTCGGGTGAGGTCGGGGGTGTTTATTCCGTCATTATCGGGGTCTTCCAGGGGGTAGCCGGTGGCCACTTCACTCTGCCAGCGGTATGCGCCGCCCACTCCCAGTCCCTTCAAGGTGCCTTCGGAGAAGTCGTAGGATGAGATGAGATTTACCCGCCATTCTCGTTGTTCGAGGGAGGCGGTTCCCTCCTGGGCCAGCTCAGCCAGAAGCACACCGTAGGTTCCTGCCCACCGGGACCGGAAGGTGGAGGCCTCTCCGAGGGTCGGGGCGTCGCGCAGGTCAATGAAATCAGAGGCCCGCAAATTGGTGTCGATTTCTGAGGCCACTGCGGCCAACGCTGGAGCAATGCTGCTTTGGACCGTTTCCTGTTGGCCGACATTGAGCATCAGTCGCCAGTTTGGTGTGGGATTGGCAATCAAATCAATTTCCATTCCCTTCGAGACAAATTGGCGGGTGGCAACGACATTGGGATAGAGGTCGGTATCGTCCTCAATATCTGCTCCAATCGTATTCAACGGCTCGACCCGGTAGTTGTAGAGCGCTTGGGTTCTCGCCGGCAGCAAGTCGGTGAAGGCATTGAAGGCCTCCTCGTAGGAACTCCACAACCCGTTTTGCGGATCACCCGGGGTCTGGGCCAGCATCCACTCTATGGTTTGCTGGTCATTGATCCCTTCCTGCCATCGACTCAGCCAGTTTCCAATCCGGTTGGGAATCGTGAGTGGATCAATAGAGGCCGAATCATTGGCGATGGCGGTTTCATACCAGCTCACGCGGGCGTTCAATTTATTATCAAACAGTTCTACGGAGAAACCGTATTCCTCCGTTGTGCCGGAGGGGGAGGCAATGGCGTTTCCATCGATATCGGTCCGGGCCCCGATCGGGTTAAAGTTTTCAGAGTCATTGTAATGGACACTGAAACGGGGACGGCTCCATATATCCTCTGTCCAGCTTGCGGGGGTGTGGGCGACAATACTCCATGTCAATGTGTCCCCTTTTTCAGGAGCGAGGACCTCTCCGGTGAGGGGGTCCCTCGAGCGCTCCAGCACATCTGATTCGGGGATATTCAGCGACCCATCCGGATTTTCCACATTGGGGATGTGCTGCCAGGTCGTTTGTTCGTCGGTCCGGTATCCAATCAACCCCACTATATTTCCACCCAGCAGGTAACTTTGCAGGCTGATTACTTGAGTCTCTACTTCTCTTCTGGTCCGTTTAAATTCTCGATCGTAAACGACGGTTCTGGCCGGGATGTAGGAAAAGCCGCCATTGAAACGATCATACACCGCCACATTGTAAGTCTGGCCGTTCCGGGGAAGATCAATATTTACATAGTTGCTGATTTTCAGGTCACTCAGGGAATTAATCGACGAGTTGCTGTGGATTGGATCTGACAAATACACCTGGGAAACGACTTGTCGGCGACTGCCGGCGATGTCATGGAAATGGAAATTACTTCCGCCGATATCTAAAACGTCTGAGACCCAGGCCGCTCCTTCTTCCCGGTCGCGGATATCGCGGGATTGCTTACTGAGGACGCCGGTGAAGACATGCCTGCCCAACCATTTCAGTCCATTGTCTGCGCCGGTGAAATCGAGATCATAAAATGCGGTCAATCGTGTGGCTTCCCGTTCAATATCCTGAACTTCTCCCCCGAGAATGCTCTGCAGCGCGCTCTGCGAGCTCACCGCCATGAGACGGCCCAGGTTGGGGTTGGGGGTGTCATCATTGCGGTATTCCTGAATGTCGACGAGGATATCATTAAATGCGATGGCGAACCCTCCGGCATTAAAGGGAAACCGGCGAAATGTGGAATAGTTCTGGGAGTCGTAGGCGAGTTCGATCCCGGCTCTGCCCCCAAAGAAGGTCTGTTCGAGCGTATAGTTCTGGGCGTCAAAGTCGCGGTTTACCAGGTTGGTGTTTCCATGCAGGGCCATGTTTTCATTATCAAAAACACTGAGGGGAAGAGATTGGGTTATAAATCCCGGAAGATAGTCGGCACTGTAGAGCGAGCTGGCCACAAAGTAGTCCCAGACGAGGCGCCCTGGGAAGTCATCGTTCCGATTGTACTGAACCCGCATGACACTGCCATCCAGGTCAGAGCCGGTTAACCCGGGGGCGGTATTCCCACCGAGTTGCTCATAGATCAGAGAGATTTGGATGAAGTTGGGAATATCGACTACGTTATTGTAGTCGCTCCTTGCGGTGCCCGGGTCCCGCTGGTCATAGGTGGCTTTGGGGGAGAAGCTGCCATCCGTGAAGAAATCCGGAAACGTTTCGCCGGTAATGGCTTCCAGTTCGGCGACCTTGGAGGCACCGGGGAGTTCGAACCAGGCGGAGATCCCATCACCCGGGGGGGTGATTTGCGGTGGGTTGCTTTCCATAGAGCCTCCTTCGAAATTTCCTCGAATGATGGTTCGGTCGAAAATGTTGCTGTTCTCATTTTTCAGCAGGACGCCCTCAAAGGCGGCATAAAAGCGGTGCTGATTATCGTAGGTGGGGCGCTGTTGGTGGTTAAAGCGTTCATTCATGGCAGCGACTCTTACCGCCAGCCGATCCTCAAGTAAGACGTGATTATACTGAAAGGACTCGCGGTGGCTGGAGCGTTCGCCGATTCTCAGGCTGGCCTCTCCGTAATTCCTGGACAGTGAAGCCTGCAGCGTGCCGTTGTTTATGATTCCCCCCGGGCTGCCAATTCCGAAGAGCAAGGAGTTGGGGCCGCGATTAATGGTGACTCGCTCCGTGTTGTAGGAGTCGAAGGCGATGTCCGTTTCAAAGTAGTTCCTCGTCAGGTCAGCTTGGGCCAGGCCCCGGACACGCTGGCCACGTTGTGGATTGGTGCGGGCATCAGATAGATCCACCCGTTCGCCACCCTTGACCGCATCGTTGCCGCCGGCAAAATTCCCGTAGCTTCCCGAAGTTTCAGTGTTGAGACCATAGGTGAGCAGGGTGCTGGAATCGGTAGCTCCGACATCCTCTAAAAATTCCGAAGTCATCACAGAGACGGAGGCGCCTACATCCCGTAGCGGTGTCTTTAATCGGGTTCCGGCCAGGGTCGAATTGGCGAGATATCCAACGTTTGCACTTTCACTGATCACGAAGGGAGACAGCTCTTCGACTTCATCTTCATCGTTTTCCTGGGCCAACAATGGAGTAACAACAGCCAATAACAGGCTGGGGAGTAGATAGATAGCTTGTTGCAGTGGTTTCATCATTTCTGAGGGGTTGTTAAGCTCATCGGCGAGCAGTCCAGATCAGGAAAACAGCCTGATTTGGTTTTGCTTTTCGATGGTTACTCAGGGGCGGGGTAAGAGATTCAAGAAATAGATTTCTGCTTAATCATATCAGACGTGCTTATTCTCATCCATAGTCCATGCGCACAGGTTCTTTGCCTAAACCCACATTTTAGATTAATTATTCTCGAATTTTGCCCAATTCAGTTTACGCAAAACACTGCTGCTTTAAGGAGGCGGCGTACATGATTTTCCTGTGATTCCCCTAAGAAAAGGCTTTGAAATCTAATAGCTACTGTGAGACCCGAAGAAATGATGACCTGGAAATGAATATCCGGTTGGGGCTCGGTCCCTATGCAGATCCATATAATTTAGCCGAAACCCACGAAGTGTGACCTGATGCCTGGGAGAATCGGGAAAGCCAATACACCTGATCTGAGAAGTAAAGGATCGTAGTCCGATCACTTCGTTGTTTGCTTCCCGCCGCGTGGTGATAGACGTCGAGTAGCCCGGTTCAGCTGAAGCTACTCCAGCGAGATTTTGCTACGATCTAAAAATCGTCGGAAGTGCCGGCTTCCGGGAAGACCCCGGTTTTACCGGTGCGGGCTGTTCCGATGACGGCTTTCGCTTTGGGGTGAGCCTGGCCCACGCCGGGTCAGTCCCCTACGGGCAGGAGCACGTCCATCGGCCGGCCATACATGAGCAGTTGGTCGCCGCTTTGACGAACCCAACCGTCGGTGACCGCCCGGAGTTTGCGCAGGGTCTGGGCATGGGCGGGATCGCCGGCCAGATTGTTTTGCTCGGTCGGGTCAGTATAGAGATCATAGAGCTCCTCCGCGGGGCGTTGGTGGTAGTTCAAAATGAAGTTACGAGCAGCATCGTCGGTTTGGGCCAGTGCGACCCATGACCGCCACATGGGGTGCCCACCGGCGGCCGGATTGTGGTCAGATTGCACCGTGAAATTGAGCTCGGGGTAGACATTGCGCACGTAGCGGTAGCGCTTGTTTACCACGGAGCGCAGCGGGTAGGTGTGGTGGGCCGCGGAGGAATTGGTGCCAAATACGTAGTCGCGGTGGTGATCCGTTTTGCCGTGCAGCAGGTCGACAAAGGACCGGCCGTCAATCTGGCCGTCACCATATCCCGATTCCGGTGCTTCGCCTCCGGCCAACTCGATCAGTGTGGGCACCCAGTCGACAAATGAGATCAAGGCGTCGGATTTGGTGCCCGCCTCGGTCACTCCTGGCACATAGGCCAGCGTTGGGACCCGCAGGCTGGACTCGTAGTTGTTCCATTTGCCAAACGGCAATTGGGCGCCGTGATCGCTGGTGAAGAAAATGATCGTATCCGGGCCAAGGTGTTTTTCGACGGCCGCCAACGTGGCTGCCACCTGGTCGTCCATCATTTCCACATCAGAGTAGTAGCTGGCAAAGCGAGCCCGTGATTCCGGTGTATCGATGAATCGCGGCGGCAGAGTCAATTCAGGCTGGTCGTAGTGCTCGAAGGCCGGTGTTGGCCACGGTGTATGCGGATCCCGGATACCCACCATGAGCAGCAGAGGTTTAGTGGATTCACGGGCCGCCAGGAAATCCTCTACTTTGCCTATGGATTCCACGGAAATCGCGCGGTCCTCGTGGTCGAAGTTCGCGCCACTCGCCCGGCCGTGCTGTATCTTGCCGATGGCCACGATTTCATAGCCCAATTCGCGCATGTAGGAGGGGAGCTGCCGCACATCGTCCCGCACGTAGGTGTGGTTGGGCTCGGCTCCGTTACGCGCCGGCATGATGCCCGAAAGCATGGCACCGCGGGACGGTGCGCAGCTGGGCGAGGCCACATACATACGTTCCAGTGAAAGGCTCCGCGCGGCCAAGGCATCGACTGCCGGCGTGCGCACCTCCGGATTGCCAAGATAGCCCACGCCATTGGTGCCAAGATCATCGGAAATGATAAACAGAATATTGGGCGGTCCAGCGGAAACCGCTGAAACGAGGGCAAACAGCAGGGCGAGAGATAGAATGCGGGTCATTGGAGAGGATTTGGAGTTTATTGATTGTTTACGGGATCGGTGAGCCATGCTTCGAGCATGGTATCATGCCGGGCAACTTCAACCGCACGGGACGGTTCGGTGGCGAGGTTGGTCAGTTGCTTAGGCTCGGCCACCATATCGTAAAATCCGGCTGAACCGTCGCCGGTAGCGTAGGCCATGCTTGCCCTCCTGGTAAGTGAAAACGATGGCCTGAGGAATTCACATGGAAAAAGGTCAGTTTATTGATCGACGACGAAATCGATGTCGGCCTGCACAACCGGCAGTAATTTCGACCAATGCCATTTCTCCTCTAAGCCATTGGGCAGAATCTGGCAGTAGGTTTCCGGGTAAAGATCGGTGGTGATGGCGACCAATTCGAGCCAATGATCACGGGCTGCGGTCAGGTGGGTGATTGCCTGCTGCTGGTAGGCAGTCTTTCCGGTTTGCTCATAAAAATGAAACGCCGTGGCACCCCGGATTTTGTCGGCCATGTAGAGGGAAAGATGAGACCAGGCCTGCACATCGCCGATTTCGTAGGCAAGGGAGTCGTTCTCAGGAACCAGACCTGCGATCAATCTGGATGCCCGATGGCCGACTGACTCAAATTCGTCCGCCAAAGCCGGGGGCGTCACGCGGTCGGTGGCGAAGGGTAGGCCGGAAAGGTCGGCGGCCACGTAGTCCCGGATAGAGACAAACTGCGGGTCGAGCGGCCGGTCCGCGATAAGGTTCTGCACAGTGATGAGGTTGGCCCGGCGGTCGGGTTCGCGCCGATTGGACATGAACATTTCCGCGTAGATGGAACGGTCGTTAGTTACATCCCAATTGGAACAGATGAGCAGCGGCACGCGCGAAGCCACTGCATAGGCATCGAACAACCGTGCGTAGTCTGCTCCGTAGCGCCGGGCGAATGATCGCACGAACACCTCGTCCGGCGTGGCCGGGTCGTAGAGCAGGCGGCCCCACATTTCATAGAACAACCACTGGCGCTCAAACGCATAGTCCCAATCCACCTCGCGCTCCGGTTTAGTAAAATAATCCAGGGCTGGAATATACATCTCCGAGCCGACAAAGTAGCCGCCCACGTAGGAGTGTTTGTTAAGGCGGATGTGTTCGCGAATGAAGTCGGACTGCCCCCAGCGCAGGAAGAAGAAGTCCTCATTGCGCGCCATCCACATCAGCTCGTAGTTGTCGGGCTCCGGGTTGAAATACGTGTCGGAAAAGAACCCGCCATGGACTTTTACCAGCTCGGGCGTGCTGTGGGCATGCGACCAGTTGAACTTCACCTCGACGATGATCTTGTCCTCGATGCCGGTGATTTTCTCGAGCGTGCGCCGGGTGAGTACTTCGGTGTCTTTATCCATGTCGCCGAAATTCCGATTACCGCCCGAAAACGGAACCCGGTGAATGAGGCGTGCCGGTCGATTCGCCTCCTGCACGCCCCGCACCATCGTGTTGGAGATCCACTCCTGTCGTTTGACCTCATCCATACCGTTCATGGCTTCGCCCAAACTGAGACCTATGCCGGTTAGGTTGGGATACTCCTCCAGGGTTTGGGTCACGCTCTCGCGGGTATATTGACGAATGAGAGCATCGATCTCGGGTGAGACCGAATCATTCCATTTGTGGACGTTGCGGTCTCGGGGCAGGCCGTAGTGTTCCACGAAGCCGTCCGGTAGGAAAATGTTCCAATTCACCACGTAGGTGTCGATGCCGCGCTCCTGAGCCATGCGGAATAGTTCACGGTAAAAGTTCTGCCAGTCGGCCAACTCCGCATCTGTTTTCAGATCGCAGGCAAACGGAAAGTTCTTTGCCCGAATCATGTAGCTGAACGGGTGTAGATTCCAAAGGGACAAGGCGTTGAATCGGTTCGTCGCCATCATATCGAGAAACCGTTCCCAGAACACGAGATCGCGCGCGGTCTCCATGTGTTGAGAGAGTGCCGGGCCAAACCGGTAGGAACGCCAGGGAAGGTTGAATTTGATGGCGCGAAATCCATTGGCCGGGGCGACCGATTTGGAGGTGATCTGCGCAAGCTGGACTCCGTGCGAAATGCTTTCCGCGACGTCCAACATGCCATAGAGCAATCCCCGATCATCCGCCCCTGACAAGGTGAGTGAATCCACTCCAGCTTTCAGGGTGTAGCCCTCGGCTGTGAGTGCATCATTGAACTCGACCGAGATTACATAGGTAGCATTGGCATTTGCTCCATGATAATCGACCGCCGCCAGGGACTGCTTCAAACGGTTGACCGCGTATTTTTGTATTGGGGTTTTCGGCTCAAAGTCGAACTGGTAGCTTTGCGATGCCAGCGAGGAAACCATGACCAGGGATAGGAGGAGTGGTATGTAGTGTTTCATCATGGTGTGGAGTATGGATTAGATATCTTCGTCCACGACAACGCAGTGATATTCATCGAGGGTAAAGCACAGGATTCCAGGCCCGTAACGCATGGGGGCATGGGAGTCGCTGCCCAACCTGGTCATGCGCCCATACTCTTTGCCAAAGTCCACATTATTATATGTTTATTTAGGGGCGGTCTTTAGTTTAACTTTTCCGGAATGCGGGAGAAATCTTGAGACTGTATGACCCCAGTGCTTTGAATGCTCTTATTGAAAGGCTTCAGGCCTTATTTTTACGATGAAACCCATCAAAGAGATAATCTGTTCATGGATGTTTGGCTAGGAGCCAGTCCCTATCCAAGTCCCGGTAATTTAGCCGAAACCCACGATGTGGGTCCCGATACCTGGGCTAGAATTACCAGCCATTTGGATTTTCCCATTCTTTTGGAAAAATATGGAATCATTATGGGAGGGCATACCGTCACTCGAAGAGGGAATCTGTTCATTCGAAAAAATCCGGTAACGACCCAGATGCTCGTCTGTTGCTCTGGGGAGGCCGTAGCGCTGATTGATGACCGCTGGGTCACCTTAAGCCCCGGGATGGCGTACATCACTCCCCGGAAAAAACAACACGCTTACTTTGCTTCTCCCGGAAAGGAAATGGAGTTCTCATGGGTTATTTTTGAAGGAGATGGGCCGGAAAGTATTCGGTCCTATATGAGAAGGGATCAGCCGTATATCATTTCCGTGGATCCCAATCTCTTATCCTTCCCCCTGCTGGGTCTTTATAATGAAACGATTCATTTGAAGGATGAATTGACCATGGAATCCTGGGTACAGCTGGTGATCACCTATACCCGGAGGGCATTGGCCGGTAACGAACTCGACCCACGGCTCCGGCGACTGTGGATTGCCGTGGAAGCGGACATTTCCCGGGATTGGACCTGCGAGTCTCTGGCCAGCATCGCTCGGGTCAGTGAAGAGCATCTTCGCCGCCTTTGTCATCTCGCCTATGGCCTGAGCCCGATAAAGCGTCTCTATTACCTGCGATTAAGGCTGGCTTCAGAATTGTTGGCCTATACCGAACTGGGCATGGAGCAGATTGCGGAACGTACGGGTTACTCAGATGCGGCCACCCTTTCCAGGGCATTCAGCAGAAACCGCGGGATATCCCCCGCCCGCTACCGGCGCCAGATGCGGCTAAACCAGTAGAGGGGAAGGGTGAGTCAGGCCAATCCGTTTGGGCGGGCTTCTGTTGCTACCAGGTAATGCTTTCTGATCTCAGACAGGAGCTTGCCGCTTCAGCTACTCCAAATCGAACCGGTCGGCGTTCATCACCTTGTTCCAGGCGGCAACGAAGTCGTGGAGGAATTTATCCTGGGCGTCTTCGCAGGCGTAGACTTCGGCGAGGGCTCGCAACTCGGTGTTGGAACCAAAGATGAGGTCGACGCGGGTGCCGGTCCATTTCACTTCACCGGAGACACGATCGCGTCCTTCGAACTCGTCGTCTGCCTCTGAAGTGGCCTTCCAGGTAGTACCGAGATCCAGCAAGTTAACAAAGAAGTCATTGGTCAAGACACCGGGCTTGTCGGTGAAGACACCATGGGAAGATTGCCCAAAATTGGCTCCGAGGACTCGCATTCCACCAACGAGAACTGTCATTTCCGGAGCAGTCAGGCCCATGAGTTGAGCTCTGTCCACGAGGAGTTCTTCGGCGGATACGGCATAGCGCTTCTTCTGGTAATTCCTGAATCCGTCGGCAGCGGGTTCGAGCGGGCCGAAAGACTCGACATCCGTCTGCTCCTGGCTTGCGTCGGCGCGACCGGCAGTAAAAGGCACCGTGATGGATTTACCGGCAGCATCAGCAGCTTTTTCGATGGCGGCGGCTCCGCCGAGAACAATGAGGTCGGCCAGGGAGACCTGTTTCCCTCCCCCTTGGGCGTTAAACTCCGCTTGGATTCCCTCAAGGGTAGAAAGCACCTTCGCCAGTTGAGTCGGTTCGTTAGCTTCCCAAAACTTTTGAGGCGACAGGCGGATGCGGGCCCCATTGGCACCGCCGCGGAAGTCAGATCCCCGGAAAGTGGAGGCGGAGGACCAAGCCGTATAAACGAGCTCGGAGACGGAAAGCCCGCTGGCCAGAATCTTCTCCTTGAGGCTGGAGACATCGGCATCGTCGACCAGACCGTGGTCGATCGCAGGGAGGGGATCTTGCCAAATGAGCTCTTCCTCTGGAACGTCGGGGCCGAGGTAACGGGTCCTTGGGCCCATATCCCGATGGGTCAGCTTAAACCAGGCCCGAGCAAAGGCATCGGCGAATTCGTCCGGGTTTTCATAAAAGCGGCGGGAGATTTTTTCGTAAGCCGGATCCACTTTCAGGGATAAGTCCGTGGTGAGCATAAAGGGGGCATGCTGCTTTTCCGGATCATGGGCATCGGGAACGGTGCCGGCGCCACCTCCACCTTTGGGCTGCCACTGATGGGCTCCTGCGGGGCTCTTGGTCAGCTCCCACTCATAGCCAAAGAGGTTTTCAAAATAGTTGTTGCTCCACCGGGTCGGCGTGGTGGTCCAAGCTCCCTCCAGGCCACTTGTGATGGTATCTCCACCGTGACCGGTTCCGAAAGAGTTCTTCCAACCGGTGCTCTGTTCTTCGATGGTGGCCCCGGCCGGCTCACGAGAAACAAATTCGTCCGGGTTGGCCGCCCCGTGGGTTTTACCAAAAGTGTGGCCCCCGGCGATGAGCGCAACCGTTTCCTCGTCATTCATGGCCATGCGGGCAAAGGTTTCCCGGATGTCGCGGGCCGCAGCCAGCGGGTCAGGGTTACCATTGGGGCCTTCCGGGTTGACGTAGATGAGCCCCATCTGGACGGCAGCGAGCGGGTTTTCCAAGTCGCGGTCTCCGCTGTAACGCTTGTCCCCCAGCCACTCGGCTTCGGACCCCCAGTAAATGTCTTCTTCCGGCTGCCAGATGTCGGCCCGGCCACCGGCGAACCCGAAGGTTTTGAATCCCATCGATTCCAAGGCACAATTTCCGGTCAGGATGAGGAGGTCGGCCCAGGACAGTTTTTTGCCATATTTCTTTTTGATGGGCCAGAGCAGGAGCCTGGCCTTGTCGAGGTTCGCATTGTCCGGCCAGGAATTGAGCGGGGCAAAGCGTTGGGCGCCCGTGCCGCCTCCGCCACGGCCATCGCCCGTGCGGTAGGTGCCGGCAGCATGCCAGGCCATTCGAATGAAAAACGGGCCATAGTGGCCGTAATCGGCCGGCCACCACTCCTGGGAATCGGTCATGAGGTCGACGAGATCTTTTTTAACCGCTTCCAGGTCCAGGGATTTAAATTCTTCCGCATAATCGAAGTCCTCTTCCATGGGGTTGGAGAGGGAGGAATGCTGGCGAAGGATATTGAGATTGAGCTGATTGGGCCACCAGTCCCGGTTTTGGGTGCCACCTCCGGCTCCGCGGGGCATTTTTCCGCTCATAAAGGGGCATTTGCCAGCGGCATTCGCGTCGTTTGAATCGGGGGTCGAGGCGTGAGGATTTTCTTCCATGTCGAGTAGGATATCTGAGGTGTGGGTAATTACAAATAGAGTCGAATTTTAATAGGAGTTTTTTTGTGGAGGTTCCCGCTTGCAACTGAAATAGCTCATATCAGGATCGCTATTACGGGTAATAATTACGTCTTGTAGGTAAGTGCTTCTCACGCCGAATCTCTCCCAAGCCAGGTGGTGGCCATTCAGGGCTTACGCGATGAATAAATATATAACAGAATTTCTGGGAACCTTATTCCTCTTCCTGGCAGTTGGTTCTACCGTGGTTGGAAGTTATTCGGCGGACCTCGGCCCAATTGTGGTAGGAGGAACCCTGATTGCCCTGGTTTACATGGGAGGGCCTATTTCCCGGGCCCATTACAATCCGGCCGTGAGTTTAGCCTTCTGGTTGTTAAAGAAGTGTTCCTCCCGGGACACGATCATTTATATAATATCCCAGTTGTTGGGAGCTTGGGTTGCTCTTGGCGTATTGGCCATATTGTTTCCCCTGCCGGAAGCTGTCCAAATGGATGTATCTGGCCGGATCCCCCAGGCATTTCTGGCTGAGCTGGTGGGCACCTTGATGCTGGTCACAGTCATCCTGAATGTGGCAGTGTCCAAGCGGACAGCTGGAAACGGCTATTATGGGGTAGCGATTGGCCTCACCGTGATGGGGGGAGCGTTCCTGTTTGGGGTAATCTCCGGGGCTGCTTTTAATCCAGCAGTTGCGATCAGCATGGTAGGGATGAAATTCCTTCATGTTTCGCAAATCTGGGTCCATTTGACCTCGCAAGCTGTTGCAGCCTTCGTGGGGGTCTTTCTGTTTAAAATAATGAACCCGGATGGGTGAGTTCAGAGATTTTCGGGCAGGCGTTTGCCCCGTGTATAATTGGGGGCACCCTGCATTACGCGACTCGAAGCGGTGAGGCCCATCCCCTGATTCTTCTTTGTTCCCTGCTCTTGCAGCCCCGGGTTGCCGGTGGCAGAGCTCAAATAAAATCTCAAGGGAGATGGGTACCCTGCAGGGAATGCTTTACCAGGGTTTCCGGGTGTTTAATTCTCGCAGAATGGTCCTTCTCAGCTCGAGCGGATCTATACGTCCGACCTCTTCGTAGACGATTTCTCCCTCGGGATTGATTAAGACTGTGTACGGGGCTACGCCTTGCCACTCGGCGTTAAAGGCATTGATCAACGGGTCACGGAATGAGTCTCCAAAAATCAGGTTGCGGTTTGATGCCTCTTTTTCCTGGAGGAATTCAAGGACGCGGGCTTGCTCCTCCGGGTGATTCATGGAAACCGTGACCATCTCAAAATCCCTATGCCGGTACATGCGGTTGGTCGTAACCAACTCAGGGAATTCGGCCACACAGGGGGCGCACCAGGTGGCCCAGAAGTTTACGAGCCTGAATTTGCCGGAGTCGTTTTTTCGCAGGATGGTCAGCCCTTCCGCATCGATGGGCTTGAGACTGACGGGTTCGGTGGCGAGCCTGGCGAGGAAGGCTTGGTTGTTTTCGCGTTTGTCCGACCACTTGACTGAGCAGCCCACCGCTTTGGTCTGTTGGATGGAAGGGGTTTCGCCCGCAAGGACCGCATCGAGCGCATCCCGGAGGAACTGTCGCTTCACGTGCTGAATTCGCTCGGAGTCATCAATGGCTCCCACGTATTGAAGTTTAAAGGTGTTATCAAAGACAAAGGCATGGGGGGTGGCCACAGGCCCGTATTCGAGGGATAGGGCTTCGTGATCGCCGGCATAAAGATAGGGGAAGTTAAACGCATGATCACGGGCCCGAATCTTCATTTCTTCAAAAGTGTCTCCCATGTCGGCCCAGCCCAGTTCATCCAGGCGAACCGCCTCAGGATCATTGGGGCTGATGGCGACGACTTTAACTCCTCGATCTTTGTAGTCCGCAGTTAGCTGCTTGAGGCGTTCCTCATAGTACTGGGCGGTTGGGCAGTGGTTGCAGGTGAAGATGATGACGAGCGCCCTGGCTCCTGAAAAATCGCTCAGGGACCATTGTTTTCCATCCACGCCGGGGAGGGTAAAGTCCGGGGCGGAGGCTCCCAGAGGAAGGGTTTCAGGCTTGATGTCGGCCATGAGGGTGAGGGGAAGGAGGAGAAACAGAAGGAGTCGCATGGGGGTAAAGGGAATTATCATTATAGAAGAGGGCGAAGCTCGCCAAGAGATTTTAGAATCCCGTGAATCAACATTCACTTTTAAAGTTTGGGGGTATTCGATGAATACCGCTATCAGTAAGGGATGCCCCGCTTTCTGTTCCCTTTCCTCTTTCTTCTGCTGTCTGCTACTGGTTGGGCTGAATCTCGACCGAATATCATATTCATTCTAATCGATGACCAGCGCTATGACTTTCTAAGTTTTCTGGATCATCCCTGGATCGAGACACCAAATATTGATCGCCTGGCCGCAAATAGCATTTATCTGGACGAGGCTTATGTGACGACATCGCTCTGTTCACCGAGTCGGGCTTCGATCCTGACCGGCCAGTATGCCCATACGCATCGGGTGATCGATAATGATACGCCGTTGCCCGCGGATACGCCCACCTTCCCACAGGTATTGCAGGAGGGCGGCTATACCACGGCCTTCGTGGGCAAATGGCATATGGGGGGCTCAAACGATATGCCACGTCCGGGGTTTGACACGTGGGCGTCCTTCAAGGGACAAGGCCCCTACATGGACCCGGTGATGAACCTGGATGGCGAGCGGGTTCCCTTCGAAGGCTACACTCCCGATATTCTGACGGACTTGGCTGTGGCCTTTATCCAAGAGCAGGCGGATGCCAATCAACCCTATTGTTTGTATTTATCGCACAAGTCGATTCATGAGGATTTTACCCCCGCCCCCCGCCACGAAGGCTTTTACAAGGATCTCTTAATTCCACGTCCGGACACCTATTGGGCGAGAGAGGAGAATTATGAGGGAAAGCCTGAATGGTTGATTCGCCAGCGTGCCAGCTGGCATGGGGCGGAACGGGATTTTCGCATCCAGGACTACGGAAGCTTTGAACGCTTCTTCCAGCTCTACAGTGAATGCATGCTCGGGGTGGATGAGAGTGTGGGCCGGGTCGTCGACGTCTTGGAGGAACTGGGGCAGCTTGAGGACACGGTCATCATCTACTATAGCGATAATGGGTACATGATGGGGGAACAAGGGCTAATCGATAAGCGGGTGATGTATGAGGAGAGCATCCGCGTGCCTGCCTTTGTGCATTGGCCGGCCCAATTGAAAGAGCCCAGACGGCTTTCAGAATTCGTGCTGACCGTGGATCTCGGACCGACCATCCTGGATATTGCCGGGTTGGAGGCTCCGGACACCATGCATGGAGCGTCCTTTCTTCCGCTGCTGCAGGGGAAACGCATTGGGTGGCGGGATGCCTTTGTCTATGAGTATTTTGTCGATCCCAATGCGGTGCAGACACCGACCATCTTTGGCCTGCGTACCAAAGCCTACAGCTATATGACCTATCACGGCATATGGGATAAGTGGGAGCTGTATGATATGCGACAAGACCCTGATCAGACTCGTAATTTGATTGGGGCAGTGGACTACGGCTGGGGTTATGGGACGATCCTCAAATTTGTGAACCAGCAACTGCCTGAACTTTACCCGACAGTGGAGCAGCTCGACACCCGTTTGACCCAGGAGTTGGAAGCCCTGGGCGGAAGCCGCATTCCCCGTTGGGAACCCTGACCTGAACCTCACCTCTTTGTATTATGCGAATCCTTAGCTCCCTTCTTATTCTACTTAGTTCCCTTTCCTTGTCCCGGGCTCAGGACCCGGTTGAGCCTTGGATCACCTATCCTACGGCCAGTGTGAAGCACTACGGGGTCTACCATTTCCGCAAAGCTTTTGAGCTGCGGCAGGTCCCGGAAGAGTTGATGGTGGATGTATCGGCTGACCTGCGCTACCAGTTTTTCGTCAATGGCGTTCCAGTTTGCTATGGCCCGGCAAAAGGGGATCTCCAGACCTATAAATATGACGAGGTGGACCTGGCTCCCTATCTTAAACCGGGCGGTAACCTGATCGCCGCCCTGGTGTTCAATCATGGCAAGGACAAGCCCATGTCCATGCAGTCGGTCCAGACGGCTTTCATGCTACGGGCAGTCGATCCGGGTTATTCGGATCTCAATTCGGATGAATCCTGGCTCACTTATCAAAACCCGGCCTACACGCCGGTGACCTACCAGGAAATGCTCTTCGATGATCGCTGGTTCTACGGGTATTATGCCTGTGGTCCCGGAGACCGGGTCGATGGCGCCAAATACCCTTGGGGGTGGGAAAAGCCGAGTTTTGATGATTCCCTTTGGAAGGCAGCAGAGGTGTTACGGTTCGAAGGCAGCCCTCCATGGAATCTGGTACCTCGCAATATCGCGTTTATGGATGACCGTTTGGTTAAACCCGCAGCGGTACGCAAGGTAATCGGGACGCCAGCCCCTAAACGTTTTCTCGAAGGGAAGTCCACCTGGACCATTCCTCCCAGGACTGCAGCGACTCTTATTCTGGATTATGGCCTGTTAACTATGGGATATCCGGATCTCGTCGTGAAGGGGGGGGCGGGCAGCCGTATTCAAGTCAATTATGCGGAAGCCCTCTATGAGGAAGTGAACCTCAAAGGCCACCGGAACCAGGTGGAGGGCCTGACCATGTATGGCGTGTGGGATGTCTTTAAGCCGGATGGTCCGCAGCGGACATTCCGTCCGCTGTGGAAGCGCTGTTTCCGCTATGTGCAGCTGCAGGTGTCGACCGGCGATGAGGCCCTGGAGGTGCTCTCCCACGAAACGGAGTACTCCGGCTACCCATATCCTGATATGGCGACTTTTGCCTCAAACGACCCGACCCTGAACCGGATATTTGAGATCTGTCTACGGACCCTGGCCATGTGTTCGGGTGAGACGTATTATGATACGCCATACTATGAGCAGCTCAGTTACGGCGGAGACAACCGGCCTATCGCGAGCAACTCGGTTTACAATTCTACTGATGATCGCCTGTTCCGGGAAGTCATGCGGCTCTATCCGCAGTCCGCGGACAACCAGACCGGGTTGTTTGATTCGGCTTATCCAGCTGACTGGGATCTCACTATGGGGTCCTGGTCCCTCGCTTGGATTCAGACTTTGAACGACTATTGGAAATTGCGGGGAGATCTGGATTGGGTAGAGCAATTCGTGAGCCCGACCGAACGCGTCCTGGAGTATTACGAGCAACACATCGATGAAAGCAGGGGTATCCTGGGACCCATCCCCAACCTGGGCTGGCAGGAAGGCAACGGCGGGGTGAAAAACTTCCTCGACTGGAGCATAACCCGGGGATCAATCCCGCGTCGGGAAGGCCGGGCTATCCGTCATTCCGCCTTATTGTCCCTCTTTTACCTGCACGCCCTCCAAACGACCTCAGAGCTCTACATTGCTATGGGCGAGTATGAAAAAGCCGCCCATTGGCAAGGAGTAGCTGCCATCATTCAACAAGGCGTCATCGACCAGTGCTGGAACCCCGAGCTTGAGCTCTTTCGGGATTATCCCGGGCGAGACCAATACTCTCAGCATACGCAGCTCTTTGCTATTTTAACCGATACCGCTCCACCGGCTGATCAGCCCGCCCTGATGGAGAAGGTGCTCTCCTCCGATATCTTCGCTGAGTATGCCAGCTCCTATTTCACCTTTTATCTCTTCAAGGCCATGGGCAAACTCGATATGGAAGAGCGTTTCCTCGATCATCTGGGATTCTGGGAAACTTTTCTCGACAAAGGTTTCACTACCGCTGGTGAGAGCGGCTTCATGTCCCATGACCGATCGGATTGCCATGCCTGGGCTGCTCACCCGTCCTACTACCTGCTGGCTTACACCTGTGGGATTCAACCTGGCGATATCGGCTTCAATACGGTTCGGATCGAACCGCATTTGGGCGATCTGAAGTCAGTTCAGGCTTCTATGCCGCATCCTCAGGGCCGGATTGAAGTGGACTATAAACAGCAAGGAGAAAAGCTGACCGCGGTCATTACCCTGCCGGAAGGATTGTCAGGAATATTTGAATACAAGGATCATAAGATCGCGCTGAAATCAGGAGATAACCAGCTGGGACCTTTTTGAGCCGGTTGGGTTGTGGATTGCGGCTGCATGCCATGCAGCCCTCCCAGGATTGCTTCGTCTATGTTTATTGGCCTGTGGGGGCTCGCGCATCCTCCTTCGCTTAGGCACCGGCGGGACAAGAGCACGATCTCCACGGATGGATTTTGTATGGTTTTTTGCCGGGAGGGCGGGATGGTATCCCGCCGTTTAAGCAGCCCTTCCCGGGGCCTGTCTTAACCTGTTTGTAACGTGCATGCCCTTGATATGGCTCGGGATCTGTGATTGGTATGCCCACATGAACTGGCACATTTCTTTAAAAACATGGGTAGGGGTAGCGTTATTGGCAGTCGCAGGACTCGGTTCGCTACATGGAGCGATACGGAGCGAACTCCCCGAGCGGGGCTCGGTCATCTTCATCCATCCGGATGGGGCCGCAGCCAATCATTGGGCAGCGTTGAGGCTCCTGGATCATGGCCCTGATGGGCACACCCGTTGGGATGGACTGGAAGCAATGGGGGTTTACCGTGGGCATCCCATTGATTCGCTGGCCAGCTCATCGCATGCCGGGGCGACGGCTCATGCCTATGGGAAAAAGGTTCCTAAGGATTCGTATGGGATGTTTGGACAGGAAGCGCTGACCGCACTGTCCGGAGCTTCCATGAGCATACTGATGGAAGCCCACGAAGCTGGGATACCGGTCGGCATTGTCAATAGCGGACACATCGCCGAACCTGGAACCGGGGTCTTTGCCGCCAGCCACCTGACTCGCAAGGACGGGAACGCGATTGCGGCCAAGGTCATGGCCAGCGGGGTGCCCTTGATCTTTTCGGGCGGAGAGCAATATCTGCTGCCTGAGTCGGCGACCGGATTTCATGGGGGGCAGGGCACCCGGACGGATGGCCGCAATTTGATCAAGGAAGCCAAGGAGTCCGGCTATACGGTTGTCTACGACCGAGAGCAGTTGATGGCCCTCGATCCTAAAGCGGAGATGAAAGTGCTGGGTGTGTTTGCCCATGAGCATACCTTTAATGATCAGCCGGAGGAAGACCTGGCGGCGTCGGGCCTACCGCTCTTTTTCCCTGAAGCGCCGACCTTTGCCGAGATGACTGCCTTTGCCATCGATTTTCTTTCAGCAAAAGGAGAGCGTTTCTTCCTCGTGGCGGAAGAGGAGGGGTCTGACAATTTTTCAAATAACGGGAATGCCTCCGGCATGCTGGAAGCCATGCGGCGGGCTGACGCAGCCATCGGCCACGCTCTGGCCTATCAGCAGCAGGATCCGAATACCTTGATTGTTGTCGCCGCGGACAGCAACGCCGGGAACCCAGCCCTCTTCGCCATTGATGTTCCTGAGATGGCGGCAAACCCCTTGCCCACGCATGCTCCCAGTGGCTCCCCAGTTGATGGGGTCGACGGGCCCGGGTCCATGGCCTTCATGGCCGCTCCCAACGCCGGGGGCACCCGCCTTCCCTTTGCCATCGTCTGGCCGGACTACGGCGATTTTAACGGTGGGGTCATCGCCCGGGCTCACGGCTTGAACAGCCATCTCCTGCCCAATACCGTGCAGAACACGGATATCTACCGAATTATGTATGCCACCCTGTTCGGAATCGTGTTGGATTAGGACGCGTTCCCCCACAGATGCACGGAACCTCCAGGTTGGACACAAGGTATTGTATGGCGGAGAGGATTGAGTGTCACTTGCCAGAAAATGGGGCAGCCAACCGTCCAGCGATTTCTCGCAAGCGAATGAGTTGGGCGTAGTAAAGCGGGAAGGCCAAAATTGCTTCGACAAATCCAAAGACATACATCACCGCAGCAATCACTTGCCCCATCGTCGCTGTAGCGGAAGTTGCAACCGCGATGATCGTGTAGATCACGACTGCCGAAAGCGCCAGCCAGATCACCGAATAATTCCCCGTCTCCAGATCTGACAGACGAATCTGCCAGTGTGCCAGTAAACCGAAGTGATGTTGCACGGTCGCACGATCACCGGATTCCAGCACCGCAACCTGTTTTTCTGTCTCATCATTCATGCCCTGATTCAGCCGAAAGATTCTCCCACCGCTTAACCAGTATACCCCCGTGGTGAAGCCCGCTGCTCCCAAGCAGGCAAAAAACACGCGCAGGTCAATTAAGGCGATAATGGCCAGCGTTCCAAACAAACCAATAAACTCGTTGAGGAGTGCGGGTATCGACTCTTCCAAAAACTCAATGAATTCCCTGAATAGCGAAACGCGTGCTGAAGTAGTGGAGAGCGGACTTTGCCTGCGTCGCTCTTCCGCAACGACTTCGTCGGCTACGGTCCGATAGATGTGCGCGTAGGCGCGAGTGTCGTAAAACCGGCGGGCAGCCCCCACGAACAGTAACACAAGACAAAGCCCTCCCAACTTTAGTACCCCCGCCCCGCTGTCGTTGAGCAGGTCGTCCACCGCCCATCCGATCACCACCGGAAATGCCACGAGCGATACCGATTCAAACATGACCATCCCCCACGTTAGTATGGCCTTTCGCCAAAAACGACGAATCAACCCGGACAGCGAAAATGGATTTAGGATCTTCACGGTCGGCTTCCCCCCCTAAGCAGTGAACGGATGTCGCTGCCAATAGCGATGAGCAACGGTACGATGAAAAGTGTGACGGGCGTTGCGAGCAACTCACCCCACGCAAGTGAAACCGCGGCAGGAATGAGATATTGTGCCTGTTCAGACGTTTCCGACAACAGCGGCATCAATCCGCAAACCGTTGTGATCGTAGTGAGGAGGATCGCCCGGAATCGGCTGGCGCCTGCCATGATCAGCGCTTTATGAATGGGCGTGCCTTCCCCGCGTATTTGATTGAAACGCGTGATCATAACCAGGCTATCATTCACTACGATGCCCATCACAGCCAGCATGCCAAAAAACGAAAGTAGGCTGAGCGGAAAATCCATCACCCAATGGCCGATCATTGCGCCGACAAAGGAGAACGGGACCACCGCCATAATCACCAAGGGCTGGCTGTAGGATTTCAATGGCACCGCCAGAAGCGCATAAATCAAAATGGCAATCATGACCAGAGCCCGCTTGAGGCCACCGCGTATTTCTCCCATTTCTTCAAGTTCGCCGGCCCCTTTGATTTCCAACTGCGGATACAAGGTCTGCAACTGTGGTTCGATCGTGGCCTTGATCCTGGAAAACACCTCGGAAGGGCTCACCACTTTCTTGTTCAAGTTCGCTTGGACATACACCTGTCGCTTGCCATTCTCTCGAAAAATATTAACAGGCACATAGCTCGATTCGATTGTGGCTACCAAAGATAAAGGCACCCAATCCCCATTCACTGTCTGGATATGCGTATCCATGATATCCCGCACATGTTGGCGTCGCTCGCGCAGGTAGCCCACTTTCACCTTTACTTCGTCGGCTCCGCGTTGCATCCGCTGAACTTCAAGTCCGCCAAAAGCGTCGCCAATTTGCCTCGCCAAGTCAGCTGTGGTCAATCCCAGGTGCTGGGCTTCGGGTTTTAGATGCAAACGAATCTGGGGACTACCCTGCCGCAGATTATCACGAACATCGTAGACTCCATCGATTGTTGCCAATTCCCGGGAAAAGCTTTCCACCGCGGCTTCAAGCACAGCGGTTTCCCGCGCCCCCAAGGCCACCACAAACCCACCCCCCATGTCCTCCGCTCCACTGAACGTCAATTCTTCGACGCCTTCCAGCAGGCCAACTCGATCCCGCCAGCGTCGCAAGGTCTCCATCGTTTCAATCTTCCGCTCCCTTTCAGGTTGAAGCTCAGCAAAAATGACAGCCGATGTTTCATCGACCAAGGCCGTCATGATACGGGCGATCGGCGGCTCGTCCGTTTTCAATTCGGCCATCGCCTCGGCATTGAACTCTTCGGCACAGGTCTCTATCTTGGTAACATTTTCCAGTGTCAGGTTGAGCGGACTGCCGCTATTCATGTTCAGCGTCACCGATATAAACTGTCCGGGTACTTCAGGAAAAAACACCGTTCGGATCCATCCTTTGGAGACGATCATCGACATACAAATCGGGATGCTTACAAAAACCACTAACACAGCATACCGATGCCGTAATGCCCATTCGAGTAGAGGCTGGTAAAGTCGCTGGTTCAAGAGATCGAGCACCGATGTCGCCAATGTTTGAATACGTCGCCAGAAACGAGTCCATGGCTTCCGGGGCGGTTTTTCATCGAGCTTTACCGCCGCCAGGTGCGCGGGCAAAATCAGCTTGCTTTCAAATAAGGACACCAGCAAGGCCACAATCACCACCACAGCAAACGCCGCCATGACCTTGCCCAAATCATTGTCGATCAGCAGTAACGGAAAAAATGCGGCCACCGTTGTAAAACACCCGAACACTGTCGCGGTCGATACGCGATTCACCCCGTGAATCGTGCCCTGGATCGCATCCCCGGTTTTTCGGCGAGCATCAAATACGCTCTCGCCGACCACGATCGCGTCATCCACCAGAATCCCCAGCACTACGATTATGCCGAAAGTGGTAATATCATTTAACGAGTGACCGAGGAAACGGTCGCCCATCACAATCAGTGTCCCGGCAACTGAAATGGGAATTCCCATTGCCACCCAAAACGCCAGCCGAAAGTTCAAAAACACCGCCAGTAACCCGAAAACAATCAACAGTCCCTGCCACGCATTCGTTGCCAGGAGCTGGAGTCGATCTTTCATGTAGACACTATATTCGCCCCAGATGTCGAGCTGGATACCCTCGGGCAGCTGTGGCCGCAGACGTTCAACAATCTCGTGCGCCGCGTCGCTGATCTCAATCAGGTGTCCTTTCTTGCTCGTGTAGAGTTGAATACCCACCGACGGGCTGTTTTGAAATCGGGCGAAACTGGTTTCCTCCACAAAACCGTCAATCACCTCACCCACATCTTTGACTAGCAGGCGCGCTCCGTTGGGAAAGGTCTTAAGCGGAATCGAAGCAAATTCCTCGTAGCCAAACGCCCTGGAATCCGCTCGTACCACCACGCGTCCACGCTCGCTGCGGATACTCCCCGTACGGTAGTCGAGTGAAGCCGCATCCACGGCAGCAGCAACATCATGCAAGGACAGGCCATGCATACGCAGCAACTCATCATCG
This sequence comes from Opitutales bacterium, assembly GCA_028280845.1. Classification (GTDB taxonomy): domain Bacteria; phylum Verrucomicrobiota; class Verrucomicrobiia; order Opitutales; family JABSRG01; genus JANQKZ01. Next base: position 128,019 of record JANQKZ010000019.1, on the reverse strand, counting down.
ACTTCCACACGGATCTCATAGGACTGCATCCCAAAGGATTCCACTTTCGTGATCTTTGGATGTCCCAGCAATTCCTCCCGTATTTCGCGGGCCGTCCGTTGCAAGGCAAGCGGTTCCGCGTCGCCATACACCTGCACCAGCAGCGCCTCCACGGTGAATTCGTCTCGCGTTACTATGGGGCGCTCGGCATCGCGCGGCAAATTGTAGATCGAATCGACGCGTGAGGTAACTTCGTTCTGAAAACGCTCGAAATTAAAACCGCTGTTCTTTTGTACCGTGACTGAAGAAACGGATTCGCTTGAAAGCGAGGTCAGTTTCTTGACTCCGGGCGTGCCTTCCAGCGCCTTTTCGATACGCCGCGAAACACCGCGATCTACCTGCTCCGCGCTCGCCCCGGGATACAGGGTTGTCACGGTTACTGAGCTGGGCGGTAAAGTGGGAAAACCCTCAATGCGAATCGACTGCAAGGTGAACAGGCCACCGATCAAAGCGAGGCCCATCAAGAGGTTGGCTGCAACCGGATTGCGTATAAACCAGGCCGAAAGCGTGTGCATGACTAACTTCCCTTTCCGTCTTCAATAGGCCGTACTTGCAATCCGGATACGAAACTACTATCCGGCGACACCGCAACACGGAGTTTATCCGCTATCCCCGCAGAAATCTCGATGTATACTGTTCCATCCCCTCGGAAAAGCGGTTCTGTACGGATTGAGACCAATCGATTATCCGCATCGACAAACCAGACCTTGCCCGCCTTGGTCAATGCCGATTCCGGAAGCCGTATCAACCCGGTAATCTCCCGCCCGGATAGCTCCGTTCGAACAAACATCCCCGGCAAAAGCGGAGGATCCTGTTGCAGTGGGTTATCCACGCGCAGGAAGAGTGTCCGTAAACGCGAGTGACGATTCATTTGCTGGCTATCGCGAATGACACTCGCTCCCCATTCGGAATCCTGTTGCGGCTCCCGCAACCTGGCTTCACTCCCAATCAACGGCTGGGGAAGTAGATTCCACTCCGTATTATCCAGCTGGATGCCGACCTCGACGGCATCAAGTCCATAGAAAGAGCCCACCACATCGCCAGCAAACAGCGACTCACCCAGATCCACGCTACGCGAAATGACCACGCCATCAAACGGAGCTCGAATTTCCGTCCAACTTAGCTGCCGCTCTGCATAGTCCAAGGCCGTTTTTGCCGCGTCCACGGCAGACTGGGCCACCTTGAACTGCGGGGTTCGCAAAGTCAGCGGGGAATCCGGTTGTCCACCCATTCCGGACCGTGCCCAGTTCTCTTGCGCTTCCTGACCCAGCAACTCCTCCTGTAGAAGCTCGGTTTCGGCCGATGCCAGTCGGCTCCTCGCATCCGCGGCCTGCGCTTCATAAGCGCTACGCTCAAGCCGGACCAATACCTCACCTTCCTTAACCAACGCTCCCGTATGAAGTGTTTCGGAAATAAATTCAATTCTGCCATTAACCTGAGCGCGAACCGTTGACTCCCATACAGGCATCACTTCGCCCAATGCCGCTACCTTCGCGGCATGGGTACGCGCTTCCACAGTGACGACGGAAACCGGCATTCCAACCGAGTCCTCTATAAGCGTTTCCTGAACTCGATCCACCGGTTCCAGAAACGATAATGCCATTATAACCGTTAAACAGACGGCGACCGTGCCCGCCAGTGACAACCCAGCTTTTACCTTCTTAGAAATCGTCTTCATTTGATATCTCCCGTTTCGGCCGACGTTCCCAACGCCAGCGCCAGATCAATTTGATTGATTAAGATTCTCCCCCGCACGTCGTTGAGACGCAGCTTTATCGCCATCTCCTGTTCCTTTGCGATGAGCATGCTCTGCAGAGAATCAAGCCCCTTGCGGTAACGATCCTGATAGTATCGGCTACTGGACTCCGATTCCTGTGCGGCCACCGTCAGCGCCTCAACCTGCACGCGAAGGCTCCCTTCAACATCCAGGGCATCCTCCACTTCCTTGAGCGCTTGCAGTACGACCGAATGCAAATCCAGTAAGGCCGCATCCGCTTCGGATGCGCGAGCATTGGCTACACTTCGGATCCTTCCCCCGGTAAACAAGGGCTGAAACAGCGATCCCAAGACGCTCCACTGATTACCCGCGCCACCCAAACCGCCCAGCATTGCACTCTCGTGAAATATCTCGCCGGAAACCCTCACCGAAGGTAGCGCTTCCTTGTTCGCCGATCGCATCGTTGCTCGTGCAGATTCCACCCGTGCTAATGCCGCATGAACATCCGGACGGTTCTCCAAAGTATCCGCTGGAATGCTCGCAACCGCTGTCGGCACAAGCGGAAGTTCGGCGCCTGACATCAATTTGCCCTCTGGAAAACGCCCCACCAGCAACTCGAGTCGGCGGACGGATTCGTTGAGCGCCGCCTGCTGCAGACTCAAATCTGCTTTTGCGATTTCTGTTTGGCTACGAGCCGTGGAAAGCTCGTCCAGATTTCCCGTTCCATCGCGATAGCGCTCCGTCAAAAGCAACTCGACCTTCTGCAAAAGCTCAACCCGTTCGCTTTCAATCGTCACCGCGCGACGAAAGACCACCTGCTCGATCCAAGTCTGAATCACCCGGGCGGCCAAGGCGTCACGTAAGTGTTGCCAATCTTGTTCTGTCGCTATAAACGCTTCCTGCGCAGCGACATGCGCGTCAGCCAACTTGCCCCAAAGGTCCAACTCCCAACTCACCCCTGCACTCCCGCGATGATGCTGGTACGCTCCTGTTTCCAAGTTGTTGCGACCGGAGTTCAGGCTTGCCTGCGCTTGTGGAAGCATCTGGGCGCGCGTCAAGCCAAGCAAATATCCTTGTGCCTCCAAGCGCTTGGCGCTTGCTCCAAGATCCGGATTGTTCTCCAGCGCTTCGCGGACCAGCTCATTCAGCGTTTCCTCATCCGCCCATTCGAGGAACCCTGACGCGATGGGAAGCCCAGTTGTCACTACCTCCGATGCCCAGCCCTCCGGAATCCCTCCCGGCAATGCCTGCTTTTCCGTCGGTTGGAGGGTCGTGCAACCCGTGGCCAGGCAAGCGCTGACCAGCAAAACAATCGCCTTCATGGGTGTTTTTACTTCTTACCGGCCATATGAACGACCAGCTCAAACAGCCATGTGTTAAATCGGTCCTTTTCAGCCAGATAGTCCGAGAGGCCCGGCGATGTGGTCTCGACCAAATGCTTGTATTCAAAAAAGGTATCGAATATCGCCCACATCGAAGTAACTGCCAGACGCACCTCCATATTGTCGGCGGGCTTTCCCACAACGCCGCCGATCAACTCCGCCATGAAATCCGTTTGTGGCTTATAATAAACCTCACTGGCCTCCGCAAAAGCCGGGCTTGGGTCGCGCGACTCTCGCGCCAGTAACTTGTTCTGCCAGCTATCGGCGTCCTCCGTGCGTAGTTGCTTCACCACTTCGTCAATGACCAGACGCAAGGCCTTCGCCGGCTTCAGTTTTCGTAGCTCAGTTTGCTCCTCTTCACGGATCAGGTCATTCATACATGCCGCCACCAGCACCTCCTTATAAAGCTCATCTTTCGAACGAAAATGATAGTTCAAGGCACTGATCTGAGTTCCCGCTTCCGCTGCGATATCGCGCACCGTCACCGCCTTAAGTCCTTTCTCGGCGAACAGTTGCCCCGCCGCTTCAATAAGACGTGCCTTCGTCTTCTCCGAATCTTTCTGGGTTCCCATATAAGATCTCTTTTCGATTTAAAATTCAGGTTTAGCTCAAATGTATAGAACAAATGTTCTATACATATGTTCTCTTGTCAACCCCAAATCTCAAGAGGGAAGCGATTCGCAGTCTTTCAGCGCCAGCCGGGACTGTTCGTTGCGGATGTCGATAGGAAATTGGCCGTGTTGTCTCTCTGCACTCGTCGAGGCGTCATCCGTTTCACCCTTGATACCGCGGCGAGAGCCGTGGTGGCGGCCACTTCGAAGCAATGGAGCTCAGGGAGCGACAGGGGGGTAGAGCGTAAATACCTATTGCCTGGAAGTGCATGAATTCGCGCACCACAGATCAGGTTAGGAAAAGAAAATCCTATCCGGTTTAAGCTTTATTGGCAGCGTTACGGAAAAGAGATTTCAGGGTCCGGCGTATCTACCGCTGAGGAACCGGGATGACCCAGCGCTGCTCTGAAACGGTGCCGTTCATTTCTTCGCGGATAACGCGCTCAGTGATACGAAGGGCGGTTTCGGCCATACTGTCAAAGGTGTCCATGCCATCCCCAAAACCGATCCTAGTGCGGTGAATATGGTAGTCGTTGGAAAAGTCACGCTTCTCAAAATGGGTTTGCAGGCCTTCATAGCCGTATAGAAATCCGAGCAGCCCGCCCCAGGTGGCGGTTGGATTGTCAGAATCCTGTCCGGCGAGGGTGCCGATCTGGATGGTGCGCTTAAAGTTCCCCTCGCCAAAGAAGAGGCTGACCATGCTGAGGCCGAAGTTGCTGCCCGAATCGAAGAAGTCGGCGTAGGAATAACCATCGGCTCCGCCTTCAATATAGCGATCATGAAAGGCGTCGCGTACGGTTTCCCAGTCATTTTTGTCGGGGGTGGCGTGATATTGCTCCAGCACCCAATCATACATGCCTGCGATATAGGATGAGTCGGGAATGTAACCGCGCGCTTGGGCAGCGAGCCAGAACACCTGCTCTTTGTATGATAATTGCGGATCCACCCGGCTCGCCAGGGCATGCATGACAATGTAAAACTGAGCTGCGTATTGAGAATGCGAATACGCCATGGTCCGTACGGGCATTTCAGAAATTGTCAGGGCAAGGTCAGGATGTCCCGGCGCGTAGAGGCCGAAAATTTCAGTGACGAGCTGAGCGTCAATCATCTCCCAATTGGGGTTATTGGCCGGAAGGGAGGTCTCGGGAGGAGTCATGCCTTGATCCCTCATGAGATGGAAGGCGGTTTCATTGGACACCCAGAGGTAATTCTCTTCCTCACTGCGGATATGCTCCAGCCATTGGTCGCGTATCTGGGCGCCACTCAGGCGGGTGGTGGCATAGGTGTCCATGGCATGTTGAAAGATGTATTCTATATCGGTGTCGTCGTCGGCACCCCAGGGGTCCTGATCGAGAACAAAATCGATATAAAATGAGTATTCCTTGCCATCGATGGTCCATCCTTTAGTGGTCTGCCAGTCTTCATCCGTGTAGTAAGGCTTGGTCCGGCGGTGGGCTTCAGTTGTCAGACCTGTCCAATTGGCAATGCAACTGCCCAACCAGAAGCCGATAAATTGATCGCGGTAAGTTTCTCGTTCGATATGGATCGATTCTTCGGAAGCGGGGGGGTGGTCGCTGCAGCCTGACAAGATGAGCACTGGAAAAAGGGTCACCGCGTATGGTAGTGTTTTCATGAGGATAGGGAGATCGGGGGGGGCAGAAAATAGCGAAATTCCACGAAGTAGACCAAAGGTTTCGGATTTACGGCGCTCCTTGTTCTTTTTGGTTATTCTACCGCGAGGGCTCAATCGGCTGAGAGAATAACCCGTCGATATTGGGTCAGGGGGAGATCTCCATCATCAGAGAGTTCGAGGATGAGATGGATCGTATGGTCTCCGATATCGTCGGGAACCTCAATCGTTTGGACGGAACGGTCCGGATCTGGAATTTTGACCGGGCGCGGGTAGGAATCCGCCGCGTCGTAGTGAAACCACCTGAAGAACATCTGGTCTCCATCCGGATCCACGCTTCCACTCGCGTCCAGGGTCAGTCGTTGTCCAGGCTCGACGCTGAGGCGGATGATCTGGCGATCCGGAAAGCCTTTCAGCCTGGGAAGCGGTTCGCGATTCACGAAGCCAGGTGCGGTTGTGGAGAAGCGTAGTCGATTCATGAAGCTTGAGTGGATTACAGGCAGCCAGCGATTGAGCGCGACCGGATCCACCCCGCAGGTCATGTAGTAACCTTCAGGAAAGGGAGATTCCATAGGGATAAACCGCCCCCCCCAACTCCCGTGGGTGGGTTCCAGGGGATCATTCAGACCGAGGTCGGCGCTGATGAGGTAGAAAAAAGCGGGAGAATCTCCTTCGCCGCCGTGGTCATAAAGATCTGAAAGCGGACCGTGACCATTGACGTCGGCTTCAGTAATGGGTTTCACCCAGTTCGGATCCCTACTCCATACGAAAGTCCAGAAATGCCCCCCGTCATAGAGGAGCTGGTTGGGTTGCAGGCGAAGCTGTTTATCATAAGTGGACTGAACTGTTCCAAAATTGCCACAGAGCAGTTCGGTTGCCTGGTCGAGGTCGATCAGGAAATCAAAGGTGATATCCTGAAACAGGATGCAGTAGAAGTGCAGTTTTTCCATGAGCTGCGTCACTTGCTCAGGGGAGTGCGATTGCTGGTATCGATAGAGCGCTTGAATAAAGGTAATAGGTCCACCCCAGCTCTGGACAAAAATAGGCCGATCGTCCTCTTTGGCGAAGACTTTGAGGAGGTGTTCGCTTCCCGGGGAGTCCTTAGGCTGGCCATTGGGGTTGAGCCCTTCGCCAATCCAGTCATCGAAGTCAATGGAACCCCATTCGGTCGTGACGTGGCGACCCGCAATGGTAGAGTCAAATGAACCTTCATTCGTCAGCCAGATGATCGGAATGGCTCCATGTCCGTGATAAGTGACGTCCCGATAGGCGGCGGGTGAGGGGAGCTCAGGTTGGTGGCGAATCAACTGCGGATACTCCGTTTCGTAAGCATCCAGTATCTGGTCGATCTTTTTCCATGGCCCGGCGTCATCGAAGCGAAAGTCCGGCAGTTGGTTGGTGACAATAATGGCCTCAGTCTCAAATAGGTGCCCGTAGTATAAGTAGCGGATGAATGAGTTTCCATCGTCGTGGGTCATATCGGTGAGGATAACAACCCGATAGGGTGGAAGGGTGTCTGCGTGGATCAACGGGGTGATGATCAGCGGAAGGAGGAGAAACAGGGACCGGCAACGCATGACTCGTGAGACTAGAGCGACTCCCTGGCGGATTCAATCCGGATGTGATCGTGTGTGATACTGCCGAGTTGCAGGTTGACTGATAGTTAATTGGTTTATGAGCTTCTCGCCCAATTGATAACTAATCGAGGACCTCATGGGTACGCAGGAGGCTTTGGTATCGGGAAATTATCCGCATGGGGCTGATACAAAGAGGGATCCTCAACAGGTCATTTAACGTTTAGGTTTTTTCAGTGGTTTAGGATTTAGGATTTAGGATTTAGAATTTATAAGGGTGGGCATGCGTAAATTACCCCTGCTCCTCCTCCTGTCCTTTATTTATGCCCCTGCAGCCCATCCTGAGGGCTGGATCGATCTGCTGGCTGAGGATTCCCTCAAGGCCTGGATTTTCGATGTGAGGGATTACTCCGACCCCAGGGAGATCTGGAGTTTGACCAGTGGGGTGTTGCGCACAGACGGCGCGGGCAAGCAAACCCCGACCGGGGTTATACGGACGAAAGATTCCTTTGAGGAATTTGAATTGGAATTGGAGTGGCGCTGGCCGGGCAAGCCGGGAAATTGCGGGGTCCTGTTGTTTTGCAGTACGCCACGGTTCATGGGGATCTGGCCGCGCAGCCTGGAAGTGCAGCTGATGAACCAGGATGCAGGGGATTTTATCTTCATCGGGGAAACGGTACAGGTCTATGATCCGAAGCAAACGTTGACGGCCAATCCGGAGGATCCGGAAGCGGAGATGAAGGAGTGGCATTGGCGCATGCGGAAAGCCTTAATGGAGGGCGCGGAAAAGCCAGCCGGCGAGTGGAACCATATGCGCATCGTTTCGGCCAGGGAGCGCCTGCTGGTTTATGTGAATGGCAAATTGGTCAATGAGGGATTTTTGCCTTCCGCTGCTTCGGGGGCTATCTGCCTGCAGGCGGAAAAGGCAGATATTGAGTTCCGCAAGGTTCGGATACGTCCGGCCCGGGATGTTTCCTGGAGTGAATGGAATCCGGCTAAGCGATAGGAGGGAACCGCGATGCGCGCCTGGGCATACCTTTTCCTTATCGGGTTGATGTGTGGGGGATTCGCGGTTTTCCCCTCGGTCGCAAAGGATGATGTCTCCACCTTGAAGGCAGGGTTTGGTGCTCCTCCTCGGGGTTACAGTTCCATGCCTTTGTGGGTCTGGAACGGCGTGGTGACGGAGTCCAAGATTGTTCGGGACCTTGAGGCCTTCAAGGAGCAGGGGATTCACGGTGCATTTATACATCCGCGTCCAGGGTTGATTACCGAATATCTGTCCAAGGAATGGTTTGATCTTTGGGCATTCGCTCTACAGGAAGCGAAGGCGCGTGACATGGTGCTCTGGATCTACGACGAGAATTCCTTTCCCAGCGGATTTGGCGGGGGGCATGTGGCCGCAGTGATGCCGGAATCAGTAGCGCATCCAACAGCATTCCGGGTGGAACGCATATCGGGGGAGATGGAAGGCGGCCATGATTATGATTTCGTTGTGGAACGAAATGATGTAAGTCGCGTAAGCAGTGGAGAGGTGTCGGAAACGACTCCGGTTCGGTATGGTGTGACCTACCTGCGGGAGACAACGAACGGCTGGTATGGGGGGAGTCGTTATGTGGATCTTATATTGCCTGGTGTCACCGAGACTTTCATCGAAGTTACAATGGCGGAGATGGAGCGGCGGTTCGGGGGTGATCTGGGCGCTTCGATCCCCGGCGTATTTACCGATGAACCCAATATCCGGGCCTATCCGGCGAGAGACAGTTTGCGGTTTACCCCAAGCCTGTGGGAGGATTTTGAGAATCGTTGGGGGTATGATTTAAAGCCCCATGTATTCAGCCTGGTGGAGGAGGTTGGCAATTGGAGGCAGGTCCGCTATCACTACTACAAGGTATTGCTGGATTTGTTTATCGAGCGGTGGTCCGAACCCTGGTATGCCTATACTCAGGAAAAGGGGTTAAAATGGACAGGGCACTACTGGGAGCACGGCTGGCCCGATCCGACGCATGGCGGAGATAATATGGCTATGTATGCCTACCACCAGGTGCCAGGGATCGATATGCTTTTTAACAACGAGGACCGCCGGCCCGACCAGTTTGGCAATGTCCGCGCGATCAAAGAACTGGCGAGTGTATGCAATCAGCTGGGGCGGGAACGCGCCCTGTCAGAAACCCACGGTGGCAGTGGATGGGATCTCGACTTTGCGGATATGAAACGCCTCAACGATTGGCAATTCGCCCTCGGCGTCAATTTCCTCAACCAGCATTTGTCTTTTCAGACGATCAAGGGCAGGCGAAAGGGGGATTTCCCCTTGTCCTTCTCGGTCCATGCACCCTACTGGGAAGACTATGGGAAAGTGGCCCGTTACTACCACCGGCTTTCCTTTGCCCTCACCCGGGGAGAGCAGGTCAACACCACTTTGATTCTGGAACCCACTACAACGGCCTGGATGTATACCGTGCCGGGTAAACCCTCAGCCCATCTGGACGGCCTGGAGAGGACTTTTCGTCATTTATTGGACCTGATGGAGCGGCTCCAATTGGGGTATGACTTGGGATCCGAACGGATCCTGGAAGACCATGGTCGAGCCGAAGGGGGGAGGTGGATCGTCGGAGAGCGAAGTTATGACCAAGTCATTTTCCCGGCTCACTTTGAAACGATGAGCCGATCCACCTTTGAGCAGCTACGGTCCTATCTACAGGGTGGAGGACGGGTCATTTTGTGCGGAGTTGCCCCGACTTTAATTGAGGGGGCAGCCTCGCCTGAACTGGATCAGCTCTTTCGAGAGTACGCCAGCCAGGTTAATGCATTGACCACTTTCAATAACGGATTACGCGCGGAGACGTTGAACCTTCCAGAACTGACTGATCCTCAGTTCTGGCCGGTTGATCCCTTATCCTTTGGAGGCCGGGTTCATCATATGCGGCGGGAGTTGAATGATGGACAGTTAATCTTTTGGGCGAATTTCAGTGCGGAAGCACCGGCAAGGGTAGAGTTTCAAGCCAGGGGCGCCTCCGTCTATGGGTTGAATTGCGAGACAGGAATGATCGAACCATGGCCCTATGATACTCAAGGTGAGATGGTGCAGGTGTCTCATGAGCTTGAGCCGGGAGGTAGCTTCCTCTGTCTGATTCCCTATGAGGCAGGTGACCATCTTCACCCTTCACGCACGCCACCCACGCAATGGATGGAAGTTAAAGGCGAAACGCGTGTCGAATCCATGGGGCCCAATGTTCACGTGCTGGATTTTGTGGATCTTCAAATAGGGGATGAAGCGTGGTCCGATATATACTTTTCCACGGCTTCAAGCCGAGCCTATGAGTTGAATGGACTCAGCCGATATGGTCGCTTTGGGTTTAATCCGTGGTCGGTCGCCGTGCAGTATCGAACCAATGTATTGAATATGCAGGATCAGTTTGCCGCGGATTCTGGTTTTCAAGTGAGTTACCCCTTTGAATTCAAAGATGGATTTTTGCCCACCTCATTGAAAGTCGCTATTGAATGGGCCCATTTGTATGACCTGTCGATCAATGGAAATCGACTGAGTGGCGCGGCTGAGGGCGGTTTCCTGGATGATGATTTTGATGTGTTTGAGGTCGGACCTTACCTTGTTCCGGGCCGCAACACTGTCACTCTCAGGATCACGCCCATGCATATCCATGCAGAGATTGAACCGATATACCTCATGGGAGATTTCTCCCTCCAGCCAATGGAGCCAGGCTTTCAGCTTGCGCCGCCGGGAGAACTGGGACTGGGGAGCTGGGCTAGCCAGGGCCGCTCTTTTGATTTCGACACTGTTCGATATACTAAGACTATCGATTTAGCCGAGACCAGCCCGATCCGGGTTCGTCTCCCGGATTGGTATGGAGCTGTCGCCCGGGTGCTGGTCGATGGCCAGCTGATGGGCAGGATCGGTTGGAAGCCGCACGAATTTATGCTGGAACGTCCCTTGGAGCCCGGGGCTCATGAAATCAGCGTGGAAGTCGTTGGAACCCTGAGGAATCTATTTGGACCCTTCCATCGGGATACGGAAAAAGGATTCGTCACGCCGTGGACCTGGATGATTGGGCCATCTGAGTTTCCTCCCGGGGAGGCTTACCGGGTCCTCGATTATGGGCTTTTTGAGGACTTTGTGGTCGAGGTCCCGGTTCACTAGGGTTCGATTGTCCCTGACAAGCAATCGAAGGCGGGGGATGTGCTAAGGCGGACGTAGGCTTATATGCCCTCAGGAATGGATTTTCGGAGAACCGCAGGCTTCAGTTCGTAATGCGCTGCCGGCTGATTTGCTGTTGGCGCCAGCTGATGAGCTTGTCCTCCTGAATAAGGAGTTCCGTGACCCTAAACGTATCGAGTGTCTGTGTTTCGAAGACAGGTTCCTCAATACGAGCGGTCTGGCCACCCCCGGCAGCAGGAATGACGGTTACCACCACATCGACCATGACTTCATCCTGGGTTTGAAACAAAAAATCTTCATAAATCCAGATGAGGGAGGGCGGATCCTCATTGGGAAAGAGCTTACGATCGTCGGGCTCCCCCAGGGCCTGAAGCAAGGCGGAGGCGTCCATTTCAGGGATCAATCGGATGTCTCTGACCTCAGAACTAAAATCTGTCCCAAAGGGAACAAAGGTCTGCTCCGTGCCGGCGGATTCCACGGGTTGTGTGGTTTGGCACCCGGAGGTGAGACCAATTAAACTGCAAATAATTAGGACAATGGCGTGCTTTTTCATGACTCCTCTTTTTTCATAGAAAGGAGACTTAAAGATAGCCACTGAGTTCCAGTCAATGTTGACCGCGAACAGGAAATGGAGTCGTGGTCTCTTTGGTGCGGACGATGAGGCGTTTGCCAATAATATTGGCCAGGTTGAGAAACAGCCTGGAGGAGAGGTAGGGGGAGAAGCGTTGAAGTCGTTCGAGTGAAAGCGTATCGAGGGAGAGCAACTTCGTCGTGGTCACCGCGAACACATCGGCGCTGCGTTTTTCCCGGGCGACCACGGCCACTTCCCCGATGACTTCACCGACCCCCATCGAAGCAATCTTTACCCTGTCCTTGTCCTCACCCAGGGTGACATCGAGTTCTCCTTCCAGCACCAGGTACATTTTATCAGCTTCATCCCCCTCACGGATAACCCGCGCACCTTCGGGAAACTCCTCGATATTGGAAGCGAGGATCAGTTTTTTGGCCTGCCATGAAGTAAAGCCCTGGAAAAGCGGAGATTCCTGCAACAATTTCCGCCTCAAGGATAAGCCAAGAATATCCCAAAGGGTGACCAGGCGCGTGTTGGCAAACAGGACAGGAGTTACCACAAAGTCGGTCACAAGGGCCACCATAAGCACACCAGCGCTCAAAAGGCCAAACTGGCGAACCGGCTCAAAGCTGGTAAAGGTCAAAACAAGAAAGCCGGTGCTGAGCGCCAGGGTAGTTGACATGATGGGGTTCATCACATGCTGGAGCGCATTTTTGATGGCGACGTATTCTTTCTTGGTTGTTTTCAGCTCCCGGTTAAAATGAACCAGGAGGTGTACTGTGTCATCGATCGCAATTCCCAAGGTGATGGCGGCCACCATGCAGGTTCCGACATTGAGCGGGATTCCGAATGCGCCCATGATACCAAAGATCAAAGTGATGGGAAACAAGTTAGACAGCAGGGTGAGGGCTCCACATCGCAATGAAAGAAAGAGGCCGGCGATAATAATAAAGAGGATAGCCGACATGCCACCCAAGGAGAGCACCTGGGCCTGGATAATCGCATCGACGGCTGAGGCAACGAGCATGGCTTCGCCGGTGATTGTGAAGAATTGGGGGCCGAACCGACCGCTGGCGATTTCCTCATCGATCTCCTCGACCAGCTCATTCAATCGACTACTGTCGTGGACATTGCACCGGATAACGATGTTGGCCCGGCCCATGTCTTTGGAGATGTAGGAAGAAAAGTCCTCCAGTTCGGCGAGAAAGAGCATCTGCCGGACGGCTGTCGCGGAATCCGGAATCTTGTAGTCTTCCGGTTCGCCACCGCGGAGCTGTTGGTTAATCCGTGCTACGATATTGGCAAAGGAGGTGACAGAATCAAACTCAGGAATGGTACGAAGATAGTCCGTGATGGCAGCTAACCGGTTCAGATTAATGGGTTCGTAAAACGAATCTTCCCGATCGTACAGGGTGAGGAACAGGACTTTGGAGCCGGCTAGTTTTTCGGCGCTCCGATCCATCTGGTTGTATATTTCTGCGTCTTTGTTGAGGAAGGAGACCAGATCATTGCTGATGCGAATATCCTTGAAAAAGAGGATGGAGGCCAAGGCTACAATGATGAGGAGCCCGACTACCCGCATGCCATGGGGCACACATTTATCGAGAATGAACCGGCTGATGCGTTCGCTCTCTGTGGGGGAAACCAGATTGCTTTCTTCCCCGGTATTCATGAACCGGTAAAGGACCCGGAGCAAGGCGGGGAGGACCAGGACCGACACCATAAACCGGATCCCCATGCCAATCATGGCCACAATTCCAAAGTCTTGCAGGATGGGCAGGCTGCTCAGTGAGGTGGCGGCAAACCCCAGGATGGTAGTGACCGCGGTGAGGAGCAAAGCCAACCAGATCGACTTGGCGGTATTTCGAATCGTGGTCTCGGCGGGCTCCCCTTTTCTGATCTGGGTCCGGAATTCATGGAGGATGTGCATATCCTCTGTGGCACCGACCACAAGAATCAGGGCAGGGAGGATGTAGTTGAGCAGATTGACGGGAATCCCGTAGAAGCTCATGATACCGAAAGTCATCGCGCCCGCAATGAACCCATTCAAAATCGGAATGCCTCCCGCGAGGAAACTCCGCTGATTGAAGGACAAAATGATAAAAAGGAGAGCGAGGGCAGCTGGAAGAATGTGTCGCTGATCTCTTCCCAGGGCAGAAAGAAGCCAGGTATTCAGGGCTGGCTTTCCCAGCTGGAACAATTGGTCGAATTCGGACTTGTGGGGTTCCAGGAGCGATTCGATCGCTTCATAGATTTCCCGGATTGGTCGGGAATTGATGACCTCCGGATCGAGGTAGATGTTTAAGACCGTCGCCGTACCATCCGGGGATAGAACAGATCGTTCCAGCAGTTCGTTCTGGAGACCGGCCTGGAGTTTGAGATCGATGGCTTGCTGATCATCAGGGATCTCGTCGAGGAGGGGGGAAATCTCCAGGAACCCATCCTCGTCTCGAATATCGGGGAGAGTAAACAAGCTGTCGACCCGTTGAGCGAAGGGCAGTTCGGCTAGCGCATCATTAATTGAGCGGAGGGTGAGGAGATGTTCGCGGGAGAAGAGTTGAGTATCCTCAGCATATACCTGTGCCATCATATCCGATCCGAATTCCATCCGGACCCGTTCATGGGCTAACTTATCAGGATGGCTGGGTGGAGTCAGGGACTGGCTACTGACATCAAATTCGAGGTTTCGGAGGGCCAGGCATGCGAAGAAGGTCAAAAGAGCAGTTGGGATCAGGATCCAAAGGCTCCGCCGAAACCCAAACTCAATCAGAGCAACTTGCATCAATTATGGCACCTGTGCAGTCTTGGAGGGAGGGGCAATTACCCTTCGGTTTCGAGCGTAAGTCCGTAACTGAAGATAAATTCTTCGATTTCCTCATCGGTCCAATTTTCAATGGTGATTGGAGTGAAGATATCCGCTTCGATGGCCTGATCGATCCGGCTTTCCAGGACGGTGAAGACGGTAGTGGTGTTGCGTAACCGGTTTTCCATTACGGCGCGCTGCGGACGTTTTGTGGTCCCCTTTACCATAGGGGATTGATAATCGAACATGAACAGGACCTTGGTCAGGCGGTCCTTCATATCAAAATAATCGGCCCGTATCAGATCATAGGATTGTTTGTCGATATAGAGGTCTCGATATTTGTAGGCCCGGTTGGCCGCTTCTTTTTCAACCGCGCGGACTACAAAACAGTGTTTGCCCTGGACAAATTTATCGGGTTGCCGCTCGTAGTCATGGATAGCGGGCACCTCTTTCTGGAGGTCAGCAATGCTGAAATCGGAGCCGAGGAAGGGCTGAGATTTGGCCTTTCCCGTGAGAGGTTTTGCCGTGCCCACGGTGGGAAGGTATAAATATTGATTGGATCCGCCATTGACCAGCTGCTTGGCTAAAAGGCTAATATTCCGGACAGCCTCGGGGCTAAGCATACGTAGCAGATAGTTTGAACTGGCATCCTCGTTATACCGAAAGGCGACCATAAGGTGGTTCTCTTCAAAGCTACCATCTGCTTCAACCATGGTCATTTTCAGGTAAGCCATCTCGGAAAGGACCTCTTGGGATACCATATAGCGGTCAATAATCTCCCATCCGGAGAGCAGGGTGGTATCCTCGGCCCGGGAGGACAGGGCGACGCCGAATAACAGGGCTAAACTACAGGGAAGGGAATGGAAGACCGAGCGAAGCATATTGGGCAGGGAAAGGTTAGGGTTGTAAGGAAGAAGCAGTAATTCCGGATAATGCCTAGTAAAACCTGTAAGGGCCCTTGGGTCAATGGGATATCAATTTATTGATTTTGTCAGGACGGGAACCCCGAGTTATTTTTTTTCTAGACAACCCGGTTGCTTGAAAATGATAAGCTCTGTGGTATTTTACACAAATACCCCTATCCGTTTACAAATTAGCAAATAGACCGATCATATAATCGTTAAGTACGGTTTATGCCGGAAGCATCCCCCATTTCTTCCCCAGACAAAACTATCAGCGAATCCGAGAATAATCGACGGATGATGCTGGAAGTGCTCGATCGATTCATTGAAGACTCGGAACGGAAGCGCCTGTCCTTGAAAATCCCGCGTGAGACCGGTCTCATGCAGAAGAACAAAGGGACCCATTTTCACTATAAACCGGAGTTTTTCTTCCAGTTGGCAGGGGAGACGCACTTCAGTTTTCCCAAGGAAGCGATCGATTTACTGGAGGGAGAGTTTTGTATAATTCCTGCGGGCCTCCCCCATGGGGAGCAGGTCAAGGCGGGCAAGGAACCCTTCCGCAATCTGGTCATCGGATTGTATAGCCATACACTGAGTTTCCACTTTGCGAAAGAGGTCCAAGAGGGGAAACCGGATATCGATGTTATGGAGTTTTTTGATGCTCCGGACTTGGAAACTTATGTGACACTATCCCAATCGCTTATCCGGAGTTTTCATGCTCCAAGTCCGGCCAGGGACCAGATCATGAGCGGGTTGATCCAGGCACTCTTTGGCATGTTTAAGAATTTGCTCCTGACGGGTTCAGGAGATCTCAATGCGGACTTGGGGAAGGTCTTCGAAGCCAAGTGGTTGGTTCGCGAACAATTTGCCGATCCAGAGTTAAATGTGTCGCGAATTGCAGGAAAACTGGGATGCTCTCCTGATTACCTCTCGCATCTGTTTCACAAAGAAACCAAGGAGAAACTGGTTCATTACATTCAGCGTATCCGAATTGATGGGGCAGCCATGGCCCTGGAGAATTCCGCCTTATATGTTTCGGAAATCGCGTATGCGAGTGGATTTTCCGATCCTGCCTACTTTGCCCGGGTGTTTAAAAATCGCAAGGGGGAGTCCCCTCAAGAATTTCGCGCTCGCCTGGAGGCGAGGCGACGTGGGGCAGAAGATGACCCGAAAACGACCTATTTTGACCGTGAGGACTTTTCCCATGGTTCACCTTCCGAGGAATCCAAGCCGACTAAAAAGGGGAAGCGCAGGAAGGCATCGGCTAAAGCGAAGTAAACCCTGAGAGCTGAGGTTCAGGGCATCAGGCTCTGCTCAATCAAATCATCGCATTGCTGCGAAAGCTCCTGAAGCACTTTGGCATACTGTGGATTCTCGACCAGATTGTGAACTTCGAGTGGGTCAGTATGGAGATCGTAGAGTTCTTCGTGTTCGGGGTGATCAATATAACGAAAATACTTAAACTGTTCTGTCCGGACGCCTTCGCTTTTAGGAATCCTGGGGTTTTCAAATAGATGCTCGCAAAGGAATGCCGTTCTCCAGTCATCTCTTCCCCGGATAGCATGCTGGAGTGGCTTTCCCTGGACGGAGTCAGGGATCGGGATTCCTGCGTATTGAAGCAATGTGGGGGCGATATCAATATTGAGCGCGAGATGATCCAGACGCTGTGGGACGGGGGCGTCTTCTCGTGGATCATAGACAATGAGGGGGACCCGGAGGCTATTCTCATACATGAGCCATTTCCCAGCCAGGAGACGCTCATTCAGGAAGTATCCGTTGTCTCCCATGAAAATGATGATGGTGTTTTGGTCTATTCCGAGCTCGCGTAGCCGATCGCGAATTCGACCGATTTGAATGTCGATTCCGGTAATCATCCGATAGTAGCCCTTGACCATTTCCTGATATTGTTCAGGAGAGCTGAAGCGCCAGTGCCACCGGATTTTATTCAAGCCGACTCTTACCCATTCGGGCTGTTCCCGGTAAAAGTGTGGATCCGAAAGCGGAGCCGGGGGTATCGTATCGTCTTTGTAGAGGGATTCCAACTCGACCGGGTAGATGAACTGCCGGGGATCGATGTCCTCTGCATGAGGGGCGTGAAAACTGAGGGAGAGGCAGAAGGGCTGATCGGTGGGGCGGTTGTTGAGGAAGCGAATTCCTTTGTCACCGATTTCGCGCGTCAGGTGGCGATGCCCGGTGTGGTCCCTGGTCAACCGGTAGTAGGTGGTGGCCCAAAATTGCTCTCCGGGGCGGTCGTAGACATCAAAGAGGTCCTGATCTGCATCATCCTCGAAGCTCATGCCAAATTTGCCGATGAACCCGGTGTAGTATCCGGCTGCTTTCAACAGCTTGGGATAGGAAAGATCGACGAATTGACCCTGAAGGGGAGGGGTCCCGAAGGTGAATCCATGGGTGCGTTCGTAGAGTCCGGTGACAAGACTGGCCCGACTGGTCGCACAGATGGGGGTCGTGACAAAACTGTTCTCAAAATAGAATCCATCCTCTGCCAGTTGATCCATATGGGGGGTTTGAATGATCTCGTTTCCGGCAAACCCGAGGGTATCCCAGCGCTGGTCATCGGTGAGGATGAAAATCAGGTTTGGGCGTTCTTCAACCTTGGGTTGAACACCCAGAGCGGTGTGAACCGGGGCGAGGGTCGAAACGAGCAGGCAGAGGGTCAGGGGGTGGATCTTGGTTGAAACCATCGGTAAAGGGGTAAGGCATATCGATTTCAGGGATCTTCGCGGTTATACTTAAGCCAGCTCCTCTGGAATCCAAATGACAATCCAGATTGACCATACGTTGAAGGGAAGTCGAGGCTCACCCGCAATTCCCCGGATCCATGCCCTACCGGGAATTGCGAATGATCACCCGAGGGGCCAGCACCACCCGGCGGGCGGTCCGGTTATCGCCATCCAGGCGTTTCCTGGCCTGTTCGGCTACCGCATGGACGAAGTCGTCCCAGGGGATACCGATGGTACTCAATCCGATTTCTGAGGCTACCGGGGCATCATCAAACCCCATCAAAACCGGGAGCGGTTTTCCCTTGGCCCGGTAGGTCATTTGCACCGCCTGGGCGAGGCGATCATTGGCACAAAAGATGCCATCTTGCCGGGTTCGAAGGATCTTTTCCACGACCTTCAGGGCTGATTCATAGTGCCATTCCTTTGAATGAATGATTGGAGAGCCTGGGAATACCTGCTGGAATCCCCCGATCCTGGAATCACTCCTGGAGTCGTATTTGGGGCCGGCAAAAATCATGGGCTGCCTACACTTCCACCGCTTGCGAAGGACCTGTCCGGCCAGGACCCCTCCCGCGAAGTCATCGACTTCTACCGAATCGATAAACGGGTTTTCCAGTCCGGATGGTGGATGTTGACTGATCAACATCCCGAATCCCGCAGTTTTCAGGAGTCGACCCAAGAGGCTGCTGCTTTCCCACAGGATAGGGTAGGTTAAGGGGGTTAAGCGTGAACTCGCTCTCGACCACTGAACCTGGTGAGGGATCCCCTTGAGCTGAAAGAAGTGTTCCAGCCGCTGTTTGAGATTTGCGCCAAAGGACCCTGGATTCCTGGACCGCTCGTTGAAAAAGAACTCCACCGTATGGGGCACTTGGGAAGCGCCCGCAACATAGGTGCCGGATCCGGCCTCCCGTTGAAGGTATCCTTCCGCTTCGAGTTCACTGATCAGGCGATGTGCGGTCTGGTAACTAATCCCGAAGTGTTGGGCTAAAGACCGATTGGAATAGAACCGATCGCCCGGGCGGAGGTAACCTTCCTCCAGCCGGGATAAGACATCCTGCTTAATTTTTTGTCGTTTGGGGCTAAGCGGGCGGGCCATTGCTTTAAATCCGCACTTGCGACATCACCTCACGCCGGAACGGGGATCCTTGCGAACGACCTCCCAAATCAGAGCTTGCAGCGCCTCGGCCGTTTCCTGGGGCATCCCTGGGGTTGCCGGCAATCCTACCGGAGATTCGCGGTAAAGCGTGGCGTAGCTGGTCAAGGTGGTCAGGTATATCCCGAGCGTACTGGGATGGATGTCATCCCAGTCACGGTCAGGGAAACGCAGGGGCAAGGCCTCCAAGGTAGCAAAGGTCTCCTCTTTACTGATCGGCTGCGACAAGGGCCAGTCCTCAGGCCATTCCGTATAGGGGTTGAGGAAGAATTGGTGCATTTCCAGTGGGGCCCCTTGGTAGATCCAATCGTGAGGCTGTTTGAGTCGTGCCGAGACCGCGCGCATGACCGTGGCTACCGGTATGATGAAGACCGGGTGGACCGGTTTACAGGAATCCAGTAGCTCCTTATCCAATTCGGTGGAATCACTCATCGATTGAGGGGCGGCCCCGGTGCCGGCAAAGGCATCGTCGGCGATCTGGTTCCAGATGGCACGATCGGCTTCCAGTTTCTCTTCCCAGCGCCAGACCGAGGGCAGCGTTGTTTCGGCCCAGGATGCCTGGTTGCTTGCCTGGTAGTGTACCCAGCTCTCGTAAAGATAGACCCGTCCGTTGGGGTTGCCACGCAGCAAGGTGCAGTAGAACAGTCGGAGGTAGTGGGCGCTATATTCCCGAGTAGCGCTTCCGCCAACCGGGACACCTTCGGTCAGGACCAGGACGTCGTATTGATCTGCGTGGTTCTCGAGCTCTTTACGCCGCTCGACCATTTGGGGTTCGTGGCGATCGTAGCTATACGGTTTTCCCCGCCAAAGGAGCGCCATGGGAGATCCAAACAGGGTGTGGTCGAAGAAGGTGTAAGCCTTGCCGCGGGCGGCGGCAAAATCGCCCAGCCGCTCCAGCAGGCGAGGGCCGCCCGGTTGACCTCCGGTCGACTCCATGAGGCTATGTCCACCCCAGTAAACCCGGAGGGAATCCCTTGGACCCGTTTCCACATCAGGAGAGCCGGGAGGCGGCGTTTTCGCCATGGAAGTCCCGGTGGAGCATAGCAGGGCAGTCAGAACCAGTCCACCAACGCGCAGTAGGGATGACCAGGCGGGCCAGGGTAGAGCAGGGGAATAGAGCATAAGGGAATATCGAGGGCAGCGGGGGTAAATTGCAACCTCCCAGTGATTACATCTATGGGTCGCGAGCCCTTGCGACCATCCTCAAGTCGGTCTTGGCTTTGGATAGCATCCCTTATATGTTATTGCTTGTGGACTCCACGGATTGGTATCGACTGGGTGCAGATGGTTTGTTGGCCATCCATGCCTTATTTGTCAGCTTTGTCATTGGCGGCCTGGTACTCACCCTGATCGGGAAAGCCTGCAAATGGCGGTGGGTTCGTAATTTCTGGTTCCGTCTGGCCCATCTCGGTGGCATTGGTTTCGTAGTCCTCCAGACCTGGCTGGGGAAGCTCTGCCCACTGACGATTTGGGAAATGGAATTGAGGGCGCGTGCAGGGGACACTCCTTACGCAGGCAGTTTCATGGCCCACTGGCTTGGTGAACTCCTCTACTACGATGCTCCCTGGTGGGTATTTATCGCTGCATACACCCTCTTCGGTCTCCTCGTGGTTGCCAGCTGGATATGGGTCCCTCCGGTCCGGCCGAAAAAACAAAGATGAGGGGCTTTGTTATGCATTCAAATTTAGGGTTAATCTTAACTACTGTATCCCAATAAAGGTGGTCACACTTCCCCGGGGGGCGTCGTAAACGATTCCACCATTCTCGACTTTGAAGATGCCGATTGCTTTAAATTTCTCACTGCCATCCACGAGGGTGCGGTAAGCTTTAAAGTGGGAATATTCAGACCCCTTGACCTCGATCCGGAAGGGAAGTTTCCAGATAAAGATGTTCGATTCCAGGACAAAGGCATCCGGGTGGCCCGTTTCATTACCAGCGAAGGCGATCAGCCGGGAAACCGGATTGGCTGTCATCGTGTGAGCGATGGCCATTCCGCGTCGGCCGGCCTGTGTCATTTGCTTGTAGATATAATACCCGGTCGTCACCTCATAAGACCCGTCCTCGCCGACCAAGATTGCCGTTCCGGGGTTGGGATCCCCATTTATCCATCGAGAGGGGACCTGGATGCCGGCCCATGGGATCAAGGCATTAACCCCTGCGACGTAGATATGCTCGTACATCATTTTGACGAAGCGAGTATCCATCTCACCCCAGCTGAATGAAGTCACCCAGGCATGCAGATCCGGGCGCTTACTTCGAAGGAGGTCCGTGGTTTTCGAGTTCACCTGCGAGTAGCTGAGCCGGTTGAAATCTCCGTTAATGAATCCGTGGGTTGTCAGGATACTCAAGGCATTGAGAGCCTCCTCATTCTCATAGAGAGGCCACGCGTAGCCCCAATTGTAGAAGCGGGTCCAGTTGGATGGTTCTCCGTTCGTTACCCCGATGTGGCCCAGCCCCTGTTGTTTGAGTCGATGATTTAGAAGAAGAACAAAGTCATTTACCTCATCCGGTCGCCAATAGGCATTATAATCAAATCCCGGTAATCGCTGGGTGCCGTCGTTGAAATCCCATCGGTAAAAATCTTCGCCTTCGTTGTGAATGGAAAGGTGTTTAATTGGGATACCGCGGCCCTGGAGGAAGGCTGCCCAGGCGACCATATAATCTGCCAGGGGCTCGAACATGGAGTGGTCCAGGTCACGGCCCCCGATAAACTGTTGCCGGGTGGCCCAGGCAGGCGGGCCATAAAGGGTTGAAATCACTTCCAGTTCCTCACCTCGTGGCGCCTTCTTGGCCACGCCGCCCTCGACAAACTCAAGCATATTGGCGGTGGAGGATTCGTGATCGAATGCCCCTCCGGGCTCTTCCTGGTGCCATGGATCGAGAAACATTTTGACGATGTCCACATCCAGGCCGTCTTCAGCAAAAACCAGGTCGATGATCTCCTCCTTCTGCCTCTCGTTCAGCAGACTGAAGCCTCCGTAGTCTTGTGGGTTCACCGGGTAATCCCGGTGCTGACAGGATTCTACATAATTAAATCCAAACCCGTCCCATGTTTGAAAGGTCCTGGAGAAATCGACGGTGGCTGGAAGATGCTCCAGCGGCACCGTGGCTTCGGGGGCAGATGTCCCTTGATGAAGGGGGAGGATGCACAGAGCAACAAGGATAGAATGCGGTTTCATGGCCTTGCCAGTGAATCCACCTTACTGAATCCCCAAAAGGGTCTGTGACTGTACGTTAATTCAGTGGATGGAGTGCTTCAGACCAAAATCGTTCCGATAAAGCTAGGCCTCCGGAGTGGGTTCCCGGCCCATGCCAAAAAAGGTACCTTCCAGATTGGCTTCTCCCCAATTTGCAATCGCTTCCAGGACGGGTAATAAGGTCATTCCTTTCTTGCTCAGACGGTAGGCGTCTGTTCCCGCCTTGCGCGGAGAGGGGAAGCGCTCCACCAGGCCCTCCTCAGTCAGGCGATTCAGCCGGGCCGCCAATATATTGGACGCGATCCCTTCCGGTGATTGCTGGAATTCGAGGAACAGGGTCTTTCCCAGATAAAGGTCACGGATGATCAACATCGTCCACTTGTCTCCGATCAAATCCATGGTGCAGGAAACCGGGCAGGGAGACCGCCGACCTTTCGCTTTTTTGGGCTTGGGTGTGGTCACAGGAATTATTTTTCACAAACAAGCTTGCGTTTTGCAAGTATTATAACACTTGTTTTTCGCAAGTGAAAATGGCGATGGGATTCATATTACTTGGCGGGATGGGGATGATCGCTGGATTGGTGTTGCTCAGCGGGTATACCCTGGCGACACCCTTTCGAGGCCCGTTGAAGGACGACCCTTGCGGCGTAGCGGAGCGTCTCGGTTCGGGCACGGTGATTGTCGGCCTGACCTCGGTTGAGTTAAAAGCGGACCGAGCCCTTGAAGATGCATTCTGGAAGCACACCGGGCTGGTGGTCGCTGATCTGACGAACCGACCGGGCTTCCTTGGATATTCCATAAGGCGCGAGTTGTTTGGCCGCAGAGGCTGGACCTTAACGGTCTGGGAAAGCGAGGGAGCGATGGATGCGTTCGTCCAGAGTAGAGTCCACCGGGAAGCAATGCAAGCGGGGAGGTCGGCCTTATTCAGCGCGGAATTCAACAGGGTGGAAATCCCGGTTTCCGAGATACCGTTGTCCTGGGATCGAGCCCTGGAGCTGCTTCGAGAGGCTCCGGCATCCGTTGACCAGTATGGTCCGCCCGCTGGACCATAGTCCAATTCTATTTCTCAACCACTCACTCAACCACGAACAGGAACACAACTCATGCACTTATCCCAGTTAATAAAGAACCTCTCGGCTGCATGGATCAGCCTGCTACTCACGGGCCAAGCAGCTCTTTCGGCCCACACGCTCACGGTAAAAATCACGGGAATCGACACAGCAGCAGGCGAAATCGGCTGCAGCGTCTTTCTTGAAGGGGAGGAGTTCCCCATGGGAAAAAGTGAGCAGGTCCCTGCGCAATGGAAACAGGCAGATATCAATGGGGTCATCTTTATCTTCGAAAATCTGGAAGTTGGGCAATACGCGGTGGCGGTATCTCACGATTTGAATGGAAACCAGAAGACCGACACCAACTTCCTGGGGATCCCCAAGGAAGCTTGGGGCGTGTCGCAAAATGTCAGGCCCCGGTTGCGCGCTCCTCGTTTTGATGAGGCTGCTGTGCAGGTGGAAGGCGATTTAACAATTGAAATTAAAATTGACTGAGGATCCCGACATGAAAACACGTTTGAAAAAGTATGGTCCCTGGGCTGTGGTCACCGGAGCTTCAAGTGGGATCGGACAGGCCACCGCCATCGCGCTGGCAGATGAAGGGTTCAGCCTGATCCTGGCGGCTCGGCGGAAAGCGTGTCTGGCCAAGGATTCCGAATCTCTGCAATCCAACTATGGGATTCAGGTGGAGACTTGTGCCTGCGATTTGATCAGCGAGGCAGGCAGGCAGGCTTTATTCCGATTTTCCCGAAAATTCGATGTCGGCCTTCTAGTTACTGCGGCAGGTTTCGGGACGTCGGGGCACTTCATCGACTCGGATATCTCAATTGAGACGGATATGGTGACCCTCAATGTTATCAGTGTGATGCAGCAATGCCATTTCTACGCCAACCATTTTCGACGACGTGGAAGCGGCGCAATCGTCCTTTACAGCTCGATTGTTGCCTTTCAGGGAGTACCCCATGCGGCAAATTATGCAGCCACGAAAGCCTACATCCAGAGTTTTGGCGAAGCGCTGCAGAAAGAGCTCAGTCCTATGGGGATCGATGTGCTCATCTCCGCGCCGGGCCCGACTCATTCGGGATTTGCTGAAATCGCAGATATGAAGATGGCCAAGGCGGAGTTGCCGGAAACCGTGGCCCGCTCTACGGTTCGCTACCTGGGAAGCACGAAGACTGATCGTCCCGGGGTGTTTTCCAAGTTTCTCAGCACCTCGCTGATGACCCTCCCTCGATTTGCCAGGGTTCGCATGATGGGGCAAATCATGAAAGGGATGCACCACAAACCACCCCCCAACGCCAGCTAAAGTCACTTAGGCATAGCCTAGCCGCCCTCGTTCTCTACCGATTTAGACGAGCTTTCAGGTTTCATCTAATTTTCATATCACTTTTAAAGAAATCCGAGTCAATAGCGTTGTAGCTGGCTCAAGCGCATGGAAGCGTAGGGTATGGCTCGATTAAAGGGAAAACGCATTGTCATTGTGGGGGGCACAACCGGTTTGGGGTATTCCGCGGCGGAGTGCTTTGTGGGAGAAGGAGCCCGGGTGATTTTAGTGGGCCGGAACGAAGCAAACTCCAGTAAAGCAGAGGCGACCTTGGGGCGGGAAGTCAGCCGGGCCCTCGTTGGGGATGCACGAGAGGGGAAAACAGCTGAGCAGGCGATCGCCCTATGCCAGGATGCTTTTGGTGGTTTTGAAGGCTTGTACCATGTGGCTGGTGGCAGTGGACGCAAAATGGGAGATGGTCCCTTGCATGAGGTAACTGATGAGGGGATCGAGGCGACCCTATCTTTAAATCTGAGCAGTATGATATTATCAAACCGTGCAGCCGTCCAAGCCCTGATGAAGGCCGAACAAGGAGGAAGCATTCTGAATATGGCATCCACCCTCGGACACTTTCCGTCTCCACAATTCTTTTCCACTCACGTGTATGCTGCGGCAAAGTCTGCCGTGTATGGGTTCACCCGGTCCATAGCGGCCTATTATGCTTCATATGACATCCGGATCAATACCTTGGCACCGGGTCTGGTCGAGACGCCGATGGCGCAGCGAGCGGCCGGAGATGAGACGATCCTTGAATTTATCAAAACCAAGCAACCCCTGGATGGAGGAAGAATCGGATCTCCTGTGGATTTCGATGGGGCTGCGCTCTACTTTATGTCTGATGAATCTCGCTTTACCACCGGGCAAACCCTCTTTGTTGACGGGGGGTGGACCGTCAGTGAAGGCCAAACCCCTACTGGATTATGAATATTGGCGCAGAACAATTTTACGACCGAACCACGGAGTTGCTGGAGCAAATCCGCGAAACCCAGATGGGTAACATAGATGCTGCCGCGGAGATCTTCGCCGATAGCATTTCCAAGGGTGGGATCGTCTTTTTATTTGGCAATGGGCATTCGCGGATGATGTGTGAAGAGATGACTCCCAGACAGGGGTGCTTTGTCGGGTTTTTTGCCTGGGCCGAGACGGCCGTCTCCAACCACTGCGCCACGGTGGGGATGAACGGGCTTCGGGGGCCGCTCTATCTGGAAAAAATAGAGGGCTACGGGGAGGAGCTGTTGAAAAGTTTTCAATTCGGCCCGCACGACGCGTTCATGCTGATTTCGACAAGTGGGATCCGTACGCTCACCGTGGAAATGGCGTTAGGGGTCAAGGAACGGGGAATGTCCCTGGTCGCGATGTGCTCGGTCCAGCACGGCAGTCAGTCGAAATCGACCCACCCCTCGGGGAAGAAACTCATGGATGTTGCGGATGTGGTCCTGGATAATCATTGCCCGACGGGGGACTGCGTCGTCGAGCTGGAAGGTCTGGATTGGAGGACAGGTCCAAGCTCCACGGTGACCGGGGCCATGATCATGAATATGGTTCGCTGTGCCACGGCGGAGAAATTGCTCTCCCGGGGCCATCAGCCCGTCATGCTTCCCAGCCACCATTTTGTAGGGAATGCCACTGCCGATGCGGCGGAAGAACAACTCGACCTGTTTTACGAAGCTTACCGCAAGAGCCTCGCCCACCTCTACGCATGAGCTATAGTATTGGCATCGACCTCGGGGGGACGGCGATCAAGGTCATCGCCGCAGATCCGGATGGACAAGAGCTATCCCGCCATACCCAGGCTACCCTCGATGGAGTGGATTCGGTGGAGGACTGGGCGGGTCACCTCCGGAAATTGGTTGCGATGATCCAGGAGGAACAGACCGCCGATCCGGATTCTATCGGAATAGCCGCCCCGGGCCTGGCGGCGCCGGATGGATCCTGCATTTCGTATTTACCGGGCAAGCTCCATGGATTGGAAGGGTTTCGTTGGAAAGCTGCTCTACAGACGGATGTGCCGCTACGGGTGCTCAACGATGCCCACGCGGCTTTGCTCGGAGAGGCTTGGGTCGGCGCGGCCAGGGGAAAGATGGATGTTGTGCTGCTCACCCTGGGAACCGGAGTAGGGGGAGGTATATTGTCAGGAGGTCAACTCCTCACCGGCAAAATAGGGCGTGCCGGGCACCTGGGGCATATGTGTATGGATCCGGAAGGGACTCCCAGTATCGTGGGGATGCCTGGTGCCATCGAAGTCCTGTTTGGGAATTATACCGTGGAGGAGCGGTCCGGTGGACAGTTTGCCTCCACCCAGGCCCTGGTGGACGCTTATGTGGCCGGCAGCCCGGAGGCGACCCGCACCTGGCTGGCATCGATCCGGGCTTTAGGATGTGCCATCGCGTCCTATATCAACATGTTTGATCCTGAAGTGGTGGTTCTGGCGGGTGGGATCCCGCAGGCGGGCGACTTCCTGCTCATTCCGTTAAGGGAGATCATGGACGAGGTCGAGTGGCGTCCCGGTGGGCACCAGGTGCCGATCGTCATTTCCAGCCTGGGGGAATGGGCGGGGGCCATGGGTATGGCTTCCCTGGCTTTCACCAACTACTTGGACTAAGATATGTATCCATCAGAACAATACATCGAAAAAGTGAGAAACTTAACGGAAACGGTTGCGGCCCAAACTCCTGTAATACGAGAGGTAGCTGACCTGTATGCACAGACTATTCTTCGGGGAAGGATGGTTCATGTTTTTGGGAGTGGCCACAGCCGGATTATGGTTGAAGAAATGTGGCCCCGCTATGGTTCTTTTCCGGGGTTTAATCCGATCGTAGAGCTGTCGCTCAGCTTTCACAATCTGGTCGTGGGGGCCAATGGGCAGCGACAGGCGATGTTCCTGGAGAATGTTCCGGGACTGGCGGAGCGCATCCTGAGAAACTTTGATCTGTCGGCAGCGGACTGCGCCCTGGTGATTTCTTCCAGTGGGTGCAATCGGGTGCCTATTGAAATGGCGGAAGTGTTCCAAAGCCGGGGAGTCATGGTCGTTGGCCTGATCAGCCAGGAGCATTCGGATGCGAGTACGAGCAAAGACCCGCGGGGGAAGAAGCTCAGTGATTTCTCAGACTATGTCCTCGATACAGGGGTTCCTGTCGGTGATGCCATGGTGCAGGTGGATGGTCTGGA
This sequence comes from Opitutales bacterium, assembly GCA_028280845.1. Taxonomy (GTDB): domain Bacteria; phylum Verrucomicrobiota; class Verrucomicrobiia; order Opitutales; family JABSRG01; genus JANQKZ01. Next base: position 99,987 of record JANQKZ010000019.1, on the reverse strand, counting down.
TACGCCGGTGGCTCCGGGTTCCACGGTGGGGGGGTGCATGATCGTGAATGCGATAAAAGCGGAGGTGGCCCAGCGCTTAACGGCAGCGGGGGCTCCGCCGAAGGTGTTGACTGCGGGTGCGATTTGTGGGGCGGAACGAGCGGTGGAGCTGTTTGAATCGGCCTATGATGAGCATGCCCACCGATTGGCCAAGCTATACGAGAAGGTGGGGTCAACCGAGCCTGTGGTATGAAGCTCCGTGCCTCCATGTTGATGACGAAACAGATTCCCATCCTGGCCAAGGTGGATGTCCTGGTCGTTGGTGCAGGGTCTGCGGGCCTGTGCGCCGCCCTGGCGGCCCGACGTGCGGGAGTCGATCGGGTCATGCTGGTGGAGCGTTATGGTTTTCTGGGTGGAACGAGTACCCAAATGCTGGATACATTTTATGGCTTCTTTACACCGGGAGACCACCCCCGGAAGGTAGTGGGCGGCTTACCCGATCTGGTGGTGGACCGATTGGATGCGGTGGGAGCAGTGTTTTTGCGCCCGAATACCTACGGGGCCGGAACAGGGGTGAATTACAACCCGGAGCGCTTGAAATGGGTTTGGGATGGATTGACGCAAGAGCATGGAGTGCGTGTCCTCCTGCATAGCATACTGGTGGAGGTGGAGTGCTCCGATTCCGGGAATCCGGAAGCGGCAATTTTCTGGGGCAAAGCAGGGTTCTTCAAGATCCGGGCGAAGCGCTTCATCGATACCTCGGGGGATGCGGATTTCTGCCATCTGGCCGGTATCGCCTACGAAAAGGCGGGAGAGCTGGAACCCGCCCAAACCCTGACCACCACCTTCCGCATGTCGAATGTCGATCTCGATACCTATGAGCGGGCCGGGGGCAAGCAGATGTTGAAAGAAAAAATGGCCATGGCGGTCGAAACCGGGCAATTTCCCCTCCCGCGAAAGGCCGGAAGTATTCACCGAATGAATGCGGAAGGGTGTATTTCTACGGTTGCCGTCCGGGTGGCGGGTATGGATCCCCTGGATCCGGAGCAGATGACAGGGGCGGAACGGGAGGGGCGTCGCCAGGCATTTCTTTATGAGGATTTTTTACGGGTAGCGGTTCCCGGCTTTGAACGGAGCAACATCATCGGACTCTCGCACCAGATCGGTGTACGAGAAACCCGCCGGGTGAACGGAGCGTATCGATTAACCCGGGATGACTGTTTATCGGTGGCACGTTTTGAGGATTGTGTCCTCTTGTGTGGAGCGCCGATTGAGGACCATCGAGAGGGAGTTCAGGGCCAAGCTGAAACCGCGTGGGCCTACGTCCCTGGGGGAGATGCTTATGACGTTCCCTACCGCTGCCTGGTCCCTGAAAATGAGGAAATCGTGTGGGTAGCTGGACGTTGCTTTAGCGCAACCCATGACGCCCATGCCTCTTGCCGTTCAATGGGCCAAACCATGTCGATGGGGCAAGTCGTGGGGATTGCGGCAGCGCTCTCCCTGAAACAGGGCTGCGGGGCGACGGAAATCGATGTGCCGGATTTGCAGAATAGGCTTCGCCAGCTGGGTGCGGTGCTGGAGGTGCCGGACGCACCGGCTCATACGGGGGCTGAGGATTGGAGGAAGAATCGTGGGGAGGTAAGGTGAGATGGAGATGAAGATTGAGAGTAGGAGTAAGATTTTTTTAGGGAGCGTTGTCCCTTTTGCCTCTGAATTTTGGAATTTAGTTTTATGAAATCGTTACCCCTTAGAACCTCTGTAATTGGTAGTTACCCGTTTCCCGGGTGGCTGGAACATGCCCGTGAGCATTTGGATGCGTTTGGGTCCGCGGATATTGCTGAAATGCAAGACGATGCCGTGGTCACAGCCATCCATGACCAGGTGACGGCCGGGCTGGATGTGATCACTGATGGTGAGCAGACTCGCTTTGATTTTAATTTATCCTTCTACGGCTACTTGGAAGGGATCGATCTAGAGTCGGAGTCCCCGCGGAAGTTCGGGCCACCCGCTCATGACCAGCGAGGAAAGCATGAGATCACAGCAGAGATTCGCGCCCCACGGGGGCTCGGGGCGGTAGAAGAATTTGAGCGGTTAAAACGGCTCGCCCCAGAGGGGGTAGCCCTGAAAATGAGTGTCCCTGGGCCCTACACCATGAGCGGCCGGCTACTGCCGAACGCGCAGTATCCGGACCGGTGGGCGATTACCGAGGCCTTGTTACCCTTCATTCGAAAGGAGTTGGAGCTTTTGCGGGATGCTGGGTGCGAGGAGATCTGTGTGGATGAACCCTCAATGAGTTGCTATGCGTATAAGGGAGATACGCAGCGCTTTGTGGATATTTTTAACCGCACGGTAGAGCCAATCGCGGGAAAGGTTCGGGTGTGCACCCATTTGTGTTTTGGGAATTTTAAAGGGCACGCCGTGGGGTATCGGCAGATCGCACCGATGTTCCCCGATTTCCTCGATTTCCATGCGGATGAAATGCATGTGGAAATGGCCAACCGTGAGTTTGCCGAGATCGAGTTGATTGCCCAGATTGCGGAGCGCATGGATGTGGCGGTCGGGATTGTGGATGTGAAGAGCTATTTTATTGAGAGCCCTGAGCTGATTGCGGATCGGGTCCGGCTCTGCATGGAACACGCACCGGCAGACCGCCTCGTGTTTGCGCCCGATTGTGGATTGAGCCAGACAGCCCGATGGGCGGCGAGGCAGAAGCTGAACCATATGGTGGCTGGGACGCGAATGGTGCGTGGAGAGTTATGAGCGGAGCCCCGGCAAACCATGTCAAAGATGATTCAACCCATTCAGAAAGAAGAAACCTTTCTCCGCGATCTGGAGATGGCCCGTGCCCTGACGGATCAGCTGCATATCTGGTGGCTTGGCCAAAGTGGTTTCCTCCTCCAGTGGCAGGATACTCGTTTACTCTTTGACCCGTATTTATCGGACTCGCTGACCCGAAAGTATGTGGAGACGGATAAGCCGCATATCCGTATGACGGAGCAGGTGGTGCAGCCCGGTGCCCTGATGGAAATCGATGTGGTGACCTCAAGCCACAATCACACGGATCACTTGGACGGGGAGACCTTACTCGCCCTGTTCGGGAGTAACCCGGGGCTTCGTCTTGTGTTGCCCGAAGCCAATGTGGATTTCGCAGCAGACCGGTTGGGGGGATACCGGGAGGAGATGATTGGCCTGGCTGAAGGAATTCCTAGGGACGTGGTTGAGATTCAGTTCACGGCCATTCCGGCGGCCCATGAGGAGCGCACCCCGGCTTTTCAGGGGTTTGTGGCGAAGATTGGACCCTGGACGGTTTATCACAGCGGAGATACGCTGTTGTTTGATGGACTGATGGATGTCCTGGCTCCTTTCGAAATCGATGTCGCCTTTCTCCCAATTAATGGTCGGGCTCCGGAGCGGCGGGTGGCGGGTAACCTGAATGGAGAGGAAGCCGCGCAGTTGGCCAAGAGCATCGGGGCTGGACTGGTCATCCCGTGTCACTACGAAATGTTTACCTTTAACACGGCGAGTCCGGACCGCTTTGAAGCGACCTGTAAGGAGCTTGGCCAGGCCTTTCGGAGGATGCGGGCGGGGGAGCGGCTATCTCTGGAATCCAAACCATGAGTCAGGTTCGGACGATATTGGGGGATATTCCTCCACAGGATTTGGGTGTCTGCTACGCCCATGAGCATATTGTAATCGATACTTCGTATGCCACGGATCGCTATCCGGACTTTCTGCTCAATGACCGGGAAAAGCTGTTGGCCGAGCTGCGGGATTTAAAGGCAGCAGGGGTGGATGCAGTGATCGATTCCATGCCGGGGGGCTGCGGGCGGAATGCCCAGTTACAGGCAAAGTTATCCAAGGCAGCCGGCATCCACATCGTCGTTCCAACCGGAGTACATCTTGCGCAGTATTACCCGTCGAATCACTGGAGTCATGACTGGAGCACGAATCAGTTTGCTCGACTATTCGTGGATGAAATTGAAACGGGCCTGGAAGGCTCTTCCCTCCGGGCCGGCCTGATCAAGGTGGCGACGGAAGACAAGATCTATCTGCGGGAGGAACGCGTCATCGAGGGGGCCGGCCAGGCTCATGTGGAGACGGGAGTGCCAATATTGACGCATACGGAGCAGGGAGCCCTGGGGCTCGAGCAAGTGGAGCGCTTCCTCTCCTACGGGGTAGACTTGTCGAAGGTGACCCTTTCGCATCTAGACCGGAAGCCGGATGTAGGGTATCACCGCGAGGTCCTGAGCACGGGAGTCAACTTGGAATATGACAGTGCTTTCCGGTGGAAGACCGAGGGGAATCCGACCCTGGACTTGATGGTCCGGTTGTTCCCGGAGTATCCCGACCAACTCATGTTGGGTATGGACGCTGCCCGAAATTCGTATTGGAAGAGCTATGGGGGGGCACCGGGACTGACATTCCTGGTGGATCGGTTCGCGCCACAGTTGATCGAGGCTGGCCTGCGGCAGGAGGATCTGGATAGGATCTTTGTTTCTACCCCGCGGAAGGCTTATGCTTTTAAATCCTCTCTCTCCAAATCCAAATCATAATCGAAGTCCAAATCGAAAACAAAATGTCCCTTGGTCATGAAAAATTAGACGTTTATCAACTTGCTTTGGGATACGTAAGGTGGGTTTTCCTGAAGTCTGAATTACTATCTGGATCCCTTCGCCATGCTCGTGACCAGTGGTTGAGAGCTAGCCAGTCCGTTCCTTTAAATATTGCTGAAGGAAATGGTAAATCGTCGCAGGCGGATCGTCGTCGATTTTTTGAAATCGCTCGAGGGTCGGTTTTCGAATGTGCAGCGCTCCAAGACGTTCTCGTCGTATGCAAGGCATTAAGCGAAGAGGAAAGTCGCTCTCAAAAAGTAAACTTAGATAGGATGGCAAAAATATTGAGCAAACTGGGTGGGCGAGGATTTGAAGCCAATGAAGAGGAGTCTTTTTATGGAAATACCGATTTGGATTAGGATTTCGATTTGGAAATGGATTGGATTTTATCTGTCACCTTTAACCTAAATCAATGGAACATTAGACTGAGACTTTGCGCCTCCGTACCTCAGTGAGAAATATCATGAAAAAGAAAACCTGGAGAATCGCTGGAATCAATTTTTCCCACATGCATATGGGAGACCTGTTGCGGTTGGTGCATGAGCATCCGCGCGCTGAAATCGTGGGGGTGTGCCATGACGACCGGGAGGAGATGGAGCGGTCGATTGAGCACTTTGATATCCCGGAGGAACGGGTGTTCACGGATTGGAAGCGATGCATGGAAGAGGCGGAGCCGGATGTGGTGATCCTCTGTCCGCCGACTGGGGAACACGCCATCTGGGTGGAACGGGTCGCAAAATACAAGGTTCACGTTTTCGTGGAGAAACCCTTTGCGGCGTCTTTGAAAGATGCGGATCGTATGATTGCGGCGATGAAGGGCACGCGGAAGAAGATGGTCATCAATTGGCCGTTGCGCTGGGTGGCCAGCCATGTGAAAGCACATGCCCTGGTGGTGGCCGGGGAAATCGGGAAGTTGCAGGAAGTCCATTACTACGACGGCAATCGGGGCCCGCTGTATCACACGGCGGACAAGGTGGAGACGACCCCGACGGCTGCCCGTAAAGCGAACAGCTGGTGGTATAAGCAGAAGCATGGGGGCGGGTCGCTCCTGGATTATCTGGGCTATGGGGTGACCCTGGGCACCTGGTTCCATCAGGGCAAAAAGCCGTTGGAGGTTTGCACCATGGTGGATGAGCCCAAAGGGCTGGAGGTGGATGAACACTCTGTGACCATCGCCCGTTATGCGAGTGGGTTATCCAAGTTTGAAACCCGCTGGGGCACTTTTACTGATCCGTGGATTCACCAACCTCAGCCGATGTGCGGGTTTGTCTTGAAAGGGACCAAGGGGACCATTGCCAGCTACGATTATGGCGATACGATCCGGATGCAGACGGAACAACATCCTGAAGGAAAACAGGTCAAGGTGCCGGCATTGAAAAAGCCTTATGACAACCCGGTGAACTACTTCCTGCACTGCCTGGAAACTGGTGAAAAGATTACCGGACCGCTCGATCCTAAAGTGGCCCGCATCGGCCAGCAGATCGTGGACTCCGCCGTGCTCAGTGCGAAGCGGAAGAAGACGGTTAAGCTGGTGGAGTGATTTTTGATTCTCGAGCAGATCTATGAGGCGGATACCTGTGGTATGGGAGCGTGAAATCCGCAGGAAAATAACAAGGTAGCGGATAAAGCCCTTTATGGCTCGAATGGCATTATTCCGTAAACAATTGTCGGCATTGACCGGGGTGAGCGTTCCATGCCTTGGGATCAATCCTGCTGAGAGAAATCAGGGCTTGCTTGTGGGCTTGCAGTCAGTTTGCGGATCAGGCTGATTTCATCGGTGCTGTAAGGCCTCCCGTCGCGGCGGAAAACGTCGTGGAACCAGGGTTCTGGTTCAGCGATGTATTTTTTCTTCCACGAGTTCCACGGATAGATGGTCTGCGACTTTCCATCGACCAATCCCCAGTTGTATGCGCCAACACGATGCTCGTGGAAGATGGGGAGGATGCCCTGGAACGTGGAGTTGTTACCGCGAGCCATGTATTCGGTACAAAGGATAGGGCGACCGCGCTTCGCCAATCCTTCGACCATGCGGCGGGTCTCCTTGGGGCCGCTGTAGGTGTGGAAGGAAATAGTATCCGATTGGTCCAGCGATAGCTGTTCGATATAATCGGGCCGATCCAGCCAGTTCGGTCCACCCCAGACACCCACGGTCAGTGGTTGGCTTGGCTGGATCTCGCGAATCCATGCAAAGGTCTTCCACAGCAACTCGTAGGCGCGCTGCTTCTTCAAGGATGGCTTGAGATCGGGCTCCTTGCTACCGCCACCGAAATTGCCTCCGTTGGCATTGTCCGGTTCGTTGAAGAGGTCCCAGATCTGGACGCGTTCGTCGTTCTTGAAGCGCGTCACTACAGCCTGGACGTAAGACTTGAGTGCATCCTGCGCGGCGGGGTCATCGAGGATGTCCCGTCCCGGTGATTGAATCCATCCAGAATTGTGAACCCGCGGTCTGGGTTCCGGTTGTTTGCCTGCTTTCGGGTATGGATTCCAGACACCATCGAAGATCACTAACATGGTGCCAATGCCGTGCTTGTGAGAAATCTCGAGGTACTGATCGACACGATCGAGGAAACCCTCGGGATCCTGTTGCCAGGCAATGTCATGTAGGAAGACACGCATGCTGTTCATCCCGATGGAGGCGGCCCATCCGAGTTCGCGATCGATGGTCTCAGGATCAAACGTATCCGCCTGCCACATCTCCAGCTGGTTGATGGCGCTGGACGGGATGAAGTTCGCACCGACCGGCCACGGGGTCTCATCATACCAGGCATTGACCTTCGCTTTCGACCATCGTTGCGGGAGGATGGAGGGAAGCTTCAGCCTGGTGTCGCGCTCGCAGGTCAGGGTGTCGCCCTTGATCTTGAGCTCGGCGATCTGGAGGAAAGACTTTTTCTGATGCACCGTTCGTTGCTCGGCGGGAGGTGTTGGGTAGGGGCGGTTGGGCTCGACGTGATAGAAAATGAAGGCACGGCCGTTCTTCACAATCACGGAAGGGTGACGGGCACGGGTATGGTCCTGTGGTCCTGTGCCGGGTTCGAGAAGAATGCGGGGTTTCTGCGACCAGGTCACGCCATCGTCTGAGCGGAAGACTGCCAGTCCATCATGCGGATCGGTGAGCATCCAGTAGGCACCACCAAACTCGAAGACGTAGGGGGCCTCTTGATAGCCAAATCCCCGGTCCTTGGCGTTGACGTCGCCCGGACATTGGCCGCGGTTATTCCAGGTCCTGAGGTCTGGACTGGTGGCCCATTGAATTCCGCCACCCTGGCCGACGCGGTAGTAGGCCCGGAATTCGTCCCCGATCTTGATTAGCGAGGCGTCAATGGGGTCCGGCTGGTTGAACTCGGGCGTGTCCGCGAGCTTCCAACCGTTCACCGGATCGGTCAGGGGTGCGGTGTAGTGCCGGATGACGCCTTTGCCGCCCCATGGCGGCTTGGCGTTATCCTTGTAGGTGACGAACATGTGCAGGCTGTCACCATCGACAATTATGCCGGGCGCCCAGTAAGTCACCGGCATGTCGGGTTTGCCTGGGATTCCATCGAAGCTGCAGTAGCCTTGGAAGGTCCAGTGAATCAGGTCGGGCGAGCTGAGCGCGCCGATCGGGGTGCCGACATAGGTGCTCTTTTGTCGCTCGGCTCTGCGGGCAGTGTAGTAGACATACCACTCGCCGGCTTTCTCGTTCCATACCGCTTCCGGGTCACAGGAGCCGTGGTAGTAGGGATCGGAGAAAAGGGGTTTCGGGACTGTGCCGATGGATTGGGCATGGCCAGGGGAAGCCGAGAGGATCAGGGCGATGCCTTGAAGCGTGAGAAGAAGTGTTCGTTTCATGGAGAATGATAGAGGATGCTGTCGGTTTGCGGGGTGCTCACTCCGTGAAGGCTCTTGTTTTGGCAGCGGCCTTCAGGGCGGAGGTCCCGGGGTCCTATCGGTTTTCAACCCAACCCGAAAATGATTGTCAGCATAGACTGGGGTGGGAGTTCAATGGTTGGGAGTTCAATCTCTGTAAGCGGTTTCAAATTGTGTTCCTCATCGGTTAAGTAGGCCCGGACGTCTCCAGAAACTTGTGCTCCATTCAGGCTTAAAGCCGTTGAAACGGAGTGGTCTTTCAGATTCGTTAACACGATGACGGCTTTTTCTCCACGAGGAGAGGCATAGGCTGAAGCCAGGAGTCCGGAAACAAGGTCCGCCCCTTGTAGATCCATCCTTTTGAAGCCGGGACGAACAAACAGACTGTAGTGTCCCAGGGCGGCCAGAGACTTACTCCATTGCGGATCCCCGCCGAGATGAATTTTCGTGGTATCGCGGAAGTTTGGGCTAACCAGGAGATAGCGATTGAGGTGGCGGTCGTTTGCCGACACGGCGGTCCAGAAAGACCAACTGGCCGCGTTGGCCACGGTTAGGTCCGCATGGATGATCTTACCAATGAAGAGCCCAATCTCGAGTTCGCTCCCAGGCTTGTCATCCTCCACCTGATTCAATCCAATCAGACTGTATTCGGATTGATGAAAGCGTATGCCGTAGTGTGTCGTTAGATTTTGGATACGTGACCTGAGGTCATAGATCATCTCATTGGTGTAAGTTGTCCAATAACTGTGGGCGGCGAAGACGGGCGCTACGGTTGAGAAGTCACCGAGATAAAGCGCACTCTCCGAATCAAAGAATTCCCTGATCTGGTAGCTGTGTTCAACGCGCCCTTTGTAGTCCACTGCGTTGCGATAGTCCGCGCACTCAGGAAGGTAGATACGCGCTGCCAGACCAGCCCGAGTCAGTTCCGCATCCAGATGTCCCACGAGTCGGTAGATCTCTTGATTGGTGTAGGGGCTTCCCTCCTGTTTGCTTGATGACCACTGGTATTGAGGTTCATTGACCGGGGAAATGTAGTCAAACGCAAGGCCCTCTTTTTGAAAGTTTGCCAGCACCTTGACGATGAAACGGGCGAAGTCATCATAGCTATCCTGTTTAAGATTCGTGTGGAAGCCGCCACTACCGTGCGCGATGCCATTTCGCGTCAGTTGCACCGGTGGGCTATTGATGAACGCGATCGTGGTTTCGACACCGAAGGTTTTAGCCTCCTGCAAGAACCATTGTTGCCCGAGCTGCTTGCTCCAATCGTAGGAACCGTCGTCGTTCAGAAATCCTTCCACCCTGCGGTAGGAGTTGCGGATCCCGCTTGAAGCGCCTTGCTCTGCACTCCCCGCCCCAATGTTAAAGCGCCAAATGGAGAGACCAATACCTTTGGGCTTACCTCCATCATCGAAGTCGCGACTGAAGAGTAACTCTGTGAGGCGCTTCTTCTCTGCCTCAGGCCAGTATTTACCGATGGCATCGCACAACCAGGCGTCCGAAGCGCCAAACCCTTCCATGGTCTGATGGTTTGTTGCCGTATCAATGAAGATTTCATAGTGATGCCTGTCTGATGTCAGTTCACCGGCAAACCTCGCTTGCGCCCCACCGAGGATCCCAATGAGCGCACCGACCCGCCAGACTTGATGGATACAGGAGCGTATCACCTTAGTTATAGGGGGGTTGTAACCGGCTCGATCAGGAAACTATATGAATACTGGTCACGAGCCGGCAGGATATATTTGGATAGCGGGCGAGCGCCCCAAGAGGTGGTTCCTCCAAGACCCTGTTGACCCCAATCGATATTGACCAGATTGTATTCGCGTTCAGGGATCTCATGCGGGTGATCCGCCAGTTCGAGATCATCGATCGAGCATGGGTAAGCGGACATTTCCAAATGACGTCCGCCCAATGCGGAAAATCTCAGGCCGTTTCCGTCTTTATCGGTAAATGCGGACCAGCGAATGCCAGTGCGGTTTCCGCTCTCCTGTGGGTCCAGGTAGGGGTGGAAGCGTTGCTCAATGCTGCCGTTGAAGAGGCTCACCCATGAGCCGGCGTTGCGGTCCACATAATTTTCGTGGGGTCCATTGCCGAACCAGCTCCATTGGTCATACGCATTGGGAATAGCCATTTGCACGCCTACCCGTGGGATATCCGGCAAGCCGTCCCCGTACAGATTGAGTTCGTAGTCAACCTGGATGGAGCCTTCATCCGAAACCCAATAGACCAGTTTTAGATTACTGGTGTCCTTACCCACCGGTATACGAAGTATATATTCCACAACGGTGAACCCATTTTCGGCGCGTATGGCTGATTGCGTGACCTCCGAGAGCTCAGGCACATTTCTCCATACTACATTGTTGATATGCATCTTTGCCCCACGGTCATTGTTGGTCAGGGGTCTCCAGAAATTGGGTCCCAGGGGACGGCTCAGCATCTCTTTCCCATTCAGTCGGTAACTCTGGATGGTGCCTTTTTCAGAATCAAAATGAATTTGAAATCCGTTGCCCTCGACTTTTACGAAGGTGTCGGATTCAGAGAATTCCGGCGCGCCGGCACTTTTCACACGTCCGGGTTCAGGAGGATCATTAAGCCTGAACTGATTCCACGCTACCTCGTGTCCCGCGGCGGCCCAGTCCGTGGCCTGCTTATGGGAAAAGCCGATTCGTAGATGATACTCTGCACTCGGGTTCTTTTCCCAATTGCCCAGTGGAATCGTGATTTGCTGTCGCTGCTGTGGCGCAATGGCTCCGATGCGAAGGGACTGTTTTTTTCTGGTTTGCCCATTTTCGCTCAAGACCCAGGTAAGTTCGTAGTCCTCCAGGGTTTTGAAGAAATACTCGTTGTAGATTTCGATCACTGCCTGTCTGGCGTCAACTTGAACCAGCTCTCCCCATATATTCTGGTAGCACTTGACGACCTCTGGTACCTGCGGGCTGGGCTTGCGATCGGGCATGACCAGCCCATTCAGGCAAAAGCTGTTGGAGTTCGGATAATCTCCAAAATCGCCGCCGTAGGCATAATACTTTTCGGGCTCAGCGCGGTATCGATACCGGGTCAGGTCGACGTAGAGTAGACTGTCGTCTGGAGTGAGTCTTCCGCTAATCAGCTCATCCAGGGGCAGGGCGTGTCCATAAAGCGCGAAGGCACGTATAGAGCCATTAAATTTTCCGTTATCCGGGTTGTCCTTATCACTCGCCAGGATAGGGCTGCAGGCAACGGCAATGGGCGCTTGGGAAACGTTCATGAATCCGGACCAGCGACGAGTAGCGTGCACCTCACCATCTATGACCAGGCTCAATCGAACTCCATCGTAGACCACACCGATAAGGTGGCTCCGGCCCACCCAATCCCCTGGCAGGTCCGCGCTTAAAACCTTATGTGAGCCGTCGAAGGTATAAAACTCAATCAACTGGCTGTCTTGCACAAGTGAGAGGCCGTAGGAGTTTTCGCCTTTGGTCAGAAGCGGTGTCGTGCCGCCGTTCAATTCTGGGGTCAGCTCGATGGCGAGGGTGAAGGCTCCCTTTGGAGTCAGCTTGTCGGAGTTTTCGATCCACACCTTACCCCTTGCCAGGCCCTGGCCTTCATCCAGTTCGCCAGTGACGTGCACCTTGTGTTGATGCCGGCTGTGATCATGGACTAGCGGGAGGGCCGGAGCTTCCGCTTGTAGACCCTGGTCCTTCCAATCCCAGATAAAACCGCCTTGCAGGATAGGTTCAGCCCTGAACAGGTCCCAGTAATCTTTCAAGTTACCCGAGCTATTGCCCATGGCGTGATTGTATTCACACAGGACCACGGGTTTTCGGTTGTTCCCTGTTTTCTTCGCATAATTGCGTAAGTTTTCCACCGATGTATACATGTTGGAAAAGAAATCCACATAGGGCTTCCAACTGGCCCGGTCGTAGTGCACCGGTCGGGTCGGGTCGCGTTGCTTCACCCAATTCGCGCATTTCTCAAAATTGTCTCCAATGCCCGATTCGTTGCCCAATGACCAGGATATTACGGAAACGTGATTTTTCGCATTTTCGACCATGCGTTGCACGCGATCTAAATGTGCTGGATACCAGGACGCGTCCTCGGCGAGGGGATTCACATTCCATCCCATTCCGTGAGATTCAATATTGGCCTCAACCATGACATACAGGCCGATCTCATCACACAGATTGAGGAATTCCGGATCGTTAGGATAGTGCGCTGTCCGGACAGCGTTGATGTTAAATTTCTTCATCAACAGGAGGTCCTTTCGCATAGACTCCGCCGTAACAGTGTGCCCGGTCATGGGATCATGATCATGACGATTCACCCCTTTGACCAAAATGGGTTTCCCATTGACGAGAAAGCGGCTGTTTTTGACCTCTGCCATACGAAAACCAACGCGCTGCATATAATAAGTCGCCTGCTTTTCGTCATCGTCCTTTAAGGTGATGAGGAGTTTGTATAAATGGGGTATTTCCGCCGACCAAGGCTCGATCTCGAGGTCATCCAGTCGGAATCTCATCTGTGTTTCAGCTCCACCCGCAAGTGATCCCTCAGTCATCTCCGTGACGAGGATGCGCCCCTGCATATCCATCAATTCCACGGTAGCAGACCAGGGTTTGCTATTGTTCGTGTAGTTTTTGAGGACGGCACTGAAGTCCATCGTCCCGCTCTGGTAATCCTTGGTATCCAGGCCACAGAAAACCTCATAGTCCAGGACGTCCAAATGCGGTGCGCGCTGCAGAAATACGTTACGGAAAATCCCGGAAAGCCGCCACATATCCTGGTCTTCCAGGTAGGATCCATCTGAATACTGGTATACCTCTACGGCCAAGAGATTGTCCCCGGATTTCAAATGCGGAGTGATATCGAACACGGCGGGAGTTCTACTATCTTCGGAGTAGCCGACTGTCTGCCCATTCACCCAGAGGTAGAAGGCGCTGTCCACCCCATTGAAGTTGAGGTAGACGGTATGGCCCTCCCAGTCAGGCGGTAGTTGGAAGGTCTTGCGGTAAGAGCCGACCGGGTTGCGTGCGTCCTTGGGATAATTGGTGTAGCGTGATTCCGGAACCCCCATGACCCGGGGTGGATCCACCTTGAAGGGATAGACACTATTTGTGTAGAGCGGTATACCGTAGCCCTGTAGTTGCCAGTTCGAGGGAACAGGGATTAGGTCCCAGGCAGAATCATCATAGGTGGTCTTGTAGAAATCTTTTTCCCGCAGGACTGGGTGGCCGGCGTAGCTGAATTTCCATTTGCCATTCAGCAGTAGCGCGTTTTCCGAATCATAGAAACCCTGGTTGAGGGCCGCGTCCCGGGAGTTGTAGGGCATCTTAATGGCTCGGGCCGGCTCTTTGTTGATCGCAAATACATGTTGGTTTTCCCATTCGGGTTGTGCGGCCAGGGGAATCGGTGCGATAATGGAAGACATGGCAATGGCTACCATTGAGCCCACCGGGCGGGCTATGTGAAGGCAATTTGCTCGAGGGGCACTGAATACGCTCATGACGGATAAGAAACTGTTCCCTGGCGGGGTCATCCGCTCAGGAATGGGGTTGGCCCATTCACCTCCATGCTTTTTTGTCAGCGACGCTTTCTGACTACGGACGGCTACTCAATATGGGCCGTGGCCTTGCGCTCCGCATTTCGGTTTTTGGGGAAATTGAACTTCTTTATGGGGGAAACCGTCCGGGATTCCCGGATCCATCCATCAAGCTTGCGGACGACCTCAGGGTACTCAGTCGCAAGGTTGGTTGTCTCTGACGGGTCGATCGATAAATCATACAGCTCTAGCGGAGAGTTCGGGTTGATCGAGACATTGTAGCGCACGCCTTTCCATTTACCACTGCGGATCGCGACTCTGCCCTTCCTTTCATGAAATTCCCAATACAGGTAGGCATGTTCTCGTTGTGCCCCTTCCTGAAGCAAGGTTGGCAGCATGGAGATGCCGTCAATCCCGTCGGGGATGGGCTCACCGGTGATATCCGCCATGGTGGGCAGGATGTCCCAGAAGGCGGATATGTGGTCGCTCACCGTACCGGCCTCAATCTGTCCGGGCCAGTAAGCGATCATCGGAACCCGGATGCCGCCCTCGTACAAGTCGCGTTTAAAGCCCCGAAGCCCGCCGTTTGAGTTAAAATATTCCGGATTGTGACCCCCTTCGCGGTGGGGGCCGTTGTCAGAGGAGAAGATAATGAGGGTATTTTCAGCAATGCCCAAGGTTTCCAGTTTTTGGACTAACTCCCCAATATCATCATCCATGACATCTACCATGGCGGCAAACGCCGCATGACCCTCGGGTTGTGACCCATAAGCGAATTTCCGAAAATTTGGTCCACCGTCTGTTCCCTTGAAAGAATTTTCAGGAAGAAATTTGCCGCGATATTTCTCCATGTATTCCTCGGGGGCAAACATCTCGGCGTGGGGTTGTATCATGGCATAGAAAACAAAAAATGGCTGATCCTTGTTGGTTTCCACGAAGTCCAGGATCTCATTCTGGATCAGGTCCGGGGCGTAGTCCTCGGTTTCCATGCCGAAATTTCCCCAAAGCATCTCACGCTGATTGTCATCCCATAGGTAGTACGGATAATAATGGTGGGCGTGCCGTTGGCAGTTATATCCGTAAAAACGGTCGAACCCCATCTTTAGCGGTTCGCTCACCGTGCCGGGAGCCCCCAGGCCCCACTTGCCAAACAACCCGGTGGTGTAGCCTGCGTTTTGAAACAAGTGCGCCAAGGTGAAGGTGTCCGCCGGCATAGGTTGTTGGCCCTCAGGCTTGATCTCCGCATTACCGCGGACCACAGCATGTCCGACGTGTTTTCCTGTCATCAATGCGCAACGTGAGGGAGCGCACACGGTGCTGCCTGAGTAGTGTTGCGAAAACTTCATTCCTCTCTCGATAAGGGAGTCCAGGTTTGGTGTTCGGAAATGAGTCTGGCCATAAGCACTGATGTCCCCGTAGCCCAAGTCATCGGCCAGGATGTAAATCACGTTGGGGGTTCGCGCCGCAGTCTCCCGGTCGAAACTACTGGAAGGCCCGGGAATAGACGTGGACGCTGTAGCGTCAGCTAGGAGAGACTCCGCAAAACAGATTGGAAGCAAACCTGTCAGGATTAAAAGTAGGGGTGTTTTCATTGAATAAGCGTTTGTTCGTCTAGATTAAGTGGCTGATTCTAGATAATTTTCCTGGGGTTTGGCCATAGCGGAGGAGTTACACCACCGACAGATGGTGGGTCCCTGGGGCGGTATCAATCCGCCCCATGGGGAACCCGGGAATTACTCCTAACGATTTGACAATTAGTTCTAGAAATGCACCCGAAGGGTCAATCGAAAGCTCCGGGGTTGGGTGTAGGTGTATTGACGCACCGCCATTAACGAATCGGTCAACCGCTGAGGTGACACATCATCATCATCCAGGGCGTTGAATACATTCAACTGGAGGTCGGTGCGAATGTCTCCCCCCAGGAAAGCAGGCCTAAAGGAATAACGCGCCATGAGATCGAGGAAGAACTTGGATTCTCCTGTAATCGTCCCCAGTTGCACGAGGTTTCCATCAGCATCCAGGTTAGGCTCCCCGTTATCGATCCTGAAGTTGTTGTTGCGGTCATCATAATCGATGAGGGTTTCCATCTGAGTGGCCGTATGATAACGTAGCGTGGTTCCCGCAGTGAATCCTTTGAGGGTTCCATCGGTAAACCGGTAGGTCAAAGTAGAAGAAAACTTATGGGGGTTTTCCCCGAATCCAAATTCCCGTATGGCGCGCTGGCGGATGATGGCCGAGTTCACCCGGCCCACTTCTTCGGCGATGGTTTCGGGGGGATTTCGGGATTCGCTCAGGAGGCTTTGACCGTCCGGGGTTGCGGTGCTGTTGATATCCGATCCCACAATAGCGAGTCTTGCATTGAAGAAATCGACTTCGTCTTCAAGATAGGATTCCAGATCATTTAAGACGTTGGATATTTTGCGGTCCGTATACGAATAGTTAAACGCTACCCGTAGGTTTTTGGTCGCGTCTCCGATCAGGCGAAACTCATAGCCCTCGCTTTCAGCGTCTCCCAAGGCCCCGTTAAAGGCGGGGGTATGTTCGTCGATATCGGAAGCCGAAACGAGCGGATTCCCGTTCGAATCTACCGTGCGCTCCAAAATCTCGAGCACATTGTTACTCATCGTATGGATGCCGGCAGTTTGAAAGAAGAAACGGTTCTTTTGGTCCGTATCGTAACGGACCAGTCGACCGGAAATCCGACCATCGAGGAATTGGAAACCAATACCATAGTCCTGGGTCTTTCCTTCCACCGGTGGTGCAATCAGCCCATCCGGAGCCACCTGGTTATTTACGGCCGCGGGACGGATACCGCTCGAGCGATTGTAGAAGACGCTGAACATATCCGTGAGATGAAAGACGCCCCCCATGGTACGGGTGATGCCGCTGGCTTCGGTGATGTTTCGTTGATCTCGAAGCAACACCCATTCATATTGTTCGCCATCCCCATCAATATCGGCCGGGCCCCCCGTTTCATTTGGGTTGTCCCGTACGCTGGTGGCTTGATCAATGGTCAAGTTGTCGGACCGATAACCAAAGGTGGTCACCAGTCTATTCCTCAGGAAGAAACTTTGCACCGCAAACATATAGGCGTCGCTGTCCAGGTAGTCGTCGCTAATCGCATTCCGTCCGGTCGGGACGAAGGTGGTGGTGGCAGTTTCTCCGATCTGGGGGATAAAGACCGAGTGGTCCGTGGGGAAGCGGCCCGTGTGGAAGCTCTCCCAGTCCCCGAAGGTGACGTAATTCCGCCGAAAGATCCGGTTTCGTCCGTTTTCGGCATTGGTCCGGTTCAGCCCCTGGATCAGGCCGGCGTCACGGGCAGCAAACCCCATAACCTCAAAGGTGTTCTCACGGACGATGTGCTCCTCCTGGATTTCGTACATTCCGGCAATGCGGTGGGTTCCCAAGTGTTCCATCCAATCCACTCCAAATAACCGATCCAAATCCAGGTCCATGGCCAGTAAAGCACGAAAGGCATCCTTGTTCTTATCCACTTGATCCGTGCGCCAGACATTTTCGATGAAGACATTCCCCACATTCGGGTTGGGGCCGAGTGGGTTGTTAAAGGGACGATTTCCGGTGCCGTCGCTGATCAGAGGATTGACGTCCCCGTCCAGGTTGTTGCCTCCAGGGTTTTGCCCGTAGTTCTCGATTTTGTCATTGAAGTAGGACAGTTCCATCTGGATGTTGTTGAGAATTCGCTGTTCCCACTGGATAGAGAAATTCCGGAAATCCGTATCGACCCAGGTATCCGGCCCACCCGCTGCGATTTTATTGGAGGTGGACAATTCGCCAAAAAGGGCCTGATCATCGTAGAAACGTCGCCCTACATAATTGGCCCTGAAGGGATCGGCATTTCTCAAATCGTTGAATGCCGTGGATGTCCCGCTGCGGGCCCAGTTGTAAAGGCCGTCATCGTAGAATGCCAGGCGGGCGTTACCATTGCGGGTTCCAATTCCGTTGGTGCCCTGGGCCACTGCCCGACCATTATTATACGCTACTTCAGGACGGCCTGCCGCCACCCATTCAGACACATTGTCCTGGACTCCAAAGGGCCGCTGGTTTGAGCGCTTCTCCGTTCCGCCCTCAAAAAAGGCCCGAAGCGTTGTGGTCTTGAAGGGTTTGAATGTGCCTGACAGGGTAAACCGCTCTTTGTCCCGAAAGGTGTGGTAACGGTGCCCATCCTGAGTATGGCCCAGAATATTCAGGCGGAGAGCCAGTTGGTCCTCGAGGATGACCTGGTTCCAGTCAAATCCCGCGCGGTATAAATTGAAGGAACCCACCTGCGCATCCAAGCGCCCAAAAGTGTTTCGCACGTTGGCCCGGTCAGTTGTCGAATTCAGGATGCCACCCGTCGCCCCTACTCCAAAAAGCACCCCGTTGGGGCCTTTGGAGAAATCCACCCGGGATACGTTGTAGTTATCCTGAGGGGCATACCAGTTATAGAAATCCCGAGAGAAGACACTGTCTAATCCCCGGGAGCGGAAATTGTTTCGTTGATTCGGATCTGAAGAGTTGAAGGTCCCCGAGTTTACCGCCCCCTGGTCTTCAAAATTGTGCTCCTGGACGTTTGAATCATAGAGAACCAATTCCATGAGGTCATTCGCGGCTACGTCATCAATAAACTCCTGAGTAAACACGTTGATGACTGCTGGAACATCTCCCAGCTTGGAGTTCAGGCGACTGCCCGCCATCGTACTGTCTGCCACATACCCGAAATCTGCATCAGAGGTGACTTCAAACGGGGAGAGTTCTTGAATTTCCGTTTCTTCTTCCTCCTCTTGAGCTTGAAGGGGAAGTGGCAGGATAAAAAGGGAAGCTGTGGCTACCCTTGCCCAGATCCAGATGGGGGATGGGTTGATTTGGTTGCGTTTCATTCTAGGTAACAGGTTAAGGAATTATTGCTCGGGGGAATTCTGTCTCTTGCCATCGGGTCCGATCAGGCTTCGGCATCATTTAAAGTGATGGATGGGTAGGGGTAAGGACTAGAATATGATTTTATTTAAAAAATTGATAAAATCGATTTTTTGTCAAACAATTTTATTTTTTGTAAATACATTTGATATTTTATCCGGATAAAAGAAGCGAAATTTCCCCTTTCCGACGCGGAATTGAGTCAAATTTGAATCAATTTTGTTAAATTGTTTTACAAAGTTTCATATGTATATTTTTAAAAGAAGGCATAAGCATGGAAAGTAAGACGACCAAAGGAAGGCCCACTATCTATGATCTGGCCAAACTGGCAGAGGTATCTCCCGGGACGGTTAGTCGGGTGCTGAACAACAAGGACAGGGTCAAAGCCTCGACGCGTCAAAAAGTGCTGAATGCCGCCCAGGAACTTGGCCTCAAACCGCAAGCTTCGGTGAGGTCAAAGCAGATAGCGATTATCACGGACCCTCGTTTTGTCTATTCGCTGAGGGGGTATTCCGCCATTCTGACGCTTCATCTTTCCGTGGCCTTATCCCAACGCAATATTGGGGTGTTTGTCCCGGAAAACCCGATCGAGCAACTGGAAGGGTACTTTTTGGATGGGATCATAGCGGTGCAATATGACCGGGATATCCTGGAAATGCTGCATCAGTATGAAAACCGGATCCCCACCGTCTATATCGATAATTTTTCTCACAAGGAAGGGGAATATGCGGTTTGCTCAGACCACTACACCTCGGGAAAGATCGCCGCGCAATACCTGGTACAAAAAGGGAAGACTAAATTGGGATTTGTGGCGGGTGTCCACCCCCCGGCGCTGGCAAGAAAGCAGGGGTACTCAGATGGTATTCGTGAAGCAGGCCTGGAAATCAATGAATCCTATTTCGGTACCATTGGACAAGGGGCAAACATCTATTCCGCAGTGACCAAAGTGGTTCGAAGCGGGGCGGATTCCATTTTTGTTCCCGGCACCTCCTTGGAAGCCATACGGGCCATGCACATCATCCAATATGTCATGGGCCTGAAAATCCCCGACGACATTTCCATTATCGGTGGAGAAAATATCGGGGTCAATGAACACATGAACCCTCCGCTAACCTCAATATTAGTTCCTCTCCAGGAAATGGCTGCGAAAGCGGTTGAGATGATTATTGCTTTAACGGAAGGGGAGCAGGTTCCTGAGAACAAGGTCGTTCTCCCGGTCCAACTCCTGGAACGCGACTCGGTGGTTTAGGCAGTGTCTGGAAATTACCGCAAAGCTGGCAGAACGGAATTATGTCCTGAACAAGGCGACTCGCCCGAAGCAGGGCTGAAGCCCTACTAGGGCGATCAACGCGGTTCAGGACACAATTCAGCCTGTCCCTCTGGGATTCGTTCAGAAAGGAGGCTCGCGGCGTTCGAAAAAGGGGTCAGACTCTCGAGTCAGATCCCCTTTTTCTGCCTTGCGAAGTCTCCTTTCTGCTTCGAACCAGCAAAGCGGGAATTTCCAGACACTGCCTAGTGCCAGTCTCCACCGTGAGGCAAATATCCTTCCGTTGGGAATCGGCACTCCTTGTTTCAGACCTTCCTTTAAGGTTTCAAAGGTGCAAGTTTTTTGGAAATCGCGGTGGACTCCAGATCGGGGTCGTATTCGGGGTTTAATCCAAGCGGAAGATCCGCTCCAGTCGAGCCCCACCAGGACTTCAGTTCATCCATCAGTTGTCCAACCATTTGAGGGTAAGTTGAGGCCAGGTTCTCTTGTTCGCCGAGGTCGTTCTCCAGATCGTAGAGTTCGACCCGCTGGTCCTCAAAGAAGTAATGGAGTTTCCACTTTCCCCTTCGGACGACACTGCAAGGGCGGCTCCTGAACAGGGGATCGGGTTGCTCATCAAAAACCGAATATGCCTGAAGATAGGCGGGGAAGTGCCAGAACAGGGACCGGTTCTCCAGTTCTGGAGTTTCTCCCTTCAGATAAGGAACCAGACTCACCCCATCTAAAGGTTGATCCTGGGGTAGGGGGATACCCGCCATCTCGCACAGGGTCGGATACAGGTCCACCCCGATAATGGGTTCCTCCGAAATCCTGGCTCCCTCAACGACTCCATCCCATCTCACAAAAAAGGGCACCCGAATTCCCCCTTCATAATAATTTCCTTTGTATCCATAAAGAGGAGACATATCGGTGGCCGGCCCGTAGCCTCCATTGTCGGAAAAAAAGATGATGATCGTGTTTTTCAGCAGATTCAGCTCTTCCAGCTTTTGTCGAATGCGCCCGACCCCCTGGTCCAAGGCCTCCACCATGGTCGCCATGGCTACGTGATCGTGCAGGCTGCCTTTCGGTTTCTCTTCATACTTTGAGATAAGCTCCCGTTTCGCGTGCAAGGGGGTATGGACGGCGAAATGGCTCAGATAGATCAACCACGGTTCATCCTGGTGCGCTTCAATGAACGCTATCGTCCGATCCGTCAAGGTATCGGTTAGGTACTCATCGTCCGCGAATTCCCCAAGGCCGGAAACACCGGGGTGGGGCGGATAGTATCCATTTGGGGGTGAGCCAGCGTGAGATCCGCCTACATTGATATCGAAACCGTAGGGCCGGGAATCCTCACTCAGGTGCCACTTTCCGACGTGAGCCGTGGCATAGCCCGCCCGCTGAAAACACTCCGCCCAGGTTATAATATCAGGGTCGAGGACATCGGTCCCGGGAATGTGCTCCAGTCGTCGGAATTCCGCCTTGCCCCGAGGATTGGTTCCTACGTTGTAGACCTTATGTCGGGGTGTATACTGTCCGGATAGAAGCGAGGCCCTCGCCGGGGCACAATTGGCCGAAGCGGAATAGGCGTTGGTGAACACCATCCCTTCCCCCGCCAGCATATCCAAATGGGGGGTCTCATAGAAATCGCTCCCCATGAAGCCGGTGTCTCTCCAGCCCAGGTCATCGATGTACAGGATCAGGATATTCGGACTGGCGATTGATTCCGCAAAGAGGAAGGTGTGGAGGAGGATAACAGGAAGGAATTTCTTCATGAGCCGGGTGGTACTAAGATTGTTCTACGTCCTTCTCTTTCCGTTTTTCAATTTTCAATTTTCACGATCCTCAATGTCCACTGACCCTGTTTTAGGAGCCTGTTCGATTTTTCGGCTTGCGGTTTTCCCCCAGTTCAGGCTTTCCGGGAAGCTATGCTTTCTTCGATGGAACAGGCCGGACTGGCGATCATGATTTTTGTGCTGATGCTGGGGATGGGGGCTACGCTGAGCCCGTCGGATTTCGGGAGAGCCCTGAAACGACCCAAAGGGATCTTGATTGGGATGGTGTCTCAATTCGGCGTCATGCCCCTGTTGGCCTTCCTGATCGCGCGAGCCCTGGGGCTTCCGGATCTGGTCGCCATTTCGCTGATCATGGTGGGCGCTACGCCAGGTGGGACCACCTCCAACCTGTTCACGCATTTCTCGCGGGGCGATCTCTCCCTCAGCATCAGTATGACCGTGGCTTCCTCGCTGGCCGCTATCGTCATGATGCCGCTGCTGGTCGGCATATACGTCACTTCATTGGATACCCCCATCGAGGTTCCCTTGGCTAAAATTATCGCCAGTATCGTGATCGTGCTGATTCCCGTTGGGATTGGAATGGGAATTCGGCAGAGGAGTGAGTCAGCTGCCCGTAGGTTGGAGAAGCTCGGCAGTGTGTTTGGTATCCTGATCATCGTGTTCCTCATCATCAGTTTCACAATTCGTGAATTGAACCTCTTTGCCTCGACCAGTGGAGCCATTTACGCGTCCGTCACCCTGATCTCTTTCGGCGGGTTCATTATCGGGTATTGGGGCAGCCGGATGACGGGCCTTTCACCTAAAACCGCGCGGACGGTTTCCCTGGAAACCGGAATCCAGAACACCCCCATCACCATGGGTATTATCCTGGTTAGTTTCCCGGAAGCGAATCATGCGGAGATGATGACCCTGCCCCTGATTTATGCCCTCTCCATTGTAATCTTTTCGTGTCTGGTGACTTTGGTGTATCGGCGAATCAGCAATGGGAACGGGGAGGGGTGAATAGTTGGTCGCCAGCATCCCTGAAAGACTGATAGGAATTTACTTTCAGAGGCGTCAACCGTAGAGGTGAGGTTTATATCGTATGGCTGATGGGAAGGAATATCGCATCCTGCACCCGAACTATATTTCCGTATCACCGCATGGCACAGTTGCTATTGTTTATGATGAAGTGGAGCCGGATTTCCTGTATTACTCTGCCACTCCTGAAAATGACCGGAATCGTGCATGAGCACGAACCTCACCCCAACGGTAAATCATAACTACCGCACTTCGACGTTGCGGCTGTATTCCTCGACTAGCTTGAGGGCTTCTTTTGTGTCGAGCTTGTGGTCATAGAGATAAATATCCTCAAAGAGGATGTCCTCCACTAGGTAGCTCTCGTCGAAGCCGCTGACAATGGAGAACGGCAGCCCACCATCAACAATGTGGATTTTCCGGGCCACGATGTTGCGGATATAGCCGCGGTTGCGTGCATAGAGTTCCTTCTCGCCGGGCTGGAAGGTCATGATATTGTCCCATAGTCCACCCTGCTGGTAGCGTTGCTCGTATTGGCTCTGCCGCGGGGCATCCTGGCTGAACCATGTCCAGAAGATGGCATAATCAAACAGCTTCTGCCGTGCATCTTCGATGCGGATATTCTCGAACAGCACGTTTTCGACCACGGCCCAGTCTGCATTGTGTATACTCAACACAGCGCCTTTTTCCACGTGGATGAAGTCACAGTTACGCAATGTAATGTCGTGAATCTTTTCCGCTCGCAGCTCGAACCCAATCTCAAAGCCATTGCCCCAGATCGTATTCCAGAAGATGCAGTCCTCTATCAGCACGTTGTTCGTTCCGCGCAGTTGTTCATCTGCCGAATGGGACTTGATAGCAATGCAATCGTCCTTCGTGTGGATAAAACAGTTACGGATGACCACATTGGAGCTGCGCAGCACGTCGATGCCGTCATCGCCCCCGTCGTCACTGATGATCTTGATTCCGTCGATGGTGATATCCTCGCTGCGGTTGGGCACCACTTGCCAGGTACGGGCATCGGAGATAAGAAAATCCTTCAGGGTGACGTTGCGGCTGTCATTGATCTGGATGACTCGTGCGCGATAGCCTTCCGGAAAGTCTATTTCCTGCCGCACGGAGGCCTCAATGATGCCCGGGCCCTCGATGGTGACGTCCTCCGCATCTTCGATGATAAAGAGTCCCTTCACAACCGCCCCACCCTCGATGTAGACATGGTCGCCACTCTCCAGCCAGACTAGCCCCGGCTCATGCGTTTTGCCGGCTTCAAAGACCTGCACATTGCGCCCATTGCGGGGTTTCTCTTTCGGTGAGTGGGCAAAGATAAAGAGTTTATAACGGAGTAAGCCGTTCATCTCCACACTTAGTTGTGCTGGCTCATCCAGCTCCAGTGTTACGCGGTTGTTGGCCACTTGAGCCGTAACATCAGCTGAGAGAGGTCGCGCGATGGCGTATTTGACCGTATTCATGCACTCGATCTCCACTGTTACCGACTCATCCATCTCAAAGATCACCATGGAGCCAATAGGATTAGAGTAGACATGCGCCTCTTCCCCATTGATGAAGACGCGGTAGTAAGGCGATCTGGGCGCGTCTTCCGGGTAGTCATAGAGTTTAAAACCGGCTTGTGCCTGAAGGGTAACGAAGAGTAATCCCAGGCAGGTGAGTGTCTTGTATAACATGTTCATCTATCGATCCTCCTACTATTCGATTTCACAAACGACTTCGACAGCCAGAATTGCCATGAGTGACGGAAAATCGTCCGGTACTTTTTGCGAGAACCATGTGCCTCTCAACTCACGCTCCCCATGGTACGAGGAAGTTCTGTTCAGCGCGTACTAATAGGAATTTGCTTTCAGAGGCGTTAGCCGCAGAGGTGGGGGTTATGGGGAGGGTGCAAAATCATAGAACAAAAACGGCGTGGTTTAGGATAGAGGGTAAAATGGTCCCAAGCCTGGTCAACGAGAAAGGGTTCCCTGACTGGATTGCGGATCCTTTCGACCTGAAATTGCAGAACCCTTGTTGAGCAAGCGCAAAGGAGTCTCTGCCTCAGTCTGTTCAGAAGACTGGCTCATGGCCATGTGCCCAGGGGACATGCTCTCTCGGTTGTCCTCTTTTCGTGTCTGGTGACTTTGGTGTATCGGCGAATCAGCAATGGGAACGGTGAGGGGTGAGCCGGACAGTGTCCGGCATCGCGAAAATTATGGTTTAAAAGGCTCTGGGGAGTATCTGGGAATCACCGCAAAACTGGCAGAGCTGAATTTTATACAGAACAAGGTGACTCGCCCGAAGTTGAGCGTAGATTTCAGAGATAGGGCTCATTGGGTTTTACCTTCCAGATTCTGGAAGCCTAATTCCAGATGGCCAGCCGAGCGTAGGTATTTCAGGGAGGGCGGGATGGTATCCCGCCAGTATTGCTTGGCTGATCCCGGCTGCATCCCATGCAGCCCTCCCATTTCCCGTTTTGGTGCCACCATCCGCCGCTTGCCTGGCGAGTTATGGATGACACGTGCTCCGAGCCCTCCATAGCCCCGACGGGGCGACGGAGGATAAAGGCCATTCCGTTTCGAACCAGCAAAGTGGGAATTTCCAGACGCTCCTCAGGGTGGAAAGGGTGGAGGATTTTACTGGGGTTCGACCGACGCCAAGGTCATCAGGAGAACCGCAGCGGCCTGACCGACAATAGTGGCCTCCTGGCAGACAAAGTTTTTTTCGTAGTCCTGAAAAACCGCCTGATTCGTATCAAAAATATCCAGCGGGGTTTCTTCTGGAGGGTCCCAGAACTGACTCATGGCCTCGACCGTTGCCCTGTTTCCCGGACCTTCGGAAATCGCTCCGGTCGGGTAAAACCCCATCAAATAGGGCATCTGGCTGTAAAGATTCTGCAGAGGATGGGGAAGATCGCGGGTAAAAAGGAAAGGCACGCCCCAGTTGTTTCTGCCAAAGGTGTAATCCAGAACATCGAAGAAAAGCTGATCCCGCTGCGCATCGGGGCCAAAATTGAGGCTGGCAAACCGGCAGGCATTGGCAGCATCCATGAATCGGTGCAGGCTGGCCCAGACGTATGAACGCGGGATTCCCCAGGGTTGGGCCTCGTGTCGGGCATAGTTCACATAGCGCGCCGTTTCAGAGAATAGACGATCCTTTGCGCCTTCCTGGTATTCGGCAAGGTAAGCATTGGCCAGCCAGTGAAAGCTATTCCAGGCAGCATCCTGATCATCAGGGACTATGATTTTCTGAGCCGCTTCCAGGTAACTATGCTTTCCTGTTGCGCGATACAGGTTGAATGCGGCAAGCACCTGTTGATCCTCCTCATTCGGATCCAGGTAAAAGTCATTCGTGTTTCCCCTTTCAAAGGCCGTCAGCACGGTATCCGACTTTTGCATGCGGGCATAAATCCGTTCTGCCTCTGCTAAATACTCCCCGGCAAGGGTCGGCCGGTCTACCGTTTCAAAAGCCAGAGCTCCCAGGGCGAGGGCGGCAGAGGCAAGCGACATATGAACGCGACTCAGGGCGCTCTTAGCGGGGCGAGTTCCATCGAGTTTATCATCCTGTGGAAGCCGCCAGCCCTGCCAGTGGTCTTCCTGATTGGCTACCTGGATAATAAAAATATCATCCGTGGGATGAAGTTTCATCAGGTAGTCCAACCCGTGTTTAGCCTCTTCCAGGATTCGCGGCAGGCTCGTGTTCCCCTTCTGACTTTCCCAGAGCTCCGGGGCAGCCATGTAGGAGGCCAGCAGGAAATAGGTCGTTGAGGCCGCATTGAGCGAAAACTTGATGTAGTCTCCGGCATCATACCATCCGCCCAGAACATCTACCTTCCGCCCCTGCGGGTCCGGTTTCCATTTTCCATTTGCGGGATCTCCATCCGGAATGAAAAGCGGCGTCTGCGCATCGCCCGGGTGAGATAAAGGTCGTAGGGGAATCGCATTGGAACCGGAACGCATGTTGCGAAGATGTTCCAAGGGAAACGCCCTCAATTCCTTGTAAGGATCGGAATCGACCAGGATTTTCGCAACCGCCCCTGCGCATTCCAGAAGGTAAGCGCCTTCCTCATCTATTTGACTGATATCGATTGTGAAATTGTAGGGTTTTGGGGTGTGGACCCCTTTCCCGACGATAGATTTATCCACGATCCCTTCGAGGTAAACCGTTTGTCGCCCCTCGTCTTTAACTGCCCACGTCTCGCCGCGAATATCCTGGTCTGACATCACAACGATGACTTTGCGCTGGTCCGGGTAATAGCCAGCAAAGTTATAGCGAAGCCAAACCTCTGCGGAAAGGGTATGGGTGAGTCCGATCAGGATCCAAGCTACCAGGAAGAATCGAAGAAAATTTTGGGACATGTCTGTTTGTGGTTGGCATTCCCCTCTCAACGGAAAGGAATTTGCTTTTTGATGGCTTTAGCCGCGGCGTTGGGAGTTAAATTATGCAGGCCCATTGAGGGAAAATCCGCCTAGTGAGTGAGCCCGAGGTGAGGGCGGTATTTGGAATCTGGATACCATTTAGAGTGCGGCAGGGGAACGTTCACTACAGAGGACACAGAGGCCGGGGAGAATTCCATTATTTGGAGACGGCGTGCTGCTCGCCTGAGCTTATCGATGGCCTCACCCCGCAAGGAATGTTGGTGGGTTTAAAATTATTTATTTTGGACGGTTATTCAGTGGGTTTATTTGAATCAAGGGTCAATCCGCGGTGCCGGCACCGCAGCTCCAGTTTAAAAACACGATGTCTCTTTCTCCACTTTATTCTCTGTGTCGTAAAGGGTGTTCTCGGTTTTCGCTGTTGCATTGCTGGGAGCCAGGATAGCAGCAGTAGCCCTGCGTCACTCTTCTGGAGATATGGAGGGCAGGCGCAGGTGTCGGCCATAGCCCCGCAAACCCTGGTCGGCTCAGTTGCCGATCAGGAGTCGGTCTTCCCCCCAGCGGTTGGCCAGATAGATATCGGGTTTGCCGTCGCCGTTGACGTCTCCGACGGCCGTATCCCAACCGTTACCCCGGAAGGAATCCGGGAAAATGGCTGCGGTTTGGTCGGTGAATCCGCCCGAACCATCGTTGAGGTAGGCCCGCACCCGTCCCTGGCCAGGTTCGCGAAAACTTTCCACATGGGGAGTTAAGATGTCCAGGTCACCATCATGATCCAGGTCGATCAGGTCGATGTGCACACTTTGCAGTTCCTCGTCGGGCAGACCATGGCTCAGTGTGAAGGAAGCATTTCCATCGTTGAGGAACAAGCGGTTGGCGAAGCCAATGTCATTGCCGGCTTCCGCCTGGCGACGATAGTAGCCCAGCGAGCCATTGCCAAAGGCCACATCGAGATCGCCGTCGCCATCTACATCGCCAAGGGCAGCCTGGCGGGATTCGCGGGGAGTGATCCCGCCGAAGGCCTTCTCGACGACGGTGAACTTGCCCTGGCCATCGTTGAGCAGAACCCGATTCTTGCCCTCATTCGCCTCTACCAAATCCAGGTCGCCGTCACCATCGAGATCTCCCAATTGCACATCCTGCGATACCCAGTCTTTTGAAGGAATGGCTCCCGTTTTGATGGCGAAGTTGCCCTGATCGTTTAACCAAGCAAAGTTGGACCCGGCGTTGCCGGTTATGATATCCGTGTCGCCATCCCCATCAATGTCGCCACTAGCGACACCATTGGTGATCTCTGCGGGTGGCAGGGGCGCAGTGGAGAACTTGCCGGTTCCATCGTTGAGGTAGTAGAGGTCGATGCGATCGTCTTCCGATACGATTATCGCGTCCAGATCCCCATCGCCGTCGAAATCGCTGATGGCGATATCCTCCGAATCGTGGACGGGTCCGGGTAGATGGTCGCTGCCGTCGGAAAAGGTGCCGTCCCCTTGATTGATGAGCAGCAGGTTTTTGGAGAACTCCATGGCCACGATGATATCCAGATCTCCATCCTGATCGAAATCGGCCATCTCCACGTCCATCGAGCGCCGATCGGTCACTCCGGGAGGCAAGGCGGAGTCACTTATGTCCTTGTAGGGGAGGGTCGCAAAGCTCGAGGCGGTGAGCGTGAGGAAGACGATAAGAGCGGAAAAGCGAAGCAGGAGCGTGCCGTTTGAAATCATGACGGATAGGAAGTTGCATTTTAGTGGCGTCAGCCGTGGTGTGATTGAGATGGATCGTATGTGGGTCCCGGGTCCAAGCAACAAAAATGGCCTCCCGGAAGCGACTTCAGCGTTTAAATTTTGCCTCTAGCATAGCTTGCTATCACAACTCCCAATTGATCACAGCGACGCTTACGGCAGGAAGGCGGTGGTGGGTTTCAGGGGTGATTTCTACTTCCATAGCCGGGTGGGTGATGTCCCCGGCAGAGGGGATACCGTCGCCATCCACATCCGCAAAGATGGTGAGGAAATAACGCCCGGGATGGAGATAGGTAAAGGTGAACTTATCAGCTTTTCCATGTAGTCGGGGGAAGGACACAATCGAATCCAAGCCCTCTTCTTTAGGGTAGCCGTATTCAGAAAGGAACTGGCCCCGATGATCGACGATGGGTTTAAGGGATAGGTAGAGCTGAAGCTCGTGACCTTGGGCATCCACACTGCGCCGAATGGGAACGGTGAGCTGCCCGAGATAGGGCATTTGATCGATGCGGCGTGGGTCTTTGGCTGCTTCGCCCAAGGCTTCGATAGGATCGTCTACGGAATCCGATTCGGCCAAGTAGGTGGCGGAGGTCCAGGGGAATTCTTCAATCCACGTAGGTACAGGGAACGGATCCGGCATGGGAAAATCCTGGACCAACCTGGGAAAGCCGACAGCATTGGCGGCTTGTTCGGCCAGCTCGGAGCGATTGCGTGTTCCCTCGAAGCGCATATGAAGGGTCGGTTCCCGGAGTCCCATCCGGCTGGTGTAGGCGGTGAAAGTCATGCGATCTCCGGCAAATTCCAAGGTCATCGACATGACGTCTTTTCCTCCTCGGGCATCGACCAACTCGTAGGTGGTCTTGCGCCAGTCCCGTTTTACACGGGTGAGTACAAAGTAACTCGTCCGATAGATGCCGTTCAGGAGGCCACCGTTGCGCGCCATGATGGTGGGTTGGCCCTGGAAGTCGGTAACAAAGAAGGAGGTGAACAGGTTTCCAATGGTTCCCCCTTCAAAGATTCCATGCACATGGGATGGGGCGATGGCCCGATAGTCGAAGGTCATCCAATCATAGCGCCGCCCCATCAGACGCATGGGACCGATCCAGTGGCCCTGGAGTTTCTCCAGCAGGTCAAAGCCTTCCTGGTTTACATTCAAAGGCACGATCTCTGCGGGCTCGAAGTTATCATATTCCCGCACGGGAGCCGGTCGCTCGGCTCCAATGTTCACAAAGTCGCCATCCGCCCACTGCTGAAACAATCGGCGCATCTGAAGCGGCATCAACCCATCCTCCGGCATGGGTTCGTGGGCGTCATTGATGCGCTGGAGGAGTTCTCCGAGCTCGGTCTCTTCCCGCACCAATGCATAACTGGTGAGCAGCAGCTCGGCTTCCGGCTCCGCTCCGGCATGGCAGGTGAGGCAGAAATTTTTCACCACAGGCCGGATGTCGTTGGTGTAGGACACGGCGTCCCGCAAATCGATGGCTCCCGCGGAATCAGTTTGGCCATGGAGAGTAGAGCCCGCAGCTGCGCAAAGGTAAGCAATTAGTGGTCGAAATCCTCGTTTCATTTAGAATCTTTTTCTAGCGGACGCAGGTGTGAAATCCAAGTCGACATCTGAATAGATTCTTTATCCATGTGGGCCTGCTGGGGTATCAAGCCGTTGGGGGAACTAAAGGAAATGGACATCCAGTGAATTAACTTTGCGTCTTTACGCCTTGGCGAGAGAATCACAAATATGTCCAAAGATGATGATGTTGCTCTGAAGGCGGGAACGCTTGCCGAAATCCCTGCCCCGGACCTTGCTTATCGACCTGAGGCCCCCGCCCGTCCCAAGACCCGAATGGGGTTGATTGGTTGTGGAGGGATCAGTTCCTATCACCTGACTGCGGCGAAGGAGCTGGGGGTGACGTACACCGTTTTATCCGACCTGGATCTGGATAAGGCCAAGGCGCGTCGGGACGAGTTTTTCCCGGAGGCCGAGGTGACCGATGATCCGGATTCCCTGCTTGACCGCGGGGATGTCGATGCGCTGGATCTGGCAGTGCACCCGGAGGTGCGTGTGGGTCTGATTGAAAAAGGACTGGAGGCGGACAAACATATCCTGTCGCAGAAACCCTACGTGCTGGATTTGGAAGTGGGGGCTCGGCTGGCGGCCCTGGCCAAAGCCAAGGGGCGTGTCCTGGCGGTGAACCAGAATGGGCGCTGGGCTCCTTATGTGGGCTGGTCTATCCTGGCTGCCAAGCAGGGCCTCCTCGGCGAAATTCAATCCCTGGATTGGTCTATGCAGTGGGACCATACATGGACGAAAGGGACCCCTTTTGAGCAAATCCACCATCTCGTCTTGTACGACTTCGCCATTCATTGGATTGATATCACGACCCAGATCTTTTCGGGAAGGCCGGTGAACGATGTCTTTGCCCGGGTGGTTGAGGCGAACAACCAGGAGATCGTCCCTCCCGCACTGGCCAATGTGTCGATTGGATTTGAAGGCGGATTGGGGACACTGGCGTTTAGCGCCCATGCCAAACAAGGCCCGGAGGAGCGATTTGCGATTGTCGGGTCCGAAGGAACGATTGTGGGATCTGGGGAGTTGTGCCGGATCAATCAGATCCAATATTTCAATGCGAAGGGGCGAGCGACCATCGATTTGGAAGGATCATGGTTTCCCGGAGGGTTTGTGGGCACTCTGGGAGAATTCCTCCTGGCTATCGAGGATCAACGGGAGCCGTGCCATTCTGCCGAAAATAACTTAAGGAGCCTCGAAATTTGTTTTGCCGCTATTGGCAGCGCGGATTCCGGGGTGCCGGTCAAGCCGGGGGAGGTCACAAAAATATCGAAGTAAGCGTTCTCTCACGGAGGCGTGGAGATTTAGAGAAACCTATTCTTCAATCCATATCCCAATGAAATCATATGCATTAGTTGCTTTCCTCCTGACTACCCCCTTCCTCCATTCCGCCGAATGGAAAGAAAATGAGAAGGGGGTGTTGGGCTATGATGATACGGAAACCCTTCCGTGGACGGTCTTCCAGAAACATGATTCGAATCGGCCACTTCCTCGACATGTGGAGGCTGATCCCATGCTGACCCCCCCACCGGCGGATGCGGTCGTTTTATTCGATGGAACCAGCCTGGAAGCGTGGGAAACCAATGGGTGGTCGATTCAGGATGGCCTGATGGTCGCAGGGAAGGGGGATATCGTATCCAAGCCGGTTTTTGGAGATGCCCATATCCATGTTGAATTCCTGATTCCCGATAAGCGGTCCGAAGCAATCGGCAACCGGGGAAATAGTGGGGTGTATCTCATGAGCCTGTACGAGATTCAGATTTTCGACTCTCACCCCATGCATCGAGTCCAACTCTACCCGGATGGACAATGTGCCTCGGTTTATGGAGAGACGCCCCCGCTGTTCAATGCCTGCCGGAAGCCCGGGGAATGGCAGTCTTTTGATATCATCTGGACGGCGCCGGTGTTCGAGGGGGATGTTTTAGTCAGCCCGGCAAAAGTGACCCTCTTCCACAATGGGGTGTTGGTGCATCACAATCAGGTGGTTCGGGGGCCGACCACACATCGGGATATCTTACCCTACCATCCCCATCGATCTGAGTTGCCGTTGAAGATTCAAGGCCATGGGGCGGAGGTGGCGTTCCGGAATATTTGGGTTCGACGGCTTTGATTTGTTCTCCCGCAGAGGCGCGAAGACGCAGAGAAGCAAGGCTGTTTTGGAGGATTATCATTGAATGAGAATGAAATAGGAAGCCTGGTCGTCGGCGCGGCTATCAAGATCCATCAAGACTCGGGGCCTGGCCTCCTGGAGTATTTCCTCTGATGAGGTTTTTCGCGCGGGCCTCATCGTAGAGAATAAGGTGATTCTTGAACTAAAGTCTGTGGAGACGTTAAATAACATTCACCACAGGCACTATATCACCTACCTTCAACTGACCGGCATGAAGCTTGGCTTCCTCCTCAACTTTGGTGCAGATTTAATGAAGCATTGAATTTCCACAAAGGTAAATCAACGGGTAGCCTAAGCGTAGCGCCTCCGCGTCTTTGCGGGAGACTCAAATAGAAAATAGTTATGAAAACACGACGCACTTTTATTCAGTCTATGTTGGCGGCCGGGGTGGCTCCGATGGTGGTTCCCTCTTCCTTATTGGGGAGGTCGGCTCCTTCGAATACCTTGAATCTTGGTTTTATCGGGACTGGCGGCCACGGGACGAATTACAACCTGAAACACTTCCTGGAAGTGGAGGGCTGCAAGGCCCTGGTTGTCTGCGATGCGTTTCGGGACCGGATGGAGGAGGCTGCGCGGATTACCAACGCGGCTTACGGCAATGAAGATTGTCGGATGGTGGATGACTTTCGCGAAATCATGGCGGATGACAGTCTGGATGCTGTCGTGATTTCGACACCAGACCACTGGCACGTCCCGATGTCGTTGATGGGGTTGGCTGCGGGAAAGCATGTCTTTTGTGAGAAACCGACCTATCGCATTGGGGAGGGCAGGGAGCTGGTGAAAGCTGTGGCGAAAAGTGGAAAGACCTTTCAGACCGGGCTGGAGGACCGATCCATGATCAAGTATCACATGTTGATCGAATGGTTGCGAAATGGGGCCATCGGGGACCTGTATCATGTCGATGTCATCTTGCCTCCTGGCACGATCAATCCAGCGGAAGATCCGGCGCCGGTTCCCGAAGGATTGAATTGGGAAATGTGGCTGGGGCCTGCACCCTACCACCCCTATACTCCCAGCCGGACCGGATGGCTGAACTGGCGGTACATTCGAGATTACTCCACGGGAGTATTGACGGACTGGGGTGCCCACCTGGTGGATACGGCCCAGCTGGCGGTCAACGATCCCCACGGCACGGCCGTAGAAGTGAAAGCGTGGGGGCAGCCCGTTCCTCCCAACTCGGAGACGGACATCCCGGCGGTGTATGAAGTGCACTACCGGTATGCCAATGGGGTAACGATGTCGGTAAAGAATTCGGAAGGGGCGGAGTGGCTTGGACAAAAGGCTACGGTGAAGCTCTTAGGGGCCAAAGGATGGGTATCGGTCGATGGCTGGAATGGGCCTTTTGGAGCAAGCGACCCCATGATCCTTCGACAGAAATACGAGCAACATACATCCAAACACTGGCAGCGGCCGGTTGGGGAACACCAGAACTTCATCGATTGTATACGCTCTGGCGACGAACCCACCTACACGGCGAACACCCTTCATCAGTTGAGCACAACCCTGCACATGGGACTCATTGCGATGGACCTGGAGCGGCCCTTGAAGTGGGATCCGGTCAAGGAGGAGTTCTCAGATGATCCCGAGGCGAATCAACACACCTCACGCAAACTCAGGGAAGACTGGAAGCGGGCCTGATTTCAGAAGCATTCCCTCTCTCAGGGGTTTTCCGATGCCGGATGATAATACCGAGCCAGGGAGCGTATAAAATCATGCCCGATCAGTAGTTGTAATTGTCTTAAGTCGTGACCGATATCCGGAACCTTGTGGAAAGTATATGGAATCTTAAGACTGTCCAGGTGTTCCATCAGCGCTAGGTTATGCTCATACAGGAAATCTTCTTCACCGCAGTAAAAGGTCAGCCCGACGCCGTCTCGGATGGTATCTGCATGCTCTGATGCCCAAGAGAAGGCGCTGTCATCGGGATTCACTTCTTCCATCACCCTGAAAGCCCCGGCCAGGGATGAGACGGCACAGAACAAATCGGGGTACTTCATTGCCAGGCGGGTGGAGCCGGCCCCTCCCATAGACCAGCCGCAAATGGCACGGCCCCTGCGGTCTGCAACCGTGCGGTAGCGTCTGTCAATGGCGGGGATCAGTTCCTCGATAATATACGTTTCGGTTCTCACATAGCTGTCTTCCCAGTCGATGTAGGCACTAAATTGTCCCCCATTGACATATACCCAGATGACCGGATCAATGTGACCGGCTTCCAGTTCATGCATGACCAAATGGACCATATTGGCGGCCGTTTTTTCAGTTCCGCGAACACCGTGCAGAAAATAGACTACGGGGTAACGCGCCTCGGGGTTTTCATCGTAGCCACGTGGTAGAAATATATTGTAGCCGACTTCCCGTTCCATGGACTGGCTATAGACCACACCATGCTGCACATGAGGCATGGGATCCGGCACATTCCAGATCCAGGTAGCTGGATCGCGCGTCGGTTTAACCGAAGTCATCTCTGCCTCTCCGGTCGGGGAATTGGCTCGGGCTTGTGCGATTGCCTCAGCCGTGGCTTCGTCACTGGCAATCAATGAAGCGCTAACTGCAAAAATGAGACCTAAAGACGCAATATAAAACCGCAGCTGGATTACCGATCTTGTGGAGCGTGGGAGTAACTTCATCTTTCACGTGGGCTTGTTTGAATATTACCAAGATGCTGAGATCAATCCTCGGAAGCAATCTGTAACTGTCTGGCAAGCTCTACGACAGGATATCCAAGGCTTGTTCCCGGGCTGGTGTCCGGAAAATTTTCATACTCCCCCGGTCGTTGAAGTAGAACGGAGCAATTGCGCTACCCGTAAGTTTCCGGATCTCAATCGCGACGAAACCTGCACGGATGTGTGGACACTCCTCTCCCTCGCGACTGACACCGCTGAGAACCAGATTTCTACCAGTCAATCACCCATTCCTGACAGGTTTTTGCATGTGGAAGGGATTATCTCAGACCCCGCTTTGCATAAGCGGTAGGAAGGGGCTGCCCGGTGGCGGCCAAGTAAATCGTGTCCTCGATTTTCTCATTCATATGAAAAGTTGCGACCAAACCACCGATCAGGTTATCTGTCGTTACCATCCGCGGATCCTTTTTCAGGTTGTTCGAGCCTTTAGTTACTATCCCTTCGGCGTTCACTTCCATTACTTTGTGGATGACCAGATCTCCTTCTGAATCCTTAAACAGGATAATCATGTTTTTCCTGACTTCACTAAATTCAAGTGGGCGGACCATAATAATGGATTGCTCTCCGAAAAATGGATTCATCGAGTTACCTTTAACCCGAAAGATACTCCAGTCCGGGTTTTGTTTTTGAATGTTTTCCGCTTGCAGCAGAACAAACCCTGCAGTCGCAGGGGAATGGGGTGTCCAGTTTCCCGCAGATAGTGTTGAAGAAACAAGGATTGTAAAAAGAGCGAGTAAGGAAAGTTTCCCCATTCCCTTATCCTAATGGTTTTCAGCAACTTAAGATATCATCGCGGCTGCTGGTATTTCATCATTAAACCCTGGAGAAGGGACTAAAACCAATAATGAGAGAGGGTTATTGATTTCTTTAATATGACATCATCTATTATTATGAGTGTGCCTTGGAGGCCCCTTAACCAGAGCGCTCTCGGCCAGACAGTATTTTCAGGGAGTTCATTTCCAATCACTTTTAGGCCGACACGGAACTCAAAGGAATCTATGAACCTTGATTCAACTAGCGCCAGCCATGCTTTCTTTGCGTTTATCAGCCACTCCTTCCACCTGCCGAAGCGTGTTATTGGTTTTATGGATCCCCGGCTTCCTGATCCTGGCTATCATCCATTCGGGATGTTATGAAGTTGAAGTCGTCGAGGAGGCCTCGAGCACGTCAGGGGTATTGGGGGTAACGGATTCTTCTACTGTGATGAAGGCAGCTCGAGTCATTTCGAGCCGGCAGGGAAATCTACTTATTGGTGAGATTACCGGAAACTCGATGGAACCCGTGCTCAGTGAGGGAACCGTGGTCGTGCTTCAACAGGTGCCATATGAGTCCTTGGCGCGGGGCATGGATGTGGTCTACCAAAATAGGCAGGGCGAGCAGGTGGTTCACAAACTGTTGCAGAAAACCCATCGCGGGTGGATGGTTAAAGGGATCAATAACCCGAGGGCAGACCCGGACCTGGTTACCGAGGGAAATTTTATAGGGGTTGTCTTTGCTACTTTCTATAGTTTTGAGGAGGCGCAAGTCGTCTACCCGGAGTAGCCTCTTGTGATCCTTCTATACTGAATTTGATCGAAGAATCGTCTTTTCCTTTTGAAAGGCGATCCACCTATACGCTTGGTCTTTCCCATAGCAACATTGGAATCCCTTAGTATCTTTCTATACCAGGCCGAGGGTATCGATGAGCATGAGGAGGTTGCTTCTCCCAAGGCTGGAACCGGACCCTTTCGGGATACCGGTTGGGTTGGCGGTGGCCCTCTGTTTTTTTGATTTTGAGTTCCCGTTTTCATAGTATGAGCCGATGGCTTTCTCCGAAAAACAGGTTTGGGCTCTTGATGCCACGGCACTCGGCACTTCATCGAGCTTTTATTGGTGTCTCTTCCCATTTTCTCGTAGTCAAACGCCGCGGTATTCAGCTAGAATAACCAGGATTGAGAATACCCATGGACGAGTTAGAAATTATCATGGGGGTTTGCGACGAACCGCTTTGCCAGGAGTTGAACACGATCGTAGAGGGTATGGGGTACCCTTTACGGGGGGTGTCCACTGAGGAAGAGCTGGTCCATCGGTTTCGTTCGCACCCGTTATCCTTATTCATACTCTACATCTTTGACCGCAGTTGTTTTGATCTGGGCGTGTTACCCCGGCTTCGGAAAACCGGTATTCGACCGCATTTTGTTGTTGTGGCAGACCCGAAAGTAGGGGGCGATATGGTTTTGGATGCTATGAAATGGGGGGCCAGGGATTTCTTTTTCAAACTGCCCGAACTTCGGGATATAATCGTTCCTTCTCTTCAGCGGGTGATTGATGAACTGAAAACGGAGGTCCGCCTCAAGGAAGCGGAGTCTGCCCTGAAAACGAGCGAGGAGCGGCTTAAAATGGCGAGCGAGGCCTCTCATGACGGAATCTTTGAATGGCCGCTCATTCCCGGTAGCGCTCCCTGGTGGTCGGCTCAGATGAATTCCCTGCTGAGTATAGAATTGGGAACCATTCAGCCCTCTTTTCGACGGCTGTATGAGCGGATTCACCCCCAAGACCGGGAGAGTTTTCGCAAGGCCCTGAGGGCTCACTATCTGAACAAGGCTCCGTTTGACCTGGAAATCCGTTTTCGCGATTTTAAGGAGGCCTATCGGTATCTGAGAGTTTGCGGAAAGACCCTGTATTCCAAGCAGGGTGAGCCTCTGAAGATGGTGGGGGCGGTGGAAGATGTTTCAGAACGTGTTCAGGTTCAGATGCAGGCGCAGCTGGATAAGGAACTCATGGAAATGGGGGAGCGCCTTTCAAAAGCGGGGTCATGGCTGCTGGACCTCGATCCTTTCAGGCTCTACTGGAGCAAGATGACGCGGGAAATCCATGGGGTGGCGGACAACTACGAGGCAACGTCGTCGAAAGAAGCGATTGCGTTTTACCTGGAAGAGGACCGGCCCAGGATCGAAAAGGCGGTTATGGCTGCCATTGAAAAGGGAGAGCCCTATGAATTTGAGGCCAAGATACGGGCGGCAGACGGTGTGATCAAGTGGGTGCGCTCCACGGGAAAGCCTATCTTTGAAAAGAAAAAATGCATACGGCTCGTGGGTGCATTCCAGGATATTTCGCAGCAGAAGCGCAATGAGTTGGAGATCCTGGAGCTGGAGCGGAATTTCTGGCAGGGGCAGAAACTGGAGACCTTTGAGCGGCTCGCCGGGGGAATCGCCCATGATTTCAACAACATCCTGGCAGCCATCAACGGCTTTGTTGAATTGGCGGGTCGGCGTCTCAGCAGGAGCGATCCGGATCATCCGGTTCTACAGGACCTTGAGGGGATCAGCTTGTCCTCGGAGCGCGCCAAAAGTCTGGTCGATCAGATCCTGACCTTCAGCCAGAAATCGGATTCTCTTCATAGCCCTCTCTCTTTGGGGGAATTGGTGAAAAGCACGGCGGATCTGTTCCGGGCTTCTTTTCCGGGTTGGCTTCAAATCCAATTCGAGGAAAAAGCCGGAGAGGAATTTCCGGTGATGGGCAACGCTACCGATCTGGAGCAAGCCCTGGCCAATATCGGAACCAATGCAATGGAAGCGATGCGGTCTATGGACGAGGGGCAATGCCCCTGTTTGTCGATCTCGTTGAAACATATAGGGTCTACCGAGGTGCCGAACTCGCTTTCGGAAAAGGTGGAAACCAGGGATTGGGCTTTGGTTGAAATCACAGATAATGGAGAGGGCATGAGCTCCGAGGTGGTCTCCCGGGTTTTTGAGCCCTTTTTTACGACACGGCCTTTTGGAGAAAATACCGGTTTGGGCCTATCGGTGGCTCATGGAATCATCAAAAGGCACCAGGGATCGATTACCGTGGACAGTCGTGAAGGTGAAGGCACTCGCTTTCGGATTTTTCTTCCATTGACTCATTCCAAAGAAGATAATGGAAAGAACCGAGCGGAGGAAGATGTGTTGAAAAGTGGAAAAGTGCTACTTGTAGATGACGAGGATCACGTCGCCCTGACCACCGGCTTACTTCTGGAGGAGCTGGGGTATGAAGTTGTGACCCGCAGCGATGGTGAAGCGGGCCTCCAGGCGTTTGTGCAGAATCCCTGGGATTATGCAGCCGTGATCACGGATCAGACCATGCCCGGGATGTCCGGCCTGGAGCTAGCCCGGAAAATTCGCGAGCAATCGGGCACTGTTGCCATCCTCCTTATCTCGGGCTACAGTAGTGAGGTGGATGCGGATTCTTTGGAGGGGCATGATCTCGATGGTTTTCTGAAGAAACCCTTTACCTTCGACCAGATGGAATCAGTGCTGAGTCAGGCCCTGGCCCAGTCCAGTGCAAGAAAGGTGAACCCATGATAAAAACGATATTAGTGATTGACGATGAGGACCTGTTCCGTTCGGGACTGAAAAAAGTACTTGAATTGGAAGGTTATGCAGTCGTAGGGGCGCGAGATGGCCAACAAGGGCTGATGTGTTATCGTGAAATGAAGCCCGATTTGATTCTGACCGATATCGTGATGCCGGAAAAAGAGGGAATTGAAACGATCATGGAGATTATCGCGGACAACCCGAACCAGCCGGTCATCGCCATGTCGGGAGGCGGGCTGACCCACAATGCGGATTACCTGGAGTATGCCAAGGAGTTCGGGGCCAGGAAAATCCTGAAAAAGCCCTTTAAATTTGAAGAGCTGTTCGAGGCGATCCGGGAACTGTCCTGATAGAGGGAGGCTGATGATGAAAGTTCGATCCATCCTGGTTGTGGATGACAACTTTGACTTCCGTCATAGTCTGGTGGAGTTTCTGAGGTTGGAGGGGTTTGAGGTCAGAGAAGCAGTGAACGGTGATGAAGCCCTTCATATCTTTGAGGGCGAGGCATTCGACCTCGTGCTGACGGACATCATGATGCCGGAAAAGACAGGCTTCGAGATCATTTCGGAGATGTTGTCCAGGAAGCCGGATCAATGGATCATCGCCATGACCGGAGGGACCAAGTGGGTGTCCAAGTATTACCTGGAGGCTGCCAGCGATTTGGGATCGATTGATATACTGGCCAAACCCTTTCCTATTCAAAACCTCCTGGATAAGATTGAAGAGCTGGGAAACTGAGGGAGGGTCTCCAGCCAACCTCCAGGCTGAAATATATGCGACTGCCCGTCCGCTAAAACGATGCTCCTGAAGAGCGCCTAAGGTCTGGGAGCCCTCGCTTTTCGGTTCCCAGGCTGGAAAAGCGCGTGGAGATGTTACCAGAGAATAGAATTCCGAAAGGGCATAGGCTGGAATAGCTATAAGCGGGGAGCCTTCCGAATCCTGATCGTGTGAGAATGCGGGAACCGCCCGGTGGGTTCAAGGAGAAGCAGGGCGGGTGGGTAAAACTGTTTTTTGATGTGACAAGATTCTCCCTCTGTTTTAAATGAAAAATGCAGAACGATGAAACGTGTGATTATTGTGGAGGACCAGGTCATTTTGACCGATCTGTTGTCCAGGGTGATTGAGGTCAGGCCCTTTTTAGAGATCAGTGGCATTTATCATGACGGTCTGGAGGGCGATCGCGCCATCCAAAACAAAGGCGCAGATATAGTGATTCTGGACATTAACCTCCCGGGGAAAAATGGTTTGGAGATTCTAAGGCGCCTTAAGCAGGGCATGAACGATCCCCCCTATGCGATTATTTTTACCGGCCAGGGCCGGTCTGAAATCATCCGCCAGGCGATACGTATTGGGGCTGACAGTTTTATCGAGAAGAACTCCGGTTTGGATGTTTTGGAGAAGGCCCTGGACATGGCGGAATCCGGACAACCTTATTACAGCAATAAGGCCCTTCTGGCCATTCGGGAGATTCTGGCGAATCCGGATGTGAATTCGCCTCTGGATATATTGACCGATCGCGAGAGAGGAGTCTTGCAGCTTATCGCGGAAAGCCATTCAACCAAAGAAATCGGGGACCGTTTGAACCTCAGCACAGGGACCATCAACACGCATCGCTGGAATATCATGAAGAAACTCGATATCCATGACGTAGCCGGGCTTACACGGTTTGCCATGAAATACGGCCTGGTCTCCGATGGGGAAGGATCCTGAGAGAATCAGGGCGTCGGCCGATTCCGGGTCGATTTCAGGCAAGACTCAATTTTGGCCAACAGTTGTTGGGAGATGAATGGTTTTTTCAGAACGTATTCCGAAGTGATTCCCAATTTCTCTTGAACATCTTCCAGGTCATCGCTTCCGCTGATGAGCAGGAATGGCAGCCCCTGGTGGGTTTTCTGGACATACCGAAGCAGATCCATACCGGACGGTTTGGGCATGTCGTAGTCCGTAATGAGCAGGTCAAAATCCTGACCGGACCTGGAGAGTAGATCCATGGCCTCTTCTCCGGATTGGGCGGTCACAGCTTGGTAGCCCCAGGAGCGGATGCTCGCTTCGATCGTAGTGAGCACCCCTATTTCATCATCAACAATGAGGATCACCTCGTGATTTCCCGAGCGCAGGTCTTCCGGATCCGAAGGCCTGGGAAGAGGAGGGGTATCGCTTCCGTGGGCCGGGATCCTGACATAGAAGGTGCTCCCCCGTCCGGGAGTCGAGGAGACTGCCACAAGCCCACCATGGTTTTTCACAATGCCGGCAACGGTGGACAATCCCAATCCGGTACCTTTTCCTGATACTTTCGTTGTAAAAAAAGGTTCGAAGATCCGCTCTTTAATATCCTCGGGTATTCCGATTCCTGTATCGGAAACTTCGATACAGATCTCCTGCTTTTCGTTATAGGCCGGTTCGTCTTCCCGGCCGAGTCCCGGAACATCTGTTTTCAAGCATACGGAGAGCGTTCCTCCCTGGGGCATGGCGTCCCGGGCGTTTACCGCGAGATTTAATATGACCTGGCCAATCTGTGAGGGATCGCCAAAGATATCGGGAAGCGGGTTCTCGGTTTTCAGTTGGATCGAGATATTCCGGGGAAAGGTTTCCTTCATCATTTTCACCATCTCCTTGGCCAGCGGAATAATGCTGAAGCTGGATTTTTGAGCCGGGTTTCCCCGTGCAAAAGACAGGAGCTGATTGACGATTT
This sequence comes from Opitutales bacterium, assembly GCA_028280845.1. GTDB lineage: Bacteria > Verrucomicrobiota > Verrucomicrobiia > Opitutales > JABSRG01 > JANQKZ01. Next base: position 57,520 of record JANQKZ010000019.1, on the reverse strand, counting down.
CCGCACCCCGGAGGGCACCGCGGTTTATGATATCGAGGTATTTTTTGTTTCGCTCGTCCTGGTTTTGCCGCAGGAGCAGCTCGGTCCCGATCAAGATTGGTGACAAGATATTGTTCAGGTCGTGGGCCACGCCGCTGGCCAGGGTTCCCAGTCCCTGCATGCGCTGAGCATGATAGAACTGCTCCTGCAAATCGCTTTTTTCCGTGATGTCGTTATAGATGGCGATGAAGCGATAAATACTATTCTTTTCGTCCTTAATCGGGGTAATGGTGGTCTCGGCCTGGACCAGGCGGCCCGACCGGGTCTTGTTGATAATCGATTGCCGCCAGACTTTACCCGCGAGCAGGTCTTTCCACATGGATTCAAAAAACTTTGTCGGCATGAGACCGGATTGAATCATTCGCGGATTCTTTCCCAGTATTTCATGTATGGGGTATTCGTAAAGTTTGATAAAAGCCTGGTTGCACCAGATGATGGCTCCGTCCTGGTCCGTTATCAGAATACCGTTGGCCGCCGACTGCAGGGCGGTGCTCTGCAGGTGGAGTTCCTCCCGGTAGATCCGTTCCTCTTCGATGTTTGCCAGGGTTCCCGTAATTAAAACCGGCTTACCTTGCGAATTGCGGTGGAAACAGCGCCCACTCAGCCGGACCCATGTCTTCTTTTTGTCAGGGGAGATCAATTGAAATTCTCTCTGGGCCATGTTCCGGGTTTTTTTGAAGAAGACTTTCATGAACTCGCTGAGGTCTTCTCGGTTTTCCGGCTGAACAGAGCGGAACAAGGTAATCGGTCTACTCCTCTGTTCCAATTGAGAAGCATTGCCCGACAAAGCCAACAGGGTCTCGCTGAGATAAATCCGGTTTGTAGACAGATCGAGTTCCCAGACGCCTTCTTGCAGGGCCTGCAGAGCCCGGGTGAGCCTGCGCTGATTTTCCAGGCTCTGGTCTTGGAAAAACTGGCGTTCTATGGCGTAACGAATAGTACGTTCCAGAAGGACAGGGGTCAGTTTACCTTTGTTGAGATAGTCCTGGGCCCCGTGGGAAACGGCTTCGCGGGCCAGATTCTGATCCACCATGCCGGTTAAAACAATGATGGGACAACGTAAACCCAGACCGACGATTTCCAGAAGACTGTCAAGGCCGGAGGAATCGGGAAGGCTCAGATCGAGAAAGAGGATATCGACCGCATTTTCCTTAAGAAAAGCGATACCGTCCTGGAGCAGCGAAAAACTCTCCAGATTCATTTTGATTTGGGTGAAGTCGCGCCCCATCTCTTTCAGGAGCAGGACATCGGTCTGATTGTCATCGATGACTAGGGTCCGGATGACCTCTTGAGCTGTCGCTTCCTCATTCATTGTTAAGAGGGAGGGTCCCAACATCGATCCAGAAATGGTTAACTGCTTGGATCACCCGAGTGAATGCACCGGTTTTTCCGAAACCTTCGAAATCCAACTGTGCCTGGTTCCGGGCAATCTCGCGCATCATTTGTCTCCGATCTTCAAATCCAGTTTTGTATTCCGGATAAGAGACGGTAGTCACAGATAGAATAGACGCCACAAAAACGATAAGCGCAATAAACCATCCTCTATGCTTCCAACGCATTTATTTCATGAAATTAAGATTGGTGGCATACGCAACTGAATTAACGTCAATAAAATACGGAAAAGTATGACGCCTTTTTGAGGGGGGCTATCCGAGCGCCCCGGCTGTAAGCTGCAATTCACGTGAGCAAACAAAGGGACGAAAGCCATCGGCAGCGAATTCCATTAAGTCCGTATCAGTCTGTCAGCTGGATTCGTTTTTGATAGGCGGTGGGCGTCTCACCAAAGTGCCGCTTAAACTGCCGATTGAAATTCGACAGATTGGTGAAACCCGATTCAAAGGCGATTTCGATGACCGTTTTCTGCCCTTCCATCAATTCGCGGGAGGCGTGGCTGAGGCGGAGTTCGATGAGGTAGGCCTGAAAGGACTTTGTCATCTCCTTACGAAAAAACCGGCTGAACGACTGAGGGTGCAAGCATGCGACTTTAGCGATCTCTTGTAAGCTCAGATCGCGAAAGTAATTCTTTTCAATGTGACTCAGAATGCGCTGAAGCCGTTCCGTCTTGGTTGCACTCAGATTCGATTGATAACCGAGGCTAGCCAGAGGTTCGGTGGATCTCCATTTTGCAAGCTGATCGAGCAGTGAGAGGAACCCGATCAGTTTCGCAGACCCTTTCGCCTTGAGGGTAGAAACCACCAGGTCTTCGACCGGGCTGCCCTTTGCCCGTCTGAACCACAGGCCTCGCTCGGCCCCATGGAACAGCTTGGTCAGGTTTCTAAACTCTGGGAGGGCCAACACCGGGATCTTTTCGGGGTGGAACTGAAAGTAGATGGCGTGGGCCGGATCAATATCTGTCTTCCACCCTTGATAGAGATGGGGTAGATTGGAGCCATGGAGGATGAGGTCGCCGGGAGCAAAGTGAGCCATGTGGTCCCCGGTCAAGCGGTATCCATGGCCGGACACGATCCAGGTAATCTCCAATTCCGGATGCCGGTGATAGGGGCACCGGAACTCCTCGCCCTTGGATTCCGCGCAAATGAAGGACTGGTGCGATTCATAACGGATATCTTCAAAATAGACCTTCATTGGTCTTTATATAGATGAAATGTGGGAAATTAAAAGCAAAACATGTTATTTTAGTATCGCCCTGGGTTTTGTAAGCGGTGGCTATAGCGTACTCATCCTGCTAATCTTTGGACCATATCCATCTCTCTTTTCCTCCCCCAAGCCATGAATCCCCTTCGTTTTATCGCAACCGCAATGATGACCTGTTGTTCAGTAGGAATAGCTGAAACCAATTCCGAAGGAGAGGGCTTCTTGTCCCAGGTTGATCAGGTAGCCCCTGGACTTGTCGATGATCGTGCGATGTTGGATTTCTTCGATCAGCCGCGGAATCCAATTGGACCTGCCAATCCGTTTGTTTTTGTGGGACAGAATCGTCCAGGCCGGTGGATCCTGGAGGTCATAAAGATAGATTTGGAATCCGGTGTGGTTGGAGCTCTTAATGACCTCTCCCCAGGTATTCGATCAGCTGACATCTTTCATACGAATCGCCGGGTAGGGTTGGAGGATGTTTCGGAAATGCGTGATCTGGTCCTGACCGGAGAGCCTTGGGAAACAACCATCATGTGGTGGTCCTTCACTTGATCCCAGAAGCGTGCTTCAGGACAAAACCTATAACCCTATTAGATTTCTTCGACACCGCACGCCTGAGTTTGACCCGTATGGTTTTGCAGGTTGGATGATTCAAACCCCATCCCCATGAAATCCCTCTTCCCTCTTTGTGTGACCACCTACCGGAAATGTCGATGGTCCGCCTCGCTCCTTTTCATCCTTGCGCTGCTTCCACTACGAGCAGAGCGCCTTCCTCATATCGTGCTTCTGATCGGAGATGATCATGGTTTTCCCTACTTCGGCTTCATGGGAGATGAGCATGTGGTGACTCCGGCCATGGATACCCTGGCTGCCGGTGGGCTGGTCTTTACGGAAGCCCACGTCACCACGCCGTATTGTCGTCCATCGTTGCGAGCGATGATTACCGGTTTGCACCCGGTTACCTATGTTCAACGTAACCGTTTACATTTGGAAAACCGCAAACAGGCGACACCGGAACTTGAGCAAATGACTGAGGTGGAGCAGCGCATGTGGGAATCTGTTGAGATCGCAAACGGCATGAAGGAGTTTGATACACTACCCAAGTGGCTCAGGAGGAAGGGATATGTGAGCTGGCAGGGAGGAAAATGGTGGGAAAGCGGCTATGCCAACGGGCATTTCGACGAGGGCATGACTCCCGGTTGGGATATGTCTAAATTTGGAACGGATGACTTCTTCCATGAAATGATGGGATCCGATGGGACGGAGTTGGGGCGCACCACAATGGAGCCGCTATTTGATTTTATCGACCGGAAGCAAGACCAACCCATGTTTATCTGGTATGGGCCGATGTTACCTCACACGCCTTACGATGCCCCCTACACCCTCAGGAAATATTACGAGTACCAGAACCTTTCGGAATCTGCCAAACAGTATTACAGCAACATCACCTGGTGGGACGATGGGGTAAGCAAGCTGATGGATTATATGGAAGCGCGCGGGTTGCTTGAAAATACCCTGTTCATTTACCTGAGTGACAATGGCTGGGAACAGGATGCCGATGTGGAATACTGGTATCCTGGGGTTACCGTTTACAATGATTCGGAATATGCAACCGGTGGATTCCAGGGCAAAGGCGGCAACTACGATAGTTCCTACCGGACGCCGATGATCTTCTATTGGAAGGGGAAGACCCATGGCACCATGAATCAGTCCAGCTTGGTATCCAGCCTGGACCTCGTTCCCACGATCTTGGATCTCGTCGGGATCGACATTCCTGAAGAGCTGCCCGGGAAGTCGCTGTTGCCCCTCTTCTCCGGAGAGTCCATCGAGGAGCGGACTCACCTGATAGGCTACACGGACAACCAGCGATCGGAAGATCATGTGATGGGAGCCATCGCCGAAAAATACTACGTGCGTACCCGGCGCTGGCATTTCATGTACTCCGCCACCACTGGAGAAAAAGCACTCTATGATGTGACCACCGATTATGCGGCAAAGCATGACCGGATAGAGGACTATGCCCACCTGGTCCCGGGTTTTATGGATAGGATTGAGGCCTGGAAGCAGAAAATGGGGATGGACGGCCGGATACCTATCGCTGAATAAATTCTGGATAACTACGAAATATATGCAAAACGCGAAATGAATAAATTTCTCACATCTCTAGTCCTTCTTCTCTTTCCTCTCTCCTCGCTGCTCTCAGGTACCGCCTTTGAGGATGCGCCGGACTGGGCGAAAGAGGCGGTGTGGTATCAGATCATGGTCGAGCGGTTTCGGAATGGCGATCCCACGAATGATCCCAGGAAAGAGGATATTGAAGTGGGGTATCCCGGGTTTGCCCCGAAAGGGTGGGAGGTTACCCCGTGGGGACAGCAATGGTATCAGCCGGATCCATGGTTTGCGGAAGTTGAAGGACAGATCGACATGGCTGGAGATAAGCTGGAGTATTTCGGGCAAATCCAGCGCTTGAGACGGTATGGGGGGGACTTGCAAGGGGTACTGGACAAATTGGACTATCTGAAAGATTTGGGAGTGACTGCGATCTACTTCAACCCGCTGAATGATGCTCCCTCATACCATAAATACGACGCACGTTATTGGCATCACATTGATCGTAACTTTGGCCCGGACCCGAAAGGTGATGTCGAGCTCATGGCCAATGAGGATCACGAAGATCCATCAAAGTGGGTCTGGACGAGTGCGGATAAGCTGTTCCTGAAAGTTATTGAGGCGTGTCATGAACGTGATATCCGCGTGCTCCTGGATTACTCCTGGAATCATACGGGAAATGACTTCTGGGCCTGGAATGATTTAGTCGAAAACCAACAGGAGTCCAAGTATGCCGATTGGTATTGGGTGAAGCGGTGGGATGACCCCGACACCCCGGAAAATGAGTTTGAATACCGTGGCTGGTTTGATGTGAAGGATCTTCCTGAAATTCGGGAAACGGAATATGTCGACCATTCTCAGGGCTTTGAATTTTACGAAGGCGATATCTACGACCCCGCGGTAAAGGAACATATCTTTGCCGTGGCACGTCGTTGGCTGGATCCCGATGGCGATGGGGATCCAGCCGACGGGATTGATGGATTCCGATTAGATGTGTGCGCCGAACTTCCCCTGGGATTCTGGCGGGAATATCGTGAGGTGGTTCGGTCAGTGAATCCGGATGCCCTCCTCATCGGTGAGACCTGGTGGGAGGCTTATCCCGACACGATGATGGACCCCGAACCACAGCTCCGTGGAGATGTCTTTGATTCAGTCATGAATTACCGGTGGTATCGCAGTGTCCGTGACCTGATGAAGAATCATCCGGGGGATGACATCACGGTTTCGGAGTATGTAAAGATCCAGGAAGGGCTCATTGGCAATCTGCGCGAAACTAATGCCTACGCCATGATGAACCTGACTGCCAGCCATGATACTCCCCGGTTCCTGACCTCCATTTTTAATAATAAGAATCCGAACAAGGTGGATGTTTCTCCTACGGAAGCGAACGACTATAAGATTCATGCCCCGGATGCCCGGGCTTATGAGACGGCCGCGCTCCTCCTCGTTCAACAATTCACCTATATTGGCGCCCCGCATATCTACATGGGGGATGAATTTGGCATGTGGTCGGCGGACTATGTCCGCAAGCCGGTCGTGTGGGACGATATTGACTTTGAAGACGAGACCCTGCACCCCTTCACCCGGAAACGACCGGTGGACCAGATCGGACCAAATCAGGAATGGATGCATTTTTACCAGAGGTTGGCTGCTATCCGGAAGAGCAATCCAGTTCTGGCAACGGGCAGGATCGAGTACCTGCTTCAGGATGACGCGAAGGAGATTCTGGCCTATCGTCGTTTTGATGATCGCGGCGAAGCGATTGTTGTTTTCAATCTGGGAGACTCCTTAACAGAGATACTGTTGCCGAACTCGACCAGGGCGAAATTTGCCGATGCGTTGAATGGAGTTGCGGTTCATTCACCTACCGAGCGGACCCTGGTGCTGGGCCTGCCCAAGCGGTCGGCGGCTATTCTGGTGGGGGAGTGATCCCCGTCTTCGTCCCGCGTTGGCGGGACTACGCCGAGGGCTCCGTTTCGCTTCGAGTACGCAGTGTCGGAAGACCAGGGGCTGGGCTAGGACCCGCGCTTGTGTGCGGCTAGAGCAATCTGCATTTAAATTGACGCGCTGGCCTCTGCCCCTGGCCAGGCACGCGCGAGCGCGGGCCCCTACGGTGGGTTCCATATCATATCACTTTTATGGAAATCCGACCTTTTTTCATAGGATATTCGGTTGGGATGGGTTAGCCTGTTCGTATGAAACCCCCATCTGAATTTCCCCTGAATTCCCGTCGTGATTTTTTAAAGAAAGTGACCTTGGCCAGTACGGCTCCGGCTATTTTGAGTTCCAGAACGAGTGGGGCGTCCCCTGGAGGGGGGAAGCATACGAAAAAGATCAGGATTGGGTTGATCGGCTGTGGCGGACGCGGAACTTTTCTCACCCCGCTGTTCCAGGAGCATGGCGGGTATGAAATCGTGGCCGGGGCGGATTATTTTCAGGACCGGCTGGACGATTGGTCGGGGCGCTTTGGGATTCCGAACGATAAATGCTATGTGGGGCTGAAGGGTTACCAGCGTTTAATTGACGAGGGAGGAGTAGATGCGGTGATCATCAAAAGCCCTCCCTATTTTCACCCGGAACAAGCCGAGTACGCAGTAAAGGCGGGTAAGCATGTCTATCTTGCGAAACCTATTGCTGTCGATGTCCCGGGGTGTCTGTCGGTTGAGCAGAGCGGGGCCTTGGCGACCGCGAAAGGCCTCACCTACCTGGTGGATTTCCAGACCCGGGTAGAGCCCCATTTTGTAGAGGCCATCCGGCGGGTGCATGCGGGGGCCTTGGGAACCTGGAGCTTTGGGGAAGGGTTCTACCACGCGGAGGACCCATTTGGATTTGCCCCGGATGTGCTGGGGCCAGACCCGGAGGATCCGGAACGGAAGTTGCGCGCCTGGGGCGTGGACCAGGTTTTGTCCGGGGACATCATTACCGAGCAGAACATCCATACCCTCGATGTGATGAGCTGGATCATGAACGAGGCTCCCATCAGCGCCTCTGGCAGCTGCAATCAAAAGATACGTCCTTGGGGTAACTGCCATGACCACTTCTCTGTGATTTACAATTACAGCAATGGTGTAGATGTGAGTTTTACATCCCGTCAATTTGCCGCCCATGGCTCCAAACCAGAGGGAATTAAGAATCGCATGTTTGGGGAAGACGGGGTGTTAGAGGCAGAGTACGCGGGCCAGGTCCTGCTACGTGGCAAGCACTTTTACCGGGGTGGCGATTCGGCCGGTCTCTACAAAAACGGGGCGGTCTGGAATATCGCCGGGTTTTATGATGCCGTGATGCGGGGAGATGCTTCCAACCCAACCGTAGGGCCAAGTGTCCGCAGTAACCTGGTCACCATTCTCGGACGAGAGGCGGCCTATTCCGGTAAGATCGTGACGTGGGAGGCCATGATGGCGAAACGGGATCCGTGGAAGCTTGATTTGGAATTAAGGGGGTAGGGGACCTGCCAGACATCCCTGGCCGATACGTATCGAGAACAATGTAAGTGCCTGTTTAGCGGCGACCCGTTCAAATCCTGGTCACTTGCAAGGCAAACTCCTATTATCAGGTGGGTTAAGGCTCGAGCCATTGACTAGGTGGGTTGAGGATCCTTTTATGAAGAGATGGCCTTCATCGAGTATCTGTTCATCACACCGAATCACCAGTATAAGGGATTCTATGGGGGGCCTCCCGGGAACAGCCCGATGGTGACTATGAGCACCATTGACTGCGTGGCAGGTCGAGGCATTGAAGGAGATCGGTATTTTGATCATGAACCCGATTATAAAGGGCAGATCACGTTTTTCCGTATGGAGGTGTATGAGGCCTTGCTGGGTCACCTGGGCATAACAGCTGAGGAGAAACCGCCTTCCCAGGTTCGTCGGAACGTATTGACCCGTGGAGTGGACCTGGATGCTTTGATTGGCAAAGAATTTACCATCCAGGGGGTTCGTTTTCTGGGGACCGAGGAGTGTCGGCCCTGTTTTTGGATGGATCAGGCTTTCCGAGATGGTGCGAATGATTTCCTTAAAGGCCAAGGCGGGTTAAGGGCCAAGATTTTGAGAGATGGGACTCTCCAACCAGGAATGTTTCATGTCTGAGGCCCGAGACGGAGCCGGAGTCCTTTTTGCAGGTGGCCGATCGAGTCGTATGGGCAGCGATAAGGCTATGCTCACTTATCAGGGCGCGACCTTTTGGGAAATTCAAACCGAGCTCCTGAGGAGTTTTGGATTTACTGAGCGCATTGTGGTATCCCCTCGGAAGCCGTTTTGGCTTCCTCAAGATTTTGCCTGGGTAAAGGATGACGATGGCCATGCTGACGCCGGACCGCTTGCCGGATTTGCCGGGTTGCTCGCGGGTACTGAAGCAACATCCTTCCATGTCCATGGAATTGATTTTCCGCTTCTGACGGAGGCTTCTTTCCAACAGTTTTCAGACCTGGAAGAGCCGGGACGGGGGTGGGTCCCACAAATCGGTGGATGGGTCCAACCCTTTGTGGCCCACTATCCAAGAGAGGCGTTAGCGGTGGCGAAGTTTCGTCTTGAGCAGGGGGATGGCAAAGTCCGCGGTTGGGTTATGTCTTGTGTGGGGCTAGGCCTGATAGACGTGATCGCGGTTCCCAAAGCGTGTGAATGTCATTTCCAGAATGTGAATACCCCGGAAGATCTGGATGGGATTAAGAGCCGGTGCAGTAGTAAGACCACAACGTAGAGTCTCCGCTTGCGGAGGACCGGACCGGTACCCAGCCCCTACCATTTTCTGTAGGGGTACAGACTGCTCCCACTCGGCGCTAGAAGCTGAAGACAAGATCGGCCGCCAGCATGGTTTTGTCGGCGCCTCCAACGCCTGCCGAACCGCCCCGGCTATTGTACATTCCATACTTCAGGGTGCCTCCCAAGTGTTTGCTAATGGAATAGGTGACGACCAGATCGACTTCGTCCCCGTAATCCCCGGATCCGGATTCAGGTTCGAATTGATGAAAAATGACTTTGAAGGGGATGACTCGTTCCGTGCCCAGGGGGATTTTCGTGCCAGCGGAAAGGTAGAAATCCATTAACCCATGGGGAATTCCAGTTCCCGACGAAGCGACAAACACGTCGGCAAAGCCATTGAATTTATGGAGGGTAGCTAGTGGGGTTCTGAATCCCGGTTCCAAGATCTCTAACCCTGCTCCGATATCGAATCCCGTGAAGGAGAAAGTGAGATCTCCTGCCCAGTAATTGGCATCGTAGGATACCAGGTTTTGATTGTTGTTTGATTGGGAAACAAAACTGGCAGTGTATTTGAATTGAACATTTTCGAATTGGTGAGACCCGTGTGCACGGACGCCGAAGGAGCGATTCGACTGAGCCCGGTTGTCCTGACCTTCCATGTCGTAGAGGAAGGCTGTGGCCGTGAGGTGCGTCCCAAACTTATAACTTGCGTTTACGCCGAAGGCTTGAAGATCGTTCGTTCCTCCTGCGGGGGTCAGAACCTGATCGATGTAAAATGCATTGAGAACCAGGTTGGGGACCCTCGTGAAGGATCCGGTAATGGAGTCGTAAGTCTGAATGTTCTGCCTCCAACCCACATGGCCAATGAAACGGTGGTCATCGAGCGTATAGATCTGGCGGCCCAGTTTTCCCTTTCCCCAGTCTTCATGGGAATATCCCAGCCATAACTGGTTCAGCTCAGTCCCAATCGCCCTTTCATCAGCAGGGTGAATCTCATCCTGGCTTCCGATAGCGAAGAGGGTCTCTCCCTCGACCATGGCGGAAAAGTTTGTTCCAAAGGGTTGCGTATAGCCATACCGGATCCTGTTAGAAAACCCGGAGCGGTTGGGGGAACCATTGTCCAAGTCAAAGCGTTCGTATCGGAGCCGGTTATTGATGTTAACCTGTCCGGGAAGGGAACTCTGCAGTTTACCGATTTCAGTATCGAGAGCAGATTCTACTGCATTATTTTGGGATAGCAGTGGAGATGCTCCAGCCATTAGGAGGGCGATGAGAATAGATGGGGTTTTCATCTGTATGGGTTTAAGTGGAAAGAGGGGGGCTACCGCTGCTTTTTGCAAAAACACCCAGACTTGTTTCACTGAGGAACCGGGTGAGTTGGTCATCCAGAGCCAGCAGCTGATCATGGAGGGGGCAGGGGTCTTCGTTGCCGCACCAGTTTGGGCCAAAAGGACAGAAGGTCCGTGTATCCGCCTTTTCGAATTGGGAAACAATTTCCTGGAGGGTGATTAAGGCGGGATCTTTGGCCAACCAGTAGCCGCCGCCAGGACCACGGCTGCCATCGACCAGCCCGGACTGGGAAAGGACGACTAGCATTTTGGCCACGAGAGGTTGAGATAATTTTCGGTGAAGAGCGATGTCATGCGAGCTGAGTTTGGTCTCTCCGCCGTCAAAGACTTCGGCGAGATAGCTCATGGCAGAGACTGCATTCTGGGCTGTTTTTCCGTACCTATACATGGGGGTGTTGATCTTTTTCCAAGGAGACTTCCCCGGAAAAGATAGGCATCGCGATGCGAATCGCTAGGGTATAAATCATCAATCCCATGGCCCAGATTCCCGCAGTGACTCTCCACTCCAGGCTGTTCGGAAGATATTCCACCATTTCATGAAGGGTGGAGGGGATAAACCCGGGGATGATCAGTCCCATACCCTTTTCAATCCAGATTGCGGCAAAGGCGAGGATACATGCAGTTATGAGTAACTGGGGATGCTCGGTAACTTTTGGACTGAGAAGGACAATCGTGGCGGACAGAGACAGGGCAATCGAGGTCCAAATCCAAGGCACCAAGGCATTGTAGCCATGTAATCCGAAGTAGAGGTATTTGGCAGAAGCGGTATGAGATCCGCCGGTATAAAACTCGGTGAAAATCTCAGAGATAAGCATGAGGAGGTTGATCAGAATGGTGATCCGCATGATGTTGACCAGGATGCGGATCGCGCCGTCCCCCACTTTGTATTTACTCAGATACCGGATTGCTTCCAGGGCGAGGATGATAAATGCAGGTCCGGAAACAAAGGCGGATGTAAGAAAGCGAGGAGCGAGCAGGGCAGTATTCCAGAAGGGCCTTCCGCCGAGCCCCTGGTAGAGAAAAGCGGTTACCGTGTGAATGGATATAGCCCAGGCAATCGAGATGAAAACAAAGGGTACATACCAACGGGGGTGCGGCTGCTTTCCCAGGTAGCGGTGGTAGAGCAGGTAGCCACAGATATGCAGGTTAAGGAGTAAGTAACCATTCAGTACGATGACATCCCAGGTCAGCATGGAGATGGGAAAATTGAACTTTCCTATCCCGGGGATCAGGTGCCAGAAACGATCCGGTCGCCCCAGATCCACTACGACAAAGGCAATACACATGATGATCGCGGCAATGGCCAGGAGCTCACCTATGATGACAATGTCATGCATGTCTTTGTCATGATAGAGGTAGGCTGGAATCACCATCATGACCCCGCCGGCGGCCAGCCCCACCATGAAGGTGAAGTTAGCTATATAAAGGCCCCAGGATACGTGGTCCGTCATATGGGTGACCCCCATACCCTGGGTCACTTGAACCGCCCAGGCATTGGCACCCACTAAGGCCACAGCTGTCAGAACAATCATCCACGCGTAAAACAGCCAGTTCCCCTCGGTTGCCATGACCAGCATACGCCAGAGGAAGCGAGGATAGTTGGAGAGGTGACTTCCCCCCATATGACGAGGGGCGGTAGCTACGGAATCCTTATTCATCGAAAAAATAGAAAAAGCTGGGCTTGGTTCCAAGTTCCTCTTTCAGGACAAAGACACGTTTGTTTTCCAGTACCCAGCGGATTTCTGATTTTGGATCCAACACATTGCCAAACACACGGGCTCCGGTGGGGCAGGCTTCCAGGCAGGCCGGGAGGCGCCCTTCTCGAGTCCGATGCAGGCAATAGGTGCACTTTTCCATGACTCCCTGAGGACGGAGGCGGTTACTTAGATAACTTTGGGCCGGGTTAATGTCCTCCGCCGGAATTTGAGGTTTAGCCCAATTGAACCGACGGGCGTGGTAAGGACATGCGGCCTCACAGTAGCGGCATCCGATGCACCAATTGTAGTCTACAGCTACGATCCCATCGGGCTCCTTCCAGGTGGCTTCGACCGGGCATACGTCTACACAGGGAGGGGCATCACACTGTTGGCATTGCACCGGCATGTAGAAGGCATCTTTTTTGGGGACGGGTCCGGAATAATTCACTGTCCCGTTTTCCAAATCGAGCGATCCCTTCTTCATTTCCAGGACCTGTATGTAAGAGTTGCCTGAAGCCCGGTCATGATTATTTTCGCGATGACAGGCCTGAGCGCATTTCCGGCAGCCAACGCAAATGCTGAGGTTCAATGCATAGCCAAATTTGACCCCCTTTTCGGGTTTGTGATCGGTTATGGTAACCTCGACCCCATAGTCGCGTCGGGTCTCTTCTTCCAGACGACGCAGGACCTTTTGCATCTCCTCTTCGTCCAGCTCCCGGTAGTGTTGCTGAAGGAATTCATCCATCGACTGATGACTTGCCCATTCGGTGAGCGGGGCCATGGCCTTGGCGAAGGCAGCGGCTCCGAGCATTGCTCCGGTTCCCTTTATAAGGGTGCGCCTTGAAATAGAGCCTGACTCCTGATTTTCCTTGTTCATGGAATGGCCAAGTTAATGGTGAGGCGAGTTTCCGGATACTGCCACATGAGGTGGAAACACCGGGGTTAATCTTGGATAGGCAGGCGAATGCGCGTCGTGGCACACCGTGCAGCTGTTTCGTTGCCGGGGACCACGGTTCAGGTCCCAGTACCCCATCATGCCGCCGTGAGATCCGTGTTGGTAGTCCCTGTACTGCGGACCATGGCATTGAGCGCAGAGTTGCATCGTTTGCGGGAAAGGAATAGGAGACCCATCGGCAAGACGGAGTGTGTCAAAATTCTCAGAATTATGGCAGCTCAAGCAGCTCAATCCCCCGTGTTGGACCTGAAGGCCCTGGTGAAATAGTTCCAGATCCTCAGTTCCCCGGTTTTCCAAACGACCTTCCCGAGTGGTGTGGCACGTCACACAGGCCACTTCCGCCAGGGTTCCATTGGGGGTCAGGATATCCGTATACACGGTGGGTGTCGTCGGGGTTCCGTGGATGCTTACCCCATACGGTTCTGCCCCCATATCAGCCTGCTTTATGTCCATTGCGATGGGCTCATCAAAGGTGGCAAAAGATTGCCAGTAAACCCAGATCCCTATCCCGGAGATTCCCATTCCCAAGACGAGGGCGGCAAAGCTGGTAACCGTCGTGCTCTTCATCTTTCGACGATAGTAAGGAACCTTGCGCTTTTAATACAAGAATAAAAGGTATTTAATTCTTGTATATGGGGATAAATAAAGCTACATTGAGCCAACATGAAAGCGAAGCGTGCATGGAGGACACCCCTGAGCAGTCTGTTGGTCACGGTTACGGATGAGGAGTGCGTCACAGCTGCGTTTCGAGCGGTTTTAGAAAAGATGGAGGGGGTGACGGTAGGGGAGCCGGTAGGCCGGTATTTACCCCTGACCATCGAGGACGCAGATGCACGGCCCCTCCATGAGTGGTTAGAATCGCTGCCCACCGTTGTACAGGTGGATGTTACCTTTTGTTCCGTATCCCCTGAATCCTCCTACGAAGCTGTTTAAAATGAATGTCGATCGTCGCCAATTTTTGAAATCCACTGCGATGGCTGCTGCGGTAACTGCAGCGCATCAACGCGCCTATGGTGCTTTTGACAATACCGAGCTGAGTACAGCGGAAGCGGCGGATGGTCTCACCTGGGATAAAGCCCCCTGTCGGTTTTGTGGGACGGGCTGTCATGTTCGGGTGGGGGTAAAGGACAACAAGGTGGTGGCCATCCAGGGCGAGCAATTAGCTGAGGTGAACCAGGGGCTCCTCTGCGTGAAAGGCTATCATGTGGGCGGAATTCTATACGGAGAGGATCGCCTCAAGGAGCCCATGCTGCGCAAGAATGGGAAACTGGAGAAAGTGTCTTGGGATGAAGCCCTCGAGGCGATTGCCCAACGCCTTTATGACCGGCCCGAACAATTCGCCATATATGGGAGTGGGCAGTGGACGATTCCTGAGGGCTATAGTGCGCAGAAGTTAATCAAGGGAGGATTGTCAAACAACCACATCGATCCAAATGCGCGCCTCTGCATGGCATCAGCAGTGACCGGATTTCTGTCCACCCAGGGGGTGGATGAACCTGCCGGTTGCTACACGGACCTGGATGAGTGTGATGTGCTCATCATGTGGGGAAACAATCCGGCCGAAATGCATCCGGTCCTGTTTTCAAGAGTCATTGATCGTCGGTCGAAGGGGGAAGAAATTACCCTGATCGACATGGGAACCCGGCGCACGCGGACAACCGAATATTGCGACGAGTATTTGGAGTTTCGTCCTCAAACGGACCTGGCAATCGCAAACGGGATCGCGCATCTCCTGCTAAAAAACGGAACCTACGATCAACGGTTTGTGGAGCGCTTCTGTAACTTCAGAAAGGACACGGACACCCCGTCCTTGTTTGGAGAGGTGAGTAGCCTGGAAGAGTACACCGAACTGCTGGCCCCTTATACTCCGGAGTATGTGGAGCAGCTATCCGGGGTTCCTGCCGGAAAAATCCGTTACCTGGCGGAGTTGTTTGGCAATCGCGATTTACGCATCACCAGCCTGTGGTGCATGGGGGTGAATCAGCACACCCGGGGGACCAATATGAATCGGCTGATTCATGGTATCCATATGCTGAGTGGCCATTGGGGGAAGCCCGGCGATGCGCCCACCAGCTTGACGGGACAACCCTCGGCTTGTGGAACGGCTCGGGAAGTCGGAACCTTAGCCCATACGCTGCCGGGGGGGCGTTTGGTGGCGAAGGAAGCACATCGAAACGATTCCGAACGAATTTGGAACTTACCCGATGGTCGGATCAACCCCAAACCGGGGTATCATACCATAAAGATGTGGGAACAGTTCTGCACTCCTACCGAGTCAGGAGGAGATATCAGCACAATTTGGGTACAAGTCACTAACCCTGGCCAGACCCTGCCCTATCTCAAAAAGTATTTTCAAAACCATCGCGGATTAAAGGACAAGTTCCTCATTGTATCCGAGGTCTACCCCACCGCGACGACAGCAATGGCTGACCTGGTGTTGCCCGCCGCCATGTGGGTGGAGAAAAATGGGATCTACGGAAACTCGGAACGAAGGACTCAACAGTGGTTCAAGATGGTAGACCCGCCCGGGAATGCCCGGGATGACACGTGGATGACCATCGCGGTGGCGAGGAAACTATTTGAGATGGGTTACTCCGGAATGAAGGACAAGGACGGCGAATTCCTGTTTGATGTGAAGGATGACGCCGGAAACACTGTTCCTATTTGGGAGTGGGAGCACTACTACGATATAAACGTAGACAAAACATTGTACGAAGAATACCGGGCCTTTTCGTTCATGAAACACAAAGACCTGGCTCCTTATGATGTGTTGGTCGAATCCCGTGGGTTAAGGTGGCCGGTGGTTCAGGATGCCAACGGTACTTGGAGGGAAACCCCCTTCCGTTTTATGGAATTCAGTGATCCTTATGTCGAGCCCGGGAAGGAAATTCAGTTTTACCATTCTGTGACGCAAGACGATCGAGGCCTGATCTGGTTCTGCCCTTACGAGCCGGCGACGGAGGAACCAGATGATTCCTATCCCATGTGGCTTTGTACAGGTCGGGTTCTGGAGCATTGGCACACGGGAACGATGACCCGCCGCATTCCCCAATTACATAATGCCATGCCCCACGCCTATGTTGAACTCCACCCCGACGATGCGAGAGATCAGGGCTTGGCCAATGGCGACATCGCCGTAGTCGAAACGCGGCGAGGGAAAATTGAGCTTCCTGTTTGGTTAAATGGCCGGGGGCATCCCCCCCGAGGCAGCATCTTTGTTCCCTTCTTCGATGAACACCTGTTGATCAACGAGCTGACCCTTGGAGATGTTGATCCTATTTCCAAAGAGCCCGACTATAAGAAGTGTGCCGCCGTGGTATATAAAAAGCCCGTCCAGAAACCGGTCCTCGAAGAGCAGCCAAGGAGCTAACGGAAGCCCGCCATGATCGATTTCTATCACTCCAAGAAGGCCGCTACTCTGACGGTGTCGGTTGTATTCGTGGTATCGTTGAGCGGGTTTTTCATGGGGCTTCGCCAAACTGTTCGGGAAACCCGGCTAAGTGGCGAATTGTCCGGTCTGCCGCTTGAAACCGGTGAAGCGAGGCAGGAGTCGGGGGCCGCCCCGGTTGCAGTCAGTTATAGTCAATTGGCTTCGGCCGGTTTCGGACCGAATGCTTCCTTTCGCAGTGAAATGTCCAGCCTGATTCCTCCGCAGAGTGAGACTGTGCAGGAGAGGCCTGAGGTGATTGCTGAGCGGAGAGCCAGACGGGCTTTTAATGGGGCGCCTCCTGTCGTTCCTCATCCCATTTCGCAAAGCTATTCGGTAACTTGCCTGGGATGCCATGAGGAGGCTACCCGGATTGATACCGTGGTGTCACCGGGAATCTCTCATCCTGTCTATCAGAGCTGTACCCAATGCCATGTTTCCTCCGAAGGCCTGGGGACGGAATGGAATACAGGGACTTACAGGCTTTCTCCATTTGGACAGAATCGATTTACGGGTCACCATGAACTCATGCCAGGAGAACGGGCTTACGACGATTCCCCCCCCACCATCCCCCATGTTGTCCACATGCGGCAAAACTGTAATAGCTGTCATGGTCCATTGGGGACTAGCCCGATCAGGACGACTCACCCGGAGCGTAAGAGCTGCATGCAATGCCACGTGCCTGGAACTGGGGTTGAGAAGAGTTTTTTCGGGGAATCCCCATTCCCTTTCAGGCCTGAATTGATCAAATAGTTCATGAGTACTCCTCGTCCAGTATCACGTCGTGAATTCTTCAGCCGATTTCTTCGGATGGGGTGGGAGGCTGAAGATCGGAATTCCATGGAGGTCCCGGCTGCTGCAAGTGAATCGCATGTAGCTGTGATCCAGGGGCGGCACTGCCTGGCTTACCAGAATTCATTCTGTTCGGTTTGCGTGGAGCGATGCCCCGTGCCGGGAGCCCTTCTCTCCGAGCGTGGCCTTCCCCGGGTCGTGACTGACCATTGTACAGGTTGTGGGGAATGCCATGATTGTTGCCCATCTCCGGTTAACGCCATCCTCATGGTCCCAGCCAAATAGGAGCCTCAGGATAAGTTATGAATGAATCTTTCTCTCCGACCTCGCCTGAGTTGCAGCAATCCGTGCTGGATGCGACCGCCCTGAGGGCCCTCTTCACCGATTTGAAATCCTGTGCGGAGGTGTTGGCTGTAATCCCGAAGGTAGGGTCCGGTGCGGTGAAGCTCACCGAAATCAGCCTCTCCGATGCCTATCATTGCTTAATGAATCGTTCCATCCGCGGCCTGCAGATCCGCTATCTGTACCAGGAGGAGGAATGGTGGGACACCTTGATTCCCCACAAACAAGGATTCCGTATCGTTCGGATAAAACAGGAGTTTCCCTAGTTCCAGGTCCCCCTTCAATCAACCCAATACCTGATCACGACATGATTACAGACAAAGTCCAGTACCATGGGCATGAGGTTATCAATCTCATGCTTGCCTCCGGTGAGCTCTATTCACGAGAAAGCCTGCTTGATTCCATTGCGCATTGGTTTGGAGAGGATGCTCGTTTTTTTATCTGCACCCGAGAAGGAATGACCGCTACGGAACTCATAGATGAGTTGTGGAAAAAGGGAAAGTTCCATGGAACACTCGATGCGTTCACCTTTGATTCCGGAAAGCGGTGCAATCATTGAATCCTCCCCGAATCAAGCATATGGATCCCGCCCGGGTCATGACGCTAGCGGGATTGGTGGATTATCAAGAGGGGCGTGTGGTCAGCTGTACCCTCGCCCAGCAGGCAGGATTCAACCTCACCCTATTCGCATTTTCGAAAGGCGAAGGTCTCAGTACTCACCAATCTTCTGGAGATGCGTTAATCCAGGTGCTGGAGGGTGAAGGATTCTTTTCAGTTCGTGGAGAACTACACCGGGTTCGCGCGGGGGAGAGTATATTACTGCCAGCCAGAGAACCCCATGCGGTTGATGCCCCGGAAGCTTTCAAAATGTTGCTCACCGTAGTAAAGGGCTGAAGCGCTCAAAATCAGTCTGTCTTCACTGGATCTTTCGTCAGCATTTCATCAAGGCTATAACCATGGTCCTTCGGTTCTGGGGGGATGAATCGAAGCCCCACCGGGCGTTGCTGCACTTCTGCGACCCGGGTTTCCCAGATGGTATCCATTCTTTTCAGGATGTCGGTATAGTTTGCATCCCTGGCCAGGTTAACCATTTCCGCAGGATCGCTCAGTCGGTCATAGAGTTCCTGGTTCAGGCCTTCGGTCTTGGGATATTTGGTGTATCGGTAACGCGGGGTGCGAATCGTGTAGCCGCCAGATACCTGGGTAATGGCAGAAGTACGATGGTCTTTGTCCGGGTTTTTTAATATCGGCACAAGACTCTTACCTTGGACGTAAGAGGGAGGGGCCGGGAGGCCAGCCAACTCGGAAAGGGTTTTATAAAAGTCGATCATCTCGATGAGGGCATCGGTGCGGCTACCCCCTGTGGGCATGTCGGGGGTGGCTATGATCAGCGGGACCCGGTCCGCGGCCTCAAAGGGTGTGGTTTTCTGGTAATACCCATGCTCTCCCATGTGGTATCCGTGATCGGAACTGAAGAGGATGATGGTGTTGTCCGAAAGCCCCAAGTCTTCCACCGCCTGAAGAACACGACCAATTTGCGCGTCGAGAAACGAAATCGTGGCATAGTAGGCGTGGATGGCTTGCCTGGCGGTTTCCTCGGGGAGGTCGTTCTGAGGTTTCCAATGTCTTAGTTGTCTGGCGGTTGGGGCGGGTAGCGTGGAGAGGTAATCTTCAGGGACGCGGGGCACCTCGATGTCCTCCGGGTTGTAGAGGTCGAAATACTGTTTAGGGGCAACGAAGGGAGTGTGGGGTTTGTAGAACCCGACACCGAGAAAGAACGGGGTGCCTTCCTTGGCATACTGTTCCAGGAGCTTGATGGATTCCGTTGCGACGATACCGTCGGTCTGCTCTTCATCCGTGCCCTCTGCTGCCAGCCAGCTGAGGGTCGCCCCAAATGATCCGGGAACCAAGGAGAAGATGATGTCTTCCTCTGTCTTGTCACGGCCAATCGGGTTGATGCGTGTGTTCCAGGAGGCCGGGTCATCGTGGCTGTTGGTTCCTATGCCCCTGGGGTTATCGTAGTGGTACATTTTGCCCACGCGGGCAGCAGTGTAGCCCGAGGCCATGAAGTGTTGGGGAAGCGTGACGACGTCCGGGACATAGTCTCGTAAGAGGCGGCGCAACCGGGTGACTCCATTCTGGTCGGGATAGAGGCCACTCAGGAAGCTGTTCCTCGATTGCCCGCAGACGGGAAAATTTGTGTAGGCATTTTCAAACAGAACCCCCTCTTTGGCCAACTGGTCAATATGGGGACTTTGCACAAGGGAGTGTCCATATGCGCCAAGGTCACAGTTCAGGTCGTCCGTCATGATGAAGAGGACATTCATGGGTTGCTCGCCCCAACCCAGAGAAAGGCTTAGCGGGAGCCAAAGCAGGCAGAAAAGGAGTTTCGAACTCATGCATGCAGGGTAGGCTGTGCTATTACAATGGCACGACTAAACTCCCCAGGCGGAATGAAAAAAAAGCCAGATAAGTCGTAGGGGTCGCTGGCAAGCCAACTCCTACCGCATGTTACCCCACTGGGTAGGAACTGGCTCGCCAGCGAAAAAATGAAAGGCTGTTGGATGGAGGGAACTCAGGCCTCGGCGGGTTGGGTGCTTTCCTCGGGGAGTTCCTCTTCGCTGGCCTCGACAAACTTGAGGGCGACGGCCGCGATAAGGAAGGCGACTCCGCCGGTGATGATGACCGGCATGGCTTCTCCGCCGAAGGCCAGGTTGACGACTTGACCCAAGAGGGTGGCGGCGAGGATCTGGGGAAGGACAATAAAGAAATTAAAGACCCCCATGTAGAATCCCATTTTATCTCCGGGAATGGCATTGGCCAACATGGCGTAGGGCATGGCCAGGATGCTGGCCCAGGCTACTCCGACACCGAGCATGGGAACGAGAAGGAGTTTATCGGAGGTGACAAAGCCGATGGACACGAAAGAGAGTCCTCCAATGATCAGGGCAATGAAGTGGATGGCCTTGGCAGACATGTGGCGAACCATGGCAAGAAGGACAAAGGCGAAGACGAAGGCGGTGCCATTGTAGACGCTGAAGCAGACTCCAGCCCACTCGACGCCCTGCTGGTAGGCGGGGTCACCGGGTTGGCCGCCAAAGATGCCCTTGGCCACAGCCGGAGCAAAATAGATCCAGAGGCAGAAGAGGCCGAACCAGGTGAAGAATTGGACGACGGCCAGCTGGCGCATCACCTTGGGCATGGTCAGGATGCCTTCGTAGATTTCTTTAAAGACACTGCCGGGGCCGGAGGATTCTGCCTTCACTTTTTTGAAGGCTTCCATGTCTTCGGGCGGATGCTCCTTCGTGGTGAGGATGGTATACATCACACAGATGAAGAAGAGGAAGGCGCCGACATAAAAGGAGATATGGACAGAGAGGGGAATGGCGTTTCCGCTGCCACCTTCCTCACCGGAGCTGCCGGAGATGCCGAAGACGTTGGTCAGGATGAAGGGCATGGAGGAGGCGAGGACGGCGCCGGCCCCGATGAGCAGGCTCTGCATGGCAAATCCTACTTTGCGCTGGCGGCGAGGCAGGAGGTCGCCCACGAAGGCGCGGAAGGGCTCCATGCTGACATTGACCGAAGCATCCAGAATCCACAGCAAACCAGCAGCCATCCAGAGCGAGCTGGAGTTCGGCATGGCGATGAGGGCGAGGGAGGCGCAGATGGCGCCCACAAGGAAGTAAGGGCGACGGCGCCCGAGACCGGTCCAGGTGCGGTCACTGTAGAACCCAACGATGGGCTGCACAATCAGGCCGGTGATGGGTGCGGCCAGCCACAGCAGGGGGATGTCACTCTCCTCGGCGCCGAGGTATTGGTAGATGGCGCTCATGTTGGCCATCTGGAGGCCCCATCCAAATTGGATTCCAAAGAATCCAAAGCTCATGTTCCAAATCTGCCAAAAGGATAGATTTTGCTTCGTCATGAATACACAGGGGTGTGGGTTGGGAAGTCAACGGCGGCCTGACTGGTTTTAACCGGGTTTTCAGCATCAACCGGGGATGCGCTGTAGTCGCGCTGGCGGGGATCGCCGTCTCGGTTATAGAGTAGAATAAGGTTTTTAATATCGGATACCCGGTTGTTTTCCAATTGGGAAAGTTCCGAGTCGGAAAAACGCCACTGCCAGTTGCCTGCCGGGATTCCGGGTCGATTCATTCGGGCGGAGGAGGGCAGGTTGAGCAGGTCTTGCATGGGAATAACCGCTAACTGGGAAACTGAGGCCAGCGTGGCACGGATAAAGGGCCAGGCGGATCGATCCCCATTCAGGTTGAAGTAGGTCTCGATTTGGGCCAGACGGTCTTCGGGCAGGGATTCCAGCCAACCCCGTATGGTATCGTTGTCGTGCGTTCCGGTGTAGGCGACACTGTCCTTGGGATAGAAATGCGGCAGATTGACGTTGTTATCGTCGTGTCCATAGCCGAATTGAATGATCTTCATGCCGGGGAGGCCCGCTTCTTTGCGCAGATCAAATACCCCCTGGCTGATGTAGCCCAGGTCTTCGGCAATAATTTTGGCATGTGGGATAGCCTTTTGCACCGCGCGGAAAAACTCGATGCCCGGTCCGGCCTTCCATTCGCCCGTGCGGGCATCTGGAGCTGAGGCCGGAATTTCCCAGTAGGTGTCAAACCCGCGGAAGTGGTCCAGGCGCACGATATCGTATAACTCGAAGGTGGATCTCAGGCGTTCGATCCACCAGGAAAAGCCGGTCCTTTTTAAGAAATCCCAATTGTATAATGGGTTTCCCCAGTGTTGACCAAACTCTGAGAAATAATCGGGCGGGACCCCGGCAACGGCGGTGGGGTGTCCCTCTTCATCCAGCTTGAAGACACATTTGTTCTGCCAGGTATCTGCGCTGTCGAGGGCAACGAAGATTGGAATATCCCCGATGATCGAAATACCGTGACTATTAGCATACGCTTTTAAGCGCATCCATTGGCCGAAGAAGAGGTATTGGTAAAATTCCTGTCGTTCCGCTTCCAGCTTGGTCCCATTGGTCATGTTGTTGCGGACATCCTCATGCCAACCCCGGGCTTCTTTGGGCCAATTGATCCAAGGCCGTTCGCCAAAGCGAGATTTGAGGGCCATGAAATCGGCGTAGGGAACAATCCAGTTACGATTCTTTAACAGAAAATCACTGAGAGAGCCAAAGCCTTCGAGGCTTTGGTCCGGGAGGTGAGCAAAGCGATCATAGGCCTTTGCTAAAACGGTCCAGAATTTTTCGTATAGTCCTGCGTAGTCGACATGCTCTCGCGGGAGTTGCTGCAGAGGATCGATCTCCTCTTGTTCGAGCAACTTGAATTGAACCAGTTCCTGAAGGTCGATAAAGTAGGGATTGCCGGCGAAGCTGGAAAAGGACTGGTAAGGGGAATCTCCGTAGCTGGTGGGACCGAGGGGGCAGATTTGCCAGTGTTTAAAGCCGGATTCAGCCAGAAAGTCGATAAAGCGCCGGGCGTGGGCCCCCATGTTGCCGATGCCGAAGTCACCGGGCAGAGAGGAAAGGTGAGCGAGAACGCCTGCCGTGCGTGCGGTAAGCCAGGAGCGGGGAAGGGGTTTCGTATCGTTCTGAGACGGCATGGGGAATGAGAATGCGTTCAGGGCGTAAGAGTGGGCGAAGTTTGGAGCTGTTTGGGGGAAAGAGCAAGATCCGGCGGCCGCCAGTTGCCTGAGGGCCGCCGGCTTACTCTTCGAAGGATGAAGCAAAGGCCGGGGCGTTGTATATACGCCCCGACTTTGCGATTACGAAGGGTTGGAATTAGAATTTATAGGACGCTCCGATGGAGTAGGAAGGTCCGTAGCTCTGATAGTCACGAACGAGGCGCTCATCATCATTTTCAAAGGTGAAGAGGGGCTCGTCGTTGAGGTTGTAGCCTTGGGCGATGATGGTCAGACCTTCAAGCGGGCCGTTACCAAACGCGTAGCTGACCTGGGCGTCGATCAAGGTTTCCGCGGTGACGGTGCGGAAATCTTCGCCGCGGGGCCCAAAGGTGGACACGTTGGCGCGGTAATCGTCGCGATAGCGTGCGCTCAAGCGGGCGGAGAAGCCATAACGCTCATAGTACAAGGTGACACTGCCGGCATGCTTGGAGAATCCGGGAAGCTGCTCAGAAGGATTGCCGGGGTTGGGTTGTACGCTGCTGTCGGTCAGCGCGTAGTTACCCAGGAATCCGAACCCGGTAAGGACGTCAGCAAAGGTCTCACCCGGAAGGGAGAGGCTGAACTCCAGGCCTTTGATCTGCCCGCCGGAGCCATTGGTGGGCACGTCGAGGGTGCCGGTGCGGGTGGCGGGCTCATCTCCGGTAATGGGGAATCCGGTGAAGTCGGCGAGTTGCTTCTCGGTGAAGGTGTAGGTCTTCAGGTTCTTATAGAAACCGGCGACGGCGAGGTAACCTGCGCCATCCGGGAAGTACCACTCCCAGGACAGGTCGAAGGCATCCGCACGCCAGGGCTCAAGCTGGGTGTTACCCCCGCTGCCGGACCATGGGCCATCGATCGGGTCGTTGATATCCGCCTTGGCTTCGTCGTAGCTCCACTGGAATCCGGCGCGCATGTTGCTCATGCGTTGACGCATGACCTGGCGGCCTGCGTAGAAACGCACGAAGTGACCATCAGCCACGTTGAAGTTCAGGTTCATGCTGGGCAGCCAATCATCGTAGCTGTAGCTGTCGGTGACGAATTCGGAGACCGTGCTACTACCCGTGCCGGAAGCGGCCAGGCCGGTGGAGGACTGATCGGTGTGCACGTACTGCAGGCCAATGTCACCCGTTACGGGCATGTTGCCCAGCATGGTGTTGACGTTAGCTTGCACGTAGGTGTTGATCAGTTCTTCCTCAACTTCCCAGTCAGCCGCTTGCACGTCTGCATTGGGGTTGATGATCACTTCGTAAACTCCGCTGTTCAGCTGAGCGATGGGATCGTAAGAAGCCATGCCGGGGATACCGATGAAGCTCAGGTCGGTGTTACCAATGGATTCGAATGGGATTTCGGTAGCTCCGTTGGCGCCGGCGATGTAGTCCCCCAACTCGTATTCGTCCTTGGTCCGGGAGGTGAATCCGAGGCCGAAGGTGAGGCTGTCGAGCCAGTTGTTGTCCATGGCATACTCAGCAGCAGCTTGTGCCTGCCATACCTTGTCTTCGGTAGTGGGGGTCTTCAGGTAACCCAGTTGTCCGCCGGGGACGATGTCGCCACCCCAACCTTGGGGACCGGTAAGAACGATGACGTTGGTGTCGGTATAATCGATAGTGGGAGTGAACACGGCTCCGGTGCCGCCCACCAACGAAAAGTCGATGACATCAGGCGTTCCGGACTGATTGGAACCGGTGCCGGAGTAGGTTTCGAGAACGATGTCTTCCCGTTCCACCTGAGACAGACTGAGGTCGGTGGTGATGGTCCAGTTGCCGAGGTTGGAGAACTCGAGATTCCAGCCACCGGAGAAGATGTCGGCTTCCCGTTCGACGATGTCATTGCGGACTACGCCGAAGACGTTACCGAAGGTGCCGGACTCGACCAGGCCGTCCCGAACCACTTCGGATCCAGCCTGGAATTGCGCGGAGCTCCAGGCCAGGGGAATTTCAATCCCGCGGAGAAGCTGAGTTTCTTCAAACTTAGAGTAGAAGAGATCCACCGTGGACTTCACGTTGTCGCTCACCTTGTTCTGGAGGGAGCCCATGAACGAGTTACGGATCAACTCGCTGGAACGAACGAAAGGCTTGGCACCGCCAATGAGGAAGGCGGATTGGCTGGGGTCGTTCGGGTCGGTCACCGTGGGATATCCCCAGGCGTTCCACTGTTCGCCCTGGCCCGGTTTATTCATGTAAGCATAACCCAGAGCCAGGCCGACCGTGTCATCATTGAACTGATCAATGTAGGTAGCACTTCCGCGCCAACCGCCTTTATTGGAACCTGCGTTGAGGGCATCTTTGCCGGTCCACTCGTAGAACAGGTTGGCGGCCACGGCGCGCTTACCATAATCGAGGGGCCGGACCGTCTTCAGGTCAACGGTGCCGGAAAGGCCTTGGTTAACCAGGGAAGCGTTGGTGGTCTTATAGACAAGAGCACCGTTCAGCAGCTCAGCCGGGTATTGGTCAAACTCAATGTTCCGGTTAGAACTGGTGGTGGCTTGCTCGCGGCCGTTGAGAAGGCCGGTGGCAAAGTCGCCAGGAAATCCGCGAATGGAAATGACCTGGCTACGGCCGTTAACACGTTGGGAAGTCAGGCCGGGAAGGCGGGACAGGGACTCAGCGATACTGGTATCGGGGAGTTTACCGATGTCCTCAGCGACCAGGGCCTCGACAACGAGAGGAGCAATTTTCTTAGCTTCCGTAGCGGCGGCAAGACTGCCTGCAAAGCTACCGGTCACCTCGAATGCGTCTAACTCCTCGATTGCTTCATCATTGGTCGGATCGCTCTGACCATAGAAGGATTGAGTCGACAGAAGTGCCATCAATCCGAACGTAATCGGTCGAGTCAGGAAGGATACGAATCCTGAACCTCGTGATTTGTTAAGAGGATTTTGGTTCATATTGGGGATGTAGTTTTTTGCGGATGAGCCCGTGGCAATATGGATCTACCAAGCCATTGGTGGGTCGAGTAGGGGTATTGTTTGGGGCTTCTAGTTTGATTTAGGGTTGCACGAGGATGTCGTGCCATATCCCAAATATTGGGTCTCTTGCCCTCAATATCGCAACGACTTGGTCTTACAGAAAACTGAGATTGACCGGAGAAAACTTAGATTTCTTGGCGGAAAACTAAAAATCCTCGCCACAAAGTCGTTAATTTGGGGTAAAAATCCAGAATATGGGGTTGTGATGGAGAATAGGACCTAAGAATTGTCCTAGGGATCCAAGTGAGTTCCTCGCATGGACCTTTGTGGTTGGGTTCAATTGCGGCATGATGAATGGAAACCCCTAACCCCTTTATCTATGCGTGCCTCAACACAACTGCGTTTAGCTCAGGTTATTTTGCTCGGGCTTTTTTTCCTCCCTTCCCTCTATGCGGACGAGCCTTCGTCTCATGCGGTGCCACGCCTTCTCCATCCCGGAGCGGGGCAGGTGTTTTACTTTGTTCTGGCGGACCGCTTTTACAATGGAGATCCCAGTAATGATACGGGTGGGTTTGCAGGGGGGCGGATGGACCACGGGTTCGACCCCACGGTAATTTCCCACTACCATGGCGGTGATTTTGTCGGTCTGACCCAGAAACTCGATTATCTGGAGGGATTGGGAATCACGGCCATTTGGGTGACTCCACCCTTTCAGAATAAACCGGTTCAACAGGGGACGGCCGGGTATCATGGTTACTGGATCACCGACTTTTATAAAATAGATTCGCATTTGGGGACGAACGAGGAGTACCGCGCATTTATCGAAGCAGCCCAATCCCGAGGCATGCGGGTCTATATGGATATTATCGTGAATCATACGGCGGATGTTATTCAATATGAAGGGGGCGATTTTGGATATGTACCGATCGCCACCCGTCCGGACCGGGATAAGGACGGGAAGGCGTTTTTCCCCTGGGATCACGCCTACAATGGGCTAGGCCCGGACGACACCTTTCCCGAGTTGGATGCTGAAACGAGCTTTGCCCTGACTCCGGTGATTCCGAAGGGGGAGGAAAACATCAAAAACCCTGCATGGCTGAACGATGTACGATGGTACCATAACCGGGGAAACACGGATTTTAAAAATGAGGATTCCTTGTTTGGCGACTTTGTCGGCCTGGATGATCTATATACCGAGCATCCTTTCGTGGTTCAGGGTTTTATCGATATCTACAAAAAGTGGATGACGGATTTCAATGTGGATGGTTTCCGCATCGATACGGCCAAGCATGTGAACTATGAATTCTGGCAAGCCTTCAGTCCGGCGATCCGCGACCATGCGCAAAGCCTGGGGCGGCCGGACTTCCTCCATTTCGGAGAGGTCTATGCGGATGATGGCAGTGCTGAATTCCTGAGTGAGTATTCTACCATTGCCGGGCTGGACTCCACGCTCGACTTCGGTGTGTTCCAGATCGCGCGGGAGTTTATTTCCCGGGGCGGTAGCGCGTCCCGCATCGAACAGCGCTTTATCGATGACGATTACTACACGGACTTCGATAGCAACGTGCATGCGAATGTGACCTTTATCGGGAACCACGATGCCGGCCGGTTTGGGTGGTTTGTCTCGGAGGACAACCCCAACTTAAGCGACGAAATGCTGTTGGAGCTCGTGCGAATGGGCCATGGTCTCCTATACCTGAGCCGGGGACAGCCCACGCTATATTATGGGGCGGAACAGGGCATGTTGGGCTATGGTAATGATATGCGTGCCCGGGAAACCATGTTTCCTTCGGTGAGTCCCCGCTACCGCAGCCTGCGGCTACTCGGGACCGACAAAACCGGGGCCGATGATAAATTTGATACCCTCCATCCTCTGTATCGTATGACAAGCAAGCTGGCTCAGCTGCGGGAGGACCATGTGGGCCTCAACACCGGAGCGATGATTGTCCATCCAAGCAATAATCCCAACGTCTTTGCCTTTAGTCGCTTTGACCGTGAAGAGCAGGTGGAATACCTGGTGGCCTTCAACAATTCCCGCCACACTAAACAGGATATCGAAATTTCCGTGCTGTCTTTTGGGGGCACTCAATTTGAACCCCTGTTTGACTCACAGGATATCGATTCGCCGGGAATGGGATCTCTTCCGGTGCGACGGGGTCAAACGGTCCGATTCAGTCTCGAGCCGCTTCAGTTTGCCGTGTGGGAAAATCTGGGATCCGATATTCAGATTAAGACAGACTACCGGTTGACCGTGAATGGGGTCGAACCGGGCCAACCGATCGTTCTGGGTACCTACGAGGTGGCGGGTAATTTGTTCCCCAAACGTCAGGAGATCACGGTAGATGTGGATCGGGGTTTCCGCTTTGGAGAGATGACCTTCACCATGACCCGCGACTCTCGGCCCGGGCAGGTTGAGTATTTGGGGACAGATGAAACCGCACCCTTCCGCTTGTTTTTCCGCCCTCCGGTCGACTTGGCCCCGAATGAAACCTTCACCCTGCACGCCACGTATAATGACTTGAATGGAAATGTATCCTCAGTTGAAGTGAACGATCTGTTTGTCTCCCGGGGAGGCCTCCCCCACGGGATTGTTGGGGCGGAGACTCCCCAGGTAGTCTTGAAGACCGATCGCAGCGCTCGTCCCATGATCCGGGTTCAAGCTCAGGGGACGGCGCCTTTCACCTATCAATGGATGAAAGATGGTGCGTTTATTGGGGCCCCCAATGCGCCCACCTACCAAACGGACGGGCCGGGTTCCTATGCTGTTCTGGTCACAAATCGGGCTGGAGCCGTGGTGAGTGAGGCGGTTGTCATTAAGAATTGATGGAGCCGGAGCCAAGGCACACCGGCTCGAGCTCCTTAATATGATGAAGTTCCTCGTCCTTATCCTAATGTCGGTAGTGGCAGTCTCCGCTTCTGCAACGAAGCCTGAGGTCGCCGTCGGCAAGCTCGTTCGTCATGCCGATTTTTCGTCTGATTTTGTCACGACTCGCCATATCGATGTGTGGTTACCCGAGGGGTATGATCCCGGGCGGTCTTATCCTGTACTCTATATGCATGATGGCGGGGCTTTGTTTGATGCTTCGACCAATTGGAACAACCAGGCGTGGGATGTGGATGATGTCGCCCAGGAGTTGATCAACGCCGGAAAGATCGAACCCATCATTGTGGTGGGGGTGCACAACGGCGGGGTGACCCGGCATCCGGATTACTTCCCGCAGAAGCCCTTTGAAGCCTTGTCAGCGACCTATCGCCACTTCCTCCTTGAGGAATCGAAACGCGAGGGCGGGCATGTGATCTTTTCCGGCGAGGTCCAGTCCGATGCCTATCTCCGCTTCCTGGTGGAGGAGTTGAAACCCTTTATTGATCAAACCTATTCCACCAGACCCGGCCGGGCGGATACGGCGATCATGGGATCGAGCATGGGTGGATTGATTTCTATGTACTCGATCTGTGAATACCCCGAGGTTTTTGGAAAGGCAGCCTGCCTGTCCACGCATTGGCCGGGGATCTTCACCCTGGAGGCGAACCCGATCCCGGAGGCTTTCATAAAGTATATGGAAGGGCAGCTTCCGGATCCGGACACTCACCGGATTTATTTCGATTACGGCACCGTAGAACTGGATGCCCTCTATGTCGGTATTCAGCCCATGGTCGATCGGGTAATGGTTCAGCGGGGCTACAATCAGTCCAATTGGACCACCCGCAAATTCGAGGGCGAAAACCACTCTGAGGACGCGTGGAACAAACGGCTGCACATTCCGCTGATCTTCCTTTTTGGGGAGGAATAGGGGTTGAAGGCGCCTATCCTCTGACACGTGGATGAATCACCCAGCGGCGGATGAAGCGAGAGACACCAGGAGAAGGATGAGGGAAGCCGTGTGCATTCGCATCGATCGACGCACTAAGATTAGGCAAGCTAGGTAAAAAAGCTTAGTCCTTGAACTGGAACCCATACAGGCGGGCTCCTCGCAGGCGAAAGACCAAGCGAACCGGTTGGCCAGCCCAGGGTGAGACGTTCGTCCCATGGTTCAGCCATTCCACTTGATGATCGAGATGATTGCCATTTACGTAAACGCAGTCATCCACGTTGACCCCCTCGAGGGGGCGGCCGTTCCCCTTCAACAGTCCAACCTGGACGTAGCCCGTGGCTCCGGTATCGACGTTTATTTCTAAGCGGTTCCCGCTAAATACCAGGGGTTTGGTTACGATCTGACCCTCACGGTCATAGGGCGCCTCTGCGGCCACAAAGCGGTCACGAGGTAAGATGGTTCGAAAGATCCCCCGCCGGTCTGGTGCTCCGTCCACGGATGAATGAAACTCCTCGGTGCCGTAAAAGTAGAGCCAGATCTCTTGTTCACGCATAATCAATCCGTCTGCGTGATAGATTTCGTTCAGGTGCCAGTCCTTCCAAGGCCCTACATTGACGAATACCGGCCGTGGATGTCGTTTCCAGTCTATTCCGTCCCGGCTGGTCATGAGTTGGGTCTCGATCGTGCCGTTGCCGGTCATGCGGGCTTCATCGACCAACACGGTCCGCGTCTCGGGTCCATCGCCCTCGTAATGAAAAAAGACCGCGGCAAAGGCGACATAAGCATCGGGGGCTCCCGGGTATTTCGTGGCTTTGGGAACATAGAAATCGACCCCGACGGGATCGAAATAGTCCGTGGGCTTAAACACGGCGGGATATTCAATGCCGAATCCTCCGGGGGTGAGGGGACCGTTGTCCACAAACCAGGGCCGGTTGCGGTCCAGGCGGTAGAGCGCGTGGTAAGCCTCCTGCTCGGCAGTGGAAACCGGACGGAAACCCCATGGTGGTGTCAGGTCCCGCTCTTCAGTCATGACGAAGCGGCGCTCGGTTTTACCCGCCAGGGTATCTCCCATATCGGAGCGGTGGTATGCCACATAGAGCCCCCGTTGATCGTCGAAAAACATATTCGATTGCGATCCCGGCCAAAGGGGAATGACAGCGGGCCTCAAGTGAGTCCAATCCAAGCCATCCGGAGAGGCAAAGAGGTGGATGCCCCGTTCGTCAAAACCGCTGATGTATTTCCATTTCATGGAGTCCGGTGCATGAGGATCGATAAACAGGGTCCCCATAGCGGTGGATTCCGGTATTACGATATTGGGGCTTCCCGTTTTGCTTTTATTAAAGGCCGGGGCTTCAAAGTTGAGCCCGTCCTCAGAGATCCACACCGCCAGCTGGTCATTTTCGGCTCCAGCATAGATCCTGACGCGGCCGGCCTCGTCTTCGATGACTGTGACGTGTTTACGAAAGGCCCCTTTGATCTCAAAAGCCAATTCCGGATCTCCTGGTGGATTGGGCACAAACGTGATATCCCGAGTCGACATGGCAATGGCATCATCAAGGAAGAGGTGTTTGCGGTTTCCCAAGGGGAGGGGCAGTGGGGCTGTTGTCTGTTGAGAAAAAAGAAGGGGCAGTCCGGGCTCGGGCAGGGTGGCTTGAATGGATGATCTGTTATAAGGGTTGAAGCTGTCCGGGGGCGTGAAGGGGGTGGTGTAAACTCGCCCGTGGCTGAATCGAAGCTCATCCAGAAGTCCGGGAAGCGGTTCTTCCCAAGTCCCGTTCCGGCCAACCGAGAGGTAAGCCTCTTCCCCCTCGGGTAGCGATTCGAGGGAGGCGGTGACCGGAGTGCCGGGTTTTCCATTGGTGAATAGGGTCAGGGTCTGTGTCCTGGAATGAAAAACCAGCGCAAAGTGGTTCCATGCTTCCCAATGGAACCCATCTGCTACAACGGGAATGGCGATATCCAGGGATCCCGGTTGGTTCAGCACTTCCAAGCGGTTTGCCTTAGGATTCACCCGCATGGCAGTGACCTGGGTGTTTTCCCCTCTTGGTCCGGTGCCCAACTCAAACACCACTCCGGGGTCCCCTCGATCGGCTTTAAACCAAAATTCCACGGTCCAGTCAAAGTCCCCCAGGTTCATCCCCGTCCGCGTCACGTTCGGGTAGTGAAATTCTTTCCGCAGGTGGTTTTCGCCGCTGGGGATGAGTCCCGCATGCAAGGCGTTGTGCCAGCTCATGGGAGCAACGGTTCGATCTTCGGCAGTTGGAACCTGGGTCAGGCCAAACAACACACTGCCTACGCCCCATTCCGGCATATCCTGGGCGGATGCCGATAAGGCATTTCCATATTTCCCCGTTACGATTTGTCCACCCGGGCCCAATACCATGGGGTAAGCGTTGGGAGAAAGATCCTCCAGAATACAACTGGGATAGAGTCCCTCGGGTTCGTCAAAAGTCCAGACGGCCACCGTTTCTCCGCGGAGAAAGAAAGTTGAATGCAGGAGGATTAGGGAAAGCTTAATTAGGTTTTTCATGAAAAATATTGATCGATTGAATTTAATTTCAATGAAAGTTCATGAAAAATCTTGTTCTTTTTTTGAGATTTTCCAAGATTAATCGAGAGGCAGTCTGAAAAATGAAGCATATATCCCGCCGTGAAATGATAACCCGCATGATAAAGACGGGAACGATTCTAGGTACAACAAAGGTCATAGGAGCACCCGCCCTGGGCCGGGCCGGTTCGGCTAGCGAAAGTATCCGGGTGGGGGTCATTGGGATCGGGAACAAGGGATGGCAGCACATTGAGACTTTTGGGCGACTCCCCGGGGTGGATGTGGTGGCCATATCGGACATAGATCCTGCGCGTCTGGCCGAGGGTCGTAAGAAGGCCGAAGGCCTTTCGTATCGACCGGACGGATACATTGACGGGAGACACATCCTGGACCGAGCCGATATTGACGCGGTGGTCATTGCCACCCCAAACCACTGGCACGGCCTGCAAACGATCTGGGCGTGTCAGGCCGGAAAGCATGTCTACGTCGAGAAACCGGTTACCCACAACTTATGGGAAGGGGCGCGGATGCTGGAGGCTGAGCAGCAATACGGGGTGTTGATCCAGGCGGGAACTCAGAACCGTTCCAATCCTGGACTGGCTGACGCCCTTGAATATCTGAAAACGCGACCCCTGGGAGCAATTCAATGGATCCATGGTTTATTCTGGAAGTTTCGGGGATCGATCGGGTACGTAACGAGTCCGCAGACCCCCCCGCCTGGCGCGGATTATAATCTATTTTGCGGCCCTGCTCCCCTGACTCCGTTGATGCGGAAGACCTTCCATTACGATTGGCATTGGCAGTGGGCCACGGGAAACGGGGATATGGGCAACCTGGGCGCTCACACGACCGATGATGTCCGGCGGGTATTGGGGGATTCGGTATACCCCAAGCGGATCATGAGCTACGGCGGGCGCTTCGTCCACCGGGACAATGGGGAGACTCCGAACGCCCATCTGGCCGTCTTCGATTATGCGGGTATTCCGGTGTTTATTGAGATGCGGAGTTTGCCGACGGGGGTGGGAACGGAGAGGATGGACCATGTGCGAGGCATACGAAACGGAACCATCGTACAGTGTGAAGACGGCTGGGTGAACGTGGGTCGTGGCGGGGGCGTGTTTTACGACTCAAGCGGGAAAAAGGTGAAGTCCTTTGCCGGAGATGCGGGGGCCGGCCATGTCGAAAATTTTATAGCAGCGTTGCGTGCCAATGATCGGTCCCTGCTCAACGCACCTCTTCAAGCAGGGGTAGCGGCCGGTGAGCTCTTCCACCTGGCCAATGTATCCTACCGGGCCGGGGATAGCCTCCGGGGCCATGATGGACGTGCGTTACGCGAACAACGCCTGGGGGCCTTTCCTCAATCCGAAGCCCCCTTTGACCACATGATAGCCATGCTGAAGCGCAACGAAGTCGACTTGGAAACGAGTTCGGTGTGCTTCGGACCATGGCTTTCCTACAGTCCGACTCCGAGTGAAGTGCGGTCAGAAAGTGAGCCCCACCAGGCGATGGTCGAGTCTCTCCTGACCCCCACTTACCGCGAGCCATTCACGATACCCGCCAAACTTTAAGTATGATGAACCGTATCCCTCTCCTCCTCCTTCAATATTCTATCTGCATATTGTTTCCCGTTTTGATGGAAGCCGGTAACCTGGACGACTATGCCACGCTTCAGGAAGCATTGGATTCCAATCGGGGGAAACCCTTGTACTTGCCCCCCGGAGATTACCTGATCGACGAGGCCCTGATCCTGGAAGGGGAGGGGAGTGGACTCTATGGACAGGGCCGCGTTATCCAGCAAAACGATGATGCCGATATTCTTATCATCCGGAATGCCCCACATGCCAGGGTGGCAGGTATTACGCTCACCCGCCTTGACCCGAAGTTAGGCAAACGGCCGGCGGGAATTCATGCGATCGACAGCCCCCACCTTACC
This sequence comes from Opitutales bacterium, assembly GCA_028280845.1. Taxonomy (GTDB): domain Bacteria; phylum Verrucomicrobiota; class Verrucomicrobiia; order Opitutales; family JABSRG01; genus JANQKZ01. The sequence goes on along the minus strand of JANQKZ010000019.1, from coordinate 22,686 downwards.
ATTAGCGGGGTCAAGGTGCTGAAGAACCGAGCCGAGTTCAACGCCGTGCTCATCCAGCGCTGCGATTACCTCACCATAGAGAGCTGCGAGGTCGTGGATTTCAAAACAATCGCAGTCGACGACCGGATGCAGAATGAGCTGTATCGCTATGCTTTTAATGCCATCAACGGGCACGGGATCCGTGTGGCTGAAAGCCGGGGCGCACGGATTTTAAACAACCGGGTGATTGAAACAGAATTCCTGCCTACGCCTGAAATCAAAGCGAAATATGAGCTGGGTAAAATCGTGGAGCGGGCGGAGGAACTGGGCCCCCTCGCGTCCTATGGGGTGAGGGATAATTTTGTCTTCATCTGGCACCAGGGCGGGGGCATCCTGGTTCACCCCGCGACCCGTTCCGCCTTCACCCTGGTCGATGGGAACTATATTCAGAACGCCGCCCAAGGGATGGACCTCCACAGTGACTTTCTCACGGTATCGAATAACCATGTGACCGATTGCTACATGGGTATGAAGACCTTCCATGGGAGTCGCGGGGTTATCATTTCAAACAACATATTTCAGCGCCCGGGCAAATATGGGATCCTGATCCGTCCGGGGAGTGAATCCTGGCACCCGGGGGTGGAGCACCGGGGTGATTTTAAGACCGAGGAAAATGTCGAGCGCGGAATCATCATTACCAACAATATCATCGCCGATCAGGGATACGGCTCGGAGAGCTGGCGGCTTTGGGAGACTGACCCGAGCGAAACCGCCCCGGTTGGAATCAAGGTAGGAACCGGTCCTCAGGAAAATAACCCGCAACTCCTGGACCTGATTATCACCGGAAACCTGATCTATGACAAAGGTCGCGATGGTATTTATAAAAATGGAGCGCTTAGCTATCCGGGACCGCGCTACCATTGGGCTATCTGGTTTGATGAGGAATGGATGGCCCGGAGCGTGGTCATGGATAACAATATTTTCCACCCCGGGGATAAGGGGGTGACCAACTGGCCGGGGGTGGGATGGTAGGCCTGACCGGTAAGCAGGGAGGGGAATTTAATTACGCCAGCTATTGTCCTCAAACCTGCTGAGGTCCATTTTTCCCTCACTTTTTCCGATAATGCAGGTCATGGCCGCGTCCCCCGTTATGTTGACCACGGTGCGCAACATATCGAGGAGCCGGTCAATGCTGAGGAGGATGGGAATGGCTGCTATGGGAAGGTTTACCTGTGTCAAAATAGCAGTCAGCATGATGAGGCCTGCGCTCGGCACTCCGGCGGATCCAATCGAGGCGAGAGTAGCCATCAATAGAACCGTGAGTATTTGTCCAAAAGATAAATCCAATTGGATGGATTGAGCCACAAAGACCGTAGCAATTCCCTGCATGATGGCAGTTCCGTCCATATTGATCGTGGCTCCCAGGGGAACGGTGAATGAGGAAATGGAATTATCCACCCCCAATTCCTCTTCCACGGTTTCCAGCGTCACCGGGATCGTAGCGTTACTGCTTGAAGTGGTCAGGGCAAAAATCTGGGCGGTTCGCATCTTCCTGAAAAACTGGACCGGATTGAGGTTACCGATGATTTTAAGGAAAAGGGAATAGGTACATACGGCGTGTAGGATGAGCACGGCAGCCAGGGTGAAGAAATACTTGGCCAGAGGAATAATAGTATCGAATCCTTCATTGGCGAAAGTACGAGCCAGCAAGGCAAAGACGCCGATCGGGGCTAATTCAATAATCAGCATGACCAGTCGCATGACCACCTCGTTCAAGGATTCAAAAATCTGCAGCACACTTCTCCCGGGCTGGCCGGATATAGTTAAGGCCAGTCCAAACAGCATGGCAAATACGATGATCTGGAGCATGTTTCCCTCAGCAAGGGCTTCCATCGGGTTGTTGGGGATCATGTCGATCAACACCTCGGACAGTGGCGGGGCTTCCGGGGTGACAAAATCCTCCTCCGTTGCCAGCTCCATGCCCTTGCCGGGTTTGACCAGCAACCCAATGCCCAACGCAAAGGAAATCGCAATGGTGGTGGTCAACAGATAAAGCGCCAGGGTTTTCCCACCGATCCGGCCCAGGCGCCGTACGTCTTCCATCGAAGCCGTACCACAAACCAGGGAAACAAAGACCAGGGGAACGACCATAAGTTGAAGGGACCGTAAGAACAGGGTTCCCACCACAAGGAAAATGCCGTCGGAAAACAGGACTCGGATCAGCCCGTCATTCCCGGCCAAATTGAGGAGGACACCAGTCAGGATTCCAAGGGCCATTCCCATTAATATTCTGGCGGTCAGGGAGCGTTTCTTCTTTTCAGGCATGACTTTTACGGCTGGTGGACGAACCCCATTCAACTCGATCCGGCTGTAGGCTTATTGATTGATCGAAGACAGCACCTCAGATACAGATTTTGCCTGTCCCCCATCATCGGAGTTAGGAGTCGATCCAAGGCGTGTGATTCATTTGCTTTAACTTGGCGGACTTGCGGGAATCCCTCACGCTCATTTTATTCTCATTCATTGCCTTTGGCCTGATTCGAATAATTCGAACCGGGTCTTTGAGCGAGTGGATATTCTCACTTTCCCGGGTAGCTCCCGGTCAACCATCATGGAAGGAGTGCTCGGTGGAGAATCCAGCGAGGGACTTGAGGGGGACACGGCGGTAGTAGTCATCGTTGTTGTGGATGATTTCCTCCAAGTGAGAGACATGGCCCAGTTGCTGAACGGCCGCCCATTCGGAAATGCGGGGCGCCCGACGTTCGCCATCCCAAGTGACCACACCGTCCGCCCCGTGATCGTAATATTTTTTTGCGAGGGCGGCGTACTGCTTGGGCAATTGGGTGCGTGGCATGAGATCGGGGTAGAGGTGGAGCCGGGATCCGCCGAGGTCGCGCCACTTCTGGAGGAGTCCGAGATCGATATACTTATTCGGCATGAGGTAATCGACGAGCCCTTCGCGAATCCAGGTTTCCACGTCGCACTGGTAGCGCATGGGGTGGAAGTGTTCGCGATGCGGATCGTAATCATGCGGATGGCCATACAGGGTGATGCCGAGTTGGCGCCCGGGCTTTTCATCCAGTAAGGCGCGAACCTGGCGCAGGTAAGCCGTGACATAGGATGCGCCGTGTTTCATCCAGCGGGGATCAAGCTCAGAAAGCCTGCGCGGGTCCTCGCCGTATTGATCGATGAAAGCATTGAGGACTGGCTCCTCATACATGACAAAGGGAGTAGCCCGGTTGAGGTGGAGCTGGACTCCGTCGATGCCGTAATTCAGGGCTTCCCGCAGGAGCCCGAGCCAATGGTTTCGAGCCTCGGAATAAGCGAGACTGAGGTTGCTGGTGGGGATGCCGTTACGGTCAATCTTAGCGTATTGCTGGAGCTTCCAGAAGTAACGTGCGCGAGCAATGGGGGCACGGTTCATCGGGTATTGTGCGCCCGTCATGCGCTGCGAGGCAAAAATCTTTAACCCATGTGAGTGGGCCAGGGCGGTAAATTCGGCCAGCGGGTCGATCCATTCTGGCTGCCATTTATTTCCCTCGTTACCCACGTCCCCGATTTTGGTTTTAAACAAGCAGTAGTTTCCCCGCATGGCCTCGAAGATAAAGAGTTTGTGGTCTGAATCCACGTAGGGCGAAAACTCATCTTTAAACCAGTCCTTCGAAGTCGGGTGATAGGTGTAGGATCCACGAAGGTGCCCGGTCATGTGTCCGGTGCAGTAGATGACGGCCACCCGCCTGGTGTTTTCCGAAGGTAGATTTGCCTTCCACTCCGCTGCTTCTTTCGCGGAAAGCGGCACTAGTTTGACATAACTGAAATTGGATTGCGGGTGATGATTGGTAATATCGTATGGGGGGCCCGGCTGGCGGAAGATCAGGTCTTGGCCGGTGAGGTCCGCAATCTTCCAGAACGGCTCCTGGATGGACTTGTGGTTGTGGTTACTGTCGTGGCCGATTTTCTGGCTTCCGGTATCGTCCAGGGTGCCAGCTTCCAGGGCAACCCGGCGAAAGCCCTCGTCCCGGGTGAGTTTCACTTCGACTTCCCCGTAACCGGAATGCCCATGGTTCACCTTGGGATAGTGAATACCCAGATATATTTTGTGGGGCCCCTCCACCTCGAGGGGCAGGGTCAGCTCCCCTGCGTTCTCCTCGGGGTAAGCTGAAGCCATGACGCCTTTGATCCCTTCCTGGGTCTCGTAGTCGTGCAGGACCCACTTGCCATCCACCCGGTCACGGGTCATCCGGCCGGCGGGGCGGCACTGGGACATGTCGGACCGGAAGACCACCCAGTTGGGTGGCGGTGGGAGCGGGGTGCCCAGGTCACCCATGGTGCTGAAGCTCGCGGGCCCTGGCGGTGGTGGCGGCGGTGCGCGATAGGTGTCAGCGGTCTGGGCCAATCCGACTCCTGTGCTACCTAAGAGGGTTCCGGCGGCAGAGGTTTTCAGGAAGGATCGGCGGGATAGGGAAGGTTGGGACATGTGTTTGGGGGTGGGTGGTTTTGAATGGAGTATGGAAATAAGGGGTGAACCGTAACGGGGACATCAAGGGAGTGAAGGCAGGAGGGTGCGCAGGTTTGTTGATAATATGGCGGCTTTCTGCGTGTCCTTGATCGGCAGGAACCGGACTCCCTCGATAGCGGCCTGTCGGTGGTCCCGGCCACCGCCCGGGCCGAAGGGCATATCGGTGGCAAACAGGAGTTTTTCGGCACCAAAAAAGTGACTGGCTGCCAGGATGGCGTCGGCGGTTCCGAAGGTGGCCGTATCGGCGTAGCATTGTTTCAGGCTGTCGATGACAGGTCTATCGGATCGGACCTGGGCCAGCTCCTGGCGATCCTCAGGCAGGCGCATTCCGGGTTTTCTGACTCCGGTGCGCAGGCGGCCCTCGGCAAAGGGGATCATGGCGCCTGCGTGGTGGGTGATGAGTTTCAGGTCGGGCCAACGGTCAAAGACTCCGCTGTAGGCCAGATGGAGGAGGGCGGCACTGGTTTCGTAGAGCCAGCCGAGCGACCACCATATTTCGTAATAAGAGTCCTCTCTATTCTGATAATCCGGGTGCTGGAAGCCGCGGCTGGGGTGCAGCCAAATGGGCTGACGATGCTCTGCCGCCCAGGCAAAGACCGATTCGATGACGGGGGCCTGGTCGAGGGGATTCCCGTTCACATGGGTGAAGATCTGAAAGCCTGCCGCCTTCAGGCTCTCGGTTGCATAGGCCAGCTCAGTCTGGGTGGCCCCCTCGTTGTTAAGGGGAAGGGAAGCCACAAAGGCCGGGTAGCGGTTAGGATCATCGGCTACCCTTTCCGCCAGGCCTTCATTGGCCATCCGGGCATAAGCAGGTGTCTCCTCTGGCTGGCCCAGGGCTTCGATTGGGGGTGACACGATCGAAAGGATTTGGCGGTAGCCCGGCACTTCATCCACGAACTGGTCCCGGGCCCCGAGCTTGCTCATCTCCGGTATGTGGTAGGCCCGTTTAAACATGTGGAGATCAGCCGACGACCGGGCCGCCACGCCCTCGTAATAACTGCGCGGCAACCAGTGGCAGAAAGCGTCGATGATTTCCATAGGTTTCATGGTTTAGTCCTGACAAACTCTGATCTACCCATCCCTGAAGGAGTTATCTGCGGAAAAACCACCCAAGGTCTTTAACCGTATGGTGCGATACCAATCGGTGGATTCCCGGGCCAGGACATTCCAATCCTCCATATGCCCGAGACGGCGGATCCCGGCCCATTCGCTGAGGCGTGGGTTTCGCCGCTCACTATCCCAGAACGCAAAGCCGTTGGCCCCGTTTTCCTGGTAGTGCCTGGCCAGTCGAGTGAATTGGGCGGGTGTCTGCTGCCTGGGCATTAAATCCGGCCAAAGGCGCACCCCGGGCGCAGCCAGTTTGCTCCAATTCTGGAGGGCTTCGTCGTCGATCTGCTGGGAGGGGATGACGATGTCGACCAAGCGGCGCCTCAACCATTCATCGACATCGCATACATAACTTTTGAGCTTATAGTAGGGATCTCCGGGGGTTTCCCGATTCGGGCCATAAACAATGACACCCAGTTCCCGGCCAGGTTTTTCATCCACCAGCGCGCGGATTTCTTCAACAAAGGCGGTCAGGTAACCGGCGGTGTGCCGAACCCAACGCATGTCACTTTCCGGCAGGTTGCGGGGGTCTTCTCCATACTGGTCCAGGAAGTCCTGAACGACTTTTTCCTCATACTGGATGAAAGGCGTGGATCGATTGAGGATCAGGGTGAGGCCGTCGATATCGTATTCCAAGGCTTCCCGCATGAGGCGTAACCAGTGGGCCCGAACCTCCGGGTAAGCGATACTCAGAGTAGCCAAAGGGTTCCCCTCACGATCTCGTTTGGCGAAACGCTCCATGGGGCGGTAGTAGGCCAGTTGGGCCAAGCTGATCGGTTCCTGGATAACCGGGTATTGCGGCCCGATAAAGCGGATGGCCGCATGGATTTTCATGTCATTGGCGCGGGCTTGCCTGGAAAATGCCCCAAGCGGATCCGCCCAGGTCGGATTCCAGGGTGCTCCGGGCAGGCTGGTACAACCGAAACGGGTGGGGAAGAGACAGAAATTCCCCCGCATGGCCTCAAAAATAAAGAGATCGATATCTGAATTGCGGTAGGCTTCGAAGTCATCCACGAACCACTCCTCATTGGTGGGATGGAAGATGGGGGTGCCATCCGTACTGCCACTCAGGTGCCCCGGGCAGTAGATGGCGGCTAAACGGCGTGTTGCAGCCCGCGGTTTACTGACAGCTTCGAATGCCTCCCATTCCTCCGAGGTAAGGGGAACCGCCCGAATCCAGGCAATATTCGCCAGGGATGCTTTTCTGGAATCATTGTAGGGGGCATGCGCCTGGCGAAATAGCAGCTCTTGGTCGGTGAGGTCGGTGGTTCGCCAATAGGCCTCCTGGATGGATTTAAACAGGTCCTGGCCATCGGGAAATTTCGCTTTGCCATTATCCAGGACGGTACCCAACTCGGGAGCGACCCGCCGAAATCCCGGATCACCGGATAACTTAACGGAAATGCACCCCTCGTTATTCCAGCGCGGATAAGGATTGTTGGAATAATGAATGCCGATAAACAGGTGATGTGGTCCCTCCAAGTTCAAGGGAAGGGTCATCACCGGGCATGCTTCGCCCGGCCTGGCATATAACATCACGCCCTCGACCCCTTCGGTGCTCGTGTAATCCACCCGCATCCAATATCCTTCCTTTTTCCGGTCGGAGATGGCATCCACAGGCTGAGCCATGGAAAAATCGGAAAAATACACCGAGCGCGGGTCGGCGACCGGGTCTTCCGGTATCGGCGGGGGAGTCCCCTTCGCGGACGCTCCTTTATCCGCCCCGAAGAGCGGGGCAGATCCCAAGGCCAGAGTCCCTGCCGTTGAAGTTCGAAGGAAGGATCGTCGCGAGGTTTTCATAGGTATGGAATTTGGAATTTCCCTGGGGCGCAGCGTCCGCCAGGGGTTTGGAATTTCAGGTTGTTTCTGGAAAAGGCATCCCGGCCTGCCCGCTCAATTCACCGTTTCCAATCCCAGGCGCTGGAGTTCCGTCCGGATATCCGCAATTCCCTGGTCGGTAAGCGGTGGGATGGGCCGGCGAAAGACCGGGCTGGATATTTTGCCGAGAATCCAGAGGGCCACTTTCATCCGTTGGTGAGCTCCGCAACCGGGCTCACCGAAATTGTAAATAAGCCGGGCCAGGGGGGCGACCAGTTGCTGGGCTTTCTTGGCGGCGGGCAGATCTCCTGCCACACAAGCTTCCACGAGGTCGACCATGAGCTCCGGGGCAAACCCGGCGAACCCGATGAGGGCTCCATCGCCTGCTTCAAGGAGGGTCGGGAGGAGGTATTCATCGTGGCAGGTGATGATGGAGAGGTCCGGCCGGGCAGCCTTGAGCTGCTCGTAATCGTAGAGCCACCGCGCCATATCCCGTGTCCCCATTTTAATGCATTTGACTTCGGGGATCTTGATGATTTCCAGCATCTCCTCCAATGTGTAGCCGACTTTGGTCCAAGAGGGATACTGGTGCAGCACGATGTCAATGCCTGAAGCCTCGGCGACATCCGCTACAAAGCCAACGGCCGTGGCGGAGCTACGGCCGAAGCGCAACTGGTAGTGCGGGGGCATCAGGAGGATCCCGTCGGCCCCGGATTCGCGCGCGGCGATGGCGTGGTCTGAAGCTACCCGGCTGCCTTCTCCCGCCACTCCGGAGATGGTTTTCAGCGGTTTTCCGCTGTTTTGAATCTCTTCCGCCAGGATGGCCGTGATCCAAGCACGTTCCTCGGGGTGAAGGGCCATGATTTCGCCCGTGTGGCCGTTGCAAACGAGGCCGTTTAAGCCCCCAGTCGAAATCAGCCAGCGGTAGTAGGAACGCAGGCCCGGTTCATCGATGGATTCGTCTTCATTAAAGGCACACAAGGTTGCGGGAAAAACCCCCATCCAGGGGTGTTCGTGGTAGGTTTGAGGTAGTTTATCGTTCATGGTTCAGATGTGCTGGAAAAGGTTGAGGCTTCCGGTTCTGGAGATGGACCTGGAGCAGCCGGCAGAACGCGGCTGGCCAGCCAGCCCACCAGGAAGACCACCAGGTTGCCAAACAGGCCGATCCACAGGGTGTGAAAGGGAAACCTTGGTATCCAATCGATGGATACACTGGCCCGGGGATGGGTGAAACTGGCCCAGAGGATGAAGGCAATGCCCACGGCAAGACCGAGGTAGAGGCCCCTGGCGTGGGCACGGCGGGACAGCATCCCGAGTAAATACATGCCGAGGACCCCGCCAGCCACGAGGGAGACAAAGTTAAAGGCGGCATCGGCCATGGAATGAATTCGGGTCATCCACATCGCCAGGCCGACGGAAAGCAGCCCGGCCGCCAGGACGACAGTCCGTGAAAAAAACAGGCTCGCGGCTTCAGTTACCTGGGGCCGAAGTTTCAGGTAGTAGTCTTCGTAGATCACGGCCGCGAGGCAGTTCAGGTCGGAGGAGAGGGTAGACATGGTGGCGGCAATCAGGCCGGTCAGGATCAACCCGGTGATGCCCGGTGGCAGGGCGTAGCCGATAAAGAATGGATAGATTTTGTCCGGTTGTCCGGCCAGGTCTTCTGGTAACACCCCGGGGTTGAGGTCGAAGTAGGCCCAAAGGAGGGCTCCGATGGAAAGGAAGAGGGCCCAGACGAAAAGAATAATGCTCGAGCCCATCCAGAGGGCTTTTTTCGCCCGCTGCTCTGAATTGGACAAGAGGTAGCGTTGGACCACCGTTTGGTCCGTGCCGAATTTCTGGAAATAAAAATTGAGCCCGAAGATGGCGAAGACCCATGCATTCACCTTGGCGGGGTCGAAGCTCCAGTTGACCAGCTTGAATTTGCCAGCCTCTGCGGCGTGGGTCATGATTCCCGCCGGACCGGCGTCATGGGAGAAGAGGAGGAAGCCGAGGGAGATGACACCACCCGACAAGAGGAGCAGGCCCTGAATGACATCGGTCCAGACCACCCCCTCGATACCGCCAAAGGTGGTGTAGGCGATGGTGGCCACTCCGATGATGGCAATTAAGACAAAAATGTTCCATCCGGTCATGCCGGAGATGGCCAGGCAGAGCAGGTAGAGGATGGCCGCCATTTTCCCGAAATGGACCACGAGGAAGGCCAGGTTCCCGTAGACCCGTGCCCCCAGTCCAAACCGGTTTTCCAGGTACTCATAGGCGCTCAGGCGGATCTTGTCCCGGAAAAGAGGGATAAATACCCGGGCGGCCAGCCAGGTGGTGAAGGGCAGGGTCAACACGATGACGAGGTTCTGGATATCGGCGAGGTAGGATTTCCCCGGCAGGGCCAGAAAGGCCCAACTCGAAATAATTGTGGCAAAGAGTGAGAGACCGACGGCCCAGCCCGGTAATTGGCCTTTTCCCAGAAAATAGCTCTGCGAGTCTTTGTTCCTTTTCCCAAAGCGCATTCCCAGCCATACTACGGCCACGAAATAACTCATGATGATCAACCAGTCGGCCAACTCGAGGTGTCCTGTCTTCATGCCTGGGGTTTTGTCCGGGGGTAGAGGTCAACCGTGATGTCTTGCTGAAATAAATGCAATTTTTTTCATGAAAATATAATGATTTTTCTATGAATTAAGGTGAAATTTCTATAATCTTTTTAATAAACACACATGGAAGTCTATACGAGTTACATCAACGGAGCCTGGCTTCCAGCGGGGGAAGTGGAGGTGCGCCGGAAACCGGGACACCTGGATGAAGTCGCCTGCCGCTACTGCCTGGTTGGAACCGCGGAAGCCACCGCGGCCATGGATGCCGCCCAGGCGGCTTTTCCCGGATGGCGCTCCACCCCGGCGGCGGAGCGGATACAGCTGTTGGGAGCCTGGTTGGACCGGATCGAGCGGGAGACGGAGGCCTATGCGGAAATCATCACGGCGGAAAACGGAAAAGGCCTGGATGAAAGCCGGGCGGAGGTGGCCGCTGCCTTACGGGATGGGCGCTTCCTGCTGGACGTGGCGGCTGAAGATCTGGCGGAACAGCCGACGGGAAATCCCTATATCGAACACCTGCCTCTCGGGGTGTTCCTCCTCATCCTTCCATGGAATTTCCCGCTATCCACCTTTATCCGGAAACTGGTTCCAGCCCTGGTCTATGGAAATACGGGGGTGGTGAAGAGTTCGGAAATCACCCCGGGCCCGTCCTGGCTTGGGCTACGCCACCTGGATGATTTGAATCTTCCACCCGGGGTGGCCAACCTGGTCATGGGAAAGGGACGCGTGGTGGGGCCGGCCATGGTGGATTACCCGGCTCTGGCGGGGATCAGCCTGACCGGGTCGACCGAGACGGGCCTCCGCCTGCAAGCGCAGACCGCCGGCCGTAACGTGAAGCTCCAGCTGGAGCTGGGCGGAAAAAATGCCTTAGTCGTCCTGGGTGATGCCGACCTGGACGCCGCGGTCGAGGCGGCTTGCGTGGGCGGGTTCAGCTGTGCCGGGCAATGGTGTACTGGAACCAGCCGGGTGGTTGTTGAGGCTGCGGTGTATCCGGAATTCCAGGATAAGCTCGTTCGTCGAGCGGCAACAATCGAGGTGGGCCCCGGTCATCTCCCGGGTTACCAGATGGGGCCGGTGGCGTACGAAGGCCATTTCAATGAAATCCTCGAGGCGATGGACCAGGGGCGTAGGCAAGGGGCACGCTGCCTGTTGGGTGGACGGGCTGTGGAATCGGTGGAGGGGTGCCGGGGCTGGTTTATCGAGCCGAGCATCTTTGGGGGGGTGACGGAAACCATGGCCCTGTTCCAGGAAGAGGTCTTTGGCCCGGTTCTCGCGCTGACGGAAGCTGCGGATGGGGCCGACGCGGTTCGCCTGGCCAACGCCAGCATCTACGGCTTATCCGCCTCTGTGTTTACCCGGGACGTCGAGCGGGGCAAGCGCGTGCTGGCCCGGATCGAAACGGGCCTGGGGCATGTCAATTTGCACACAGCCTACCGGACGGCGGATATGCCGTTCAGCGGGTGGAAGGAGTCCGGCCGGGGGGTCCCGGAATGTGGGCCTTTCGCGCAGAGTTTCTATACCCAGCCGAGGGCTCTCTATATCGGTACCTGAATCAGGCGTCACCAGCTTTCCCATGATTGAAATTACCTCCCTTCGCACCCGGGCCGTCCGCATGGAAGAGCACATGCGCAACGCCTATATCAGTTTTGCCGAGATGACCGGCTCCATCGTGGAGGTGGAGACCAATGTCATGCGTGATGGACAGCCCCTGGTGGGGCGCGGTTTCAGTTCGAACGGCCGCTATGCCCAGACGGAAATCCTGGAGCAGCGGGTGTTTCCGCGCTTAAAACGGGCGCAGCCCGAGGCGCTCCTGGATGCCGCCGGGGAAAACCTGGATCCCTTCAAGGCCTGGGATATCATGATGGAGAATGAAAAACCGGGGGGGCATGGCGAACGCAGCGTGGCCGTCGGGGTGGTCGATATGGCGCTGTGGGACCTGGTGGCTAAAATTGAGGGCCGTCCGCTCTGCCGGGTGCTGGCCGACCGGTTCAATCATGGCCGGATGGACACGAAGGTCTACACCTATGCGGCCGGGGGCTATTACTATCCGGAGCGGGGTATCGATGCGCTGCGCGATGAGATGAAATCGTATTTGGATTCCGGATACGATGCGGTCAAAATGAAGGTGGGGGGCGCCTCCCTGCGGGAAGACCTGCGGCGCATCGAGGCCGTGGTCGAGGTCGTGGGCGATCCCGGGCGCGTGGCGGTGGACGCCAATGGCCGCTTCAACCTGGAGCAAGCCCTCGACTTCGGGCGGGCGATTGAGCCCATGGGTCTGAAGTGGTACGAGGAGGCGGGAGACCCCCTGGACTATGGCCTGCAGGCAGAGCTCAGTGAAGCGCTCAACCTTCCCATGGCCACCGGGGAGAACCTGTTTTCCCATCAGGATGTGCGCAACCTCGTCCGCTTCGGGGGCATGGACCGGAAACGCGATTTTCTCCAGATGGACCCGGTGCTGGCCTATGGCCTGGTGGAGTACCTGCGCATGCTGCGGGTTATTGAGGAGGCGGGGTGGACCCGGCGGCGCTGTATCCCGCATGGAGGACACTCCTTTGCCCTGCACCTGGCCGCCGGCCTCCAGCTCTTCGGCAATGAATCCTACCCCGGTGTGTTCCAACCCTTCGGCGGCTTTGGAGATGAAATGACACCCGAGGCCGGGATGTTTGCCTTGCCCGACGTGCCCGGAATCGGGATCGAGCTCAAAAGCAACCTGATGGAGCTGTTCCAATAGGGAAGATGGGCCGCTCTGGGCTCCAGGGATCTCAGTCCCCAGCCCATACCTGAACGCACTGAACCCCCTGTGGAATCCAACACGGATTCCTTTCTTAAGCCCTTATCTTCCAAATGCTTAACCCTCATTTCCTTAATCAGAATTGCTTACTTCTAATCAGTGATTTATTTTCCTGAAAACACTGATAAATACTGTTATGTAAATGAATATAGATAAAAGAATAGTAGATCGTTTTAATGACCTTATCAAACTTGGAGAATCATTGGTAGGAACCAGGCGAGCTCCTCCAGAAATGGTTGTTGGTGATGATCGAATTGATATACAGTTAGCAAATCAGTGGTTTACTAGTTGTCTTAGCTTTTTTACTAAGGTGTTTTCTGCGGAAAATGAATATTACGAAAATTTGAAAGGGCACTATCAGAAATATCCAACATACTCTGATGTCAAACAGGCTTTTGGGGTTTTAAAAGCAGCGAAAGATGACTATGAAAGTGGTGCCTTGTTTGAATTGAGATCACTATTAGAAGCAGAAATTTTTGATGACTTTTTGGAGCAAGCTGAGCACTTATTAGGTTCTGGATATTTTCAAGCTGCCGCGGTATTAGGTGGTTGCGTATTAGAAGATGCCCTTAGGAAAATTTGCCAAAAGAAGGCATTATCCCTTCCTTCTAAGCCAAAGCTAGATAGTATGAATTCAGAGCTAGCTAAAGCTGGTGTATATAATAAGTTAACACAGAAAAAGATTACTGCTTTGGCGGATATAAGAAATAGTGCAGCTCACGGAAATCGGAGTAATTTCAACAAGCAGGATGTTGAGGATATGCTTAAAAGTATTCGGGATTTTGTCGAAAAGAACTACACATAACAATTCTTGGCTAGGAATGGCTAACACCGTCCTAGCACTCAAAGTTGGATGAATTTAAATGAAAATTCGAGAAGTTACAGAGTGCGACAGACCTTTATTCGAAGAACTCTCAAACGATCCAAAAATCAAGAGGTACAAAATTTCTCCTGCAATGTATCCAAGTTCTGATGAGGTTCCATATCAATGGATCATTGAAGACGGCTATGGAATTGCCCAAGGAATCGTTACTATAGTGAAGTCTGAGGCATATGATGGCTCATTTTACGAAAGAGTTTGTGCCATCCACAAACGCGCTAGAAGAAAAGGATTAGCGACCTTCGCTTGCAGCGAGATCAACAACGTTGTAGACCCAAAAATTAGAGATAAACTGATAGCCTGCATCGACAAGAGCAACCACGAAGCCATAAGCAGGATGGAGAAACTGGGCTTCACCCACTCCGGTTACCGAACTCCCCCCAACGAACACATTAAGATTTTCCATCTTAAAAAACAAACAATGTCCAACAAAGTAGCGGAGGCAACGAGCACTGACGCGTCCGTCGCCTAGCTTTAGCGTTAGCTTCAACAGACTCGCACAATGGAGAAACCAGAACCTCTAAACGAACTGCAAGAGAAACGTGAGGAACTTCTTAAGCGGCGGGATAGATTTCAGCGGGTATTCTACACCTTTCTGGCGGTAGGCGTGGCGATGCTAATCTTAGGCCCGGGGCTGGCGTGGCGTTTTTCAGCCGATGGAAGTCTGTCTATCGTTCCAATCATATTCCTCCTGTACGGAATCATGCCGCTCACTCTCCTACCCTTCGCGAGAGTAAGGTTGCGGAATGCAGAGGAGGATCTCCAGGATTTAGATTTTCAGATCGACTTAGAGCGATACGAGGTGAGTCCTCGGGAAAGTCGGGCGGAGAAGATGCTTCGGATCAATAGTCTTCAGATTCGCCGCTACCACGATGTCAACATTACTCAGAATATTTGGGTGTTTACACTTGGTGTGTTCTGCATGTTGCTAGGCGTTGGAATTCTCGCGGGCACTCTTTGGTTCATTGGCACCTACGCGGAGTCTCTTGATACAAAGATTATTTCTGGCGCGTTGGGTGCTGTCGGGACTGTTCTCGTGAACTACATAGCGGCGATTTACCTCCGTATGCATGCCACCGCTAATAGGAACCTGGGGGATTTTCATTCTAAGCTGGTAGACACATATCAAATCCTCTTCAGTAACCTTGTAGCGTCCCGAATCGAGGATGCTGAACTACGACAACAGACCCTTGCGAGCGTGGCCATTGCTGTTGCGAAATCCGAACCTGAGGCCAAAAATAAATCAGAAATGACGGAGAAAGCTAACAAGCGCTTGAAGAGCAACGGCTGACCCGATTCGAATGCGAATGATTCACCCCAATTCCAACCTCTGTCCTGTATCTAGCGCCCGCTCCCGGTCAGCCATGCCTCATGCTTGACGTTAGATAAATTAAATGAATCCAACTGATAAAGAGTCAAAGTTTGAGCAGGCAGAGGACGCTCTCAAAAAATTCACAAGTGCCGGAATAAGAGTGGCAATCCTAATACTGTTGGGTGTCGCTGCATGGCGTTTAGGTTGGTCAGACTTTACATTGGATCTCAGTAAATTCGACTTTTCGGATTTACTAGCATTAATCCTCGCACTTTTCGCAGTCGGTATGTCCGTTGCATTCTATTTCAAATCAACAGACTCAAGCAATCAATTCTATGACAATATCTACAATTTCACCCAGAAGACATCAGAGATATTGGGCAGAATCGAAGAAAGGTTTGGCGAGCAATTGCGACATCTAGATGAGGGATATGGCAGAATCGAATCCAGATTTGATGGGATATCTAAAACCCCAGACGAAATAGAGGAGAAAGTAAAAGAAACAGAAGGAAAAGAAGAAGAAGAAAAACAGAAACTCGAAGAAACCAATCGAGCGATGAAGGAGTTAATGGAGGAACTCACAGTTCGAGCGAAACTTCAGCAACAAGAGAAAGAAGAGTTCTATGAAAAATTGGGGGCGTTAGCGGCAGAAAAAGACAATGCCCAAGAGCGGATTCGAGAGATTGAGGAAGATCGTGATCGAATGCAAAAGCAGTTAATGTTGATGGAGCGAGAGATAGAGGGAAGCATGAGGGAAATTCGCTCTCCTCTAATTGAGGAGTTCATTCATCATCCCGAATTGCAGAATTTGATAATGCATGAGGCTCCGGTTGAGATTATAAACAGGGAGCTTACGCGACATCTGGATCGTTATCCAAAGCTGTTTATATCGGAACTTCAAAGGGAAGGTGTTTTAAACGAAGAGCTAGAGCTGACAAAAGCAGGCTATATTATGTTAAGGAGACACCGGAGAAGAATAGGACCTAACAAGGCGAGGTAGGTAACGTCGCTATCGCGCCGCACCTACTCTTATCGTTAGCCGAAAAGAATAAATGACACTCTCAGAGTTCATCAACAGATCAGACTTTTCTAATCAGAAAGAAATAAGAAGAGTTCTACTCCTATCTTTTTTCTACATGCGCCAGAGAGACACTGGAACATTTACAATCCCATTGATGTGTGACTGGCTTACTAGCTTGGGATTCCCAAAGCCCAATCAAGCAAGGCTCAAAGAAAATCTAAAAAAATCAAAGCTATTCACAAAGGCCTCTAAAGACTTACACCGAATCCACCCTTCTGCCGTTGAAGCTCTAGATTCTGAGTTTCCTGAGCTACAAAAAGTATCAGAGGAAACCATTTCGCATGATTCCGTTATCCCTGAAGAGTTGTTACAAAAAGAACGAGGCTTCATCTTGTCGTTGATTAAACAGATCAACTGCAGCTACGAGAATAACATATTCGATGGTTGCGCAGTGTTGATGAGGCGACTCCTTGAGATATTGCTTATTCTATCATATCAAGAATTCGGAATAGATGCAGCAATAAAGGATGCTTCAGGGAATTACAAGATGTTGAATCCAATTATAGACAACGCAGTCAACAATACTTCCCTTGGTCTTTCTCGGAATACGAAAGAGCATCTCGACACGTTTCGGAAGCTCGGAAACTTCTCTGCACACAAGATCTATTATAACGCGAAAAAGAAAAGCATTGATCAAGTAATGCTAGACTACAGGGCGACTATTGAAGAGCTGCTCTACAAATCAAAACTAAGAACATAAAATGAGTGAATCAGCCACATTCCGCATCAATATCAAGACTGGAGAAATCGAAATCACAGGCTCAGAAGAGTTTGTAGAAGCCAGAATTAATTCATTAGACGAGGTTCTAGAATTGATCTCCGAAGTAACTGTTCCACCAGAACCTCAAATCCCAACTACAACACAAGCGGCGACGAGTTCAAATGAAACTGAAGCTGAGACCGAAACCTCCCCAAGCGCAGACGACATTCCGGAGACTTTTGGAGAGTGGATGCATCAATTTAGAGATGATGTGAACGACCTAGATAAGGGATTGATCACTGCTTTATTTGTGCAAAAGCAAGCGGCGACCAATGACTTCAAGACATCTGAGGTAAACAAATCCCTAAAGGATCATGGGATCAAGTTATCGAATCCATCAGTTACCTTGAATCGGTTAGTCAGCAAGAAATTACTCTTTCAAACTAGGAAAGACGGTAAGCTGAAGTATTTCAGAGTCTCCACCGATGGCCAGAAGCACTTAGACACCCTAAAACGAGAAGGCTAACAAGTCGAGGGTGGCAACGCATTCGGCGCACCACCTCTCGACGTTGTGCAAGATAGATAAATGACATGTACGAAAAACCACCACAGAGTTACTCAGAATTATTTGAACCGTTTCCAGAGGAAATAAAAGAACTGGGTAAAGTGATTAGATCTAAAATCATTTTGGCTCTATCTGAAGCCGATGAGAATGTATATGGAGGGAAGAAAGTAGGAAATTCCCTGTATTCTATCGGAGGAGAGAACAATGTTGTATGTGGCATTCAGCCCCAGATGAATTTTGTCAGAGTTTTTTTCCACAATTGGGAAAGATTGAAAGATGCTGGGTATCCAGTGGTCGGTTCTGGAAAGAACGCTCGGCATGTGAAAATTAAAAAGAAATCAGATCTCGATGACTTCGACATAAAGGCGATGGTTGAGATTGTAAGATGAAAAAAGGTCACAACAAGGCAGGGATAGAAACTCCGAGCACTTCGCGCTCGTAGTTCCATCCCTTTACGTTCGCTGAAAGAAAAATGAATGATCAAGAACACTTCTCAGCCCTCGTAATAGGAAACGAGTTTGGGCTGATTGAAAAAGATGAGATCATTCAATTGGATGATCAGAAAATATCGAAGCAAGATAAGCCCCCTTTCTGGCTGATCGAACTATCAACAGAAGGAAAAAGTAGTGAGTTTGTTAGGACAGAAAGCGATAGTGTAATTCGATCAGTCTTAGAGAGAGCTTACCAGAAATGGAAAAAAGAAGAATTGTCAGATGCAGGATTCAGAAAGTCCTTACGAAGCATCTGGAACATTAAGGGCGTTCATAGTGATTGGTACCCTACTTTAGCGTGGGCAGAGGATGATTTAAGTCTGATCGAAGATGGTGTCTTTAGACGCGAAGATCACATCGATGGAATTTGTAACGAACTTGAAAAACTAATTAGATAACCAGTCGTGCGAGGCAATGTCTGTTACGCTCCGCGCCACAGTCATCGCCTCAACTCGACGTTCTCCAAAAGAAATTGAAAGAAAAGCGGGCTTGCCGAAACGTCGGCGATGGGGGAGAATCCCTCTATGATCACAAAAGAGCAAATCAAGGAAATGCCTCTGGATCAGAAACTTAGGCTTATGGAGGACCTTTGGGATGACATTCGTTCTCACGAAAATGAATTAGAGTCTCCGGATTGGCACCGGGAGGAATTGGAAGCTACCCAGAAACGGTATGAGGCAGGATTAGAGAAGCCGATTCCTTGGGAGGAAGCCAAGCGGCAGTTGTTGGATCGCGATGACCGAGTTTGAAATCTTACCCTCCGGTTTCGAAGACATAGCGAACGGTAGGGTTTTTTACGATGCGAAGGAAGCGGGATTGGGGGATTACTTCATGGCTTCGGTTTTCGCCGAAATTGAATCGCTTCGATTATATGCTGGAATCCACCGAAAGGTTTGGGCTTTCACAGAATCCTCGTTGAGAACTTTCCCTATGCTGTGTTTTACAAAATCATTGAGGGAAGGCGCTTGTCTATCGTGTCCTGGATCTGCGCAGGAATCCTAAGACAAACCGGAAGGCATTTAATTAAAATGGAGAACAAGACACTCGTCGTAACGCTGCCTGTCAGCGTCACGACAGCTTAGCGTTCGGAGAAGGAAAATGAAGGAATTACTTAAGCAATTTGGAATAGTTACAGGAATAGCCCTAACCATTTCAGTAGCATTCTGGTTTTTCCGAGGTCAATCGGGGGTTTATTTTATTGGAGAAGCTATTGCCGTGGGAGGACTGACCATGGCGGTCATCGGCCTGATGATGGCTTCTGGTGCCTCCACCGGTGATGGCGTCATAGAAACCGAAGCAGTGATTGGTTCAAGCCAACATAAAGAGGATTTTATCGAAGCCGACAATCAGGATGCTTTGGCCGGAATCAGCACTGGTTGGATTATCTTAATTCCCGGAGCCGTAATTTTCGCTATTGGACTTGCAGTAGCATATTTTGGATACACTGAAATCGACAAACAATCCGAACAAGTCGCGGGAGTTAACGGTACCAGTCACTCCGCCTGCTGAGTAGGCTCCGGGGCCTGCTCAGCGTCACGACAGCTTAGCGTTAACCAAGAATATAAATGAAAGCCAACTCAGCATCAGCCATTCTACAGGTATCAAACCTAAACGAAGCAATTAGATTTTACACTGAAACCCTTGGCTTCGAGGAGGAATTCGTTTTTGGCGACCCCCCTTACTACGCCGGCGTAAAAATAGGCGATGTTATCATTCACTTGAACACCGGAAAAGAGAATGAAACACGAAAAGGAATGGGTTCAGTCTATGTTTTCTGTGATGAAGTCGATGAATATTACAAGAGCATCGAAGAGAAGGAAGTAGAGATTACTTCGAAGCTGGATACATGGCCGTATGACATGAGAGACTTTCAAGTAAAAGATAACGATGGGAATCTGCTGTGTTTTGGATGCCCGGTTGAGATTGAAGAAGATGGTTAACCAATCGGTGGATACAACGGCGACAAGCGCCGCGTATCACCTCGACGTTGGCAAATTACTTATGAAAAAAAGAAATATTCTAACTCTAATAACTCTTTCATTCGCAACTTTGAGCTACGCTCAAACGAACACTTTCCCCTCGAGTGGGAACGTAGGAGTTGGGACAACCAGCCCGAACGCTCTTTTGCAAGTTAACGGCAGTACTCGGCTGGGTTCCACTGCAAATGGAACAATACGAATAACAAATAATTCGACCGCAAACTATATACAATCGATCGGGCCGAACTACAGTGGAAATCATGACCTTTACTTGACCGGGATGAACGGTGGAGTCGGAAACACCCTTTTTGTGAACTACTCAAACGTCGGCGTTGGCACCAACAATCTCGGTAACTCCAAATTCATGATCAAAGAGTCTGGAAACGACTACGCAGATTTTAGATTTTCAGGAAGTGGCATGGGACAGTTGGAATTTGTCGGTTGGAATAGTGGATGGAATATCAACTCCAAAACGGACGGTAAAAATCTGTATTTGAATAGAGACGCCGGAGCCAATTCAGACGTCATAATTGGACGAAGAGATGGAAAAGAGCTCTTTATCAGAGGTGACGATGGTTTTATTGGCATAGGCACATCGACTCCAAATCATAGACTCGATGTAGACGGAACAGTTAGGGCAAAAGAAGTAATAGTGGAAACCGGCTGGTCTGATTTCGTTTTCGAAGAAGACTACAATTTGCGAGCCCTCGGTGAAGTCGAAGTGCATATAGAAGAGCATGGACGCCTTCCTGATGTACCGTCGGCGGCTGTAGTTGAATCTGAGGGACTATCGGTTGGTGAAGCCCAAAAGATTATGATGCAAAAAATCGAAGAGCTGACACTCTACATGATTGAGCAAGAGAAGAAGAACCAAGCACAGCAGAAAGAGATCGAAGAGTTGAAGAAACAACTCAGCCAACAAAACGCTGGATACAATTCCGGGTAGTCGCTCCGCGACCACTCTCCACGTATCAGCTTGGCGTTGGGAAGAAAAATGAACCTAGCAAAACGAGTACTCACTAAGTCTAAGATCTTCGGCGAATTCACGCTTCGTTCGGGAAAGAAGAGCCAAAGCTACTTCGACAAGTACCGGTTCGAGTCAGATCCCGTTCTTCTCGCAGATATCGCGGCTGAGATGAAAGAAATGGTTCCTGGAGAAACGGAGATCCTTGCAGGGCTTGAAATGGGTGGCATTCCTGTAGCGACTGCGATCAGCTTGAGAAGTGGGCACCATTGCGCGTTCATAAGAAAAGAAGCCAAGTCGTATGGGACTTGCAAATACGCGGAAGGGGCAGATTTAGGCGGAAAGACGGTTCTTTTGGTTGAAGACGTCGTCTCTAGTGGAGGTGCAATCATTGATGCAGCTACAAAACTCAGAAATGATGGAATAGAAATTGAAAGAGCTTTGTGCGTGATCGACAGAGAAACCGGCGGCTACGAAAAGCTGAAAGAAAACGGAATACAGCTACTAAGCTTGTTCAAGCAGAGCGAACTAGACGCAGAGGAAAAATGATCCCAACAAAACATGTCAGGCAACGCCGGCTAACGCCGTCGTCGCCTGCACTCACCGTTCGAAAACAAAAAATGAAAATAACAGCTCCAATCCTCTTGCTCCTAACAATCATGCTTACGGGCTGTTGGGTAAGAATTGCTGGAAATGACAAATCTCCATTTTATGAATATGTCGGGCGTGTTGGAACATCCCAAACAGAATATGTGGTAGTAGATATTATGCGTTCGACTTACGTTGCCACGCCAAAGGGACAATATTTTGATGAAGATCATAAAGGATATGTGATGACTTTAGAGAAAGGAATAGAATTTAAGGTTACCGGAACGGCATCCCGAAGGCTCGAATCTGGAGTTCATCACTACTTGGAATGTAGAGTGAATACGGAAAATAAAGAAATAATTTTTGATTACCCAGCCGGAGGATATTGGGAACCACTGAGTTCCAAATATATCAAATGGGATAAACCAATTAATTCGAACGAGGCGAGTGAGACAACGTCTGGGAGCTCCGCCCCCAGCCGTGCCTCCTCTTGACGTTAGGCAAAAGCCATGGAAGAACTCGAAGAAAAAATACAAAAACTAGAATCGGAAGTATCGGCTCTGAAAGACGCAACGCGCATCGGACAGACCCCAGCAATGGGAATTGCTATGTTCGTCGGGTTTATCTTGTTCGTAATTCTTATGGCTAACATCCCTCTCCCTGGCAGGCAGGGATTCTGGCCGCGCTTTGGACTTGGCTTCGCATCACTTGCGGCCGGAGGAATGATCTGTGCGATCGCCCTTGGCATCGTTGAATCTGCTTTGAAGGTGATCGTTGAAATTGCGGCAGTTATATTGATATTTATAAATGTTTCCGTCGGCCCTATTGTTACAGCGAACATTGGGTATTTACGAGAGCTTCTAGTCGATTTGGGAGTAAACCCGAGCGGCAACCTGACTTTGTTGGTATTCATTTTTTCGGCAATAGGGCTTCTATTATTTGATCTATTTGTCTACTTCACACTATATCCTTTTGCGAAGATAGCCGGAACAAAACTAGATCCACCCTAACAAATCGGTGCAGACAATTCGGGCCAGCTTCGCTGCCCCTCTTGTCTGACCTCAGGCGTTAACCAAGAATATAAATGAAAGCCAACTCAGCATCAGCCATTCTACAGGTATCCAACCTAAACGAAGCAATTAGATTTTACACCGAAGCTCTCGGCTTCGAGAAAGAATTCGTATTTGGCGATCCCCCTTACTACGCCGGCGTTAAAATGGGTAACGTTATCATTCATTTGAACGCCGGAGAAGAAAACGAAAGTCGAAGAGGAATGGGGTCAGTCTACGTCTTCTGCGATGAAGTAGATGATTACTATAAAAGT
>JANQKZ010000062.1 GCA_028280845.1 Opitutales bacterium | reverse complement strand
CGTCTCAAAGCCTCCCTCTGGGAACTGCCTTTAGCAATGACCCGCGAGTCCGGGAAGCTAAAGACCAGATTCTGAAAACCCTGGAAGAATACCAGCAGGGTATTACCGGCGTGAAGCCTCCGGCCGAAGGACTCCAGGCAGATTTCGATGCCACCATCCAGGCCTTTGCTTCACTGCGTGGAGGTAACCTGTTCTTCAAATACCTCGGTTCCGGACTTGGAAAAGGGGCCTTGGTCGAGTTGGAAGACGGCAGCGTCAAATACGATTTCATCAGTGGGATCGGCGTGCACCACCTGGGTCACTCCCATCCTGAACTGATTGATGCCTGCCTCGACGGGGCGATCAGTGATACGGTCATGCAGGGAAACCTGCAACAAAACACCGTCAGCTACCATTATGTGAAACGCCTGGTCGAAGCAGCTACCGCCCGTGGCGCAGACCTCCATCACTGTTTCCTCACCAGCACAGGCGTCATGGCCGGAGAAAACGCTTTGAAAATTGCCTTCCAGGCTAAACATCCGGCCGATCGCGTCCTCGCCTTCTGTCATTGCTTTGCCGGACGCACCATCACCTTCTCTCAGATAACGGATAAGCCGAATTTCCGAGTGGGGATTCCGGGCCTGCTAAAGGTGGATTATATCCCCTTCTATGATGCCAACCGGCCCGAGAGCAGCACACGGGAGTCCGTGGCAGCCCTGAGGCGCCACCTGTCTCGATACCCCGGACAATATGCTGCCATGATATTTGAATTAGTTCAGGGCGAGGGTGGATTTTACACCGCCCCCCCGTCCTTCCACCGGGCCCTCATGGACGTCCTGAAGGAACACGACGTGGCCATCCTGGCCGATGAAGTTCAGTCCTTTGCCCGAACACCTGAGCTGTTCGCCTACCAATACCTCGGCCTGGATGAATACATCGATGTCGTTTGGATCGGTAAAGCCAGCCAGGTCTGCTCCACCCTGTTTCGACCCTCCTTATCACCAAAGCCGGGTCTGCTGAGCCAGACGTTTACGGCAAGCTCCACCGCCTTGACCTCCGGTCTAGCCGTTCTCGACCATCTGCTGACCGGTGATTATTTCGGAGCAGAGGGGCGCATCGCCCAAATTCATACAGCCTTCGAGCAACGGCTGGAAGCCCTGGCCGAAAAGCACCCCGACCGACTTGCCGGTCCTTTTGGAATCGGGGGCATGGTGGCCTGCACCCCGTTCGGCGGTGATCCGCAAAAAGTCACAGCCTTTATTCGAGCGCTTTACGAAAACGGCGTGATGGGCTTTGTCGCGGGCAGTAAGCCTACCCGTGCGCGCTTCCTCATCCCGGTAGCCGCCGTGACCGATACGGATATCCAGACAGCCATGGATATTTTTGAAGAAACCCTCCTGAGCTTTCCCCTAAACGATCAACCCAAGAAATAAGAAATGAAACCGAAAGACGCCCAATCTGCCAAATTTAAAGCCGCTGTTGTGGGAGGAACCGGGTATGGAGGGGCTGAGCTCATCCGCTTGCTCCTGGCCCACCCCTCAGTTGCCCTGACTCGGGTCAGCAGCATTGATTTTGTCGACCAGCCGCTGGAGTCCGTTCACCTGAGCCTCAACGAAACCGGGCTGACCTTTGAAGAAATCCCGCTCAAAGAAGTGGGTAAAGGGGTGGACGTGATTTTCTTAGGATTGCCGCACAAAGTTTCGTCTACGCTGGCCCCGGAGCTCCGTGAGCTATCCTGCAAGGTCATCGATCTCTCCGGAGACTTTCGGTTGAAAGATAAAGCAGCTTACCGGGAATACTACGGTGTCGAGCACCCCTATCCTGAAGAACTTGAAGGCAACAAATGGGTCTTCGGCCTACCAGAAGTATACCGGGATGAAATCCGACAGGCGGATCGGGTCGCCTCCCCCGGCTGTTTCGCCACAACTTGCATGCTCAGCCTCCTTCCGCTCTCCAAAGCAGGTATCCTGAAGGGCGCCATCAAGACCGTGGCAACCACCGGTTCCTCTGGCAGTGGAGCCTACGCCAAGGCCGGAACCCACCATCCGGTCCGCGCGAACAATATGAAGATCTACAAGCCTTTCGGGCACCAACATACTCCGGAAATTGAACAGCTCCTCAATGAGGCTCAGGAGAAATACGGCCATGGCCAGTCCTTCAACCTTTATTTTGTTCCAGTATCTGCACCGATGCCCAGAGGCATCCTGGCCAACAGTTTTGTCAACATCCCCGAATCCGTCACCCCGGAGGAAGTCGATGCCTTGTTCTACGATTGTTATAAAGATCACGCCTTCGTTCGCACCCTCGGCAATAAACGCTTTGCCGAAGTCGTTGCTATCAAGGGAAGCATGTGGGTCGATCTGTCGTGGACCGTTACGGAACCCGCGGACGGCATTCGCCAGGTCTTGATTTCCACCGCCCTCGACAACCTCGTCAAAGGTGGAGCTGGTCAGGCTGTGCAGTCCATGAACCTGACCCTGGGTCTCCCGGAGACCGAAGGCATCGACGCCCCTGCGCTCTGGCCATGAATCCTTCCCCAGGAACCGGCCCGCTCGGTATTCTCAAATTTGGTGGGGATGTGGTGGCAGACACGCCTCGTCTGGCCGCCGTGATCCGTGAGGTAACCCACCTCACCCGACAGGGCTGGCGTTTCATCCTGTGCCATGGAGGCAATCCGCAGGCCAACAGCCTGACAGCCCGCCTCAACCTGGAAAAGAAACAGATCGGCGGCCGGCGCGTCACCGACGCCGATACCCTGCAGGTGATGAAGTTTGTCCTCGCGGGCGAGTGCAATATCGAAGTGGTTTCCGCCTGCGCTGCGGCCGGCCTGGATGCCATTGGCCTATCCGGGGCCAGTGCTGGAATTGTGACGGCAATCCGTCGCCCGCCAAAGGTGTTTTCCGGGTGTGGCCCGGATCCGGTCGATTTCGGTTTTGTAGGGGAAATTACGGAGATCCGTACAGGAGCGTTGGAACATCTCCTGGCGGGCGGCTACACCCCGGTCCTCAATACCCTCGCCATTGAAAAGACACCGAGTGCTGGCAATGAGATCTGCCAGGTTTTTAATATCAATGCGGATACTGTTTCCTCTGCCCTGGCCGCCATGCTCCGGGCAGATCACCTTTTCCTCATGACCGGCGTTCCGGGCGTTCTGAAAGATAAGGATGACCCCACTACACGAATTCCCCACCTCACGGAAGCTTCTGCCAGAGCAGCGATTGAATCCGAAGTCATCGTCGGAGGCATGATCCCGAAAATCGAAGAGGCATTGAAAAACCTGTCCCGCGGCATCAAAGCCATTCATATTCTTGGGGCTGATCCCGCCGCGCTAAACGGGGAAGCTCATCACCCGGGAAGCAAAGGAACCGTCTTAACCCTGAAGTAAAGCACTCCAAAGCCAAAGAGTCCGCCGCATCTCAAATCCTGTGGCTGCTCCCCCATTCATGGACGCACTCTACCAACGCCTGTATCAGGAAGTCCTGAACACCTTTGAATCCGTTCAGCTACCCACGCTCGAACGGTGGGTCAATCAGCCCAGTCACACCCGGGCTCCCGAGGATGTTGAAGCCATGGCCTCTCTCCTCGACCAGATGGCAGAGGAGCTCGGTCTGTCCATTGAACGCCACCCGGTGCCGGACGGCCAATTTGCACAGCACCGGGTTTTCACCACTCCGGGAACTCAGGCTGGTGATAAGGCGCTCCTGCTTTCCGGACATTGTGATACCGTCCACAGCCGGGAACAGGGCTTCCTCAGTATGCAACGGAATGGCGACAAGCTGCACGGTCCGGGAACTCTAGATATGAAGGGAGGCCTGGCCGTTCTCTTCTTTGCCTTAAAGGCGCTCAAGACGATCGATCCGGAGGGCTTTCGTCGCTTTAAATGCCGTACGGTCGTAGTGACCGACGAGGAGGTCGGGTCCAGCAGCAGCCTTCCCCTCTATGAGGAGCTGGCCAAAGTAACCGAGGCCGCCCTGGTCATGGAAGGGGGGCGTAATGAGGATAAAATTATCACTTCCCGCAAAGGATCTGGCGCTTTCACCTTAACCGTGATCGGCAAAGATGCCCATGCCGGAAATGACCATGCACATGGTGTCAACGCGATCCACGGCCTTGCCCTGCTCATTCCCAAAATTGAGGCCCTCACCGACTATGAGGAGGGAACCACCGTCAACGTGGGCGTCATAGAGGGAGGCACCGCAAAGAACACTGTGCCCGGGAGGGCCTCTTGTATCATAGACGTCCGCGTCTCAACCACCGGGGGCGCGCGTCACTTTGAAACCTCGCTCAAAGGCATTGGTGACAACCCGTTTTCCGGTCCGAACATCCCCGAAAGACTTCAGCTAGCCCAGGTGGAACTCAGAGGTCGCTTTATGCGGCTGCCCATGGAGGCTACCTCCGGGACAGACAAGCTACGCGCCCGCTACGAAGCCCATGCGGCCAAGGTGGGATTGGGCATCGGTGAAGCTCCCACCCAGGGAGGTGGGTCCGACGCCAACCTGCTCGCGGCAGCGGGAGTGCCCGTCATCGATGGCTTAGGCCCTTTTGGGAAATTTTTCCACAGCCCGAATGAATGGTGTAGCGTGGACAGCTTGCTCCGCCGCACACAGGCCCTGGCGACCTTCCTTGCAGAGTGGAACCAGGAAACAGAATAGATCTCTGTTTTCGGCTTAAGTCATCCGCTGTTGTACGTTTACCCATTCCACAGCCACATCCTGCCAACACTGAACAGCTTCCAGGCATAAAACGCCCAAAACCATAGGCCGAGGTTGCCCGCCAGAAACGGAATCCAGAACTTCCAGCCATGAGCTCGCTCAAATAAGTATAAATTAAATCCAAAAGTTAACGGCAGTAGGACCCGGGTATAGGCCGCCGAATCCACCCAGACGCTAGGTCCAAGGAAAACAGCGAGAATAGCAAAGGGGAACCCGAAACGCCAGGCCATAGAGCGTATGTCGGGCCTCAAGCCCATATACAAAATCTGAAAAAGGAGCGCCAGTGGGGGCAGGACTCTGAATCGGCTCACAATTTCAGGCCTATCCAGATAAGCTACGAGGTGGACGGCCCATTCCTGGGCCATGGCCTGAAACGGAATGACCGAAAAGTTGCGGTAGCCCGCAGACTGGTTGAGAGACAAGCCCCACTTCAGCCAGGCCATCCAGAGGGCAAAGGGAAGCACAGCCACCCCGATCTTCAATAGAATTTCCTTCAAATGGCGGACATCCCGGCGTTCAACTTTAAACATACCCGGCAGAGACAACAACATGGTTTCTTTGGTCAGGACCGAGCACGCGGCCAGCACCAGGGGTGCTGCCCTGTTTCCGGCCAGCCAGATGGCAGCAACTCCAAGCATAACAGCGGGAAAATCGGTCAAAGCTCGCCAGACGGAAAACAAGGTGCCAGCCGACCAGAACAGAGATGCGCCCAGGGCCCAGGTTTTCAAAGATTGCATAGGTTGGCGAACGGTGAACCAAAGCAGAAACCCAAAAAAGAAAAGGACGTTTATTAGCGAATAAACATGCAGGATGCGAAGCGGGTCGCCGCCGCCCGCGGCCCAGCTGACCCAGGACAGAAAGACCCGCCTCCCTCGATACGCGGGGTAGTCCAGGGCGTATTGGACATCTTCTCGCCGTAACGTTGGGTCTACCGCCATTTGGGCATAAAAGTGCCCATCATAGGTCCCCACTCGCAATATCGGGACTTTAGCTTCAAAGACCTCTGGAATTGCCCGTTTATAAGGGTTTTGCCCCATATAGAGCGTGCGTAAGAAGAAAGATTCCTCCTCATAATGGGAGGCCATGAAGTAGGCAAAAGGACCACTCATGAGGAGCACAAACACCGCCCGTCCAAGGGGGTGTGGAGCAAATCGTCCCCAAAACGCAATGAGGGAAAGCCAGGCGGTCCTCCCCAAATGGAGAGCAGATTGTATCTTTGGTCTCATGAAGCAATAGATTCCTGAACCAGCACATTTCTATGAGTTAGCTATCTTGGTAACCCTACCTAAGGATTTACCAGATTTCTTTTTCCTTCCTTAGCTCTTGGATTATACACAAACTACTTCGTTTCATTACCCTACAGTATACTTAACCACCCCATCTCCAATGACCGGTATCGATTGGATTATTATCGCCCTCTACTTTGTTTTTCTTATCGCCATCGTCTGGTGGTCTTCTCAAAAGCAAGACACCTCTGAAGATTATTTTCTGGCTGGTCGCAACGTGGCCTGGTGGGCAGTCGGCGCTTCCCTCTTTGCCTCCAATATCGGCTCAGAACATATCGTGGGTTTGGCTGGCAATGGAGCCAGTTCGGGCATGGCCATGGCTCACTGGGAGCTCCATGCCTGGGTCATGATTCTGCTCGCCTGGTTTTTTGTGCCGTTTTACCGGCGGGCAAATGTGTTCACCATGCCAGAATTCCTCGAAAAGCGCTTTAATTCCAAAACCCGGTGGGTCCTGTCCATCGTCAGTCTCGTCGCCTATGTCTTCACCAAGGTTTCGGTCACGGTTTATGCCGGAGCCCTCGTCTTTCAAACCCTCCTTCCCGATACCTTCGGCAGCCCGGAAAATGCCTTCTGGGTCGGTGCCTTCACCACCGTCATCCTCACCGGAATCTACACGGTGTTTGGCGGTTTGCGTGCGGTAGTCTATACTGAGGTTGCGCAAACAGTCCTGCTGCTCTTGGGGTCCGCCTTTATCACCTACTTCGGTCTGACCAAGTTGGGGGGTTGGGGAGAGCTTCAAGCAATGGCGCGAACAAATGCCGACAGCTTTGCGCTGTGGCGGCCGCTTTCCGATCCAGATTTTCCCTGGTTGGGCATCCTCATCGCCTCGCCCGTGGTCGGGATCTGGTACTGGTGTACCGACCAATACATAGTCCAACGCACCCTCGCCGCCAAGAGCCTGGCGGATGCCCGACGGGGCGCCATTTGGGGAGGCTTTCTCAAGGTGTGGCCGGTCTTCATCTTCCTCGTTCCCGGAATGATTGGTTGGGCCTTACACGAAAAAGGGTATATCCAAATTCCTACTGCCGGGGAGGATGGCCGGATCGTGGGCGATATGGTCTTCCCCACGATGGTGGCGGAGTTGCTCCCGGTGGGGCTGCGTGGACTGGTCGTCGCCAGTCTGTTGTCGGCTTTAATGAGTTCGCTCTCCTCGCTCTTCAATTCCTGTGCCACTCTCTTCACCGTCGATATTTATGAGAAACTGAAACCGGGTATGCCGGAGAAGCATCTGGTTAAAGTCGGGCGGATCGCGACGGGGTTTGTAGTGATTGCAGGCATTATCTGGATACCCATTATGCCGGCGATCTCCAAAGGGGGGTTATACCAATACCTGCAGAGTGTGCAGGGCTACCTGGCTCCTCCGATCACTGCGGTTTTCATTCTTGGTCTCGCCTTTAAGCGCATCACTCCGCAAGGCGCATTTTATGGGCTCGTGACAGGGTTTATCCTCGGCATGATTAAGCTGACTATCCAGGGTCTGACCGGTGGCGGAATCATTGCCGGACCCGGAATCCTCTACGCCATCGGTGAGTTTAACTTCCTCTATGCTTCCGGTGTTCTGCTCCTCATCAGTGTCGCTGTAGTGGTGGGTGTATCCATGGCCACCCCTCAGCAGGATCCCTCCACGATTGAAGGCCTGACTTACGGATCCATTACAGAGGAACACAAAAAGGAGAACCGCGAAAGCATCGGCTGGCCTGATGTGGTCGGGACCACGGTCGTGCTCGGGCTCGTTGCCGGTATCTACCTCTACTTCAGTTTCTGGATTTAGAATATTTTCTTCACCTTTCTTCGTGGTCATTCTGGGCGCCCTGACTACGCTCGACTTCCATGAAAATCCTCATAACCGGATTCGAACCCTTTGCAGGTCGCACCAAAAATGGCAGCCAGACCCTAGCCCGGGCCCTCCACGGGAAAATCATCATCGGCTACCAGGTGGAATCGGAATTTCTCCCTGTCGCCTGGGAGGGCTTCGGGGTATTGCTGCACGACCTGATCGGGGTCCATAAGCCGGATATCGTCCTTGGTCTCGGTGAGGGGAAGGAGACCTTTTCCTGCCTGGAGCAGACCGGCCGAAACATTGCCAATGGTACCGATAATGAGGGGGTATCCCGGATAAACGAACCTCTGGAAGACGACGGCCCCGCGGAACGGGCGGCCACCATCCACTGGGCCCCTGAGTGGTTCTCCTACATGCCCGGGAAAATCAAGCCCAGTCAACATGCCGGTCAATACCTGTGTAATCATTTCTTGTTTTCGGCTCTGGGCAGCGCCCGAGTGCCCCTGGGTTTTCTTCACCTGCCGGTTCAGGGGGAACAAAACGACGCAGATTACTGTTCTGATTGGATTCCGGTGATTTACCGATTGCTTTCACAAAACGTCCGAATAGTTGAAGAAATTTAAGAGCTCACTTAGCTATGCCTATGCCGCCTCGTCCTTTTATTCTCCTTATCCTCCTGGGGGGTCTCCTGGGTCCAACGGTCTGTGCCAATGTCTTGGTCGACTTGGGAAAAAGCTTCGGTCAAGCATGGTCCGACCCTTCCGATAGCCACTACTTCGTCATGGGTACTTTCGCCGACAGTGATGAAGACGCCGTCTATGCCGCTAGCTGGAATCGATTTGCCCCCGTCGGTGCAACCTCACGCTGGGTCACAGGCTGGGAAGTGATCGCTGGAATGGTCCATAACGGCAAGCAGGACAAAGATGGGGCCATGGCCGGCATCGATGGCATCATAGGATATGATCTCCGGCGGGATCCAGCCTTCCGAATCCGCGCCCTCATCGGGGTCGGCTTTATCGTACACTCCATCGAATTCCCGGGCGGAACTCACTTTAATATGCATTTCCCGATGGCAATTGACTGGAGCGGCACTTTTGGACAGGAAGAATCCGGCTGGGGCTGGTTTGCGCGAACCGGCTATTTGCACATTTCGAATGCCAACCTGGGCTCCGGAAATGAAGGGCACGACGGAGTATTGGTCGGGTTCGGACTCAGCCGAAAATGGTAATTTTACCCAGGACTAAGATGATACGCTCCCTCTGTTTTACCCTGCATCTCCTACTTCCCTGCACCCTTATTCAGGCAGAGCTGAAGTTTGCTTCGGACGACTACCCTCCATTTACCGATGTTCACGGACAGCCCCGGGTTGCTATTGAGCTGGTCGAGACGGCTCTCAAGCGGATAGATATCGAATCCAACACCATCATATTGCCCGACTTTCAACAAGTCCTGGTCGGATTACAGGAAGGCACCTACGCCGGGAGTCCTGCACTGTGGAAGGATAAAGAGCGGGAGATTTACCTCTACTATTCTAAACCCTACCTGAGGAACATTCTCGTTCTCGTAGGAAGAAAGGGAGCCGATGTGTCCGCTACCAACCTGAGCGAACTGAAAAACGTGAGCTTGGCCGTCGTCGACACATACTCCTACGGCGAACTCAGGCAGCAACTCACGGAGGCCAGCCTGGTCTATGGAGAAAACGATGGAGAAAATCTCGAAAAGTTAATCACCGGTGAAGTCGATTACATCTTGGTAGAAGAACTCCTCATTGAGCACCTCCTGAATCTGTACGGAATTGATCCTCATCGCTTTCTCGAAATGGGCAGACATCCTATGGTCACGCGGAATCTTCACCTGGGTCTGAGCAAAGACCTGCCGGAGGCAGAATCGATTCTCAGTCTGTTCAATAACGAAATCCTCAAGATGCGCAAAGATGGCACCTACACCAAAATCGTGAGCACCACCATTCTGGATACGGATTAACCCGGTTCATCTAACGGGCAGAACGGGACAGGTGGAAATACCGGTGTGCGGCTTCGACATCGCGTTCGATCTGGCCCCTCAACTGGTCCAGTGACTCAAAGGTGCGCTCTGACCGGATGAACTTATGCCACTCCACTCGAATCTGGTCCCCTGGCCCATACTCCACCTCATTGGCGAGAAGATGAAGTTCAAGCAGGGGCTCAGTTAAATCTCCAATCGTCGGCCTCAATCCAAAGTTTGCCACGGCCGGCACACCGGGAATCCTTTTTCCGGGAGCAATCCGTGCATCCTCATTCGGGTTGAACCGATAGGCCTTCACGGCGTAGACCCCATATGCTGGCTTACATTCCGGGTTCCAGGGCAGGTTCAACGTAGGGAACCCCAATTCGCGGCCGGTGTGGTTGCCCTCCTCCACTTCCCCTACGGAGAAATAGTGATACCCCAGCATTGGGTTTGCTTCAGCAATCTGGCCAATTTTCAAATTGCCTCGAATACGGGTGCTGCTGATCGGTTGACCATTGAAACGGATCCGCTGTGCGCTGACGACCTGGACCCCCAGGGCTGGTTCTTTCTCAATCAGGTCGTCCACCCGTCCTTGCCGCCCGCTCCCAAAGCGAAAATTTTCCCCAATATAAACGCCAGCCAGATCGGGAACGGCCTTTTTCAAATACCCGGGAAACTCATCGGCTGTAATGGAGGCAAAACCATGGTCGAATGGCTTTTGCACAATGAGGTCAACGCCGGCCTGTTGCAGCAGACACAACTTGATTTCAGGCGTCGAAATCATTTCCGTCGGATGGTCTGGCTTGAAGATACGACTTGGGTGGGGCCAGAACGTTAAAACGGCCGACCGGCCTCGGCTCTGTCTGGCCGATTGGATAGCGGCTCCGATCACAGTCTGGTGGCCCCGGTGCACGCCATCAAACATACCCAATGCCATATGGACAGGACCTTCCCCTCGCGGAATGGCTTCCAGGGAATCTAGGATAAGGGATGACATAAAGGGTGTGGTAATGCGGATTCAGATGACCGGAATTCGTCGACAGACCACAGAGTTAAATCGGTAAATGATCCCAGTGCAACTACCCAAGGACATGACTGGGAACCGCCTTGTAGACCGGAATCAATACCCTGGCTAACTCCGAAGCAGGTTTTTCCGCAAGGGATTCCAGGGGGTATGCATCGTCTTCCGTAAAGCGGTCGATTTTTGTCCGACGCAGAGCCGTCAGGTGGGCTCCACAACCCAGTGTTTGACCTAGGTCGTGGGCCACAGTCCGCACATAGGTTCCCTTGCTGCAAGCGAGCTCAAAGTCTGCTTCGGGTAAGTGAAACCCATTCAACTTGAAGGAAGAGACATGAATGATCCGCGGCTCCCGCTCTACCTCCTGCCCCTTGCGCGCCATCTTATAAAGCGGAACGCCTTTAACTTTCTTAGCCGAAAACATGGGGGGAGTCTGATATTGATCGCCCAGAAATGCATTCATTTCCGCTTTCAGCTTGTCCTCGGTCAGGCCCTCCGGGATCGGCTTTTCTTCAATGATATCGCCCTCGGCATCCTGAGTGTCTGTAACCTGCCCAAAGCGTATCCGGCCGGTATAGACCTTAGGTAAGCTCATTAAATACTGACTGACCTTGGTTGCTTTCCCCACCAACATGATTAGCAGGCCGGTCGCCATCGGATCCAGGGTGCCGGCATGGCCGATTTTTTTCATTTTATAGATCCGCCGGACTCGATTCACCACATCATGGGATGTAATTCCTTGCGGTTTATCGATGAGTAGAATGCCTTCCGGATCGGTCGGAGTCATGAAACTGGAGTCAGATTAAGGTTCGCCAAATGGGTATCAATGGCAGACAGCAGGGCTGTCCTAAAATCGTCGTACGCCATATTCACGTTTAGCCCGGCTGCACACGCATGGCCCCCGCCATTGAATTGCTGGGCGATCTCGTGCACGGCATAGACCGGTTCTTTTGCCCGCAAGCTGGCTTTAAATCCATCATGACGCTCTTCAATCAGGACACCGATTTCAACCCCTTCAATGGCCCGGGCGTAATCGACCAGGCCTTCGGTTTCATCCGAGTGTGCCCCGGTCGCCTCAAAGTCGCTTTTCAACAAGGTGCCCAAACAAACCCGGTCTCCAAAGTGCAACTCCAGGGAAGCCAGGAAATGCTGAAGGAGCCCCAACTTGTTAAAACTTTCATTCTCGTAGAGATCAAAGGCAGCCTTGGCCGGCTCAGCTCCTTTTCCACAAAGCTGACACGCGATTTCAAAAGTGGTCGGAGTGGTCGAGGCAAAGCGGAACTGCCCCGTATCAGTGACAATCCCCACGTACAGTGCCTGGGCTGCAACCGCATCTATCTCGAGGTCAAGATCCAGAAAGAGGCCGGCTAGAATTTCAGCGGTGGCCGAGGCATGGGGAACCACGAAATTGTGGGTAGCATATGCCGGATTAGAAATGTGGTGGTCCACATTCATAAGGATTGTATCAAAGCTATCCCGTAACTTTCCGCTCATTCGCCTCTCGTCGGCACAGTCAACCGCGATCGCTTCATACCCGTTCAAGTCCACCTCTCCGTAGAGGTGGAAGGGCGTGTCGCCAACAAAGTTTTGCAGGACTTTGGGCGTCAGATCCCGGTTCACCCCAATCGCCTCGATTCCGTAGTCCATGGTGTTCAGCACGCGGACCAGGCCAACAATAGAACCGATGCAATCGCCATCAGGGCGCATATGCCCGATAACGGCCACCTTCTTCCCACGAAGTGCT
This sequence comes from Opitutales bacterium, assembly GCA_028280845.1. Classification (GTDB taxonomy): domain Bacteria; phylum Verrucomicrobiota; class Verrucomicrobiia; order Opitutales; family JABSRG01; genus JANQKZ01. The sequence goes on along the minus strand of JANQKZ010000062.1, from coordinate 33,503 downwards.
TCCAGTGTGGCGAGGAATTCAGTTTTCAGGTCAGGATAAAATTCAGGTCTGCTCATGGTCTTCCTTGTCCAACTCATCCAGGAGAGAAAGTGTTTTCGCCCCGCGCTCCATGGAGGGATCATAAATAAATTTCAAATGGGGAAGATACTTCAGCACGATTTTTTTCCCCACCTTCCGCCGGATAGACTCTCCATTCTTTTTGAAAAAGAGCTCCGCCTCCCGCTGTTGGTATTCGTCTCCAAACACCGAGTAATACACATGCGCATTCCTCAGGTCCGGAGCCACACTGACTTCAGAGATCGTGATATATACGGCATCCCCTTTATAAAAGGTGTGCAGCAGCTCACTGATTTCTCTCAAGATGAGCTCATTGACTCTGAGGGATCTCTGAGACATGACCGCAGGCGTTGCCGTAGAAATTCAGGTGGAAAGGAGAAGGTTAGAGAGATGCGCGAATCTTTTCGATCTCGTAACATTCAATAATATCCCCTTCCTCGTAATCATCAAATCCTTCGATGCGGATACCGCATTCGTATCCCGCGCGGACTTCCCCGACATCGTCCTTGAAGCGGCGCAAGGTACCCATGCGCGTATCATGAAGGATCTCTCCCTTTCGGTTAAGTCGGGCGAGCCCCTCCCGCTTCATGAGGCCTTCCGTAACCATGCAACCCGCGACATATTGACCTTTGCCCAAGGGAAAGACCTGGCGAACCTCGGCACTGCCGAGTTTCTTTTCGACCAATTCGGGCTCGAGCAGATCGGCCATGGCGTCCTTCACCATATCGATCAATTCGTAAATGATATTGTGAATATAGATATTGATCCCGTGGTGCTTGGCCAATCCCTGCACTCCATTTTCCAAGCGCGTGTTGAAGCCGACAATCGTGGCCCCATCAGCGGCATTCGCCATGCCCACATCATTTTTCGTGATCACCCCAACATCTTCCTGGACGATTTCCAGGTCGATCTTGTCGCTCTTGATCAGAGCCAGACTGCCGGAAATCGCTTCAAGCGAACCCGCCACATCGGCACGGAGCAAAACACGGAATTTCTTCTTTTCCTGGCGCTCAATCGCGGCAAATAGATCTTCAATACTCGGTTTGCCGGCTCCAGTGTCCGCCGGACGTTCGGCAGCCCGCAATTTTAATTCGTGTTCCAGCTCTTCGGCTTCTTTTTTCGCGGTGCGTTCGTTCTTTCTGCCTTCGAAGGTGGAGCCAACTTCAGGCGGGGTATTCCAGCCGATAATACGGACTGGCGTACTGGGAGGAGCCGATTTTATCTGCTTACCTTTATCGTCCAACATAGCACGGACCCGACAATAGGCAGTCCCACAAATCAGGGCATCTCCCACTTTCAGGCTGCCCTTTTGCACGATACCGGTCGCTACCGGTCCGCGGCCCTGCTCAATTTGGGATTCGACGACGACGCCTTCGACCCTGGCCTTGGGATTCGCCTTGAGCTCCATGATTTCGGATTGCAGGTGAATCATTTCCAGGAGGTCATCAATCCCCTCCTTTTTCAAAGCGGAGATCGGTACAGTGATGGTGTCGCCGCCCCAGTCTTCCGCAGGAATCCCATGTTCCTGCATCTGGGTTTTCACCCGATCCAGGTTCGCCCCGGGCAGATCGGTCTTATTGATTGCCACGATCGTGGCCACCTGCGCTCGCTTGGCAAAACGTAACGCTTCCTCGGATTGCGGCATAAAGCCATCATCCGCAGCCAACACTAAAATCGCCACATCGGTAACATTCGCTCCCCGTTCGCGCATCTTGGAAAACGCCGCGTGGCCCGGAGTATCGAGAAAGGTCAGCTTCTGGCCATTGTGTTCGATCTGATAGGCGCCAATATGCTGGGTGATGCCTCCCGCTTCACCCGATACCACGTTTGCGTTTCGAATGGTATCCAGAAGGGTGGTCTTTCCGTGGTCAACGTGACCCAGGATACAAATAACGGGGGGCCGTGGCTCGAGAAACTTTGACTCATCAACAACCGGCTTCTTCTTTTCAGCTTTCGGCTGCTGACCTTCTCCCCGGTGCTGAATCTCAAGGGTTACCCCATGGGTCTTGGCGACACGAATCGCAACCTCTTCTTCCAGCGCCTGGTTCATAGAAGCAAAAATTCCCTGCTCCATCAGTTCTGAAATCAGACGGAAGGGTTTCAATCCTATGGCCAGGGCAAAGTCACGCACCACAATCGGTGGTTTCAGGGTAACTACCTTCGGTGGACTCTCTGCTGATTCACCATCCGCCGCGTCGGCCCCGGCGCTCTCCTGAGCTGGAGGTGCAGGCGCCTTTACCCCGCCAACACCCGGTAAGGGTGGAGGCTTGGGCTGGGAGGGACGTGGGACACTCACAGGTTCGGGAGATTTTACTTCCGGCACGGTAACCACAGGGGCCGGCTTTGAGACCGGAGGAGGAGCCAGGGGAGGAGGATTGTTGGGTGCCGCGGTTGAGGCGGCCTCCGAAGGTTTCGGGATCGGAGGCGGCGTCCCCGGAGATTTCCCTCTCGGCAAGGGGGGTGGAGGCGGCGGCGCATTTCCTGTTTTCATCGGAGCGGGTGACGGGGTTGCCGGAGCTGCTGCTGGTTTGGGCCGAGCAGCCTCCTTTTCGGCTTTTTCCGCGGCTTCCCGCTCCAGCCGTTCACGCTCCAGATCAGCTGCGGTCTTTACAATGGCACCTGCCGGTAAAGTGGGTTTAACCGGTTCTTCAACGGGGGCTTCTTCCTGGGTTGACCCCTCATCCGCAGGTGGTTCGACCTGCTTGGCAAATTCCTCGATGAGGGCGTCCGCAGAAATATTGTCAATCGTACTGGAAGCGGTTTTGACATCGTAGCCGCGCGCCTTCAAGAGCTCTACGAGCTCGGCGTTTTCCATTCCGATCTTTTTAGATAACTGGTGTATGCGAACACTCATAAATGTTAGGATTATTACTGGAATCCTGTCCGTGAAAAATCTACTGAGGGGTTATGAGACGGGGTTTTGCGGCGAGAGAAATTCTCCGACCAACTTCAGAATACCCTCCGCTTCTTCGCGGGTGAACCCTAGACTGACGAGATCATTCTCTGTGACACCTTCAAATACATCAGCACTCACAAAGCCATAATTGACCAGGCGGGCTGCAAGATCGGGATCCAGGCCTGGAATCTGGTTGAGGCCTTCCACGGCCCGTTCCTTGCGCTGTTCAAAGCCGACTTCCTGCTTTTGCTCTTTTGCAATGTCCAGCTTCCAGCCGAGCAGGCGGCTGGTCAATCGGGCATTTTGCCCACGACGGCCAATGGCCACCGAGAGATCATCTTCAGCCACCTCGAAATACATGCGGCGCTGCTTCTCATCCACTTTGATGTTTTTCGGCACCGCCGGCTTCAAGGCCTCATGGAGGAGTGCAATTGGGTCGGGATCATATTTTATGATGTCGATCTTCTCGCCATTTAATTCGCGAACGATACTTTTTACCCGGGCACCCCGAGATCCCACACATGCTCCGACAGGGTCCACTTTGGGGTCCTTGCTCGAAACCGAAATTTTCGTCCGGTAACCCGGTTCGCGGGCCATTCCATCAATACTTACTGTACCATCTGCAATTTCAGTGACTTCGAGCTCAAAGAGTCTGCGCACAAAATTGATGTTGGACCGACTGAGGATGATATCCGGGCCCCGATTTGTACTTTCAATTTTCAGCAGGAGGCAGCGGATGCGTTCACCCGGCGCATACTCCTCTCCGGATACCCGTTCACGGGGTGGAAGAATGGCTTCCGCCTTTCCGAGGTCAACCATGAGGTCACCACGCTCCTTTCGACGCACAGTGCCGGTGACAATGTCGCCGATAGAATCCTTATAATCGTCGTAAATACGCTCCTTTTCGAACTGTCGGATACGTTGCATGATGGCCTGTCGGGCCGTCTGCGCCGCAATGCGCCCCAGGTAGGCGGGATCGACCTCCTTTTCTACATCTTCGCCCAGTTGCGCGTTTGGCTCAAACACTCTGGCTTTCTCAATGTGGATTTCCGTCTTGGGGTCGCTCACCGAGTCAACTACATGCATGAGGGCCCAGGCCTTCAACGCACCGGTCTTGGGGTTGATTTCAATTTTCAACTCCTGTCCAGCGTTGACGCCTTTCTGGGCGGCATTACGAATCGCGGTCGCGATGACTTCGATCATATCGTCGCGCTCAATGCCTTTTTCTTTCTCCATGTATTCAAGAACGGAGAGGATTTCGCTGCTCATGTCTGGGTGTATAAATAAATTAAGCGGGTTTTAAGCCCGCCTTGATAAGGAAAATTGGGTTAGAACCGTCGAAAGTAGAAATTCGAAATCACAATGTCAAGACCCTGCCTGTGGATATTGGAGTCCATCCTGACGGGCCTGAATCCTGCAGAGATCAGTGTATTCAATTTTTCTAGCGCATGGGTTGCGGTGATCTTGGAGCTCACCAATGCGACAAAAAATCTAAAATGCGCTAGTTGAAACTCCGCGAACCTCTCCGTAGACTCTCCCTTCGAATGACAAGGAACCTTCAATCCCTTTTTTGGGTCACGCTCATAGTTATGCCGGGACTAAGTTCAGCCTTTGGACAATCTCAGGAAGCACCCGTCCGCTACACCACCTTCGACGGGTATCAATTTGAGGGCTTGTCATGGACGCATCCTGGGATAGAGCCCAAAGCCGTCCTTCTCGTCATCCATGGAATCAGTGGTGCCGCCTCTGACTTTCGTCCTGTGGGTGAGTTCCTGCCGGCTTTGGGGTATCCGGTTGTTGGATACAACTTGCGCGGCTTGGGGAGTGATCCCAATCAGAAACGCCGGGGTCATGTCAAAACCCTCACCCCCTGGTTTATGGATATGAATTCCATGCTCCGGTCCGTGCGATCTCAATACCCCGATACCCCAGTCTATATTTTGGGGGAAAGTATGGGCTCATTGATCACCATACACTGGTTTGCCTGGGAGGGCAGGCAACAGATTCAAGATATCCGGGGAGTCATCCTGAGTAGCCCTGTGGTCGAGTTGCAAGGGGACTTGCCCTGGTGGCAGGATTGGCTGGCCCGTTTCATTCTCCTGGTCGCTCCGGGAAAGAAACTGGACTTTGAAGATTTCGGGGAGAAGGACCCGGATGCTCCCTCCAAGGTTACCCGCGATTCCGAATACGCAGCGGAACAAGATATCGCCCCTCACAAATTATCCACCTACTCGCTTCGCTTCCTGAAGTTGATTTTTGATATGAGCCAGGGCTCCTTCGAAGCCGCCCAGCAGATTCAACGGCCCACCCTGGTCCTCTATGCCGAAAATGATGTGTTCGTATCCCCGGAAAGTGTGGCCGCCTTTGTCGATTCCTTACCCCTTCCCCTCACTACTTCGAGGCTTTTCCCCGAAGCCTACCACCTCCTTTTCCATGATCCGGATACTCCCAAGGTCTTGGAAACGATTTATAAGTGGTTGGAAAACAATGGTATCCGGGCATTACCCTAAGATGAATTCCGGGGATCTTAAAAAGTAAATAATTACTTACTTTGTGATTTGACAAAAGTTAGTGATCACTTACTTGTCTGGTGTATGGTATCCCCGAATTCACCTAAATCCGAACGTATCCGCCTGTCTGCCGATGAGCGCAAGACTGCCATCGCCCTGGCCGCTCTACCGGTTTTTGCGGAAAAAGGATTTTCTGGAACAACCACTAAAGATCTCGCCAAAGCGGCCGGAGTGTCGGAAGCCCTCCTTTACCGCCACTTTCCCAGCAAGGAAGACCTGCACACCTATATTCAGGACAGCATTTGCGAAACCAACAGCGCAATTCACGATTTTATCTGCTCCCTCGAACCGGGCACCCGTTCCCTTGTCATGATGATTTCCCTGCTCATGGAAATCGTCCTAGGCTCGCTCGACAATCATCCCATGGGGAATTCTATCCCCAGGATCATGATTCGCAGCCTGCTGGAGGATGGCGAATTCACCCGCTCCTTCCACGAACCGCGCTACAACAAGATGCTGCCCTTTATGGAAGAAGCCGTTCAGGCGGCAAAAGAGGCCGGAGACATGATTGACGGCCCCCTCAGCGCTTACGAAAGCCAATGGTTTCCCCACCACCTCGCCGTCGCCATTCGACTGAGCGAATTGCCTCCCAAACCTGTCTTTGACTACCAGACCAAGCGAAAGGATCGTATCCATCATGCCACCTGGTTCTCCCTGCGCGGCATTGGGCTGACCGACCATGCCATTGAGCAGTATTTTCACCCGGAACGGATTGAACCCATCCTCCACGACGTGCTCTTTCGCGCAGGTATGCGCACCCACTCCAGCGTAGATCCCTGACGTAAGCGACCTCACGAATCGAATCACATCAGGCATTTCCTGCCAAAAAATGTAAGTAAACGTTTATTTAATTCTATCTCACCCTCCCCACTAAAACTCATGAACCACTGGCTCACATCACTCACTCAACGACTCAGGAACGACTCCGGGCCCAAAGGACGGGTCGGTCCTTTATTAATAGGCGTATTCATCGTTTCCATCGCTATTGCGGCTGGCATTGGATTTACCCAAAGCGAACAGGCAAAAGCTGATTCCCGATCCCGGGAAAGTATACGGGTATTGGTCACCCAGACGGAAACCGCGGATAAAACCCAGTCTTTTACGCGTAACCGCACCTATCTCGGGATGGTTGAACCCTTCCAAACCAGCCAGGTTGGGTTCGAGCTATCCGGCGGCGTGCAGGAGGTTTACGTGCGGGAAGGCGAGCAGGTCACCCGCGGACAAGTAATCGCAGAGCTGGATACCCTGCGTTTGTCAGCCGCCCGGCGAGAAGCCCGGGCCGGTCTTTCTGAGGCCGAGGCCAGTTTAGCTCTGGCCCAGACAACCCTTGCTCGAACTGAAAGGGCGCGCGATCTCAACGCCGTCTCTAACCAGCAGATGGACGAAGCCCGGCGAAACCTGGACATGCAACGCGCGATGGTCTCCCGGGTGGCCGCCCAATTAGAGCGGATCGATGTCGATCTCACCAAATCGACCTTGAGAGCTCCGTTCGATGGCATCATTTCACGTCGTTTCATCGACCAGGGAACCGTGGTCAACGCCGGTCAACCCATCCTGGAAATAATGGAGACCGGAAGTACTGAAATTCGTCTGGGTATCGATCGTTCTCTTTCTGATAGCCTGACACCGGGAACAACCTTTGAGGCAGAATTCAACGGCAAGTCGTTCCCCATCCAGGTAAAACGGGTTCTTCCTGGACGGAACAACGCCACCAGAGCGGTTGAAGTTATTGCCGCTTTAACCGACGACAAGGGCTATCTCCGTGAAGGGGACTTGGTCACGGTGCGATTGGATGAGCAAGTTGTCCAAGAAGGGTTCTGGCTTCCGGTCGCGGCGCTCATGGAAAATTCGCGCGGACTCTGGTCCTGTTATGTCGCTGAACCCCTGAAAGAAGCCGGGGAAGCATCGGGAGCTACTCATCGTTTAACCCGGCGTGACCTCGAATTGATCGCCATGGAAGCGAACCGGGTCTATGTGACCGGGGGGCTTCATGATGGGGACCAAGTCGTGGTGGAAGGGCTGCATCGTGTAGTCCCGGACCAACGGGTTCGGATCTCCCGCAGGGATTTGGGCCTTACCGACTCCCCCACCCTGGTCAGTATGGCTAACTAGGCACGCTTCACCGTAAACGCTTATTAATTTAACCGATGAATTCAGATTCGGAACGGTCCCTTGCAACCTACTTAATGCGCAATCCGCACCTTCTGGTGCTCGCCATCATCATTATCATGGTTGGTGGTTATTCCGCCCTGCAGTCGATGCCCAGATTGGAAGACCCGGTCATCACCAATCGAAATCCGCTGATCCTGACACTGGTTCCGGGCGCCTCCGCCGAGCGGGTAGAAGCCCAAGTCACCGAGAAAATTGAAAACGCCCTGAAGGAAATCCCGGAGATTAAGGACGTCGACACCACCTCACGCGCCAATATCTCGGTGGTCGCGATCGAACTTGCGGATGAGATCACCATTGAAACCAACAAGGAAATTTTTTCACAGATCCGGGATAAGCTGAATGACGCCCAGCAGGAGTTTCCCCCCGAGGCCCTCGAACCCATTTTTGATGACAAACGCGGGGCCGTAGCCTTCACCTTGATTGTCGGGTTTACCTGGGATGGAAGCACCGAAACGAATTACTCCATCCTGAATCGCCAGGCAGAAAACCTGGCTGATCGCCTCAGGAATATCCCTGGCACCAATATTGTTCGGCTCTATGGTCAACCCGAAGAGCAGATCTTAGTCGAAGTGGATCATTCCAAAATCGTCCCCCTTGGCATGACGATCGGCGACATCGCCACGGTTTTGCGACGGGCAGATGTTAAAGTGCCTGCAGGGGCCCTCGTCGGGGGGAAGCTGAATTTCCTGGTTGAGGTCGAGGGAGAGCTCGATTCGGTCACCCGGGTGAATGCGGTCCCCCTCATTACGAATCCGAATGGATCCGTTCTCCGCCTGGGTGATGTGGCCCATGTCACCCGGTCTAAGGTAGAGCCACCTCAAGAGATCGCCATGACCGATCGCCAGGAGACGCTCTTCGTGGCGGCCAAAGTTCAGGAAAACCGGCGCGTGGACCTCTGGTCCGCCCGAGCCAAGGAGGAAGTGGAAGCCTTTCAGGCGACCCTCGGGGAAAACGTCACCCTCAATATGGTATTTGACCAGGATCAATACACCTCTGCACGCTTGGGAGAACTGGCCTTTAATCTGTTTCTTGGGGGTGTCGTAGTATTTGCCGTGATCTTTTTCTCCATGGGCTGGCGCGCCAGCTTCATTGTGGGAAGCGCCCTCCCCCTGACCGCTTCTATGACACTGTTCCTCGTCGCCATGACCGGGGGCAAACTCCACCAGATGTCCATCTTTGGGATGATCATCGCCTTGGGACTTCTGATCGACAACGCCATTGTGATGACCGATGAGGTGAGAAAAAACATGGCTGAGGGAGCGATTCCGCTGGATGCCGTCAACAAGGCCCTGAAGCACCTGTTTATCCCCTTGTTATCTTCCACCCTCACGACCATTTTGGCCTTCGCTCCCATCCTGCTGCTGCCGGGGAATGCCGGTGATTTTGTCGGTTCCATCGGAGGGAGCGTGATTATCGCATTATCGTGTTCATTCCTGGTCGGAATCACCATCATTGCTACCCTGGCTGGCCGTTTCGGGAAAGTGGGTAACGCAGAGAAACGGTTGCCACGTTGGCTCAACGAAGGGGTCCAGACCGGTCCCATTGGCTACCGGTTTCAACGCTTCCTGGTCGAAGCCTATAGACGCCCCCTCATAGCCATGGGAGGCACTGCTGTTATCCCTTTAATTGGATTTCTCCTCGCCTCGACCCTGGGGGTTCAGTTCTTCCCGCGAACCGACCGTAACATGTTTGAGCTTCGGCTCTGGTTGCCCACTTCGACGAATATTCGCCATACAGAAACGGTCACCCGAGCTGTGGAAGATCGAATCCGCCAGCATGAGGAAATCCATCGCATCCATTGGGTACACGGTGGGAGCTTCCCTTCGGTCTATTACAATTTGGTCATGAATAAGGATAACTCCTCCAATTATGCGCAAGCGATCATCGAGGCATCCGACTTCAAGGCGGTGAAACGGCTTATTCCGTTGATTCAAGAAGACCTCGACACCTATATCCCCGAAGCCCAGGTAGTGGTAACCCAATTTGCCCAAGGCCCCCCCAGTGAGGCTGATGTGGAATTTCGTATTACCGGCCCCAATGTTCGACTCTTGCAGAACCTGGGAGAAGAGGTCCGCCTGTTATTGGCCGAGCATCCGGATATTCTACACACCCAGGTCACCATGCCACGGGGCGAACCCAAGGTATGGTTCAAAGCCAATGAAAATGAGACGAATCTCGCGGGCTTCAGTCTTGCCCAACTGGCTCAACAACTGCAGGGCAACTTGCAGGGATTTGTCGGCGGAACGGTTTTAGAAGACGTGGAATCGCTACCTGTTCGTGTGCGCTTTGCCGATGTGAATCGGGAAGACTTTGCCGATCTGCGCACGACCAACTTCCTCTCCCCGACTAAGCCGCAAACCTGGGTCCCCATGACTGCCCTTGGTGAGCTGGAGCTTCGACCGGCGTCCGGCGGCATCACCCGGCGCAACGGCGAACGTGTAAATATCATCCGCGGGTATTCCCGCAACGAAGCCCTCCCGATTGAGGTCACCCAGAATGTCATGGACAAGCTGGAGGCGTCCGACTTTTCCCTGCCGGGCGGTTACCGGCTGGAACTTGGAGGAGACCAGGAGAATCAATCCGAGGCCGTGGGCAACCTCACTATCTATCTCCCCATCCTCATTGTCTTGACCATTTCAATTTTGATTCTGTCCTTCAGGAGCGTGTTTTTGGCCGGACTACTCGGGCTGGTGGCCTTCCTCTCCGTGGGGGTCGGGCTGCTGGCCACCTGGACTGCCGGACTCCCCTTGAGCTTTAACACCATTCTTGGATCTTTGGGACTCGTCGGACTGGCCTTCAACAGCAGCATCGTGGTGCTGGCTGCCGTAGAAGCATTGGATAAGACCGCCCAACATGACCCGGAATCCCTGGCCAAACAAGTCATGCGGTCTTCCCGTCACCTCATCTCCACCACCCTCACCACTATTGGTAGTTTTGTCCCCCTCTTGATTTTCGTCGGTGGCGACTTCTGGCCCCCCCTGGCCATCGTCCTGGCGGGGGGAGTCGGTGGCTCTACCCTGCTGGCCATGGTGTTCACACCCTCTGCCTATCGACTGATCAAACGGGTTCAACCCCGGGTCGAATCTTCACCTGCAACCGCCTGAATCTTTATCAACCTATGAATCACGAATCTTTCCATAGAGGCCTTCGCTATAGTCTCGCCCTCGGGATCCTCTGCCTGATGTGGACCGCCTGCTCCGTGGGTCCCGACTATGAAGCTCCAGACATTCAGACCCCGGCCGCCCTGGGATTCGAAACCGGGCCACCAACCCCACTGCCCCCCACCTGGTGGGCTCTCCTGGAGGACCCTCTGATGGAGGAACTCATGCAGCGTGCGTTGACCAACAACCATGATCTGAAAATTGCACAGGCCCGTCTGCGGGAGGCCCGAGCAGGACGACAGGCAGCGGCCAGCACAAACTATCCCACGGTGGGCGCGTCCGGGTTTGCCGGTCGCCAACGCCAGAGCCAGAATAGCCCAAATATTCCTCCACTCCCTCCCGGAACCCCCTTTGAAGCTGAATCTGACTTGTTTCGCACTGGCTTTGACGCCGCCTGGGAAATCGATGTGTTTGGGGGAACTCGCCGGTCAATCGAAGGGGCCGATGCGCGCTCGGAAGCCGCCAGTGCCCGCTTAAACGAAGTCGTTCGCACCATTCTAGCAGAGATCGCTTTGAATTATGTCGAACTCCGGGGGATCCAGGAACGCCAGCGCACAACCCTGAAAAACATCAATATCCAGGAGGACACACGCGCATTTGTTGAAAATCGTTTTCAGTCGGGGTTGGGAACTGAACTGGAGCTTGCTCAGGCCCTTGCACAGCTGCGGACCACCCAAGCTGCGCTCCCTGGCCTTGAGGCAGGCATTCGGGCTCGAATTTATCAAATTTCCACCCTCGTGGGGGATAGCCCAGGGGCTTGGCTGGATACCCTATCCGCCTACCAGCCCTTACCGGATATTCCCACAGCGATCACTCGGGATATCCCTTCTGAGGTTTTACGACGAAGACCCGATGTCCAGGGGGCCGAGCGAACCCTGGCAGCCGAAACGGCCGATATCGGTGCCGCTATTGCAGATTTTTTTCCAAAGTTCTCCCTCACCGGAGGGCTTGCCCTGGAAAGCGGAGAAAGCTCCAGCCTGTTTGAATCTGCCAGCCAGACCTGGTCGTTTGGCCCCGGGATTTCCTGGGCTTTGTTCCAGGGAGGACGCATTCGAGCCAATGTAGACGCTCAAGAGGCCCAGGCCGAGGCCGCCCTGGCCCAATATGAAAAGGTCGTACTCTCCGTTTTTCAGGAAGTCGAAACCGTCATCGTTGAGCATAATCGGGAGCGGGAAACTTCCTTGCGCCTGGAATCCGCCCTCAATGAAACGAGCCGCAGTGTGGAACTATCCCGAGTCCTCTACGAAGAGGGTCTGACTGACTTTTTGTCAGTCCTCGACGCCGAAGGCAGGTTGACTTTAGTGGAAGATCAGTACACCCAGAGTAAAACCCGGGAATGGACCAGTCTAATTCGCCTCTACAAAGCCCTCGGGGGCGGCTGGGAAGTGTAACCCCAAAGTCCTACGCGGCCCCTGCGCTGCATTTGATAACCGGGGCTAACGCATTGCCAAAGGAGCCCCACAAGCTTCTTGAAAAGAAATATGCGTCGGCTCCCCGAAAGCCAGAGCTTGTATCACCAATCGACCAGGTTGCCCTGATGATCAAAGAATGCTCCATTTTTCGATAGATCGAGGTCTTTCCAAATCTGCATCATTCCACCCACCGATTCTTCAACTGAAAGATCTGCGTTGGAACCGCCCATATCAGTCCGGACCCAGCCGGGTGTCATAATATAAACTCCGATCCCCTTATCCTTGATTGTATTCATCAAATGAATACTAGCCATATTTAAACCGGCCTTGCTCGCCCCATAAGAAGGATAGATCAATCCAACCTCCTTGGAGAATTGAATGCTTCCTGCTCGCGACGATATCATGATTATTCTCGCCGTCCCGGTTTCAGCTTTCTCAAGCAGAGGCAAAAATGCCATGGAAACCAACAAGGGTCCAACCGTGTTGACCTTATAGGTTTCCAGATAAATCTCCGGATCTATGGAGCTCAGGTCATCCTGAGTCATAACGGCTGCATTATTGATCAGGATGTCCAGCTGAACTACCTGCTCCGCTACCTCAGCCGCGGCCAGGTCGATAGAATCGCTGTATCCGACATCCAACGTGACCAACTCGAGTCGATCCCCATATTCGGCTTTACAGGCCTGCAGGGTACTGGCCTTTTCCGGATTCCTGCATCCGGCAAACACCCGGTGTGCATCGCTCTCCTCCAGGTATTGGCGCACGATCTCTAAACCAATACCTCTATTCGCTCCAGTGACCAGAATGTTCATGATGATTAGCTTTGGGGGGTTAGGATGAGACTAAGAGCATAGCATAAAGGAACTTTGTCAAACAACACGACCGGGTTTACCGAGCTGTCCGCCTCCACCCTGACCCCAGTTCTCGGGCAAGGCGTTGAAATCCAGCTGAACCCAGCCCGAACGGATTCGTATCAAGTAACTGAGGATCCCCTGAATCCATCCATTGCAACGCACGAGAGTACCATCCCCCTGACTGCGGAAAGCCGTTTCAATCTGTAAGGCTTCCCTCGGAGTATCCCCTGAATACCAGTTAAACCAAAGCATCCATAAATCGATTTGCAAGTGGGCCGCTCCCAGGGGCAGCAAAGCATCCGCAACCCAGTTATGGATTCGGTTTCCCCCCATGAGCCCCCCAAGAACCTCATTCTGGAGGAGGAGGAGTTGTGGTTTGAACTGGAAACGGGAACGAAGCTGTGAAGTCGTTACCCTTTGGATCTTCCAGTCCTTGAGAATATTCAACCACGACCGTATCCAGGTTTCCGTATCTCGAGGCCAGTCCGGATGGTATTGCACCAGTTTGCTATATTGTTGTAGACGGGTCCGAGGGTGATTGGCCGGTCGAATCCCACTCAACTGCCAGAGGCCCCGCTGATAATCAAAGAGCTGATTTCCATCAAAGCCCCCCTCTTTCAATTGCCGAAAGGGAATCCCTTTCCCCAATGTCGTCATTTGCGAGCGGTTTCGCGCGTATCCTAATACCTCCAGAGTCTGGAGATGAAGCGCTTCCTCCCATCCCAGCTCTTCGATGAGATAGCGTGCCCGACACACCTTCTGGTGCCAACGCTGTTTAGCGTTGTCTTCCAAACAACGCCGCTGGGCATCAAAGGCCAGATCGTGAAAGGACTGCCATTCCTCCAAAAAGGCGTGAGCCTCGCCCTCCCGCATGGCCTCTTCCTCAGCCAGGGACTCCAGGTCCTGAATAAGGTGAGGTAGCATAGCCCAGCCGGGTAGTTCCCTCCCGGATTCTGTAAGCGCAGGGACCGGGAGTTCAGGACCATCAAACAACACGACATGGAGCATGACCCCGTTATAATTGGGGTCCACCTGGTGGCCGTGGGCATTCCAGTCTTTCGAGTAGAAATGGATTTCCACATCCCCGGTCACAGTTACCCCGTCTACTTCCAGAACCGCGTCTCGAAAATCGGGCCCTTCCAGCTTGTTCCATTGCCCGGGGTGGATGGTTCGAAACGAACGACCGTCAGAGCAGGTAAAGCGATCTCCATGAAAGGCCTGACGCTTCCACAGTATCTGCAGAAAACGCTCGGTGACTTGAACCGGCCCGTACAAGCCTTGAAACTCCTCCACAATCCCCAGCATGTCTTCAGACTATAAGCCCCCTCGACCACTGCAATTACAAAGGAATCCGATTCCCAAAATCTTCATCAGAATACTTCCGCTTTTTCATCAGGATCTGGTCCAGGAGTCGCCGGCGGCTTGTGACTTCATCGTAAAATTCCCCGGGCGATACGGTCATCGCTTTCCGGGCCCGGGCCGCTTCGCGGATTAAGTTGTCCCCCGTCACCACGATCAATTCCTCCGGATGTTGAGATCGGTCCAGCATCTGTTCGATACACCCATCGGCACTCTGTGATTTTGATGTATAAATGACCGCAAGCGAAGGATCATCTTTCGAGTGTTCCATAGCGAGATCGTCCCCTTTTCCATCAAAAATCAGGCTGACTTGGTTATTTGGGGAACTCAGGATAGCGACCGCCATTTCCAGCAGATGGCCGCGTGCCGCATGCCCTTCCGGATGCTGAACCCATACGGATTTGAGTTCCGGAATCGCATGGATGACATTATATCCATCGATCAGGTAATGGGGCATTGGAAATGAATTAAAGCAAGGGTTCGGCCGGATACCAATTACCAACTGTTGTGCAGAGGACTCCGCGGTCAGATATATGAGAAAAGATACTGCTTAACCTGGAACTTTCAACTTACACTTACCGTCATGATCACACGCCCACTTGGAAAATCTGGAATCGAAGCTTCCGTTATTGCAATTGGAACCTGGGCTATCGGCGGATGGAAATGGGGAGGAACTGACCGCCAGACCTCCATCAAAGCCATCCATGCCGCCATGGACCAGGGGCTCAGTTTTCTGGATACAGCGCCCATCTATGGCCAGGGCCTCTCCGAAGAAATTGTGGGAGAAGCCATCCAGGATCGGAGGGATCAGGTCGTCGTAGCGACGAAGTGTGGATTGCGCTGGGAGGGTCTGGCCGAGGGTGAAGGACAGTACTTTTTTACGGATGACGCCGGGACCCGAATTTATCGTTGGAACCATCCGGATAGCATCAGAACGGAGCTGGAACACAGCCTTCGCCGGTTAAAAACCGATTATATCGACCTTTATCAGACGCATTGGCAGGAAACCCTGACCCCCGTGGAAGATACAATGGCAGTCCTCATGGATTTAAAAGCAGAGGGGAAACTACGTGCCATCGGGAGCTCCAATACAGACATCCAGCACTTGAAGGATTACACCTACGCTGGCCAGTTGGATACCACCCAGGAAAATTTTTCCATGCTCGATCAGCAGAAGCGGGGTCACTTCCTCTCCTACACCAAGGATCACGATATCGGATTTCTCGCCTACTCCCCGCTAGCCTTTGGTCTCCTCTCTGGAAAAATAAATCCGAACCGGGTCTTCCCCGAGGGCGACATGCGCAAAACCAATCCCCGGTTCAGTTCCGAGAACTTGAACAAAGTCGCTAATTTCCTCACTACCCTGAATCCTTGGAAAGAAAAATATGGCCTCAACACGGCCCAACTCGTTCTGGCATGGACCGCCCAGGTCCCCGGAATCACCCACGTCCTGACCGGTATGCGCAATCCGGACCAGGCTGAAGAAAATGCTAAGCCTGCCCAAGTGGAGATCTCACGGGAGGATTTCAATGCGATCGATAACCTGGTCCAGAACGCCGGTCTGGACCTGCCCCCACCCTTTGTTCGAAAGATCGAAGACTGAGGAGCTACACTTTACCCTGGATGTGAGCCGGCAACGGAATCTTTGGCTTTGTCCCAACTGCCGGTTGAGCCGTTGAACTGCACCCGCATTTTCCATCCTCGCAGGCTGGTTTCCGGAATACCGCGCGGAAACGATTGATCACATACCATGCCGCACAGGTCACCGTGATAGCCACAATCGCATATTCCAGGAAAATCATGTTCGAAGGCTGAGCACAGGCTTGCCAACAGTCAAGATTGTGATTCAATCTCAACTGATTTACGCATGGCTGATATCCCATACCACCTATTTGCATGCCAGGACACGCCCGCCCTTACCTTGGCGGACTTAAATGCGAACGAAAGCGCAGAGATCCGGGGTATTGATTTAGAAACAGGTTTAGATCAAAGGCTTATGGCACTTGGTTTTCTCCCCGGCCAGCCCGTCCGGTATCTGAAAAGGTCTCCTTTCAAGGATCCTATCCTGGTAGAAATCGGAAGCCGGGTGGTGTCTATCCGTAAATCGGAGGCTCAACGCATTGTGGTTGGCCGAGCTGAATAAAATCCAATTGCCATGGAATCTGCCACGATCAGTTCTCCACCGGAGATCGGAAATAAGACTATTGCCATTTTGGGTTGTCCCAACACAGGAAAAAGCACCCTGTTCAATCGCCTGACCGGGCTCCGGCAAAAGGTCGCTAATTATCCCGGAGTCACCGTGGAACGCCATGTGGGGAAGTCGACCTTGTCCGGAATCACGCACGACATTATAGATCTTCCGGGCACCTACTCCATGGCTGCGGAGTCTCCGGACGAACGCGTGGTCATTGACGCGCTGGAGGGGCGGTTTTCTGATGATACCCCGGATTTGCTCTTATGCGTGGTCGATCCACTACAACTCAGGCGACAGCTCTTTCTTATCCTGCAGGCTGCCGAACTGGGCATTCCTTCGATTCTTTGCCTGAACTTCTGGGACCGGGTGGAGCGAAGGAAAGCCAGTTTCCATCTGGAGGTTCTGGAGCGTGAACTGGGTATACCCTGTATCCCCGTCAGTGCAACAAGCGGCAAAGGTCTGGATCAATTGGAAACCGCGATCGAGGCGGCTCTGGAGTCACCCAGCACCATAAACCGGATCCGCTGGTCTCCACCAATCCAAGAGGCCTTGGAGGAAATTGAACAAGGAGCCGAAAAAGTAAACGTGCTCCTCAACCGAGCCGATGCCTTACGTATTCTCTTCGACGCCCATCCGGCCGTGGCCGCGCGTCTGGACTGGGATGAGCCTTACTACTATAAGTTGGTTCAGGATACCCGAAACCGCCTGCACCAGAAGGCGATTCACCCTCTTGCAGCTGAGGCGGTCTTCATCAACAAGCGGATCGATACGCTCTTAAAAGAAGTCCTGCCAGACGAGCTTGGGCTCAGCGACCCAACCAGTAAACGCTTAGACAAGGTTTTTACTCACCCCGTTGGCGGACCGATTCTCTTCCTCGCCCTCATCTTTCTCGTATTTCAGTCCGTTTATTCCTGGGCCGGACCTATCATGGACTTGATTGATGGAGCAAAGGTATGGGTTCAAGACATTATTGAACCGCTATTTGCCGCCACCCCGATTGTTCAGAGCATGGTGGTGGATGGGATCATCGAGGGTGTGGGATCCGTGCTGATCTTTCTTCCCCAGATCCTGATCTTGTTTTTCTTTATCACCGTTCTTGAAGACACAGGCTATATGGCTCGGGCAGCCTTTCTCATGGACAAAATGTTCAGCTGGTGTGGTCTCAACGGGAAGAGCTTTGTGCCCCTCATCTCCAGCTATGCCTGCGCGATCCCGGGAATCATGGCAGCGCGAACGATCGAGGACCCGAAATCCAGGCTCACGACCATCTTTGTGGCCCCCTTCATGAGTTGTTCAGCGCGCTTACCGGTCTATGTCTTACTCATTGGAGCGTTTATCGAACCGGTCTACGGGGCCTTTTGGGCCGGCGTGGCCCTCTTCGGTATGCA
This sequence comes from Opitutales bacterium, assembly GCA_028280845.1. Taxonomy (GTDB): domain Bacteria; phylum Verrucomicrobiota; class Verrucomicrobiia; order Opitutales; family JABSRG01; genus JANQKZ01. The sequence goes on along the minus strand of JANQKZ010000062.1, from coordinate 15,440 downwards.
CATCGTCGGATTGCTCATCGCCGCCCCCGTAGCCTGGTTCATGAATAAGGTCATGCTGAAATCGAAGGGACAACCATTCCTGATGGAGCTCCCCTCCTATCGATTTCCCCGATTACCTGATATCGGGCTTCGATTGATTGCTCAGGGTGCACGATTTGTTCGCGAGGCGGGAACCATCATTTTCTCAATCACGATTGTCATCTGGGCTCTGCTTTACTTCCCAAGGCCCGTCGCCTTGGCGGAACAGCAAACCCAAGCATTTATCACCGAACTAGACCAGGCCGGCACCATGACAGCGCAGGAGCTGGCCGCATATTTGGAAGCCCCGGAGAGCTTCCCGGAGTTGGAGCAGTCCCTTCAGGACAGAATTGACAGTGCCTACATTGAACAAAGTGTTATGGGACGTCTCGGAAAGCTGGTTCAACCCGTCTTTGCTCTGGCTGGCTTTGATTGGAAAATCACGGTTGGCGTGCTTTCCAGTTTTCCTGCGCGCGAAGTCATTATTTCCACCATGGGGGTCATTTACAGTCTGGGCGGAGATGTGGACGCAGAATCCGGCGATTTAAGAGCGGTAATGGCCAACCAGGTATGGCCTGAAGGCACCGCTAAAGCCGGACAGCGTGTGTTCAACATTCCCGTAGCCCTGGCCATCATGGTCTTCTTCGCCCTTTGCCAACAATGCGGGGCCACCGTGGCCATCATGAGCCGCGAGTTGAATAACCGATGGGCCTTTGGGTCCTTTTTCTTCATGACCGGAGTGGCCTGGCTGGGAGCAATCCTCACCTACCAACTCGGCATGCTCTTTATCTAACCGCCTTTCGGCACCTGTCATTAAGAAGGCTACGACACCAAAGAAAACTCCAAGGGTTTCGGGCTGTGGAATAGCCGAAAGCGAAGTCGTAACCCCCAAATCTTGGTCAGGCTCCCACAATCGTGGTGCTCGTTGTTCCATCCCCGGAAGAGAGCACTACCTCTGAAGTGAAGCATGAGCAGATTTACGGAAGATCAACCCGGGCGGCCACCCAAGGTAAAATCGCCTCAGCCCAGATTTGATACCCCTGTTCGGTCAGGTGAAGATAGTCATACATGACATCCTTGGAAAGGGTACCATCCGGCTTCAAGAGCTTGGTGTTGATATCCATAAAGGTGACGTAATCCCGGTGACCGAGTGGAGCTATAGCGGTGTTCAGCTTAGCAATTTTGCCTCGGTTGGCATGATCGGCTTCCCTGTTTCGTGGGAAGACAGCCATGAGTAGAATATCGGCCTTAGGAAAGGAGGCATGGAGTTGGTCTACGACCTGTGCTACCCCCGCCGCAACGTGAATGGGTGCTTCGTCCGGATTAAACCCAAAATTGTTGGTACCGATAAGGAGAACAATCGCACGAGGAGACAAGTTACTCGTGGCCCCATGGCGCAATCGCCAAACGAGATTCTGGGTTTGATCTCCCCCGATCCCAAAGTTCACCGCTCCGCGAAGACCAAAGTGCTTGTCCCAAGCGGACTGACCATTTCCATTCCATCCCTGGGTTATGGAGTCACCAATAAACAGGAGGGGAGCATCTCCTTTCTCTGCCAGAGCAACATCCTCTGCATGCAGGCTATACCAATCCGCTAAGGACATCCATGTATGCGACTTAAGGCGTGGAGATGAATTTTGCGCCAGAGGTATGGCATCGGAGTGGTGGTCGGCTAAAGCCACCCCATTCCAAAACGGGAGAAGAAGTAGACAAAAGAGGATGAAACGATTCATAGGGTAATGCGTTTGCCATGGTTCTGAATGGATTCGTAAAGGGCATCAATAACAACCATGTCCCTCAGGCCCTCCTCTCCACTGATTGCCGGAGGTCTCCCTTCCATAATCTCCAAGGCAAATGCATCCATGTGGATCGCCTGCTGGTTGACGGCCGGGAATTCCATCTTGTCGAAGTTGATCCGGCCCTGGATACCCCCATAGCCATAGGCAGGTTCAATTTCCACGACACCATTCTCATAGCTCACATACAGCCGGTTAGTTCTGGCATTATAAGACGTGGTGCAGTTAGCCACTGCCCCGCTCGGGAATTCCATTTGCCAACTGATGGTTTCATCTACCTCCGCAAACTTCACGGGGTCAGTTTTAAACTCCTGGGCTCGAACCGCCACCGGTTCCTCCCCGAAAGCGTAACGCGCTCCTTGGACACAGTAGACGCCCACATCCATCATGGCACCTCCCCCGGCGAGCTCCTTTTTAAGCCGCCATTGACCAGGTCCTCCAATCCGAAAAGCAAATTCGCCCTGGAAGTAGGTGGGAACTCCCAATTTTTCGCCCTTGGCAAAGTCTTTCACCAACCGATGATGCGGTTCATAGTGGAGCCGATAACCCATCCCGAGAAAGACACCATTGGCCTTGCAGGCGGCAATCATCTCTCGGCACTCCGCTGCATTCAGGGCCATTGGCTTTTCGCAGAGCACATGCTTCCCCGCCTCCGCGGCCCGAATCGTATACTCCTTATGCATCGAATTGGGTAAGACGACATACACGACGTCGATCGCTGAATCGTCTGCAATCGAATCAAAATTTTCGTAGTTGTAGATATGCGCATCGGCCAGCCCGTGGCGCACCTTCCAATTAGGAATTTTCCTGGGGCTGCCCGTGACAATGCCCGCCAGCTTACTGTGAACCGTCTCTTTTAAAGCCGGGGCAAGCTGGTGAGTCGAGTAATTCCCCAAACCCACCAAAGCATATCCAATCTTCCGGCTTTCCTGGGGAGCAGCAGTCAGCGACCTCCCAACTGATGATGCTACCAGGGTTACCCCCGCTCCCTTAAGAGATCGGTCGATGAACGTACGTCGATTGATTGAGGACATGAAAGGCTCATAAGGGAAACCCGACACCGGCGCAAGTCCACTCGGTCAACGCCCGCCGTTGGTCGGTTCTTGGCCTAGTCAATCGTATCCGGCCCGCCATCCAGGTCCTCCACCGCCGTGGAGTCTTCATCCGGGGAACCCCCAGGGTTCCGGTCATCTTCCCAGAGTGAACGATTGGCTCGGGTCACCCGATCACGGTGCAACTTTTCCTGTTTGCGGTCATAGGTATAAATCCCATTCATTTCACTCTCCAGATCCGTCCACTGAGTGTAGACCGCTCCGGATAAGGCATCTCGTTCTTTAAAGGTATGCAACATCTCGATGAAACGCTCATATTCTTCGGTAGCGGCATCGATCCCAGCGTAATTGTGGTGGACCCAGTCCCCATCATCTTCATCGGGATTCCAGATATGCCCGGGTATCTTGTATCCGATCGCCCCATACTCCCCATTCACCACGGCCCGATGGGTAGAGGGAAAAGGATTCGTGGGAGGACGATAGTGATGGTTGTCTTTGATATGGCCCACCTCGTAATCGAGGTCGGGTGTCCCCGCGTCGATGCCACTGTTTCCTGTAACCAGGCGAGAGGGGTCCAGCTCCATCACGTGCTGGGTTAGGCGGACCACGTCATACGCGCCCCAGTGCTCATTGAACACGATCCAGTTGACCACCGAAGGATGGTTCCAATGCGTCTTTACCATGCGATCCAACTCCAGCTCGAATTGGGTTTTCTCTTCCTCTGTTCGCACCCTGAACGTACTCGGCATATCCTGCCACACCAGCAGACCCAATTTATCACACCAGTAAAACCAGCGCTGTGGTTCTACCTTAATGTGCTTTCGGGTCATGTTATACCCCCAGGCTTTGGTCTGTTCCACATCCCATTTTAATGCAGCATCGGTAGGCGCCGTAAACAGTCCATCCGGCCAGTATCCCTGATCCAGGGGCCCCATTTGAAAGACGAATTCGTTGTTCAACAGGATTTTCTGAAACGGTCCCCGCGGGCGCCCCCGGTCGTCTTGATAAAATTCGCCAAGGGAAATTTTGCGCATCCCGAAGTAGGATTCTACCGCATCCACAATCGTGCCGCCCGCCGTTTTGAGGAGGATATCCACATCATACAAAAACGGGTCTTCCGGCCACCATAGGCGTGGATTGGGGATCTCCACCTGAAAGGGCTGAAAGAGCCGTCCGCCGCTACGACTGACCACCCGCTCTCCGATGCGAACAATCACCTCCGTTTCAATACCCTCAACCTGTGTATTGGTATTTACCGTCACCGTGATGTGCTCCCGGTCGATATCAGGTACGATGCGAAAGTCGTGCAGATAGGTTTCTGGAACCGGTTCCAGCCATACGGTCTGCCAGATCCCGGATGCCGGGGAATAGGTATAGCGCCCGGAATCTTCAAACCGCCGGTTGGACTGCTTGCCCACCGCGATGCCTTCTTCATTGCCGGGATCATACACCAGGACGACCAGCTCGTTCGACGCGTCAGACAGAACGAGGTTTCCAATGTCAAAAAAGAAGGCATCAAACCCGCCCTTGTGTTCCCCGGCGAAACTCCCGTTGACAAACACCCGGCAATGCCAATCTACCGCTCCAAAATGAAGTAATAGCCGAGAGTCGTCCTTCATCCAACCCTCAGGTATGGAAAACGATCTCCGATAGGCTGCGCTCCAGGTGTCTTTATACTGTTCTCGAATTCCAGACAGCGCACTTTCCCAGGGAAACGGCACGAGGATTTCCCTGGAATATAAAATAGCATCAAGCGGCAGGTTGATCGACGGGATCGGTTCAAAGTCCCATACCCCATTCAGGTTTTTCCAGGCCTCCCGCACCATGATGGGCCTCGGATATTCAGGTAGCACATTCGCGGGGTCCACATCAGCGGCCCAGGGCGTTTCCAAGGGGGCCTGAGCCTTTTCCCAGGGCAATAGGCTGGCGGGCGCTACAAAAATGGCGGCGAACAGGGCAAACAGAACAGAGCGTTTCATAAATCCCCTTATCTTTGAGCTGGCGACGGGACCTTCAAACCTCACCTCGGATTACCGTTAGAGCGTTTATGGAATAAGCAAAGAGAACATCAGGTCGCCTTCCTTTTTTATTCAACATCGATGAAAACTCACAATGAGGTTCCGACCGAAAAATAGGTGGACAGGGAGGGATCCCAGAACCAGCGGGTTTGCTGGCTTGAAGACGGTCCGTTAAACCAGATCCACCGGGCCGTGGCTCCGGGCTCAAAATAGTAAACCCATGGATAAACGGTTCTATTCGTCCACAGCCAACTCCCCAGCGCCCGGTCATACAGGAAAATACTCTCCTGATTCGGACCATTGGTATACAGCCATCCATGGTCGAGGTGCCAGATCCATGGATCTCCTTCATCATAAATCCAACCGAACCAATCAATTCGTTTAAGGCCCAATTCTCCGGACCAAAGCTCACCTTCGGGGATACTGTTGATCCAGGCTGTTAAGGTATCGACTGCTACGGAATTCAGCACATTCGTGGCAATAGGAGGCATATGATTCGGGCCCAAGGCGGATATTCGTTGCAGCATATCCGAGTTGTCCGGATCTCCAGGCGCGATGAGTCGCAAGAGGCTGGTAGCCGGATTCACCCCCGCTGGCGGCTGATTCAGAATACCTGCACGATCCAGGGGAGTGCTGATGCGACCATCCCACTCGGAGACGACCTGAGTGCCAGGTTGGTGGCACCCTGCACAATTGACTTGAATGTAAGACCGCGCACGAAATTCCAGACTGGCCTTGTCATGGTCCAGGGGAACCAGTTGCTGCTGGGGATTCACCGAGCTTGGGGGATTTTCAAAATAGCCCTCCCCGGCGATGGCCAGAATCTGGTTTATCCTATCCACCATAGTGTTTAATTGCCGTGTGTTGAAACTCAGAGCGTGTCCCGCGGCTTGAGTGTGGCAGGCCAGGCATTCGGCGCGACTTGGGTACCGCCAAGATTGCTCAATGACCTCTTCCCCCACCTGGATCGACAAGACCTCGTCCTCCCCCTCGATCCCGACAAGGGTAGCATCGGTTTGATTTTCGTTCCATCTGTAGGTCAGCCCATAAGCCCCCCCCTCATTTTTTATGATAAAGCGGGTTTCCAAACGGCGCTTACTCGTGGGGTCGCCCCGCACCATTTCCATATCGAAGTGTTTGATCCAGACCATTCCGTCTGGAAAGGCCCATGGGGAATCGCTCTGAAACCGTATTTGGTCCTCGGGGTTCGGGATGGAGAACCATCGTGCCTTTTCAGCATGATCCGACCAGAACGGATGGTTGATGATGTAAGGCCGTATACCTTCAGCAACGGTCAGATTACTCAAGTCCGAAAAAGCACCCGTTTCTGAAAGGAGCTCGGGCAAAGAGCTATCGTCGGTCTCCGGGACCAGACGAAGCAGGTCGCCCGAAAACAGATCTGCCATCAATAGATCATTAGTCCTGGGATCAACTCCAAAGGCGACAACTCCCTGGTGATTAGCTAGCAGCTCAACCCTTGCTTCCTCCTGATCATCAAAGGCTAAACTCCAGATATTTCCCGAGAGAAAATCGGCAAAAATATAGCTCCCGGTCAGCTCCGCAAGACGACTGCCTCGATAGACAAGCCCTCCGGTCACGGAAGTTCCCAGGGATCTCCCGTAGTCATGAACCGGGTCATCATAGGTAAACCCCGCAGGAGGATCCTCTGCGATGCCTGGGGTCTCGATAAACCCTTCGCGGAATTTCCACCCATAGTTTCCCCCTCTCCGGATCTGATTTACTTCCTCGCGCTCTCCCTGCCCCACATCCGCGCACCAAAGGGTCCCCGTAGCCGGATCAAAAGACATCCGCCACGGGTTGCGCAGTCCAACGGCAAAGAACTCAGTCCGCACCTCGGTCGGGTCAACGGGGATACCATTAAAGGAGGTAGCCCCTACCCAGGGATTGTCTGCCGGCACTCGGTAATTCCCAATCACTGCAGGATGGGTATTGGGTTCCAGGTTCTCGGGTAACTCATCCACATCGATGCGGAGAATACCGGCAAAAAAATCTTTATCGATTCGCTGGCTGTTATCGAGGTTGTCATTGGATCCCCCCTCGTCGCCCAGCGCAATGTAGAGGTAACCATCCGGGCCAAAATGGATATCCCCCCCGTTGTGGTTACCGGCCTCATCGCGCTGCTCGATCAAGATCACCTCCGAATCGGGATCGCCTCGATTTCCATCCTCGACGAATACATTGAAACGGGAAACCCGGTTGTAGAGGCCGAACCCTTCCGCCCCGTCGGTATCCAGGGTATAGAAGACAAAGAAATATCCATTCTCTTCATAATCCGGATGGAAAGCCAATCCGAGCAAACCCCGTTCCGACTCGGTGGACCCTACCCTTCCTGTGATATCTAAAAAGGTCTCCTGACTTTCGACATTCAGGTCGGGCACCACCCGAATTTCTCCAATTCGCCGGGCGACAAAAAGCCGATTGCTTTCCCCAGGTGGATGGGCGATGACAATCGGATCATCAAAATCCAGATTAAACGCGGGGGCTACCCGATACCCCGGAGAGGGAATCTCCCCCGGGAAGGCTAAAGTCGAATTTCCCGGGTGCTGTACCACCAGCAGAGATAGCGTGATGAAAACGGTACTGACCATGCCAAAGGGTGGGTAAAGTCAACACGAGTCAGGTTCATGCTTCAATCGCTTTCAGGACCAAACGATCCACTTTTACAGATTATTCAAATACGCCGGAAGATCCTGCAAGGAATCGATCACTCCAAATTCTGCATTTCCCGTACTATCCACGGTCTCATGCTGCCAGTAGACGACTCGCGGAATATGGACGGCCTGTATCCCAATTTCTACACAGGGGAGGATATCGGATCGAATAGAGTTTCCGATCATCAAAACCTCGCCAGGTTCAATGGCATGACGCTCCAGGATTTTGCGATACGTCTCAGGGTCTTTTTCTGAAACAATCTCAATGATCTCAAAATGCTGGGCCAGGCCGGAGCGAGCAATTTTGCTCTCCTGATTAAACAGTTCGCCCTTAGTGATGATCATCATCCGGTAGTCTTGCTTTAACCGAGGCAACAGCTCGTCCACCTCATCGAACAACTCGATAGGATAACCCATGACGCCCTTGCCCCAATCGAGAATCTGCTGAATGTCCTGGGCCGTCACCTTACCCCCGGACAGCTCAATCGCACTTTCGATCATAGAGAGCGTAAAGCCCTTCGCCCCATAACCAAACAGGCCAAGGTTCTTCCGCTCTACCCGATAGAGCGCATCAACCATGGCCTCCTCGCTGAAATCGGCATACGGTTTGAGGAGCTCCTCCAACCGGTCCTGCGCTTGAAAGAAAAAGGGCTCATTTACCCAGAGGGTATCATCTGCATCAAAAGCCAGCCAAGTGGGTCGCATATCTTCTCTCGTAAATTGCCCCGGCTCGTTTAGCAATCCCGGGGATATGGCATGAGGAAAAAAAACCTATGGGGCCCGTCCTTGAGATAGGCTCTTTAAGACTGCCTTGGCCTCCACTGGATTCATTTCCGGAAATTGCTCGAGAAGCAAGGACACTAATCCACTGACATGCGGAGTGGCAAAACTGGTTCCAGTTTGCTCCACATAGCCCCCGCCGGGGGCAAGCGTCTGGACCTGGGTACCTCGGGCATCATATTCAATAATGTTATGGGGCCGATAGTGCACCTGAAACTTGTCCATATAATCCTCGCGATCCACCGAGATCACACTGGAAAACATTGCCGGACACCCCATGTGTCCGAAATTCTTTTTGGATACCACCAGGATACTGTTTTGAATGTATGCCTGCTCACAAACCTCAAACAGCGGTTGGAACCACTGACGTTTGGCGGTAGCCAGGCTCATGTTGATCACCCGAAATCCATGATCCAAAGCCCATTTTGCCCCTGCGATGAGAATGTCACCCGTACAGGTATTAAACGCATCCAGGACTTTGACATCCACGATCTCCGCATCGGGGGCAAGATCATGAATAATGCCCGCTACAGCCGTACCATGGCCGAAGGTATCATTGACAGTGCCAGCCGCAACTTCCTCAACCTGAGTCTGCCCGTCCTCTCCTTTGAAAATCCGGCAACCCCCGTGAACCGAATCACCAAAATCCGGATGAGTAGCATCAATGCCGCTGTCGATGACTGCGACACGAACCCCTTTTCCCGTGGCATGGGATCTCAGCCAGTCAATAGAGATGTCCGGATGAATAATGGGAGGCATTTAGCGAGGAATGGACTGAATCAGATTTCGGATCGCCTGCAAGAGGGGATCGGACTTCCCCACCATCGGGGCCAGCACTTCCACGAGTCCTAAGATGGCCTGTTCTTCCGGGTTCACGGCAAGGCCACCAGCATCATCCTCCAACCTCCCCTCGCGGATGCCCTGGAGTATCGCCTGCTCACGGGTTTTCTGCATGACAATTTGAGCCGCCAATTCGGAAAAAGGCTGGAAAGCCTCGATATCGCCTGGGGAAAACCCGGTTCCGTCTCGCTTGTTGACGACACTGATGGTTCCGATGGGATCCTCGCCGCTAATCAACGGAGCCACCAGCACGCTCGTGTACGCCACACCGGCGGATTGCTCAATTTCGCTGTGCAGCGGCTTAGATGCCTGGATTTCTCCGGTGGCAAATGCCAGTCCATGCTGGGATCGATCTACAGGGACTTCGTATCCCAGAATGCCCTCGGATCCATCACCGATAGCGGCTCGAAACACTAATCGTTCGGTTTCAGCTTGATAAAGCGTCAGACCGGCACCCTGTCCACCGACAGTGTGCATGGCCGCCTGTAACACACATTCCATAGCCTTATCCGTGGCCCAGCTTTCCTCTAGTCCGAGGTAGGCCACCAAGGTGGGTGGAAGGGTCGGTGCCTCGGGTGCAGGAGTTCCTTTGAGCCGTTCAAGGTCGTGCTTCAACTCGAGGAGTAATGTGGAAACGTCGGCCAATTTTTGCTCAAGGGAAGCGAGAGAGGGAGAGTCCGACATAGGTGAAAACAGTTAAATTGGAGAATACTTCGGTCAAGTCTATAGCCCCGAGGTGCGGGCCATGCGGTAAAGGGGGATACTTCCATAACCTTTCGGCAGGATATGCACCCCGGCATATTCAAATTGCACCCCGGTTATTCGGTTTGCGCGCACCAGGGCGGCAAAGGTTTCACTGACATAAATCTCTCCCAATGGGGTTATGGGCTCTATTCGGGCCGCCCGATTGACAAAGGGCCCAGCCACCTCCGGCTTATGCATGACGGGGTCGTGGTAAACCAACACGGGCCCCGCATCTAAGGAAGTGCGCGTGGCGAGCGTTCCGGGTATACCCAGGGCATTCCAGTTCACTTTGGCAAGGCCGTCTTTCAGATCGAGGGCAAGCCGGACCGCGCTTTCCAGGCGATCAAACACAAGGAATAGACCATCCCCCGCCGTGCGTTTAGACAGGAGCTGATCGTCGTAGGCATCGGTCACCGCTCCAATCACCCCGAGATAGGCCTCATTGAAGATCTGCAAGGCCGCCGTATCCAACTCCGCATAACCCTTGGCATCAGAAAAGAGCATCGCTCGGATTACCCAGGGAGAACGGGCAACCACCGGCTGCCCCGCAGAAATCGGGTCTACAACCGGGTGCTCTGCCGCAGCAACCGCTTCTACTTCCAGATCCCCGGCGTGCCATATCGAGATTAAAGGACTTGCTGGCGCAGAGGCTAACTCCGCACCCAGAATGACCCGACGGACCCGGGCGGATAAGCTCTCGCTTCTCAGAGCTACCTGACCTTCCAGATATTGGTGAAAATACGCTAATGGCAGCCGTTCCCCTTCACCAATGTCCGTGACTTCTCCGATCAGGCGGTCAGCCGCGTGGAGGATCTCCCTAATCTCCGCCTGCTCCTGTCCCGAGGAAAACTGTTCCAGGGTCTGCTTGCGTCCCAGCGGTAAGGTAGGAAAAAGCGAATACCCTGCTCGATGAAGGAGAGACCACGCTGCCAATTCATTTTGCGTGGACAAGGTTCCATAGACTTCCACAACCGATGCCGGTTCCTCGACCAACAGGGCCTTTAAAGATGCCTCCAGCAGCCTGGGACTCCCCGGATCATGAATAACCAAAACGAGTGGTGGATTAAACCAAGCCTCTATTTCCGTCCGATTCATCCCCATATGCCGCGCAATCTGGACCGCTTGCCTACGCATGGAATTCAAGACCCGCACCTGCTTCCCTGCGAGCTCAACCACACGGCGGTAATACCTTCGGGCAGACTCCAACTCCCTAAGCAACAGCTCAGCCTCCCCCAGAGTAGCCAAGAGCCAATGAGGTGATTCTCGCCCTTCCGCTTCATCCGCCCTGAGTGTTTCCAAGCAAACTGCTTTTACCCGGATCGCTACCTCCCGGGAGGACTCCCCTTCCCCGGCAAACAAACTCAGGGTAGCCACATTGATTCCCAGGTAGTAAGCCTCGCCTGCGGCTGAGACTTCCCCCTGTTCCCGGTATCGACGATATGCTCGCTCGAAGGGCCCAGCATACGCCTCAATACTGCGATTAAAATGCTGTCGCCGTTTTTCAGGATCGGCCTCGTGGTGACCCAAAGCCTTGTAGATACGACCCTCCAGGCCAGCCGTATCCGCATTAGCCAATCCATCTGTTTTCAGACTTTGAATCAATTGCCGGGCTCCATCCAGGGCTCCGGTTTCCAGCAGGGAAAGGCCCTGTTGATTCCCCAGATCACTGAAGACGGTCCGATCGGAAAAATGCTCCCGCCTTAGCGCATACCCTTCCGCCGCAATGTCATAACTGAGAAAGGGGGCCCCGAATCCGGAGGCCAACCTCGCCAGGAAGCGATAAGCCTGGGGCTCCTGTTTCCATGTCTCTGGATCACGGCTCTCCCAGATCTGTTCCACCCGCCGGGCGTTGAGCTTGTTCTGGCTGTTGAGCCATTCGACTAACGAGTTTCCCCGAGGGTCTCCCGCTTTCGGTTCATCCCCAAAGATAAGGCCCCGGTCGATGAGGAAAGATAACGTAGCTAGCGCTGTTGCACGGTCATAGGCCTTTTCCTCCTCGGATAAATCCCTGTAAGCCACCATGGTCGGGGTCTCTTTGAGGCGATCATTGCGCTCCGGCCCATACCGCCATCCCTCCTCATGCCGACGCCGGGCCCATTGGTTATGCACCTCTTCTGCCAGGGCCTCCACATACGGTTTCAGCAGATCCGGGAAGGCATCTAAGGTGGTTTGCTTAGCAGCGGGTGGCTTCCAATCGGAGGATTCGGGAGGCTGCGGGTTATCCGACATTACGAAGAGAGGCAATACGCCTGGCAAGGGTTCCAAGAAGCTGCACGCCTATCTCAGGAATTCTGGAGATAGCCTGCAGAAAATCCTCCCGATGCATGACCCCGAGCAACAAGTCCGTGTTGGCGCGGGCCCCCAGCGTGCGTAATCCTTCCGAGAAGAGGGCAACTTCCCCAAAGCTTTCACCCGGTCCATATACATCAACGATCTCCAACGGCTCCAGGCTGACATCTTCGGTCGGCGCCAAAAACGCTACCTCCCCCTGGATAATAACGAAAAATTCTTCACCTGGATCTCCTTTGTGGAAAAGCATCTCCCCTGCAGAAACTTCTACCTCACGGGTGATCCCGGCTAGAAACTGAAGATGTGGAAATTCCAGGTTCTCAAACAACGGGCACCGGGACAGGGTCGTCTCAATAGAGGACAGAGAGTTGATAACCCCTTCCTCCAAGTCCTCGGCGGAAGCTGCGGTGGGCGACAGGTCGGGCAAGGTTTTTTCCGGCTCATGGAGTGCGAGCAGCTCGCGGAGTAAACCCGGCTGGGTGGATAGCTCCCGAAATGCACCCTTTTGGATGAGACGGCCGCGATCCAGAACGAGCACCAGGTCATCCGCCCCGACAGTGGACAACCGGTGGCTGATCGCAATGACGGTTTTACCTTCCATTGCGCGCTGGATCGATTGGACAACATGGTGTTGAGAGATCTCATCCAGAGCCGATGTCGCTTCATCAAGAAAGAGGATTTCTGGCTCTTTGATCAGGGCACGCCCGAGGGCAAGTTTCTGTCGCTGGCCTCCGGAGAGGAAGCGCCCATTTTCCCCAATTTCATAATTCAGCCCCCAATCCATAATGACGGACACGAGCCCAAGGCTTTCCGCCGCGGTCAGGATCGTCTGATCCAGTTTTTCCGTAGCCTGATAGTTCCGCGATCTAACCCGACCCAACAGAATGCGTTCCCGATTGGATAACGCTTCACAAAGGTGAGGCTTCGTAAAGTCGGCCAGGGTTCCATCCGGATTCAAGGTTCCACTGATCCACTTCCTGATCTGGATAACCCGATCGACAAAGCCGGGGTCATCCTGTTTTTCAAAAACTTTACGGGAATCCAATTGAAGGAAAAAGGCCAAAACTGTTTCCCGCTCCTGTGAACTCATGGTTTCCAGATCCACAAGCGAATGGGCCTCGGGCTGCCCGCGGGGGGTCCTCCCGGATGGGTTGTCTTCCTCTCGCTGGAGCCCCAGACGGGTTTGAAGAATTTCATCCTCAATGATGAAGGTCATGGCCAGCCCGAGGAATTGCTCGACAAGCTCTTTGCGAGAATCCTGGCCAAGCAACCAAGCGGCAAAAGTCTGTGTCGAACTGGACTTATCCTGCAAGTGGAGTTCCCAGGGCAGCCCAAACCGCAGGTTATCTTCAAACCGCCCTTCCCATAAGATAGAATCAAAGGAAAACCGTTCGATTAGCTGACCACTCTTATCCTCCAGTTGAGTCATTACATGGCTTCTCAACTGTTCCGCTTCCGCCCGGGGCCATTCGCCGGTATGGCCTCCATCCAACCCTTTGCGGAACACATCTTTGGTTAGCGCGACCGATTCAATGACCTCATAAATCCGCCGGTCCAGATCGTCAAGAGATTGAATCCCCGTCAGATGATCGATCGCCAGGGGATAGCCTCCAAACTCTACGGTGGAGGTGGATGGCATTCGCAGGCCAAGGAGGAGGTTTTCCCGGATGGTTCCATTTTGTAGTACAGGATGCTGCGCCACATACCCGATCTTTGAAGCAATCGCAGCCAGCGTGATCCCCGTAATCGAGTCCTCCCCATACCGGATCGTTCCTTCGCTCGGACGGTAGTCTTTCACCAGCATCCGCATGATAGTCGATTTGCCACATCCTGCCGGGCCCACCAGAGCCACCTTGGTTCCATAGGGAACTTCAAACTGCAGCCGATTGAGGAGCGTGAACCCGGATTGCGTGGTAAACGTAACATCATCAAATGTAATGTCATAAGTCTTCAGCTCAGCCGCAGCCTCTGGTTCCTCCTCAGGAAAGGCGATCGCTTCCTTTTCAAACTCCTCTAACCGCCGGATGTTAACCCGGTTCATACGCCAATCGATGATGGTCTGGGAAAACCGTTCAATCGGTTTCAAAAACATCCCCGCCACCACGATGAAAGCTATGACCTCCGGCCACGACGTTTCGAAACCATCCCCCATCTGTGCCTTAAGGGTGAGGATGCATAGCGCCGCCCCTACCCAGAGCAACACCCCATCCTGAATCATCTGGATTACAGGCGATACGGCTCGAAAAAGCGATTTCAGAGCACTGATCTCGTGCCGGGACCGCCAGAAGCGTTCGAGCGGGGCGCCCAGCAGGTGAAGACCGTAAGCAAACACATTGTTGGTCCGGTATTCTTCCACGGACAGCATACACTCTTTCGAGCGAACCCGGGTCGCATCCCAGTGTCTGCGCGATTCCCGGTTGATGGCCTGGATGCGTTTATCAAAAAAGAGAAAATACCCGTTTAAAAAGGCCAGCGGGATGACGAGAAGAGCGAGGGACCAGTTGACGAAAAACATATATGCCCCATATGCAATCAAATCGATGCAGGTCAGGGGAAACCAGACGAGCGTGGTCACGTAAAATTTACTGACAATGTGGGATTCTTCCAGGATCCGGTTGTTCACTTCTTCCGGATCCCGTTGCCTGAAAAACTCCGGGCTAAACCGGATCGCCCGTCCAAAAAGGTTCAGATTAAACCGGTAATACACGTCATCCACCAGGCGCTTGGTAAATCGAACCTGAAAATAGGTCAGAATGGACAGGGTGAACTGGGCCGCGAGCAAGATGAGCAGAATCCAATTCACCGTGCTCCAGGAGACCTCAGTCCCTGAGGAGAACACCTCGGTTAGGGATTTGATTTGTTGGGGCCTGACAAGGGAGAGAAAGGTCCAGGTAATCCCCAGTATCCACAGGAAAATAATTAAACCCAATGACCTTTTCAGGATTCCCCGGGGAGTGAATTCAGATTTCATAAAGGTTCGATTCAGAACCGGTTACACTTCATGCTGATTAACTCGCCTGGGGTTTCCAGCATTTTCTTTTCAGCAGGCGGCAAAACCACGCCGCCTCAACTGTCCCCGCCTATTTCAAGTCCATCCAGATGTTGGACGGCGCTGTCAGGTCGGAATCCACGCTTCCCGTGTTTATCGTTCCCTGCTTCTCAAAAAGGAGAATCCAGCACGGCTGATCGGCTACCGGTCGATGCTCTACGCCCTTGGGCACACATACGAAA
>JANQKZ010000048.1 GCA_028280845.1 Opitutales bacterium | reverse complement strand
CAACCGGGTGATCAGGTCCTGGATGCGTTTGCGTTCGCGGATGAGACCGAGGGCGATGGGGCCGATGCAGGCGATGATGGTGCTGGGCTCGGGGACAGGGACGATTTCTCCGCTGGGCAGGATACGGGCATTGTAGATGCCAGGAGCGAATCCATCTGGGTTCACGAACCTGATCTGGCTGAGCTGAACATCATCGAGGCCACTGGCGCTTCCAAAAATGACTTGATCGGTCCCGCCGCCGGATGCGTTGCCGGACCAGTTGGTGATCTGGAGGGTGCTGTTTTCATCCCAGGTGGTGCTGGAGCTGTCGGAGAAATTGATAATGCTGTCGCCGGATCCCAGGTCGAGGGCGGAGTCGGCGTTGAGCGTGAGGGCGGCGAGGGTCTGGTCGGTACCGCCCGTGGCGAGCGTGCCGCCGGAGAGGGCGAGGTTGGTGGTGCCGGCATTGATTGTGTTATCGGCGGAGAAAAGGAGGGTGCCTCCAGTGATGTCGAGGGTGTTGGCTTCAAAGGAGGTGAAATCGTTGGTAATCGTGGTGGTGAAGCCATCGTTATCGATGGTGATCGTGCCGGCTCCGGTAAAGGTTGTGGTACCCCCACTGGTTTTCTGTATGACGGAATCCTGTCCTGGGCGAATATCGATATTGGGAGCACTCACAAGGGAGGTGCCGGTACCGATCTGGAAAGTGGCGCCCGTGACCTCGAGAGTGCCTGGGCCATTAAGCGTGGTGTTATTTTCCAGGTCGGTTTGGGCAGAGCTGGAGGTCAAAGTGGAGGTGCCATCAATGGAGATGGTCCCGCGCAGGTTGGAGACATCCTTGTCAATGGTGAGATCGCTTCCATTGGTCAGGGTAATGGTTCCGGTATCGTTGCCGTTAAAGACGGCACCGGCCGTGTTGCCGGAAATCGTGACCGATCCGTTATCCAGATTTACGGCGGATCCGGCGTTCTGGGTGAAGTCATCGCCAACGTTAAACGTGGCCGTGCTCCCGTTGACATTTAAAATTCCGTTGGTGCCGAGAATGGCGTCATCGTCCGTATCGAAAGTGGCGATGCTGCTATTTTGGATGGTGGCGGTTCCCGTGATATTGACATCTCCGTCGGCGCCGGAATTGGCGTCGACATCGAGGGTGGCGCCATCGACGACCAGGGTGGCCCCGCTGTTAACCCGGAAGTCGTCCGTGGTGACGACATTCAGGGTACTGCCGGTGTCGACGGTGAGGACTCCTGGGGTGTTGATCTGGACATCGTCCTGGGCGGTAAGAGTGAAGTTAGAGCCATTGGAGATATTGAGATCGCCGGCAAGGGTGACATCGGAGTCGGAGCCGTTTTGAGCGGTGAAGCCACCCGTTGCATTGGATAGGTTAACGGTGGAACCGGAAAGGACTCGGACGTCGTCTCGGGTGTCGATGTTGACGGTGCTGTCGTTGAAGTTGGTCACGCTGCCGCTGTTAAAGCTTATCCGGCGGTAGGCATCGATATCGACGGCCGAGTTGTTGGAAATAGTGGCGTTGCCGGAGAAACTGACATCGCGATTGGCGTTGGCGAGCGGGTCGGTACCCGTGTTGATGTCAATGGTCAGGTTGCTGTTGTCAACGGTGAGCGTAGAGGCGGATCCAAAGACGACGTCGTCGCCCGGGTCGAGGATGGCGGTGCTCCCTCCTGACAGGTTCATGGTTCCGGTCAGGGAAAAATCATTCATTGCGATGAGCTCGCCGGGCTTGCCCTGCAAGGTGCCGCCATTGCTCAAGTCGAGCGTGCCCTGAATAATGAAGGAATTGTCTGTCGCGGCTTCGAAGAGGCCGCCATCGATGTTTACCTCCGCGCCGGAGCGGATGTTGACGTTTCGGCCCGAGTCAAGGGAAAGGGTTCCGCCAGAATTCACATCGAACGTGTCGCCGCTGTCGCTCCAGAAGTTGATGTCGCGGGAGGCGGCGGAGTTCACTCGCAGGATTCCGCCGTTGTTCACGGTGAAGCCCTCGGTGCCGAGGAAATTGCGGTTGGCCCGTACCCGGCCGAGGTCGACGTTTTGGCTGGTTCCGGTGGCATCGACCAACAGGGTGCCGAGATTGACCGTGGTGCCGCCAGTGTAGCTATTGTTGTTGTCTGTCAGGGTCAAGGTGCCGGTATCCTGCTTGACCAGGCCGGCGGTTCCGGTGATCTGACCATTGATGAGGGTATCCCCCAGGCCCCGCACCGTGAGGGTATTGTCGTTCAGGGTCAGGCCTCCGTTCACGGTGAAGGAGCTGGTGGTGTTGGTGTCGATGGCCAGACCGGAGTTCGTCAGGCCGGCCGTCGCCACGATATCGGCATTAATGATATGGGCGGCGTCCCCGTTGACCTCGGTCACGTTGAGGACCATATCGCCGTCGGCGATGCTGTTATTGAAGATCAGGTCGCCGGGCGCGCCTCCATTAGGATCGATCGTGTAGGCAAAGGGCGCGTCGATGGAGAGGGACTGGACGATTTTGTCCCCGTCGAGCTCTATGTTTTGCGCGGAGTTTACGTAGGTGTTCTCCAGGATGACGTCGTATTGGTCGGGGGGGACGGTGTTGCCGGACCAGTTGTCTCCGGTTCCCCATAGGTTGTCGTCCGTTTCGTTGTCCCAGAGGAAGCCGGCAAAGGTGGCGACCACACTGAGGTTGCGCAGTTCGTGGTAGTTATTGGATCCTCCGGTAGAGGCGGCGTAGCCCAGGCTGAGTTCGTTTGGGCGGGCAAATGAACTCATGTCCAGAGAGAAAAGCGGGGAGAGCTGGTCAATCGTGGTAGCATCGCTGGTGTCTGAGTCGAAGGTGACTGAGAGCTGGTCATTCACGTCAAGCTCAATACGGATGGTGTAGTAATTGAACTCGGTGCCGGTTCCGGCTATCGGCCGGCTGGCAAAGTCGAGGTCCGGGACACCGTTGACGCCGGTTCCGCCCAGGTAATCCCAACCACCGCCGACCGTTCCACCGACGGCTCCGGTATCCGGGCCGCGAACTCCGATGGAATTGGGGTTAAGGTTGCTATTGAGGCCACCATTACGGCCCTCGTCGTCATTGGAAAAATTCCCAAACTTATCGATTCCCACACCAAGGTATCCACCATCCAGACCATCGATGGTGGTCTTGTTTGCATAACCCAACGAGCCCCCGAATGCGCCGGGATCAAATCCAGTCGTGTTCAGGATGTCTGCGTCGTAGAGGAAGAAGGATATGCCGTCCGCGCCATTTCCACCCCACATGGTGAAATCGAAGGTGACTGAAATGTTGGTATTGGCTGCCGTAAAGGAGTCGTTGAGGTAGGCGTAATTGGATTGGTCGGCTCCAGGGGTGGTGAGGCGGAGCCATCCGTCGCCAGGGGTATCGATGCCGGCGCCAGCGGTTAACTGCGGGGTGTATCCACCACTCTCAGTGCCCAGCACCCAGTTCGGTGCGGCCGTGCCGGTAAAGGATTCGGAGACCACCAACTGACCCCAGGAAGGCAGGACTCCCCATGCCCAAAACCAAACCACAGCGACCCACCGGGAGGATGGGCCCCGGCGGTTTGAAGGGGATTTGAACTGGATTTGGTGATGCAAGCGAAGTAAGTAGGTGGGTTCACCCAATGGAGTCCTGCGATTTACATCTTTAATTTAGCAAGAATTGATCCGTACTATATGAGAAATTGATAAGTCATTGTTATATAATGTATTAAAATAATATTGTATAAATCAATGTTGAGTTAATTATGAAAAAGCAAAGCTAAGCAGGCTTTTTGCAATGCATTATAATTGCGAAATACAAAATGCCCGCCTGTGGCGGGTTAATCCTTTTTGAGGAGGGGCAGCCAGCGTTTGCGTTCGCGAAAGGCGGCAAGAGCGAGGAGGGCGATGGCGCCGATGACGGTGCCGGGCTCGGGAACGGGAGTGGCCGTCGGCACGATTTCTCCGTTGCTGAGGATTTGGGCTCCGTAGATTCCGGGGGCCAGGCCTTCGGGGTTGTAGAAGCGGATGCGGTCAATTTGGCTGGCGTCTAGGCCATTCACATTGGATCCGAAGATGATTTGGTCGCTGCCCCCGCCGGTGGTGTACCGGCCGTCCCAGTTCACAATGGCGAGTTCGCCGTCCCAGGAGTTGGTGTCACTTTGGGAGAACTCCAGGATGCTGCCCCCTTCGCCGAGATCGATGATGGAAGAGGAGTTCATGGTGAGGGAGGCGAATTGCTGGTCGCTGCCGTTGGTGTCGATGGTGGCTCCGCCGCTGAGGATGACGTCGGTGGTGTTATTGCGGAACTGGTCGTCGTCGGTAAAGAGGATGGTGCCGCCGCGGACGTCGAGTACTTCGGCATTGATTTGGGTGATCTGGGTTTGGACGGTGAGGGTGTTGCCATCGTTATCGACGAGGAGGGTGCCGACCCCGTTGAGGGCGCGGTTGTTGCCGTCGGTTTCAATGACGGTGTCTTGGTCGGCGTCGATGGTCAGGTCGAAGCGGTTGTTCACGGTGATGTTTTCGACCCGCAGGTCACCGGTTATGGCGAGGAGGCCGTTGTTGCCGTTGGCGTCGCCATTGATAGTCAATCCGTTGTCCAGCTCGGTGTCGGGAGCGTCGGAGAAAATGGTGCCGCCGCTGTTCAGGTTGACGGTGCCGTCGAGGCGGGTGCGGCTGCCGCCACCGGTGCCGCTGATGTTGATCCGTCCATCGTTGCTCACGGTCCAGGTGGCGGATCCGCTCATGATGGTATCGTCGTCGGCGATCAGGTTGAGGGTGCCGTTGTCGACTGTGGTGACCGATCCGCCCTGGAAGCTGAAGTCATCGTCTGAATCCAGGGTGCCGACCGATCCGTTTTGCACGGTGAAGTCCTGATAAAAGCGGATGTCCTGGTTGCCGGTGGTCGAAGCTTGAAAGTTGCCGCCATCAAGGATGACGTCACCAGAGCCGAGAACGTTGCGGTTATTGCTATTGTTGCCGAAGTGGATCCGGTTGTTGTTGGGGTTGGCGATGACGGTGCCCTGCTTGATGATGGCGTCGCCGGAGAAGTCGTTGTCGTTGGCATCGAGAATGACGGTGCCCTGGCCCTGTTTGACGAAGTCGCCGGTGCCCCGGATGTCTTCAAGGACCTCGGTGGTGCCGGTGCCGTCGAAGGTCAGGGTGTTGTTATTTATAGCGATATCACCGTCGAGGGTGAGTCCGACATTGCCGGTTCCGTTGTTGTCCACCACCAGGTCTGTTTCCAGATCGATATCGGTTTCGATGGTATGCTCGGCGGAACTGGAGCTTTCCACCCGGATGAAGGCGTCGCCTGGATTCTGGTCATTGGCGAAGGTCAGCTCGTCGCCGTTGGCTTCGAGGGTGTAGGCGTTGTTGTCGTCGAAGGTGATGGAGTGTACTTCGCGGTCGCCATCGAGGTCGATCGACTGATTGGTGCTCACGTAAGTACTGTCAAAAATGATGTCAGCTTGAACGGGGGGCACGGAATCGGGATCGGTGTTTCCGGGGGCACCGTCCCAATTGGTGGCGGTGCTCCACAGGCTGTCACCATTCAGGCCATTGTTGATGCCATTATCCCAATAGAAGAAATCCGGGGTGGGGGGAAGCACGGGATCCGTGGTGGTGGTGATCTCGAGGTTGCGGATTTCGTGGTAGTTATTGAGTCCTCCGGTGGAGGCGGTGAATCCGAAACCGAAATTCTCGGGCCGGTCGAAGCTGCTCATGTCCACGGTGAACAGATCGGTCAGGTTGAGGCCGTCTGCGGGATTGTCGTCGAAGCGCACGGTGAGCAGGTCTGCGGTGGTGAGGAGGATTTCGACGGTAAAGTAGTTGTTCTGGGTGGCGGTTCCGGTTTCGGGGCGCGCATTGAATTGGAGGTCTACCCCAAGGCTGTCGATGGTGGATTCATCCTCCGGGGTGAACGGGTCGTCCGGTATGGTGGTGTTAATTCCGTTGGTGCCGGCCAGGTATTCGTATCCGTTCTGTCCGTTTCCGGGTCCGCGTACTACGATTTGATCGGGGTTGAAACCGACTCCGCCGTTACGGCCTTCAGTGGGGTTGGAGTAATTGCCGTAGGTGTCGAGACCAACGCTGAGGTAGCCGCCGGCAACGCCGTCTACTCCTGAGCGGTTGGCATAACCCAGAGAGCCGCCGAATGCCCCGGTGTCAAAAGCCTGGTCACCGTCGTAAAGAAAAAAAGTGAGGCCGTCTGCGCCGTTGCCGCCCCAGATGGTGAAGTCGATGGTGACTTTGACTTCGTTGTTGGCGGCGGAGAAGGTGTTGTCCAGATAGGCGAAGTTGGATTGATTGCCGCCATTGGTCGTCAGACGAAGCCATCCGTCCCCGTCCTGGTCGATTCCCTCGCGGGCGGTGAGTTCGGGGGTATAGCCTCCGTTTTGTGTTCCGAAAATCCACCCGTCGGCTGTCGTGCCTTTAAAGTCTTCATCGAAGATGAACTGGCCCCATATAGTGGAATTGGATAGCGCGAACAGCAATGCCGTGACCGCTCCCAGAAGTCGGCTGGTTTTGAACAATTGGCATGGAACTGTGCGCTGCATACGCCCACACGTTGCAGTCGCTATACCACTATCCTAAATTGATTCGTAAGTCATTGAAGTACAATTGACTAAAAAAAATGTAAAATGTTTTTTCAAAATATAGGAAATCTGAATAAGCGATAGTTATTCTTAAAAATTGCAAACGCAATGCATTAACAAGCTATGCAACTTTGAAAAGATAACCTATATGATCTGTAAGCTAGTCCTGAGAGCGGCGAGACCACCAGGCTCGGATGCGTTTTCGCTCGTGAAGGAGGGCGAGGCCGAAGAGGGCGATGGCACCGATGGCGGTGCCAGGTTCCGGAACGGGGACAGGAAGGGGAACCACTTCTCCGTTTTCCAAAATCATGGCGCCATAGATTCCCTCCTCATAGCCTTCCGGATTAATGAATCGAATCTGACTGAGTTGGTCCTGACTGAGCCCCTCGCCATCATCACCAAAAACAATCTGGTCGTTGCCATTACCGGAATGGGCATTGCCATCCCAGTTGGTAATATGGAGTTCTCCCGACCAGTCCTGGGAGGCGCTGGAATCAAAGTGAAGCACGCTGCTTCCATTGCCTAAATCGATAACCGAGGTGTTGGACAAGGTGAGGGATCCGAGTGTGTCGCTATAGCCTCCGGTGGCCAGGGTTCCCCCAGCCAGCTCCAGGGTGGCGGAGTTGTCGATCTGATTGTCCTTATCCAAAAAGAGCGTGCCTCCGCGTAGAATGACTTGCTCGGTGGTAAGGGCATTGCCGGTCTCGTTGTTGAGCCGCATGGATCCCCCGTTTACCGTGATAACCCTGGCCTCGAGGTTACCAGTCACGCTGAGGGTACCCGATCCCTCTTTCGTGACTTGATCCCCCTTAATAGTCTGGCCTGCGAGGGTAGTGGTTCCCTTTCCGGAAATCTGGAGCGAATTGCCTTCCAGGTTGAGGCTCCCGTTGATTTGAAGGGTTGTGGATCCGGTGCGGTTCTCGATATGTAAATTCTCCCGCGCGAGAATATTGCTGGAGATGGTATGTGTGGTTCCGTAACGACCATTGCGGTCATTCACTACGATTGAGGTAAAGGGCTGCTTGCCATTGGAATCCATAACGATGGTTCCACCGGAAATTGTATAGCCGGTAGGGTTGTCAAAGGTCATGGAGCTGACCACTCGTTCGCGATCCCCTCCCCAGATGAGCACATTCAGATTTCCTCCAACCACATCGTTACCAAACGTGACATCTGCATAATCGATCGGGTTTTCGTTACCCACCCAGTTTCCCTGACTTGAAGTGCCCTCTCCCCAGATCCCGTAGCCCCAGAGGCCGGCCTCCCCATCCCAGCTGTAGGTGGGGGCTTGATGGAGGGAGGGAGGGTTGCCCTCGGCCTCATCCTCCTTATCCTCAGCATCGAAAGTTTCGGAAAATGTCCCAATCGGTTGGAGCCCCGATAGAGGCCGCGCCTCACCCAGCACCTTATCTTTAAAGGAAAGGCCCAGGATCAGGAGGCTGATCCACCATATAGCGGTCAATCGTTGCCTGAGGGCGATGCATGGTAATTTCATGCCTCATTGGAATGCATAAGCTATTCCAATAAACTAATGAAATCTGTAAGATATTTAATAGTAATTACTTACATTTATTAAATTTTTTGACGTCTACGGAAATTTTTTATTTTAGTAAAAATGCAATGCAATTGTATTAAATTTTTATATCAGTAAAAATTTTTCATTTATGAAAATTTTGGAAAGAAGGGAGCTTTTCAACGGAGACTGGGGGGTATAAGAGAGACAGGTATGTTCAGAGATATCTTTCGGGTAGGATTTTATGAGACCGATGCCTTAGGCCACGTGAACAACACCCGGCTCCCCCAGTGGTTTGAGCGGTCGAGAGATCCGTTATTTGATTTATTCAATCCAGAGAAGTCGCTGCACAACCCGCATCTGATCCTGGCCCGTATGGAGGTAGAGTATAAGCGTGAAATCTATTATGGAGCCGAGGTGGAGATCCGGACGGGGGTGCGCAGAGTAGGAACCAAGTCCTTCGTGGTGTATCAGGAGGCCTGGCAGAATAACCAATGTTGCGCCTTTGGAGAATCAGTTCTGGTGCACTACGATTACCCCACAAAAGCTACGCTGCCATTGACCGATGCGCAACGGGCTATGTTGGAGGAACACCAGTTCGGGCCGAAGGGTTGATGGGGCTGAACTTGGAAGCATTGAAAATGGGTAGGTCGGTTCTTTCCCTTTCCATTTTATCAAAATTAAGCTAGGCATCGTTCATGCGAAATCCCGGCCTGTATTTTCGCTTATTAATAGGACTGGTGGTGACTGCGATAGGGATCCACGCGGAGATCTATCTCGGCATGGAGCGTCAAGCCCTGGTCTGGGAGCTGGGCCGTCCGACATCCACATTGAGCCGGCCCGGACGGGAGATTTTAATATTTCCCAACGGGGCGCGAATCACCTTGGAAAATGGAAAGGTAGTGGAGGTGGAAGGTATGGAGTATGCCATGGGGCCTCCGGAGGAGGGCGAGCGTCCTCGCCAGCCGGAGCCGGCCCCAGAGGGAGGTGGCATTCCTTCTTTTCCCTCTTCGCCGGACTCGATACCGCGGGATCTCCAGTTGACGGAGGCGGAACAGGCGGGGCTCCGGATGCAGGAGGCAGAAATTGCAGAGGAGGCAGCGGCTCGAGCCGAGCTTGCGGCGACAGAATCCGTGCCGATAACGGATACTTGGGAAGGTTGGGACGATTATGAACCCAGTGCGCCTGGAATCGGAAGCGTGCTGATAGGGTATGGAATCTCCATGGTCATTACCTTAATCATACTGAAGATTGCTGTGAACATAACCGGGGTATCTGCGTTTATTCCGGGGCTTCTGGCGATTGCCGTGATAGATACGGGAATCAAAGCGTTGGTCGAGTGGATATGGGGATCCGCGGCCCTCCCTTTTCTCGGCCCGGTGGTAACCTTGAGCTCTTTCATTGCGATGCTTTACCTGGTCAAAGGGTTCACCAGTGCCACGCAATGGCCCACTATTATCCGTGTGGTGGTCATGACCAAGGTGGTCGCTGCAATAGCGGCCTGGGTCATGATAATGGCGGGGTTGAACCTGTTGGGCTGAACCCCCCAGAATGACCAAGCCACAAGGTTCAAGGAGCAAGGAAGTCCAAAACCCCAATGACGAAACTCGGGTATTGGGGTTTTGGAAATTTCGCTAAAGCAACGGATTTGGTTTAACGCAGCTCTCTACCTGATTGGGCGTCGAGGATCTTGAAATTTTCGATATGGAAGGAGGGATCTGCCCGGAAGCTGAGGTGAATATCAAAGCTCTCTTCAATTTCGAGGAGTAAGTGTTCATCTTCATGGCGTAGACGCTCGAGGTTCGTCGGGTGGAGCAGGATGCGAAGTTGCATACCCTTCACCCCTTCTTTTCCGATACGATTCTGCTCATGTCGAATAACCGATACGATTCTTCGTTGAACTTCGACCGACATCGTGCGGCTACTTTTCACGATGCCTCGACCCCGGCAGTAGGGGCAGGGGGAGTACATACCGGAAGCCGTGGATTCGCTGTGGCGCTGGCGGGTCATCTGCATGATGCCGAGCTGGGAAATAGGGAGGACGTGACTCTTGGCCTTGTCCTTGGACATTTCATCCCGCATACGCTTAAGGACGAATTGTCGATCCTTCTTATTCTTCATATCGATTAAATCGATGATGATCAAACCGCCCAAGTTGCGGAGGCGGCATTGGCGTGCGACCTCGGTCGCCGCTTCGAGGTTGGCCTTGAGGATGAAGTCTTTCCCATCCTTGCCTTGAACTTTATGAGAGCCGGTATTGACGTCGACTGAGATGAGGGCCTCGGTCTCCTCAATATAAATCTCGCCGCCGCTGGGCAGGGGGACCCGGCGCATGAAGGTCTGTTCGATTTGCCGCTCGATGTTGTAGCGTTCAAAGATCGGAATGTCATCTTTGAATAAATGCACTTTACCCTTGGAGCGCGGTGAAATCTGTTGGATGACCTGGACCATGCGTTCGTGGTCCTCCGGATTGTCGATCATGACCCGATCAATTTCCTCGGTCAGGAAATCACGGACGGTGCGCTCCACCAAGTCCGGCTCCGTGTAGACGCAAGTGGGTTGTTTCGCGTTGTCGATCCGCTCACGGATGATCTCCCATTTTTTCAGGAGAATGTGAAGATCGCGCACAAACCAGCGAGTCTTCTTGCCTTCACCGGCGGTCCGAATGATGACCCCCATGCCTTCGGGAATGGTGAGATCCTGGAGAATCTTTTTCAGGCGGGTGCGCTCCTGGCGATTCTCAATCTTTCGGGAGATTCCGCATTGACCGCTATAAGGCATGAGGACCAGAAAACGGCCGGGCAGGGCGATGTTGGTGGTGGTTCGGGGCCCTTTTGACCCAATTTGGGCCTTGGTGATCTGGACGATTATTTCTGTCCCAATCGGGTAGTGTTTGGGGATGTCCTTGAGCGAGATTTTCTTCTCGTTGCGCTGTCGCTGGGCTTCGGTCCGATTTTCGCGGACCACCTCAATCGACTTATCTTCAGATGCGGAGGGGTTGATGTCCCAGTAGTGGAGGAAGGCATTTTTATCCTGACCAATATCGACAAAAGCCGCCTTCAGGCCGGGTTCCAGATTCTGGATTTTTCCTTTAAAGATGGCGCCAACCATCCGGTTTTCACCGGTTCGCTCGACCTCGAACTTTTCCAGAATGCCATCATCCAGGAGAGCGGCCCGCTTCTCGAGGGGCTCGCTGTTTATGATGATCTCCTTGAACTGGGTTTTTTCCTTGGAGATCGCATGGACAATTCGCTGTAGGATGGGGCGCTTTTTTGAGCGCTCCTTGGCCTCCTTTTTGATTTTGCCCTCGTCTACCGGACGGCCCTTTTCTTCCTTGGGCGGTGCCTGTAGCTCTTCAGTAAAGCGTTCATCAGAATTTATGTCCGCTTTGGGGGGAGTTTGAACTTTTTCCTCTTGCATGATTCCTGTGGGTTGGATGGGAGGACCATGCGCTCTGACGGCGAGTCGTGTATCGGTGGAGGGACAGAGGTCGGATCATGAGAAATCCTTTCTAAAGCGATAAACGCTTTGCACAAGACCTTGTAGGATACAGCAACTCAAAACGAAGGAGCCTCCATAACTTAAGAATGGAAGTGGGAGGCCTGTGATCGGGGAAATTCCAATAGTCATGCCAATATTGATGAAGGCATGCACGAGAAAGAAAACACTGACGCCGACGGCCAGCAACATCCCGAATTGATCACGGGCCTTACCTGCAATGCGAAATCCGTTGCCTATAATGAGGCCGAAAATTGCAATGATAAATACACTTCCGATAAAACCTGTTTCTTCCGCAATAACTGCGAATATAAAATCGTTGTGGGCTACACTTTGGGGAAGGTAACCCAGTTGAGCTTGAGTCCCCTGCTGGAGTCCTTTGCCAAATAAACCACCAGTAGCTACCGAGATCCGGGCCTGGTTTCCATTCCAGGCGACACCGATTCCGCGGGGATCGACGAGTTCCGGGGCTACGAAGGCCAGAATCCGGTTTCGCTGGTAATCCTTTAAGGGTAAAATCGCATGCTCTTCGTAAAGGCCGGTATTTTGCCGTGGGGAAATGCCCCGTTCATCGAGAAAAGAATAATACCGGTACACGTCAAAGCCCACCACTCCCACGGCTAGCAGGAATAAGGCAAAGGCGGTTACGAAAAATCGCTCCGATAGCTTGGAAACGTATAACAAGGCGAACACCATCGGGGGAAAAACAAGCGTCGAACCTAGATCAGGTTGCAGAAAAATCAATAATATAGGTAGGGAAAAGACGAGGCCCACCCAGGCCAGGACTTTGACTGAGCTGCGGAAATCCTCGATTCGCGAGCGGGCCAGGATGCTGGAAATCATGATGAGGGTGGCGATTTTGGCCATTTCCGTGGGCTGGAAGTTCATGATGCCGAGGTTGATCCATCGGCGGGCGCCGTAAAGGGTCACCCCCAGTGGGGAAAAGACGGCAAGGAGCATCACAAGCCCGAGGATGTAGATCCACAAGGCCTTCTCCATGAAGATCTTATAATTGATAGCTGAGACTGCTATGTAGACGATGACCCCGAGGGAGAGCCAGAACAGCTGTTTCTTCCACAAATTCCCACCGCTGTAAGTCTGGGCGGAGTAGATGAAGAGCACCCCAATGCAACCGAGGAGGAGGATGCAAAAGGGGGAGATAAAGTCGACCCGGCTGGATGAAGCGGGTCTGAGAATCTTTTGATAGCTCTTATTGAAAACCGTACTTTTCACGAAAAAGGAACCGAATGCTGCGTTTCTGGTGACGAAATGTAGACCCGGACTGAATCAAAGGTACGAAATCCGACCTATTAAATCACGCCTAAATTCCTGAAATATACGGATTTGTCGATCAATTCCCCCTTGATTAATAGAGGTTCCCGAGCTTTATTACGGTTTTTGCATAACCGCTACATGACATGCTTCTGACGTAGCGATTCTTATGTATAATCCTTGGGCTCTAATTCTGACTTTTTTAGCTGGTGCAGCAATTGTCGCATTGCTGTTTCGTGTATTTTTGAAAAAATCCGTTGAGCTCCAGCGAAAGGAAGCCGGGGAAAAGGCGAATCTTGTTGTAAGAGAAGCCGAGTTGAAAGCCTTGCAGGTAAAAACGGAAGCTGAATTAGAGGCGGAACGGAACCGTGCGAAGGAAGACAGTCGGCTTCGGGAGTGGGAATCGGAATTGCAAGCCAGAGAGAAGCTGGTGAAGAGCCGAATTGAGGGGGCAGATGAAATCGAAGAGCGGTTAGAATCCACCCGGCAGGAGATTCATCGGCGGGAGGAATCCATCTGTGCAAAGGAAAAGGAACTGGACAAGTTTTCCCGCTTGTACCGCATGCGCCTCCACAGCATGTCGCAATGGGATGAGGTGCGCGTGAAGCAGGCGTTGATGGACCACGCGCGGAAGGAGGCTGAGGACGAGGTCCAGCAGCTGCGTGCCGAGGTGTTGGGGCGCAGTGAAGCTGAAGTTGAGGACCATGCAAAGCGAACGCTCCTGGCGGCCATGCAACGGATTGCAAGCAATCCGGCCAACGAGGCGAGCGCGACCCTGGTACGGTTGGAAACCGAAGAGATGAAAGGCCGTATTATCGGGAGGGAAGGCCGGAACATCCGTACTTTTGAATCGATTACGGGGACGACGCTGATGATCGATGAGTCGCCCGAAACGGTCCTCGTCTCGTCTTTTGATCCGGTTCGCAGGGAGGTGGCTCGACTCGCGCTTGAGCGGTTGACAAAAGACGGACGCATCAATCCAGCCACGATTGAAGAAACCGTGTCACGATGTGAAGAGGAATTGACCCGTAGCATCCAGGAATGGGGTGAAAAGGCGCTCCGGGAATTGCGGCTCCACTCGGTGGCCCCGGAAATTGTCGAACTCCTCGGGAAACTGCATTACCGCCTGTCCAACAATCAGAACACCCTGGATCACTCGATAGAGGTGGCCTTTATCTGCTCTTTACTGGCTGCGGAGTTGGGCTTGGATCAGATGTTGGCCAAGCGAGCAGGCCTGTTTCACGATATGGGGAAGAGTGTTACCCATGAGTATGAAGGGAGCCATGCGAAGGTGGGGGCCGATATTTTGCGCCGGTATGGCGAAGAGTGGCAGGTGATCAACGCGGTGGCCGCCCACCACGATGAAGTCCCGGATGAGAGTGTTTATGCGGGCTTGGTCAAGGTAGCCGATGGCCTATCGGCGATGCGGCCCGGGGCGCGGACCGATACGATGGACAGCTATATTCGCCGGGTGAAGAGCCTGGAAGAGGTGGCCCGTCGATTTAAAGGGGTGCAGGATGCCTATGCTATTCAAGCCGGACGGGAGGTGCGGGTTATTGTTTCCCCCGAGGAGGTGGATGACGAAGAAGCGAAGAAACTGGCTCGATTGCTCAGACAGCGGGTAGAGGACGAGTTGAATTACCCGGGATCCATTAAAATTACCGTGATCCGGGAGCGACGGTTTTCGGAAACGGCGAAATAGCCAACCCGGTGGGTTGGAAATACTAAATCCTAATCGCTAATATCTAGACAAGCTCGAGATCCATAGGCCCCAGGCGGGAACTCGGTTTCAGGACATTTTTATTTTTGGGTTTTGAATTTGTTCAGGATTTAGGGTTTAGAGTTTAGGTTTTAGCACAAAGGCTACTAGCTATGTCCCAAAAACCAAAAACTGCGATCTCTCCCACGCGCGAAGAAAACTACCCGGAATGGTATCAACAGGTGGTGAAGGCCGCTGAATTAGCCGAAAATTCGCCTGTTCGAGGCTGCATGGTGATTAAGCCATGGGGGTATGCCCTCTGGGAAAATATCCAGCACCTGCTCGATACGGAGTTCAAAAAGGTGGGAGTCCGGAATGCGTACTTCCCTTTGTTTATTCCTAAGAGCTACCTGGAGAAGGAGGCGGAGCACGTCGAGGGTTTTGCGAAGGAATGCGCCGTGGTGACCCATTCCCGGTTGGAAGCCGATGCTGATGGGTCTCTGGTGCCGGCGAGTCCGCTGGAGGAGCCCCTGATTGTACGACCGACCAGTGAGACGATTATCGGGGAGGTCTATTCCAAGTGGGTGCAGAGCTATCGTGATCTCCCGCTGCTTATCAACCAATGGGCTAACGTGGTTCGCTGGGAAATGAGGACCCGTCTATTCCTGCGTACGGCTGAGTTTCTCTGGCAGGAGGGGCATACCGTGCATGCTACGCAGGAAGAGGCCGTGGCTTTTACCGAAAAGATTTTGCATCTCTATGCGGACTTTGTGGAAAGCGCCTTAGCCATCCCGGTTATCCGTGGCCGGAAAACGGCCAGCGAGCGTTTCCCTGGAGCGACCGACACCCTGTCGATGGAGGCCATGATGCAGGATGGAAAAGCTCTGCAGTCCGGGACTTCCCACTTCCTCGGCCAGAATTTTGCGAGGGCGAGCGAGATCAAGTTCCTGGGCTCGGAGGGTAGAGAGGAATATGCCTGGACTACTTCCTGGGGTGTGTCGACGCGCATGATCGGCGGAGTAATTATGGCTCATGGCGACGACGACGGTTTTATCTGTCCTCCCCGAGTGGCCCCCTCCCATGTGGTAATCCTCCCGGTTATCCCCAAGGAGGAACAACGTGAGGCAGTCATGGACTATTGCGCGAAGTTGAAAACTGAGCTGGAAGGGAAACTATACTTCGGTCTTCCCCTGCGTGTGGAACTTGACGACCGGGATATCCGCGGCGGTGAGAAATCCTGGGGCTGGATCAAGAAGGGGATTCCCCTCCGAGTGGAAGTGGGGCCCCGAGATATGGAGAAGGACAGCGTCTTTATGGGGCGCCGGGATCAGGGACCGAAAGAGAAAAACTCCCTGAGGCGTAGTGAGTTTGTGGATACGGTTGAATCTATCCTGGATTCCATCCATGATGCCCTGTTTGCCCGTGCCCTGGCATTTCAAAAGGAACGCACACAAACCGTAGTCTCGAAAGAGGAGCTGTATGCTTTCTTTGAGAAAGAGGAGCATTCAGGTTTTGCCCTGGCGCATTACCATGAAGACCCGGAGTGGGTGGAGCGCCTCCAGTCCGACCTCAAGGTAACCGCTCGTTGCATCCCGCTGGAGCAAGGGGAGCCGGCACCCTGCATCTTTACGGGTAAGTCCAGCGCTCCGCTGACGGTGTTCGCTAAAGCCTATTAGGCCATTGCCTTCCGCTCATCCCTTATCCAAAAGGCCGGGAAAGAGGGTCCCCACGCCTGTCGCGATCATTCCTACCGCGATGGCCAGGAGGACCATGCCCATGAGTTTGGCCACCACATCCATACCCTTTGCGCCGATTAGTCGTTGCAGGGCCGCTGCGGCAAGCAGGGATAGGCCCACGAAACAGGCGCCCCCGATGCAAATCAGGGACATCGTCAGGTTCGCGGTCAATCCCTGGGATTTCTGGGTGGCCACCATGACCGTCGCAATGGCCCCGGGGCCGGCAATAATTGGTATGGACAGGGGAACAATCGCGATATCCTCAGCGGCTTCCGGCCGAGGGATTTTTTCATCGACTGAATGGATCTGACTCTTGGAGCTGTGAACCATAGAAAGGGCTATCATGGCAATGAGAAGGCCTCCGGCTACCTCCAGGCTGGCAATAGAAATACCAAATGCACTCAACAGCTGTTCCCCCAGCCACACCGTAGTCACGAGGATCACGCATACGGCCAGGGTGCTGCGCAGGATGATCGACCTGCGCTCGGCTTCACTGCGTCCGGCCACCATGCCCTCAAACAAAGTAGCATTCCCCAGAGGATTTAAAATCGTGAGAACGGAAATGGCGAAGGCGATAAGGTCAGAGAGTTGCACGGGCAGGGAAAGGAAGAATGGAGGAGAATTGGATCGCAGATAAAGGGAAGGGGCAAGGGCCCAATGGTGCTAATGTAATCTTGCAATGCAATTTTATTGCATTACCTTGAAGCGCAATGCGGGTATCATGTTTAAGCCAAGACAAGAATGTAGTATTTGTCCATGATTTGCAGAGTTTGGGGGTCCGGGTCCAGGTGGAACCCCCGGGGAAGGTCAAAGCCCTGAGCAGTCGGACGACGGATCTGGTCTACATGGTGCCGCATGAGCTCATTGAGAATCCCAAATGGGGGGAATGGCGCGTTTCCCTGGCGCGGAGCAGTCGGTATTATATCGTGTATGGAGAGCAGCTGGACTCTCGCCGGATTGTGCAAGCAGCCCGGGATGGGGCCTTTGATGTCATTGACCAAGTCGACAGTGAGGCTCGGATCCTGGAGGCTATTCAGAAGGCGGCGAATGCCCAAAGTTTGTGGTGGCAGCTCTACGGAAGCGAGGTGGACATTGGTGAGGAAATCTTAGTGGGTCGGTCATCGACTATGAAGGCTTTACGGGAGTCGATCCAGCGAATTGGACCAACGAGCGCATCGGTGTTGATCCTGGGAGAATCGGGAACGGGTAAGGAGCGGGTAGCGGAAGCCACGCAGCGCGCCTTTGGGCGGGGGGAAATGGTAATCGTCAATTGTGCGGCCATCCCGAAGGAGTTGATGGAGTCGGAATTATTCGGGGCAGAAAAGGGAGCCTTTACTGGGGCGAACCAAACGAAGCCCGGACTGGTGGAGGAGGCTGATGGCGGTACCCTCTTTCTCGACGAAATTGGGGAGATGGATATTGGGCTGCAGCCTAAGCTATTACGCTTTCTGGAAAACGGATCTGCGCGGAGGGTAGGCAGTACCCGGGATTATAAAGTAAATGTTCGGCTCATTTCGGCCACGAACCGGGACCTGAAGACGGACTCAGAGCGGGGGCGTTTCCGATTGGATTTATACTACCGGCTCTCCGAGGTAATTCTGAATGTGGCTCCCCTTCGTCATCGACCAGACGACGTGCCCGACCTGGCATTGGTTTTTCTGCGTGAGGCTTCGGTTCGGATGGGCAAAAATTTCGAATCCCTGGAGCCGGAGCTCATTCAAAAATTTCAGGCTTATCATTGGCCTGGAAATGTCCGTGAACTCAAGCAGAACATCGAACGACTTGCGATTCACTATGACGGACCCATCATGCGTGCGGACTGGTGGTCCCTGCCCGCGATGGAGTCGGGGACGCCTGAAGGGGCAGGAGGAAGTGCTTATTTCCCCGGGCAGGCTTTGGTCACCCATACCGGAACCACTCGACCTCCCTTTGGCGGGCCCCAGCAAGGGGTGAGCCCATCGGGCTTCCAGTCCACCTCGCAGCCTTTTATGGGCATGACAGGTCCCCTCAATAAAAAGGAAAAACTGGTGTTGGCCCGAGATCTCTTGATCCAGAGTGGAAACGATCTCACCTGGACAGCCGCTCAACTGGGAATCCACCCGACTACCCTGTACCGCTGGCGGAAAGCCGGTAAGTTGTAATCTGGTCTTAGTGATCTCGGGACTACCCGTGCTCGCGGTCCTCTACCGCTTGTAAAATGAGGTGGAGCTTGCTTTGCAAGCGACCCGGATCAGATGGGGGTCGCCTGCAAGTCGGGCTCCTGCAATACTTCGGGTATGAAAAAAGCTGCTCTACAGCTTATGCTGCCGAATCAGCTGGCTGGCGACGGATTCCAGGACTTTCCGTGAAGGATAAGATGGATCCCGGGTCAGTTTCCTGTAGTGAGCCAGGGGAGCACATCCTCGTTGTTGGAGGCTAAGCGATGGTCTACCTGATCTGTTGACGCCATGGACTGGCGGTAGTGGATATTCCGATTGATGTGATATCATTGGTGGAGAAGAATACGTTCCTTTGACGTATAAATCGGCCCCCGCCTAATCGGCTTAAGGGAAAAAGTTGGCTAAAGTACTCTAATTGAGGACCTTAAACTCGTGTTACAGGCATCAACTACGGACGATCTCGCAATTGCTTTAGCTGTTGGCTGATGGAAACCAGGTGCTCGATACGATCTTCGATCTTCTCCATCTGCTTTTTTACCATGTTGGGATCGTCAGCTTGGGAGGCCGCCATATCCGCATAACTTCGGAGCAGGAACAGCTCTCCATTAAACTCATGGATAATTTTCCCGAGGGTATCGGAAAGGGATTCACCTTTCATTTGCATTTTTGCGGGGGGATGGCCCTCGGATGCGGAAGAATGAGACATATTGAAACTATGAGATTGATTCGTGGCCAAGGCCAATAATGAACTGCATAGTAATCGACGAAAATGACCATTTTTAGGTTCCAGCATGATTGACCCATTTCTTTTTTTTAAGGGGTTCGCCATGGGATTTATCCTTGCAGTGGTGACCCCTCCGGCGACCATTTGGATGGTTCAGTTAGGGTTTAAGCGAAATTGGGCTTATGCCAATATGGCTGGAGCCGGGTTGGCGGTGGGCCAGGCCTTCCTGGCCATGTTGGTGGGGTATTGCTTTTTCCTGATCATTCCGTTTTGGGAAATCATTGGGATGGGCCTGCGGGTGATTGCCATCATTATCCTGACCTACATGGGTTGGCGGTCCTTTTGGGTGGATGGGGCGACCTCCGTCCACCTGCCCCCGGGAACTCGGATCCCCAAGGGGGGTGGGCAGGTATTTCAGCAATCCTTCTACATCCTGGTGACGATGCCGATGCGCGTGCCCACGGTCCTGGCCTATATGATCGCAACTGCCATGCTGTATCAGATGGGAGGGATGTCTGGCTTGATTGACATGGGCATCGGCACCTTTTGTGGAGCCGTCTCCTGGAACATCTGGATTTGCTTGCTGGGTTGGGTTTCCAAAGGGCGAATAGATGAGCCCATTATCCTGAAATCGCTCAATAAGCAGAATCGTTTTGCGGCCTTCGTCTTCGGGGCGCTCCTGTTAATCACAATTGGGCCGGTTTTAGAGCAGATATAAGATCCATTGGAGGAAAGGAAAAGGATTGGCTCCGAGGTGTGGCCCTCCATAACTGCTTCTACCGGAGCCCTATTATGAGACATCTGGAAATTGCAAAATTTGTGGTTCAAAGCGCAGGCTTACTGATGGCCGCCGCTCCTGGCTTGCTACTATCCGAGGGACTTGAAATCCAGGAGGGGAAGACGTATCGGCGCGATTTGGACCCTCACGGGTTCCGGGTTTTTCATGAACATGGCGGGTGGTGCTGGTTTCAGGACCCGCGGGCGATCATCCATGAGGGACAGCTCTTTATCGGGTCGGTCCGGGGGAATGGGAATGGTGAAGCGCTGGTAGGGGTCTACGACCTGGAAAAGGATGAGGCGTTGGGAGCCGTGGTCCTGCATCCGGAATTTGATCGCGATGACCACAATTCTCCGGTCTTCTACGCCCGTCCGGATAATCGGGTTTTAGCGGTGTATGCCCGACATGGGGATGAGCCTTTTCACCATTCACGGATATCTACAGCGGGGCACCCCCTACAGTGGAGCGAGGAGACCTTGCATGAGCGGGTGATGACAAACCCGAAGGATAAGGTGACCTATATGAATTTGTATGAGATGAGTGAGGAGGACCGCCTGTATCTCTTTTTTCGGGGTATTGAATATAATCCTACCTTTGTCGTATCCAGTGACCACGGGGAAACCTGGGGGGAGCCGGTCCACTTCTTCAAAAGTGAGGTGGAAGGAAGGCACCGACCATATGCCCGCTACGCGAATAACGGGAAAGACACGATCTATGTCAGTGTGACCGATGCGCATCCCCGCAACTATGGAAACAGTATCTATTATTTTGAATTTCGCGATGGAGGGTATTATCAGGCAAATGGGACATGGATTAAAGATCTGGAAAGCGACGGGCCCCTTCTGCCCAGTGAGGCGGAACTGGTTTACCAAGGCACCGGAAATGCCGGACGTGGAAGACATTTGAGCGCGGAAGGCGCAGCCTGGACCAGTTCCATCGCCATAGATGGGAAGGGGTATCCTCACATGGCCTACACCGTCTATAAAAGTAACCGGGATAATCGCTTTCGGATTGCGTCCTGGGATGGAACCCGCTGGATCGATCGTGAGGTGGCCTTTGCGGGTAAGTGCCTCTACGACCGTGAAGCCAGTTATACAGGGCTCATTGCCTTAGACCCCAAAGACCCCAGTGTGGTCGTGATATCTTCCGATGTGGATCCCGGAACGGGAGTAGATTCTGGCGGCCAACATGAGATCTACAGGACTCGAATTGGCCTTGAGGATAATATCCATTCCATTGAGTGGGAACCGGTAACCAAGAATTCACCGGTGAGAAACTTACGGCCAGTGATTGTTCGAGAGGGACCATATCGCGTGATTCTCTGGAACCGGGGAGAATTCCACACCTATATTGACTATGATTTGGATACTGTGGGCATCGTTGAAGTCGAATAGCGAGCGTGTCTATGCTGGTTGAGGGCGACACGGCTCCAGTTTGCATTCTCATGACATCTTGTTCTTAATGATTATTCCACCATTTCTCCGTGAGATATATTATCCCTGCCTGTCTATGTTTCCTAATCGGGCTCCCTCTGTTCAGCGAGGAAGTTTCTGAACCTGAGTGGAAACTCGATTGGAGTGAATTCAGCCAATACGAAAGTGAACCCGAGTGGTTCCGGGACGCGAAACTAGGGATATATTTCCACTGGGGGGTCTACAGTGTACCTGCATTTGGAAATGAATGGTATCCCCGTTGGATGCATTTCGAGGGCCGGGATATTTTTAACCATCATGTCGAGACCTATGGCCATCCCTCTGAATTTGGCTATCACGACTTTGTGCCCCTGTTTAAGGCTGAGCATTTCGATCCGGCCGAATGGGCCGAGCTCTTCAAGAAAGCCGGAGCTCAATTCGCCGGACCGGTGGCGGAACACCACGATGGGTTTTCCATGTGGGCCAGTGAGAAGACCCCTTGGAATGTAGGGGACAAAGGGCCGAAGCGCGATATTACGGGCGAGCTAGCTGAAGCAATTCGCGAGCGTGACATGAAATTCATCGCTACCTTTCACCATGCCCGTCACCTTCAGCGGCCGGACCATCCGGGGAGCCATGAGCATCCGTATCCCGATTGGAATCATTTCTGGCAGAGCCATTATCCCCCAGTCGAGGGGATGCCCCCCGGCATGGATGATCCGAAATTGAATTACCTGTATGGTCGCCTTCCAGAGGACCTTTGGTTGGAGGAAGTCTGGTGGGGAAAGTTGAAGGAGGTTATCGATAAATATTCCCCTGACATCATCTGGTTTGATTCCTGGCTGGATCAAATCCCGGAAGCATACCGAAAGGAATTTTTAAGTTACTATTATGCGGAAGGAAAAAAGAAAGGGCAGGAAGTGGTCACCACTTTTAAGCAGAAGGATTTCCCGGATGGGGTTGCGGTCTTTAATATCGAAAAGGGCGGCATGATCGAGATCTCGGAGAACGTCTGGCAGAGTGATGACACGATCAGCCTGGGAAGCTGGTGCTACACGGATACCCTGGAAATCAAGCCGACTTCCATGGTGGTTCACAGTCTGATCGATATTACCAGTAAGAATGGGGTACTGCTGCTGAATATTTCACCTAAGGCAGATGGCACCATACCGGAAGATCAGCGTAGTGTGTTGCTGGAGATGGGGGCCTGGTTGGACTTGAATGGAGAGGCCGTCTACGCGACCCGGCCCTGGCTCACCTATGGGGAGGGCCCGACTGGATTTGAGGAAGGCCAGTTTGGCGGGATGAAAACGACCAATGTCTATACGCCAGAAGACAAACGCTATACCCGGAGCAAAGATGGACACACGATATATGCTTTCATTTTGGGGCAGCCCGAGCCGGGCGACCAGATCGTGTTGACGGCCTTTGCCAACGGCGAACCGGGGCATCGGGTGGAGATCGATTCGATATCGTTGATTGGGGACAACGTCCGGGTCGACTGGGGGCGCAATCGCAACGGGATTTTCTTTCCTGCCAGCGAGACCTTCTCATCGGACATCGCGCTGGTTTATAAACTAAAGGTGAAGTAGCGCAATGCAGCCCATATCCTGGGTATGAGATGCGGGGCCGCTAACAATATTGAGTGGTTGTCGTGGCGCGAGGCCGCTCCTACGATCGTTTAAAATTATGAAACAGTTCATGATCCACATGGTTTGGGGAGTTCTCTTTAGCCTTTCCCTTTACGCCTCATCGCCCAATGTCATCCTGGTTATCACAGACGATCAGGGTTATGGAGATTTGTCCTGCCATGGGAACCCGATATTGAAAACCCCGGCCCTGGATGCATTGTATGCCGAAAGCACCCGGCTGACCGATTTCCATGTGAGCCCCACTTGTGCTCCGACGCGAGGCGCTCTCATGAGCGGCCATTTTGCCAATCGAGCGGGTCCCTGGCATACCATCATGGGTCGGTCCTTCCTCAAGGAGGGAGCGACCACCCTGGCCGAGGTGTTTGCCCAAAATGGCTATGTCACCGGGATGTTCGGGAAATGGCATCTGGGCGACAACTATCCGTTCCGGCCGGAAGATCGCGGGTTTCAGGAAACGGTATACCATCGCGGTGGAGGGACGGGACAGACCCCGGATTACTGGGATAACGCCTATTTTAATGAAGTCTATATGCACAACGGGGAAGCCCGCCGATTTGAAGGGTACTGCACAGATGTGTTTTTCATGGAGGCGAAACGATTTATTCAGGCGAGCTCGCTCACAGGGAACCCCTTTTTTGCCTATATCTCCACCAATGCCCCCCATAGTCCCTTCCATTGCCCGGACGAGTATTGGAAGCCCTACGAGGCGATGGGGTTGGAATCCCGTGTGGCTGTATTCTATGGCATGATTGCAAATATAGATGACAGGGTGGGGGACTTGCGTAGGTGGCTCAAGGATGAGGGATTAGCGGAGAACACCATCTTCATTTTCATGACCGATAATGGGACGGCCACTGGCGAAACCGTTTTCAATGCGGGCATGCGGGGCAAAAAGGCGAGTGAGTATGACGGCGGTCATCGAGTGCCCTTCTTCATCCACTGGCCCAAGGGTGGGCTGAACGTGGGGCGCGATGTGGACCGGTTAACCGCTCATGTAGATATTCTGCCGACGCTGCTGGATCTATGTGGGCTGACCATGGATTACAACTACAGCTTTGATGGACGATCCCTGATCCCTCTTTTGTTTGATATACCCACTCCATGGCCGGACCGGGTGCTGGTCACGGATTCGCAGCGGGTGGTCGATCCGATCAAGTGGAGAAAGAGCAGCGTAATGACGGAGGAGTGGCGGCTCGTGAATGGAAAAGAGCTCTACGCGATCAAGAAGGACCCGGGACAGAAACAGGACCTGGGCGCGGAATACCCCGAGATGGTCGAGCGGTTGAGGGAGGCCTATGAGCTCTGGTGGGCCAGCATGGTAGATTCCTTCTCAAACGAGGCCAGGATCATCGTGGGGCACCCCGCAGAGAACCCGAGTCATTTGACGGCGCATGATTGGATTATTGCGGAGGGGCAGGTTCCCTGGCACCAGTCCCATATCCGGAGCGGAGCTGGAGATCTTGGCCACTGGGCTTTAGAAGTAGAGGCAGGGGGTGAATATGAAATCACAATTGCCCGTTGGCCACGGGAAGCAGGAGCCGCAATCGATGAGGCCATTCCTTCAGGGGAGCCGGTTCCAGGTCTCCGGGCATTCAGGGAAACCCCTGGAGTCGGGTTTGATGCGACCCAGGCCATCATTTCCCTGAATGGGGAGACATTCAACCAAGCCGTCCATCCTGGGGACCGGGAAGTTTCATTCGATGTGGTCTTAGAGTCAGGTCGGCTGAATCTTGGCTCCTGGTTTGAAAATGA
Source organism: Opitutales bacterium (assembly GCA_028280845.1). Classification (GTDB taxonomy): domain Bacteria; phylum Verrucomicrobiota; class Verrucomicrobiia; order Opitutales; family JABSRG01; genus JANQKZ01. The sequence continues at coordinate 13,188 of JANQKZ010000048.1, read as the reverse complement.
GATTGGGGAACAATTCAGTGCCTACTATGCCTATGTGGAGCGGGTGGATTGACCCCAGTGAAGCTACGCTTCATTTTCCTTATAGAGCTCTGGATTCAGGCTGGGATCGTTATACATCTTGAACTGGAAGTAGACTCGGAAACTGTGGGTGCCGGCTAGCACACCGGCGAGCAGATCGGCGAGGGCGGTTTGCAGGTCTTGCCGTTGTCGTTGGATTACGGATACTTTGTCAGCGCACCTGGCGCGATGAGCCTCGTCCACATCGGTCCGGTCCACCTGTTCCTGCATGTGGAATTCCTTGAGGGCCAGGATAGACAGACGATCAATCATCATCCCGGGCGTCTCAGAGTTAAAAGGAACCCCTTCCGGCTTTGGTTCCAAGCCGGTGACAAAAGCCTGATCCATCTTCTCCATAAAATCGTTGCGCTGTTGGTTGTAAGCATCGATGGCCCGTTTCGCGTTATAGACGGCTTCAAACCCCAAGTCGTCCCTACGCGCAACATCCTCTTCATGCCAGAGGCTGAAATTGCGGAGATGGTTTTCTTCCACCAGTCTAAGCAAGCCCCGGGGTTGCTCAGCGTTCGGGCTAACTTCATGCCAGTGGCGAGTTAAATGGGTTTGTAGCTCAGTGATTTCCTGAGGTGTGGGAAGGTTCATAGCAAAAGTGGAACAGAAGGGGGGAAGGAGCGCAAAGGAAACTCTCTCATGAAGTGTCTGGCGTAGTGTATACCTATTGCCGCGAGCAAAACGGTCTTTCCTCCTACTAAACCGTGTTTAATAAATGAAATGACACTTAACCCTACACCCTTTGTAATCTTCTCTTATAATTTCCACCATGAAACTCCTTGTCATCAAACCATCCAGCCTGGGGGACATCGTCCATGGTCTGCAGGTGGTGGCATCGGCCAAGCATCAACGGCCTGAACTGGAGGTCAGCTGGGTGGTGCGGGATTGGTTTGCCCCCATCGTTCGGGCCTGTCCTGCGGTTGCCAAGGTGATTGAGTTTGATCGAAAGGGTGGGGGGTGGCATTTTCTGAAGGTAATTCGGGAAATCCGACAGGAGCGCTATGACCTGGTTTGGGATATGCAAGGGCTTCTCCGGTCGGGGATCATGACCTTTGCGGCCAGGGCAGAAAAGAAATGGGGGCGCTGTGATGGGCGGGAAGGTGCGACCCTGTTTTACGAATCGATTGAACCGCCTTTGGGTGGGTTTCCCAATCATGCGGTCCAGATTTTGAGCACCTTCCAGCGTACGCTGGGCCTGGCGGACCCGTTGGTAGGGCGGGTGCCCTTGTCTTTCCCAGGCGCCTATGCCTGGGTCAGGTTTTTCCAGGAGGCGCGATCGGAGCAGACCTTTATCCTGTTTCTGGACAGCCGTGGGCCCAAAAAAGAATGGAAAGGTTTCGAGGCCCTGACTGGCTTGTTATTTGATCGTATACCGGAGGCGCGGGTCTGTTGGTGTGGTGGGGCGGCGGTTGCCCCGAAAATTGAAGTGCCGGCTGAGCGATTTTTAAACCTCACGGCCTGCCCCTTTATCGAAATGCTAGCCCTGTGTAATCAACCTGCCATCTATGTAACGAATGACAGTGGGCCGATGCATATAGCTGCGGCCGTGGGACGCAAAGTGATGGGGATCTTCGGCCCCACTCCACCGGCTCGTTTTGGTCCCTATCCCCTCGAGGATCCGACCCATCATTGGGTGGAGGGACCGGATGGGGACTTGGCCCGGCTCGACCCGGAAACCGTGTATGCGGCTTTAATGGAGTTGGTGGCCCTCCCTTAATGAATGAGGCGGGTCTCTGGAAACTGGGCGTGCCAGGCGAACCAGAAGGATCGATGGAAGGGGAGCCGATTGAGGGTGGTGCCGTCCTGGCTGACCAGGCGATCTTCGTATTGGGTCCACGTGATACCTTCGGTATCGACCAGGACGGTATCCTGATCGTAGGAGATAAACCATACAGTCTGGCGTTCGTAAACCCGATTGCCTCCCGTTCTGTCGGTGAGGACGACCAGTTTTTTTGATCCCACCTCATCCTGATGGATAGGGTGTTTGCTGAGATACCTGGCCGATATGGCGAGCTGATCCTCTGGGTATTCCGGGAATCGAAGGGCAAGAATCTCATCCTTATTCTTCAAACGCATATCCCTCCCGGGAACGATAAACATGAGCTCATCCGTGCCGAAATAATCCTGGTAAGCCACGCCCTCCCCATAGTTTCGATCGTGGCCGGTATCCAGAGATAAGACCAGCGTCTGGGGATGCCGGCGCTTCCATTCACCCCATGTCGTGGTGACCACTGCACCGGATTCAAGCTCAATGTCCTGACCGACGAGAGGACCCAGGACCGGCTCCCCATACAAGGTGCTCCAGAGGGACTGAGTCTCCTGGTCATACATGAGTTTGTTCGACCGGTAGAGAAACCCGCTGGTCCCGATTCGGTGGGCCGTCCCCTCGTGGTTTGTATGGTAAAGGATTACGGTGCCGCAAAGCGTACAATACACTCCGGCCACAGCTTGTCCCCCCACCGTGTCGGTGAACATTTCATGCCAGGCCAGGATCCGTTTGGGATATGCGCGGACATCTCCATTTACGGCAATGCCGAAAACGACATGGTCATTTCCGAGGTAGTCCGCCTCTGCGGCTGAGATCATCTCAGGGCTACGGAGCGGGGGGATACCATCTTGGCGCACTCCACCCCAGCGCACTTCATCCAAGCGGATCGTGGCATTACGCCTTCCAAAGAAGTAGGTCTGGAAGCGTGGGTCAATCAGGCCATAGAGACGGCCTTTAAATTCGGGGTATGTACTGATTGTCTGTTCAGGTTGAGACCAAATCCACCGGTACCAGGCATCCATATCATAGCCGAAGGCCTGGCCGGTTTTGGATTTCAGGATGTCCAACAAGCGGGAAGTCGTACTTTCTCGCCGCATCAGGTAAAGCATTTCCACCGCCATGACGGTGAACGCGGGTTCCCATTTTGCCTCGATGTAGTTCAGCGCTTCATCGACCTCTTGATCGGTATTGCTGAAGAGGCTCAAGAATTGAACCACCGAGATTGCATCCTGTGGAATAGATCCAGGGTCGGTTGACTGTGGCAAGAGCGTGGCCGGCAGCAAAAGAGCGACTGCTATGAGCCAGGGGGATTTTATAAGCATAGGCTGTGGCAAGTGTCTGGATAAGACGTCCAATCCACCGGACTTATTCCACGGTCAAGATGATTCGGGCAGTTTCCTCTGCTACCGGAACACGTTGGGACCATACAGACGACAAGCGATCTGCCCGGCTCTTAAAATCTACAGGATCCTGATAAATAGAAATAACCTGGTTCGCCAGTTCTCTCGCGGAATGGACCAAGTAGAGGGCCCCCTGCTCATTGAGCCAATCGTAGGCATCTTGAAAGTCGTCGTAGCTGGGACCGGTAATTGGAGGCTTGTCCCATATGGCGATCTCGAGGAAATTGTGACCCCCTCGATTGATCAGGGAGCCTCCGGAGAAGGCCGCATGCGACAGCCCATACAGTCCCATGAGTTCCCCTATTTTATCTACCAGGACGACCGGGGTCGATCCGGGCACCGATTCACGGAGTTCAGAACGGAGCTGATAGGCAATGCCGGCTCCCTGGAGCAGTTTAGCAACTCGAAAGGTGTACTGCGGGTGGCGGGGGGCCCAGATAAAGCGGCAATTTGGCACCGCTTTTATGATGGACTGGTAAGCCTCCAGAATCATTGTTTCCTCTCCCCTGCGGGTGGATCCCGCCACCCACACCCAGTCATCGGGTTTGATGCCATAAATGTTCCTGATGGTCTCCAGGTCGGTGCTTGCTTTTGCTTTGGGTAAGGAATCATATTTCGCGTTTCCCAAGACAAAGACCCGATCGTGCGGGCAGCCTAGGCCCTTGAAACGATCTGCATCGAGATGGCTGATCGCATAGACCGCTTGCAGGTGTTTCAGAATGGGGGCGAGGAAGCCTTTGATCTTGAGATAGCGCGGATAGGAACGGGAGGAGAGTCGCCCGTTTACGAGGATCGTGGGAATATGCCTCGCGGCGCATTCCCGGATGAAGTTTGGCCAGATCTCGGTTTCCAGCAGAACCACCTTATCGGGTCGAATCTGGTCCATAGCCCGGCGAACAACGGTACTGCTGTCGAAAGGGAAAAAGATGGGCGTGCAAAGGCCCTTGCCCTCAGCCTTGGCTCGACCAAATCCCGTCGTGGTCATCGTACTGATCAGGAGGTCTCCCTTGAAGGACTGCTGTCGGAGCGCTTTGACAATGTTCAGGGCCAGGCCGACCTCGCCCACCGAGGCCGCGTGAATCCAGATGGCGGTATCGGCTTGCCGTAAATGATCCGGGTAATGGGCAAATCCCTGCTGGAAACGTTCGGTCCACGAGGGATTAAACCAGGCATACAGGCGGAGGCCAATCCAGGCGAGGACGGCCCCGAATTGGGTGAGCCCTGCGTAAATCCACTGCATGGATTACATTTTTTCGTAAAGCTCCCGTGCTTTTTCACGGGTCATGATCGATTTCCACTCCGTGCCAAGGGCATTTTCCCAGAGGGGTTCCAGGCTGAGGGCGACATCGATCATTTTCTCAAAGCCGGCCTCATCTACCTCGGCCGTCACCTGTTGAGGGAGGCTGATCTGGTTGACTTGCATCATTTTTCTGAATTCCTGAACAAAGTCTCCATAGTATTCTTCAAGCTGGTCGAAGACGATGCAATTACCGACTCCGTGGTGGACTCCAAGGAGATAGGATAGCCCGTAGGACAGGGCATGGCAGACCCCAACTTGCGAATACCCGATGCTGAGTCCGCCAAAATAGGAGGCAATCATGAGACGTTCCTCGGCTTCCTGTTCATCCACTTTGTGGAAGTAAACGTCCCGACACAGCTCAAGGCTTTTCTCTGCGTAGGCGCGGGCAAAGGCGTTCATAAAGGTGCCGTTTAAGGCTTCGGCGTTGTGGATGTAGCAATCCATACCGGTGAAAAACCATTGGTTCCGGGGGACGCCGGCGAGGAGATCCGGGTCCATAATGACCTGGTCAAAGGGCGTGTAATCGGAATTGATCCCCAGCTTGCGGACCGGGCCGGTCAAGACTGTGGTTCGAGAGACTTCCGCTCCGGTACCAGATAAGGTGGGGATGCAGACACTATAAACACTCGGATACTTGACGAGATCCCAACCCTGGTAGTCTGCGGATGTTCCCGGGTTGTTCAACATGATGGAGATAGCCTTGGCCAAGTCCATCGTGCTGCCGCCACCAATCCCAACGACGGCCTCGGGTTGGCGGTTGCTGTAGGCTTTGATCTGCTCGGTGAGCTGGTCGACGTAGGTGGTCTTGGGCTCGTGGTCTACATTTACAAGAATTACCAGATCGTTGGCGTGTAGCGGGACGCGGTGGATGAGCGGCTTACTCTCATGAATGTCGTCGATGAGGAAGACGACATGAGCCCCGGCATCGGTACGTTTACCACTCAGGATATTGTCAAGTTGGTTGAATGCCCCGCGGCCAAAAACGATATGGGGAACAATACGGAGATTTTTATACATTCAGGACTCGGGGGAAAAATGAATTTTCAAGGCTTGTTCGAATTCGATCACATTGTCCGGGGTGTCGATCTCGATAAGACCTTCTTCGGTGATGCCTGTGGCAATGGTGTAGCCATGCTCGATAGCTCGCAGCATCTCTAATTTTTCGAGGGTTTCCAGAATCCCCGGGGAGAGCTGGGAAAACTTCTCGAGGAAATCTTTCGTATAAGCATAGAGCCCTAGGTGTATAAAAACCGCAGGGTCAAAGTCCTGCATCTGCTCTTCGTCGAAAATGCCCTGGGTGTCTCGAATGTAGGGAAGTGGGGACCGGGAAAAATAGAGGGCGCGACCATCTTGGGCGCGGACAAACTTTACATGATTGGGGTTGTGGTAGTCGTGGTTGTATTGAAGAGGAGTCCCGAGGGTGGCCATGTCGATCCCTTCTGTCAGGAGGGAGTCCAGCAATCGAATATGGTTGCCCGTGACCATGGGCTCGTCGGCTTGCACATTGATGACACGGTCCGCCTGGATCTCCCGGTTGGCGGCGGCGATCCGGTCGGTTCCACTGGGCAGGCCGGGCGAGGTCATAACGGTCTCATAGCCGGCTTTGTCCAAGACCTTGGCCAGGGATTCTCCATCGACGGCAAAATAGAGGGGGATGTCCGGGGCTTCCTTCCGTATGCGGTCGGCTGTCCAGATAATGATGGGCTTCCCATTTACCGGGTGGAGCAGCTTCTGCGGAAAGCGAGTAGAGCCCAGACGGGCTGGAACGATGATGGCAGTCGTACTCATTAAAGGGGAATAAAACAAAGGCCCCTCAGCCGAGCGATGACAAAATTACCTTCATCTTTTCCGCCCGTTCCTGTGCCTCTTCCAATGACCAGGATAATTTGATCAACATGGAGATACAGCGGGACATGACATCATCCGATTGGGGCAGGGATGGGTTTTGATACCTCATTGGTTGGTCCAGGCGTTGCAGGGGAATCGGGTGGGGTGTTTTGAGATCCCGAAAGTGATCCCAGCTTTTATAGTAGTGCCAATTGTTCGCGTACCAGTAGAAGCATCCATCCACTCCCCCGTCGGTCAATCCAGTCACGGCGGCCTGGGTCATGTCCGCATCCTGCAGAAAAAAGCTGAAAAAGGTCGCGGTATCCCCCGCCCGGTCAGGGAGTTTACGAAAACTGACATGATCGAGAGGGGCGAGGGTGGTTTCGAGGATGTCCCGGATAGCCCGTTGGTGTTCCAAGAATCCGTCAAGTTTGCGCAGCTGCGCAATCCCTACTGCAGCATGTAATTCGCTCAACCTGAAATTTAACCCCATAATGGGGTGGCGATCCTGGCCCCGATCGGCTCCCAGGTGATCGTGACCATGATCGGTAAAGGCATCGACCAGCCGGTAGTCTGCCTCCGTGTGGGTGATGATGGCTCCTCCTTCCGCACTGGTGATGGTTTTGACCGGATCGAAGGAAAAACATCCAAATCGGCCGAAACGCCCCAGAGGAGTTCCGTTTAAAGATCCGCCCATGGCCTGGGCCACATCTTCAATCAACTCTAATCCGTGGTGGTCACAGATCTCCTTGATCTGGTCTACCTGGGCCATAGCTCCACACATGTGCACGAGCATGACGGCCTTGGTCTTCGGAGTAATGACTTCAGCCAGGCGGCTGGGGTCCAATCCCAAGGTTTCGTCGATTTCTCCGAACACGGGAACCGCCCCGGCAAACAAGATGGCTTCCATGGAGGCCACAAAGGTGAACGGAGGTACGATGACCTCGTGCCCGTCCCCCACGCCCGCGCAGACCAGAGCAGACCAGACGGCGGCGGTTCCGCTGGATACGCAGTGTGCATAGGGTGCATCCAGGCGTTCGCAAAGGGCGGCTTCAAACTCTTGCACCTTCCAATGCCCATTACGCATGGGGTCAAAGCCGTAGCGCATGAGGACGCCGTTATCTAACACATCTTGCAGTTCGCGGCGCTCTTCGTCGCCAAATTTTTCAAAGCCGGGCATTTTAGTCAGGGTTTAGAGTTGGGGTTTTCAGTTTTCTGATACGAAAGACCCGCTGACAGGATATTAGCTGAATATGAATAGTTTCGATACTGAAAACTAAAAGTCGAATTGGTAGGGGCTGAGCCGGCTTTTGATTTCTGCGATAATCTCCTTTTCGGCTGGCTCGCCCCGGGCGGCGAAGGTGACGGAAAAGCGGACGTAAGAGCCGGCGTTGTCCCAGGGGACGGTGGAGATGAGTTGTTCATGGATGAGCCATTGGGAGAAGTCCTCCCCGGTTTCAAACGCGGTAGTGGAACCATCGCGGGTGGCTGTCTTGGGAGCGGCGACGTAGAGGAAGAAACTGCCCTTCGGCTTCTCGGCGGAGAATCCCAGGTCGTTGAGCGCGTCTACCAGGAGATCCATGCGGCGTGAGTACTTGGCTGTAATCTCTCGAGTGATTTCCGGGTGATCCAGGGCGACCGCCGCGGCCTTCTGTATTCCGAGAAACTGGCCGGAATCGCTGTTATCTTTCACATCGCCGTAGGCCTGGACCATGAGGGGATTACCGACGACAAAGCCGATGCGCCATCCCGTCATGTTGTAGCTCTTGGATAGCGAGTGAAGCTCGACCGCCACATCGATCCCACCCGGGACCTGGAGAATGGAGATGGGCTCTCCCTCGAAAATCAAGGCGGCATAGGCGGCGTCCTGAATGACCACGATCTCATGGGTTCTGGCGAATAGAACCACTTTCTCGAAAAACTCGCGGGGGGCACTGGCCCCCGTGGGATTATTCGGGTAATTGAGCACAAGCATTTTGGCCCGGCCCAAGATGTCTGCGGGGATGGCCTCGAGGTCTGGCAGGAAATCATTCTCCCGAGTCAGGGGGAGATTGTAAACCTCTCCTCCGTAGTAGCTTCCATGGGTGCCGAGGACCGGGTAGCCCGGAGTCGTCATGAGGACGACATCGCCGGGATTAATATAGCAGGCGGGGAGCAGGGAAAGCGCTGTTTTGGAACCGATGGAGTGGATCACATGTTGGGCGGGGTCGAGACCCGCCACGCCGAAAACGGCTTCCATGTAGCGGACGGCAGCTTCCCGAAATTCCATTCCCCCATTATCGGCATACCCCCGATTTTCGGGCTTGGCTGCTTCCTGCTGCAGGGTTGCTACGACTTGGGGAAATGCCATTTCGTCCGGTTCGCCCACTCCCATGTCGATAAGGGTCAGGTCGGGCTTGGCTTGCCGGGCAGCAGCTTTGGCCCGTTTGATCTTCTCAAACTTGTAAATCGCCTGGGACTTCCCGTAGGAGGCCCCACCAATTCTTTCTGCAAAAAGATTTTGGATATAGGAGTCGGACATGGTAGACACTGGATGCATAAGCGCTTCAGGCTTTCAACTGAAATAATAAAAAGTCTGTTCCCAACGAGAATAAGTAGGCCGGAAGGCAGTCATGGATTGGATCGATTCAGTGGAAGGGATGCAAACCCGCATCCAACGAACTAAACAGGAAGGCGGGCGGCTTGCCCTGGTTCCTACGTCAGGCGTCCTTTCCGCAGGATACGGCACCGTGATCGAAAAAGCGAAGGCGGTGGCAGACGAGGTGGTGGTTTCTATCCTGGTGGATCCCCTCGAGTTTGGCCCCAATGAAGATTACCGCCAGTTTCCCCGAGAGCCGGACGAGGACCGGCGGCTCTGTGAAGCGCTTGGCGTGGATGCGGTGTTTGCTCCGTCCGCGGAGGCTATTCATCCCCCGACTGCATCCATCTTTGTCCAGGAGACTCGATTGGCTGAGGGGCTTTGCGGGGTATCCCGTCCCCATCATTTTCGTGGAGTGGCGACTACTTTTGTCAAGTTGATCCACCTCCTGACTCCATCCGTGGTTGTCTATTCCGAGCATGAGATGCAGCGGATTGCTGTGATTCGGCAATTGATCGACAACCTCTTTCTCCCGGTGGAGATAGAAACAGTTCCTGCGGTTCGGGAAGCAGATGGGTTGGCGGCGGATGCGCGCAATGCATATCTGGATTCCACCCAGCGTCGGGATGCTGTGCAGATATACGCAGCGCTTCTGGCAGGAAAGCGGATTTACAGTGGTGGGAATCCCAGTGTGGACCGGATCGAAGCGGAAACCATCAATGTCATGCGGGACACCCGTCGGCTGCATGTGTTGTACGCCTTGGTGGTGGATCGCTTTACGATGAAGGAGATGCGGGAGATTATACCGGGACGTTCTATTTTAAAAACAGGAGTCTTGGTCGACCAGATTCGGCTGATAGACCATATTGAGTTTTGAACTTGGTGCACGACCGATCATCTCCAGCTCCTTTGGGTCGGGTGGCCGTTGTGGGTACAGGAGCCACGGGACTGTTCTACGGAGCGCATTTGTTGCGCGCGGGGCTTGATGTTCATTTTCTGACGCGGAGTAAGGCTAGGGAGTTGAAATCAAAAGGACTGCGGGTCCTTTGGCCGAAAGGTGCCTGGCAGGAGCGGTTTCTCTCAGTCTACGCAAGTCCGGAAGCTCTTGGCCCCTGCGATGTGGTGCTCGTATTCTTGAAAACAACTGCCAACCCAGGTCTAGTAGAGTGGATCCAGCCCCTGGTTGGTCCCTCGACCCAGGTGGTTACTTTTCAAAACGGGTTGGGCAATGTGGAGCCACTCATAGCGGCATTTCCGGATCATGCGATTGCGGTCGGGTTGGCTTATGTCGGGTTGGAACGGGTAGCACCGGGTCAGGTATATCCCTATTTTCGTGGGCGTCTGGTCTTTGGTGTTGCCACCGGCTCATGCGAATCTCTGTTGGCTGGGTTGAAGCATGGATTTGAAGAGCAGGGGATCCCCGTCACAATAGAATCCGACATCGAAACCGCCCTCTGGAAAAAGTTATACTGGAACATTCCCTTTAACGGGATCTCGGTAGCCGCGGGTGGTGTTCACACTGAGGAGATTATGAATTCTCCGGACCTGGTGGCGTGGGCCAGGCAATTGCTCAGTGAGCTCCATGAGGTTGCCCTGGCTCATGGGGTCTCGATTCCGGATTCCTGGATTGATCATCAATTTGAGGTTACGGCCAAGCTGGGGCCCTTTGTGCCGTCCACCCTGCAGGATTATCGGGCGGGACGGCCCCTTGAAGTAGAATCACTCTGGGGAGCAGTTTTCCATAGGGGACAAGCCATAGGAGTCTCGACACCCGCCCTGGAGGCTCTACTTTACCTATTGCGCTACCGCAATGCTAACCCACTTGAATAGTTATGGATGAAATCGTTGCCTCCTTTAAAGAACTCTATGGGGATGGTATCAAGTTGGCAGAAGGGGAGGTCAGTTTATGGATCATTCTGGCCGCTGTGGTGGTCGTCCTCATCGTTGTGGGAAAACTGCTGAACCAGTTTATCTTTAACTCCGAGGCGGGTGTGTGGAAAGTGGGAACCGGGGTGCTGGCTCCCTTTATTGCCGGTCTGGGCACCTTCGGGTTGATCGACGGCTTTGTGGGTTGGAAAGGTGTCGAGGTAGCAGGGGTCACTCTGCATGCTGGGCACATTGCAGGGATCGTTATTGGAGTGATGGCCGTCATCTTCATTACAAAGAAGCTCCTTGGGGTGGCCCAGGCAGCGGCCTTTATCCTGATGGTGTTGGTTTCCCTGGCCGCGGTCGGTGGTTTCCTGGTGACCAAGGCATCAATTGGTGCCTTTAGCGATGCCAGCGAGTCTATTGAAAAAGAAATCGGTTAAGGACTCGGCTCGGACTCCGTTTCCCCTGTCTGGGTGTTCGGGTTTGTCGGCGAAGTGGGGGACAGGGAGATCGTATTGCCAGAGGAAGGCGAACTTCCAATCATGCTGCCAAATACCACGCCTGAGGCTGTTCCAATAGTGGCCGCTTGGCTTTGGATGCTCAGGTTGTTCTCGTTTTGCATCGTCTCCATGAGGTCCTCCCGTTGCGTTAAGATCGCCTCATACATGTCGTATTGATCCGGGTCGAGAATCGGCTCCAGCGCTGCCAGGGTGTTGGCATTCTCCTGTTTGAGGCGTTCGAGGTATGACGCCTCAAATGGTTGGTCCGAGGATGCTCCGAGCTGGGCCGCCTCAACATAGTGTTGGAAAATGGCATCCTTCTGATTCTCAGATAGAACCAGTTGAGACTGAATATTCATGAGCTGGGCATTGGCCTGCTGCTCAATTCGGTTCCAGTTCTGCTCCTCCAGGTAAGTGTCCAGGCTGGCGAGCTGGTCGGGCGAGAGAACCGGAATGAGCCGCTCGCGGAAAGGGTCTCCCGACTCGAGTCCCAGCGGTACCATCCCTCTATTCTGCGGCGAGAACATATCGTCGAAATATTGCGCGTAGATCTGGTCGACGAGTTCAAGTTGCTCCGGGGTGAGGTTGGCGATGTATTGAAGCCTTAACTTCGTTTGCTCATAGTTGTGCTGGCTTCTCAAATGGGCGAACTGTTTCATCCGTTCATTGGCCAACCGTTGCCTTTCCTCCTGGGGTAGCGCAGGTTGAGCTCCTTGCGAGGGGGTTCCGGCGGCAACCGGAGGGGGCGCAGCATTGGCCAATTGGGTTTCGAGGCTTGCATTTCTGGCCTCCAGCTCAGCAATTCGATTCCGCAGGTCGTCGAGGGATTCCTGGTTGGGACCGTTTACCGGTTGCGTATCGGTTGTGAAGTCCGGTTCCGGGGAAGGAGGAAACCAGAGTAAGGCGCCTAAGGCGAACCCTAGGCAGATTCCAAGAATGCTCGGGAGCGCGAAGTGCTTCTTCATGATACGTTCTAGTTTTTTGGGGATACTCAAACCCTGAGAAGGGTGGATTTTCTTTTTGCGGTGCTTTGGCACAAAGTTCAACTTCAACCTGTGGAGACCGATGATTCCCTTCACCATCTTGAGACCCGGAAGAAACCGATCTACCCGGTTAATCCGCTGTTGACGGAATACCTCCTGGCGAATTCCCGCGAAATGAACCTCGGTGTATCGTATGAGCGCCTGGAGCGCTTCACGGAGGCCGCACCGCTTTATGATGCCGATGGAGACGATACCCTTTGGCTCAGTGTGCTCTATCCCTCCGGCGAAAACGAACGTCTGCGCAAGGATCTTACCCGGATTTATGCGGTGCTCAAAACCGGGGGCAATCTCACGATGATGGACCACTTGTATTGTGACCGGGTGGATTACTGTACTTTCGGAAACACCAAACCCTTTCGCATCCGCATCGTGAATTCGCTGAATGATAATCAGGACTATTACTATGTGAAACAAGCCGATGCCAGCCGCATCTATGGGCTTGAGCTGGAGGACCTCTTATCCCCGAACCGAATTCACTTTCTGACCGACCAGGATACCCTCATTGAAGAGCATATTATTGGAATTCCCGGGGATATTTTTATTACAGACTGGTTGGATTCCAAGTGGGTGAAGACCATCCGCCTGGCCAAAGAATTAGTCAAATTTAACCAACGCTGTTTCGTTCGCCTCCTCGGAGATATGCGCTCATATAATTATGTCGTCGATCTGACTCCTGATTTTGAGGAAGCACAGATCCGTATCCGCGCGATGGATTTCGACCAGCAGGCGTACAGTGGTCGAACCAAGTTTTATCTGCCCCAGTTTTTTAAGGAAAACCTGGCCTTTGTGCAGCATACCGTTTCCTGCATGAATCCGATCACCGCCCGCCAGTATGAG
>JANQKZ010000039.1 GCA_028280845.1 Opitutales bacterium | reverse complement strand
CCCAGGAAGAGGTCTTTTTCGAAGCCCTTCCGGACCGCCTCCCCAAACGGATTCATGGATTCTGGATCCGGCGGATTGTCAAAGCGCTGGCCTCCGACCTGGGCCCCATTCTGGTCTTTGCTCCCCGTCGCAAGGCCAGCGAGGACCTGGCCCGGCAACTGGCCGGCGCCCTCCCTCAGGATGATCCCCTTATGCTGACCGATGAGCAAAAAGGCTTGGCCGGTAGCGCCCTGACCCGCCTCCTCAAAAATCGAGTGGCCTTTCACCACAGTGGCTTGAGCTATCAACAGCGGGCCGGACTCATCGAGCCCCTGGCCAAGGCCGGGCAACTCCGGGTTGTGGTAGCCACCACCGGCCTGGCTGCCGGAATCAATTTCTGTATGCGGTCGGTCGTGGTGACCGATCGGGAATACCGGGTGGGCGATATTACCAAACTGATTCGCCCCGATGAGCTGCTCCAGATGTTTGGCCGGGCCGGCCGCCGCGGGATGGATGAGCGTGGCTATATCTTGGTAACCGATGGAAAACCTCGATTCAAGGAAGCCAGCCCCCTCCAGCTCAAGCGCACCAATCAGGTCGATTGGCCGGCCATCATCTCCGTCATCCGGCATGCCGTGTCAGTTGGGGAAAACCCGGCCAAGGCCACCGACCTCCTGCTGGAGCGCTTATTCAGCGACCAGAAGGTGCCCATTGGGTTGCGGGACTTCCTCGAAACCTACCGCAACCACCCGAAGATTTATCAGGATCATACGGACGCCTCCAAGACGTCCAAACGACGGGAAATTGTGGAGATGCAGAACAGCGACGGCAAGTGGGAGCGCCGTCCCGGTCCCAGCAAAATTCGGCTTTCCCAGGCGATGATATTGTACAAAGGCCAGTGGCGCCCCGCCCTCACCGTGGCCAAGACGCTGGCCGGCATCCAGGTGGGCAGCCTCTGCCGTATCTATGATGAGGGCCGGCGTTACTATGGTCGGGAGATTCCCCTGGCCCAGTTTCCCAAAGATGCGGGATCCAACCAGGTCAAACTCTTCAAATGGGTCCGCAAAGGCTTGCGGTCTTACTTCCGGGAGACCCGCAACACCAATGGCTATCCCCCCGAATTCTGGGAATTGGAAGACTTCGAGAAGGAAGTGCTACCGCTCCTTCCGGTACTGACTTCTGGCGGACACCTGCTTGATCTCGTCGAGCGCAAGGGGCAGATCCTCGCCAAGGTCGAATACGGCAAGGCCGAGGTCTTTGCCTATATCGACTCCACCGGAACCCCTCTGCTCAATCCCCCGCTCCGCAAACGCGAACACGACCCCTTGCACGAATTCGTGCACGCCCCGGAAAACGATCCCCTCAAGGAACGGCTGAAAGCCCGAAAAACTCCCGCCGAAATCTGGTACCGATTAAAGCTTATCGATAACCGGGGACATCCTACCCGCCGCGGCATCCTCTTCAGCTTTTTCCACCAGGGAGAAGGCCTCGCCATTGCGGCCGCCCTGGAAGATGCCCGCTACCCCGTCGATGATCTGCTCTGGGATGTGGCCAACCTGAGAGCTGGACATCGATTCGACACCCGGGGCAACGCCAGTGGACGCCTGCGCATGGTCTGCCGCCACACCTACGGCCTCCTGAGCTATGAAGGATACCTCAACAAGGGCCTGCCCACTGAATATGGCGAAGGCGCATCCGAAATTCTTCAGGAAATGGAAGTCGACCCCTCCGCGAAATACTCCCGCGTCGATGAGGACCTCCGCACCGGCGATATCGAACGCGTAGCCCTTGAATGGAGAAGTCTCCTCAACCACATTGCCCATGCCCCCGACTACGAGTGGGACCGCTGGCTCGACTTTCGTCTGGCGGTGCGCAACTACATTGCGGATCACCCCGCCCCTACCTCGCTCATGGACGTCCCTTCCCTCACCCGCGAACAAAAAGTCCGCCACCATACCCTCGTCCGTTTCAATTAACGCGGGAAAACCACTGGAGGAGTTCCGCTGGCAGAGGCCCCAAACCCCAGAATCTGGTAAGAGCGACTTCACGTCGCGATACCCCGTTTCCCTACGCCCGTCGTAGGGCCCCCTGCTTGCAGGGCGGCTTCCAGAAAAATTCCCATCGATTCCAGCCACGTTGCAAGCAACGGGCCCTACACAAAACCATCACCTGTAGGGGCTCCACTAGTGGAGGCCCAAAACCCTGAATCCCGTAGGAGCGACTTCACGTCGCGATACCCACCCCATCACCCGATTGTTACCCAAGGGGATTTGCTAACCGTCCGTCACCACTCAAAGGCCAGCTTCTATGAGTAAACCCGGACCAAAAAGCCTGCTCGCAGGGAGCCAGGAAACGCGTCATCAAACCCTTCCGCCAGGGGCTCGCGGGCTCCGAAGACCATGCCCGGCCGATCGATCTGAACCCTGATCGCTCCGATTTAGTCGAAGGCCTGGCTAAAGCATTCGATTAAACGCCGGGCAGGCCATCAATGCTGACGGCGTTCTTCTCCTGCTGGTAGGCCTTGACCGAATCCTCCCCTTTCTGGTCCGCCCACTTCACCAGGACATCACGGTCTTTTTCGTAGGCGAACTCAGGAACCCCGTAGCCACAGGAATCCGATATCCGGGTGACCTCGATATCGATGATGGACCGCAGACCGGGCCTATCCGGAAAGGCCTCGACTAATCCGCTAAAATCCGGATCCCCGGGCAGGACCGCTCGTCCTTTCCCATGCAGCCGCACGATCTTGGGTGGCCCCTCGAATGCGCAGAACATGATCACGATGCGACCATTCTCCTTCAAATGGGCAATGGTCTCCACCCCGCTGCCGGTCAAATCCAGGTAAGCGACCCGGTTCGGTCCCAGCACCCGGAACGAGTCCAACCCCTTGGGCGAACAATTGATATGGCCCTCCGCGGACAGGGGCGCCGTGGATACAAAATACAGCTTCTGCCGGTTGATCCAGGCGGATAACTTCTCATCGATCGATGCAAATACTTTTCCCATGGTGGAGAGATCCTATCGAAGCAATACCCCATCCAGCAACAGGGATTTTACCCCCTTTGCCAACCGCCAGCGCGATGGAGGGAGCCCTGACATAGGTATTCTCCGTGCGCTCCGTGTCCTCTGTGGTGAATTCCCAGATTAGATTCCAGATCCCAGACACCAGAACCCAGATCCAAGACAAGGACCTGTTTACTGATGCGTCGGCCCCGGGCATCGTGGTGAACCGGGACAGGGCTCCGAGGCGGGCTTGGCCTTGCGGTGCTCGAGGTGATCTCAACCTAAAACCGAATCCCTGCAAACCCATTCAAATACAGCGCAGTTGGAAAATGAGATAAGCAATGGAGAGCAGAATAACCTCTTGGAGATCATCCTGAAAACGGGAAAGGCACCGCTTCGTTTGTCGTCAGACCCCATGCCAGAAAGGGGATTACCGGTTTAGTCCCTCACCGGGTGGATAGCCGCCACAAGTCCATTTTCGACAAAACGGACATACTCGGAAATGATGTCCGTTTCGCCGTCTCCTCCCGATTTGAGGTAGTCCTGTATCCGCGGATAGGTCTCCACCCCATTGGCTACATAGGGCTCCAGGTAGACCACCGGGCAGGCATACAAACGATTAGCCAATAAGTTCCTTCCCCAGATATATTGGCTGTTACCCACCTGGATCGCATTCTTCCCCGTGTAGATAAAAGGCGGCAGTCCCGTGGCTTCGACCATGCTCCGTGTCATGGCCTCCGCAAGATGCCGCTCCACCACATCGTGCCCGGCCAGGATGCGCTGGACGAGGGCAAAGCGCACGTCATCCAATCGAAGCTCCCCCTCCATGTAGGCTCCGTTTACCAGGACATGCCCATGGTTCTCCTCCACTAACTGAAATTCCGGACCAGGCGGCCAGGCTTCTGCATTGAAATGCAAAGCGAGCACAAAATCAGGCTGAATACAGGTGTTGACCAGCATGGCCCGCGCACGGATTTCCTGCACCCGATAGAAGAGCAGTTCGGTCAACACGGTCAGTTTTTCCTCATAACCTGGCTCCCCCTCGGACACACCGGGGTGGCGCCGTGGCATATACGCTTTGGCCCGTTGCCGCAGGGCTTCCAGACTCCCCATCGAAACCGGCTCATTTTGCGTCCGGATTAAGCTTACTTCCGCGCCCAAGGCCTCCAACCGGGCCTGCAGCTGCTCCGCAACGATCAGGACCAGGTCTCCCTCTTTCACCAGCGGGTCGTCACCAATCTGGAAAGACCGATGTTCCATTTCAGCCCAGGCTCCTCCGATATGGCCCGGGTCCAAGGCGATGTGCCGCCCCGCAAGGGGAAGGCCTGCGTCGGCCGGACCGAAAAATTCAGCTGTATTTTCCCGCTTCCCCGCCTTGGAAAACTCCAGAAAATACCGGAAATGGGGACGCGCCGCTTCCATCACGATTGAAACCCCACCATCCGACACCTCAAACCATTGCTCCCAATCCGCATGCGGGGCGTAAAGCTCCTCCATTGAGGTGATAAACGTGAGGCGGTCCAAAGTCCCCTGGTGGACTCCGAGCTGGGCCCAATCCGGCCGTTCTCCCAACATCGAAAGGTCGGGGTCGGCCGCAGGCATCCGGTGACCCGGCTGAACAGACAGAAGGCTGAGACAAGCTACAAAACAACGCATCAAGGATCTCGGGTTCGGTTCTTCAATACAAATCGCCATGGCATTCCCGCCCATTCCGGACCCGCTGAATCGATACCTACCCGCGGGGTAAGCAGTACCTCCGCCCGGGAACCGACCGGTCCGCCAGACTCAATCCACAAGCCACAATTTCGCCGGGCAGGGGTCGCATGCTCCTCGCGACCCACCTGGATGCCCTTGGTTAGCCGCCCGGGTCCGATATAGGGACCCGCCCCCCGGATCAGGACCGCTCCGGGGTAATCCGCCCGTTCGGTCACAATATTGAGCAACCAGTGAACGCCGTAACATAGGTAGACATACCAATACCCCCCCGGACTGAACATGATTTCATTACGTGGGGTTTTTCCGCGGTGCGCATGAGATGCCTTGTCCTCAAACCCGTCGTACGCTTCTACCTCGTGGATAACATATCGCCCCGTCGTCCCATCGGGAAACCGCCGACAGAGCACGGCTCCCAACAGGTCCTCGCATACATCCAGGGTCGGCCGCCGGAAAAAGGTCGGAGGCAGGACCGTTCCCGGCCGTTCAAAAGCGTTTGTCATGCGTATCTAACACCAGGGTTACCGGACCGTCGTGGTTGGCATCGATATCCATATATTCGCCAAACATTCCCGTCGCGACCGGTTTACCCAATAATTTGCCAAAGACTTCAATCGCCCGCTCATAGATAGGGATCGCTACTTCCGGAGGAGCCGCGTGATTAAACGAGGGCCGGGTTCCCTTTCTTGTGTTCCCAAAGAGCGTAAACTGGCTGATCAGCATCAGATCGCCCCCGGTCTCGAACAGGGAACAATTCATTTTTCCCCCTTCATCCTCAAAGATTCGAAGCTGCACCAGTTTATTGGATAGCCACTCCAGATCCTCATCCGTATCCAACTTGTGGATACCCAGGAAGACCAGCAGACCGGCTTGAATCTCCCGGGTGTCCCGGCCTTCAACTTTTACCGAGGCGGATTTCACACGTTGGATAACTGCTCTCATCCAAACGATCAGTCGGCCGTCAATTTACGCTCCTTGATCATGGCCTCGGCCGCCCGCAATCCGGATGACATCGCTCCCTCGATGGACGAAGTCTGCAGGTGGTCCCCACACATATAAAATCCAGGCTCCAACGCTTCGATCCGCTCAATGGGGTCCATATCAATCGGGTGCTGCCGTGGCAAGGCCTTCGGGATATGATAGACTTTGCGGAGCGTCCACTCGGGAAAATCATCGGGAAACAGGGTGGCGAGATCTTTTTCCACCCTGCTCCGGACCTCCCCCCAATCCGGAGCTCCGGTCATCGAGACACACACCAGGGACTTCCCCTGCGGGGCATAGGATGGCTGTACATCACTCGGTACGGACACATTTGATATAAAATCACCTGCTCCTGAATTCAGCAGGATCTTTTTGTCTTTAAGGGGGCTCCGAGGTGCTTCGTAATATACCGCAGTGGTCCCACACCACCCTCGTTTGGCGAACACCATCCCCTTAATCAAGGTGGTGACAGCCGTGTAGGGGACCGCAACCGCAATGCTGTCTGCCGTCACGGACCGCCCCCGGGATAGTTCAACTCTTCCCGGTTCGATTTCAAAGATCTCCGTATTCAGTTCGACCGTCCCGGGGGCCAGCTTGGAGGCCATTTGCTGAGGAATAGCGGCCATCCCCTGGCGAGGGATGGCTGCCGCTCCTTCTGTCATCATTTTAAAGAGGAAGTCGAGTACCCGGCTGCTGGTTTTAAGATCTTTTTCCAGGAACACACCGGAGAAAAAGGGGCGGAAAAACTGTTCGATGAGTCGCCGGGAAAAGCCAAGCTGCTGGAGACGGTCCAAGGCAGAAACATTTTCCCGAAAATAAATCTGATGAATTTCAGACTTAAGCACTTCCTTCCGGTATTTATAAAGCACCCACTTATCTTTGAACGTGCCGATGGGAGATATAAGGGAGCCCAGGAAACTGGCCGGTTCTCTCCAGGGGTCTGTGATGTCATGAATCGTATCCCGCCAATATACGTATGCACCCGGCTTATATTCCCCTAAGGCCAGGGCCTTATAGTCCAGACAACGCTGGCAAGTCGGATAAGCCGTGTGAAGAACCTGGAATCCACCATCATAGATAAAGCCATCCTCACGCTCGCTCCAAATACGCCCGCCGACGCGATCACGCATCTCGTAAACCTTTACATTAAGGCCTTCTTCCTGAAGACGGACCGCACAGGAAAGCCCGGCTACCCCTGCTCCGACTACTATAGCGTCATATTCGGCCATCTTTTCAAATATTGAATAAAGGCTTACGCATGAAGTTCAAAATAAATCGACGAGGTGGGCCGCCGCTTCAATCCCGGACAGCGCCGCACTTTCCACACGCCCCCCTCCAAAGGCGTCTCCTGCCACAACCAGGCTATGGCGCCGGCTGAAAAAGTGAGCACTCTCAAACGGGGATTTAGGAAGCGCATACCGCCACCGGTGATAAACCGTTTTCACGATATTCGATTTAAGATATTTCCTGGCCGCCTCCACCATGACCGCGGTGACCGCCTCAGCGTCATCGTCAAAATGTGCCTTTGCAAAAGCGTGATCACTGTGGATGGTCACAATGTGCGATTTGCCGGATATTCCCTTCATCCGGTTATCGCCAAGCCAACTCAGCGGAGCTTCATGAATTTTGATTCCACCTTGATTCCGCAGCCCGCTCGGGCCATCCAGGACGGCTAATACCGTGAGGCATGGATCGTATTCGATCGCTTCAAGGGCTTCCAACTTCTGCTTCCTTAAAATGATATTGCTCGACTTGATCAGATCGACGGCTTGGGGAGCAGGTGAAGTCAACAGCAGATAATCCGCGTCAAAGGCATTACCGGACTCGGTGTGCACAAACCAGTGACCCCCTTTATAATGGATTTTGGTCACTTTCTGCTCGAGCTCTACATCCACCCCTTCGGCCAGGTGTTTGGCCAGCTGAGTCATTCCCCTTCGGCAACAAAAGCGGGGGTGCCCCAACTCGCTGCTTTCTTCCGCCAACCGGGAAAACCACTCCTTGATGATTCCTTCATTCTCCCAGGCCTCGACCCATCCCGCAAAGATGTTGTCTTTCACGGTGAAATACTGAGCACCATGATCCACATGCTCGCCTTCGATGCGTCGCGTCGCCATACGCCCTCCCACGCCTCGACTTTTCTCCAACACGGTCACGGGGACCCCGTGCTTTCTCAATATGGTGGCTGCGAGCAGGCCGGAGATTCCGGCCCCAACAATAAGGCAGGTGGGTTTGGGTACAGGCATGGCAGTAGGTTGGTTGCACAGGAGAAGGCGAATTAAGCCTTCCCCAAAAGATGACTAAGGGCAGACTCCAAAGATTCAAAGCGAAAATCATAGTTTGCCGCCTCTAATCGCTTGGGCACAACATGTAGATTCCCCAGAACCGTTGCTTTCCCCATCTCCCCGAACATCATTTTTATGGCCAGGGCCGGCACGGGAAGGAAGGTCGGTTTGCCCAAGACCTTTCCCAAAGTCCGTGTCAACTCCGCGTTATCCACCACCTTCGGGGATACTCCGTTGACCGGCCCCGATATATCGTCGCGCCGAAGCAAAAATTCCAGAACCCCGATGGCATCTTCGATGGAAATCCAGCTGAAGCGCTGGTCACCCTTCCCCACTCTGCCTCCGATTCCCTTTTGAAAGACCGGAAGCAACTTGGCCAGGGCGCCACCCTCTGGAGAGAGCACCGCTCCCAATCGCAGGTGAACCACACGTATGCCGGCCGCTTCGGCTGGCGCGGTAGCCGCTTCCCAGGCTTTACAGACTTCTGCCAGAAAACTGTCCCCGGTGGATGAATCCTCATCCAGCAGCTCATCCCGGTCATCCCCATATACATTGATTCCCGATG
Organism: Opitutales bacterium; assembly: GCA_028280845.1. GTDB lineage: Bacteria > Verrucomicrobiota > Verrucomicrobiia > Opitutales > JABSRG01 > JANQKZ01. The sequence continues at coordinate 53,157 of JANQKZ010000039.1, read as the reverse complement.
CGGAAATCAGTACCGCGGGGGGCTTCGACAGACCTGCCAGGCGCTCAGCCAAGAGGCGGGTCCCCACCACCCGGCTTTTCCGTATTCGCCGTTTGGCCTCGGGAGTCCATTTCTGAGCCACCGTCTCTCCCGCGAGATGAATCACCGCATCCACCCCTTCCAGTTCCTCCTCCTTTAACTCGGCCGCGTCCGGATTCCACCCGATCATATCATCTCCACGCGGGTTCCGCGTCAGCAGGCGTACCCTATGTCCTTGCGTGGTCAGCAGCGGAATGAGGGCCCGCCCGAGCAGGCCGGTTCCACCCGAGACCAGAATGTTCATCGGTTGGATTTTGGGGAGTGAGGTATCCATATATGTGGTAGTGTGCCTATAATAAAACAGTCGTTCGAGTTTCCTGGCGACAAAAGATTGTCCGAGCATAGCCCCAATTCTGCCCAGGGGTAAGGTGTAAGTGATCCGGTCTACCAGCCTGCAGCGGCCCTCAGCTACGGGCTCGAACTTATGCTCATGGAACCAGGACCGGAAGGGCCCCCTGACCTGCCGGTCACAAAACTGAACCCCTGCTTGATACGCCTCGTGGCGAAACTCCATGACCTGACGAAACGGCCCTGCCCTGGCTCTCAGGCGCACCCGCGCTCCGGTCTTCACTCCCCCGGTTTGCTCCATCACTTCCACCGGATCCCAGGGAGGGTTCAGCCGCGCAAAAGCTCCCGGCCGTTCGTGCCAGGCAAAGGCTTCCCGGGCTGAAACAGGAAGTTCAATCTGCTTTTCAAACCTGTGCATCAGCTCGGAGTAGCAGACGCACCGATCGCCATCGATGGACAATTGCGCACCCACTCAGCCTGCTTCCGGATAGCCGCCCGGCGTGTGTCACTTAAGTGGGCCAGATTTCGCACCTGAAGCGCCATCCGTTGGTTGGCTTTTAACTTGGACTCATGACGAATGAGATAGTCCCAGTACAGGGTGGTAAACGGGCAGGCATCCGCGCCCTCGGCAAGCTCTGGATTTTTGGGACAGGTCGAACAATAATTGCTCATCTTTTTTATGTATTTGCCAGTCGCGATGTAGGGCTTGGAAGCCATGATGCCTCCATCCCCATACTGCGACATCCCCAAGGTGTTGGGGAGAGTTACCCATTCCACGGCATCCACATATATCCCCAGATACCAATCCTCCACTTCTCTCGGCTTTACTCCAAGCAATAACGCATAGAGGCCCGTGACCATTAATCGTTGGATGTGGTGTGCATACCCATTTTTCAGGGTGCCCGAAATCGTTTCCCTCAAGCAGGCCAGGGGGGTGTCCCCATCCCAGTAAAAGGCTGGAAGGGGCTGGTCGGCTCCCATTTCATTCATTTCCAGATAGTCAGGCATATATCTCCAATAGATACCCCTGACGTATTCCCTCCAGCCCAGGACCTGGCGGACGAATCCTTCGACTGCCTCAATCGGAGCCAGTCCATCCGAAAATGCCCGCTCGGCCCGTTCCACAACCTCTCTGGGATTGAGGAGTTTGAGATTCAAGGAAGCTGATATCAAGGAGTGGTAGAGAAAGGGCTCCCCACCCCACATGGCATCCTGGTATTTCCCGAAACACGGTAACTTCTGTTCAATAAAATGCCGCAACACGCTGAGAGCCGCTCGACGGGTAACCGGCCAGTTGAATGTGTCCAGGCTTCCCGGGTGATCCGCAAATCGGGCGTTTACCTCCTCCATCACCGCGCGGGTAATCGGATCCGGTTTAACTAATCCAGCAGGGGGCAAATCCATCGGACCCCGCCTCCCAAAGCTCCCTCGATTTGACTTATCAAAATTCCACGTGCCTCCCTCCGGTGTTTTTCCATCGGCCTGCATCAGAATCCCGTAGCGCTTCCGCATTTCGCGGTAGAAAAACTCCATCACCAGGCTTTTTTTCCCATCGGCCCATTGGTCAAATGCCTTGGGGGAACAATAGAAATGCTCGTCTTCCCGTACTTCTACCTCCACCTTGGCTTCACGGCAGACAGCCTGAACGCCGGTTAGTACCCGGTATTCACCAGGTTGCACCATGACAACTCTTTCCGGTGTGTCCCGCTCGAGCGAGCATTGCAGTTGTTTTTCCAGGGTACCGGCATTTCCAGGATCCCCCAACTCGGTGTAGTCTACGGAGATTCCACCTTCTTCCAGGTTATTCCTAAAATGCCGCATGGCCGCGAGAAACAGGACGATGCGCTGTTTGTGGGACCAGGCATATGTAGCCTCCGCCGGCACCTCAGCCATCCATACACGATCTCGAACAGTGTCAAATCCTTCGAAAGCCAGGGAGTCCCGGTTGAGCTGATCTCCGAAAATGAGAACTAAATGACGTATCGGCTTCAAGAGGTCATCTCCTTGAATTTAGCCAACGCGTCCAGTGCGCGTTGACGACCGGCTTTTTGCTCAACGATGGGTAGGGGGTAGTCATCACCCAGGCGGATTCCGGCCGCCCGGAGGACTGTATCAGGAGCAACCCACGGTTCATGAATGTATGGGACATCAAGCTTGGCCAGTTCAGGAACGTAGCTCCGGATATAGGTTCCATCAGGATCAAACTTCATCCCCTGAGTAACCGGGTTAAATATCCGGAAATAGGGAGCGGCATCGGCCCCGCAACCGCCCGCCCACTGCCAGCCCAGGGAGTTGCTCGCCAAATCAGCATCCACCAGGGTATCCCAGAACCATTCGGCTCCAGCTTTCCAGTCATGCAGGAGATGTTTGACAAGCAAGGAGGCCACCACCATGCGGACCCGATTGTGCATCCACCCCTCTTTCCAGAGTTGGCGCATGCCTGCATCCACCAGGGGGTAGCCGGTTTTACCGGATTGCCATGCCTTCAATACGGCATCCTCAGCTTTCCAGGGAAACTCCTTATACTCACTTCGTAAAGGCTCGTGGATCGTGTAGGGAAAGTGAAACATAACGTGGTAGGCAAATTCCCTCCACCCGACTTCTTTTAAAAACACCTTCCCCCCAACAGTCTGGTCGATCCCTGCCTCAACCGTAGCTGCCCAGATTTGCCGTGGACCGATATGCCCAAAATGTAAATAGGGGGACAGCTTAGACGTACCGGCCTTTCCCGGTATGTCCCGCTGATCCTTGTAGTGAACCCCACCCGCTTGTAAGAAATGGGCCAGGAGCCGTTGGGCTTCTCCTTCACCAGGCGTCCACGCTTCCGCGATTCCCTTATACCAAGGTATGTCCGGCAGCAAACTGAGGGCGTCGACCGAAAGCGAAGAGGGCCAGACCTCCGGTGCCTGTTCTGCGAGCAGATCTAACTCCACCTCGACCACTCCAGCCACAACCCCTCTGGTCACATTTTTCCAAAATGGAGTGAAAACCTGGTAAGGCTTCCCTTGTCCCGTGGAAACCATCCAGGGTTCGAAGAGGAGACTGCTGTTAAAGCTTTTGGCCTTCACTCCACGCTCTAACAAATCCTGCTTGATCCGGGAATCCCGGTCAGTAACGAGTGGCTCATACCGGCGGTTCCAATACACGGCCCCTGCTCCCGTTTCCTCCACCAGTTTCGGGATGGCTCTTTCTGCCTCTCCGCTTCTCAGGATTAACCGACTCCCATACTTTTGCAGCGATCTATCCAGATCAGGCAGCGCCTGGTATAGCCACCATTGTTGGGCCTCTCCAGGAGCCCATTCCCCTTCATCCTCCGGTGACCAGATATACACCGGGATAATGGGACCCTGCCAACGGAGCGCCGCCTCCAAAGCGGCATTGTCCTGTAGCCGGAGGTCCTGGCGAAACCAAAGTAAAAGGGGTGCCGGTGATGCCGAATCCATAACAGGCCTATCATGCTCCAGACCTCCCTCCTTTGCAAAACGATGCGCACTTTTCTAATTCCAGAAAGAGGTTAGGCCGCCAATTACGGCGGCCTACCTACTACTACCTGATTTCCAAACTACAATACGTGTAGTCGAAATGGGTTCCCCTAGATGAAAATACAATATCACAAAAAATTGAAATTGAAATAGATTATTTCCCCTATTTCCGCAAAAAAAGCCCTCCCGGACAATTTCGGAAGGGCTTAGAATAAAATAAAGGGATGGAATAGCCCCTAGGCCGAAGCGGCGAGGGCCTCAGCCCGGACTTTTTCGGTCAATGGAGTGCTCAGGTAGCGCTCCGTGGAGCTGGCGGCAATCGTCACAATGCGCTTGCCGGCCATGCCCTCGCGGGCCGCCAATTTCATTGCCGCGGCAATATTAGCTCCCGAAGAGATACCCGCCGGCAAACCGTCAGTTAAAGTAACCTTGGTCGCCGTATCAAAAGCTTCTTCGTTAGAAACCGTGATAACCTCATCGATCAGGTCCACGTTACAGTTTTTCGGGACGAAGCCAGCGCCAATCCCCTGGATCTTATGCGGACCAGGCTGCCCGCCGGAAATAACCGGGCTTGCTTCGGGTTCCACCGCAAAGGTTTTCATATCCGTGCGTGACTTAATGACCTCGGACACACCGGTTATCGTTCCTCCGGTGCCGACACCGGCTACAAAAAAGTCGATCTTGCCCTCGGTATCCGCCCAAATCTCTTCCGCTGTCGTGTTGCGATGAATTTCAGGATTGGCGGGGTTTTCGAACTGCTGGGGCATGAAAGCATTCTCCTTGTGCTCTTCCATCAACTCCTGGGCTTTTCCGATGGCCCCGGGCATTCCCTTGGGTCCGGGAGTCAGGATGATCTCAGCCCCCAGCTGTCGCAACAACACGCGACGTTCCACTGACATGGTTTCCGGCATGATCAGAATGCAGCGATACCCCTTGGATGCGCAGACAAAGGCAAGGGCAATGCCCGTATTCCCGGAGGTCGGCTCGATTACGGCCATACCGGGTTTCAGCTGTCCATCCCGTTCCGCGGCCTCGATCATGGCCACACCAATACGGTCTTTGACGCTGAATAGAGGATTAAAAAATTCACATTTTACCAGAATTTCGGCATCGAGCCCCTCAGTCAGGCGATTCAACCGTATGAGGGGAGTGCGCCCCATTGTATCTAGAATATTATTGGCGAGCATAGTGTTTTACAGGGTTATGCCTAGGATTCAGAAGTGCCCCAAGCTGTTTCTGAGGTAAGAAGAGTAAGAAACCTAAGAATTTGTTCCAAACGAAATTAAGTTCATCTTGTTATTTTCTACGCGGACCGTAGCTGCGGATTGGAGCATTCCGGCTCTGGTTGGCATTACGCAGGCGGTAGACAATGCGAGCCTTGTCCAGATCAGACGGGGTCATTTCCATTTTTACCAGGTCCCCGGTCGTGATTTTGATGAAGTTTTTCCGAAGCTTACCGCTGATATGGGCCAGCACCTGGTGCCCATTTGAGAGCTCTACTCTAAACATGGTGCCAGGCAGGACCGCGACAATCTTACCTTCTACCTCTACATAATCTTCATCGTTCTGCTTTGTCATATATACGTACGTAAAGGGACGTTAAACCAACCAAACCCTTGCAGAGTCAAGTCCTCCCTGTTCATCTGATGCAGATAAATGGAGCCTCCAAAGCCGAACCCACCCCCCTGCCCCTTTAACAAACTCTTTCCGTCGCAGCTGGAAAAAGATGATACCTTTTTTATGAAGCTCGCCTACAATCAGGCGATTGATGCGTGGAGGGCAGACGAGGTCCCTATCGGCGCGGTTATCGAATATGATGGGGAAGTCATCGCCGCCGCCCACAACCAGGTAGAGTCAACCAAAGATCCCACCGCTCACGCCGAAATTATCGCCATTACCCAGGCCTCCACCTTCCTCAAAGACTGGCGGCTCAATGCTGCCACCTTATACGTCACCAAAGAACCCTGTCCCATGTGCAGCGGGGCATCGATCATGTCTCGCCTCGGCCGGGTCGTCTATGGCCTCCCCGACCCCAAAATGGGCTGTCTCGGTGGTGCCGCCAATCTCAACGACCTTCCTCAGGCAAACCATAAACTGGTCATTACCCCCGGTGTTCTCCAGGAAGAATGCCAAGCCCTGATCCAAGCCTTTTTTCAAGCCAAACGAAAATCCGAATAAATAAACAAAATTCTTTATATATTGTTGACGAGTTAACGAAACTGAGCTAAGGTAAATCAATTCTCTACCACGCAAACCATTAAGACATAAATAACCATGGGATACACATTACCTGAACTGGGATACGCTTACGATGCCTTGGAGCCGCATTTCGATGCGCGCACCATGGAAATCCACCACTCCAAGCATCACAATGCTTATATAAGCAAGGTGAACGCCGCCATTGATGGAACGGACCTCGAAGGGAAAGCCGTTGAAGAGCTGATCGCCGACCTGTCTGCGGTTCCTGAAGGCATCCGCGGGGCGGTCCGCAACAACGGGGGCGGACACGCAAACCACTCTTTTTTCTGGACCATTCTCTCTGGAAACGGTGGAGGGGATCCAGTCGGAGCCTTGGGAGAAGCCATCAACAGCACGTTTGGAAGTGTCAGCGCCTTCAAAGAGCAATTTGCCAACGCCGGGGCCACCCGTTTTGGTAGTGGCTGGGCCTGGTTAGTGCTTACCGCAGAGGGCAACCTCGTTGTCACCAGCACGCCCAACCAGGACAGTCCCCTGATGAAAGGGGTGGCCGATGTCGAGGGCACCCCCATTCTGGGGCTCGATGTTTGGGAGCACGCCTACTACCTGCATTACCAGAATCGCCGTCCCGATTTCATCGCCGCTTTCTGGAATGTCGTAGACTGGGCCAAAGCCAATGAGATTTACGAAGCGGCGAAAGCCTGAATCATATCAGGAATTATCAGCACCTTTGATTCAGCCACCCTTCGGGGTGGCTTTTTTTTGGGGGGGATAGAAGCGCCTCAAGGGCCCTGGTATTCCAGCACCCAGATTACACCGCCCGCCCGGGAGCGGACCATGCCGGTATTTAGATCCCCGTCGTCCACCATTTCGTCCAGAAGGGTGACCTGGGCTAAATCCACCGTGTAGGCATCGACCGATACGCCATGGGCATTGAGGAAGATACCCGGATCCCAATCATAATTACCACCAATGGGGGTTCGCTTCTGCCACTGAGACTGTTTAATGTATCCATCGAAGATGGCGCTTTGGACTGCGGGATCCGACCAGGTATTCCCCGTGGAGTCGGGCGGCCATCCACCCATCTCCATATTATATTGCTCAAATCCAGATTGAAAAATCCGTAAATCATTCACCGTTGCCGAGTTTTGTGACTGCATCCTCACCTGCTGAAAAGCCGGTAAAGCCATTGCAACCAGGAGCCCGATCATGACCACAACGATCATGATCTCAACTAGCGTAAAGCCGCGAGATTTGTGCTGACGCACCCTCATTGCCATGAAATACCTATGAAACAAAGACCGGGATGACAACCCCAAGCCCCTCACTGGGGCATTTTATCAACTTTTTGATAACGTCCTTTGGATTTGGTTCTTTCGCTCCAAAACCCGATTAAACTCCCGCCAAGGATCAATTGCAGAGGATGGTAAATCATGATCGGTAAAAGTACCATCCCCAGGTCCGGGCTGGCGGCGCTGAAGATCGCACCGGCCATAGGAACGCCGGCGGCAAGGGTTTTCTGGGATGCACAAAAGGTATAGGCAATACGATCGCCCTGCTCCTTGAACAACAACCGGCCCGTCATCCAGGCCAGCACATTCACCAGGGCCAGCAGTAGGGCCAGGGATACAAAATGAACCCCAACGAACAGGGAGTCATAACCCTCCCAGGTGCCGGAAACAAAAGATTCTGAAAAGGCGGCAAACACAATAAAGTAGATAAGGCCGACGTTCAGGTTCTTCAGGAATCCCTTGTGTCGCCCGGCCCAGGTCTTCCCCCAAGGTCTCAGCAATTGCCCCACCAGTAATGGAACCAGAATCAAACTGCTGATTTTGAGCAGCGTAGGCCCGAGGTGGAAGCCCTCCAGCTCTGCCTCAAATCCTGAAACAACCAGGATACCTCCCACCATCAGGGGGACGGTAAACACTCCCATGACATTGGAGACGGCCGTTGTAAACAGGGCCGCCGGGCTATCGCCCCCAGCCTTGCTGGTATACACCACCGCCGTGGTGATGGTCGTAGGCAAAAGCCCCAGGTATAAGTAGCCCAGAAGAATATCACCGCTAGCCAGCCCGGACCCTGTATCATGGAGAAGGCGCTGCAAGCCCAGAATCCATATCAGGGTCAGAAGCGGAAATACGCCAAAAATGAAGGTAAGCGCAGACAGGTGAAATTTCCATTTCATCAGCCCTTGCTTTAAGTCTTCGGTCGGAAGGACGAGCCCCTGATTCAGAAAAATAACAAAAACCGCCAGTTTGGTCGTCCATTCCGTAGCGAGCGGGCCTCCTTTGGCGCCGACCTGTGGGAAAACCCAAGCTAAGCCAATGGAAAGCAGGATCCATCCCAGGTAAATGAAGATCGCACTATATCGCCTCACTCGATCCCCCTCCTCTCAATTTCCGTATAACGGCTGCTTTCAGGACGTCGAGATCCTCCAGGCCAAACCACTGCAAGATAGCAAAATAGACAAAGACCCCCCCGGGAACACCCAGGCCGACTTGCACCACACTCAACCATTTACCTTCCAACCCCATCAGAGGGGTCACCACGATCCATCCATAACAGAGTGCTGCCATTAGAGTTGCGGCGATGCCGATCTTTTTCAGAGGATTTATACTATCCCTGAATGCATAATGGGGGTTTGCCCGCTGGAAAGCCCTGAGGATCAGGAAGCACTGCAACATCGCTGACAGGACATTGGCAGCTGCGAGGCCTCGTTCTTGGAAGGGGAACATCAACACCAGGCTGAATACCACATTCGTGAACAGAGCCAGGCAGGCAATACGAACCGGAGTCACCATGTCTTTAAACGCATGCATGCCCCGAACCCCTATCGTGGCCAGGGAATAGAACGGCAGACCCACTCCATATATCGCGAGAACGGGTAAAGTAGCCGACACATCGCGGGCAGAAAACGCGCCATAATTGAAGAGTAAATCCAGAATAGGTTTTCCAAGAATAATCAGGCCGATTGCCGCCGGAATCGTAATGGCCAGGATCTGCCGATTCCCCGACTGAAAACTCTGGGCCATTCCCTGCTCATCCCGGGCCGCAGCCTTTCTCGACAACTCGGGAAAGAGAACGGTCACCACCGCAATGGTAAAGACACCCAATGGGAGCTCCATCAATCGTCCCGCCAGGTAAAGAACGGACACTGCAGATTCATGGATCGAATAAGCGATCAGTCGAGAGATCAGGATATTGACCTGCAGCACCGCCGCTCCCGCCAGGCCTGGAAGTAAAAGCTTCCATAGGGCATGCATGCTGGGGTCCTGCGAACTATCCCAGTGTGGCTTCCATCCCTCTCGCCGGAGAGCAATTCCTGGAATCACCCACTGAAAAAAGCCTCCCACTAACACCCCCCAACTCACTAGCAGCGTGAGCTGGGCAGGGTCGACTCCCAACCCGACTCCTCCCCACAGCAAACTTCCAATGATGCAAAGGTTCAACCAGATCGGAGATAATGCGGGAATGCCAAACCTCCCCAATACATTCAAACTGGCACCAAGGATAGCGGACAGGCAAATGAATATCATATACGGCAGCATCACCAGACTCAACTCAGCCACCAGATACCAGTTGGCGGATAGCCCCCGTATATAGCGGACCCCCCAGGCCAGCAGGACACCTGTCGCCGTAATCGCCAACAAAATCAGAGTCAACCGCGTTAGTACGCGATTGATAAACCGGTATCCCGCGGCCGCTGTGTGCTCCTGCTCCAGCTGTTCGGACAAAAGAGGCACTACGGCTGAAGTCAACGCACCCTCCCCCAGGAGTCGGCGAAAGAGATTGGGAATTGTAAATGCTACAATGAAGGCCGAATTCCAGATACTGGTCCCCAGAAAAAAGAAGAGTAGAACATCCCGCGCCAGGCCCAGGATCCGGGAGCCAAAGGTCGTCGTCGCTACAATGGTGACATGGCGCAGGTTTTTTAGCATAATTGAAGATTTGCAAAACTATTCTCCGTATGTGAATTCAGTTTTGCCAGACTGATTTCCCCTCACCTATGCCCCTCATTGACTTATTATCAGATCGACTGAAACGTCATCCAAAGCGCGTTGTCTTCCCTGAGGGTTCGGACCCTCGCATCATCCAGGCCGCCCGTAAGTTTGTCCTGGGTAACCTGGGCGTGCCTATCCTCCTGGGTGACCGTTCCCGCATTAAGCAAAACGCAGAGGTCTTGAATATCAATCTAAAGGGAATCCGCATCATTGAACCTTCCCGCAGTGAGGAATTGGATGCATTTGCCGGCTTGCTTTCGGCTATTCCCCGGTTCAAAGAAAGCTCGGACGAAGCGATTGATACGATGGTGAAGAATCCCCGTTACTTCGCTCCGCTTATGGTCATGAATGGCAACGCCAGTGGCATGGTGGCGGGGGCTACCCTCAATGCCATCAGCTCCCTCCGCCCCATCCTCCAGGTCATGCCACGCCACTCCGGGATACGCACCGTGTCCTCCCTGCAAATGTTGGATTTTGAAGAACCGGTCGCCGGGCTCGACGGCGTACTCTTTCTCGCTGACTGTGCGGTTATCCCCAGTCCAACCGCTCAGCAACTCGCTGATATGGCAATGACCACTGGACTCCTCGCCCGGCACCTAACCGGGCGCACCCCGCGTATCGCCTTTCTCAGCTACACAAGTAAAAGTGAAAATGCCATCGACCCCACTGTCCGGAAAATGGTCGAAGCGACCGCCCTCGCCCGCACGATGGCAGATAATCGCAAGGTGGCGTTGCATATCGATGGCGAGCTCCAGGTCGATGCTGCCATTCAAAAACCCACCGCCGATTTAAAAGGCCTCACCGGGGAGGTAGCCGGCCAGGCCAATGTCCTGATTTTTCCCGACCTGCAAGCCGCCAATATCGGCAGTAAGCTGGCCCAGATCCTGACCGGGGCCCGGACCTATGGCTCCCTCTTGACCGGTCTCACCTTTCCCTGTGCTGAAATCAGCCGGGGAGCCAGTGCTCACGATATTTTTGGAACCGCCGTCATGGTCGGGGCCCAGGCGACCGACCAGCGATACCTCCATCCGGATCAGGAGCCATCGTGGGATTGACAGATCAGGTTCCGGTCGTCAGACCTAACTGCCGACTGAACCGTTCTTTTAGACTGACAGACTTAACGACTACATGACCGATCCGTTGCAACCAGCAGGCAACGTTACGGTCCGCAAGGGTGCCACGCCTTCTCCTTTTGGCACAGATGATCCAGGAGCTAACCGCTCTATGAAGCGGCCACTCAATCGGACAACCAAGCGGATCTTCGTTGCAGCTACCCGCATGAACGAGGGCAAAACAACCAGTTGCCTGGGTTTGTTTGCCGCCCTTCGGGCACACACCCCCAAGGTGGGCTATATCAAGCCCATCGGACAACGATTTGTTGAGGTTGAGGGGAATAAAATCGATGAGGACTCATTACTGCTCGATGCCATCTTTGATGTGCAGACCCCTATCCTGGCCATGAGCCCGGTGGCTATCGACGGCCAGTTCACCCGGCGATACCTGAAGGACCCGGATGAATCCTATCCTCTGCTTGTCGATAAATTATGTCGGGGTTTCGACCGTGCCGCCTACGAAAAGGACTATATCATCATCGAAGGATCCGGACATGCCGGCGTCGGTTCGGTCTTTGATCTTTCGAACGCCCAGACCTCTCAAATCCTCGGAGCCAAAGTCATTATTGTTTCCCAGGGTGGAATCGGAAGACCCATTGATGAAATCGCCCTCAACAAGGCCTTGTTTGATAAGCACGGGGTAGAGGTCATCGGCGCTATCATCAACAAGGTCGACCCCGCTCGCATGAATGATATCCGGGATTATGTGGAACGAGGCTTGCGCCGCTATGGAGTTCCTCTCCTGGGCATGCTCCCCCTTCAACGTAAACTGACCGCACCCAATCTGTCTCAGGTTGTATCCGAAATTAAAGGACAATGGCTCAACGGGAAGACCGTGGGTCAGTATCGCCGTATCGAGAAAATTGTGATTGGCGCGATGACAGCCAAGGGCGTCATGGACTTTCTCGAACCCGGCGTCCTCATCATTACCCCCGGCGATCGCGAAGACATCATCATGTCCGCCATTGCCAGTGCAGGATACTCTAGGGAAAAAGCAATATCCGGCATCGTGCTCACACGGGGTATTTTGCCAAATCCCCAACTGCGTAAGCTGCTGAACGAGACGGATATCCCCGTCGTCATAGCGGAGGATGAAAGCTTCAATATTGCTTCCCGTATCAATACGATGACGGTAAAAACTCAGCCCAGCGATACCGACAAGATTCCTCTGATCAAACAGCTCGTCTCGGACAACATCGACGTCGAGCAGATCATCAAGGCCTTTGGTCCGGACACATCGGAGCTGCCCTTGATTTAGAGCAATCTACAACTGGATTTGATGCCTGGACAGTATGCTATGGGTTGCCCGCCACGGCTGCTTCAATTTCCAGAAATTGCTCCCACTCCATTTGGTAAGCACGCTCCAGCCCCTTTAAATCTGCTATCCTTAGCCCTGCGTGCCACTCTAGAATTGCTCCCAATGCATGTAGGGTATTGAAAGCAGCAGGATTCGCATGGGGGAGTTGCTGCTTCAGATAAAACAATCGCCTTTCAGCTTCAGTTGCAATTCCCTCGACAGACTCGTCTTTTGCCAACTCTGAAAAAAGAGCCAATCGGTCTACCTCGTCTTGCCGCAACATGATCGAATCCATGCTCGTCACCAACCTGCGGGATTCAGCGAGGCTGTAGTGTGGCCCCAGATCCAATCGAGCCTGATACTCTAACCAGACCATCCAACGCATTTCCAATAGGGCTGGGTTCTGAATGTCGAGCATGCCGGCCAGTACCTCGAAAGCAGATTCACCGTTGACTATCCGTAGCAGATACTGGCGGTAGCGTTCCCTGCTTCTGAGTTGGTGACGCAGGAAACGCAGCAGATATATGGATTGATCCGCATACCAACGCTCCTCCGAGGGATCCGGATTATACGCCAACAAATAAGAGAGGGGGATGGCAGGCTGTTCCCGCAATCCCCAGGCAGTGGCTTGCAATACCCCCGGAAAGAGCCGGTTCTCCAGGGATACCGCGCTTCCGGTAACCAACCACTCCGGATAGCGACTCCAGCCATCTGACCCGCCTTGCCATATACCCAACCGATGGTAAAACGCCTGAGCCAGCCCTACACACACCGACCGAATCTCCAGAGATTGCGACCAGTTCAGCTCCAGAAGGACCCGGCCACCGGACTCAATGAAAATTCGGTAAGGCGGCCCATCAATCGGCTTTACTTCAACCCGAATATGCGGGGTAAAGGAGCTTGGAGCCGAGACATGGTCGCCGACCACCTGAAGTAATGCATGGCAAATATCTGCTACGATCGCATTTTGCTCACGATTTTCCGCATGCAGGGTAAAGTGAGAGGTTTCTCTCACAGGATACACATTCCCAGAGAGGGAAAGGGGTCCTCCCAGAGTAGAAAGGAAAAGACAAACCAGTTTATGAAGATAGGATGATTTGTCCCTCGGCCATTTGAACATCTGAGACACGACCAAGACTCTCCACCATGCTTTGGAACTCTTCTGATTCAGAGAATACCTTCATGACCAACCCCTGCAGGATACCTTTAAAACCACCAATAGGCGGTACCTTGGCACGCCCCAGATACATTTCCGCGGGAACGAATGTGAGGCCGTTCGATCCGCCCTGGAGCGAACCTCGCGCGATGAACAAGGCCGAACGGGTCTGCCCGCCCACGGTAATATCGAGACCCATGGATACATGGAATACACCGTCTGAAACCCAGAAAGCCGGGGCCTCCGGCACGATGTAAAGCATTCCACCTTCTTCCGGAGCTTGTACCCGGAAATAGCGACGTGACCAGGCGTTCAATTCAGATGCCTGGATTGTCAAAGGATACTGACCTTCCAGGACGGCCCGACGTTTGGCCTCGTAATTTCCGCCACTGCGAGGACCCCGCAAGGCCTGAACCACCACCGGCTGACGATTCAGAAAGCTCGGAGGACTAGCTTCTTCCTCCTGCGCACTGGAAGACCGTCTTCGCCCCATCTCGATAACTTCCGGCTCCCCCCCCATTAGTTGGAAAAAACCAAGACCCGCCCCGATGAGGGCGCAGAGTACTCCAATCACAATGGGTCCGGCAATTCCCGGATCCGAAGCTTCCTTACTTTTTGCTGGAGACATAGGAGGTAGAGGGTCAAAAGGAACCTACCGATTGATACCGGCAGCACGCTCCATTAGGAGGTAATTGATAGAAGAATAGGCGGTCAGAATCAAAAAGCCCATGAAAAAGACAAACCCGTAAATCGGCCAAAACAGGGTCAGCAACCCCGTAAACATGAGGATGGGTAATGCTAGTTGCCACCGCATGGCGTGAGCCATCCGAAAAATTGTTTTCAAATCGAGCAGGGAATCCAGGGACTCCAGGGCAATAAATCGGTAGAGGGCCGCCATATAGAGGTAACACCCGATGAGCCATCCCGCTGCGGGAAAAGCCCACCACGCGGTATTAATCACTCCGAGAAAAGGCATCGAGGCATCGAAAGCCATGCTCAAGCCAAATCCGATTCCAACTGGGATACAAAAAAAACAGAACCAGATGACCAGCATTCGCAAGCCATCCATAAAGAGCGCCCCCCAATCATTCCATTCCGGAAGGGCGAGATCGTTATGAGCTCGTATCCGACGTCCGTAGCGCAGTAGATACCCCAACGACAGGATATGCAGAACCGGCACAAAGAAGAAGATCGCTCCTATCAGGACCTTAACTCCCCATCCGGGTTCATTGCCCATTCGTTTTAAAACATCCTCTAAACTTGGAAATCGGGGACGCATGCCGTAATCATGACTACCACCCATGGATTTTAAAGAACAAATCAGCCACTACCAGGGCCGCGTCAATCAGGCAATTGACCGCTACCTCCCAGCTGCCGGCACCCGTCCAGCCCTAATCCATGAGGCGATGCGTTATAGTATGGAGGCCGGAGGAAAACGATTAAGGCCGATCCTGGTCATTTCCATGGCGGAAACCCTGCGCGGCACCCTCGACCCTGAACCCGCCGCTGTCGCCGTAGAATGCCTGCATACCTACAGCCTCATCCACGACGATTTACCTTCTATTGACAATTCTCCACTCCGCCGGGGGAGACCCACCTGCCATATCCAATTTGATGAAGCCACGGCCGTTCTCGCCGGAGATGCCCTCCTTACCTATGCCTTTCAGTTGCTGAGCCGACATTATACGGAGGCCCCCCAGACCGCCCTCGCCCTCATCCAGACTCTCTCCGAAACCTCAGGGAGCGAACAGCTAATAGGTGGGCAAGTTGAAGATATTTTGACCGAGCGAAGCCATGATTGCTCTAAGGACCAACTGATCTTCATCCACAAAAACAAAACCGCAGCGCTCATCACAGCTTCTCTCCTCATGGGGGCTCACCTTGCTCAAGCGGACACTCCGCACCTGAATGAGGTCGCTGCCTTTGGGTTTCATCTCGGTCTCGCGTTCCAGGTCATCGATGACATCCTCGACGTGTCGGGAAATACCAATGACCTGGGAAAACCTACAGGGATCGATGAGGACAATGAAAAAGCCACCACCGTCACGCTCTTAGGCCTCGACGGAGCACGCCGTCTGGCTGAAGACCATGGGAAACAGGCCCTCCAACACATTCAAGCCATCCCCGGCGACACCACCTTCCTGCAAAACCTGGTCCACTATCTGGAAAACCGCCTTCATTGAAAGCAGAGAAAAGAGGACAACAATCAGAGGACGGAGACCAGATACCCAAACCCGGAGCCGACCTATCCCCCACAGCCAAACATCGAAAACCCGCCCGGATACCCCATCCTGCGACCCGATTCCTGAACCCTGCAGCCTCTCCCCCTCCTCACACCTCGTCTCAAAGTGCACCCCCTCACCCGTTTGATCCATAAGGAGCTGAGCCGCCTGGCCAATCCGGAAAAGGCGGCCCGCATGCAGGCCTACATGAAAACCGATGATCTATTCTTCGGGGTGCAGTCCAAGGACCAGGAAGCAATCGCAAAATTGGCCAAGGCCCGGTTCCCGTGTCTAACCCTGGAAGAATATGGGCAAGTGTTACAAGAGTCCTGGGAAATTCCAGGCCGGGAAGGAGCCCTCGTTGGCTTCCAGGTAGCCCGGGTCTACAAGCAGTACGTCACGGTCAACGCTTGGCCGATGTACGTGAATTGCCTGAAGCGTTGTGCCTGGTGGGACACCCTGGACGCTTATGCTACCCGCCTCGTGAGCCCGGTTTTCTTAAACAACCCACAACTACGCGGAGAGGTCTGGGAATGGGCCGGACATTCTTCCATGTGGATGCGACGAGCTTCCATCCTGGCACATCTCAAGCATAAGGAAGACACCCATCTTCCGCTGTTTGAAGACACCCTGCTGAAACTGGCATCGGAACAGGAGTTCTTTATCCGAAAAGCTATCGGCTGGGCCCTCCGTCAATACAGCTATGCAAACCCGGAATGGGTGGCTCAATTTGTGGACACCCATCACGCCACCTTATCGCCCCTTAGCCGAAAAGAGGCCTTGAAAGTAATCCAGCGCAAAATCAGCGGGTAAGCGTAAAAAAATAGATGTCGATGTAACCATCGCTCCACTCCAAACGTAATCGCTAGTGAACCCACTTGAATTGATTAACCGCACAACCCGATGAAAACACTGTGGCTCACCGCCTTATCCACCTGCCTGGCCTACTCCACCCTTGGGGCCAAACCACTCAATACGACCCGAATCCCGTCAGAAGCCATCTGGTATGCCCATGTGGACGTGCCGGCCCTGGTCTACTCCGGGCTTGGGGAAAAATTGATCGAATCCCTGGACGAACAAAAAGAAAAGCAGATCCGGGTCTTCGAGCGCCTGTTTGGATTCAACCCCTTATACGACCTGGAAGGAATTACCGCGTTCGGCATTCCTGATTTCCCTGAACAGGGGGCAGTCCTCCTCGAAGGCACTTTTCAGAAAGAGCTACTGCTCGACCTCATCGCCGTCAATGACGCGTATCAATCCCGCCCCTACCGCAACCATACCGTCCATACCTGGATGGACGAAAATGAGGCAAAACTCTCCTATGGGGCTTTTGTCGGAGAAACCCTCATCGTTATCTCAGAAAATCCAACCCTGATCGATATGACTTTAGACGTCATAGACGGGGTCCACCAATCGTTGTCCGCCCCTTCCTTCAATCTCATTCCAACCGGTGCGGATGAAGAGGTGCTCGTCGTCGGCCTGGCCAACTTTAGCAAAATGAAAAATCTCGAAGCTGATGCCGCAGTTCTAAAAGAGATCCATGAAGGTATGCTCAGCCTGTCAACGTCTCCCAACACGGTGTACCTGAACGTCGTGCTGGAAGCCAATAAAGCAGAGGACGCCTCCAATATCTCCAGTGTCCTTGAGGGGTTTCGCGCGTTGGCCCTCTTGAACTCCCAAAAACCCGAGCTTCAGCAGATGGCGCATGCGATCGAAGTCCAGCAAATCGAAAAAACCATCCATGTGCGGCTCAATCACACGATTGACGAAACGGTCGACTCCCTGGACCCATACCTTTAAGAAAGACCAACCCATGACGGTCGATTGGACCACGCTTTCAGATCATCAGCTAGCGAGCCGCTCCCAAGAGGGTTCGCTTAAAGCATTTGAGGAACTGGTGGCCCGGCACGAACAGTCCATTTACCGATTCATAGCCTCAAAAACAAAGCGAACGGAGGACGCCAAGGACCTCACACAGGAAGTCTTCATCCGGGCATGGCAACGGATTGATCGTTTTTCTCCCCAATACCCTTTTGCCGCGTGGCTCTTTACCCTTGCCCGCAACAACACGGTATCCTATTTCCGCAAATCCGCCAGCCAGCTCCAACACCTGGATCATTATTCCGGGCAACAGGAAGACCCAACCGAAACCCCAGTCCAGACCCTTGAACGCTCCGATCAACATGAGAACTTCTGGCAGACGGTGAAAGACCAGGTCACCGAAGATCAATTGGACGCCCTCTGGCTGGTGTATCAAGAGAACCTTTCCCTGAAGGAGGTTGCCGCCGTGCTGGACCGAAGCTTGTCCAGCACTAAAGTGCTCATCCATCGTGCACGTAAGCGCCTCCTTCGTCACTTTACTACAGACTCCCCTACTTCCTCTCACCCTACGCCTTCCGTATCCGCCTCTCAACCTTCCTGATTATCCCATGAAACAGTCATTCGTATCTTCCTCAGAGTTGGATCAACGACTTCGCCGGAAACCGAGCGACACGGCACCGCCTATTCCTCAGGATCTTCATGAACACATCATGCAAGGGGTTCGGACCGCTCAGGAAAAAGCGAATCCCGCTTCCCGGCTGGTCCTCTCTCCCATCCCCGAGCCCAAATCAGATTGGCGAGGCCTGGCGGCCGCCTGTCTCCTCTTCGGAATCATCGCACTTGGGGTCCAACAGAATCTGAAAACTCATGATTCACCCTCGCCGACGCTCTCGTCCATGCAGACGCCTTCTCCAGTCGCGGTCGCTCTAGATCCCAACACCCTGGATGCAGCCATCAGCACGCCCATGGAATCTGAATGGAACCGGTTGAAGGGGGATGTTCAGGCGGCCGGTGACTTTTTATCTCACCTGGTTCTCGACCGTTCCCCTACTCAAGGGTGAAGTCGTGTTTCGCGGCCATCGCTTCCTGGGCGATGACCACGGCGTCAAAAAGTGCAGAATTTTCTTCGATCATGGGGGTCACCATTTGGTCCACATAATCCCATGAGGCTTCATCTCCCGGATTGTGATCCTTCACGTAAGCCACAGCTTCCTTATACTTCTCCACAATTCGCACATTGGATGCCATGTAGGCGATCACCTGCTGGTGGAAGGCTTCAACCGTGGCCTCACTGGAATGCTCCTGCACTTCGATGGAAGTGAGAATATTTTTGTTGGTTTCCAGGCAAACATCGACCTCTCCACTCAGGGCAACCACATCAATCGTCTCCCCCTCAAACCACTGACCAAAACGAGGAATAAACCCGTTGAATGAATCATCCGACTGGCTCAACAGGTCAATCGTGGCATCGTTGTAGTCGACAATTTTCTCCTCCTGGAAACTTTGATAAGCACCAAATCCAATGAGGATGAGAACAATTGCAGGTATAATGAGGCGTTTAGCGTTCATGAGGTGAGGAAACAGGTGGCTTTTATTTAGGATGAAAGGGCCCGTGCGCTTTCCATGATCTTGAGGAAGGCCCTCGCTTGTAAGCTCGCGCCTCCAATCAGGCCCCCATCAATATCCTCTTGGCTTAACAGTTCATACGCGTTATCTGGCTTCATGGATCCTCCGTAGAGGATGCGAATCCGCTCAGCCATGACTTCACCAAACTGTTCCTTGAGGAGTCCTCGAATCAGGGCGTGGACCTCTTGGGCCATCTCGGGAGTCGCCGTCTTCCCCGTTCCAATCGCCCAAACGGGCTCATAGGCGATGACCAACTGATCCGCCTTCTCTTCGGGCACACCTTCCAGACATCCTTTCACCTGGCTACTGACAACTTCGAGCGTCCGCTCGGCCTCACGCTCTTCCAGAGTCTCCCCTACGCAAACGATAGGCTTCAAGCTACCATTGAGAGCAGCAAGGACCTTGGTATTAATGAAGGCATCCGTCTCATTGAAATATTGGCGGCGCTCACTATGTCCGAGAATGACAAAGGTGACAAAAAGATGACGGAGCATTTCCGCAGACACTTCCCCGGTATAGGCACCGGAAGGCTCCGGGTGCATGTTCTGCGCACCGAGGTGAATACTGGAGTCCTCAATGATACCCGCCACACTTTCCAGGGCCGTAAAGGGTGGACAAACCAAGACGGATACGAGGAACTGATCACCCGCTTCCAGCTGAAGCTCTTTGACCAGGTCAACGGCCTCCGCCGCGTTTTTGTTCATCTTCCAGTTACCTGCGATGAGATACTTTCTAACAGCTTTACTCATGATAAATAGTTAACCTTTTCCTCAATTGGATCTTAAACGCTATCGAGGACAGCAACGCCGGGCAACTCTTTACCTTCCAGAAATTCCAGGCTGGCTCCCCCGCCTGTGCTCATAAAGGTCACCTGATCTCCATAGCCGCTCTTTTTGATGGCTTTTACCGAATCTCCCCCACCAATGATGGAAATCCCCTCGGCCCCCGCCACCGCCTCGGCCATCGCAAACGTGCCCTTGGCACAGTCCGGTATTTCAAAGATGCCCATCGGGCCATTCCATAGAATGGTCTTGGCCGACTTGATCGCTTCTTCATAGAGCGCAGTTGTCTTGGGGCCAATATCGACACCTTCCCAGCCATCGGGAATATTCCCCTCGACCACCTGAGTGTCCCCTACGGTACCAGCTCCAAAGTCCAGGGCATTAGTAATCAGGTTGTCCATGGGAAGGAGAAATCGCACACCTTTGGCTTCAGCCTTGGCCAGGGCAGCTTTTGCCGTTTCCACCTTGTCCGGTTCACTCAGGCTGTCCCCTACCGTGCGACCTTGCGCCAGCGCAAAGGTATAGGCCATCGCCCCGCCGATTAAAATCGTATCGGCCTTTTCCAAGAGGGAGTCGATCACTGTAATTTTGTCGCTCACCTTGGCGCCCCCGAGGATCACCGTAAAAGGCTTTTCCGGGTTGGACACTTTTTCACCCAGATAGGCCAGCTCCCGCTCAATCAGGAATCCAGCCACACAGGGACTCAAAAACTGGGTGATGCCTGCGGTCGAAGCATGGGCCCGGTGTGCCGTGCCAAAAGCGTCGTTCACGTAGGCTTCCGCCACTTTCGATAAATTCTGGGCAAACTCCGGGTCGTTGTCGGTTTCGCCCTTATGGAAACGAACATTTTCCAGGAGCAGTACATCTCCATCGCCCAGGGCTGCGGCGACGCCGGCTACGTCTTCGCCAATGCAGTCCTCTACGAAGGCCACAGGTTTGTTCAGCTGAACGCTCAATGCCTCCGCAACGGGCTTCAGGCTGAAAGCCGGATTTTTCTCCCCCTTGGGCCGACCCAGATGGCTGGCCAGGATTACCCGAGCCCCTTGCTCGATCAGGTGCTGAATGGTGGGAAGCGCAGCTACGATTCGCGTATCGTCGGTGATTTCACCGGATTCGTTAAGCGGAACATTAAAGTCACAGCGAACAAACACACGTTTGCCCGCAAAGTTCACGTCTTTTACTGTTTGAGTGGTTGCCATGATTGCAGTCAGGTGAGGTTTATATAGGAAGCGGTTGTCCGGATAGCCCAGCCTTGGACCATTCCGGAACAGGATTCAGTCAGAAAAAAGGCCGGCCTGCCCAGACGGCAAGCCGGCCCAAAAGCCATTATAAGAGGCCAGCGACCTTCTGCATGAGTTCCACGCAGCGGCAGCTATATCCCCATTCGTTGTCATACCAGGACACCAACTTGAAGAAGGTATCGGACATTTGCATGCCGGCGCCGGCATCAAAAATGGAGGAATTCGGATCACCGATGAAGTCCGTCGATACAACGGGATCTTCGGTATAAGCCAGGATTCCGGCCATCGGCCCTTCCGCAGCTTCCTTCATCTTTGCACAGATGTCGTCGTACGAGGTCGCCGTGCTCGTGCGAACCGTCAGGTCAACCACCGAGCTGGTCGGAGTCGGGACACGGAAGGCCATTCCAGTCAACTTACCTTGCACTTCGGGAAGCACCAGGCCAACTGCCTTGGCCGCACCCGTCGAAGCCGGAATAATATTCTGGTGAGCTCCACGTCCATCGCGGAAAGCCTTCTTCGAAGGTCCGTCCACCGTCTTTTGCGTGGCGGTGTACGCGTGGATCGTGCTCATCAGGCCTTCTTCTATGCCCCAGTTATCCAGCACCACCTTGGTGAAAGGAGCCAGACAATTCGTCGTGCAACTGGCATTGGAAATGATGTTGTCCTCAGCAGTCAGGGTGTCGTCGTTCACCCCCAGCACTACCGTCTTTACGTTGCCCTTACCCGGAGCGGAAATGATAACCTTCTTCGCGCCGGCGTCCAGATGCCCTTGTGCCTTCTCGTCAGCAACAAACAGACCCGTGGATTCTAATACGACGTCGACTCCGAGATCGCCCCAGCCGAGGGCAGCAGGACCAGCAGCGTTGGCCATCGTCTTAATGGTTTGTCCATTGACGATCAGATTGTCGCCGTCTGCTTCTACCGTGCCGGAGAAGCGACCCTGAGTAGAGTCATACTTCAGCAAATAAGCCAGGTTGTCAGCAGGAACCAGGTCATTAACAGCCACTACTTCGAACTCATCGCCCAGCAGGCCTTTGTCAACAAGAGCTCTGAATACCATTCGGCCAATCCGGCCAAACCCATTAATTCCGATTTTTGTCGGCATGATTTTTCCTTTTCTCGGTTTTTCTCGTTAAGTCGAGCTGCATCTTCGTGAACCAGCCCAATCAGAACGTTCAAAGCTAGTACGCCATTTCAGGCATTGCAAGGTATTAGATTTCCTAACTTCAGGATACACTTGGTTGTAGCATTTTTATCAAAAATGTAACCTGAGTTTCACAGATCAGAGACCAGAAGCAAAACACTATACCCCACGCACTAAGCACTCCCCTCGTATCCAGCATCCAGTATCTAAAACGACTCCCCCCTCACCCAGATTCCACAGCTCAGGGGCGGCAATGTGACTGCATTGGAGGTGATGGGGATCAGGGCGGAGCCCAACCCTTCGGGAGCAATCCGCTCTGTATCGGCAATTTGTTGAAAGGTCGATAGAGCTATCCCCTCCGCCTCAATCCGCACGGTATCATGGTGAGGATTGAGCCCAAACAAAATCTGTCTGGATCCTTTACTTTTATCGGCGTTATACAACGTCAGCAGCGAGCTGTAGCCGTCGGCCGTAAAAAACTGGAGGAAACCGTCATCAGGAAAAGCCGATAGACGAAGCAGCTCTCCCCAAGGCCCTTGCCGAAACCCAATGAGGCCGACCACATACCCATGGGTATGGGTGTAATACAGGAGCCGTGCATAATCGAGGGCATTGATATCGCCCATCTGATAGGAGTTGGTGATCCCGTGTTTGGACCGCAGAAAGTCCTGCCCCTGGCTGAGCATGGGAATCCCGTAGGACATCATCAGGGTGGCAAACATCAGGTGGGTCCGCCGACAGTCTACCTCCAGGGGATCATGGCCATTATGCTCCGGCCGTTCGGTGATCATATCAATCCACGTCCGGTCGTCATGGCTTTCGGTATAGTTGACCGTTTGCGCAGGCCAGCTGGCAAAGGATCCCGGAGAGCCCGCGAGGAAGTATTTGATCGCGTCCTGGTTTCCATTCCCACGAACGTAGTCTCGCATGAAATTCCGATACCCATCATTCCACGATGTATACGCCGTCTCACGAAGTTGGTCAGATATGTGGCCGCGAAAACTCCAGGGCTCGGCAATCAGGATAAGGGATGGTTTCTCTGCCTTTAGAGCCACCTCGATGTCTTTCAAAACCTGCACCCCAATCAATTCGGCCAGATCAAACCGGAACCCATCTACATCGAAGAGCCGGACCCAGTGCAACAGACTATCAATAATCAAACGCTTCGCCATGGGGGCCGAGGCGCGAAAATCATTACCACATCCACTCCAGTTCAGCAGATTGTGATACTGGTCCAGTTCGAAGTAATAGTATTTGTCCAGGAAGAGCAGGTGGGCCGGCTCCCCGACATGATTGTAAACCACATCAATGATCACGGCCAGCCCGGCGTCATGCGCCGCCTTCACCACCTCCCTGAATTCTTCAATCTGGCTACCCGACTCCGGCTCTCTGGCATAACTGCTCTCCGGAGAAAAGAAGTTCGTGGTCATATACCCCCAGTGGTATTCGGCAGGCTCCCGCTTGTCACTCTGCTGCATCGGCTGAAGCTCAATGGCGTTCAACCCAAGGGTGCGCAGGTAGCAAAACTCATCGCGCAGGTAATGGACAAAATCCAGGTAGCGGGGGGCCGGGGCGTCTGTGTCTCGATATCCTGATCGTTCCACCAAATCCGCCAAGTGGCATTCCATAATGACCAGGTCATGCCAGTCCGGAGGCTGAAATCGCTCTTCTTCGCGCGGCCAGGGCAGTGCAGCCAGGTCGCGAATTACCCCCGGACCCCGGTGGCTCACAGAGGCCAGCGCGTAGGGGTCAAGTATCGGCATGGATGAGTCGAAGTGCCGGGTCCCATCTACATTTCTTCCGTAAACACGGTAGTCGTAGAGGTATCCATCCAGGTCGCGCGGGACCCGGGCTTCCCAAACGGAGTTCTCAATCCGTTTCAGACGTTTACTTTCCTTCGGACTATCAAACCCCTGATAATAGCGGACATCCACTCGCGTGGCCCGTGGGGAAAATATGCGAAAAACCGTCTCATCGCTCTCGATAAATACACCGAGGCGGAGTTCAGTCTTCGCATCCAGGAGTTTGAAGGTAGCCGGCAAGGGATGGCTTTCATTCAGCCGTCCGTCATCCCAGATCACGGCTTCCTTGCCGGTGTGTTTATGGTCCGCACTAAGATAACAATAAAACAGGTGCTTTCCCGTTTGCTTGAGCCGAAGCTCATAGTTGCCGTGCCCTTCCGTATCGTAAACCAGGTTGGGCGAGCTCAGGGAGACAGGTAACCAATCACCGGATTGAGTCACGAACTTGAACGATATCTTTTTGTGTTTCTTCTCCTCATAGGTCCGAAAGCGCAGGCGCGGAATATGGAGGGTGAGAAAGGTTTTCCCGTGGATCGCTTCCGGGCTTAATATCCAATCATGGTTGCCGATCGCCTTTTCCCAGCCATTGAAGTTGCCTGCAACGTATACCGGCTGGTCAAATAGCTCACGTTTGGGCTCATCTTCCGGATCCAACAGAAATGTGACCGTATCCCGGCGAATATAATAGTGTGCCATACGCCCGTACTCGGTGAGCGGCGCTCCCTCAATGTTCTCAAATACCTTGTGCCCCGGGCCGATGAATAAGGGAGGAAGTTGGATACGCGAGGTCCAATCCTCACGCAACAAAACGACGGCACGCCGTTCCGTTTCCCAGTAAGCAGTCTGTATTTGCCCCTTGGCCTTGTCAGTCATAGATAAGTCCTTTGAGTTAATCGTAAATCAAACCGGCCGATCATCCGCAAAGCTAAATGAAGAAAATTCTGGTAGCCTTATCCGGAGGGGTGGATTCCTCCGTCGCCGCCCTGTTGTTAAAAGAACAGGGATATGATGTTTCGGCTGCATATATCAAAGTCTGGCTGAATGAATCCGACGTCTTCGGCCGCTGCCCTGCTCAGCAGGACATCGATGATGGTCGAGCCGTTGCCCGGACCCTCGGGATTGACTACGATGTGATCAACCTGGTCAGGGAATACCGCGAGGCCGTGGTCGACTACCTGGTCGCCGGTTACCGGATCGGGCTCACCCCTAATCCGGATATCATGTGCAACCGGGAAATGAAGTTTGGGGTCTTTTTGAAGTGGGCCCGCGACCAGGGCTTCGATGCCATCGCCACGGGCCACTATTGCCGCAGCGTATACCCGGGGGATGGTCCATCCGAGATCTGGGAAGGTATCGATAAGAATAAAGACCAGAGTTACTTTCTTGCCCTTCTCAAGCAGGAACAACTTCGACATGCTCATTTTCCATTGGGCGACCTGGAAAAACCGGAAGTCCGCCAGCTCGCGCGCAAACACCATCTCGTCAATGCGGAAAAGCGAGACAGCCAGGGAATCTGTTTTTTGGGTGAGGTCAAAATCAATGATTTCCTACAGGGCTTCATTGAAGACAACCCCGGACCCATCATCAACCACCACGGGAATGAAGTCGGTACTCACCGAGGCCTTCACCGGTATACCCTGGGCCAACGTAAGGGAATCGGCGTGCCGAGCAATACCGATAACGAGGCATATGTCGTGGTGAACAAAAACTGGGAATCCAATGCGCTCTACGTGAGTTTTGACCGCGAAGATGCCCCCGGGCTCTACCAATCGGAGATGGAAATCACTGGACTGTCCTTTACTGGCTCATCCCTGGCCGACCCATGCGAGATCCTGGCCAAACCCCGTTACCGCGATCCCTCCGTCCCGATTCAATACACGCCTCTCAAGCTGAATGACGCCGGGGAGCCTGAGGTAGCCCGCATCACCTTCGCTGAGCCCCAACGCGCTCTCGCATCCGGTCAGGTCGTAGCCCTCTACCTGGGGGAGAAACTGCTGGGTGGCGGGTTCTATCGCTAGGCTGATTTAAATCACCTGGTCCTCCTGCTGCAGCTCGGGTGAAATTAGAGGCAACTGAACCCCAGGCACCGGAACCACCCCGGCATTGTCCTTTAGGAAGATCTCTACCAGACCGAGAAACCCTCTCAGAGTAGGCTCATCTCTGCGATCCCGCAGATAAATAAGCTGAATTTGGTTACTGACTTTGAAGTGGGGCCATACTTTCAGACGTCCGTCCTCCAGATATGGCTCCGCTTCAAAGCGATCCATTAGACAGAGGGCTAACCCATTGATAACAAAGTGGAGGGCGGCATCATCGTCGTCCGCCATGTAGCGTAAATCCAGATCGAGAGCTCGCTCCTGTATCATACCTTCCAGATAGTGCCGCCAGGAACACTGGGGGGATGTGTAAACCCAAGGCATGGTTTCCAGAACCTTCCAGTCATCATTATTCAGAATAATTTCTTTATCCGAAGGAACCAGAATGACCATTTCCTCATAGGCAAAGGGAATGGCTTCCATCTTCGTGTTATCGACCGGCAAGCTGCTGAATCCGATATCAATCTCTCCACTTAGCACGCTTTTCGTTATTGCACCACTTTTCCCCTGGGAAACCTGGAGTTGAATATCGGGAAACTCCGTCACCACTTGCTGAAAGAGGGTATGAAAGTGGAGCGCTTTCGGCCCCCGGTTCAAGACCAGATTCAGGCAGCATACTCCATCCTGAAGCGACCGGGCCCGAGCCTTCATTCGCTTCTCCTGGAGGAGGATTTTTTCCGCTTCCTCCACCAGAATTTCTCCGGCATCGGTGAGCACCATTCCCTGAGCGGTTCTACTAAACAGCTTCATCCCAAAGCCTTCTTCCAGGGCCTTGATATGGGCACTCACTGCAGGTTGGCTGGTGAACAGGCGTTCCGCGGCCCGGGTAAGGTTGCCTTCCTCGGCCACGCAGACGAAAGATTTGAGTTGGTAAAGTTCCATAAGGGGGTTTGAACAGGTGAATGAATTTTAAGGTGATTTGAAAAAATGACAATGGCCTTTCAGCCCGGTAACGCATCAGGATGTCCCGGCTCCTGGCGTAGGCAGCGAGTTCGGATTCTGTCAGGGGCGCCTGAGGCCTGTGGCGGGACCGATGCCGCTCCGGGCGGCTTCGAGCTTGGAGATGGGTAGAACGGTCAAGAGAGCCTGGAATAAGCGTTGTCTTCATGGCCCTATAATATCACCTGCCATCCCCAGAGGCTAATCATAGATCCTAATGGCTCCATCAGAAAACCTGATAGCCCTACTCCCCGCCAACAGAATCGAACCAGGCCAAAGCCTCGAGAAAAGTCCCCGCGTTGAACTGATGGCCGCCTGGATGAGAGGCTATCCGGACATGAAGAAAACCGGTCCGCTTCATACGATCAGCCACCCGACGCACTTGGTCAGGAGTCGCAATCAAGTCAACCTCCCCGGAACACAAAAACATGGGCACCGCCAGAAAGGCGTCCTTTTGTTTTTTGGCCCGACGTCGATTGGTGGAGGCAAAGTCTTCGTTGCACCCCCCCATATAAACCCCGGCCACATAGAGCTTTCTGCCCATCAGCATCGCGGCGTATTGGGCCGCCATTTTGGCCCCTCCGGAATACCCGCTAGGAATGAGGGGCCAATCCACCGACACCGGCCACAAGTTATGCAAAAAATCCAGGCATGCATTTTTCATCGCCCATCGCCAGTAGATCGAATCCCGCTCTGGTTTAACCGGGCCATCGGCTGCCAGCACGACACAGCCCGCCAAGTTTGCCGGCTCCAGGTAATCCTGCATCGATACCAGGTTCGACGCATGCAGGTCCGCCGTAGTATTCAGGATGATCACCCGCCAGGATTTACCTGGATCAAAGCCCGGCGGAACAGTAAGCGCACATTCCGCATAGCTTACCTTAGAGTTTCCAAAGGTCCGAGCCTGCGCCTTTTGGTGATTACTCAGCGGGGCCTGGAACCGGTAGATGACTCCACTGCTCAAGGGAAGCCCTGGATCCAGCGGGGCTTCCCTCCACACTACCTTTTCCTTGCCGGCAAGGATACCAGGAACAATCAACAGGAACGGCCACAACTTTCGAACCATACGAAAGGATGGGCTGTGGGCTTCTCAGAGCCAATGGAATTTTACTCTGATAATGACGCTATAGTCAGTTCCGGTCTTGCCGTGCGCATGCGACCCAGGAACTCCCAACGAATTTCTCCTACACTGGCAACCGCCTGCCCACCCTGCATGGCTGGGCGAAATCTCCAGAACCGCAAGGCCTCAAGCGTGTTTCCGCCAAAGTACTCCCCTTCGCTACCCAGTAGAACCATGTTTTCAGTCCTTCCGTTCGCATTCACGGTAAATCGTATGTGCGCCCAGCCCTGCTCATGCAGCTTTAATATGGGTTGCGATGGCACATTACCCGAGACCAGAACCGGGACTTGGTCCAAGCTTCCGGAGTCCACCCATTTAATACCAATCTCACCGGAGAGCGGTGCACCGGAGCGAAAGAGGACCTCATCCGGCCCCGTTGCGCAGCCAACCAGGTACAGTGTTATCCCAATCCCACATATTATATGCAGCGCCCGAACTCCCAATGTTTTCATCGTATCGATCCTCTCGAAATTCCTATTTTTAAAACAGTTTGCAATCACCCTTAACTTCTCCAGACAAACCACGAGGTCAATAGTATTTAATCGCCTTGCCCCTCTATAAGCCGCCTTACTGAATAAAGCCAGTTTCCATGCAACCGATTAGAGGAAAAATTAAGAGGCTGCGGGAGCGGAAAACAGGTCAGCTTCAGAATTCCGCAGCGCTTCCACATCCTCAAGATCTGGCGGAATCGTGCCAAGGGCTTCTTCCATGGTAGTGATTCCCTCTTTCACTTTCAGCATACTATCCGCATGAAGGGTGTTCATCCCATTGCGCACAGCAATGGCCTTCAATGCCGCCGCTTCCAAGCCTGCATTGATTCCTTTAATCAACTCCTCCGAGGTGGCCATCAATTCATGAACCCCAACCCGGCCCTTATATGGAGGACCCGCCGGATTATCCAGTTCCTCAGAAGCCCGGTATATGGTACCCGTCCAACCGATCGCCCGCTCAATGATTTCTTTTTCATTCCCTTCCGGGTCATAGGCCACCTTGGTCGATTTATTGACGCGGCGCATAAGTCGCTGGGCACACACACACACCAGGGAGGCTGAAATCATAAAGGGCTCAATCTCCATCTCAGTCAGGCGCGAAACTGTCGAAGGCGCATCATTGGTGTGAAGCGTACTGAATAACATATGTCCCGTCAGCGCAGCCTCCACGGCAATCCCAGCCGTTTCCCGGTCCCGGATTTCTCCAACCAGAATGATGTCCGGATCCTGCCGCAAGAAGGCTCTTAGTGCGGTCGCAAAGGTTAGCCCGATTTTGGGGGCCATCTGCATTTGAGCCAAACCCGGTAGCGTATACTCAATGGGGTCCTCCGCGGTTCGGATACAAACCTCCGGGCTATTGATCTCATTCAGCGCCGAATATAAGGTCATCGACTTCCCCGAACCCGTCGGACCACAGTGCAGAATCATGCCATAGGGACGTTGGATCAGTTCGCGATAAACAGAAAGGTTATCTTGTGAGTAGCCCAGCATTTCGAGCGGCAAAGTAGATTTCTGCTTATCCAGGAGACGCATGACCGCCCCTTCACCGTGATTCAGCGGGGCCGTCGACACCCGGAGATCCACATCGAGACCGCGTCGGTTAAACTGCTTGAAGACGATACGCCCATCCTGGGGCAAACGTTTCTCCGCAATATCCAGATTAGACATCACCTTGAAGCGCGCCAGAAGAGCCCCGGATACCTTCTTGGGAATGCGCAGCTTTTCCTGTAGGACTCCATCCACCCGGACTCGAATGCGAGTGTCATTTTCAAAGGGATCGACATGAATATCTGAACCTCCGCTGTAATATGCCTCTTCAATGATACGGTTGGCCAACTGGATGATGGGCCCGGAGTCTTCATCCCCAAAATCATCCTCACTCAGGGATTCCTCCTCTACGGTGAACTCATTCCCGAGCGCTTCCACCACATCTCCAAACCCAACCTGGCTTTGTGCCTTTTCCTCACCCTCCAACTTGGTCCGGATTTCATCTTCCATTCCGAGCAGGATGGATACTTTGCGTTTGGTGATCTCAGCAATTTTTGCCGTAACATGTAAATTGAAAGGATTTGATAAAACGACAATGATGTAATCCCCCACTACGCCCAACGGAATGACTAGATTTTCCTTACAAAAATCTTTGGTTAAGAGCTCATAGGTTCGGTCGTCCACTATAGCATTGCGGACATTAAAGGGTTTGAGATCAAAGATCCGGCTCTTCGCCACCAGTATTTGGAAATCGGATACCTTATAGTCCTTGCGTAGCAACTCATCCACTTCCTCACCCGACAATTCCTCAGGGCTTGAGCAGATGGTTTCAACCTGATCCTCATTCAACCGGCCCATGTCCCGGAGCTGGTTAATGATTCTTGTCTGGATGCGTGCTAATGCCATAATTGGAGATCAGGTGTCTTAAGCGCTCACCGGCTCTGGAACTAATTCCTCTTTCAAGCGATAAACTGTATTTTCCAGATCTTCAAGCTTGCTCACAAACCAGAGCGGTTGGCCCTTGAATTGTTCTTCCCAGGTTTGGACCACTGGCGTGCTGAGATTGTAAGCCGATGCGAAAAAAATGGTATCCTCGACCAGGTCTATGGGAAGGGTTCGCGTGGCCAGGGCGAGCTCGAGTAGATCCTCCGTCAACCAAGTCGGTCGTATATGGTAATTGTTCAGGGGAATGTAGTTCAATCCGGACTGGGAAATCTGGTATTCGATCAACTCCTGTTCAGACAGCGCTTTCACATCATAAAGCAGGGACTTCAAAAGCGAACTATCTGTGCCTTTACCATCCTTTAATGCTGATAAGAAAAAATGGTTCGCCGCTTCCAGATCTTCATTGGATATTAATCCACCCTGGAGGAGAGCCACGCCCAGGGAACGATTTCCCCGCATAAGCATATGTTGTATCATTTTCACCGGCGCCAGTTTACATATTTCCTGCAAAGTGACAATGGGGCCAACACCCCATTTTTCAGACGCCTCTGCTCCCGTCGCTCCCGCTAATTTCCAATCTTTGGAGTCAGGGCTCCCCCCACCCGAGATACAGATTTCCTTTATCTGAGGAAATGTCCCCCCATACGAGGCCCCCCCTTATCAGGCCGAGACACCAGTCATTCGGCACGAACCAACAGTTTTACACCATCATATCTCCAAGAGCTCCGGGTATAGCAGGTCCAATTGATCAATTCCCATATCCGGGGGCATCGCTGAAACATCGAATCCCAGACGAGAAAGCACATCTCGGGTAGAGATGTCCAACCGTTCAGCAGACTTTTCAATCACCTCGATTTGCTTTAAAATCAAGGCCTCTTCCAGGTTTCCGCCAGAAAACGGTATAGGGACTCGCGAGTCTATGCCCACCAGGATCGATTTCAGCGCTTCATAGGGGAGAGGTTCATCCGACATCACCTGCACAACCTTCTTTAAAACTTTCACCAGCTGGGAGAAATTTCCATTCCAAGGGTATTGCAACATCAGGTTAAGGGCTTCAGGGCTAAGCTCAGGAACAGTGGGCCGCTGCTGTTCTTCACTGAATTCCTTTAGATACCGGCTCGTATAGGCGGCGAGATCGCCGAGTCGGGTAGTGAGGTTAGGCACTTTGACCAGGTTCCCCCGAATCTCCACTTGCAAGTCGACATTCAACGGTTTCAGGTTATCTATCCAAAAGACATATGTAACATTCCCATTACCCGGCAGGTGATCGATATCGGATCGTAAAAACTGAAGCAGGAAAGCCTGCTCATCCAGGGAGGTCGCAGACACGTCTCCCACCGCAATAACGTTACTCTGCGAAGGATCATTGAATAATCCGTCAATCGCCTCTCGAACCGAGTCCTTCTTCAACTGGCCGGCACTTAAGTACTGGTTGGGCAATTCGCCTTGGTGTTTCCACTCGGATACCTCTTTCAGGATCAGCTCAAACTCTGTTCCCACCGGACCGGTCACGAAGAGAAAAGGCGATCGTTGCACCACATCCCAGGTATCCTGAAGAAATTTCTTTGAGACATCATTTTCTCCCGCCAGGAAATATAGCCGTTTGGGATATGTATACACACGGCTCAAGATGCGCGTAGCTGTCTCCGGTTCTTCCTGCTGAAGTTCTCCTTTTTCAAATGCTTCCTCCTCATCGGCAGTCATCGGCTTCACAAATCGACTCACTTGTTCGATGAAATAGTTCGTATCCAATGGTTTTTCCAGGACCAGAGTCACTCCCATGTTGGCAACCCGAACCAACTCCGGTGTATTCATCAAACCGGATACAAGGATGACCGGGAGATTGGGATAAAACTCTCTGGCTTTCTTTAGAAAGACCGCCCCATCCATGATGGGCATCTTATAATCCGAAATAACAAGGTCGTAATTGCGCTCTTCCAGGGCCTCCAAAGCAAGCTCCGGCTTGGTGGCCATATCCACCACGAAGCGCTCCTGTTTGAGAAGCCCCTGCAGCATTTCTGCATAATTTTCTTCGTCGTCTAATACTAAAATTCGCCCCGCCATGGTGGTCTTGATCTCGCCTGGTTTATCTCGCGGACAGGATGTTTTCCAAAAGTTTGCCGTTGATGCCGAGGGCCCGGGAGGCCTGTTCCCGGTTACCATTACAAAGGATCAGCATGGCGCGGGAATAATCATCTCGAGTCGTTTCCAGAATATCGAGGAACATCTCGTTCGATAGATCGGCCTGCGTCGGATCCTTCTCCGTCATCGCGGCTTTAAAATGTTCAGCGCTTAGCAGGTCTTCCTGGATACGGCCCACCGTGTTGCTGATCAATTCACGTAGCCCTACGTGGTTGTCAGGCCAGGATTGCTCTTTTAGCCAGTTCCGCCCGGTCTTATCGATGCGTGGGACACTGATCAGGTTCTTCTCCGTCACGGCATCCACCACATATTGTTGCCCGAGGATGGGAATATCTTCCGGACATTCGCGCAAGGCCGGCGGTCGTGCCTCCGATGTCCCCATCAGGATATATAAATTTTCATCAATGGCCCCCCGCTCATAAAGCGTATCCAGATCATCCTGCAGACAAAAAATCATCCGCACCGGGATCTCCATCACTCCGTACTCTTCCTCCTTCCGGGCAATTTTAACGACAAGATCTTTTTCCGCCTGGGCCATCCCCTGGGCCTCCAGCAAAACAAAGGTGATCCGCTCCACCATTTGCTCATGGGCCTTTTCAATGATCGGTTTCAGGCGCTCCGGGCGAACCTGGTCATTGATGAGGTAGACAAAGAACTCATTTCCGGAATCGCTGAACCCACGCAGGTCTTCGCATATCCCCTTAAACGCGATTCCCTTCTCTCCGACCAGGAGCAGATTGGTTTTAAAATTGCGTAGCGAAAACAGTTTCTTCGCAAAACTTGCACTCACCTCACTTTTGCAGGGATACGATCTGAATTTAAACGGCAGAGAGCTCGCGTATTCTGTCTTGGCCGAAACCCGGTTTTCCGGTTCGTCTCCTCCCGTGGATACATCGTTCTGGCTTTCCTCAATCAACTCCGCCGTCCGTTTTAACAGAGAGAACACATTCAGCGGTTTGAGGAACACCCCCCCCACGCCCTCTTTAATCAAGTCGCGGATCGTCTCATTGTCTAAATAGCCGGAGACCATAATGACCGGAACTTCCTTGCGGATCGTTTTGATCCGACGCAGAAAATCGGCCCCACTGATATTGGGCATTTTCTGGTCGGTCACTACCAGATCAAATCCCTGTTCCTCAAACAACTTCAAGGCCTGCTCTGGATCTTGCTCTGAAAACACATCGTAGTTCGCCTGTGAAAAGATGTCCGTCAGGAGACTGTTGAAATCGACGTCGTCGTCAAGAATGAGGATACTTTTACCCATTTAGTGAATGAATGCCCAAGCTTCACGCAATGGAGAGCCGCATGAAAACTCAAGAGTAAAGCTCGGGAGCCCTGGATTAATTGGCCATCCTAGGTCTTAATTGCTGCAGGGCAATGGTTTACTTAGGTCGCACTCACCTCATTCTGGGTCGCCCCTACGGGCCCGCCAGTTTCCCCCTGGAGGTCCTCCATTCCACTGCTGAGGGACTCGATGCTGGTGGCAAACCACTCAATTTCTCCCTCAAGCCGCTTCTCCCAGTAGTCTTTCACCGGATTGCTGTAATAATAGGTAGTCGCCAAAAAAAAACGATCTTCCAACCGGTCAAACGGGATCGTTCCGGTAGCCAGGCATTCTTCCGC
Source organism: Opitutales bacterium (assembly GCA_028280845.1). GTDB lineage: Bacteria > Verrucomicrobiota > Verrucomicrobiia > Opitutales > JABSRG01 > JANQKZ01. The sequence continues at coordinate 18,566 of JANQKZ010000039.1, read as the reverse complement.
CGTCACGCCCTGAGGCAAATTGAGCTTTACCCGGCTTAAATCAATCAGGCCTAGCTTCGAATCCTTGCTCAGGTGCTCCAGTAAATCATCCTCCTTCAAGACATGCAGCTCATAAATCATGATTTCCAGCAACCGCGGACGTAAGATCTCCCCGGAATTGAAGGAATCCACTAATCGCTCATTGGCCGCCTCCAGGTCCTCCTCCCCGATCAGGCCCTGATTCACGAGATTGGTCCCCATGAAGCGATTGGAGCGTAAGATCAATGGTCGAAAGTTCATGATAAAGGATTACTATTTGAAAAGTAGTCGCATTTCCGGACCCGGCAAGGGGATAATTACTTAGGATCGCTCAGGGGGTCTTCCTCAGTTTCTTCATCCGCCGCATCGCTTGTTTGGGTCGCCAGGTCCACCGCTCGCACCTGTTTGACGAGCTCATACATCCAGGCTTTCACCTCGGCCATCCCTTCATCTGACAAGCAGGACAAGGGGATAATTTTTTCTGTCCTTCCAAAACGCTCGCGTAAACGCACCAGGTTTTCATCGGCAATGGGCTCATCCATTTTGTTCGCCGCGATCGCTCGCGGACGCTCCAGCAAGCTCGAGTCATAGGCCTTAATCTCACGGATCAGGTCCTTGAAGTCTTCCACTGGATCCCGGTCATCCGTTCCCTGCATGTCTAACATGAAGAGGAGAACCCGGCACCGTTCGATATGACGCAAAAAGCGATGACCCAGTCCGCGGTTCTCCGATGCCCCTTCCACCAGGCCGGGGATATCAGCGATATACACCCGGTCATAGGCCTCCGGCACATCCATCACCCCGACATGAGGAAACAGAGTGGTAAAAGGGTATGAGGCCGTCTTCGGAGTGGCATTGGTCAACATACTGATCAGGGTGCTCTTCCCTGCATTGGGATAACCAACCAGACCAACCTCGGCGATGGTTTTCAGGACAAACTTGTAGCCTCCGGTCTCACCGGGTTCTCCGGGAGTCGTCCGTCGGGGGCTCTGGTCAGTCGGGCTTTTGAAGTATTCATTACCCCGGCCTCCTTTACCGCCCCGCAGCAGTACGACCTGACTTCCTGCCTCCATTACCTCCAGCAGGAACTCTCCCGTCTCCAGGTCAAAAACCTGCGTTCCCAAAGGGACCTTCAAGACACGGTGCGGCGCATTCTTTCCATGCTGCGAACTGCCCCGGCCCGGCTCCCCATTTTTGGCTTTCCATATCGGGTTAAAATGGAAGGTGCGCAAGTCCCCCTGATTCGTATCCCCCTCAAGGATGATATTGCCCCCATTTCCCCCATCGCCACCATCAGGACCGCCCTTCGGCAGGTACTTCGCCCGGTGCATGCTGAAACAGCCATCGCCACCCTTCCCTGCAACCAACTGAACTTTGGTCTCGTCGTAAAACACAGCGCTAAGAATCAGGGAACACGTTCTAAGGTTCAAGCGGCAAGATTGAGCAGATACCAGCCAGTCCAACCCGGAAAAGTTGAACCCCGGGGTAATGAGCCCCGGGGTTCGATTTGAAATCTTAGTCTAATCAACCAGAGGCTTAGTATCGATAATGGTCCTGCTTAAACGGGCCTTCTTTCCTGACCCCGATGTAATCGGCCTGTTCGTTTGACAATACGGTCAGTTTAGCGCCGATCCGTTCAAGGTGAAGCCGAGCAACCTCCTCGTCCAGATACTTGGGAAGAATGTAAACCCCGGGTGTATACTTTTCAATATGCTTCCACAGGTCCATCTGGGCCAGGGCCTGGTTCGTGAAACTATTACTCATCACGAAACTGGGGTGTCCGGTGGCACAACCAAGATTGACCAGCCGGCCTTCAGCCAGAAGGAAAAGGGAACGTCCGTCCGGGAAGAAGTACTGGTCCACCTGCGGCTTGATGGTCACCCGCTTGATGCCCTCATAGGCATTCAAATTGTCAACTTGGATCTCATTATCAAAGTGACCGATGTTACACACGATAGCCATGTCTCGCATGTTTTCGAGGTGCTCAATCCGGATAATATCTTTATTGCCTGTCGTAGTGACATAGATATCGCCGACCGGCAGCGCATCTTCCAGGGTCGTTACCTTGAATCCTTCCATGGCGGCCTGCAGGGCACAAATGGGGTCAATTTCAGTTACGATGACTTGAGCACCATGAGCGCGCAAAGCTTGGGCGCAGCCCTTACCCACGTCGCCATAACCACAAACTACGGCAACTTTACCTGAAATCATCGTATCTGTGGCCCGTTTAATCCCATCAACCAGCGACTCACGACAACCATACAGATTGTCAAATTTTGATTTCGTGACAGAGTCATTCACGTTGATGGCTGGGACCAGCAGCTTCCCTTCTTCGTGCATCTTATAGAGACGGTGAACCCCGGTCGTGGTTTCTTCAGAGACCCCCTTCCACTCTTTGACTACGTTGGTCCAGCGAAGCGGATCTTCAGAATTCACCTTTTTCAACAAATCCTTAATCACGCCCTCTTCCGTGCTATCTGAGGGGGTATTGACCCAGTCGGATGCCTCGTTTTCCAATTCGTAACCTTTGTGGATAAGCAGGGTCGCATCGCCTCCGTCATCCACGATCAACTGCGGTCCTTTCCCATCCGGCCAAGTCAGGGCCCTGTAGGTACAATCCCAATACTCTTCCAGGCTTTCTCCCTTCCAGGCAAAAACCGGAACACCTGCGACAGCAATGGCAGCGGCAGCGTGGTCCTGGGTCGAAAAGATGTTACAGGAACACCAACGAACATCCGCCCCCAACTCCACCAGAGTTTCGATCAAGACCGCAGTCTGAATCGTCATATGCAGAGAGCCCATCACCCGAACACCCGCAAGCGGTTTGTCGGGACCGTATTTCCGACGCGTTTCCATCAGGCCGGGCATTTCCTTCTCGGCGATATTGATTTCGAGACGACCAAAATCTGCCAATCCAATGTCGGCGACTTTGTAATCCGTCGTAGTCGTGGTCTGTGTCTCCGTTGCCATAATAAAACTGTTCCCCGATTTTTATGTTAAATCAGTCGATGTCGTTAAGCGTGTCTCTTCGCGGCCCGCTGCAGGGCGGTCACTTTGCTGGTCTCTTCCCAAGGTAACCCTTCTTTTCCGAAATGACCGTAATTGGTGGTCTGGCGATAGATCGGCCGCAACAGGTTCATCTGCTTCACAATGTTGGCCGGCTTAAAGCTGAATACTTCGTTGACCGCAGCTACGATTGCATGCTCAGACACTTTGTTGGTTTCAAAAGTATCCACCGCAATACTCGTAGGTTCAGGGTGACCAATAGCATAGGCGACTTGCAATTCAACAATGTCGGCCAATCCGGCTGCCACAATGTTCTTTGCCACCCAACGCCCCATATAGGCTGCGCTCCGGTCCACCTTGGACGGATCTTTTCCGCTGAAAGCACCACCGCCATGACGACCCCATCCACCGTAAGTATCTACGATGATCTTGCGCCCGGTCAGACCCGCATCTCCCTGCGGTCCGCCGATCACAAATTTTCCGGTTGGATTGATCAAAAACTCCGTGTTTGGAGTCAGGAGCTTTTTGGGCAGTACCTTGCGAACAACCCTGTTAATAATGAAATCTTCGATCTCTGCGTGACTGACATCTTCCGTGTGCTGGGTGGAGATGACTACATTCTTAATTTCCTTAACCTTGTAGTTTTTATATTCCACTGCCACCTGGGCCTTCACGTCGGGGCGCAACCAGGAAACAGGCCGTCTCCGCTTCCGCAATGAGGCCAGCTCCTTCAGGAGTTTATGGGAAAAAATCACGGGAGCGGGCATCTTCTCAGCCGTCTCATTGGTGGCGTACCCAAACATGATTCCCTGGTCCCCGGCTCCTTGCTCTGCCGTTTTCTTGCCCTTGGCCGCTTTGGCGTCAACTCCCTGGGCAATATCGGGGCTTTGTGAGGTCAAAGCATTCATGATGAAGACCTTATCTGCATGGAAAACATCGTCATCATTCACGTATCCAATTTCTCGAATCGCTTCTCGCACCACGTGTTCGTAGTCAAACTTCGCCTTAGTGGTGATCTCCCCGGCGAGAAATACACACCCGCTCTTAACCAGGGTCTCACACGCTACCCGGCTCTTCGGGTCCTGCTCCAAGCAAGCGTCCAACACACTGTCAGAAATAAAATCTGCCACCTTATCCGGATGGCCTTCACCTACGGACTCTGAGGAAAATACGAAATCATCCATCCAGGCATAGTGAGTTCGATTTCCCTGCAAGATCAAGTAAATATCATCATATATTGATATTTTGATATGTTTTGCGAGTCCATTCCGAAATCATAATCCAAAATCGGGTGAGGACACCGCCACCGCAACCCACCGGCCTCAGAAGCTTCAACGGTAATTCAGGATACAGAATCAAGCGCTGCCTGCACCTCCAATCATCTCAGCTAACAGCGTCATCGCATATGCGTACCCTCCTGCCCATTCACTGGCCCGCGGACCGGCCACATTCAAATCTTTGACTCCCTTCAGGGTCTTTAGCCAATTGCGCGCCGCCTTAGCCCCGGTGATAGCAGGCAACCGCTTCCCGTCGATAATCAAATACCGTTTACCAGAAACCTTACAGGCCTCCACGGTCTTCAGCGTTCCACCCGTGGGAAACCCGTAACAAAGGATCAAAGTGGCGCCGCTATCGTCCACATTGGCCACAGTCCGTTTATCAAACCCGGCACCCTCTAGTTCGATCACAGGGTAATGAGACGGGATAACCCCATTTTCATCGAGCCTTCCTTCAGGACACCAGCCACCGCACGGAACTCCTTGCTGTAACGCAAAATCAAGTGCTGCCCGATCCACCCCGGTCTGACCACCAGATCGTATAAATGAAACCTCCCACATCGCTACGCCACCGTCGTAAGTTACCAACCCACTCTACTGGAGAATAGGCTATAGCCACCGGAAAACCTAATTGAAGCTCCGTCCGCACCCACAAGTGGAAGCCGCATTGGGATTCTTTATTTCAAACCCCTTCCCGTTTAAGCCGTCGTCAAAATCGACTTCACACCCCTTCAGGTAACTCAGGCTGCTGGGGTCTACAAGGAAGGAAATCCCCCGGCTCTCCAGGGTAGCATCCTCCTCTTTGGCTTCATCAAAAGACATCCCATACTCCAGCCCGGAGCACCCGCCTGCGTCCACAAATATACGGAGCAAGCGATCATCATCAGCTAACTCTGACTTGAGGGCAAGGACCTGATGGGCGGCGCGTTCAGTTAATTGGATCATAAATATAATAATATTCTGGCCTCACCTTCTGTCAACGGGCAGACAGTTCCCGCCTGAGATCAGGGCAATTTTACAGCATTTTTCATGCTAGGCTGGAAAATCCAACTTGCACCTTCAAAGGGAGACGCCAGACTCACGGTTGTGTCATCCATTAAACATATCTTCAACGAAATTCATTACGAGATCACTAAAACGATCGCCGAAGGTGGAATGGGTGTTGTCTATGAAGCTATCCAGCGAGGCACAGGAAAATTTGCCAAAAAGGTCGCCATCAAACTGATCCGCGAGGAGTTCTCAGCAATTCGTGAGTTTCGGAATAACTTCATCGGGGAAGCCCGACTTGTCGCTGACCTCATCCATACCAACATCGTCCAGACCTACCACCTGGGTGAAATCAACAGCCAATACTTCATGACCATGGAGTATGTGAATGGCATCAACCTGGAAGAGTTTTACCACCAACACCGTCTGACCAACCAGCAGGTCCCTGTCGATCTTGGCGTCTTCATTATTTCCCGCGTGTGCCGGGGGCTCTCCTACGCCCATACCAAGGAAGATGACCAGGGGCGCCTCCTCGGCATCGTTCACCGCGATGTGAATCCGAAAAACATCATGCTCGCCAACGAGGGCGACGTGAAGCTCACGGACTTCGGCATCGCGAAAGCGCTTGACCTCATGTACAATGTAGAAGGCGAGGTCATTGCCGGGAAAGATGAATACCTCTCACCGGAACAGGCCAACTATGAGATTACCGATGCCCGTGCCGACATTTTCGGCTGTGGAATCGTGCTGGCCGAGCTCCTTCTGGGCTACAATATTTTTGAGGCGGACAGCCCCGAAGAAACCCGGAAAAACATCCTCGAGCTCACCATTCCAAATTTTTGCCTCCTGCGAACAGACGTCGACGACAAGCTCAATGTTGTCCTCCACTCCGCGCTGCAGCGGTCTCGCAACGACCGTTACCAATCAGCCGCCGAAATGTTGATCGCCACCGAAACCTATCTCTACAGCGATGGATACGGCCCGACCAACGAAAAGCTGGCTCTGTATTTAAAAGATTTATACGGAGAAAACGGTAAGTATGCCGCTGCCCGCTGGGCCGCCGGTGAAACCCCGGGACTTCGCTAACCCCTCGTGAGGGCCTCCCGACTTCCTCTATGAGTCAAGGATTGCATCAAGTTCAGAAGCAGACCCAGCAACTGGTGCTGGCTCCCCAACTTCGCCAATCCCTCAAAATCCTCCAGGTCCCCGCCATGGAGTTGCGGAACACCATCCTCGAGGAATTACAAAGTAATCCCCTCCTGGAAGAACTTCCCGGGGACTCTGCCCTGAGTATCGACAATCCAACCGGGGAAAATGGCACCACTCCCAATGCCGAAGAAGCCTCCACCGGCGTGGACAAGGAAATGGATTTTGGGGATGACTACCGTATCCTCAACGAGCTGAACGAAGACTGGAAAGAGTTCTACTCCCAGGAGAGCAGCAATAACGTCTTTACCAGCGATGATGCGGAACGGCGCCAGCATTTCTTCGACTCCCTTGTATCCGAAACTTCCCTACAAGAGCACCTGCTCAGCCAGGCCAAACTGACGGAGCTCGACGAGGAAGAGATGACCGCCATTCAATACCTCGTCGGCAGCCTCGACGACCGCGGATTCCTGACCACCACCCCGAGTGATATCGCCCTCATGGCGAATCTTCCCTTGAAAAAAGTCCAGGTGGCCCTGGAATCGCTGAAAACCCTCGATCCGCCCGGCATCGGCTCTGCCGACCTGCGGGAATGCCTCCTCGTTCAGCTGCGTATCAAGCGGCAGTCCCAATCCCTCGCCGCCCACATCATCCGGGAACACTTTGATCTGCTGCTGCGCCGACGCATTCCAGAGATTTCCAGGAAGGTGGGAACCACCCCGGAGGATGTCCACGAAGCCCTCGAAGTCATTTCCGGACTCGACCCCGCCCCGGCCCGCCGCTTCAGCGAAGATCAAAACCGTGTCGTCGATCCTGATGTGAAGGTGGAAGAAGGGGAAGGAGAATGGATCATCACCTTGAACAACGACTACATTCCGCGCCTTCGATTAAGTTCTGCCTACAAAGAGCTCATCGCCAAGGGGCAGTTGAACCCTAAGGAAAAAGAATACGTTCAGGATAAGCTGCGATCTGGAAAATTCCTCATCAGTTCTATCGAACAGCGCCAGCAGACCCTGGAACGTATCACCCGGGAAATTCTCAAGTTCCAGGAAGACTTCTTCCACAACGGGATCTCGGGCCTCAAACCCCTCACCATGAACCAGGTCGCTCAGGAGGTAGGGGTTCATGAAACGACGGTTAGCCGCGCTATTGCCAATAAGTATATGGACACCCCACATGGCGTCTTTGATTTCAAATTCTTTTTTACTCCCGGTTACCAGTCCGGTGATGGGCGGACCATGTCGAATACCAGTGTAAAAGATACCATCGCCAACCTCATCGAAAACGAGAACCCTGAAAAGCCCCTCAGCGACCAGGAAATCGTCAATATCCTGGCGGAAAAACAGCTTAAAATCGCCCGTCGTACCGTAGCCAAATACCGCGAGGAAATGGGCATTCTCCCCACCAACCTTCGCCGGCGCTACCGGTGAACCCCCCTTCCCTCAGCCTTGTCCTCGACGCCTCCGGACCGACGACCTGGGTTGGTTTGCTGGACCGGGAAGCAAGCTGGCATGCGACTTCATCTTTCGACCCTGCGCTGGAGTCCCTGTTCATCCAAGCGGAGCAGCTCCTGCTCACCCATCAGTTGCGAATCGCAGACCTGAAAAGTTTTGTCCTCTGCGACGGGCCAGGCTCAGTTCTAGGTTTACGCCTCTGCGCTATGGCAATCCTGACCTGGCAACAGCTGCAACCTGCCCCTGCTCCCGTTTTCCAGTTCCACAGCCTTTCCCTGGCCGCCCGGTCAATTTCCAGCCAACAAGAATCCCCAAGTGACTTCTGGGTCATAACGGACTGGAAGAAAACCGCCTGGAAAGGAGTCCGCAGCCATGACAGCAATCGTATCCATAATCTCCCTACAAAAAACATAGAAACCATCACCACTCCCGTCCACTATTTTCCACAAAGAAAACAATGGGTTCCGCTTCCTATTGATCACAAGACCATCCCCTACCCTTTTGAATCCCTCCCCAATGTCTGGTCTTTCCCAGGATTCCTCACGCAGAATCCCACCCCCCTCCTTCCGGACGAGGGCAAAAAGGAATATGTCAAATGGTCCGGTCAACCCCATCGTAAAACTTAAATCTTACCCTCACTTCTTCATGATGCATGAACCCATCCCATGAAACGCTGTTGGGCAGAAATTGATCTCGCCGCCCTGGAACGTAACCTCGGTTGCATTCGAGCCGCCCTGCCTGCACATATCCATTATGTCACTGTAGTCAAAGCGGACGCCTACGGCCATGGGCTCCAACAAACCGCTACCCGCCTCATGCAGAGCGGAGCAGAGCTCTATGCTGTGGCCAATGTCGAAGAGGCCCGGCAGATTCGCGAGATGGGAGCGGGATGGCCCATCCTTATCCTCGGCGCCCTGCTCCCGGAAGAAATCCCATCCCTGGCCGACTACGACCTCATTGCCACGGTGTCTTCCCCGGCAGAGGTAGAGGCCATCCATACCCTGGGCCAGCAACGCAACCGCCGCCAGCCGATCCACCTCAAGATTGACACAGGCATGGGCCGATTGGGGATCTGGTGGGAAAACGCCGGACCCTTAATCCGATTGATCCAGTCTATGCCTTACCTGAATCTGGCTGGAGTCTTCACTCATTTTTCCAGCGCTGACACAGACCCCCAATACACCCGGGAACAACGCGATCGGTTCGTCGGCGTACTTCGAAACCTCCCTGATCTCGATCTAACGAACCTGCTCATCCACGCAGATAATTCCGCCGGAATCGAAACTTTCGAGGAGGATCTCCCCTTTAACGCCGTGCGCGTCGGACTGCTACAATTCGGGATCTTGCCATACCCCGATTCACTTCTCGCGCGGGTCCGCATTGAACCGGTCTTCAGCTTCCATGCCCGGGTTGGTTTGGTCAAAACGGTTCCCCCTGGCGCCAGCATAAGCTACGGTCGCACCTTTCAAACCGACAAAGCGACCACCCTGGCGATCCTGACGGCTGGATATGGAGATGGGATCCCGGTCAGTCTGAGTAATCGCGGCTCGGTCCTCATCCAAGGTCACCACTGTCCCATCCTCGGCCGGGTAACGATGGACCAGACCATTGTCGACGTATCCGCTCTTAACGAGGTGAAGGTCGGAGAACAAGCCACTCTCATCGGCAATCAAAACAACTCCTCTATTACCACCTCAGAATTTGCCGAACAAGCCGGCACCATTCCCTACGAAATTCTCACCTCCATCACCAAACGCGTCACCCGTATCTACAAAACCTCCCGTGAGCTCTAGCCCCCATTTCCTCTTACTCATATTCTAAAATCCGTTTGGTACAAACCGTTTTTTATCAATACCTTCCAATTAGAGACTGCCTGTCCCCCGGGTCGGAGGTCTCGAAGTCGGCAGGCCGAACCGGTTAAAAATATACCATTCCGCCAAGCAGCCGCAGGCAGGGATTGTGAGTGAACCATAATGAAAAGGTGTAACGGCGACTTTTAAGATCTTGTCAATATTGTGGTTTCAGGACAGCTTGATTGCGGATGCAAAGAAAGACATCGGCCATTGTGTGAAAATTGACTTCGCGTCCGCTTCCCTGGGGAAGCGGATCCTTAGGCTGCGTACTGACCCAAGTGGGTTGCGCGGGAATTTATTTCAATTATTCGCATTTTTTTTGGAAACCATGTCTAAACCGCACTTTTCTTCCTCCCCCAATGACCATTCTTCACTCGGGCATGCCCCGCCCGAATCTTCATTCACGTGTCTCCATTGCGGTGCTGTTGTATCGCAACAGGCCCCGGGCACACGTCATCGTAATCACTGCCCGCAATGCCTGTGGAGCCAGCACCTCGATATTACTCCGGGCGATCGAAAAAGCCGTTGCCAGGGCAAAATGCGTCCCATCGCGGTGGCCATAGATTCCTGCGGCGAGTGGAGCTTGCTGCATCAATGTGTCCGTTGTGGAACGATCAAGATGAATCGAATAGCCGGGGACGATGATGAGTTCCGCTTGCTGGCAGTGGCGGCCAAACCTCTGGCCCGACCACCCTTTCCCCTTGAAATGCCGCATGAACCTTAGCGGTTAACTAATTGGTTTGAACACTCAGATAATAGCGATGATGCGGGGGGACCTGCGACGTCGATTTCGATCCCCATGCCGATTGAGATACCGGGAAGAGAGGCTCCCCTGCTTAGATACCAGATACTCGCACAAGCCTCACCGCTCACCTCCATCCTTCCCCAACCCCACCGCTTGCCCTGCCCGTTCCGGGAACGGTTTCATGATGTTATTCAGGGAATTCACCACACCCACCTGCGTCATAAAGCTCCCATTCAACGAATTTCCGGAATTCATCCAGAAGAGGTCGCCATCTTTGGGATCATACACCCGGACGGTCAGCCGGAAGGCTTTTTCGTATTCAATTTCAGGGGGCCGGTCTGCTCCTTTGGCCTGACTGCCAGGTTTTCGTACCGTAGTCGCATTCCACTGCATCTCCATCACCATATCCACATCGGCCAGGCCCGTTCCACCGACAAACCCCTTTTGATCCATAGTCTCCTTTAGGGTTTCTAAAAGGACCGCATCATATCGCCCTACTTTCAGTCTCGCATCTAAGCCAACGGGTGGAAGCGGTCCCTCCACCAGATAACTGCCAAAATCACTAAAATCGACCGTTTTGACAAACTCTCGATATTGAGATCCCGGACCCGTACAACCCCCTAATGCCATGATGATCACAGCGAAAGGAAGAATAGCATACTCCAGGACGAGCCTTTTCATTTCAAATGAAACTCTGGTTAAATACATAGGTTCTATCCCATATCATGTCAGGCTCAAACGTTTCTGCCGCATTGAAGGATTTCCGGCCGGAAGAGGCATGGAAACCTCTCCCCCCTGACCAGTTTGATAACAAGGCTGCCATCCATCTGCTTCGCCGACTTGGGTTTAGCGCACGCCCCGAATGGGTAGCCGAGGTCCAAAAAGCGGGTCCTGACAAAACGGTTAAAGCCATGCTGCAGCGGCCGGAAAAGTTGCCCCTTCCCCGGGCTATAGCCGATCTGAATAACACCCAGCGCTACCTCCAGATCCGTCAATCGCGAAGCCCGGAAGAACGCCAGGAAATCCAGCGGAATCTTCGGCGAGACAATCTTCAGGCCATGGCCGATTACGGGGTAGACTGGCTGACCTTTGCCCGAGACGAAGACAACTCGCCACAGGAGAAAATGGTCATGTTTCTCCAGGATATCTTCGTCGTTAACCTTCAAAAGATTCGCAACGCCGAAGCCCTTTATAATCACCAGCAACTCATGCGACTCTACATCAACCGGCCTTACACAGACCTGGTGAAAGCTGTGAGTAAGTCCCCCGCCATGATCCAGTTCCTGGATCTTAACCAGAACCAGAAAGGGAAACCCAACGAGAATTTCGCGCGCGAGTTGATGGAGCTGTTCACCCTGGGCGAAGGCAATTACACTGAAGAGGATATCAAGGAGGTTGCACGGGCATTTACCGGTTACAAGGGGCAGGGCGCCACCTTCCGGATCCAGCGCAATCAGGTGGATACGGGCAAGAAAACCATTTTTGGCAAAAAAGATGACTTTACCGGCGACGAAGTCATCGACTGGATTTTTGAACAGCCCGCCGCCCTTACCTTTCTCCCTCGTGAGTTCTGCAAATATTATATTGCCGAGGAGGCCATCCCTGACTCCTACCTGCGCTCCCTCGGCTACAAATGGCGATTGCACCAGTTTAGGCCAATGGAATTGGCTCGCATCGCCTTGTCCAGCCGTCTCTTTTACCATCCGGCCTTCAGGGGCAATCTGATCAAAAGCCCCACCCAGTTTTACCTCGGGCTTCTTCAGGAATTGCGCCTCGACCTAACTCCTATCCCTCAAACCGTCGGGGGGGCCCTCCGCAATATGGGCCAACCCTTTTACAACCCGCCCAATGTTCGGGGCTGGGTCGGAGGAAAAACCTGGATTAACTCCTCCACCCTCGCCGCCCGCCGCCAAACCGTACAGACCCTGTTCAATCCCATCAACTTGGACCGCCTCAACGCCGATGACTACCTCGCCGTCATGACGGCCGATGTAAATGGTCGGGGAAATTTCTGGGTCACCGAGGACCTTATCCGCCAACTCGCAAAAATGGATTCCATCCAGATCGCCGGCCATTTAACGGAGCATTTCATCGGTGCGGACACACCCGACTCCTTTAAAGCCGATTTGATCACCTTTATCGATGAAGCGCCCTCCGGTGGACGAAACCAACGTGTCCGGGACGCCCTCATGACCATCCTCCAATCCCCGCCCTACCATCTTTGTTAAGCGATAGACATTTCAATGAAATCTCCCTTTTCCTCCTATCCAACGACCCGCCGTGAATTTCTTCAACGCTCCGGCCAGGGCCTGGGCCTGCTTGCCTTTTCCAGTGTCGCCCCTCGATTCCTTACCGAATCTGCCGCCGCTCAGGCACCCATGCCCGAAAAAGACCGGTCCATCCTTGTCCTGGTTCAACTTGCCGGGGGTAACGACGGGCTTAACACCGTCATCCCCTACCAGGACGACCAGTATTACCGGCTCCGTCCCAGGCTGGGAATTAAAGCCACAGACGGAATACATAAACTGAACGATACACTCGCCCTGAATCCCGCCTGCACCGACATGGCGCGCCTCTACAAGGAAGGGAACCTGTCCATTGTTCAAAATGTGGGTTACCCCAATCCCAATCGAAGCCATTTCCGCTCATCCGAAATCTGGGAAACCGCCAGCAATAGCGAAGAATTCCTCTCCACCGGTTGGCTCGGGCGCTTTTTTGACAACGCCTGCCCAGGGTCCCCCGAGACATCCGATTCGCCCGACCCCGCCGCTGTGCATATCTCCGGGCAGACGCCTCAGGCCTTTCTCAGCCAGGACCCCCACAACCTTTTCGGGGTCGATCTCCGCAATCGAAATAGCGGCAACACCAACCCGCGCCAACGGAGCCTGCTCGAAGGCTTCGATGGGGGAATGGAGGAAAATAATCTCTCTTTTCTCCAGCATACGATGATGGATGCCCTCGTCGCCCAAGACCGCATTCAGTCAATTTTGAGCCGGTACCGCCCGAAGGCATCCTACCCCGGTAACAGCCTCGGCCAATCCCTACGCCGGGTGGCAGGCCTCATTGCGGCCGGGATGGAAACCCGGGTCTATTTTGTCAGCCACACCGGTTACGATACCCACGCCAACCAGCCCGGCACTCATTCTCGGCTCATGCGGGAGCTGTCTGCCAGCCTCGCCGCCTTTCAAAAAGACCTCGTCGCCCATAAACTGGACGATCAGGTCCTCACCATGACCTTCTCCGAATTCGGCCGCCGCCCGTCCGAAAATGCCAGTATCGGCACCGACCATGGCACCGCCGCCCCTCTTTTCGTCATGGGCAAAGCGATTCGATCTCCCCTCGTCGGCCAATCCCCCGACCTCAATGTGAAGCAAAACCAGGACCTCACCCACTCCACCGACTTCCGCCAGGTATACAGCACCATCCTCCAAAAATGGCTCGATACCGACCCCAAACCCGTCCTCGGTACCACCTGGTCCCCCTTGCCCTTTCTGGCCTGAGCCCCCTTCCTCTCTCTTCTCCCTTCTGCCCCCATCATCCTACTTCCTTATTGACAATAGATTGCCAACTAAGTCGAGTGATCAGTCAAAACGAACAGACTGACCATGAAACGACACGCTATTCTTTACTTTGTCCTGTCCTCGGCTACCGCGTTGCCGGGAACAGCCGAAGAGGACCCCTCACAAACCTTGCCGGAGGTGGTCATCACGGCCAACCGGGTAGAACAAGACACCTCCAGATTGGGGGTAAGCTATTCCCTGATTTCTGGAGAGGATCTGGATATCCTACAAGTCAACGGAATTGCCGACGGCCTGCAGGATGCTCCAGGCGTCTTCATCCGCCAGACTGGAGGGACCGGAGCGGCCACCACCCTGAACATTAGGGGAAACCGCGACCAGGACTCTCTCATTCGAGTGGACTACGCCAAGGGAAGCGGCGGCGTCATCACGGGCTTTACTCCCTTTTTAGCCTACGCCCAACCCCTCAACATCGAACAGATCGAAATCATCCCCGGACCACAAAGTGTTCTTTATGGATCCGATACCATGGGCGGTGTGGTATCGGTGATGACCCGCAAGGGGCAGGGAGATCCAAGCCTGAGCCTCTCCGCAGAAGCGGGCAGTTTTTCTACCTTCCAGTCAGCCCTGCAAGGCCAGGGCACCTACGATCGGTATGCCTGGTCCTTCCACGGGGCATGGTTGCAGACAGATAATGAGCTCCCCCAGAATGAATATCGGAACTTCGATTTTTCCGGCCGACTGGATGTGGCCCTCAATGATGCCTGGGAGCTCGGGGTCATGACCCGCGGCCACCGAGCAGACTATGAGGACCCGCCCGTCCCGGATTTTCTTATTGGAGCGGCAGCAGTAAAAACCAACAACACCGGCGCCAGTACCTACCTCCGGGGAGACCTTCAACCCAATTGGCAAACCCAGGCCACGGTGTCTTGGTTTGAAGAAGATTACGATGGCGATTTCGATGGATTCGCCTACCTCGCGGACTCCCATGTCTGGCAAGCCGATTGGGAAAACACGATCCAGGTTAACTCCGCCTATCGTGTCGTCGCCGGGGCCAGCGTAGAATTCGCCCGCCAGAAGGACAATTTTTTTGCCAATGGCTACGAAGAATCCACCCACTCTGGCGTTTACATGCAAAACGTCTATGAACCCGGCTCCCCCCTCAGCCTGACCCTGGGCCTGCGCTATGACTGGATCCAACGCTTCTCCGACCCCTTCACCTGGCGGGCCAGTGCGGCTTGGCAACTGCCCAATGCTCGCACGAAACTGCGAGCCGCCGCCGGCAGCTCCTTCAGGGTACCCAATGTCTTCCAGTTGTTTTCCAGCTTTGCCGGGGCAGCCAATCCCGACTTGAAACCAGAAACCGCCCTCTCCTGGGAAGTCGGACTGGACCATCTGTGGGATGACCGCGGGTCCCGGTTCTCCGTCACTGCCTTCTATAATGACATTGAGAATCTCATTGTCGACGTGGACCCCGACCCCCGCGTCGTCCGCGCCGAGAATCGGGATACTGCTCGCACTTACGGGATTGAATTGGCGACCGCCGCCCAGCTGTGGGACAACCTCAGCTTGACCGGGGCCTATACCTGGCAACAGGCCGAATCCACCGACCGCACCGTCAACCCCACCCTGACTGAGGATCGCCTGAATCTCCCGGAACATCAGGTGGACGCAACGATCCTGCTCTCCTTGCCCCAGCAGGTTCAGCTCGGAGCAGGTTTCCATGTCATCAGCGGGCTCAAGGGGAATTATGCGACCTTCCTCGATCCCCCGGATATCCGTAGCACCGCCTATACCGTGCTGCGCCTGTTCGGGCAGTGGCAGGCCACTGAAGCCTTGCGCCTGACGGGCCGAATTGAAAACCTGTTCGACGAAAGCTACCAGCCGACTCCAGGCTATCCCGCCAACGGCATTGGGGCTTACCTCGGATTTGTATGGGATATTTAAATACATGGAAGACGATCTGCCTGCTGGTAGCCTACTTGGCTGCTTCATCCCTCCTGCCAGCTCAAGCGGCGGATCCTCCTCCTGACCTGGTGGTCCTCTCCCCCTCGCTCGTGGAAATCATTTTCGCCTTGGGGGCCGAGTCTCGGATTGCCGCCGTTTCCCGCTATGCCGAATGGCCCAAGGCCGCTCAATCCCTTCCCCGCGTCGGTGGTGGGTTGGATCCCAGCATAGAAACCATCCTCGCCTTTAACCCAGGAAGCATCCTCACCTCGGGAACCACCCTGAGCCCGCCCCTTCAACAACTGCAACGCCTTGGGCTCCACGTCGAAGCCCTCCCCTCCGACACCATCGATGATATTTTTGAGAATATTGATATCCTCGGCCAACGCCTGAATCGGGAACAAGCTGCCCAGCAATTGATCGGTGGCCTGCGCCAGGAAATGGAGGCCCTGCCGCACCTTCGGTCCCCACGGCCCACGGTGCTGGTCATCTTTGGTATCGAGGGCAACCTGACGGCCGGTGCCGGTACTTTTTCATCGGAAATCATCCAGCTCGCGGGTGGCATCAACCTGGGAGACAGCCTAGACGGTCCTTGGCCCCTATTCTCCCCCGAAATGATCCTGCAGGCCGACCCGGATATCATCCTCTTCTCCTTATCCCATCCTGAAGAAATTCGGGCAGTGGACCATTTTAAACAAAACTCAAAGTGGAAGGGGCTCACCGCTGTTCAAACCGGGCGTATCCATACCGTGCCCGACAGCCTGCTCGCTATTCCCGGCCCGCGCTTCATGGAGACGGTCCGCCGGCTCCTTTCCCTTATCCAACCTTCCACCCATGCCTCCCCTCCTCAGGATTGATGGCTTGTCCGCCGGCTACGGTGGTTCCCCCGTCTTACATGATATTCACCTCTCCTTGACGAATGGGCAGCGGGTAGGCCTGCTGGGACCCAACGGCGCAGGCAAAACGACCCTCCTCCGGGCGATTTACCGGGAGGCGGGCATTCTCGCAGGCGATATCTACCTGGCAGAGGATTCTATTCGGAATTTATCCCCCCAAGCCATTGCTCGCGCTGCCGCCCTGGTTCCCCAGGAAGCGCTGCGCACCTTTTCCTGGACTGTGGAGGATTGGGTCATGATGGGAAGGTACTGCCACCTCGGCCCCCTCCAGCGCCCCGGACCGAACAGTGTTCGCATCATCCAGGACACCTTGGATATTTGTAAGTTGACCGACCTCGCCGATCGAAAAGTGGACTCCCTCAGCGGTGGTGAATGGCAACGCGTCCAGATCGCCCGCGCCCTGGCCCAAGAATCGCCCCTGCTTCTTCTCGACGAACCTACGAACCACCTTGACCTTCAGCATCAGGTGGAGTTGTTCCACCTGCTCAAAACCCTCTCCACCCACCACAATCGCGTCCTTCTGGTGGTCCTCCACGACCTTCCCCTCGCCGCCCGACTCTGTGATTCCGTGGTCATCCTGCAGCATGGCAGGATTGTGGCATCTGGCCCCCCCACCGAAACCATGACGCCAGAGATCCTTGAGTCCGTCTTCCAGGTGAGCTTCTCGGGAAAACCTCACCAGCACCCTTGGGAACTCGAACCCGACTGGGAGACCAAACCCTCATGAAATCCCGGGTCGCTTTCGGCTACGGCCTCCTTCTCGCCATGCTTAGCCTTCTCGCCTGGGGAACCTTGAGCTGGGGCCCCATGGGCTTCCTCTCCCCAGGAGAGCTCTTCCAGATCCTGTCGGGGCAGGCCTCCCAGGATAATCGCATGGCTACCGCCGTCATCCACCTCCGGCTCCCACGACTCGGCCTCGCCTGGGGAACCGGTGCCGCCCTAGGGGTAGCCGGTCTCCTGGTCCAGGGAGCCTTCCGTAACCCCCTCGCCGAGCCTTACCTCCTCGGCGTATCCGCTGGTGCCGGTCTGGGCGCCGTTTTGGCCGTGTCCCTCGGACTCGTCGCCCTACTCCCTATCGGAGGACTCCCCCTGGGTGCCTTTATCGGGGCATGGGCCGCCATCGCCTGCCTCTTTGCCCTCTCCTACCGCTGGGGCACCTTTCCCCCCACCCGGGTATTGCTCGCCGGCATTGCCTTTGGAGGGATTTTCCAGGCCATCACCACCTTCCTCCTGCTTAAAATGCATCCCTTTGATATGCGAGCCATCCTTTTCTGGCTCATGGGAAGCTTCGCCTACCGTGACCTGAATACCCTCCTCTGGTTGCTCCCTGGCGTCGGACTCGGATTTATCCTCGCCCTTTGGATCGCCCGGTCCCTGGATCTCCTGACTACTGGGGATTGGTCCGCCACATCCATGGGCGTTCCCGTGCAGCGCACCCGCGCCCTGGCCCTCCTTACCGTCGCCTGGCTGGCCGCCCTCGCCACCGCCGCCAGCGGCATTATCGCCTTCGCCGGCCTCATTGTACCCCACCTCTGTCGCCCCTGGATCGGCCCCAACCATCGACTCCTCCTCCCCGCCACCGCCCTCACCGGCGCCGCCCTCCTCTCCATCTCCGACCTTGTCAGCCGTCTCCTCCTCGCCGGCCAGGAACTCCCCCTCAGCCTCATCACCGGCCTCCTCGGCGCCCTCTTCTTCCTCTCCCTCCTCTCCTCCTCCTCA
>JANQKZ010000033.1 GCA_028280845.1 Opitutales bacterium | reverse complement strand
GGGACAAACTCATTGATGACGAAGGGCAGGACGAGCTCGAAGTCGATGCGGCCGTCGGCATTGAGGTAGGCGGGGTCCATGGCGGCGAACCGAGGGCCAAGGAATTTAAGGCCGATCAGGGTGATGGCGGCGATGAGGAGCCAGCGGGGAAAGAGGGCGGCGGAGACGATGCCGCTCATCATGCCGGCTTCCTTCGGGTTGCGCACCGCGAGGACACGTTGCATGTCATAGTTGGGTGCGGGGCCGGCCACAGAGACGAGGACGCCCTTGCATACCATGGCCATAAAGAAGAGGCCGAAGAGGGAGTACCCATCGGCGGCGACGTTTTCATTGAGGACCGCAATGATACCGGACCAGTCCATGTTCATTTCCCATCCGAAAAAGAGGTTGCCCCAGCCTTCGGGGACGAGGGCTGCGATTTCGGCACTCGGCACCTGCAGGATGGCGATGACAGCCAGGGCCACCGCACAGATGGCCATGAGGAAGAACTGAACCAGGTCGGTGATGACCACGCTGAACATGCCGCCGATCAAGACGTAGATAGCGGTGACGCTCATGATCACCATGGCGTAAGTCTCGGGCGACCAATCAAAAGGCAAAAAGACCTGGGCGAATTTGCCGACCCCCTGGAAGGCATAGCCGACGAAGGCGACCACACTGACCAGGGCGAAGATGACGATGATGGCCCGGGAAAGCTCGACGCCGCGTTTTTCGGAAAACCGGGTGTTGATCCATTCGGCACCGGTCAGGACGCCCGACCGCCGGATCCAGCGGGCCAAAAAGATCATGAGGATGATCTGGTTGAAGGTTGGCCAGAGCCAGGGAAGCCAGGTGCCCTTCAATCCATAGATGAACAGATTGTAGACCAGCCACATGGTGCCGGCGATATCCCACATGCTGGAGGCATTGGAAAGGCCGAGGGCCCACCAGGGAAGGGTGTTGCCGCCAAGGAAGTAAGAATCCAGGTTCTTTGAGGCCCTCCGGATAAGGAGAACACCAATCCCCATCATGGTGATGAAGTACAAGATAATAATTCCGATATCGAGCGGATGCAGAACCATATAACAGGGTGAAAGGGGGGGATGTATTCGTGGCGGGGCAGGCCTGTGAACAAAAGCGCGCTAAGCATGCCTGAAAGAAGTCTAATTCCACAATGAGAAAATGCGTCAGGTTCTTGCGATAGGGATTATGGAGGAATTGGGATTCGTGTCAGGGGATTCGTGATGCGGGATCATAGGTGGTCGATGTGAGACATGTAATATGATAGTACTGGAGCCATCCAGCCATCCAGCCATCCTGCAAGCAGGAGACCCTAGGGGGTCTGATCTGGTCGGCATGCCTTTTGACACACCGAAGGCTTCGCATGCGCTTGCAAGCGATGGATTGCCTCTTACTTATCTGGAGCAAGTTCGTCTGAATCCTCCTCATGGAGGAATTGGTCGTTGTCCTGGAATGAAGTTTCTGCGTCTGGGGTGTCTGCCGAATCCTCTCGCACTTCAAACTCGTAGGTCTGAGTGATTTGCTGTTGGCGATAAGGGTAGGTGGCTTCGAGGATATAGGATCCAGTTTCGGTTGGAGCGAGAAAGGTCCAGTCCTTGCGGGTTTCTCCCCATGAATCGATGGAAAGCTTCCACGTCTGCTCTCGATGGACTTGTCCTGTGTCGATCGACCGGACCGATAGCTTGACCGAGTCGGCCCATGCCATTTCCAGATCGTTGATCATAAGGATAGGAACGGTGATCCGAGTGCTTGGAGCATGCCAGGTTTCCCAGCGGTCCAAGAGCAGGCCTACCGGGCAAAAGGCCGCATAGGCATAGTCCTGGAAATAGGGTTTATAGGTGAGTGATGCCACATCCTGCCAGTGGTCCGAGGTGAAGCTGGTTTTGTCTGTCTTAGGCCGGGAGTATCCCAGGGTGCAGAATTCCTGGACGGTGGCACACTGCCGTTTTGCCCGCCAATAAGTGATCAGCCGATTAAAATAATAGGCGTAAAAACGATAGATGGTGTCGGGCGAGTGATCACCGGGAAGGATGTTTTCGAATATGTATTGGGTCAGATAGGTGGGTTCCCCTTCCCGGGTTATCCACAGGAAGACATTTTCATTATTCTGGATCGGATTGGGATAGAGGAGTCCATCTTCTCTGGGATCCAGCTCGCTTGGCCCGTTATCGGGATATCGGGGAAGGCTAAGGTAGGGGAAGAGCGGTCCCTGGCTGGGGGGTGATTTCCCCAAATAATTTTGCAGGACATAGGGGTGGGATTCGACTGGGTCCGAGGGACGGTCGGGGGCGGAATACCCATTGTCCCACGGGCGGTTGGAAAGGTCGAGGGAACGGACCATGCGAATGGCTTTTCCGGTCTCCGGGGTCACGCTTTCATTCTGGGCATCCCAGATCACGATGGAGGGCCGGTTCCAGCGTTCTCGCATCCAGGCCTCATACTCGGCGGCGAGAGATTCTGCTTTAAAGGTTTCGGGAAAGGTCTCCGCTTTTCCGCCATACCAAATCGGGTATTCATCTTGAACGAGGAACCCCATTTCATCCATGAGATCGTACCAGAATTCGGGGGGAAATCCCAGGCAGTTACGAAAGGAATTCCACTCCATAGCTTTCATGCGTTCAAACAAAGAACGGGTCCAATCCTCATCCCAGGGAAGGACGCCCCGTTGCTCATCTTCAAGAAAACGATGAAAGCAAATATTGGTTCCCCGGAGAAAAATGCGCTTTCCGTTGAGGACGGCAAAGCCGGATTCGGGATCAAAGTGGAACGACCGCATGCCGAATCGGGTGGAGGTGTGATCTCCCTCGGTGTTCACCTCGAGCCGGTAAAGAAACGGGTGGTCAGGAGACCAGAGGGTTGGGTTGGGTATCTTGGCGGTGAATTGGAACTTTGGTTCTGTGGATTTCCACTTTCCGGATTGGATGAGTTTGTTGGAACGATCTTCGAGGATTCGATAATGACCCTCGAGCAAGCCCGTGGATAGGCCCTTCTCAGACAGCTGGACTTCCACTTGTATGGCCTGTTGTTCGAGGTCGGGCGCAACTTGAACGTTATCGATAAAAGGGGCACCGGAGTAGGTGAGGATGACCTCATCGTAGATGCCTGGAATGTACTTCGCCTTCTCAAAGTCATGACCCCAAACAACATGTTTGGGGAGCTGACTTGGATGGGCTCCAACCCGAATGACGAGCTCATTGGTTTCCCCGATTGGATTCAGCGCACGGGACACTTCAAATCGGGCAGCAGTAAAATTATATAGGTGCTCCCCAATGGATTTCCCATTTAGCCAGACACGGATTCCATATTTTGCTTTTAAGATGCTGAGCTCGACCTGATTCGCTTTGTCGTCCAGCGTCCGAAACCGCGTACGATAGTAAAAATATTGCCTGAGGTCTGATTCTACGCCGATCTCTTGGAATTCTGGGTCGGCCAAGTCTACGAGACCGGGGACCGGCACATGGCTATGATAATCCGCCGGTCGTGAGTCTTCCTGCGATTGAGTGATTTCCCAGTTGCCCGACAGATTTTGAAGGAGACGCTCGCCGGACAGATTTGAAATGCTAAGGAGGGATAAAATGGATAGGGAGATCCACGATTTCATTCCTTGAGTTAATCAGGATGATTTGAGGTGAACATCGTTGCCTACTTGGACGTGGAGTTGAGAGGGAGGGGAAAGTGTCAGCTGCCCGGTGTGTAGGGAAGGCTGCTTCTCCCGCTTATGCGGGATCGCAATGAGGATAACGGATTCGGGTCCCAAGGCTATCGTCTCTTTTTAAATATGTTCCTTCCGTCCTTCCACCGCACCATTGCGGCGGTCACTTCCCCTTTATCGTCGAGGAAGAATTCGAGGGTCTTTTGGCCCTTTTCATGGATGAGGAGGGTTTCACTTGCGGGAAAAAAGAGCTGGGGTTCCCGGTCGCGGTATTTCCAGTAGGTCTTGTCTTTGCGGATTAAGAATTCATGGGTGGGTTTCCTGGTTTTGGAATATTTACCTTCAAATACCCGGTAGGCATCGGGATCGTAGGCCGCCAACGGTTCCGGGGCTTTAAAGGGATTTTCATGAAACCACAGGTTTTCCTCTATTTGATCCTCGAGCTCCTGGATGACGAAATCCCGTTTGCTCTGTCCACTCTTTCGCCCGTCGAATTCGAGGGCTTCGGTAAAGCGTTGGGTTAGGGCGCGTTTTTCACTATCTGAATAATCGGTGCGGGCTCGCAGCAGGGTGAGGTAGAGCATGCCTTTGCGAAGGCGTTCAAACGCGCTCTTGATCCAGGGTTTAAAGGAGAAAACGGCGGTTCGGATGGCGGCGGCCGTAAAGAAATTGGGTTTTTTGTGGTCCATGAAGGCATCAATGGTCTTATCGAGGACTTTGCCGAATTCGCTTTTGTGAGGCAGGAAAAAGACCCAGTCGAAGGCGGACAGGTCGTCGCTTGCCAGCTCCTCCGGAGTCAGGGCTTCGAACCGTCGGGCCAGCCGCTGCTGGTCAAACTTCTCCACCCATGCAATTTGGTATAACTTGGATCCGACTCCCTCCAGTGGCAGGGGAATGGCCGGAATCACGGTTTCGAAGTCCATTCTCATTTCACCACTTTCCCTGTCCATCCCGCCAACCTTTACCTTGTCCTGCCACTCCTGGATCATCGCATCCAGTTCCTCTATTGCCGATTGGAGCCGGGGGTCGAGCCGACCCTGCTCAGCCAGGTCCATGAATTGATAGTAGACAAAAATCGGGTGGGGCTCTCCCTTTTCCCCTACAATGACCAGCCCTAATCCGGGTGATCCATTGATGCTCTGGTAGGTGTAATCCAGGACTTCCTCGGCAAAGCGCACCGCATAATTGCGGTCGCCGCGCGTGCGGGCAAAGACCGAGACGGCCAGCTGGTCGTCCACGATCTCAAAGGGTGCCAGCTCCACCACGTCCAGGAATTCCTTTTGCATGTCGCGTTGGGTGCCTGAGGCCTCCATTGATCCTGGAAGGAGTGGGGCCTGGACCAGGAGACCAACGGCAATACCCTGAAGGAAGAGCGATTTAAGGTTCATTTCAGCAAGGGGAAGGGGGGCTTCGCTGTGCGGTTTTTCGGCCGGATGGCATCCGACCCTCCCGTTTGGATTACAGGAGAGAAGGATGGCTCAATCAAATTGGGTTTTGAAGGCTTCGAACTCGATTTTGAGCTGGTCGAGCTCGACCTTCAGCTCGCCAATTTCCTGTTTCAGGGGCGCTATTGCTTCTTTCAGGGCCTGGTCCCAGGCAGCCGTGAGGGACGGGGGTGCAGCGGGCGGAGCTTCTCCATCCAGAGTCTCTTGTGGAGTGGCCGGAGTCGGAATATCACCGAGTAAATGGAGGTAGCGGATTTCCTTTTTCCCGGGCACACGGGGGCCTTCGGTGACGAGGGGCTCATCCCGGTTCATGAATTCCCGGATCACTTCCTCAACATGGTCGAGGGTGGGGAAGGCGTAGATGCGTTCGGTCCGTTGGCGCAGCTCGCCCAAGGTTTGGGCCCCGCGAAGGAGGAGCACGGTAAAGACGGCCATTTCTCCCGGCTCGTAGAGTTCGAATTCACGTTCGGCACTGTGGCGAAATTTCTTCACCCGGGCCCCGGCCTGGTGGACCCAGTTGGCGAGTCCGCGGGCGTTGAGCGATTCGAGGGCGTGTTCTACGATTTCGTCATCATAATCGACGACCGGATCCCTCGATGTTTTCTGGTTACAAGCGGTGACCAGGCTGTTCAGGGTCATGGGGTAATACTCGGGAGTGGTGCGCTCCTTTTCCATGAGGCAGCCGAGCACGCGGATCTCTTCGGGGGACAACGTTTGCATGGGGCTATCTCACGCAAAGGCGCGGAGGGCGCAAAGTAAAATGCTAAATCCCGGATCCGGAATTCAGAATTAAGCGAATCTCAAATTCCGGAAAATGAATTAATCCGGATTTAGATGTTATCGTTTAGGCACTGCCCAGGACTTGGGTCCTCTGGGGTTTATTCTCCGATGGCGCTTCGGTAAAACTCGATCATCTGTTCAATGGCCCGCTCGGCGGCGGGGCCGTAGTCATCGGGATCCACTCCGCCGCTGGCGTAGTGGGAGGAACGGGCGGTGAAGGACCCCATATCGAACTCTGTCCCACGGACGGTCAGTTTGGCGTCCATGGCGAACTCGACAGTGATGGAACGTCCAAAGGATTCGAGGCCCTCTTCCCAGCGATAGACATACAATTCCAGGACCTGGTCCGCTTCGGGAATGCCGGCAGCGAACTGGTAAATTTTCACGTCACCTTTACGGTCTTTGGCAAGACGCTCGAGCACGCGCTTCATGGCTCGGAAGCGGTCGGACTCCATGCGAGGCGTAGTCCAGTAGTCATTCCTTTTCGGCATGATATTATCATAGATGATGATCTGAAGCAGGGCCTCAGGGTCGGTCATGACGGGGTGGTTCTCTTCGTTTGCCTGCAGGAACCCTGGGGAGAGGAAGAGGGTGGTCAGGAGATAGAGGTGAAGGTGGGTTTTCATGAGTGGTGGGGTGTTGGAATTTGGGAAGTAAGTATAGAATATCCTTTGGCAGTGGCAAGTTTGAGGATGGAGTGGTGGATGTTGGGTAATGGGAGATGAAGATAAAGATAAAGATGAGGACGAAGAGGAAGCGTATGAGTAAGCGGATAACAGGGCGCTCAACGGTAAGGGGGGAAACGGTTTTACGTGAGGGACGGGGGACTCCATGCTGCTGCTTACCCCATGAAACTTTTATTTATTCTCCCTGTTGTATGGCTTTCGGCGGTATCGCTTGTTCTGGCGGAGGACCGACCCAACATTGTGGTCGTCTTTACGGATGAGTTGGATCACCGGTATATTGGTGCCTTCGATGGATACGGCCTGACTCCGAATATTGACAAGCTGGCGGAAAATGGAGTGCGGTTTACCGAGGCCTACAGCGTATCGGCGGCCTGCACCCCCAGCCGGTATAGCCTGGTAACCGGGAAATTTCCCGGGCGTTGCCGAGGCGAGGAGTTTCTTACGGAGAGTCCTTTTGACGAGCCTTACACGATTGCCTGGAATACCCACCTGGAGGCAGGGGACTTTAACGTGGCGACGGCATTCAATGCGCTGGGGTATCGGACCGGGCACTCGGGCAAATGGCATTTGGGCGGGAACTGGCCACGGATTGAGCTGCCGGAGCTGGATCCCGAGGCGGATCTGTATGCTCCTGAAACCCTGAAGATCCTGGAAGAGCGCCAGCGGCGGATCGTGAAGCATGTTAAAGCTGACAGCGGTTTTGATCATGTATCCAGCGTTGTCTGGATGAATTTTGATGAAGAACCACACCCGGGGCTGCATCATCACCATATGGAATGGATCCTCCAAGGGGGGCTGGACTTCCTGGACTCCCTGAATGCAGGGGAACCATTTTATCTTCAGCTTACCCCCACTGGGACCCACGGACCCTCCCACCATGAGGATCTGGATGCGGATATCCGAATGACGCCGGGCGGTTTGTTCGAACCCAATTATGACTACTTTCCCCCTCGGGCAGAGGTGAAGCAGGTCATACAAGATTACCATGGAGAGGTTAATTTCTGGCAGGCCGGTATCACGACGATGGATTATGTGGTCGGTGGTGTGGTGAAGAAGTTGAAAGAGATGGGTGTCTATGAGAACACCCTGATCGTATTTGTGGGCGACCATGGGCGGGAGCCCGGTAAGACGACTTCCTACCGCAAGGGCAATCATGTTCCCATGATCGTGTCCTGGCCGGCTCAGGGGCTAAAGGGAGCCGTCTGCGACAAAAATGTCCAAATCGTGGATATCCTGGCAACTTGCTGGGATGCGGCAACGGACGGACAACCCCTGCCGCTGCAGATTGACAGTTCCAGTTTTCTCGATGCTGTGCTGGGAGATCCCTTTGACGGGCGGGAGTTTTTGTACTTTGAAAATGGATACACACGGGCGGTCCAGATTGGATCGATGAAGTATATCGTGATGCGCTACCCGGAACGGATCGTGGAACAGATTAAATCCGGCGAGTTGGAAATGGCTCCCGATCATCTGGGCGGGACCTGGTTCCCTCACGCTTCCATCGCCATGGAATGGCACGAGGGCTATTGGGATCCAGAGCAGCTCTATGATCTGGCGGCCGACCCTTATGAACAAAACAATGTCGCGGACGACCCGGCGATGCAGGAGACCCGGATCAAACTGCGCGCCCTGCTGAGTGACGTGCTGTCTACTTTTGCCCACCCGTATGATTTCTCTAACGAGGATTTTTATTATTCCGAGACGTTTCGTCAGGCGGCAGCAGTACGCGAAGCCGTAGGGACCGACAAGGTTCCCTGGTGGGATCCCGGGTTTCAGTGGCCGCCCCCGGATGGACCGCCGCAGCGGTGAGGATTTTTTAGTTTTCAGTTTTCAGAGATCCGGATACTCGCCGGACTTACCTTAGGCGCATGACGGTCCAGCGTCAGGATTGGGTCTCTGTCCGAAAACTGCAGTCTGAACACTGAAAACTGCTTCCCTCTCACCCAAAGGGATGTACCCACGGGCCACGGTAGTCGCGTTTGAGGAGAGCGGCGGCTTGGGGGTTTTCGGAAATGGTGGCCTTTGGAGCGTTCCATCTTACGGGAGCGTTGGTCTCGTAGGCGATCATAGCCAGTTGAACCGCGGCGGTAGACTGGTAGCCGTCTTCAATCGAGCAGATGGGGTCGGCCAACCCCTTCCGAGCTTGGAAAAAGTTCTGCATATGGAGGACCCCTGAACTTGTGGAGGCCTTGGGTTCGTGGACGGTTTTCTCCTGATTTCTGCCTCTCGGCTTAGTGATCCAGTTCCGGTTGGTCACAATCACGGTTTCCTTATCGCCATAATAAATGGCTGCATTGCTCAGGCCGTCCTCGACTTCGGCGGCGCCCCAGAGGCGGTGGTTCCAGTTGACCCGGCAGGAGTCGAAATTGAAAGTGGCGGCCATGGTATCCGGGGTTGTTATCTTGTCCTCGAAGTAAACGAAGTCTCCGGAAGCTTGGGTGGAGAGCGGAATGCTTTTCCCCAGGGTCATGCGGACGCTATCGATCCAGTGTATTCCCCAATCGACGAGGTGCCCATTTCCGTAAGCTTGTTCAAGGCGCCATTTGATATGGGCGATTTGAGGGGAAAAGGGAAGCTTGGGGGCGGGGCCACACCAGAGGTCCCAATCCAGAGTGGAAGGAGGGGCCTGAATTTCGGGAGTTTCGGCCTTGGCATCGTAGTGGATCTGCGTGTCAACCTGGCGGATATCCCCCGCCATGCCATCGGCAATGTATTGCCTGGCCTCAAGGACGGAGGGCACGTTGCGACGTTGGAACCCGACCTGGACGGTGATGCCGCTCTTTCTGGCGTGCTCGACCATAGCCTGACTTTCCCGGATATCGTAGGCGAGCGGTTTCTCGATGTAGACATCGACTCCCTTTTTGCAGGCGGCGATGAAGGGAAGGGCATGCCATTGAGGCGGCGTGGCGATGATGATGAAATCCAGTTCCTCCTGGTCCAGGAGCTTCTGGTAGTCTGTATATGAAGTGGGAGTCTTTCCCTCCTGCTCCTTCACCTTTTGGGCAAACTTGTCGAGGTGGGCCTGATCTGCATCGCAGATGGCCACACAGGTGACCGGTCCGGCCTTCCATGCGTTGTTGAGGACGACTCCTCCGAACCAGCCACATCCGATGACGGCGGTGCGAAGCGGGGTAGAGTCGACAGCCCCCTTAACGATGTGAGGGAAGGCAAGGCTGCTAACGGCGGCAGAACCCAGGAATTGGCGGCGGTTGATGGTTTGGGGATTCATTGGAGTATAGAGGTTAGAAAGTGGGTGGAGAGGTTGATGGTGGATGATGGCTTTGAAAATATAAAAGTTCCGGATTGAGCATGAAATGGGGAGTTTACGGAAAACTGGGGGGAGTATCTGAATCCTGAATCCCCCTTCGCCCCTTTAACAAGCTCAGGGCTACGGAGGACACGGCGCTGGGTGTTGTTCTAAAAAAATGAGTCTGGATATGGAAAAATAACCATCTTGTCGTAAGTTGGAACATCTTTCGGAAATCGATTTCTCTTAGACCTTTCCGACGCTTCTCTAACTTTTCAACGAATTCATGATGGAAACACCCTCTGCTCTCAATCGACGTGACTTTGTAAAACGGGCTTCTGCGCTAACGGCGGCGTTGATGCTTCCGCGGATTCCTACTTTTGCGGGGGAAACGGATGCCCTGGGACCCGTTCTGCCGACCCGTCCTCTGGGAAATACTGGGCTCAATGTGACGATTTACTGTGTGGGTGGACACCACATAGGGGATAAGTCGGACGCGGTGGCCCAAGCCAGTTTAGAACGCTCGATAGAGCTGGGGGTGCGGTTTATCGACACGGCGGAGAGTTACCAGCGCGGAAAGAGTGAAACGCAGATCGGGCGCTATCTGAAACCCAAGCATCGGGAGCACTCTGTGTTGTTGACCAAGACCCAAGCCCGGGATGGTGAGACCGCGACCCGCCACATTCGCGAATCCCTGGAGCGCTTACGGACCGACCGGATCGAGCTCTACCTGATGCATTCGATCAACACGATCGAGGATGTGGACCGGCGGCTGGATGGTGGAGTCTATGACGCGATCCTGGAGGCCAAGAAGAAGGGCCTGATTCAACATATCGGGTTCAGCGGCCATGTGACGCCGGAGGCCAATAATTATCTGATTGAGAAACAGCTGCCCGACCTGGAGTTTATGCTCTGCCCGGTGAATGTGGCCGACCCCTCTTACAAGAGTTTTATCCTCGATAGTTTGCCCGTGGCCCGGAAGCATGGTCTGGGCGTGTTGGCCATGAAGTCCCTGGCCGGTGGGGGTCTCCTTGGCGGGAAATCCGTCTGGGGTCGTCTACGGGGTCAGGAACGTCCGAAGTTGGTCCCCAACCTGGTAAGTGTGGATGAAGCCCACCAGTTTGCTTTGAGCCAGCCAGTGGCTTCGCTGGTGGCGGGGCATGACACCGTTGAGCAGCTCGAGCAGAATATTGAGCTGGCGCGGACGGCGCCCCTGATGTCGGAGGCAGATCGGGAACGACTGATCACCAAGGTGGCTGAAATTGCCTCCCGTGGTATGAATGAGCACTATAAGGGGTAGGGTATCAGGGCTCGCGTGGCGCGTCCTCCATAGCCTTGGAGACGGAGGAAGCGCGTCCTCTGCCAAAAGAGAGGATGCTCAGGTTCCGCGCCTGCTTCAGCTTATCCGAAACCGGTTCACCTCGCCAGAGGAGCGAGGGCCTTGCGCCCAGCCTCAATGATTTCGTGGAAGCTGGAGGGCAGGTTTTTTTCGCGGGCAGTCATGGCGTAGAAGCGCTCTTTGAGATCCTTGATCTTTTCGATGCGGAGGAGCTTCTGTTCCTCCAGGTCAAACTTTACACCGATTTCCGGGACGAGGGCTAATCCCGCTCCAGAGAGGGCAAACAACCGCAGGAGCGCCATGTCATCGACTTCGGCCATGATTTTGGGCTGGATGGAAGAGCGGGCCAACAGGGCATCGAAGGCCATACGGGCGGGAGAACGCGTAGACGGCAGGAATAGGGGAACATCTTCGAGCCAGAGGGGAAAAGGCTTCTTGGCTAATTTGTAAGGTGCACTTCCCACAAGATACATCGGCATCTCGCCAAGGAGGTGGACTTGCACTCCCACGGCTTCGGAGCCCGTAGCGGGCAAATTCGTTAGCAAAATATCAATCTGATGGGATTTCAGTTGATGCAGCAGGTCGGTGAATTCTCCATCCACCACGCGGATGGCCCGGTCTCCCGCCATCACAGCCGGGCGAATCACTTCGAATTGCAGATTTTTGGAAAGCGGGCTGAGGGCGCCAATCCGAAGTACGCGCCGCCCCAAGCCCTGTTCGTGGGCAAACCAGGCCCGCAGCTCATCGCCGGCCTCAAAAATGTCTTCGGCGTAGTCGAGGGCGACCTGACCGGCTGGGGTCAGTTCGAGTTTGCGCCCTTCCCGGTCAAACAGGGGGGCACCCAGGCTCTCTTCCAGCTTCTTTAACTGAGCACTCAAGGTGGATTGGGCCAGGCGCAGTTTTTCCGCTGCTTTGGTCACCCCGCCTTCGCGGACGATGGTTCGAAAGTAGAGGAGATGGTGGTAATTCAGCCAGGGGAGGTTTTCCATGATGAGTATAGATAAAAACGAATAAAAATATTAAAACTATCTATTGGAACGATTTGGATTTTGCCCTTAAACTCAAGCTGAAACTCGAACCAGAACTTAAATCGAACATTAGAGCTATGCTAAAATTTGAAAACGGGAAACCGGCAATCACCCAACAGACCGTGACCTGTATACCCGGAGACGGGGTGGGTCCTGAGATCATGGAATCGGTAAAGGCGATTCTGCATGCAGCGGGAGCGAGTCTGGAGTGGGAAGATGCCAGGGCGGGTTCCCAGGCCTTCGAGGCAGGAATCGCTTCGGGAGTGCCGCAAGACACGATAGATTCCCTCTCCCGCAACAAGGTGGCCCTGAAAGGACCTTTGGCTACGCCAGTGGGATATGGAGGCAAGAGCGCGAACGTAACGCTACGTAAACTCTTTGAAACGTTCGGAAACATCCGTCCGGTGCGCGAGCTCCCGGGAGTGGTGACCCCCTTCAGTGGCAGGGGGATCGATCTGGTGGTTGTCCGAGAGAATGTAGAAGACCTCTACGCCGGGATTGAGCATGGGCAGACTCCCGATGTTGCCCAGTGCTTAAAGCTCATTTCTTCGAAGGGCTGCGAAAAAGCTTCCCGTTTGGCTTTTGAACTGGCCCGGGCAGAGGGACGGGGATCGGTTCATGTTGCCACGAAAGCGAACATCATGAAAAAGACGGAGGGCATGATGAAGCGTGAGTTTGAACAAGTTGCCAAGGAATACCCTGAAATTGAAGCTCACCACCAGCTGATCGACAACTGTGCGCACCAGCTCGTCATTCGGCCAGAGCAGTTCGAAGTAATCCTGACAACCAACATGAATGGGGATATTATAAGCGATCTCACGAGTGGCTTGGTAGGGGGCCTGGGGCTCGCCCCGTCGGCGAACATCGGGCATGAATGCGGGATTTTTGAAGCGGTTCATGGCTCGGCCCCCGACCTGGCTGGGAAGGACATGGCCAACCCGACTGCCCTCCTGCTCTCGTCGGTGATGATGCTGCGTTACCTGGGGCAATTCGAGGTGGCGGATAAAGTGGAAGGGGCCTTGCTCGTGACGCTCGATTTGGGTGGACCACTGCCCGCCGATATCTCCAGGGGCGGTCGCACGGCGGGTACTACTGCCTTTGCGGATCGGATCATTGCCAACCTGGGAGAACACCCTGAGGGGGATATGCTGCGGGAGTATAAACCCATCCGTATTCCCGACCGGCCAAAGGAGGTGGTGCGGGATCGACCGCTGTCCCAGACGGTGGTGGGGCTTGACGTATTTGTGCAATTTGACGGATATCCCCGGGTCATCGGGTCACTGTTGGAGGAAGCTGCGATCGGCACTCCGTTTCAGCTCAAAATGATATCGAATCGTGGTACCGTCGTATATCCAGATCGGGGAGCCGTCACTGATTGCGTGGACCACTGGCGTTGCCGTTTCATGCTGAGGGACGGCCCGGAAGCTGACTTTTCAACCCAGGCTCTTCAGGGGTTGCTGGGGCGTTTGGAGCAGAATGGACTTCGCTGGATGCAACTGGAGAAGTTGAATCGGTTCGACGGAGAGGATGCTTTTACCCTGGCCCAGGGCGAAGATTAAGTGAATTGAACTTTTCTCTTCAGGGATGGAGCCTTATGAAGGAGGTTCCATCCTTTTTTTTCCAAGCAATCCAAACCCCATGTTGAAAGAAGCCCAACCTGAACACCTCGGCCGCCAGGCCTGGGAGATTGATGATCGGACCAAGTTTGAAAAAGCCCATACGGTCATTTTTGAGGACTCCATCTTAGCATCTCAGGTAGTGGCGCAAGAAATTGCCGACCTGATCAAACAGAAGGCGCAAGCAGGTGAACCGTGTGTTCTTGGCTTGGCAACAGGCTCGACCCCGAAAAAAGTCTACGCGGAATTGGTGCGATTGCACCGTGAGGAAGGTTTGAGTTTTGCCAATGTCCACACCTTCAATCTTGACGAATACTATCCCATGGAGCCGATCGCGTTCCAGAGCTATGTCCGTTTCATGCGAGAGTTGTTGTTTGATCATGTGGATATCGACATGGAGCGGGTACACATCCCGGATGGCACTTTACCCCGAGGTGAGGTGGAAGGGTTCTGCCAGAAATATGAGCAAATGATCCTGGAGCTGGGTGGCTTGGATCTGCAGATCCTGGGGATTGGACGAACCGGCCACATCGGTTTCAATGAACCGGGCTCCCACCGGTTTTCCAGAACCCGGATGATTACCCTGGATGAAATCACGCGGCTCGACGCGGCCAAAGATTTCATGGGGCGGAGCAATGTACCCACTAAGGCGGTAACGATGGGGGTGGAAACGATCATGAATGCCCGCCGGGTTGTTTTGATGGCGTGGGGTGAGGGGAAGGCCCCGATCATTAAGAGATCGGTAGAAGGGGAAATCAGCGAACAGATTCCGGCCACTTTTCTGCAAGATCATACGAATGTCTCCTTTGTCCTGGATCGGGCGGCGGCCGCGGAACTGACCCGGATCAAAACGCCCTGGGCTGTCGGGTCGGTGGACTGGCGCGAAACGACGACGAAGTCGGTGGTATTTTCCGGAACGGGGGGTGACCCGATTTATTTTGAAACCGTGGATCAGTTGACCAAGAGCGCAGTGATCTGGTTATCCCAGCATTTGCAAAAGCCTATTCTGAAGTTGACGGACCGTGATTATAACGACAACGGCATGAGTGACCTGGTGGTAGACCGTGGATCGGCCTACGACATCAATATCCGGGTTTTCAACGAGGTACAGCACACCATCACGGGATGGCCGGGCGGGAAGCCAAATGCGGATGATACCTACCGTCCCGAACGAGCCGCACCTGCTTCGAAAAAGGCCCTGGTTTTCAGTCCGCTGCCGGATGATGCCGTGGTTTCGATGGGGGGAACCCTGCACCGATTAGTGGATCAGGGGCATGATGTGTATGTCGCCTTCCAGACCTCAGGGGCGATGGGCGTATCGGATGAGGAGGCCTTGCGATACGCAGAATTTGTCCAAGACCTGGATGATGCGCTGGCCGATAAACTGACCCAGGAGGCGTCGGTGTATGATGAGGTGTTCAAATCTTTGAATTCCTTGACTCCCGGCGATCCGGAGCCGCTCGTTGTGCGCATGGTGAAGCGCCTGATTCGTCGCAGTGAAGCGAAAGCGGCTTGTCGCTTTGTCGGTATTCCTTCGGCTCACGAGTTTTTCCTCGATATGCCCTTTTATGAAACGGGAGGCGTGAGCCTGAACTCGCTGGGGGAAGCAGATATCAACCAGATGGTGAAGATTCTGACGGCCATTAAACCCCAACAAATTTACGCTGCGGGGGATCTGTCGGATCCGCTCGGGGTGCACCGGGTCTGTCTGGATGCCCTGATTCAAGCTTTGAGTGCGATCCGCCGATCAGGGGATGACTGGTTAGACGATTGCTGGATCTGGCTCTATCGTGGCGCCTGGCAGGAGTGGAGTGTGGATGATATTGAAATGGCCGTTCCACTCAGCCCGGAAGAAGTGATCCGGAAACGGAATGCCATTTTCCGTCACCAGTCGCAAAAGGACACCGCGCTGATTCCCGATCTGTCGGGTAGTGAACCCTGGCGGCAAGCCGAGCAACGGAATGCACGGACGGCCGAAATCTATGACCAATTGGGGCTCGCAGAGTACGAAGCGATTGAGGCGTTCAAGCGGTGTTGTTTTTAGGGCGTCGGTCGTCCTTAGGCCGCTCCCACAGAGAAGATAATTCCAAGTTACGGGTCCTCTTTCTACTCGTGCCGGTGGAGGTGCAGCTCGGCGGGGCGGGGATCGCCCGGTGCCGGCGTGGCTCGAACGTTCTCCACCACTAAGCCTTCAGTGTAATTGGTCACCAAGCCGTAGGCGGGGAGGGCGGTTCCATACATGCCACGGCCCGGGTAGCCGCTGGCCTGCCAATTGGGGTCCTGGTCTAAATCCTTCCGGGTTCCTGGCACGGCCTGGTAAAGGAGGATATCCCGCAGGGTGATGTCTTTAACCGGATGCCCCTCATGGCCCGCAATGACGATGGGCCAGGGGCCGGTATTGCGAGCGGTGATTTGGGACAAGGTGATGCCTTCCATGACGATTTCTTTGCGGAGTTCGGTGGCTTTGTCGCTGGCCTGGACGCCTTGCAGGCTGTCTCCATCTCCACCATAGCCCTGGCGGGCCACGTTACCGGAGAGCCGATTGCCGAGGCGGACATGGATCGGGTTCTGGACCCCCTCCATGATGACGTTGCTAATGGTAATATTACGCATCGGGCCACCATCCGTTGTGATCAGATCAATACCGGTTAACCCCTGCCACACCTTTAAGGGATGGAGCATCTCCGGGGAGGAGGAACGCCGAATAACAATGTTGCTCACGGTAATGTTTTCAAACCCGCCGACCGACCCGGTTCCCGTTTTCAGGGCGGAAGCGTGAGTGGCCAGAATGCAGTTCGTGATCACGATATTTCGGCTGGGTTGTTCACCATTCGATTTGATGACGATCGCATCATCGCTGGAGTCAACCAGACAGTTGCTGATGATGACGTCTTGGGAGGAATCAATATCGATGCCATCATTGTTTTTGTTGGCATGATTGTAGATTGACAACCCGGACAGCTGAATGCCTTTGCACTGGAGGAAGCGCTGCATCCAGAAAGCTGAGGAGCGCATGGACAGGTCTTCCACCGTGGTATTTTCGCAGTTTACCATGAAGAGCCCGTAATGCCGAAAGGGGCTGTTTTCGACTCCATCCCGAAATACTGCTGCGTCCCCTGAGGCATCGAGGAGGCCGCCACCATCAATTCGGATATTGGCCTGGGAGTCGGCAAACAACCAGGCTTTCCATGGGACCACATCCAGGCGACTGATGACCGAGGATTGAAAGTAGCGGATAGATTCCGGATCTTCTGCAGCCTTCAAGATGGTTCCGGGCAGGATGCGGAGGTGGAGGCCAGACTTCAATTCGAGCGAGCCGGTGAGGTAGGTCCCGTTGGTGAAAACCAGGAGGCCGCCTCCCTGCTCGGCGAGATGGTCGATGGCTGCCTGCAAGACCTTACGATTATCGGTTTTACCATCGGCGATGGCCCCGAAGTCTTCCACAGGTTTGGACACGAGGGGAGAAATGAGGGAGAGCGCGAGCAGGGAAAAACCGAATCCTGAAATTCCACGAATCATACCCGGTATAATTCAGCGAATCGGGGATTGGTTCAGGTCCCTTTTCACTAGCCGTTGATTAATCCAGCAGTTTCTGCCCCATGGCCGCATAGACGATCGCGAAGGGACCATGTTCATCTCCCGGGGGGAAAGATGTGACCGCCCACGGTTCCCATTCGCTGAGAGGGCCCGGCCCGGGGCTGACGGATTCAACCGTACCGTTGGGGTTTACATAGTGCGGCAGGGCTTCAAATGTCTTGTGAATGTGGGGGAGGAAGGGCGTTTCCGGGAGCCATCCCTGGTGGATGGCTATGGCGATCGAACCAGCGATGAGGGCGGACCCGCTCGTCTCAGGGGGAGAGCGGTCTGCGGGCAGATGGAGCAGGCAAGGCCACAACCCTTGCTCTAATTGTACCTCGAGGAGGGCGTAGGCGAGGTCCTCCAGCATCGCTTGGAGGGTCGAGAATCCGGGACTGTTTTCGGGGAGTATCGCCAAGGTATCGACCATGCCCTTGATCAACCAACCATGCCCTCGTGACCAGGTTCCCGGGGAGCGGGCGGCAGGGTTCTGGTTGATCCAACCCCGCCCTTGACTCCAGAGCCCGGTTTCTGGGTCCCGCAAAATATTGCGATGGATTTCGAATTGCCGGACGGCCTCCTCAAAGTAACGCTCGTCATGGGAGAACTTACCGAGCAGGGCGAGGCGAAACGCAACATCCATGAGTGAATCTATGAGGAGGGCGTGGCCACCGCCTCGGCGTTTACTTCGCGGATGAAGGATCCCTCCTTCAGGCGATCGTGCGGCATGGGAAATGTAATCTTCGGATGGTTCCAGAATGGCAGGGATCCAAACGGGATCCTGGCTCGCGAGATATAACCAATAGGGGGTACAGTTAAAAGGTCCGCGATAGCGATAGGGACCGGGATGGGGAACGAATCCTATCGACGGGCCCAGTTGAAGGTAAGGCTCGTCGAGGGGGGGTGGATGCTCGATCAACTGATCTCTAAGGATAACCTCCACCATGAGGTCTTTTTTGTAACCATGAAGGGTGAGCTGACCCTGCATATATACTTTTGTGATCAGGGCGCTGGCATCCTGTAAGTGGAATGTGGGTTCCCTCGAAAACAGTGGGGGTCCCAACAATAAAGCCAGTAGAATAATGAGCCTCATAGCAGTTGAGCATGTCAGACACATGCGAGTGGAGCAATGCTATGCATTCATTCGGCGCGCAAGGCCTCGGTCGGGCTGATTCGGGATGCACGCCGGGAGGGAAGAAAACTGGCTGCCAGGGAAACGAAAATCAAGACCAAGGCCGTCCCGAAGATGACCGGAACAATGTCCAGGTTCAGACCGGGGAAGGCCATGACGATGAGATGGGCAAATCCATAGGCGCCCGCGATTCCTATTCCTGCACCCGCCAACGAGAGCTTGAGTCCAGAGATTAGAACCATTCGCATGATGTGATGGACCCTGGCCCCGATTGCGAGACGAATCCCAAATTCACCCGTGCGCAACACGATGGTCCGCGAAATTACGCCGTAGATACCGAGTGCGGCCAGACCCAGGCCAAGATAGGCTAAACCACTCAGAATTCCATATAGAACCCGTTGTTGGTAGGTATCATCTTCCACCGCAGTATCTGCGGTACGCAAATACCGCAGGGGGAGATCGGGATCCATTTCGGTCATGGTTTGACGGATGAGGGGGAGAAGCATTTCCGGGTCTGCACCATTCGTTTTCACAGCGATTTCTCCGCGATGTTCAAGGGCCTGGGCCATGGGCGTGTAGAGTTGATAACGCCATTGTTGGGTATCAGGAAAAACGGATTGGACGTTCGATGCCACACCGACCACTTCCCCCCAAATGTAGCCGGACTCATCAACGGCGCCCACTTGTTGCCCAATGGGGTTTTCACCAGGGAAAAAGGCTTCCGCCATGTATTGGTTGATGATGAACACCTTTGGGCTATTCAAGGTATCGCTGTCCAGGAAGCCGCGACCGGTATGAACGGGGGTGCCCATCGTCTCAAAGTACCTGGGAGTCACGGCATTGACTTCAACCAGTGGTTCCCGGCCTGGTTCCGGAAGATTCTTGCCACCGGGCACGAAGCGCTGCGGATTATGCCATGGCAGGAATGGGTTGTAGTAAGAAATGCTCGCTGAGACAGCGCCAGGAAGGGCTTCCAGTTTTTCGAGTGTTTCCTGGTGGAATACCCGAATGGATTCCTGGTCCGGATAGGTGCCTTCCGGCAAAAGGATCTGACCCGTGATCAGGTTTTGGGAATCCCACCCAAATCGGCGAGAGGTGGCGTCATGGAGACCTTTTCCATACAAGGCAGCCCCGGCCAGTAATATCATGGCCATGGCAAATTGACCAATAATCAGGATCTTGCTCAACCGCTGGTGGCCGCGCCCCGGGCTGACTGTGCGGCCTCCACTTTTGAGGGCCTCATTCACATCAATCCTCATGGCAAATAATCCGGGGGCCAGACTGAAGGCTATGGCTGTGGCGACAGACGCGGCCAAGGCCCAGGCAAGGACTCGCCAGTCGAGATAAAATGCGGCAACATCCCCCTCCAGATTGGTGGAAGCCAGGGTTAGCCAGTCGGTGACCCATACGGCTACGAGGACCGCAAGCACTCCTCCCATGAGAGAAAGGATGAGGGCTTCCAGGACAAGCGGTTTGAGCAATTGCAGCCGGGATGCTCCTAAGGCGGAGCGCATAGCAAATTCCCTCGAACGGGCTATGGTGCGAGCCAGCATAAGGTTGGCTAAGTTGGAACAGCCAATGAGCAGGACGAATCCGGAGAGACCGACGATCATGGACAGAACCCCCCGGCTTGGGGCATCGGCCACGATCAGGTTTAAGGGTTGGGCCCACCAATAACTGCCTTCGTTAACCTCGGGGTGGGTCCCGGCGAGCTTTTCGGAGATAGCGCTCAGAAAAGTGTGAGATTCTTCCCTGTCTAAATGAGGGTGAGGCCGCCCGATCAGATGCATGGTAGTTTCCGCTCGCTCCTGAGTTTCCTCTGGGGTAAGGCCGAGTGGTCGGAAAATGTCGACATGTCCCATATAACGCCAATCGCTGTAGGATTCTGGCAGGACTCCGATGATTTCGTGCGGTTCACCGTTTACGCGCACGGTGCGACCGATAACATCGAACTCCCCGCCAAACTGCCGTTGCCAAGTGGCATAACTGAGGAGGAGCACGCGATGATTGCCTAAGATTTCCTCTTCAAGGGAAAAAGAGCGGCCCAGGATGGGAGTGACCTGAAGCGTGTCGAAATAATTGGAGGATACCCGGATGCCATGGGTCAAATCTGCGGGTTTTCCGGGTTGAACGATGGTCATGTCCACATAAGCATAAACGGCAATTTCCCCATAGGCTTCGGCTTCCTGCCGTAAATCCAGAAGATCGGCGGGGGAAATCGCTCCCTTTGGATTCTCTGGAGTCGCGCGGTAAATGCGGTCCAGGCCCTCGCTATTTCCATAGGGGAGGGGGCGGATCATGATGGAATTCATGACACTGAACATGCCGGTATTAGCCCCAATCCCCAAGGCCAGCGTGAGAATCGCTATGGCGGTAAACCCCGGGCTGCGTCGAAGGGATCGCAAGGCCAGTTGGAAACTGCGATGGATGTCGGCGAGAGCCGGTGGTCGCCAACTATCCCATATCTGTTCTTTGTAAACTGCCATGGGCCCAAATTCCTTTTTGGCGGCCCGTTCAGCGGATTCCCGATCCAAGCCTTCAGCCATGAATTCCTCGGCCAACTGGTTCAAATGAAACTGCAGCTCCGTCTCCATCTCCAGCTCTTGCCGTCTGCTGCGAAAGAGGCGCCCAAGCTTTTTACGGATGGTCATGAGCTTTCCTCCATTCCCAATACACTGGCCATAGCTGCAGCGAAGGAGTGCCAGTGGTCTTTCTCTTCGGTGAGCTGCTTTTTCCCTTTGGGCGTCAGCTTATAAAATTTGGCACTGCGGCCAGCGTCGGAGACGCCCCATTCGGCTTCGATCCAATTGCGGCCTTCGAGGCGATGCAGGGCGGGGTAGAGGGAGCCCTGTTTCAGGGATAGTCGATTGTTGGAGACCACCGCGATGCGTTTCGCTATGTCCCAGCCGTGCAGGGAACCGGTAGCCAGCGTCTTTAAAACCAGTAAATCGAGGGTGCCTTGCAACAGTTCTTTACGCACTTTTTCCATGTTGGGCCGGGACCTTAGTGTCGACTGTCTACAACATGCAAGCTTTTTGTTGTCGAAGATCGACAATAACGATTGGGTGACGAATGCGCTCTGGAGTGGTAACTGGAGAGAAAAGGGTTCAGAGTGGCCGAATGAAATCAATCTGGGCTGGGATATTATTGATGGCATTAACAGGGGGCGCCCTGCATGGAGATGAGGGTCAGCAGGGGTTGAGGCACTGGGAAATCGCCAGTGCGGACCCCGACCGGATCATGCTGACCTTTATGGGCGATCCGGCGACGGGCCGGGCGGTCACGTGGCGTACCGATGCGAGTGTCACCACGGGCCTGGCTGAAATCGCGCCCGGATTGGCAGAACCCCGATTCGACCGGAAGGCCCGGCGCTTCGAGGCGAAGACGGAGGTCTTGGATCTCGGGGCCTTTCCAGAGAACAGGCAGGGGCTCGTCCATTTTCATTCAGTAGTTTTCGACGATCTTCAACCCGATACCCTGTATGCCTATCGGGTGGGGAACGAGGATGGCTATTGGTCGGAATGGATCCAATTTCGCACGGCTAAGCGGGGACCCGGGCCTTTCCAATTCCTCTACTTTGGTGATGCGCAGAATGACCTGCTGAGTCATTGGAGCCGCGTGGCCCGGATGGCGGCTCAGATCGCCCCGGATGCCCCGATCGCGCTCCATGCGGGAGACCTCGTGAATGAGGGGCACCGGGATACCGAATGGGGAGAGTGGTTCAAGGCGGGTGGGTTTCTCCACAGCCAATGGACCGCGATCGTAGCGGCGGGCAACCACGAATACCGTCAGATGAATCCTGAGAACCCGGACTGGGAGGGCCGGGTTCTGGCCATGCATTGGCGACCTCAATTCACCCTGCCGGAGGTGCCTTCACTACCGGAGCTCCTGCAGGAGACAGTCTACACCGTGGATTACCAGGGGGTGCGCTTCATTATTCTCAACACGAACCGCATGCAGGAGGAACAAATCCCCTACCTGGAAAAGAAACTCAAAGAAGCGGGCCCGCTCTGGCGGGTGGTTGCCTTTCACCACCCGGTGTTTTCTCCAGGGAGAGACCGGGATAATGCGGAACTGCGGGCTGCCTGGAAACCGCTCTTTGACAAATACAGCGTAGATCTGGTGCTGCAGGGCCATGACCACACCTACGCCCGTGGACATGTTACCGTGGACCGTAGTGAAAATTTTAATACACTCTATGTCACCTCGGTCAGCGGACCCAAGATGTACGACATTCTGGGCAACAAATTTGAGGTCTATGAAGGCGATGGATATCGCCATGACCGGCAGGCGGAAAATACCCAGTTCTTCCAGGTGATCTCGGTAGATGGGAGTCAACTCACCTACGAGGCGTATACCGCGACGGGGGAGCTCTACGACAAAGCGACCATCACGAAGGACTTTGTCTCGGGGACGAAGCAGATCGAGCAGGAGATTCCAGATGTGCCCCGGAGGACGCATGCCAATACCGAGCGATACGAGCGCTGATTATCAGCCTTCAACTGCTTCCAAGGTTGAACCGGTTGAGGAACTGCAAGGTTAGGCGCTTCACCTGTTCCCCCTCATTGCCCCACCAGACGAAGTGGCCCGCGGCATGAATATATTCCACATGAATGTTGGGAATCATTCGTTCGAGCCGTTTTGCGTGGTCGAGGGGTACATCAATATCGATGGGTGAATGGATGGCCAGGGTGGGGGAGTGGATGTTTGACCAGTCGACATCGGCTAGACGGGCAGCCTTCTCCACTTCGGCCATCATGCCTGGATACAGGGCATCCATCGGTGTCATCGATCGCACAAAGATCATAAATTCCTCTTTACTGGCTGGATCGGCAACCACCTGTGTGGCGATTTGTTTTCTTTGGCGGCTGTCGAGCGCGGCCTCCGTTTTGAGGAAGGCCTGAATGGTGGTCTCAGGAAAGTATTTGGCTGAAGCCAGCAACATCCATGAGATGACCTTCTTTCCCGATCTGGATAGCACCAGTTTACCCAGGAGAGAATTGGCGGACTGCTGGTTTACCACGTAGGGTCCGGTAACGGCGCTCCATAAGATTAACGCTTTGGTGGGATATTTTTGCGCGTAGTACAAAGCAGACAAACCGCCCATGGAAATGCCGAAAACATTGATTTTCCCGGTTATGCCCAGGGCAAGGATGACTTCATGATAGATGTCTGCATGCGCTTCTATGGTATCCGTGGCATTGACGGGCAGATCGAAGTAGCCCGGCCGATTGATGGATATTACCCGGTATCCTGAATTGGCGAGCCAACGAAAGGCGAAGACTGAATTGAACCCGGCGCCCCCACCCGTGGAAAACAAAAGCGGGTCTCCTGTGCTCGGCCCGATTTCGGTATACCTTACGTTGCCGTAACCGGTTTCAGACAGTTGGTATTCGTTCATCATACCGCCTTTCATGGACCATCGGGATTAGCCTGCTCATACCCGGGCCGGGTAGAAAAGGGTCCAGAGGGTGCGCCTCTGGGGTTTGTGTTCAGGTATCGGCGTGAGATGGGGCTTGGCCCGCCGATGGCTGGCGGCGAACAAACAGAGCGACTAAGGCTGAGGTTATGATCCCCATGATGATGGCACCGATAGTGGAATATATGATGTAGTTCCTCAGGTTGAAGAAGGCCTCGGCCTCTTCCCGGGTGGCATACCCGGTCTCAACCGAGTAGGCAATGACGTTGGGGAAAAACTCGGGCGAAATCAGGGTATGGGTGATCCATTGAGAAAGCGGAGCGAGCAGGGCAACGACCACCGAAATGCGGAACCCCGCAAAAAACCCCTGCTTCCAGCTCATGGATCCGCCAAGAGCGGAGCGGGCGTTGATCAGGGCGATGACGTAAATTCCAATAGCAACAAAGGCGAAGAGGTTGGTGAGGGAGGCGTGTCGGTCAATGTGTTCGTCGTGCCAGCCCATTCCCTTTTCAAAGACCATCCAGAACAGGGTGGTAGTGGTAAAGAAGAGACCCCACTTCAATGCATGGTTGGCAGGTTTCATGGTTACCATGGTAGAAATCCGGATGGAGAAACCAAGCAGGAATACGGGGGTAGGCGGTGGGTGACAGCCTGGTGCGCTGCAAACGAGAATAAATCCGGGCTTGAATGAAGCCGTCTGAAAGGGCAACAAGGGTATCGATGGCAGAACGCGTTGAAGGGGTAATCCATCAGGCTGTACGGGAGGGGCTACAAGCAGCCAAGACAAACCTGCTTCCGGGAAGTTTTTTGATCGGATTCGGGATCCTTCTGGTGGTGGCCTACTACCAGGTCGAGTGGGTGGGTTCCGTGCTCAATCGCGTGGGGGAGCTGAAGGCGCGCTACGGGTTTGGGTTTTCCATGGTATCCACCGCCTTTTTCGGAGGCATCCTTCCGCTGCTGGTCCGTCGGGCCTTATTGGGCCGGGGATGGACGGTCAAGGTGCTCCTCTTTCACATCGGGTTCTGGGCCTATAAAGGAGTGGAGGTGGACCTCCTCTACCGCATTCAGGCGGCGGTATTCGGGCATGGCCGGGACCCGACCACCATCCTGAAGAAGGTGCTCGTGGATGAGTTTGTATATGTCCCGTTCATCGCTGTTCCGACCATGGTTTTGGGCTATTTGTGGAAGGATTGCGAGTTCAGCCTTCGTCAAACGCGGGCGGCACTGCGTGAGCAAACCTTCCTCGATCGCTGTATCCGGTTGATGATTTCCAATTGGGGGGTATGGATTCCCGCGGTGGCCATCATTTATCTCTTTCCCCTGGTCCTGCAGTTACCACTGCAGAACATTACGTTGACCCTATGGGTTATGTTATTGATTGTGCTGACAGAAAAGAAACAGGTTGGAACGGAATGAGGGTTGTTCGCAAACTCGACCCTGAATTTGAATGTCGGAGTCGATTCGACTGGCCCGGTGATCCAGCCCTGCTTCCGGTAGGGCGTGACGCTTCCAGTGCACCGATACAAATTGCTATTTTCTAAAGATTCACCGATTTTAGCTGCTAACCCTTGAAAGTCCCTTATGCGTGGAATCACTCCCTACCTCCAAGTTAAAAGTACGGCCGATGCCATTGCCTGGTATGAGCAGGTGTTTCAGGCCAAAGAGATTCGTGCGCGGCTGATCGCGCCCGATGGGACCTGCATGAATGCAGAAATCGAAATCGAGGGGACCCGGATCATGCTGGCGGATGAAATGCCGGGTGTGGGTTCGATGAGTCCGGAAACGCTGAGGGGCACTTCGATGGTGTTAGACCTTCATGTGGCGGACGCCGATGCGGTTTTTCAGCGGGCTCTGGATGCGGGCGCCGAATCGGTTTTTCCCCTGGCGGACCAGTTTTATGGGGATCGCTCGGGGCGGATTCGTGATCCGTTTGGCCATCACTGGATTATTGCTACGCATTTGGAGGACATTACGGAAGCGGAGATGGTGGAGCGGTTCCAAAAGCTGTTTGAGGGATAAGGGCTAGAAGCTGCCTAGAGCAAAAACCAATCCCTTTTTTGGTGAAATTCTGGAGCCGGGGTGCCATCACCCCGGAGCTTAAAGCA
The DNA here is from genome assembly GCA_028280845.1 of Opitutales bacterium. Lineage (GTDB taxonomy): Bacteria > Verrucomicrobiota > Verrucomicrobiia > Opitutales > JABSRG01 > JANQKZ01. Next base: position 133,182 of record JANQKZ010000033.1, on the reverse strand, counting down.
AAAGTCCCCTGGGATATGCCTGCGGCCTGAGGGGAGGCCGCTTCCCAGTTAATCCATTTTTCTCACCTTCATTCAAACTAAACAGCTTCCCAGTCTATTTTTACAACAACGGGGTGAGTGTACCCACATGCGGCGGGGCGGGGCGTCCCGCCCTGCCCTACCATATGGGGTCAGGGGTGAATGGCCCTAAGTTAAGGCAAGTATCCAAATATTCTAGCCACGTTGACAAGCAACGGGCCCTACAATTGAGCTTAGTTCGTTGGGCCTCCTGCTTGCAGGATGGCCGCCCACCCCTGAAAAGGAGCTTAACTTAGTGCCATTCGGGTCAGGGGTAAGCTACTCATCTGTGTAGGGTCCACTCCACTTCCCGGTTTAGGACTGGGTAAAGAGTTTCCGTTTTTTGGAAAAGCGGTGTTTTGTCGTAGAAAAATTCCATCCCAACCCCTTTTATTGTCTGACGCATGAATGCAATACCTCGTCTGTTTTCTCTGATTCTGATTGTCGGTGTTTCCCTCTCCGCAATGGAGGCTAAGGAACGCCCCAACATCCTGTTCATCATGTCAGATGATCATGCCTACCAGGCGATCAGCGCTTACCAGGATCACCTGATCGAAACGCCAAATATCGACCGGCTGGCTGTGGAAGGGATGCTGTTCACCAATGCGTGTGTGAGTAATTCGATTTGTGCGCCCTCACGCGCAGCGATTTTAACGGGTAAGCACAATCACATAAACGGGAAAATCGACAACCGGATGCCCTTTGATACGTCCAACGTCACCTTCCCCGTGCTCTTTCAACAGGCGGGTTACCAGACTGCGATGTTTGGCAAGCTCCACTTCGGTAACAATCCAGAGGGTGTTGATGACTTCAAGATTTTGCCGGGCCAGGGGAGCTACATCAATCCGACCTTCATCACTCCGGATGGAGAAATAAAGGTGGAAGGCTATGTGACGGATATCATTACGGACATGACACTGGATTGGTTGCAGGAAGATCGAGACCCGAACAAGCCATTTATGCTGGCTTACCTCCACAAAGCCCCACACCGCCCCTGGTGGCCCCGGCCCGATAAGTTTGCCGAATTTTATGAGAAGGAATTCCCCCTGCCTGAAACCCTCTTTGACGATTACGAGGGCCGGGGAACCGCAGCTAAGACGGCGGAAATGAACCTGCTCTACCACATGCGATACCCGCATGATAGTAAGGTGCGTCCGGAAACCTTGGAAGCCATGGGCCCGGTCACTCCGGACGTGCCGGTGACAGAGTGGGGCTTCAAGGGCCCCTATGGTCGCGCCAATGCAGAACAACGTGCGGCCTATGAGCCGACCCTCGATAAAATCAACCAGGATTTCTTTGAAAACTGGGAGGGAAAAACGGACCGTGAAAAGATGATCTGGAAATACCAGCGCTACATGCAGGATTACCTGGCTACCATCGCTTCGATTGACGACAACCTGGGGAGGGTTCTCGACTACCTGGATAAAAGCGGCCTGGCGGACAATACCATCGTGATCTACACCTCCGACCAGGGTTTTTACCTGGGCGAACACGGATGGTTCGATAAACGCTTCATCTACAATGAGTCCTTTAAAACCCCGCTCCTGATCCGTTGGCCTGGAACGATTCTGCCCGGCAGCCGGGTTACGGAGATGGTGCAGAATATCGACTTCGCCCCTACGCTGTTAGCAGCAGCCGGTCTGCCGGTGCCCGAGGATATGCAAGGTGAGAGCCTGATGCCGCTTTTGACCGGGGATGAGGAGGCGTGGACCCGGGACGCCGTATATTATCATTACTATGAATACCCGTCGGTCCATATGGTGAAGCGTCACTATGGCATTGTGACTGAGGAATGGAAGCTCGCTCACTTCTACTACGATGTGGACGAGTGGGAGCTCTATGACCGGCTGAATGATCCCCATGAAATGACGAATGTCTATCACGATCCCAACTATGTGGAGGTGGTGGAAACGATGAAGCGCCGACTCTATGAGCTACGTGAATATTACGGAGACTCGCGGGAGTTAGACGAAAAATATATTCAGATTTACCGGGATCGTGGATGGATCCAGGAAAGTGATTAGTTGGCTATTTCCCGCCGGGTGGGACCGTCGACAGGCTCAGGCGAAGGGGAGCTGCTTTACTTTTTCTGGTTTGGATTTTCTTTCCCCGGCGGTGGAAGGTCAATCTGATCCAGCTGAATCCGGAGGCTGGCCAGGTCTTTCTCGATACGCTGGAGCGTGCGGCGGAGTTCGGCCCCCGGGGCCTTGGAGTCTGGTAACATGGAAAGCTCCTGCATGGTGGAAACGATGATTCCAATGAAGAGATTTAAGATAGTAAACGTGGCGATGATAATAAAGGGGACAAAGAAGATCCAAGCCCAGGGATAAGTGTTCATCACCGGGCGGACAATCCCCATCGACCAGCTCTCGAGGGTCATAATTTGAAAGAGGGAAAACAGACTGGAACCGATGTTGCCAAACCATTGCGGGAAGGCCTCTCCAAACAGCTTGGTTGAAAGTACAGCCATGGTGTAGAAGAAGATGAACATGACGACAATGACCCCGGACAAGCCGGGAATGGCATGCACAAACGCGCCGACCACTCTCCTTAGGGAAGGGATTACGGTCATGAGGCGTAAGACCCGCAAAATACGAAGCGTCCTTAACACTGCCCATGGACCCGTGCCGGGGGCGAGAGCTACGGCAACGACAAAAAAGTCAAAGACGTTCCAACCGTTGCGCCAAAAGTGAAGGCGATAGGCCAGCATCTTGATCCCTAATTCGAGAACAAAAATGATAAGGCAGGCAAAATCGACGGCCAGCAACCATGGTCCCGCTACCCTCATCAGGGTAGGGCTGGTTTCCATGCCCAGGACCAACGCATTGAGCAATATGACACCTACCACCACCCGCTGGACCGTTGGGGATTCTACCCATTCCGCCAGACGAATTCGCCACCCCGCATCGGAGTCCTTGAGTTTCTGAATGAGCGCTTCTTCATTCATCTTTCGGAGTCCTATGGATGCTGGTCGATTATTCAACTACCGACTTTAAATTTACGAAAAAAATTTCGTTTTTTTGAGGAATAGTATGAGATCGCCGGAATTGAGATCCCCCGCTACTCCTCTATCGTCCCCCGGTATCTCGGTCGAATCAGGATCGACGCCGGGATTGCTCAGCCGCCGCATCAGCTGTTCCGCAATGCCCCGGCTTTCCACGCCGGCGAGTCCGGCGTTCAGGGGTAATTGGCAGGCGACGGGCCGCTCGTATTCTCCGAGGTGGCAGACAGCGGAGGCGAATGCTGTCAGAATACCATTCGTATTCCTATGCCCTCGGCTTCATCGGTTATCCCATCCATCACCGTCGGAAAAAGGTTCATTCAGAACGACAACTGCGCCCACAGGATTTGTACAAATCACTCCAATTACGATCAGGGCTCTCCATGTTTTCATGTCAATGAGTAAGTCTGCGCTTGATTGGTCGATCGGGTTCGAGAGTCATCGTACTTCGTAGAATCGACCGCTTGCGCATGGCTTATCTAATAGGATGGATTATGCTCGAATAAGGATTTGTCCATGGGTTCTAATATTTGGAACATGTGTAGATAAGAATGAATATCTTACCTCAGTGTATGTCTACATTAATATTGAAAATCCAATATTAATATAGCTCCATAAAAAGATAGACAGGAGCGGCGATTCAAGTTGCCTGAACCCGTCATCGGTTAAAGATTTTTGTTGATTCCATTACAAGTTTAACACTCATTTTAGCTCAATTAACATTACAAGATACTCTATAGTTTTATTAATAATGTATTTGAAATTGGCATTTAACACGTCGGCGAATGTTCATACTACCGACCTAATGGTTTACTGCCAATTTAATGGAGATGCCGATGATTCCCCAGGCAAATACGATCTAGCTGAGAGTGGCAGCGTTAGCTATAGCAACGATGAATACGTTTCTCTGGATGGAAGCAGTAGCGGTTCACTCACAAGTAGGGGTTTGCAGGGTAACGCAATCGATACCTTCGCAGTTTTTTACCGGTTTCGGTGGGATTCTTCAAAAAACACGATTAATTCGGGTGAACCCGAATTTGGCGCTGCCATCACTGATACGGTGCATGATGATGCATGGCATGATAACAATTTTTAAAAATATAAAAGAATATAAGCATGTCTACAAGTGCCGGCATTAGCATAGTCAAAGGCAAAACAATACGATTAAGAGAAGTGGAGGAAGCGATGCTGCATTCATACTCAAATTAAGACTGGATGACCGTTTAGGTAAGTATTTGCGTAGGACCGATACTGATGTCGGTAAACAAATTGAATATATAAGAAACTATAAATTAAATAGAGATGAGGAAAAAGGACTTTATTACATTATAGAAAGCTGTATAGATGGTAAACGCATAGGGACTGTAAGAGTATATGATGTAACAGAAAGCAGCTTTTCTGGGGGAAGCTGGATAATGTCAGAGGAAGCACAGCCTTATATGGCTATGGAGTGCTACTTTTTGACTTTGGGAGCATACTTCGATAAGTTTAACAAAAAAACATTTTATAGTTCTGTAAAAAGAGAGAATACAAAAGCCTATAACTTCTATACTCGTATGGGATCAGAAGTTTATAAGGAAGAAAATGGTGAATACTTTTTGACTCTAAGTGCGGAGAAGTTTCACAACTCAAAAGAAAAGTACAAAAGGTATTTACCTTAGTTGCATAAACAATTCCTGATAGGAATCCACTTTGTTAGTGTGTCGTCGTTTTAATCCTCGGCATAGCGGCGTTAGTCGCGGAGGATTGGGTTGCGTTCGGGATAGTCTAAAACAACGTTTTGGCTTGGATGAAACGGTGGCCGTTGGGATTGGGGAACCCGGTAAGCTATGCGGGGCGCAGGTTGAGAACCTGGGGCCCATGACATCTTGGTTTCGCGAGAAACCCGGGTTAGCGTAGTTTCCCGGATCTATCTTTAAGTGCTCAGATTTTCATCCTTGGAGCCGGCCAGCCTCGCACCAGTGTTTTTTGCTGAATAACTCATCCTGAGTAGCAATCTATCGGACGAAGCCGGTGGCGCAGAAAAGAAGGAAAATGAGTCCAACACTGGTAAAGATGCAAAGCATCAACCCATTAAGGCATATATAGTAACACTTTTGGCTTTGGGGCAAAGGGGTTTTCAAAAAGCATAGAGTCGCCACGTTTACAGGTCACGGGGAAGAAGGTTTTTGAAATAGGGAGTTGGCGAGCCCCGGATTTAAACTGATTCTGTCAAATCTAATGGTCTGGCTCAGCGAATTTCCGGAATAGTGTTCGATGGTGTAGGGGAACTGGATTCCGTCTTGTTCCCTGAATTCTGAAAAGTGGGTGATTGACTCGGTTATCCCATCAAAACTGCGTTTGATTAAAACGGTGTTGAAGAAGCTATCGATCTCCAAGAGGAATAGCTTATTCTGTTCAGCCGACTCACTGACTTGTTTTATCTGGTAATACATCCGTCCCTCGAACTCAGTTTGCCCCATGAATTCAAAAGAGGGATCGATCCCATGCAGCTGCAGAAGCGGGTGCTGGAACTGAGCTTCCGCCGCATACTGCTGGATTTCCCCGGGGTCCAGTTCTTCTAGTTCGGAGGAGGAATTATCCTTAGGTTCCAACAGGCGGAAGGCAGTTTCCCCATCATAGACTACCGTTACTTTTATTCCGGGTCGATTCCATACCATACGAAGCTTATTCGGTCGTTTTTTCATTATAGTGACCGGAATGGTTCCTTCCTCTGTCGCAATCTCTCCCGAGGCAAGGATGCTTTGAACCTGGAGAATGTTACTGGCTCCCCCGTGAATTTGGATGAATCTGGTAACCAACGCTTCCAGAGTCTGAGGCTGCTGTTCCTCCTCGATTCCCATATTGAAGGTAGACTCCGTGTTTTGCTCGGAGGAGGAGTTGAAATAAAGATGAGCAAGAGCGTAAAGGGTGCCGATGGTGAGTGAAAGAATTACGACCGTTTCCTTAATTGGCCTTTTTTTCTTTCTTTTCCAACGCTTCTTTTTTTGCCGATGTTTTTTTTCAACGCTAAACACAATGGCCCGAATACTAGTCTTTGCTGCTGATAGAAATTTGCTTGGTTAGTGTGTCGTCGTTTCCCTCCTCGACACAGCGGGTCTAGCCGCGGAGGAGGAATGAAAAAGACTCAAAGGGATTTTAACTTAAGGAACAACTACACCAGGGTGGTGGAGGGTCAACGGGAAAGGCTCCGTCGGGCGCCGGTCCTGATAGGTAAAGACGGACGCGTGCCATTCGTTCGATATGTTGAACCCAAGCGGGCAAGCTCTTGTCCGGCGCGGCCGGTTCGCTTCTCTCATTCACAATGCATCAGGTGGCGGCTCCTTTCTCCTCCACTTCCCGTCTCCCGTAGTCTGCAAGGCGGCCGAGGAAAGACGAGCCCTACAAAGTGAGGGTGACCTCATGGTCCGTTCCCGGGGCGAACAAGGGGGCACTCTTTCCTTCGATTCGTTTACCATCGACCTTGAGACCTGGGTCTTCACCGCGTTGGACCGTGATGTGGTAGGTGGCGCCTCGGAATTGGCGGGTCACCTTGAATCCGGACCAATCCGTGGGGATAACCGGGTCGACGATGAGACCGTGGTAGTCGGGGCGGATGCCGAGGATGTAATGGGTGATGGCGTAGTAATTCCAGGCAGCGGTACCGGTGAGCCATGAGTTTTTGGCCTCTCCGGGTCTGAAGGCATCCTTGCCGGCAATCATTTGGGCATAGACGTAGGGCTCGACTTTGTGGAGGTCCTGAATGTCCTCGAGGTAGGCGGGGCAGATTTTGCGATAGTATTCCCAGGCCTGATCTCCGCGGCCAGCTATAGCTTCCCCGATCATGATCCAGGGATTGTTGTGGCAGAAGATGCCGGCGTTTTCTTTATAGCCGGCGGGGTAGGTGGAGATCTCCCCGTATTCGACGACGTAGCGGGTGAAGGCCGGGTTGTTGAGGACGATGCCGTAGTCACAGTCCAGCCGCTGCTTCACCGAATCGAGAGCCTTTTTGCAGAGGCCTTCTTCTGCGCCAATTTCAGCCATGGTGCAGAACCCTTGGGACTCGATGAAAATCTGTCCCTCCTCGTTTTCCTTACTCCCCACCTTTTTGCCATAGAAGTCATAGGCGCGGAGGAACCAGTCCCCATCCCATCCGTGGGTTTTAACGGCTTCCACCATAGCGTCCACGTGCTGTTGGGCGCGCTGCGCCTCTTCCGTCTTTCCCAGAACTTCACAAAGTTTAATATAATCGCGGCCATAGAGGACGAAGAGCCCTGCGATCATGAGTGACTCCGCCTTGGTGCCCTCGGTCTTATTCTCCGTGGTCTGGAAGGATTCGTTGGGGTCGTGAGAAAAGCAATTCAGGTTAAGACAATCGTTCCAGTCGGCTCGACCAATGAGGGGAAGGCCATGGGGGCCGAGATTGTTGATGACGTGGTCCAGGGAGATCGTGAGGTGATCAAAGAGGCTCTTGGCTAAACTCTCGTCATTATCGAACGGAACCATCTCGTCCAGGATGCCGAAATCTCCAGACTCCTTGATGTAACTGATGGTGCCGAGGATGAGCCACATCGGGTCATCGTTGAACCCACCACCAATGTCGTTGTTTCCCCGTTTGGTCAGAGGCTGGTACTGGTGATAACATCCGCCGTCCGGAAATTGGGTCGAAGCGATATCAATAATGCGTTGGCGGGCGCGCTCAGGAACCTGGTGGACGAAACCGATGAGATCCTGGTTGGAGTCGCGAAACCCCATGCCGCGCCCGATGCCGCTCTCGAAGAAGGAGGCTGAGCGGGAGAAGCAGAAGGTGATCATGCACTGATACTGGTTCCAGGTGTTCACCATGCGGTCGAGTTTCTCATCTCCGGATTGGAGTGTATATACACCCAGGAGTTGGTCCCAGTAGGCCTTCAGTTCAGCTAAGGCGGCGTCGACTTTCTCCGCAGTGTCGAATTGGGCGAGGGTGGCCCTGGCCTTGGTTTTATTGATGACGCCTTTGGATTCCCACTTCTCGTCATCTGCGTTTTCTACGTAGCCGAGGACAAAGACCAGGTCTTTCGATTCGCCAGGGGCGAGCTCGATTTCGATGTAGTGGCTAGCGATGGGGGACCAGCCGTGGGCTACCGAGTTGCGGGGCGCCCCGTTGATGACTGCCTGGGGTTCGTGGAAGCCGTTGTAGAGGCCCATGAAGCTTTCACGGTCGGTGTCGAAGCCGTTGATGGGTGTATTGACACCGTAGAAGGCGTAGTGGTTGCGACGCTCCTTGTATTCGGTTTTATGGTACAGAGTAGAGCCGTCGATCTCGACTTCTCCGGTGGAGAAGTTGCGCTGGAAGTTTTCCATATCGGTGGCGGCATTCCAGAGGCACCACTCGGCAAAGGAGAAGAGCTTGATGGCTTTGGGTGCCTGGCCGGTATTGATGAGGGTCAGTTTCTGCACCTCAGCCCAGGTATGGAGAGGGACAAAGCAGAGCAGTTCGGCGGCGATGCCGTCCTTTTCTCCGCGAATCCGGGTATAGTTCATGCCGTGGCGGCATTCGTAATGGTCGAGGGGCGTCTTGGTGGGTTTCCATCCGGGGGACCAAATGGTATCCCCATCCTTAATATAGAAGTAGCGCCCCCCGCTATCCATGGGGACGTTGTTATAGCGGTATCGGGTGATCCGGCGGAACTTGGCATCCTTGTAAAAGGAATACCCTCCAGCGGTATTGGAAATCAGGGAGAAGAAGTCTTCGGTTCCCAGGTAGTTGATCCAGGGCCACGGAGTGGCGGGATCGGTGATAACATACTCGCGATTTGCGTCGTCGAAGTGGCCGTAGGTGTTCATGTGGAATGTGAAATGTGAGTTGTGAAATTTACTATGTTTTCGCCTGGGCTGCGGCAGGTGTGGCTGGTATCCAGGGGATTGTTTCTCCCGCACTTGCGGGATCGCAATGATAATGGGTTCAGTTTTGTGATCGGAGCGGCCCCGGGCCTGCGCGAGCGCAGCCCCTATGTGGTCTGTTTCAGCCCATGGTGACAACGATCTGGCTGCCGTCCTGGAGTTGGTCGACGGGAAGGAGGTTCCCCTCAACGGGCTGGCCATCAAGGGTCATGGAGACAACGCCTTTTTGGACGGCCTCGGGGTTGTTTACTTCGATGTGGATGTTCATGCCACGGAAGCGGCGGGTTGCCCTGTAGCCGGGCCAGTTGGACGGCAGGCAGGGATCGATACGGAGGCCCTTCAGTTCGGGTCGGATTCCCAGGATATAGGCAGTGGAGGAGTAATAGGACCAGGCGGCGGTACCGGAGAGCCAGGGAATCCGGGCATTGCCATACTGCGGACTCATAGATGCGTGTGTTGATTGGCCGTGCACATAGGGCTCTATCTGCCGGATGTTGGCTTTGTCATTAAATTTGGCCGGCATGTAGGCAGCATGATATTCGTAGGCCCGATCGCCGTGGCCGAGCAGGCATTCGGCCATGACGACCCATCCCTGTGGATGATTAAAGATGCCCGCGTTTTCCTTGGTGCCCGGATTGAAGAGCCGGGCCGCCATGATCTCGACCGGCATGGTTGTGACAGGGGGAGCACACAGCTGTACGCCATAGCTGGTGGCGAGGAACCGGTTTAAGGTCTCCATGCAGGTTTCAGCCTGTTCCGGAGTCGCGGCCCCGGAAAGAACGGCCCAGGCCTGGGTATTTAAGTAGACTGCTCCTTCTTTGGATTCCTGGGTGCCGTAAAAGGTGCCATCCTCGGCGATGGCCCAGATGAACCGATCCTGGCTCCAGCAGAATTCCTGGATGCGTTGATCGAGGGTTTGCCGATGGTCATGAGCCCAGGCGGCTTCCTCGGATTCACCCAGGACCTTGGCGATCTTCTCATACTCGCTGAGGCCGAGGCGGACCTGGAAGGTGACAAACAGGCTTTCCCCATAGTATCCCAGTTTGAGGCAATCATTCCAATCGGCGGCGAGCCCGCAGGGAAGTCCGTGTTTCCCGGTGCGTTCGAGATTGAATTCCAAGGCGCGGCGCAGGTGGCCCAAGACGGTGGCTTCCCCCTCATCCGCATAGGGCAGCACCATTTTATAGAAATCGAGGTCTCCGGTTTCCGCCACATATGCAGGAACGGTATTGAAGAACCAGAGGCAATCGTCAGAGCGAAAGTCCTCGCGTGGAATCATAGCCGTCTTTCCCGGCTCGTGACCGAAGGTTTTGACTACCGGGAGGGCCCCCCCATTGGAGAACTGGCCGGTGAGCATAAGCTCTAACCGTTCCCGGGCTTCCTCGGGAATGGCTGGGATTACGGCGAGAAGGTCCTGGACCGTGTCGCGAAACCCGAGCCCATTGCGGTGCCCGTTATAAACAAATGAGGCGGAGCGGGACCAGGCGTAGGTAATCAGGCAGTTGTAGGCATTCCAGACATTGGTCATGGAATCAAAATCCGGATCGGGGGTCTCTACTGAAAGGCTTTGGAGTTTGGCATGCCAGAATGATTTTAATTTACTGAGCTCCTCCTGGATCACTTCGGGATCTCCGAAGCGTTCCACGGCCTGGCGACCTTCTATGCCAGCGGCTCCTACGCCCATGAGGACGAGGATTTCCCGTGTCTCTCCGGGGGGGAGGTCAAACTCGGTGTGGAGGGTGCCGCAGGAGTTATCTCCATAGGTGGTGGACTGGGTAGTCCGACCGGTTTTCAAAACATCGGGAGAGGCATAGCTTCCATATGGGCCGATAAAGGCATCCCGGCTGAGATCGAAGCCCTGGATCTCCGCTCCGAGGAGCGTCATCCAGCTGAGCATGGCGTTGCCATCCCGCTTAAAGCTATCCCAGTCGCGAGGGAGGTTCGCGTTGATCGCCATTTCCACCATGTTGTCCTGAAAACTCGCCTTCCCGATGTATTGGGAATATTGCAGGTTGAATTGGTCCTGATCGATGTTCCAGTGGTTGGTAAACTCGCAGTAAGTAAAAAGAGAAAGTTGGAAGGGCGTGTCCCGGTGGTTGGTGACCTTGAGCCGCCAGACTTCGAAGCGCTGACCGAGGGGGACAAAGTAGGTGGCCTCGGTCTCGATGTTCTTGTAGCGGGATTGGATCATGCTATAGGCGGTCCCATGGCGGCAGGTGGACTCGAAGGTGTCCAGCGGTTTACCGACGGGTTGCCATGAACTGGACCAGAAATCCCCGTCGGCGCGGTCTCGCAGATAGAAGTAACGACCGGGTTGATCCATGGGAACGTTGTTGAAACGCATCCGGGTAAACCGTCCGTCTGCGGCGGATCGGAAAAAGCTGTAGCCTCCGGCGTTGTTAGAAATGATGGCTCCGTACTCCGTATCGCCCAGGTAGTTTGTCCAGGACCGGGGAGTGTTGGGTCGGGTGATGACGTATTCCCCATTATGGTCATCAAAAAACCCGTAGTTGTGCGGTGCCGAAGCGTCTGACTGGGGGGGGGCGGGGGAGGAATCAGTCGGTAAGGTAGGGGTAGACATAACGCAGATCTAAGAAATGAGATAGGGGTTGGGATAGGCTGGAATTATGCAGAAATCCTGCCGGAGCATCCATTAGAAATCCCGTCTTTTGATATAGAATCTGCTGCCTTTTGATTTAGAAGAGACAAAAAGGATGGACTCTTTTGCTTCCCTCCGGAATCCAGGTTTCAGGGAGGGCTGGAAACACCCTTGTGCCTTTGGTATTTTAACTGTACCTTGCAGCTCAAACTCGAGTAAATCAGCATGAGTAAGGCAAAAGCAGCGGCACGGCAGCCGGGGAAGGACAAAGGTAAGTCCAAGCAGGCAAAATCAGGAAAGGACAAGGGGGTTTCGAAGAAAGGGTATGAAGCGGAGTTGGCCCGGCTGCAGGTGGAGCTGATTAAGTTGCAGTATTGGATCAAGGAGCAGGGGTTACGGGTGATCGTATTGTTTGAGGGGCGCGATGCTGCCGGAAAAGGGGGGGTGATTAAGCGGATCACGGAGTCCTTGAATCCGCGAATCTGCCGGGTGGTGGCGTTGGGGACGCCGACCGAGCGGGAGAAGACGCAGTGGTATTTTCAGCGGTATGTACAGGCCTTTCCGGCGGCGGGGGAGATGGTGCTCTTTGACCGGAGCTGGTATAACCGGGCGGGGGTCGAGCGGGTGATGGGGTTTTGCACCCAGGAAGAGCTGGACGACTTTTACCGGGCGTGTCCGGAATTCGAGCACATGCTGATTCGCTCGGGCATCATCCTGATCAAATATTACTTCTCAGTGAGCGATGAAGAGCAGGAGAAGCGCTTCCAGGCGAGGAACGGAGACCCGACCAAGCGATGGAAACTGTCTCCCATGGATCTGGAATCCCGGGCCAAATGGGTGGAGTATTCAATGGCAAAGGACATCATGTTTGCCCATACCGATACCGAGGAAAGCCCCTGGTATGTGGTGGAGGCCGACTGTAAGCGGCGGGCGCGGATCAACTGTATTTCGCATCTCTTATCGAAGATTCCCTACCAGGACCTGACGCCGGACCCGATCGAGATCGGCGAGCGTCCACCGGTGGGGCATTATACGCGGCCGCCGTTTGGGGAGCAGCGGTTGGTGCCGGATGTGCTTTGAGGGGTTCCCGGATGCGTGGTGCGGGGCTCCCGGGCTTTGCTGAACTCGCCCTCCCTATAGATTTCGACTACGCTTACACCGCGACCGTGATGGGGAGGTACTTTGGGAGCGACCTTGCGTCGCGACCGAACACAGATGTTGTCAATCCATCGCGGCGTAAAGTCGCTCCTGCAACAACCACTAAGCACCTCGTATGCGGCATTTTCTACGCCGGTTCCAATTCAAGATCCTCGTGTTGTTTCTGCATTTGTTTGCGGGAGGAGGCTTCCCCTGCCTTACGGTCTTTGGCAATCAGGTAGTAGAGCGGGGGAAGAAGGAAGAGGGTGAAGAAGGTGCCGATGGCCATTCCGAGTACGAGGACCAGGCCGATGGAGTTCCGGGCTTCGGCTCCTGCGCCAGTGACGAAGATGAGCATCATATGACCGAAAACCGTGGCGGCCGTGGTCATCAGGATGGGGCGAAGGCGAAGCTTTGACGCTTCCTGGATCGCCTCCAGCTTGGAACGACCCCGCCGCTGGAGGACATTGGCAAACTCGACGATCAGGATGCCATTTTTGGCAATCAGCCCGATAAGAGTGATAATCCCTACCTGGGAATAAATGTTTAAAGATGTGGTCCAGCCCCAACTCCAGTGAGGGGTCCAGGGATCACCCGGGGCGCGCAGAGCGGTAAAGATCAGGGCACCAAACATGGCCAGGGGGGCGGACCCCAGCAAAATGATAATGGGGTCACGGAAGGAGTTGAACTGGGCGGAGAGGACAAGGAAAATGAGGGTAAGGGCAAGGCCCAGGGAAGGGAGAAACCGGCTACCCTCTGTGCGGAGCTGGCGGGATTCTCCTCCATAATCCACTACATAACCGGCAGGCAGGGTTTTGGCGGCGGCATCTTCCAAGGCCTTGAGGGCCGAATCCAGGGGGGCGGCGGGGATACCGGAAATCGTCACCGCGTTGAGCTGGTTAAACCGGTTAATGGAACGAGGCACAATTTGTTCTTCGATCCGGGCAAAGCTGGATAGAGGAACGAGTTCCCCATTCGGCCCGGAAACGTGGATGCGGGTTAGATCCTCCGGGTTGAGACGACCGATGCGTTGCACCTGGGGAATAACCTTGTAGCTGAGACCGTCGATGTTGAACCGGTTGACAAATGCGCCACTCAACATGGTGCCCAGATCGAGGCCGATCTGCTGCATGTTCAGATTGAGGTCCGCAATGCGGTCCCGGTCAAGGACGAGCTGGGCTTCCGTGGTATCGATTTTAATATCAATTTCGGGAGGAAAGGCAAAGAGACCGCTGGCGGTAGCCTCTACGGCAATGGTTCGGGCTAGCTCAGCGATGTTTTCGATGCTGTCCGTAGATGCGATAACGAATTCCACGGGGAAATTGCTTCCGCCAGGGAGGGCTGCCGGGAGGATGGGGAATAACTGGATGCCGGGGATGCCCATCAGATTCCCCATCAATTCCATCCGAATATCGAAAATGGTGCGGTCCCGCTCGCCCCAATTATCCATGAGAACTCCACCAAACCCACCGGTGGGAAAGGTGATTTGGAAACTGTATTGAGCCTCCGGGAGGGCCATGAAGGCGTCGTTTACCTGGCGCGTGTAGAGGCTGGTCTGTTCGACCGTATTCTGGGCATCGGTGCTGACAATGCCGAAGACGACGCCCTGGTCCTCTGTGGGAGCCAATTCCGTCGTCATGGAGGACATAATGAAGAGTGGCAGCAGGGAGAGGACGATCGCAATCCAAACGATGTAGGCGACGGGCCGGGCGCGCATGATGCTGGCCAGAATCCGCCCGTAGAGCAAACGCAGCCGGTCGAAGTTCCGGTTGATATGCCCGGAGAATCCCTTGTCCTCATCTTTGGCTTTCAGCAGCTGGGAGGCCAACATGGGGGAGAGGGTGAGGGCGACGAAACCGGAAATGACGACGGTACCAGCCAGAGTGATGGCGAATTCCTGGAAGAGGGCTCCGGTCAACCCACCGGCAAAGGCAATGGGTGTGTAAACCGAGGCGAGGGTAATGGTCATAGCGATAATGGGGCCGGCGAGTTCTCGCCCGCTCATGATGGCAGCCTCAAAGGGGCTATGGCCGTCCCTGAGGTGCCGTTCCACATTCTCTACGACCACGATGGCATCGTCCACCACGAGGCCGACAGATAAGACGATGGCGAGGAGGGTGAGCAGGTTGAGGCTGAACCCAAATACCTGCATAAGGAAAATGCCACCAATCAGCGAGAGGGGGATGGACAAGACCGGGATAACAACGGCCCGGGGGGCTCCGAGGAAAAGGAAGATGACCACGACCACGATGGCGAGGGTTTCGAGCAGCGTAATTACAACTTCCTTGATGGCGGTGGAAATATACTCCGTGGAATCATAGGCAACATCACCCCAGAATCCCACGGGAAACCGATCCCGTAGGGTTACCATCTCGCTTTTGACTCTACCGATGACGTCGAGGGCATTGGCGTTGGGAAGCACCCAGATTCCCATGAAGACGGCCTCCTGGCCGGAGAAGCGCACATCCACGTCATAAAATTCGGCATCGAGGGCCACTTCAGCCACATCCTCAATCCGAATGATGGTGCCATCGATCTCGCGGATGGCCAGTTGCTTAAACTCCTCCATGGAGGACAAGCTGGTGTTGGTCGTGAGGTTGGTCTGGATAAATTGCCCCTTGGTGGATCCCACCGAAGATAAGAAATTGTTAGCCGTTAGGGCCTGGCGCACCTCGGACGGGGAAATATTGTAAGCGGCCAGTTTGTCCGGCTGGAGCCAGATCCGCATGGCATAGTTGCGCGCTCCCAGAATTT
Source organism: Opitutales bacterium (assembly GCA_028280845.1). Classification (GTDB taxonomy): domain Bacteria; phylum Verrucomicrobiota; class Verrucomicrobiia; order Opitutales; family JABSRG01; genus JANQKZ01. Next base: position 117,772 of record JANQKZ010000033.1, on the reverse strand, counting down.
CGGCACGCTGGACGCCGGGGAGGGCGGTGAGGGCAGGTTGGACAATGCGGACCAGGTAGTCGGTCACCTGGTTTGTTTCCAGAATGTCCGACCCGAAACTCAAATACATGGCAGCAATTTCTGAATCCGCGGTTTCGATGTTGATGACCGGGACTTCTGCTTCCGGCGGTAAGTCGCCACGAACCTGGTCGACCTTGGATGAGATTTCCGCCAATGCTTTAGTGGCGTCGGTATTCAGCTCCAGGCGGGCGCGTATCGTGGAAAGGCCCTGGGCACTGGTGGAGGTGAGGTAGTCGATGTTATCGGCAGAGGCGATGGCCCGTTCCAGGGGGGTGGTGATAAACCCGCGCACCAATTCCGCATCGGCACCAATATAGGGGGTGGTGACGGTTATGGAGGCATTCTCCGACTTCGGATATTGGCGGACGGTAAAGTCCCCTGAGCCGCGGGTGGCGGATGCGATGGCGTTTAACCCCGCAATGATGATGACGAGGTTCACCACGATGGCGAGAACCGGTCTCTCGATAAAAATATCGGTAAAGGTGCGGCGCGAGTCCTTCATTAGCGGTTCACTGGCTGAGGATTGATGGAGAATACAGGAGCCTGGCTATTATCAACGATGACGGATCGACCGTTACTGAGCTTGAAAATGCCCCCCGTGACGATCTCTTCGCCGGGTTCCACGCCTTCGATGACTGCGGTGTAATCTCCACGCCGGATCCCAGTGCGCACAAATCGTTGTTCGGCGATCATGCCGCTTTCACCGGGGACCACGGCAAACAGCGTATCCCCGAAGGATTGTCGGTAAATGGACGGGGTGGGGACCGCGATGACTCGCCGGGAATCGGGAAGGATGACTTCCAACTGTCCGAACATGCCGGGCCGGAGTTTTTCTTCCGGATTGGGAAAGACGGCTTCAAGGTTGAAGCTACGGGTCAATTCATTGACGACGGGATCTATGGCTCGAATCGTCCCGGTAAAGGATTCCCCGGGCCAGGCATTCAAGGTAACCCGAACTTCCAGACCGGTTTTCACCTGACCCAAGCGGTTTTGAGGCAGGGTAAAGTCGAGCAGGATGGGGTTGAGGGCCTGCAGGGCAACGATGGATTGGCCGGCATTGATAAATTGCCCGGGGTCAATACGCCGAATTCCCAGCCGCCCATCGAAGGAAGCGCGGATGGATTTCAGGGCGATGCGGGCCTGGATGGCTTTGACATTAGCGGCGGTTTCCTTGGCAGTGGCTTCGGCGGCGTCCAGATCGGCCTGGGAAGCACTGTTGGTTCGGCGCAGGTCTTGAAACCGAGCGAGGCTGATCTGGGCCAGCTCGGCTGCAGCTTCCGCAGCAACCAACTGAGCGCGTTCCACTGAGGTATCCAACTCGATCAGGATGTCCCCCGCTTCGACGAATTGGCCGGATTCGAAATGGACTTTATTTATGATGCCGGACACTTCGGCGGACACATCGATTCCGTCCTCCGACCGGAAAGTGCCGATCGCGGGTATCGTCTGCTCCCAGATCATCTCGGCTGCTTCGGTGGAGGTCACCGTTTCCGGAGGAAAGACCAAGGGGGGGGTCTCGGAGAATTGCTTCCCCTTGATGGCAATGATCACACCAAAAATGGCACCCAGACCGATCAGGGCGATGAACAGTTTAAATAGGAAGGATAGGATACCCCGCATTTTCATAGATTCCTCGAGTCGAATGGAAGGTTGATCAGAGATCAACCCTTCCTGTGAATATAAAGACTACAACATTTACAAAGAAACGGTAGTTTTTCAACCTGTCTGTTCGGCAATCGAGCATTAAATTCGGCATGATTGCGGAGCAGGGCGACGGAGGCCGGAACGGATTCGCCAACGGATATGCCAGGATCCAGGCTCTAGGGATCAGCGTGGACGGAATTGGGTGATTTCCACCTGCCATTCCCGGTAGCGTTGCATGAGTTCGCCGGCGATTTCGGGATAATCTTCAATCCAGTTTTTCTGTTCGCCGGGATCGGTATCGAGACGGGTCAATTGGATGCCGGGTCGGGGGTCGCGTCGCCAGGCTCGGGCGTCGGTTGCGCAAAAGCGGAGTTTCCAATCCCGATGCCGGATGGCGAATTGATCCCCCACATCCCATACGAGGGTCTCGTGCTCCAGGTCAGGCTCATCTCCGAGGAGGAGGGGGAGCAGGTTCTTGCCATCAAAAGTTAACTCAGGGTCTAACCCGGCCATGGCGGCAGCCGTTGGGTGGAAATCGAGAGCGCTGACTACATTGTCCCAGATCTCACCCTGGGGAAAGGTTCCCGGCCAACTGATGATGAAAGGGACGCGATTGCCACCCTCAAACATAGTAAACTTCCCGTTGTTGAGTGGGTCGTTTCGTGCTCCAGTGGCGAGTGAGCCCCCGTTGTCGGAGGTGTAGATAATGACCGTGTTTTCCAAGAGCCCCCGCGAGCGAAGGTGGTCCCGGATCTTCCCCACCGCCTGGTCGAGGTAATAGAGCTGCCCCAGGTTGTACTGTCGGTTGAGCGTGTCGGAATAGGTGGCTGCCCCCCATTCCTGGGAGCTTTCAACGGAGGGATCCCAGTCCCGAGCCTGGGGAATCCCATGCTGCTCCAGGTAATCGGCGGGAAGCTGGTAGTTCTGATCATGGACGGCATTCCAGGAGATCATGAGGAAAAAGGGATCCTCCTGGTGGCGATCAATAAAGTCGATTGCCTGGTTTTTGAAGAGGGTGGTGGAAAAGCCCTCCTGGTTATACTCAGTTTTATCGATAAAGATGGGACCGAGAAACATCAGCGGATAGCCTTTCTTTTCGGGTTGGTGCTCCATGAGTTTTTCCATGAAGACGGCCTCCGCTTCCGCATTGTGAATGAGATAGTGTTTGGCGGGCCCATTGAACCCGTACCAGAAATCAAACCCGTGGTTCAGGGGGTGGTTGCGCTGCTCTACACCGAAGTTGGAGTTAAAATGGATTTTCCCAATGAGGCCGGTGGCATAGCCGGCCCCTTTCAGCGTCTCAGCGATCGTGGGCACTGAGGGGTCGGGTAACCCCGGGCTCCCATACCAGAAGTTGCCAAATCGCTGTTGGTACTTTCCCAGCAACAGGCCGATGCGAGATGGAGTGCAAATGGGGGAGGTGGCATACCCTTGCGTAAAGCGAATGCCCTCAGCTGCGAGTTGGTCGAGGTGGGGGGTGGAGACATCGTCCACTGCCCCCAGGGCTGATAGATCCCCATAGCCGTGATCGTCGGCTACCATGATGATGATGTTGGGCGGGCCAGCGAATCCAGAACCTACTCCCGCAACCATGCAGAGTAGAAATGGCAGGAGGACAAAACGGATAAATTTTAATCTAAACAGGGGTAGCATCCCTGCCTTTTCGATGAACGGGATCCAGCGGTCAACTCTAGGAGGGTCAACGTTGCCCTATCGACTTCAGGCTTGACCAATAATCTCATAAACGGAAAGCGGAAAATCGTAGCGACCTGCACAAGATGGTGTATGCTGTTCGCATGCATACCCCTATCCCATTTTTTAACGGAATAGCTTCTCTGTTAATCGTTTTTTTTACCGGGTTCTCGGTTTTGCTCCAGGCCGCCCCCCCGGAACCGAAGGAAACCCTGTTTGAATCCTTTCATGCCGTGGGTCAGGAATTGTTTGACCCGAATGGAGAGCCCTTTTTGCTTCGCGGGATCAGCCTGCAATATGGAGATACTCCGGACCTGTGCAGGGATTCGTTTATACCGATACAGGAAGTCGGTGCCAATGCGGTGCGGATTCTGTGGTGGGAATCGGATGACAACCAATATGGGGGGGAGAAGACCTCGATTGAATTGATGATGGAGTCGATTCACCTGGCTCTGGATGCCGGGTTGGTGGCCATACCGGAATTTCACGGGGCGACCTGCCAGGGAGATCCGGCCTTGTTGGAGCGTATTGTTGATCGGTGGGTAGAGCTGGCTCCCCACCTCGCTCATCCCTACTACGCCCAACATGTGATCATTAACATAGCCAATGAATGGGGGCATATCACCCTGGCGCGGGAAATTTATGAAGCCGCCTATGTGACCGCTGTTCAGCGCTTGCGGGAAGCGGGCTACCGTAACCTGATTATGATCGATGCAAACCATTGTGGGCAGGATTTCCGCTTCACGGTGAACGGGGCCAGCCACCGGATACTCGAGTCGGATCCCTTACGGAATATTGTGTTCTCCATTCATGCCTACAATTGGCTGTGGGATACCCGGGAAGAATTTGATAAAAATGTCCGCCTGCTGCTGGCCAGTGAGTTACCTTTCGTCTTTGGCGAGCATGGAAGCCTGGATTATGATGGCGTGGATGCCGCTTACCTCCAACAAACCTCAGACCGCTATAACTTAGGCTACATTTCCTGGTCCTGGCGGGGCAATGGGGGCAAGTCTGTTGTTTTAGATATGTCCAACCGGTATGACCGTTCTGATGATCTCACTGAATACGGGGATTTGATCATTAACGGGCTGCATGGCATAAGGAACACTGCACGACCTGCCTCGATCTTTGAATAATCGTCGCGGGTTCTTGTATCGGCTCTTGCATAGGGTCGGTAATTTCGTCCATTCCATTTACTAATGCCCCAGACCTTTACATTTGGATTCATCTTCTTTTTGTCCATCCCGTTCTGGGGAAACCTGGCGGGGAAAGGGGAAGCTGAGGTCGAAAGCCTGGATCCGTTTTATATTTCTGGAACGCGTTTGCCCGGAAGTGAGACTGACCTGCTAGTATCCGGGGAATCGCTCAGTCGGCAGAAACTGGAGATGACTAACCCCAGCAGCCTTCTTCATGGGGGGGTAAGAATACTGACTAGCTCGATGTTTGTGTCTGATTCAGGGGTTCCTGCGGCATCGAGTGAAGTCTATTTGCAGGGGGGGGAGCCCAATTTTACCATGGTGCTATTGGATGGGATCCGAATCAATGATCCCACCAATACCCGGGGAGGTGGAGCAAATTTTGCATTAATCGATCCTTGGGCAGTTCAGCGATTAACCATACGATCGGGTTCCCAATCCAGCATCCATGGATCTGAGGGCTTGAACGGAGTGATTGCATTAAGCCTGGTAGACGAGGAACCGGTGAACAAAGGGGAGGTTCGCTTTGAGCTTGGCACCAAGGAGTATATAAAAGCCGGTGTTTTTGGCAGCTACGAGCTTGCGGAGGATGCGCAATTTAATGCCGGCCTGACGTATCTGGATTCTGGGGAGCCGGTTCCTGGGGGCACGTTTGAGGCCTGGAGAGGGAATTTGGGCAGCGCTTTTCGACTTGGTGAGCTTACGCGGGTGCGTGTGTCAGGTTTTTTTGCGAATACCCGGCGAACCAACTTTCCGGATGACAGTGGAGGGTTTCATTTCGCAGAAATCCGCGACTTGGACCAAGGGGAAAGTGAAGCTCAGGGAGTCTCTGTCCTGGTGTCACACCCGCTGAATGACGTCCACCAATTGGAGTTCCTCGCGACGGGGTTTTCCCTGGAGGATTCATTGCAATCTCCGGGGGTGGCTCCCGGGCTACGCGATCCTTTTGGTATACCTGCTAATGATACCTTCAATGATTTTTCCCGGTGGAGTGTGCAATTGTTTGATCGGGTGGATCTGGGGGATCGCTGGCAGGTGGCATTGGGTGGATCCTTTTCGAAGGAAAAAGGGAAGAGTGACAGTGTTCTGAAACTCGCCCCCGGGTTTGAAATCCCCGGGGAATATGTGTTGGAACGCGACATGTGGAGCGGGTTTGGCGAGTTGCAATTGCAGCCGATTGAGGATGTCACACTCCGAGGGGAGCTGCGATGGGACAATCCCGAGGGAGATACGGCAACCTGGAGCCCAAAGTTATCGGGTCGGTGGGATCTCGAGTCCATGGACTCCTCTTTAACTGCAACGCTGGGGCGTGGATACAAGCTTCCCAGTTTCTTTGCCTTGGGAAATCCAGTCGTGGGAAACCCGGACCTGCGTAAGGAAGAGGCGGACAGCCTGTTAGTGGGGTGGGAATCTTATCTCTCCAATCTCCAGCTCACTCTCGGTCTACAGGGCTTTGGCTACCGCTACCGGGACCTGGTGGACTTTTCATCGGGCCCGCCACCCCAACTGAAAAACCTTTCCGAGGTGGAGGTAACTGGCGCTACCCTCTACTCCAGGGTTTTCTTCAACTCGTATGTGCAGGTGGAAGCTTCGGTCACATTCCAGGACGTTGAGGTAAAAGATAGCCATGAGACCTTACTCTTGCGCCCGGACTGGTCAGGCATGTTTGGAATCTACGTGGATTTCCGGGACGAGCTCGATATGGGTTGGGTGTTTCAATATGTTGGTGAGCGCCAGGATTCCTCTATTCCAACAGGGGATCGTTCCCTTGATGCGTATCACCGGTCAGACCTGACCTTGGCCTACGAAGCCTGGAGCGGGACTACTCTTCGGTTGACCCTGGACAATTTATTCAACAACAGCTGGGAGGAGAAAATCGGATTTCCCGGGATAACACGGCGGCTACGAGTCATGGCTTCCCACGAATTCTAAGGATCTCCGCATGAACACGAATAGACACAGAATGGAGAGTATCTTAATATCTACAGATTCCTTGTTTAGACCAACCCTGCTGTCATGAGACCCTTCAGCATTTTATTCCTCCTTATTTTCGTTTTAGGATTCCTGGCCGGATGTGGAGAAAAAAAGCCCAAGCCGCGCGTGAATATCCCAAGAGCCCCGGTGCAACAGCAGGCCGGACCCGTACTGGATCTGGACCGTTATACCATGGAGCATATTGGGGAACCCGTGGGCGACAAACCGTGGATGGCCAATGTGCGGGAGGTGGACCTGGACCAGGATGGGCGCCTCGATATTATTGCCTGTGAGTCTAAAGCGAACACCGTGCTCTGGCTTCACCAGCAAGCGGATGGGTCCTTTGTGGAAAAAGTTCTGGCCGAAGATATGAGTGCCCCGGTCCACGTGGAAGCTGAGGATATGGACTTTGATGGAGACCTCGACATCATTGTGTCGTCGATGGGCTTTGTTTTCCCGAATAACGATAAGATCGGGGTAGTCTTTATCCTGGAAAATGACGGTTCACAGCAGTTTACCCCGCACAAGATCATTGATAATACCGATCGGGTGGTGGATGCCCGGGCCGGAGATTTTGATGGTGATGGTGACCTGGATCTGGCCGTAGCCCAATTCGGCTATGACCAGGGCGTTGTGAGCTGGATGAAGCGGGTCGGGCCCTGGGACTTTGAGCATGAAGTACTCCTCAACCTGTCCGGGGCTATTCATATAGCGGTAGCCGACTTTGACGGGAACAACACCCTCGATTTTGCGGCTCTGGTCTCGCAGCAATGGGAGGAGGTTCATGTCTTCCTCAATAATGGGCGAGGCGATTTTCAAAGCAAAGTCATCTGGGGGTCGACGAATGAGGATTACTCCAGCAGCGGTATGAGCCTGTGTGATTTAAACCGGGACGGGAAACCGGATCTGGTCTTCTCCAACGGAGATGGCTTTGGGCCGACTCCAAACCCTGGACCCAAACCGTGGCACGGTGTGCAGTGGCTTGAAAATAAGGGGAATGGATTCTTTCAATTTCATCGAATCGGTGACCTGGGAGGAGCCTATAACCCGGTGGAAGCCGATGTCGACGGTGACGGCAATATGGATGTAGTGGCCATCGCCAGTTTCAACGACTGGAGTAATCCCGAATCCGACGCCTTAGTGTGGTTTAGGAATGATGGGAATGAACGCTTCACCAAGCATGTGTTGAGCACCGATCCCCCCTACATGGTTTGCCTTGTGGCGGGCGACTTTGATAATTCCGGGCGCCCATCGTTTGTCACTTCGGGCTTTCATGCGTATCCCCCGTTTGACCGGCAGAGCCGGTTGTTGATATGGAGACCTACTCCTCCTTAAGGGAAGGCATTCCCCCGCATCTTTTTGCGAACTGGTAGGGCTGGACCTCCCAGGCCATCTGTTTATACTGCAGAATCTGATGTTAACCCTGAAATATGAGAACATTCCGGGCGCAGCAACCGCCTTCAACCCCTATGGTGGGCCCAGTGTCTGCGCCTGCTAATTCTATGCGAAGCCGGACTATCCTCATTTCTCTTATACTCCTCCTGATCGGAGGAGGCCTGGGCGTGTATTGGGTGCTGCAGGAAAACGAGGAGACGGAATGGATCATTTCCAGTGTTCCTGAGCAGCCGGTCACCCTGATGCGGGAGCCCAAATTTTTACGCCGGCTGGAGCGGGCTGAGTCCTTGGCCTTGGAAGGTCCTGGGCATTTGGAGGGGTTGGGAAAGCTGGCTGCTTTGTATCATGCAAATGGATACTTGGAGCAGGCATCTTTGGCCTACGAGGGCTTGCTTGGGGTCATGCCCGATGATCCCAAGATATACCACAGGTTGGCTAGTATCGTTGCGGGCTATGGATACCTGGAAGAGGCGATTCCACTTTGGGAGGAGGCGGTCGTCCTGGATCCTGCCTATATTCCCGCCCGGTTGCGCATGGGAGATGCCTGGCTGAAGTTAAACGATGTGGAATCTGCCCGTGAGGTCTACAAGGCTGCGCTCACTGTGGATGCCGAGGCCGCGCATATTTACCTGGGACTGGGCCGGGTTGCTATCGCCCAGGATGAACTGGAGGAAGCCCGCAAGCATCTGGAGCAGGCAGCGAAATTCAGTGATTACCGGGTAGGGGTTGATTTATTAGCTTCGGTCTACGACCAGCTGGGGCACTCTGAGCTCGGATGGGGTTTGCTCAATACCAGCGCGTGGGGGATGTATTCCGATATCGCAGACCCGTGGATGGAGGAAATCCTGAAAGACTGCTTCGATGCCTATCGGCTCGCTTCTGCGGGTGGACTGGCCGCCTTCAATGGGGATCCGGTAAGCGGGATTGCCTACCTTGAGCGGGCCATCGAGCTGGATCCTGAAGTAGCCCTCTATCATTTCCAGCTGGGTCAGATGGCTTTTGAAAGTCGGGCCTACGGGAAAGCGGAAAAACATCTGAAGCGGTCGGTGGAGCTGCAACCGGATTTGGCGGATGGATGGGTATACCTGATAGCTTTACTGGACCATTTGCGGCGGCCCGATGAGGCGGAGGCTGCGTTGCTGCGTGGGTTTCGACTTTGCCCGAATTCCCCTGGCATGCACATGGAGATGGGCAAATACCTGATGGCGCAGAACATGGCTTGGAAGGCCGAGGAAGTTTTCTTAAAGGCGGCGGAATTGAGACCCAATGAAGCGGGAGCCTTTATTGAATTAGCCCGGCTCTATTTTGGTCAGAACGAGGTAGAAAAGGGGATTGATGCCATGAAGGATGCTCTGACGGCGGAACCGGGACATCCGGTGGCACTTTCTTCGATGGCTTTTTATTCCATTCAAACGGGGGACCGGGCTGCGAGTGAAACATATCTAGCCCGCGTCCGAGCCCAGCCCCGCATGTCGATTTCCGAAATTCAAAAGCTGGAGCAGCTCTATAATGATCAATTTGGGGGTGGTTGACCCGGTTCCAGGGCAAGTCCGAGAAATGAAAGCGTTGGGAGGGAGTGAATCCTATCCACTCCGTATTGTTTCTCCTGCTCAGTCTTTTGCCCGCGTTCCTGTTTGCCGATGGGTTTACGGAACATGAGCTGGACCAGTTCCGGAACCATGAACTCCTTCGTGCCGTGCGCGCCGGGCATCACGACAAGATGCGCGAATTACTGGCGGAGGGGGCGAACCCGAATTTTGAAGAACGCTCTACGGCCTTCATGTCGTCCCGATATTCGCCCATCATCTTGCTGGCGATCAGCAATAAAGATGCGGAAGCCTTCCATATTTTAAAAGATGCCGGGGCCAGCACGGAGGCCAAGCACCGGTTTGTCATGCTGCTGACCAGTCGCCATGAATCCATTTTTGAAACCCTTGTGCGCACCGCGGACGTCGCCTTTATTCAGGAGCTCCTGCCCCACATTGTGTATTCCAAAGGAGACTTCGCAGATGGCCTGGTTACTTCCAGTCACTTTGAATCCCCAGCAGTTTTCCTCTTTTTGCTATCTATCGCGGAGGAAGTGTTGCTCTTAGGCGGACTGCTCCCGGATGGTCTTTACGGCCTGGGCGATCTGGTCCATTTCCCATCGGCCTTCGATGCTGATGGCCCCTGTGTAGTTATGGTCTTGTAGGACTTTAAAGTAGGGCCGGAAATCGTAGTTATTCACCCCGGGTACGCTGCGCCCGTCCGGCTCGGCAATTTCCACATGGACAATGACATCCATGGCCTGGGCAAGGTCCTCCGGGGTATCCCCCATTTCGATCATATGATAAAAGTCAGCCAGCTGGCGGACATTCGGGTGGTCGACAGCGCGGACGATAGCGGCCCCTTCGGCAACATGATTGATGTAGTTGCACTCCTTGGCGCGGAGCTGTTCTAGGGCTACGGTGACTCCATAGTTCCGGGCGACCGGGCCCATCCGCTTAAGCAGGGCTACGAATTGTTCATCTGCCTTTTCCTTGGGCCATCCATCGCGAAGTCTCCGTGAGCCCGAACTTCCAAAAACAATAAATGTTCCTCCGGCCAGACTCAGTCGCCGGAAGCAGGCCTCGGCCCAGATCATGACTTCATCGTGGCGAGCATCGGCCCCGACGGAGCGGAGGTGTTTCGGGCGGATAAAGCCATTGCAGGCCAGGATGGGTAGCGGAGCAGCCTTGGCTAGTTCAAGATTCGCCAGAAAGACTTCCTCGGATTGATCGGGAACCAGAAACCGGTTGGTGTTTTCCGTCAGGAATTGGATGCCCGCTGCTTTGAGTTCCACGGCGTTCGCAAGCGAACTGGCGATGCCGATTTTAGAAAAGAGAGCCTTCCCCTTTTTGTGGTGCATCCCCCAGGATGGGAGGGTGGATGCCGCGGTAAGGGTGAGGGCGGACTGAATAAAGTGTCGGCGTTTCATGGGGTAAGACTATTTAAAAGCGATAATTAAAAATTGGAAATTGAAAACTTCAGAGAATGGCGGGCTACTTAGCGTAAACCAAGATAGGCATTTTCGTTGCCGAGCCTTCCCCTCAAGGTGATGGCATGAAACCCCCCTTTGCTCTGCTTTTCGCTCTCCTGGCTCCCCTTTATGCCATAATCGCCGACCCCGGAGATCCTCACCTGAACAAGGTAGTGGCCAAGCTGGAGGCGGGCCAACCGGTCACGGGGATCTGGTGTCTCTCCCGCGATCTGGCCAATGCGCGGAGCCTGGTGGAATACAATGGGTTTCCCTCAGCAGAGGAGGCCCTGACCGAGCCGATGATCGACTTCCTCGTTGTCGCGATGGAGCACTATCCTTACGATATTACGGAGCTGCGCAGCTTCACCCATGGGTTGACGTCCAGGCAGGAGATCCTGGCCAAGGGAAACCTGCAACCGAACCTGTCCGTCTTTGTCCGGATCCCGGCCGAGGGGTCTCAACCCGTCCACGCTATGATCAAGCAGGTCCTGGATATCGGGGCGCACGGGGTGGTAGTTCCATTTGTGCGAACGGCAGAGGAGGCCCGGAACATTGTAGCGGCCTGCCGCTATGTCCGTCCACAGGGTGACCCGTTGGAAGAGCCCCGTGGTACTCGCGGGTTTTCCCCGGCGATCGCCAAGTATGTGTGGGGGGTCTCCGTGCAGGAATACTATGAGCGTGCCGATGTCTGGCCCCTGAATCAGGAGGGCGACCTCATGGTCATCATTATGATCGAGGACCCTGTGGGCGTATCCAATATCGACGAGATTGTAGGGGTCCCGGGGATCGGTGCGGTCTTTTTTGGACCGGGAGATTTCACCATGACCTCAGGTCGGCAAGGCGATGCAGGTTTTGATACCTCTCAGGCTGAGGCAAAGATCAAGGCCGCCTGTGACCGGGCAGGGGTGCCCTTCCTCGCCTTCGCCAATGCGGACAATATCCTCGAACGTATTGAGGATGGCCACCGCATGCTCCTCATCGGGTCGGATATCGACAAGCGTGGCGGGGCTCACCAGGCGCTGGAGGTGCTGCGCCAGCGATAGGTTGGGGTGTGAATTGTGATTGGGGAATGCCGCTTTTGTTGGAGCCTGACTTGCAAGCGACCTCCAGCGACCTGGGGGCAGGCCGCCTCCACTATTTTTGTCTTCAATAGCTCGTAGAGAAGATGGCTACGCGGGGGCCTTCACCGAGGTTACCCAGATGTTTACCTGAGTCTTTTAAGGTGCCGGTTTGGAGGATCTCTCCGGTTTTCGGGTCGTAGATCCGCCAGGCATTGGGGATGTCGTCACGCAGGACGCGGAGATCCCCTCCATTTTCCAGATAAATGATGAGCAACTGGTGAGGGTGAAAGAGAGCGGGGCGGCCATAGGTGGTGGTATTATCGGGCTGGACACCGTGGAAGGGGAGATCCTTGAGGATTTTTGAAATGACTCCGACGTATTTGGAGCCCTCAAAATCGAGGGCGTCTCGCCAGGAGTTTTCTTGCGCGCGGGCCCAGCTGTCATTGTCGAAAGGCTCGCCCTTATGGTTCCAATTCCAGAGGCTACCGGCGCCATACACGACCCCCATGGTGCCACCGGCACAGAGGTTACGCCAGGCCTCGTGTCCCTGCCACCAGCCTGAGGCCTTTCCCCAGGATCCTATGTTTTCATAGGTGGGTTCCCCATTGGCAACCGCCTTGATGGGAGTGAGAAACCAATGTGCGGCCAGGCGATCTGACCGGTGTTCCCCATTGTGGCCTGTCTGAATCCACTGAAAGTCGAGCCACGGCTCTCCCTGGTGAGCCTGAGAGTCCCAGTGAGGGCCGTAGTGGAGACCAGTCGGCTGGTGGTAGGCGTCCCAGGCATGCACTTCTGCTCCGCCCGGTTGAATGCCGGGTTCGGCGCCATGACCATCGCCAAGGATGAGCCACATGGCAGGATAAGCGCCATAACGCGCGACCAGGTACCGGCAATAGCGCGCATATTCGTTTCCTGGGATAACGGGGCCGGCCACCTGTTTTCCCCTCCATCCGTAGCCGTGAAAGACTGGCTGCCAGACCGGGGCAATACCATATTCCACCAGGGTTTCGATGGATTGGTCCAAATATTGAAAGTACTCCGGGTTCAACGCATTGATATGGCCAGTGGGCAGGTCTTCGAAGCCTCGGGCAAATCCATCGAATTGTGTGCGGTCGCGCGGCCCTTTCATGTTCATGTCCGGCATGACCGACATCAGCAAGGCGGCGTTGAAGCCTTTCTCTTTTCGATCTTTCGCGTAGGTTTTTACCTGTTCGTGCGTGGCGCGCCAGGGAATCCCCCACGGGGTATCAGCGACCATGATGGCAGGAGAGCCATCTGCATATTCCATGTAGCGGCTGCCGTAGGGGATGGTCCAGAAGCCATGGCGATCAAAAACGGTGCCTCCCTGGTTGGGTTCGGCATCCAATTTACCCTCCTGATTTTGTAATCCCGGGTCGGCGACATTAGCATCGCTCTCCCAGGTCCAGATGCCTGCATCCTCGGTGGAGGCAAAGCGCACTTTGAAAGAGTTTCCTCCGTCCCAAAATCCTGGACGGCGAATTTCGGTTCCATCTTCATGCGTAAAATCGACCCAGACTTCCACCTCGGTATAGGGGTTGTCGTAGGTGTGCTCGGAGATGAATTCCATCTCCACCATTTGCCACTGAGGGGCGGGCGGAAGGTCAGCAGATAGGGGCATGCTTCTTTTTAAATCCTAAATCCTAAATCTGAAATTCGAAAATACCGTTCGTTGATTTAGCAGGGAAATGGGATGAATTCAGATTTCTTTCCGTGTTCAGCTTTGGTTCAGCTGTAAACCGAAGGGCGTGAAGCGGGGCGGAGTGCGGTGAATTTGCTCGCTTCGCGACCTTTGCGAAATCCTGTTTAGCAGAAAACATCACCGAGGATTAGTCGGATTGGAGGAGAAGGCCATTCCGGAAGGCAGGAAATCAGGAAAGAAGAGAATTATTGATAAATTCCTTTTCGTGGTAACTGGTATGGTTAGACCCGATCTTGTTGGCAAACCTGCTCATGGGATCTGTCATTTCATGCTCCGAAAAATTGGGCAGCTCGGCCTCATTCGGGGTGGCGGTGCACAAAAAATCGTCTTTTGAGAAGTAATCATCCCAGGTGCTGATGTTGGGGTTAGCCTGGGCTTTTCTTAACTCCTCCTTCATCCAGGGTGATCTTATTGTGAGTAGCGCGATGGGGCCGCCCATCGTGACGACACGGACTTTGACCTCCTTGTTTGTCGTAAACTCTGCAAGGAAATCGGCAACGATGGCGCACCCGAAACTGTGAGCTAGCAGCGTTACCTGGTCATATTGATTGGACTGGAGGGTCCCGTAAACCATGTCCGAAACGCGCTTCCTGATCTGAAGCCTTAATTTTTCATCAACCAGGAAGGCTTTTCCAAAGTTAGTGATATCCACTACCTGAGTCATCTTTCTGGAAACCCAGGAAAAGACGAAGGCGATTCCTAACCAGAGTTGCCAGGAAAAAAAGAAATTGAGGAAGGCAAGCAGCTCACCAGGCAACAGGTTGCTGATCCCCGCTTTGATTCCATCAAAAACGGCGACTGACGTGATGAGCTCGAGAAAGGCTAAAACGATCCAGAAATACCAGAGGAGGAGGATGAGGATTGATATATAGATCCCTCTCGCCATCCATGGATATTGTTTTCGAATTTCTTTGAGGGATTTTTCAAACCAGAACCCGATGAGCTTGGATCCGCCCAGGATTTGTCGCATGACGTTTTCCGCGGTCAATTTGGGCGAGAGGTCAAACCAGAAGACTTCGTAGAGATCGACCTCTTTGGTCCCTCCTGAGTGCAGTTTGACGGAAAGCGTCGATGCATCGAAGGACGGGGCGTCTGTTTGACCTTTGGACAACTCTTCCACCTGAGCCACGGACTGGTAGTGAATCAGCCCCTCTTTGGTTCGATCCAGAAAGCTTCCCTTCGGCAGTTCTTCATGTCCGTGGATATGAATAATCGCTTCCCGCTTCATGGCTGTGGATTATCAGGAGGGTGGGTTACGGGTCAAAAGCTAAAAGTGGGCGGAGTGGGATGGTGAGTGTTCAGGAGATAATGCTTAGTTTTGAGTGGATAGGCCGGGGTTTCCGGTTGATCGGCTCGCATCTGCGTACACAGGTGGTTCTTTTGAAAACGAATGCCGTGTAATTGGGGATTCATGGTTGCATCCTTGATTTGCCTGTTTTTTGGGGGGCAAACGCCATCTAAATTATGCTGAAGGCGTTTGCTTTCGGGCTCTATCTTCTTTTCCTTATGAATCATATATCTGATTTTTATCGATGAAATCCTGGTTGCGAATTGTTCCTCCTCTGGCTGTGGTGGGCCTGGCTACAGCGGTCTGTATCTGGCTCTTCGCAACGAAGCCTGAGCCGCGGAAATGGCCACAGCGGGAGACCATTCCAGAGGTTGCCGTTGAGCGGCTGGTCCCAGTCGACTACCAGGTATGGCTTGAGTCCCAGGGAACGGTGCAAGCCCGAACGGAGAGTACCTTGATCCCTGAGGTGTCGGGACGGATTCTGGAGGTCTCTCCTAAGTTTCGAGATGGGGCATTTTTTGAGAAGGGGGATGTCCTGCTGGAATTGGATCCCAGGGATTATGAAACGGCCTATATTGTGGCCCAAGCTGCATTGGCGCAGGCCGAGCTGGAGTTGGAACAGGAGCAGGCCGCTTACGAAATTGCCCAACTGGATTTTGAGAGTGCATTGATCACCGAGGACCCCACCCCGATTGCCCTGCGGGAACCGCAGCTGAAATTAGCCCGGGCCAATGTGGAATCGGCCAAAGCCCGGCTTGAGCAGGCCCGGAACAATCTGGATGACACCCGGATCGTGGCGCCCTATGCGGGGCGGGTGTTGCGACAGAATGTGGATGTGGGGCAGTTCGTTACCCCCGGAACCGTCCTGGCCCGGTTATATGCGGTGGACTATGCCGAAGTGCGCCTGCCCCTGACCGAGCGTCAGATGCAGTTTATGGATTTGAAGGAGTCTTTCCGCGGAGAGGAGAATCCGATTCAGGAGTTTCCGCGAGTCATCCTGACCTGGGAGCTTGGTCAACAACAGTTTGAGTGGGAGGGCCGAATTGTCCGCTCTGAGGGGGCGATTGATACCGGGTCCCGGCAATTGTTTGTCGTCGCCCAGGTGGATGACCCCTATGGCAAGGGGCAGGGGGAGATGCCTCTGAAAGTGGGCTCGTTTGTTGAAGCAAAAATAGAAGGTCGGACCTTGCCGCGACGGTTTATCATTCCCCGGAAAATGTACCGGAAGAATGAATACGTTTTAATTGTGAATCATGACAATACTCTGGAGCGGCGTGGTTTGACGGTGGAGTGGAGCACGGAGGATCACCTGGTGGTGAGCGAGGGGATTCGCCCGGGAGAGATGCTGTGTAGGACCCAGATCAATTTTCCTGTGAACGGGATGCGGGTCAATGTGGTGGAAGTCGATGGGGAGAGCCGGAGGAAAGAAATCGACTGGGAGAAGGTACCTCCGGAATTGAAACAGGAGTTTGAACAAGCCCGGGCGGATCAGAACTGGCAAAAGATGCGACAGCTGCAAACCCAGTTGGAGGCGTACAAAGTGGAGGTTTCGGCCCAAGGAAAGTCCTCACCTTCCAAAACCCAAGGCTGATTTGCGATGCACCGGATGATCGAATGGTTTACCCGCAACGGGGTGGCGGCGAATATCCTGATGGTCACCATCCTGGCGGCCGGGGCGTATTTTGCCATGGAAAAGCTGGTCCTGCGGGAGTGGCCGGATTTCCAGCAACGTAATGTAAATATCAGTGTGCCCTACCGCGGATCGACTCCCTCTGAGGTGGAAGAAGCGATCATAATGCGGATCGAGGAAGCGGTTTACGATGTGGAGGGGGTCAAGGAGATGAATGCCTATGCCCGCGAGGGCTCGGGGTCGGTGGTTCTCGAAATTGAAAATGGGTACGATCTGGGAAAAACTCTGGATGAGGTAAAGAACCGGGTGGACGGTATCAATACCTTTCCGGAAGAGGCGGAACGTCCCCGGGTCAGCACGCCGGATTTCATCGAACGCCTCATTACGGTGGTGGTTTCCGGCGATTTAAGTGAGCACGATCTGACTCGGTTAGGCCATGAGATCCGAGATGATATTACCAATTTGCCTAGCATCACGCTAGCGGGGCTGAAAGTGGCTCGACCTTATGAGATCAGCCTGGAAGTCTCTGAGGCAACCTTGAAGCGGTATGGATTGACCCTGCAGGACCTGACGCGGGCGATCCGGGAGTCCTCAATCAACTTATCGGCAGGCAGCATTCGGACGACATCGGGCGATGTGCTGCTCCGGACCTCCAACCAGGCCTACGACTATAATGATTTTGCCAAAATTGTAGCGGTCACGGCTCAGGATGGAACTCGACTCACCCTGGCCGACTTAGGGGTGGTCAACGATGGTTTTGATGAGATGCCCATCATTGCGAATTACAACGGGCGACGATGCATCGTGATCGATGTCTTTCGCTCTGGACAACAGAACCTCATCCAACTCTCGCGGGAGGTTCGGGAGTATCTAAATGAAAAGCAGCAGGAGCTGCCGGAGGGGATTACCCTGGAGTATTGGGCAGATGACTCTCAACGGGTGATTCAGAGCTTAAATACCCTGACTTCAAGTGCCCTGATGGGCTTCTTCCTGGTGATCTGTGTCCTTTCCCTCTTCCTGCGGCCATCGTTAGGGCTATGGGTGAGCCTGGGTATCCCGGTAGCCTTTGCAGGGGCTTTTATCCTGATGTATTTCATGGGGGTGACGATTAACCTGATCACCTTGTTTGCCCTCATCCTGGTGCTGGGAATTGTCGTGGATGATGCGATCGTGACTGGGGAAAATGTTTTTGAAAAAATGCAGCAGGGCTACAGCCCGCTGGATGCTGCCATCAAGGGCACCCAGGAAGTGGCAATTCCGGTGACCTTTGGTGTTTTGACCACTATGGTGGCCTTTATCCCGCTGTATGGGATGACAGGGTGGTTCGGTAACCATCTCAAGCAGATCCTCCTCGTCGTGGCGCCGGTGCTCCTTTTTTCGCTGGTGGAATCCAAGTTAATCTTACCGGCCCATTTGAAGCACTGCAAAAATATTGGCCAGGGCAACCGTACGGGATTGAACAAGCTTTCCCGGCTCCAACGAAAAGTGGCCGACGCTCTAGAGCGGTTCGTGACCAAGGTCTATAGCCCGGCACTCAAGCGCGCTCTGCAGCATCGCTACCTGACTTTAGCCGCCTTCGGGGGGATATTGGCTATCATGATTTCCCTGGTTATGACGGGGCGGATTACCTGGAATATGTATCCCCGGATTCCTCGAGACCAGATCACGATGACGCTGTTTATGCCCGCCGGCACAGCCTTCGAAGTGACCAAAGGGCATATCGACCGTATCGAAGACATTGTGTTAGGGTATAAAGAGGAGGTAAATGCGGAATATGGGAAGCCTATTGTCAAGAATGTGTTCGCTACATCCGGCGGTAATCCCATGGGTCGGGGATGGGGTCGAGCTCCGATTGGTATTCCTGAACGCGGTGAGGTGGTGATCGAGTTGGAAAGTGCCGATGTGCACGGCGAAAACATCGGAGTAGGCGATGTGACCCGAATCCTGCGCGAGCGGATTGGAGACATTGAGGGTGCAGAGCGCTTCTCCCTGGGCTGGTGGCAGGGGGGGAACCAATCACTATCGCTTCGGTTCACCAGCCAGAGTTTCGATGACTTAAAAGCAGTCTCGGCCCGTATGCAGGAGCAACTGAAAACCTACGCCGGGTTGTCCGAGATTCAGGACTCTTTTGAGAGTGCTAAATCTGAATTTGAGCTCCAGTTGAAACCAGAGGCAGAGTTCCTCAACATCACGGCGGGGGACTTGGCTCGGCAGGTGCGGCAGGCCTTTTATGGGGCAGAGGCCCAACGCATCCAACGCGGGCGGGACGATGTCCGGGTCATGGTGCGCTATCCCCTGGAGGAGCGCCAGACCCTGGCGACGTTAAACTCTATGATGATCCGCGCCCCGGGTGGGCGGGAAGTTCCGTTTGATACGGTTGCGGCTGTTACTCCTGGCCGGAGCCTACCGACTATTCACCGGATTGACCGGCGGCGACAATTAACCGTATCGGCAAACGCCGAGGATGAAGAGATCGATGTGCCGGGTATCCTGGCTGAGCTGCAGCGTGACTTTATTCCGGGCCTGATCTCGGATTATACCGGCATGGAATATGTGTTGTCAGGTCAGGCAGAGCAGGCCCGGGAGGATAGCCAGCGCATTCAGTTTTATGTGTTCCTCGTTCTGGGCATGATCTACATCCTGCTGGCCGTCCCCTTGCGCAGCTACACCCAGCCCTTGATTGTCATGTCGGTTATTCCCTTTGGAATTGTCGGCGCTATTCTAGGGCATGTCATCATGGACTGGATGCTGGTGGACAGCATCACACTTAACCTGATGTCGGTTCTCGGGTTTCTTGCCCTTGGCGGGGTAGTGGTCAATGACAGCCTGGTCATGGTGCATTACATCAATGGCAAAATTGCAGATGGGATTCCGCTCTTCAAAGCAGTCAGTGAAGCGGGGGCGCGCCGGTTCCGGCCCATTCTCCTGACTTCGCTGACGACCTTTGCCGGGCTGCTTCCGCTTATGTTTGAGACGAGCCGCCAGGCCAAATGGATGATCCCGATGGCGATTTCCCTGGCATGGGGCATATTGTTCGCGACTTTTATTACCCTTTTCCTGGTTCCCGTGATTACCTTGATCCGGGACGATATTGGCAAAGGGTTCGGCCGCTACTGGAATTGGCAAATCGGGAAGCAAGCTGGAGCCGGTTCGCCGGAAGCACGGGTTGAGGATGACGCACCGGTTTCTGTGAATTAGCCATCGCGAGCTTGACGCAGTTTTTTGAGACGCTCTTCCGGGTTCGGATGAGTGGAAAACATGTAGGCCCAGTCGGGCAGGGTATCGGCTTCTTCCAATTGCTGAAATAGCTGATCAATTCCCTCACGCTCCCCATAAATGGCATCGATGCATTCAAGGGCAAATCGGTCTGCACGGCTTTCCTGGTTTCGCGAATAGCCCAGCAGCAATAAATCCTGACCGCGATCGACGAGCGCATCCATGCTTCCTCCAAAAATGATCTGGACCGATAAGCGAAATCCCAGTTGGCGCCCAATGCCACGTAGATGGTCGCGGTGGGCAAAGTGGCCGAGCTCGTGGGCGAGCACAAAAGCGATGGCCATGTCCCCGGAGAGGGATTCCAGGAGGCCCCGGGTCACCCCAATGGTTCCTCCGGGATAGGCGAAGGCATTGGGCTCCGGGGTGTCGACGAAGTGGAGCCGGTAGGGCAAGGCGGGCACTTGGTCGTAAGTGATCAACTGTTGTAACAGGGTTTCGACGCGTTGCCATCGTTCCTCAAAGGCCTCCGGGACGACCGTGACTTCCTCTATGTCGAGATCGAGGGATCCAAACAGTTCTGCCTCCCGCTGAGGGGAGATCCCCGCTACCATGAGGTCGACCGCCAGGCCGATCCCGAAGAAGAGGGCGAAGAGGGTGACGAGGACGAGGCCGGCCAGGGCCAGGGCCTCTTTCCTCATACCGCGGGTGCCCCCGCCGCTACTGTTGTCGGCCAGATCGCCAAGATCCCGCGGAACGAACTTCATCTGCCTGGATAAGAGGTTAGCTAGCTCCGATACTGGACCGCAGTTCCCGCGGCAAGGACCTCCACGGCCCCGAGGCCTTTCTTGCGCCCCTGAGTCGAGCTGATCTGGGAAGTATTCACCCGGAGGTTCACTATGATGTGGGCTTCCGGAGACTGCTCTTTCAAGCGGAGGATCGCTTCGCGTTTGGCCCGATCGAGCAGGGACTCGTAGGACCGGACACGGCCTCCAAAGATGTTTCGGAAGCTGGCGAGGATTCGTTTAAAATAATCCAGGGACACCACAACCGAAGCGGCGACCAGCTCGGTGTGGGCGACCGAACGGCCTGGGTCCAGGCTCGGGGTAGGGACCGCCGGGTAGTGGGATAATCCTGCCTCTCGTGCCTTTATGGACTTGAAGTGAGCGCTTTCCAACATTCCGCCAACGACAAAGCCCATGACGGCGAGGAACACGGGGATCCCGTAAATCAGGGCCGCGAAGACTAAACCAATGACATCTTCTGGTTCCATGGCTTACAGACCCACTTTGACGGCGGTTCCATACACATATAATTCGGCCGCCCCCTGGGCGACAGCGGATGTGGAAAAACGGATATTGACAATAGCGTTCGCCCCGAGGGCTTCGGCCTGTTCAATCATACGATTGGTCGATTCCTTACGAGCATCTTCGAGCAACTCCGTATATCCTTTCAATTCTCCTCCCACGAGGTTTTTGAAACCTGCGGCAATATCACGCCCCACATTCTTCGCGCGGACGGTATTGCCGGAGACCAGCCCATAGTGTTCCTGGATCTGGCGACCCGGTATGTTTTCCGTATTCGATAGAATCATAACAGTATCCTGATTAGGTAAGCAGGGTGAGCATGTCCCCCATGAGAACAGGGGGCAATCGAATAGTTTAACGGAGCGGGAGGCTGGGAGGATTGCTCAGGTAGGGCCCGTTGCTAGCAACGGGCTAACCCCTGCCCACCTCCGAAACCAGGCCATTAATCTCCTCTCGGCCACCCTGCAAGCAGGGGGCCCTACGATAATGATTACTTGGGGAGGATGCGAAGGAGCTGACCGCTTTGGGAGTCGGTCAGGACGTAGAGACCGCCGTCGGGGCCGAGACGCACGTCACGGACGCGTTTTCCGATGGGAATGCTGCTCTCCTTGATCTTGTCGGGGTGGTGGGCGTGTTGGATCACGCGGACGTCCCTGGTGATGAGGCCCCCCGAGAGGATGGCTCCATTCCATTCAGGGAATTCCGTACCGCGGTAGACCCGCAGACCCGAGGGAGCGTGGGTGGACATCCAGACTAACTGGGGATCGATTGTGCCTTCCAATTCGGTCACTCTGGAGATTTTTGAGCGCGTGCCGTAATTCCGCGAATAGGTTGCGGCTGGCCAACCGAAATTTTGGCCTGGCTGAAGCAGGTTAAGCTCGTCACCTCTAAACGCGCCATGTTCGTTGGCCCAGATATCGCCCGTTTCGGGGTCGCGATGAATACCCTGGATATTTCGGTGCCCGTAGGTCCAAAGGCCGGGGATGGCTGATCCCTGGAAGCTTGGGTTGTCCCCGGGAATAGAACCATCGGGATTCAGGCGAAAGACCTTTCCAAAGGCGGTGCCAGGGTTTTGGGCTTGTTTGCGAATATCATCTCCGTCCAAGGAAACGGGTGGGTTTCCACCGTCGCCAATGCTGAGTAACAAGGTGTTGTCCGGCAAAAAGAGGATGCGGGAGCCAAAGTGCTGCCCTGATCTTTTGTCATCGGGGTTGCGCCACAGCGGTTCAAAGTCGACAAGTTGTTCTCCTTCCAGGCGGGCGCGGGCCAGCTCAGTGCGATTGGCTTTGGAATCGCCACTAGAAAAAGAGAAATAGATCCACCCGGTGCGCCTGTAGTTGGGGCAGACGGCTACGTCCATCAGCCCTCCTTGACCACGGGTTATGCCCCCGGATCCGCCCGAGGTGACTTCCACGGGGAAATCAAAGGGCCCCGAAAGCTGACCATCCCTCAGCAGGCGAAGCGTCCCCCGCTTTTCGGTTAAGATCGCGTTGCCGTCTGGCAGCCAGTCGATTGCCCATGGAAGGAACAGTTCATCCGCAATGACTTTTACCTGGAGGCCGGTTTCTTCGGGGACCTTACCTTCCGATACATGAGTGGCCCATACAGCGGGGGTAAAGAAGAGGGGGAGCAGGGTGATGAGTGTTTTGCGCAAAAAGGTCATGTGGGTCAGCATACAGGGTTGAAAGGAAAAGCAACTGCTCGTTAGCGATTTTCATCTGAAACTCACCGATGAGTGTTGGTGGATGTTGGCTCCGAACCATGACACCAAGTCTTTGTGGGGGTTTCCTTTGAGAGGAATATCCGATACCATCCGGGTCCGCCCGTGGCCTTCGCTGGATGCTAAATCTCCCTGCCTTGGAGTTATGACCCAGGCCGGGCCCACCGACTTCAAATATCAAACTCCCCGGGGAGGGCTTCGATGTATTGTTTCAACTCCTCTTTCATATCGACGAGAACTTCCTGGTAGCGAGGATCGTTGGCCAGGTTGATTTGTTCCCTGGGGTCCTGAGTGAGGTTGAACAGCTTGTCCGGATCGAAGTAGGCCGGGTTGGTTCCATAGGCCGCTTGTTCAGCTCCACCGCCACCGGGGACCAATTCCAACTGGCCGAAAGGCATGGTGGGATCCTCGGTGTAAGTGCCCATGTTGCGGAAGCGACGCTGTTCGTTGTAGGCCTCGAGGACCGCCTTGCGCTCCGCCAAGGTCCAGTTCTCGGCATACTCCGGGTAGCGCACCGCGTAGTATTTATAATCGCCCTTGATGACGGCACGGGCGTAGCCCAGTTCGAAATACATCGATTCCCGGCTGGCTTCCGAGGTCTCGTCCAAGACGGCTTTGAAGCTGTTGCCGTCGAAATGGCTGTCCATGTTGGGCAAGCCGACCATTTCAAGAATGGTAGGGGCAAAGTCGACATTGGAGACGGGGACCTGGCAGAGGTTACCCACGGGAAAGCCTCCTTTTTTCCAAACTATACTCGGGTTGTGGACTCCGCCTTGGAACAAGGTGCCCTTGGCGTGCTGGCCGTGATCGTTGAAGAAAAAGATGATGGTGTTGTCCAGAATGTCGTGTCTTTGGAGGGCGGAGAGGAGGGCGCCGATGGAGTCATCAAGCCAGAGGACGAGTTCTTTGTTATTCGCGTTTTCGAGACCCGCCATCTGGATGCGGCGTCGGAGGGAGTCCCGGACCGGCCACACCTCCGGAGCTGAATCGAGGTAACCGGCGGCGGTCACCCTGGGGTCTGCTTTCCAGGAGCGCGGGGGCTCCGTAGGCCCATGGGGAATGGTGGTGGCGAAGTAGAGAAAGAACGGCTGGTCGTGGTTCTGGTCGATAAAGTCGATTCCTTTCTCCGCGATCCAGTCGTTGTTTTGCACGGCCAATTCGGCCAGGCCAATGAAGTTGGGATTATTGTGATAAATGGCCTCGGCGTAATCGAACCCGCAATCGAGGACAGCCTGACGGGCCCTGCGATAGTTGTCCGCGACCAGCCTGGCCATCGCGGGGTCCTTGGCGCTGGCCTGAAAGTCTTTTGGTTGCCGGATCCCCTGGGCCTCGATCACATGGTTTTTCCCGACGAAGCCGGTGGTGTATCCAAGGTCCTTCAGGTAATGGGAAAGGATCTTGTCCTCCTTCGTGATGAAAGAATTCCATTGAATGACGGTTTGATTCTCTTCCTCCTCCGTTTTCCTCAAGAACTCCGGATTCCGGGCTCGACTGGCATAGTTCCCGGTAAGGCAGTTGTAACGGCTTGGGGTACAAACGGGGGACACGACATACTGCTTCAACATGATGGTCCCCTCGGTTGCCAGTTTGTCGAGGTTGGGTGTCAGGTTTTTCCCGCGGCCCTCCGGGAGGCAGTTAAACATCTCGGGATACATGTCATCCGCGATGAAAAAGATGATGTTTGGTCTCTTGGACTCAGCAAAGAGGCCAGTAGCTAAGCAGAGAAAAACCAAAGCCAGCAAAGGGGAAGGTAAACGGGGCATACGATTTATCATAACAGGGTAAGTCATGAGATGACATGAGAGGAACCGGCGAAAAACCGCCAAATTTCGTCAGGAGGGGGGTAGTGTTTGGGGTCTCGTGCCTGAGGAAGGGCATTCCCGTGACCTCAACTGAGCTAATTCCGGATGGCGCGGTCGCGGAACTGGGCGATCATGCCCTCCTGGGCTTTTTTAGCGAGGGGATAGTATTTGTCGAAGGGCATTCCCGTGACCTCCTCAATGGCTTCTGTGATCAATTGTTTCCCAGAGCTTCGGGATTCCAGGTTCAAGAGCCGGTTGCGTATGGCCGCCAGGAAGCGATCAGTATGACGCATGTAGGCGTCGAGGACGATCCAACGGGCGCCTCCCGGATGGTTAAAATTGATCCAGATCCCCGTATTGATCTCCCTGGGCTCTACCTCGCGTTTTTCTCCTTTTTTCCAGTTAAGGAGGTCCAGGCCTTCGCCGAGGACATTCTGGAAGTTGCGATAGGTATACCATGCGTGAAGATCGTAGACTTCATTATAACCGAGAAATTCCATGGTGACGGCGTCGTTCAGCAGGTTGGCAAACACCCGGTCAAACCACTCGCGATCGTTCAGCTTGAGGCGCTCGTCTTCGACATGCCGATAAACATCCTGGGCGAACCCGCCCCGGAACCGGGTTTCCCGGTGGGCAATCCAGCTGTAGGGATCATATATATGGTAGAGGTTGGTGATGTAGGTTTCGTTCAGATATTTGACCTGCTCTTCCACCGGCTCGCGGTAAGAAAAGAAGATGGGGTAGGTGAGTTTGACATCGTAAAAGGCTCCGGGGTGGACTTTGTGAGTGAGTCCATTCTCGATGAGATGGAAGCCCCGGTTGGTATCTAGATTTAAGCCCTGTTGCTTTAGGATATTGGCCTGCCACCCTCCATTATCCGTATCGTTAGGATGCCAGTAACTCACTTTCCACCTGGTCGTGACGCGGCGTTCCCATTTTCCCAGCTCCTCGTTGTAGTGGATGTCCTTGGCGTACTGAGTATCCGGCATGATAGGTCGCATGCGATCCAACCGTTCCAGATCCCAGACGACCAGGGCTTCAATTTTAAAGAAGGGTTTGGTGATCAGTCTGCGCGTGATGGCATCTTCCCGGACCAGCCATTGTTCCTTGTTTACCTGGAAGCCTTCCATGTCGAAGGAATCGAGCAGGGCAATCATAGTCTGTTCCGCTTTAACTCCGGTCTCCCATCGAAAATTCATGTGAGCAATTTCATCCTGCAGCAGCTTTTTGTGGTAGGTCATCAAATACTCGCGAAAGGTATCGACAAACTGCCAGACCACGGGGTGATCTCCGATATATTCATCACCTGTAAATCCGTCGATGACATCGATTGCATTGACGATGACTTCGAAGGCTTCGAGGTCGATTTCCCCGTCATAAATACCTTCGTCATTTGACTGCGAAAACAGGGCTGCGAACAGAAGGGGACAGCTGACTAAAACTCTTTTGGCAAGAAGCATAAGCGGTATACCTCGAATTTACTGAGGCCCTTTGGGATGAAAATGAAAAAATGAACTACCGGCGGTCTGATCAGATTCGATCTCGCAGCGATCCGGCCGGGCGCTATATCCTGTGGCTATGTGGAAAAAACTCCCCCTCTGGTCCATGACTCTGTTATGGCTTCCCCTGGCTTTCGGCGGTCTAACCGCAAAGGAATACACCCATTCGTATACGCTCGTGGTGACAGGTTTCGATTGGGGACCCGGGGCGAACAAAGTGATCCTTCCGATGGACGAAACGGTAGACTCGGTGGACCGGGGAAACTACCGGGTGGAGGTGACTCGAAAAACGGATGTCCGGGAGTTGAACCCGGGTGAGGCCAAGGGGACCCTTCAGGTGCTCCATGCCTATGTTTCCGATGAAGATGGCCATCCGCTTTCGGAAGGGGCTTTTGTTTCCCTGGTGTTAGCGGTGTCGCCGAACGATCCATTGAGTTCTCCTATGAAGTATATGACCAACCCGGGGCGTGGGAACTACTGGATTGATTACAGCCTGATGGTTCGGGAGCTCCATACCGGAAAGGTCTTTACGAATGAAACCCGCAGGATCCGACCCATTGTGGACGCATTTGACTTAACCGGCGTGTATACACACCCGGATGGGACACGCCTGACCTACGCATCCTATGTCCCTGAAGTTGGCTTAGAAGGGGCTCCTCTTATCATCTGGTTACATGGTGGTGGCGAAGGAGGAACCGATCCTTCTATTGTCTTAATGGCTAACCGGGCAGCGAATTATGCGTCTGACGAAATTCAGACCATTTTTCAGGGAGCCTATGTGCTGGTCCCTCAAACCTCGACCCGATGGATGCATGGCGTGTCTGGAGGACTTACCCAAGGCCAGGAAGATGATATCTATCATAAAGCCCTCATAGGTTTGTTTGATCAATTTATAGAGAAGCATCCTAACATTGATCCTGATCGAATCTATGTCGGCGGTTGTTCAAATGGAGGCTACATGAGCTTGAAACTGCTCATTGAGAATCCTGACACGTTCGCGGCCGCTTTTATCAGTGCGCTTGCTTACCAGTCTAGATATCTGACCGATACCCAGTTGGAAAAGTTAAAGGATCAGTCTATCTGGTTTGTTCATTCCGCAGATGATCGAACCACAGTTGCCTCACAAACGGTGATCCCCGTTTATGAACGGTTGCAGGTGGCCGGGGCGAAGGATGTCCACCTTTCCCTTTATGATCATGTGGTGGATGTCACGGGTCTATTCGGTGGCTCAGGTTATCTCTACAACGGCCACCTTTCCTGGATCTATCACCACGCCAATCTTTGTCGACTGGATTATGATGGCACCCCGGTGATGGTGGATGGCAGGCCGGTCACTATTATGGAGTGGGTGGCTGCCCAGCGATTGGAATAGGGTTTTGGGTCAGCCATGCGTGAGCGCGGAAAGAAAAGTTCTATAGAGCCGGCGTGTTCTCACCCCGAAGGATTCCTATTTACATATTATGCAGCCTGAAGGCAGGCCACCTTCATGTGCTGTTTTAATTTAGGCCCTGAAAGCCAACAGCATTGGGCTTCGCCATCGGCCTCGGGCTGGTCAAGATCGGAGCAGTCATAATTCGGTCCAGCTTATCCGGGGCCACTTCAGCCGGACTGAAAACCTTCCTCTAAAACGCTTCGTTCCCTCCTGTTCAAGAAACATACGGGATACCCCTCTCACCTGAAGTGTTTCTCTTCCTAGACCAACCGTTCCGTATGGGATAAACCAACGCATCACTCCGGTGTCCCAATAATCCTCACCTGTTTTGGGTATTCCGCCTTTCTTCGAAGAGTTGAATAAAAAGAAAAGTGGCCGACCAGGCGATGAGGACAAGACCGGTAAGGGCCTCGAGGCCACTTAAGAGTTGCACTCCCCCCTGGGGGGTAAGGTCGCCAAAGCCTAAAGAGGTATAGCACACTAGCGAGTAGTAGGCATAGTCCATGAAATGGCCGGAGAAATCGCCTTCGATGGTCCCGATGTTCAGCCATTCAACTATGACGAAATGGGCCAAGGCAAACAGGTAAGCCTCGATCATGTGGAGAATGATCACCGCAGCGACCACCCACTCTGAGCGAATCAGAGATCTGGGAAACCACCGTAAAAGCAGGAAAATCCCACGGATGTGTATTGTCACACAGAGGGCGATGCATAGCAGGCTCCAGAGGAAAACGACGACCCGTTCTTCAAAACACACTGGGTTCTACCGCAAAGTTAGGGTTCAAAATCGATTCCACGCTAGTTATGACAAAGCGTGCATGGGAATCGCAAAAGGTTTCCGGGTTTCCCCGGAAGTGAGGAATTACCGCAGCGGCAGTTTGCCTGATTTGGAATGGAAAAAGAATTGCGCCCAAAATATATAACAGGAGGTGATAGGGATCAATTTGCCGGATCTCCCCTCGAATGATGGCAACTCGGATGACTTTCGCGAATTGTGACCAGGAGGAATGTGGATTCCCATAAAGTTCTTGAGCAATTTGGGGATCCATACTTTCTGAATCCAGGTTTTCTCTCAGGATAAATCGCAATAATTCGGGGCGGTCTTTTGAAAGCCCGATGATGCGTTGGCATAACATAGAGATTGCTGTATAGGCTGATGCATCGCTCTTGAGCCCTTCCAAGGGAGCTGATACCTGTTTCACACAATAGATCCAAGCCTCCCGCTGAAGGGCTTCCTTACTGCGAAAATGATAATTGATTGCTGCGGGAGTGACCTTGGCGTGTTCGGCCAGTTCACGGACGGTAGGGGGACCATAGTTCCGGCAGCCTAAATCGATGGCTGCCTGGATTAAAGCTCGGTGGGCTGATTTTCTCATGTGATGTACGGGGTTAATGATAATTAGGGCTATGTCACCACGCCATGGTAGATGACTTGAAATATATGTTTTTTTCGGGCACGGATAAATTCTTGGGGTTCCTTTTTCATGATCGGAACGATCTCAGTGACAATGGGAGAAGCCACGGTGATGAATAAACAAGCACTCCACGTTGTAATAAAAAGCTGATAAGGATCCACGGACTGGATTTCCCCCTTATCCACGGCACGTTGGGTGTTTTTGATAAACAACCCAATTGGATTTATTTTCCGTTCTGCCAATCGTCTCAAGTGGGAGGCCGCAACCTCACCCCCGTTTAATGATTCCTGGACAAATAACTTCAAAATATGCGGCTTCTCCCAATAGAAATCGATAGAAGTATCACAAAATCTTTGGAGGGTAATGGCGAAACTCTTACCTGGGTGAATGGACTTCATCAGGTCTATTGCAATCTGGTTTATGGCATAACCGAAGGCCTCGTAATAGAGCCGCTCCTTTCTCCGGTAATAGTAATGCAAGGAGGCTTTGGCGATCTTCGCCCCCTCAGCAATTTCTTGGGTGTTTGCTCCGTATAGCCCTTTCGCAGCAAACACTTGTAGGGCCGACTCAAATAGCCGTTTTTCGGCGTCCGTTTTCTCGATTAACTGATTCATAAGCTATCCATCCTGAGGACCACTTCCAACCATCCTCTTCCCTGCTTGGATCTGGATTCAGAACAGCAAGGATTTAGTTGAATTGCAATAAAAATCAAACTTTTTTATTTGACTAAAAAGTTAAATAACATAATTTATCCTTCATGAACAACAAGAGAAGCAGGTCTATCCATCGAATGCAGCCGATCCCCATGGTGGTGCCAGAGCGCATTCGGCATGCGTTAGGCCGTTCTCATGGGGCAAATTTTTCGCTGGCACTGGGTTCGCCAGGCAAAAGAGAAGGAAATAGTAAGCTGAAAAGGAGAAATACTCCCCCAAGCGATTACCACGGAATCCTGCTGTTAAGAAAACAACAGAAAAGGGAGATCGGCGAACGGTTGGAAGCAACAAGCGCATTCGCCTGTGGCGGCCCCGGGCACGGGGCCGCCACTTTTTCCTTCCATCAAATAAATGCAGGAGACCCCAGCCTACCCAACACAATCCATTCGGGGGCCTTCCTCAACCCCCTTAATACCACATCCTCATGAAAATCAATCAGACCTACACAGTTGGTGCCATCATGGCGGCGGGCATTCTTTTTTTAATGGGCTGCCGTAGTGATGACTACAGCTTTGATGATATCCCCAAACCCGTCTATTGGACCACTGCGAAAAGAATAGACCAAGGCATATCCCGGAACTTATCCGGTGTCGTGCAACCGGTCGAGATGACCGCACTCAGCTTCGAAGTGGGAGGAAGTGTGGAAGTGGTCAATCTGGAATTGGGCGAATCGTTTCAACCCGGACAAATTCTCGCTACTCTGGAAAAAAATACTTTTGAGTTACAAGTTCGACAGCGGAAGGGGGAGTTGCTGCAAGCTCAAGCCAGATTGCATGAAGTCCAGGCTGACTTTAATCGCCAAAAGGTTTTGGTTCAAGAAGGGGCGGTCTCTCAAAAACAATTTGATGCAGCTCAGAGTGCCCTTGAAAGCACGATCAATCAAGTGGAGATTGCAGAGGCACGTTTACAGATTGCCTTGGAAGACCTGGAAGACACCAATTTGGCCGCACCCTATTCCGGGCACATCAGCCGACGGATGGTAGAACCCTCCCAAAATGTTTCGCCAGGACAGCCTGTGTTTCAAATTCAAGGTGATGGAGGGTTGGAAGTTTCGGTTCTTGTTCCAGAAACCATAATCGGAGAAATCCGTATTGGATCCAGACATGAAGTTCATTTCCCGGGAGTCGATGTGCAATCCGTCCCGGTCGAAGTAGCAGAAGTGGGTAGCCGGGCTACAGCCGCTAACGCATTTCCAGTAGTTCTTCGGATCTTAAACCATGTTCGGGGTCTTCGCCCGGGGATGACCGCAGAAGTTGCTTTTCGCTTCCCCTATAAAAGCTTAACGGAGTCCTCCGCAGGAGACTATCTTCCTGCTGAAACCCCGATTTACCCTTTACCCCTCAGTGCAATTCAAGCCGGAGAACAGGGAACCACTTATATTTTCCTGGTGAGTTCGGACGGGCGGGTGGCCTACCGCCATCAGGTAAGTATAGCTGATTTCAATGGGAGCTTCGCCTTTGTTGAGGGCGACCTGTCCTCTGGCGATAAAGTCATTACCTCTGGCGCCGCCTTTCTGCGAGACGGTCAACAGGTACAGCTCATCGGGGAGGGAATACAAACCCTGCAGGATTGATCTTTGACCATGAGCATTAGCAAAATCGCATTTGGTTACCGACGACTGGTTCTCGCTATAGTGGGAGCCCTCATGGTCTACGGGGTTATCAGCTATTTCACGTTGAAGGCCAGGGAAGATCCCAAAGTTACCATGCGTGAAGCAGTAATCACCACAGCCTATCCGGGGCTTCCCTCCGAGCGAGTCGAGCTGTTGATAACAAAAACGCTGGAGGAGGCCATTATTGAAATGCCGGAGGTGGAGGAAATCCGATCCACCTCCCTACCGGGCATGTCTATCATTCATGTTGAAGCCTACGACCGCTTTTTCGAACTGGATCAGATTTGGGACGATTTACGACAGCAAATTGATACGGTACGAGATGAACTTCCGGAAGGAACACATCCTCCTCAAGTAAACGACACTTTTGGTGATGTCGCTGTCATCACCCTGGCCTTAACTGCTCCATCCTATAATTGGGGAGAAAAACTGGATCTCGCTCAGCATGTACGCGACTTGCTGTATGAGGTAAAAGGAATGAAAGAAATCCAGCTTCTAGGAGTCCAAGAGGAACGGATATTCATGGAATATTCGGCCACGCGGCTGGCAAGTTATGGCTTGGATCCGGAGGAAATAGTAAGATTTCTGGCCAGCCAAAACATCATTCGTCCAGGAGGAACCGTCGACAGTGGCAACCGGTCCATCCCAATTGAGCCAACCGGGAATTTTTCATCGATTGAAGAACTCCGTGAAGCACTCATCCAGATACCGGGACAAGAAGATTTCATTCCCCTTCAAGACCTGCTAACGGTCCGGCGAGGTCCGGTGGATCCCCGATTTCAACCTGCCTATTTTAACGGTAAACCGGCAATTATTCTTTCCATTACCATGATGGATGAGTCGGATGTAATCGATTTCTCAGCAGCAACCAAGGCAAAGGTGAATGCCATCGCAGGTTCCCTGCCTCCCGGGGTATCCCTTGATTTCGCAACCTTCCAGGCAGAGCAAGTCGAGAACGCGGTATATGGTGTTTCGGTCAATGTGCTTCAAAGCCTGGGGATCGTCCTTGTCGTGGTAATCCTCTTCCTTGGTATGCGCACCGGCCTCATCGTTGGGGCGATTGTTCCCACGGTGATGTTAATTACCCTAAGCGTGATGAATTTTACTGGGATCAACCTCGAACGTATGAGCCTCGCCACCCTGATAATCTCATTAGGGCTACTCGTGGACAACGGGATCGTTATCGCGGAAGATTTTGTTCGCAGACTCGAGGACGGCGCATCCCGGGATGACGCTTTAGCCAAATGCGGAAAAGAATTGGCCATCCCACTGGCCACTTCCTCGCTGACAACAGTCCTGGTCTTTCTTCCTCTGATGTTGGCAGAAACGATCTCAGGAGAATACACACGATCCATTTCCCTGGTAATCCTCATCAGTCTGACCACCTCCTGGTTTGTTGCCCTTACCGTTACCCCGACCTTGTGCTATTACTTTGCCAAAGCTCCGGCCAGAGCTAGGGAGTCCGCCAAAGTAAAAAAAGACTTAACTGGCAGGATATTTGAAATCATGGGAGGGGCTTACCGGCAGCTTCTGGTCCGGACAATGCGCCACCGTCTGGTATTTCTTGGATCCATGGTACTTTTACTTTTACTCTCGGTCGTCGGTATGCGGTATGTGCCTCAACAGTTTTTTCCAGAATCAGACCGTGAGCAGATCTTAGTTTATGTCGACCTTCCTCCCACAGCCTCCATGGATCATACTGACAAAACGGTTAAGGATATGCTGGATTTTGTCCTCAATCAGGATCGGTTTCCCCACATCAGAAGTGGGGTGGCCTATGTGGGCTTTGGAGGCCCTCGATTCGTTCTCCCTTTGTCTCCCTTTGACCCTGCAACTTACAAAGGATTCATGGTTCTTAATATTGAAGACTTAAAATATGTACTCCCCACGGTTGAGAAATTACGGGAAGAAATTCTATACGCATTTCCTGAAGTAGAGGCTCGTGTATCCAAAATGTTTCTCGGCCCTATTGATCCTACCACCATTGATATCCAGGTTAAAGGACCCGATCCGGAGTTGCTCTATCAAACCGCCCTAACCATTGAAAATTTATTATATGCGACCGAAGATGTAATTGAAATTCGCAATGATTGGGAGGGGCGCCACTTTCGATTCCGTATCAATGTGGACCAAGACCGCGCGCGCCGGGCCGGTGTTTCCTCAACGGATGTTTCGTTAGCCATGGAACGGTATTTCTCGGGCCAGCGGGTAACCGAGTACCGCGAGGGAGATGAACTGTTTCCGGTAATTCTACGAGCAAAGGATAATGAACGGCATGACTTGAACCGGATTCGTACTATTCCCATCTACTCAAAGTCACGAAAGGAAAACATACCTTTGGTCCAGGTAGCAGATATCGAAATTGTGACCGACTTTCTCGAGCGGGAACGGGAAAACCTGATGAGGACGATTACGGTTCAAGCGAAAAATCCAAATATATCTGCTCAGGAACTTCAAAAGCGCATTGCTCCACACATCCAGAAAATTGCCGACGAACTGCCGTTAAACCACAGAATTGAATACGATGGTGTCGTCGCGCAATCCGCTGAATCCCGGGCAGCTATCACCAAATACCTACCCGCCTGCATCGGGGCGATTTTTATCACCCTGATCTGGCAATTTAATTCCTTTCGGCGGACTGGGATCATTTTTATAACCCTACCCCTTCTGCTGATTGGGGCGGTACTTGGACTTTACCTGTTTCAGGCGCAATTTGGTTTTATGGTACTCCTGGGGCTTTATGCCCTTGCCGGAATACTGGCAAATAATGCCATTGTCCTGATCGACCGCATCGACATCGAGCGGGCTGAAGGCGATTCAAGCGGCGCCTGGGAAGCAGTGATCTCCGCCTCAGTTCGCAGATTGCGCCCCATTATCATGTCGACCACAACCACCGTTTTAGGATTGTTGCCGCTCATTGTGTTCACGGACGTTTTATTTTATGGCATGGCGGCAGCAATTGCGGTTGGCCTAGCTGTGGGAACGGTTCTCACCTTGGGAGTAGTGCCCGTTCTCTACACTTACTTCTTTAATATTAAACCTCGGGAGAAAGTGCCCAATGTTTAGGTCATTACCTTTCATCAGAAAACCAAAAGGCTATTCCCGGATGTGGATAATCCTATCCCTTTTCCCCCTTTTGTTATCGTCTTGCACCTTAGGGCCGGACTACCAACAGCCGGGAAGTCCAGCCAAAGCAATTCCCTGGTCTGCATCGGAACAAAGGAACCTGATTTCCAGCGAATCACTATTTTCAGAGGATTTTGTCGAGCAGGAATGGTGGCACGCCCTGAAAGACCCCAGCCTTACCGATTTGATTGATCAATCCCTTCAACATAACCGTAGCCTGGAAATAGCCCTCAACAACGTGCGGCAAGCAAGGCTCCAATACGAAATTACCTTCTCGGTGTTTTTTCCCAAGGTAAATGCGAGCACCGATTTCCAGCGGCATCGCAGGAGTTCCAATAATCCCCTGCTCCCTGGGATTGATGAAGTATTGCCCGGGGGAGAACCCGAACTGTTGAACAACACATTTTCAGCCGGATTTGACGCCAGTTACGAGATAGATTTGTTCGGCAAAAATCGCCGTTCCGTCGAAGCAGCAGCGGCGGAATTAGAGGCTATTGGATTTTCGCAACGCGAGATATTGATATCAGTATTAGCTGAAGTAGGGCGTCAATATGCCCTTCTCAGAGGGGGTCAAAACCAATTGGCAATCACAAAAGAGAATATCCGGTTACAAGCAGAAACACTCCGCATAGCGATCTGGCGAAACGAAGTTGGAGAAGGGAATCAATTTGAAATAGCCAGAGCAGAAGCTGAATTAAAGCAAACCCGGGCCCGGTTACCTATTTTCGAGGCCCAGATTTCGGCCTCGGCCTACGCGCTAAGCTACCTTTCCGGTCAGCCACCAGCAGAACTCCTCGACCGTCTTCTTAGAGAAGAACCCATGCCATCCCCACCCGAATTAGTCGGCGTGGGTCTACCCTTTGACCTCCTGAGGCGCAGGCCCGATGTAATCTCAGCAGAGCGGTACCTCGCTGCAACAACGGCCAATATCGGGGTAGCCACCGCAGAATTGTATCCCTCCGTTTCTTTGACTAGTCGGGCAGGACTCGCCAGCAATGCATCGGATGATCTTTTGGATTGGGTTAGCCGCACCTGGTTGATCAATCCTCAAATCCGCATGCCTATTTTCAACGCAGGGGCACTCCGCAAACAAGTGGATTTTGCCGAGCTTCAGGCAGAGAACGCCTTCCTCTCCTGGGAAGACTCCGTCCTAAATGCCCTTCGGGAGGCAGAAACGGCTCTGGCCCGTTACGCCGGTGAACGCGACCGTGCCACGCTCCTCCAAGAAGCGGTTCAGGCAAGCCATTCAAGCGCGAACCTTGCTGCCATACGCTACGAGGCGGGCGAGGACAGCCTCGTCCACCTCATAGACGCCCAGCGTCAGCACCTTGCCAATCGGAGTGCCTTGTCTCAAGCCCAGCAAAGTGTCTTAATCGAGTTGGTATCCCTCTATAAAGCACTGGGGGGAGGATGGGATGGAACCATCACCGAAATCGCCTCTTTATAAACAGCCTGACACAAATAGCAAAGATGCTGCTTTGGGTCTTTCTCTCAGCGGTTCAATACTAGATGTAATTCACCTGGTCTGTTCATTGGACAACTCAGGATTTAAAATTAAATTTTACGACCCTGTTTAACTCGAAGGGGTAAGCCCGAAATATATCGTTTCAAACACATGCTCTCTCCGGGCCAATAAAAAAGCGGATGGATCTTCCCTCAATTCGGGAAACAACGAAGAAAACAGTGACTGGGTTACGATGGGAAAAGCGCATGAACCAAGGGTAGTAAAAAAAAGCTGATATGGGTCCACTGGTCGTATTTCTCCCCTTTCCACTGCACGGTTAATATTCTCAATGAAGCGAGATAATGGTTTTCCTTCCTCCAAGCCAAGTTCCACGATATATGCTCGTCCGATTTTCCCGCCGTTGAGACATTCGTGAATAAACATTTTAATTAACCAGGGATGATCGTGATAAAATCGAATGACACGGTCGCAGAATGTACGTAGGGTTTCTTCTGCGCTCATTCCCTCCTGGATGTGAGTGTAGAGATTTTCCGATACCTTTCCAATTGCGTATTCAAAAGCGGCTTCGTAGAGGTCATCTTTGTGCCGGTAGTAATAATGGAGGGAGGCTTTGGTGACTTGAGCCTGATCTGCTATCTCCTGAGTGTTCGCCCCATAGTGCCCTTTATCCCCAAATACCCGGAGGGCCGCTTCAAAGAGACGGAGTTCAGTTTCGGTTTTTTGCCCTTTCTTTGCCATTTAACCACAGCATTGAGAGACATTTTACTAGATCAAGCTATTTTTTTTCTTTTTGTTTGACTAATTTATCGAACTAAATTATCAAACTAATATGAAATGGATAAGTTCTAGTGTTCAGACTTCCCTAAAAACAAAAAGCAGGGCGGCCGTCTGGAAATGGGGACTCCCCCAGTTATGCATTTTGACCATAGTTTTTCCAGAACATGCCCTTGCCAAAGCGATCGAACCTGAGGGAGTACGTTCCATCAGAATGTTTACTCTGGATAACGATTCCTTTTCTGGGACAGATGAATTTTATTCCAGCGGGGTTCGACTTACACGAGTATTTGCCCATGAAACCCCTGGATTCTTTCCTCAAAAAGTCTCCCAGTTCGCAAAAAATCTACTCCCTCGAACAGATGGAATTGTAAACGGGGGATATTACATTGGGCATTCAATATTCACTCCCAATGATCCGGAAAAAGTGGACTTGGGTCCCTTCGACCGCCCTTACGCAGGATGGATTGGAGGCGGTGCATGGATTCGTGAAAAAACCGAAAACACATCTCGATCTATCGGCCTATCTCTTGGTTGGGTAGGTCCTTCGGCATTGGGGAAAGAGCTTCAGGATATCGTACATGATATCACCAATGACCCTAAATACAGTTGGAGTGAACAACTTAGCGACGAACCAACGGTTAACCTGCATTATCGTGAACGTCACCGGGTTGGTGAAGTAAATATGGGATTAGAAAACCCTGGAATTATTGATGTGGAGGTCGGGGCGGATTTAGGCAACCTTCAAATAGGCTTAGTTGGACGGAGTTTGATACGTTTTGGAAAAAGTGGGCCTCTTTACTATTTCCCGACAGAACGGTTTGGACCGGGACCTGAAATTCCGATGGATTTTACCAAACAACCACAGGGTTTAGATTGGAGTGGGTACTTTGGTTTTGAGGGGCTCCTCCTGGCGAGGACTCTTTTCCTGGACGGCAACACCTGGAGGGACAGCCGTTCTGTAAATAGCGAGACGTTTATAGGGAGTGCGGTAGGAGGTTTTACGGTCCGCTGGCGTCAGTGGGGCTTTGGTTATTCACACGTTTTCCGTACTCGGGAAAATGAAGGCCAGCCGGATACCCACTCTTGGGGACAATTAATTGTAGTCCGCAGGTTTTGACCCATTGACGGTAGCACTCAGTTCCGTGAAAACCTTAACAATAGATTTTAGTGAAAACAACCCCATTGAAGAGGCGGTTCGGGCATCTGGGGTAGTTGAATTATCCAAACCAGAGTATCAACCCGTCACCATAGAAATAAGGGGCTTGCCCGACAATGATCCATGGAACGCAGGTCTTTTACTGGATACGGTCCCACGGTCTGCCAATCCGATATTCTGTAAAATCAAAGGCATATTCCCGGAGCGGGGAATGGCCTCTGCGGCTTACCTGCTATTGGAACAAGGAAACTATGGAGCGGTGGCATTGCGTTCCCTACGTGATCGGGCCATTACAATATGGATATTTCCGCTCCCCAACCATCAGTCCGAATGATGGTCGATTAATCTAGATAGAAATCCATTTTCTAATGCGGTCCCTTAAACCAAAGCCTCCTCAGAAAATTCTCTTCTAGTGTGACCATTCGTTTACTGATATCCAAGTTTGGCTCTCGTCATCCGTGATGATAAATACAATATTTCTTTTCCTTCCGTTTGCACAAAAGGCGCAGGTAAACAGCCAAAAAAGATAAAAGTAGAGTTGCTTCATTAGAAAATTTATATCCTTGGGAAAATACGATTTCGGCCAAAGACATGAGGTATTTTTTTCATACCAGATGGGAGAAGTTTGAACAATAGAGTTTCGGTGTATATCATGATTATTTAGCCTATTTTTCTAAGTTGTATTTCCTTAACCAGATAATCCCATGCCTGTATCACATTCGATAAATCCCACCCGCAGACAGTTTTTAACTGGAATCAGCATGTTGGCAGCAGGAGCGGCCTTTGCAACAGAACCCCTGAAATTGGGAATTGGGGGCCGCAAGTTAAAAGTCGTGTTGGTGGGAACGGGAATCCGTGGCACCAGTTTCTGGGGAAAACGGCTAGTCGACCAATATTCTAAATCACTGGAGTTTGTTGGCCTTTGTGACAACAACCCAGGTCGATTAAATTATGCATTAAAATACATGGGAGTCTCTTGCCCGGTTTATTCCGATTTTAAAAGGATGATAGCGGAGACGAAACCTGACCTTGCTATCGTCACGACGACCGATTCCACCCACCATACGTTCATCATTCAAGGCTTGGACATGGGGGTTGATGTGTTGACCGAAAAACCTTTGACCACTGATGAAGACAAGTGCCAGGCCATATTAGACGCTGAAAGGCGATCCAGGAAAAACCTCATCGTCGGGTTCAACTATCGCTGGAGCCCGTACATGACAAAGATCAAGGGAATGTTGATGAACGGCGACATCGGGAAGGTGACCTCGGTCGATTTTAGCTGGTATCTCAACACCTACCATGGCGCATCCTATTTTCGTCGCTGGCATGGCTTGACTCAGGTCGGAGGAACCCTCTGGGTTCACAAAGCCACCCACCACTTCGACCTCTTAAACTGGTGGCTGGACTCCGATCCTGAGGAAGTTTTCGCCTACGGCGACCTGGAACACTATGGAGAAAATGGACCTTTCCGGGGTAAAAATTGCCGCACTTGCCCACACAAGAATCAATGCGATTTCTATTGGGACATTACGAAAGACAAGCGCAGCATGGCGCTCTATGTGGACAACGAACACCACGACGGTTACATCCGTGACAACTGCCTCTTTCGCCGCGACATCAATATTTATGATAAAATGTCTGCTCAGATAAAGTACGCCAATAACACAATTTTAAATTACTCTCTCACCACCTACTCTCCCTACGAAGGGTGGAAAATGGCCTTAAACGGCACCAAAGGTAGAATCGAGGCCTGGCAAGACGTGCCTTACTTTACCGAGGTAAATGTAGACCAGGCAGAACTCCATGCGGCGGAGATGGAGCAAACTGGCGGAGATGACTTAGAAACACAGCCGATTATCCTGCACAAGCTCTGGAATAAGCATGACGTTATTCCCGTTAATTTCGAAAGAGGAGGTCATGGTGGGGGTGACCGACGACTGCACGCCCAAATTTTTGAACATCCGGAGAAGAAAGATCCTTTCGGGCGTGCTGCCGGCGTTCGGGATGGCGCCATGTCCATTTTGATTGGTGTAGCGGCCAGAAAAAGCATAGAAAGTGGCAAACCACAAAGGATTGCTGAGCTCACGGATTTACAACCGCGTGCAAAACGAATTGTATAAATCGAGCATGAGCGTAAAGAAATCTGTAAATCGTCAATTATTGATTGGTTTCCGGGATTTTCCTCGCAAATGGTCGCCCTTCAGGAAGCTTGTCTTCTTGTCGCTATCTGCGGTGACGGCACTCCTTCAGTCCAATTACGCCGCAAAAAAACCCAACATCGTTTGGATCAGTACAGAGGACATGAGTCCGTGGCTGGGGGCCTACGGGGATGAATATGCCCACACCCCCAACTTAGACAAATTTGCGGAACAAAGTGTTCTCTATCGTCGAGCCTGGTCCAACATGCCGATATGCGCCCCTGCGCGGTCCACGTTGATCACCGGATGCTATTCCACCAGCCTCGGAACGATGAACCTCAGGTCCGAAGTCCCGCAGTCTAAGGAAGTCAAACCATTCCCAATCTATTTGAGAGAGGCGGGCTATTACTGCACGAACAACCGAAAAACTGACTACAACTTCAGTGCCGAAGGCATTTGGGATGACTCCAGCAAGTCTGCCCATTGGAGAAATCGACCCGATCCCAAACAACCTTTTTTCCACGTCGTTAATTTTGGGGGCACCCACGAAGGTTATACCCTCAGTGTTGAAGACCCTCCAACGATTGAAGCAGAGTACCGCGACCCTGCCCGAGCCCCCATCCCACCTTACTTTCCGGATACGCCCGGCATTCGAAAGACGATCGCTCATCACTATGACTTGATTTCCAGTTTGGACGAATTTTTCGGTGATGTCCTATCTGACCTGAAAGCAGACGGATTGCTTGAGGATACCATCGTTTTTTTCTTTTCGGATCACGGGGCCGGGTTGCCCCGTTACAAACGCTGGCTATATGATACAGGACTCCGGGTACCGTTGATGGTTCATATACCGGAAAAATTCCAGCACCTCTCTCCCCGCGAGATGGGAACACAGACTACTGAACTGGTCGGCTTTGTGGATTTTGCGCCCACAGTCCTTGCCCTCGCGGGTATCGAGCTACCTGAATACCTCCAGGGGAGCCCCTTTCTAGGATCAGATTCGAGCAACGGAACGAAAAACAAATTTCTATTTGGTGCCCGTGACCGGGCAGACGATGTCAACGACCTGTCTCGCTGTGTATGGGATGGGAGGTTTCTCTATATCCGACATTTCAAACCTCACCTGCCCTACATTCGTCCCGCGGTGATCTTCGAACGAAAATCGTTCTTTAAAGAATTGCGTATCGAAATGGAGAAGCCGGATAGCCCTCCCGGTCTCAAACAAAAGTACGCTGCGAAACCCTTCGAAGAGTTATATGATCTGGATAAAGACCCGCAGGAATTAACAAACCTGGCGAACGACCCTGCTCATCAAAAAATCAAAGCGCAACTCTCTAAGGAGCTCGACGAATGGGTTCTTGAAATACGAGACTCCGCCTTCCTCCCAGAGGGTGCCATGATGCGGAGGGCCGCTCATGATTCGGTCTACGACATGGTCCGCGACCCCCTGCGCTATCCGCTGGATAAGATCTACAAGGCGGCCAAAACGGCGAGTCATCCTCAAACGACACTGAAAACCTTTATTGAATTATCGAAGGCCCCGCAAAGTGGGGTTCGGTATTGGGCCGCGTCCGGGTTACTCGGCCGGCCTGATCTTTGGGGAGAGGCCACAGCTGTGATCGAGCTACTTGTTTCTGATTCCAGCCCCACAGTGTGCATCACCGCGGCCGAATTGATGGCTGCCGTATCCCCCGGGAACTCCCAAGCGGTAAGCTTCTTGATTGAATGTGTGACTACGTACCTTTTCAATGAACCAACGATCGCCCTTCAGGCCGCGCGCAGCTTGGCGGAGTTGGGGATCATCCCCTCGGAATACATCCCGGAGGTCCAACAGGCACTCTCCCAAATTTCGGGCCCGGTCTGGGGAAGGTATAAAAACTACTCGTATCCCATGTTCATTGGAATGGCCCTGGACCAGGTGCTAAAGAACGGAGGAGTAGCGGTTCACACCAACAATTAGAGTGGGCGTTGGAAAGTGAAAAGGTTTCTTCCTTTTCACGCCAAATCAAAAACGATCTCATTTAAGCGAGGGTTATACTGTGATCCTCAACCCCTAAAAAACCTAAGCACCGGCTTGGTAAAGAAAAAAGACCAAGCACTGACCCTCGTCACTTCACCCCTAGAATATTGAAAAGTGGAGCATGGCGGAAGCCGCCCTAAAGCAAATTCCTATCAGTCAGAATTCTCTCATTACAAACCGTCTGGTAACGGGGCAGGTCACCGGGTCCTGAGGCAGCTAGCGCCAACTGCGGAAAGTATATACAGGAACACCAATCACGATGTAAATTTGCCATGCAGTTGGAAAATATGCATTGTGAACAGTGGCTCCTTTTTGTGCCCTGGGGATGTAATTTATAAAGAAAGCTGAAACGGCAATCCTTCAGAAAATCGATGAGCAACCTTGAGGGCGGCGGCCAGAAACGCAATTCCCAGGGAACCTTGGTTAGCCAAGGATTTCTGTTGAGGGCCCAGGCACCCGTGGAGTCCTCCGCGGAAAGGGCTGTGGTGGCAAGGATCCCAGTGGAGGCGTTGGCAACCGGCGACATGGAACCCAGCGTTTGCGGGTTGAAGGCGTTCCTCATTGATGAACGGCTTGAATTTCCGTCCCATGAAGGGGATGCCTCCAAAAAAGTCGTCATCGACTGTGCCAAGGTGGCGGTCCTGGATATTGTGGATTCCCCGGTTCATGTGCATGGTGAGACGCTGGAAACCTATCATGTGCTGGAAGGTCACGGCCGAATGGTCCTGGGGGAGCAGGTGGTGGATGTCGGCCCTGGAACCTACATCGTCATCCCGCCGGACGTTCGCCATGGCTTGACCTCCGCCGATCCGATTCGTCCGGTCCGTGTCCTGATGACCTTCACGCCAGGGCTCGCACCGGTCTCGCAACCCAGTTTCCGCGACGAGCTGATCCTGCATGCCTCGACCAGGACGTTTATCGAAGAAGAACCGGATTTGGATTGATCCCCGACTTTACCACAAAGGACACGAAGCTATCGACTCAAACTTGCTCCGGGTTTATCCGGACTTTTTTGCTCAGGCTGACGAAGGGAGTCCGGGGCTTTTTTCCACCGGGGGTCTCGCGTGATATCTTCCATGCCCCCTGCCTGGTTGCATGATAAATGATGCGGCTTTCTGCGCGACGGAAACTTACGAAGTTGGTTCCACGAGGGAGGGGAGTGATTCCCCTTCCACCCATCGGTTCTTTACCAAGTGGGTGATAGGGTCTTTGGGAATGCCAAAATCATTTGTAGTCAGTTTGGAATTTAATAAATTCACTGCAATTTCACCTTGCAAATGATTTCGATTCTTGACCCCGCTGCATGGAGAAAAGGCCGGTGTCCAATTCATTTGGACAAAGGCCAGGTCTCTGGGAATTGAGTAGCCGGCACCCTTTAAAACTCCATATACCCGGTGATGCTCACTGACGACAACTTCGGGTTGCTGCCGCTCAATCCACTTGAGGATTTTTTCCCCCTCTTTCTCTATGGAAGTGCATAGCTTCATGTCCATTTTTCCCCGGTTGCTTGATTTCCTGAAGAGAAAACTTGCGGCTAATTTCCCATGATTGCGGGGGAGGGACCGATGCTCCGTTACATACACAACCCGCGAATACCCCCTCTCCCTGATTTCATCCAGGGCCAAGGTCATCCCTCCATAAAAGTCAGGACACACCCTGTCCAGAGGAGGCGTAACTAGAGTATAACCGAGTGAAACGGCTGCAAAACACGACAAATGAGAATCCTGCAGCTCGAGAAGCTGGTAATGATACGGGATGATAATCCCTCTGATATTTCGGCTCCATAGGATCCGAACCAGCCTTTCCTCACTCAAGGACTGCTCTTTGTAGCGGATAATCTCAACGCCATAACCTAACTCATCCGCCCGGTTCCTTATTCCATCCATATGTTCTTTCCATGATATAGCCATTTGGTCTGGGCGAGGGCCTACAAAGTCGTCTAGTACCGCAAGGACCATCC
Source organism: Opitutales bacterium (assembly GCA_028280845.1). Classification (GTDB taxonomy): domain Bacteria; phylum Verrucomicrobiota; class Verrucomicrobiia; order Opitutales; family JABSRG01; genus JANQKZ01. The sequence goes on along the minus strand of JANQKZ010000033.1, from coordinate 73,756 downwards.
CGCTATGAGTGGACTTTCTCTTCGTCCGGATTTCCTGCATGAGGGAGGAAACCAGAGGATGCGGACGGTAACCGATCTCTTCTGCAATCTTTCTGACCCGTTCCCTGGTTTCTACGCTGTTGTTAGGATGATTCCGCAGGCATCGACTGACAGACATTTTTGAAATGCCTGCGATATCAGCGATGGTCTGGAGGGTTGGGCGAGGTTTTTCATTCATTGCACTACACTGACCAGGAAAGCCAGTAGTTACTTGTAACCGAATTCGTTCATTGCAGAGGTGAAACAGTCGGTTTGCAATGAATCGTTTTGTGTTATTCTGAGACGCAGATGGAGTAACCCCCTGTCGGACAATCAACCATTTGGATGAAATCGAAGCGGCCCAATGTTTTAATTTATGTTTCTCACGATACGGGGCGCTACCTGGGGTGTTATGGGAAGCCCACCCTTCAAACACCGTCCCTGGATGCCTTCGCTAAACAAGGATTCCAGTTTAATAATGCTTTTTCCACCGCCCCGTTATGTAGCCCGAGTCGGGCGTCCCTTTTTACGGGTCTTTATCCGCACCAATGCGGGGTAAATGGATTGGTAGATGAGCGATGCCTGTGGGATCTTCAACCTAAAGATGGGCACTTGGTCTCCATTTTGAAACAGGTCGGCTATACTACTTGTCTGGCGGGATTTATTCATGAAACCCGTGATTGCCAAACCTTGCCCTTTGATGATTACATCGGAGGAGTGGAGCCTTTGCAGAATGGCGGTTTATCTATCGGTGAGATCGCGGAGGAAGTTGAGGATTGGTTAGATCGGAGGGAAGGTGATCAACCCTTTTACCTCCAAATGGGGTCTCATGAAACCCATAGGTCCTTTTCTAAATTTGGAGCCAGTCCCTTCGATGAGAAAGGCCGCCTTAGCTTTCCTCATCTTCATGAAGGGGAGGAACTGACTAATGACATTTCGGAGTTTCAGGGAAGTGTTAAGGAGATTGATGCGGCTCTGGGGCAAATATTGAACGCGCTCCGGGAAAGAAATTTGGAGCAGGATACCCTCGTCATTTTTACAACGGATCATGGAATTGATTTTCCCGGATTAAAGGGCACCTTCCGGGATGATGGTCTGGAAACGTTTCTTCTGATGCGTTATCCGTCGGGGGGATGGGAAGCGGGGAAAAAATCCGAAACCCTTGTAAGTAATATAAATATAATACCCACCATTCTGGAAATATTGGACTTGGGATCTCCGTATTCCCTTCCGGGTAAAAGCCTGGTTCCCCTCTTGAAAGGAGAGGAAGGAGATGATTCTTTCAGGTACATTTTCGCTGAAAAAACCTTCCATGATTGCTATGATCCGACCCGGTGTGTGCGAACCGGGCGATATAAATATACCCTTTATTTTGAAAAATCGATCCTGGCGGATTTACGCCTTGGGACAATGGAGCGTTCCTTCTGGTTAAAGGATGGGATCACTCGTAATGCGGATGAGGAACTATATGACTTGGAGGTAGACCCGGAGGAACAACAAAACCTGGTCAACGACCCTTCAAAAAAGCACCTTTTGCAGGAGCTTCGCCAAGTGTTATTTAACAACATGAAAGCCCTGAATGATCCTTTGTTAAAAGGACCCATTTCAAGTCCCCGATACGGAGAGGCCATGGATTCCCTGATCTCACGTATGGGCTCCGAGCTAGAAGGGACCGTGGATAAGCGTTCCGCCGAGACTTAAATGACGAGCTGGGATTACAGCGTAATCGTTATTCTACTGGGATTTATCGTAAGTTTCGGGATCCGGTTCTGCAAAAAATCCTCTGCCTCAAGTGAAGAATTTATTTTGGCGGGAAGGAAATTGCGCTGGTGGCTTGCGGGGACTTCTGCCTCGGCCGGAGCCTATAATGCGGACTCACCCTTGCACCACAGCCGCAAGGTGAGGGAAACCGGTTTTGCAGGAGCGTGGTATTACTGGGGAAGCATACTTTCGAGTATCATCAACGTGGTCATCATGGGCAAATTATACCGCCGGGCCCGGATCACCACTGTGGTGGAGTTTTACCAAATCCGCTACGGCGGCAAACTGCAGCACCTCGCTCGCTTCCTGAATGCCTTTCATGTCTCCATCCTTCACGGATCCGCCCTGGTGGCCATGGGATTGCTGGGATTATTGAAACTGACCAAAGTGTTATTTGGGGTCACCGGGACGGTTGATATATTTGGCGTTCCCGTGGAAACGGCCGTTTTGATCACCTTGGGAGTCATGGGGGCCGCTCTCTTCTATTCCACCTTAGCCGGTCTGCTGGGTATCGTTTGGACGGATGTCATTGAATTCAGTGTCGCAGTGTGCAGCTCCTATATCCTGTTTGGGATTGTTTATTGGGAGATAGGAGGCAGTACTGGATTGAAAGAACAATTAGGGACTTTGGCTGATAGTTCCCGGTATCTCAGTTTTTCTCCCGAGATGGGTTTTATGCTGTTTTTCTGGCTGGTGGTGTTACAGGTGAGCCGAATTGATGGGGCAGCTACGGATACACACCGGTACATGGCCGTACGACACGAGAAAGAGGTCTTAATGACCGGGTTCTGGCGGATCACCAATACCTACCTGATTCGTGGGTGGCCCTGGTATTTCTGCGGAGTAATCTCTATATTTTTGATTTCCGACACCTTTCTTCTAGAAAACTTTGGGCCGCTTGGAGGGGGAAAAGCCGATCTTGAATTAGCCTATCCCTTACTAATTAACCAATATATGCCGGCAGGGCTTAAAGGATTAATGGTGGCCGGTTTTCTCTTCGCGTTTATGTCCTCGGTGGATACCGTGACCCACCACAATGCCTCGGTTTTTGTAAACGATATCTACAGGCCGCTTTCCGGGGGAAAATATGAGGACAAACACTATGTTATGGCCACTCGGGTTTGTCTTATTGGAAGTGCCGTACTCGGAGCGCTCCTCGCATTCCAGTTTGATGAGATTTGGGATATTATTTTATTTTTTGTGACCTATCAATCGGCCACGGGTATCATTCGTTGGGCTCGTTGGTTCTGGTGGCGCATCAATATTAAAGCTGACCTCTTTGCCCAGATAATCGCAGTTCCGATAACCCTGGTGTTCTATCACCCCTCGCTGGTCTTTGGAGCCTCAGGGTTTGATCCAACCCAGACGATCATGGATGTCTCGGGAATAAGGGGTTTCGACGGAAAACTGGCGGTGATGGTGAGCTCCGTTCTCTTTTTCTCTACCAGTGGTTGGGTATTGGTAGCCCTATTGACCAAGCCGGAAGATGAGAAAGTTTTGATCGATTTTTATAAGCGGGTAAGACCTTACGGGTTCTGGGGGCCGATCAAAGATAAATGCAAGGACTACCCCTCACCGGATAATTTTTCTGAAGACATCGCCCTTATTTTTTTGGCTTCCGGGTTTTTCTTCAATCTCCTGATGGCTGTTGGGTGCCTCCTTTTTGCCTACTGGGGCTGGGGAATCGTATTTACAGCTGCAAGCATTGTATTTGGATCCTATCTCTTACCCCGTATGAAAAAGTATGGGATATAAATATATTTAGGACCGTATTGGGCGAGCCCATACCGCCCTGGTCCGTGGATTCCATTTCAGATCGACGGGACGAAGCGTGGGAACTATCTGCCCAACCAAAAACCCCTTCCGCTTACCTCATAGCGGAAGGGGTTTTGATTTAATTAAGCTGTCATGAATTTCCAGGCGGCAAACAGAAGGGCCGACCCCTATTTCGGCCCTGCTATTTGCAGACAAACTACTAGAAACTGAAAGTGTTCGTGAGGAGGATGTGGCGGGGATCCCTGAAGCGATAGCGCACTGGGGTTCCATCTACGTCTGTGCGGGTGTAGAGCACGTCCGTTTCATCCAGCAGATTCCTTACGTTCAATTGGATATTCCACCGGAGTTTATCATTCAGCAGATTCATGCGGTATGCTAAACGAAGATCCAGGTAGAAATCTTCGGAGCGGGAGTACTCCATATCCACACTGCCGTCTGGGTTGAGAAAGCGGCTGATCGGAGGCTTGCTGCGCCAGCGTACGCTTCCCCCTATGGACAAGCCCTTGAGGAAGGAATCATCGGAGAAGTCGTAGTTGGTAGTGCCGTTGACGCGATACTCACTATCTCCAAACTGCCGGAATCCGTTTTGATTCGTTTCAAATGCCAAACCGTCGTAAACCGCAGCCCGTGCTTCGTCGAAGGTCTGTTCTCCGCCATCCGAATCCGTAATTTCATCGCCGGGGACGGGCAGCCAAACATGTTCCCAGGTGGAGACGTAGTCCTGGGTCAAAGGCGCCCGGTTGGTGGTGGAAGAGTCCGTTTGGGAGAAATTGGCGGAAATTCTCCAGTTGTCCGTGACATTCCCCAGCAGCTCGAACTCCCAGCCAGTCGCAACGGTATCAACCGTATCTCGGATACTGTTACCGCCTGGGGTGTCGGCGAGGGCTGCTTGAGCCTCGGTATCATTCAACAGGTAGTCGGATTCGAGCATGTTCACAATGGGGCTGCGGATATTACCCTTATTCAGATTGGCAATTCCTTCACCTGCTGTGTCGAAGTAGGTTGCAGTGAAAATGATTCGATTATCTAAGGCATTGATGCGGATCCCAAAATCATCCGTCACCCCAGTCAGGTTGGGGATGAGATTGTTACGGATGTCGCGGTCACCATCCTGAAGGTCGAAGGAATCCGAATGGTTATAATGAAGGGACAACCAATCGAGGGCGTGAAAAACAACACCGTAGGTCTTAGTATTTCCATCGCCGGTCACCGGGTCGTTCCAATCCAGTTCCAATTCTTCTCCGTTCGAGTTGCGGATAGCATCGGTATCCCTCAGCTCTATTTCATCCCTGCGCCAGCCGAAGGTGCCGACAATGCGGCCGTTCCAGACGGAGCTCTGCAGGGCGAACATCATAGTTTCCAGGCTTTCCTTTTCTTTTCCGTATCCACGTTGGAAAAAGGCCGGGGTCACCACGGCAGTCTGAGGATTGCCATTATCCCAAATTTCTACCTGTTGTGCAGGAATGGGATTGTTCTGATAATTGATGTGGAAGCGTTGACCGTTTGGAGAATCGAAGTCCAGGTATGTGCGACGGTAGATACGATTCCGGCTGTTGCGCCAATCATGGCTGGTCGGGGTCGTGTTGGCTTCCCGGAAATTCTTACCTTCATAATCCTGGTCCTCATTCTGGTAGAGGAATGCCAGGGTGTGCCGTCCGGCCCAGCCCGCATTGAACTTTTCGAAGTCGAGATTGTAGGCGATAGTCGCCCGGAAGGTCTTCTGGTCGCGCTCACGAATATTGTATTGGACCTGGTCTTCGACGTAAAACTTTCCCACATTTGGATTTGGAGATCCGTCAGGAAGTTGCTGGTTGGGATCGACCCGCAGCGGTGAATTCCAATTGATAGGGCGGGTATTATGATCCCAGCGGTCGAGGTAATTGTACGCTAATTCAATATTCAAATCGTTCCAGAGACTCTGGGTTAAGTATATGGAATAGGTGTCATAATCCTGGTCTAAGGCGGACCCGGGGCCCCAGATGGCAAGCTCCTGGTTGAATTGCTCAAAATCAAACAAGTTTTGTCCGCCGTACCAGGTGCCGTCGGACAGGGTCTGGTATCCATCAGATCTTGCCATATCCTCCCAGTCCATCAGGGATTGATGCCCTGGGTTCTGGATATAAGACAGGTAGCGCCTGGAACTGGTTCGACCTACACCATCCGGGCGATCGCCTCTGGCCGTTGGGATGAGGGCAGATCCCTGGTCTCTCCAACTATTAAACCCATTCAGAACTGACCATGGGCGCACCCGGACTTCTTCGGTTCGGGAAACTTCCAGCTCTCCCCTTAGAATCGTTTCGTAGGTATCGCTCTCCGCGACAACCCAAGTTGCGGCCAGATGGCCCCTTTGAGATTCATATTCGGCGATATCTTGCCACGAGTCATGTTTATCATAAAGGAGATTTACCCGAACAGCGAGTTTGTTGTCGATGATGGGTTGATTCCAATCCAGGGAAGTCCGGAATCGATTGCGGTCATCCAATTGAACCTGAAGGCCACGAATATCGTGAAATTTGGCCTGCTTGGTGGAAGCGCTGATCACACCGGATGGACCACTTCGGCCAAAAAGTATGGAATTGGGGCCACGGGAGAAATCGATCCGTTCTGTATTATAGGAGTCCGACCGAAGATTCCAACGGAAGAAATTCCGGGCCACGACCCCTGTGGGAAGGCTCCGAATTCGGATCCGAATATTATCTTCTTCCAAGAAGTTTCCGGTTTGCACGTCCGTCGTTTCTTCGAAGTCATTTGAGGTATTCAAACCATACTCTACCGCGTCAAACGTATCGGAAAGTGCGAGGTCATTGATGAACTCGGATGTGAAGACAGAAATGGCGGCAGGGGTATCCGCGAGCCGGGTATTCAGACGGCTCCCGGCCAAAGTATTTGTGGCAACGTATCCAACGTCACTTTCGCTATTGATGAGGAAGGGAGACAATTCCTGGATCTCATCTTCGTCATTTTCCTGACTTAAAACCGGACAGGCCGCTAAGATTCCAAGGCATGAAATCCACGCACACCACTTATATGCTGAGTAACAGTTTTTTTTCATCGTTTCAGGGGTATTGAGGTTTGTTCCTGGCAAGATGCGGTGAAGCTTCTTGGCTCTACCCACTAGGCGAACAGCTTGGGTTATACCAGACGGGTAGTCAGTTACACGTAACCAAATCCGGGGTGAATTCATGTCTACTGCGCTTTAAGCCGTTTCTACCCGAGGTTTAATCGAAAAACGGACGAAAGCGAAATACTCACTATCAGGTGCCCAGCTATTCATGTTGATGGTAAGAGAAACATCCACTTGGTCTAAAAAAGTCGCTCTCGAATTGCTGACCTGTTCCTCAGGCGAGTTTCCTCCTTAAATTCTCCGCAATAACTCCCATGATTTTATCCGGGTCTTCGACATTTCTGGGATAATAGTAGTAAATCATGTGATCGACCGGCTTCGAAAGGACTTCGGGTAGACGTTTTTCCAAAATGGGAAGGTCTGCCATTGCCACCCGCGATGGCGCTAAAACAGATTGTTTGGTTGAGCTGTAAGCCTCTGGAGGCGGAGCCAGGGGTTGCCGTCGCCTCTCCGAGACGAAGGTTAGAGACCTGAGTGAGGTCTTCTTTGAAAAAGATGATATGGACCATACTCTGAGCAGGAAACTCAACTAACAAAGGGATAGAGGAGTAGATTGATACTACACTAGATGGGGAGTTTTTTTATTCACCCCCTCAGCCTTGGTATGTATTTAATACTTTTGCTTCACTATGTGGGAATGGCCAAATTGACCCGGCAGTCCGCACCTCTTCTAAGGGTTTTCCTCAATTTAGCATCAAGTTGCGGATGGATTTCCACTTACTGTCCTATGACCTTCCGGTTTGATTCGGCCGCAACTCGACTGGGTTCGTATTCTTTCTTTAATCACTTAATGAGACCAGATCTCTCTTTTCCTGATACTGTGTTTCATTAAAATTTGCTTGAGAACGGGTTAGATCACTTGCGGTAAGGTTCAATTGTGTTAATTTAGTCTCATTCTAAATAATTACTATGGAAACGACCGCCACAACGACCAAGACCTGTAGCGTTTGCGCTAACTGGAAAGACCTCGCCGATGGAGCAGGGGAGTGCCGGGCCAAGGCCCCCCAAACTATCGTGTTGACCATTGATGATGAAACTCGTGTAGAAAGCCGATTCCCAGTCACCAAGGCTGAAGATTGGTGCGGCGAGTTTACCGCCAAATAACACTAACCTTTTTCACCAGATTGGAGATCTCTCGGGATCTCCGATTTTTTTCATTTTATTATTGAGACTGCGTCTTATTTGCGGCAGGGTCGTGAGGAAATGTCCCGAGAAACTGTCATCCCCGAACAACTGATCCTACCCCTTTGCGAACCGTTCAAACGACAGGCGGATTGGATCCTGGATTTGCATGCGATGACGCAACAACCCAACCGTCGGGCTGGGCGATGCCTCAAGTGTTTTTATACCTTACTCGAAGGAGCGGATGAGCGAAAGCGCAAGGTCCTGGGCCCCCTGAAGGCTTGGATTGAGGCCAACATCGAATTGGAAATTGTATCCAATGACATCTGTTCGGGCACACTTCCGGTTCGTATTGTCGAGGGAGGGTTTAGTGCTTTTTGTGAACGGGTTATCGACCAGGTGAGGGATCATCCCTGTATAATCGCCCCCCGAATAGATTTGAAAGTCCAATACAAGGACTCGGACTGTGCAGCCTGAGGAATCTAACGGGCGGGATCTGGAAAAGGCGTGCATCGCCTACATCCAAGAATCTGGGATGCGGTTAACGGAGCCGCGGCGTGTTATATTGAGAGCTGCCCTAGGGCTGAAAGATGCCTTTGACGCGGAGACGTTGTGTCGGCTAGCAAAAAAAGAAGACCCGGTTATCTCCCTGGCCACGGTCTACCGGACACTGCCCATCCTTCTTGAGAGTGGGATCATTCGTAAGCGCTTTTCGGATGAGGACAAGCAACTCTACGAGGGAAATACGCATTCGAAAGGGAAGATAATCATGGTGAGTAGGGAAGAGGGGGTGGAAATTCCATTTGAGGATGACTGCCTATGGTTGCGGTTGCAGTTTTTGGCCAAACAGAAGGGATATATTGCGAAAAACATGGATATCCGGATCGAGGTGGAGCGGGCCTGAGCGGTCTTCATCTCAACAGAGAATAAATCGGTTTTGCCAGTGGGGGGTGGATGGAAAGACTCGGTGAATGCCCCGACGAGTTCTTCCATTCATCCAAAGTCTTTTAGTTTTCCTTCCCCTGGTTCTAGCGGCAAACCCCAGCCCGGACCGGGTCATTATCATTCAGGCAGATGACTTGGGTTATGGAGATGTGGGGTGGCATGGAAACAGGCTCGTGTCTACCCCGGCTTTAGATCGGCTGGCAACGGAATCGGTTGAACTTCAGGACTTCACCGTGAATCCGGTATGTGCAGCCTCCAGGGCCACGCTCATGACCGGTCGACATTTCTTAAAAACCGGGGTGAGCCATGTCCACGGCGGCAAGGACTTTCTTAATTTGGATGAGGTGACCTTGGGAGATCTTTTCCAGCGTGCCGGGTGGAGGACTGGCTATTGGGGGAAATGGCACTTGGGAGTGGAGCCGGGATACGAGGCCTGGCACCGCGGATTTGATGTGGCGAAGCGTCTGCAGCTTTACCGACATCGGAATGCGGTGTTTTTCACCGAGGGAGAGGAAGATGGAGATGTGGAAAGGAGCTTAACTGGTCAATGGGGGGACGCATGGATGGTGGATGAAGCCATCGCCTTTCTGAAACAGCAGATGGGGGAGAAGGCATTTCTCTATTTGGCTTCGATGACGCCCCATTCCCCGCTCGATGCGCCCGACCGATTTATCCAACCCTATTTGGATGCGGGTTTATCGATGAATCTGGCCAAACACTTTGGAATGATCAGCCATCTCGATTTTCAAATCGGACGTCTATTGGAATTTCTGAAAACAGAAGGATTGGCGGATAGCACGGTGATCTTATTCACGAGTGATAATGGGCCTTCCATCAGCCGACACCTATTCACGGATGCCGATCGTCAGTTGCGTAAACCAGACCGAATGCGGGGATGGAAAGGGGATGTATGGGAAGGCGGAGTGCGAGCTCCCTGTTTAATCCGCTGGCTAGGGAATCTGGAGCCCGGCGTGGTGCTAAAGCCGATCGATCAGGCGGATATTTTGCCGACCCTGGCGGAATTGTGCCAATTACCGATTGAGGGCAACACCCTTCCCCTCGATGGAGTGTCTCAGGTGGAGGCGCTAAACCTCCTGGATAAGTCTCAAAAGGTGGCCCGGCCTATTTTTAATTGGTCTCACCCGGGATGGATCACTGGCCTGCGTCCCTACGATCCCCGTGGAATTGCGGGTGAGTATAACCCGTTGACGGCATCGACAAAAAGCCAGATGGATCCAGCCGCAGAGAGCATGTCGGTCCGGCTGGGGCGCTACAAACTGGTCCGCAACCAGGATCAACCGGATACAGCGGGCAACCGCCCCCTGAAAACGGGGCTCTTCGACCTCTGGGCCGATCCTGGGGAAACGACCGACCTGGCCACGACCTTGCCCGAGAAACGGCAGGCCATGGATGCCCTGCTGGATGACTGGTTCACCGAAATTTTAAACCAACCGTCGTCTTTCGGGCACCCCCGCTTGCGCGTGGAAGGCGAGGGGCCTCGAGACATCGCAGCCAAATTGGTCAAGGGAGTGAGTCCCAGCCTGCAAAACGCCGTGAATGGCCTCTATGGCTGGAATCAAGAGGGCCAATGGGCAGAATATGATCTGCAAGTCGCCAATGCCGGACCCTTCTGGGTGAAATTTCAAGGCAGTAACTTGGGCGAGTTGCGCGGGGAGTTTATCGTGAATGGAAAAGCAAGGGCTTCCCACGCCACGGGATGGATTTCCCCCACGCCGGTTTGGTTGGACGCTGGCTCGCAGACCCTGCGCCTGGAGCTTCAGGGGCTCCAGGTGGAAGCGGGAGAAGTCCCGGAAATTCAGTTGGAAACCCTAAGCCTTTCCCGTGAGGATCCCCGGCCGCGGGTCTTTATCTTCACGGACATCAATATCGATATGGGCGACCCGGATGATCGCCAGTCGCTGATCCATCTCCTCTGGTATGCCAATGAGTTGAGAATCGAGGGAATCGTTCCCGACCGGATGGGTGAACCGCAGGGTCTGGAGGCCTGCCTGATGGCGGTCGATGCGTATGCCGCCGATTTTGAAGCCTTGAACTGGGCGAGCCTGGGCTACCCGGAGCCGGATAGGGTTCGCAGCCTAATTGCTCCATCTCAGGACGAGGTTGTGGACCGTTTCCGGGAGGCAGCCTCCCGGGATGACTCGCCCCTCTATGTCCTGGTCTGGGGGGCCATGCGTAATTTCGGCCGGGCGCTTCGAGCGCATCCTGAACTTGTACCCAATATTCGGGTACTGACGATTGGGACCGGCTTGATGATGGAACGTCACATCCAGCATATTCCCGACAGTTGGGAAGCCCTTCCTCCCTGTGAGATGATGAATTGGAATGCCGGCGGAAGAAATGCAATCTTCGAGGATCCCCGATTCAACGATATGTGGTGGGTTGAGTTGAACTGGACCTACGAAGGGATGTTTACCGGATCGGAACCCAAGCAGATGTGGAACCAACTCAATACGTTTGGAACCCTTGGTGGCCACATGCGGGAAGTGACGCGGAACCAGGAGTGGGCTCGGTATTTCCGGGTTGGCGATACCCCGACAGTCCTCTATGTCATTGATCCGCGACCGCGATTGGATGATCCGGGCCAACCCAGTTGGGCTGGACGGTTTGTGCAACCCTTCCTCAGCGAACGGCCTCATTACTGGACCGATTTCAGTGGCTCGCTGGAGTGGAGTTATGCCGACCCCTGCAGCACTTGGGATCTGCATGAGCTGGTCGAGGATGAAGCCCGGGGCACCCTGGAGCACGAACGGCCGGGCATGTATGCCTCCTTGTTGGCTAAGCTACAGGCGATTTATAGTCGATAATCTGAATTGATTTCGTGGGAGGGCGGGATGGTATCCCGCCGTAAAACCGTTCGAAACCTTGAACGGTATGGCGAGCCACTGGAAACCTCTGCCATGTAAATTGGGAAAGCCGTATAGCGCCGTTCGCCGGGTTCCGAAGAATAAAGGCCTCCCGGCTGCATACCATGCAGCCCTCCCAAGGAGGTTCCCTACCGACCGATGCTGTATGGAGGGCGGCTACCGGCGGCGTTGACATCGCAATAAAATTCGAATCGGGAGGGCGGGATGGTATCCCGCTGTAGATATACCCTTCACTCCAACCAAGGCAGATCGTTCAGGGTTCCTGAGAATTCCCAATTATCCTCCCTTCGAACCAACTCTGCCCTTATTGGGTTTTCCAACATATACTTCCACTTTGCCATATAACTCTGCCCGGGACGAAGCTGCGTATCCCAAAACCCAGTTTGCCATACCGGCTTCTCTGACCGCTTAGGCCAGTTCTTGGAAGCCACTCGTTTCCAATGTGTGATCCATCCCGCCAAGCTTTCAATGGGATATACCTTAGGAGAACAAAAGAGATGTAAGTGATCCGGCATTAGAACATACTTGCCGACCTGCCAATCTCTGGACGTCTGCCATATTTCTACAAGGAGATGGTGAGCTTCAGAATTTCCTAGAATCGGTTTCCGTTTATTTGTGCAGACTGTGATAAACTGTATAACCGGTTGATTTCCCCTTTCTACACTTTGCAAGTGGATTGGTCTATTTCGCTTAGGTTGGTCCTCCATTGATGTAACCATAACCCAAATCCCTATTCCAATTAAGTACAAAAACGGCGGGATACCATCCCGCCCTCCCGGGAAACAAAGGCTGTCTTTTCCTACAAAGCCACCTCTTCTTTACAACGGCAGGCTTTCCAATCGTGGCGATGGTTGCGCACCCAAGTGAGGAGGGCTTTTTCAAATCCGATATCCTCTCCCGCTTTTTCCGACTCAATCCATTTCAGGCGCAAAATCTCATCCCGCTCCTCTAAGAATTCCTGATATAAGGAAGAGTGATGGAATGGGGTTCTCGTATTTTCTTGGGCGGGTTTTTTCATGTGGGGTTTGGGCAACAGCCTCAAAACTTTAGATTTTGAGTAGTAAACTTAAGTTTAGCAGAAGAAAGGCCGGGGGTAATTGAACATTTTTGTTATAAAATTAAACATTCTATCATCGAAGGTTGTTGGGGTTGGATGTTGAGTTTTTGTGGGATGACCCATGGGAGAACCATCTGATGCACAGGAAAGCCCTCACCTTACCCTGGTTGCTTCCAAAGGGGCTGGAACTTTTTGTATCAATGAAGTCCGAAACGAGCCCGGGTAGCAGTTTGTTTGTCGACTCAATGGCTCTAGAACCTCCCGGGAGATTCTGGCGAAAGGGGAGAATCCGTCAGGATAACCAGGGATTGGGCTGGCATCACAAATGAATAGTGACCCTCCTGAAGATCTAAGCGTTCGTAGTTCGTTCCGCTGGAGGTCGCAGGGTCCTGGGAGGCGACAAGACGATACAAGGGTGGACGTTCCGGAAAATTCCAAGTGAGAGAAGTTGGCAGGGGTTCGGTCGAATCATTGACCATAAACACACTGATCGACCCATCCCGGGGGCTTCGTGCAGAGGCCGCAAAGACCCGTTGAAGCCCTCCGATCAATTCCCCTTGCAGGGCAGTGTTCAGGAGTTTCGCGCGATGCGGGAGGTGCCGGTTGGCCTGCCCCAGCACGTAGTAGGAAGCCTCATGGGGGTGAGCATCTTCCAACCAAAGCTTCCATTGGCGATCCCAGGTATCGACAAATTGCCATTGGCCGTCGAGGTCCCCCCGGTTGGTAAAACTCCAATGGTTCATTCCGTCGATTCCCAGATTCAGGGCCCGGATAAATAGCTCGGTATCTTTGAGAGAGGCCTTGAAAGATCCAGGGGCTGGATCATCTGCCTTAAAGCCATAGGTCTGAGTCCCATATTCGGTAAGGTAGAGGCCGCGGCCGGCCTGTTGGGTTTGTTCCCGGTAGGGGATCAGGGTGGCTCGGAGGCGCTCCCCGATCGGATAGGCCGCCTGAGAGACCAGGGTGGAAGGATCTTCCCAATCGAAACAGCTGTTGTAGCTGTGGAAATCCACATCGTCGACGTAGGGCCACCAGGGCTTTGTCGTGAGGTCCTCGATGATGGGGAGATCGGTGTAGTCGGGCCCCATCAATTTCACAGAAATTTCGGCCTGGTTGAGCGCGGCCCTGACGGCCTTCAGGGCCGAGGCCAGGTAATTGGCCTGGGCCTGGAAGTTGCGCGATTCTCGTGTATCCGGTGGAACGAGCCACCAGTAATAGTTGGGTTCATTTACGATGTTGATCCACTTGATGCAGGTATACCCACGTTGGTGGATGAGCTTCTGGAGAAGGAGGACCCAGCTCTGCGCAAAGGCGGGTAAGTTCGAGGGGGCGGATACCTGGCGCAAGGCGAGATCATCCCGGTACTCGGGGAAGGCCAGCCAATCGACATCTGGCCACATACATTGGAGCATGACATCTGAACCATGATTTTGCGCCCAATCCAGGATGCGGTCCAGAATCCGCATTTCCGGACTATCCCATATGGGCTCTCCACGCTGGGGGAGCCAACATTTCCAATCGATTTCGGCTCGGATAAATTTCAAGCCCAACCAGGCCGCATGCTGTTCGAGGGATTGCCACAAGTTTTCATATTGCGGAAGCACTGGCGGGGTGCCTCCAAACGCGCTGCCCCCGTGGCCTAGGGTTGGGTGAAGGAGGGCATGCCAGGACGCACCGGTCCCGGATGCCATCTGGTGGACGACCTCATTGGTTACTCCTATTTTGAGCATGGACTCCATGGAAAGCGGGCGATTATTGAAGTGGGTTAATCTATCCTGGTAAGGAAGAGACCATCGACTACCCCAATTTTACTAGAATTGGTCAATTTTAGGGTAATATCCATTTTGCCTTTATTCAAAGTGAGCTTGCCTGCCTCATGGAAGCCATTGGCGCCTGCCGAAAATTCTAAAGTTCCTGAGTCGGTTTCCAGTTTTAGCAAGGCTGGGCTTTTGACATGGTTCACTTGAAAGGCCACCCGGTAGGTGCCAACGGAGGGGACATCAACGGTCCACGTGATTCCGTCCCCGGGTTGGGACCAGTCGTGGCTGAAGAGATTCCCCTGGCGAACATTCCCATGGATGGCGGTGGGAGCACAGCCATGGAGTTCAATCTTCCGCCCCTTTTCGTCGGGCAAGGGGTAGATGGGCATACGGTAGCTGATTGGATTGGCGTAGACTTCGTTCGTCCACCAGGTCCGCATCTCGGCCAACAGTCGCTCTTTTACTTCCGGGTATTCCTTGGAAAGGTCGTCTTGTTCTCTGGGGTCTTCTGCTATGTTATACAGCTCTGGCTCATTCCATCCCTGATAGATTTTCCAATCTCCCTTTCGCATGGCCAGCATCTGATTCTCTACCTGCATTGCATCCCGGTCTTCGAAAAACGTATAGAGCTCTCTTTGAGTCCGAGTGTGAGTGTCGTACTCGTGATTGGCGTAATAGCGATTTGGCGTATCGAGGTTCTCTACCTGGCCCATTAGGAGCGGTTTTAGAGAAATACCGTCGAATTCGCTCTCTTTGAAACGTACCCCCGCAAGATCGAGGACCGTCGGAGTAATGTCCGTAATATCGGCCAGCTGATCAGAGATCCCAGGTAGGAAATGATCAGGCCATCGAACGAAAGCCGGGACCCGGGTGCCATTTTCGGTCAAGTTGCCTTTCATTCCTTTCCATCCTTGGGGATTCCTTTTAGCCATTTCCTCTTCCGTTAAGTGGGGAAGGTTCCAGGGATTTCCGATTGGGCCATTGTCGCCCAAAAAAATGACGATTGTGTTTTTCAGAATCCTGGTTCGTTCCATTTCCGAAAGCAGGCGGCCGATCTCTTCGTCCAGATGTTCGGTCATCGCACAAAGGGTGGCGAAGGATTCGCTCAAGCCTTTCACGATATATTTATCTATTAGTGGCTGTGGGGCAAAGTAGGGCTCATGGATGTATGGATGAGCCAAATAGAAAAAGAACGGTTGATTGGATTCACGGGTCATCCATTCCAAGGCGTAATCGGTGAGGATTTCTACGGTCCACCCCCTGGGGCGGAGTTCCCGACCATTGTAGTCAATATGTGGATCTTGATGGTGGTAAAGATTGAGCTGGGTCCAGCCGTCATCAAATCCACGTGACCAAGGCAAATAAGCATCGGTTTTGCCAAGGTGCCATTTCCCCGCGAAACCGGTCCGGTAACCCGCCTTCTGGAGCCGCTGAGCAAGGGTGGTTTCGCCGAGATCGAGGTAATCCCTTCCACCATGAACTCCCCAGACTCCGGCTCGCAAAAATTGCTTTCCAGTCATGAGGGAAGCCCGGGTGGGCGCACAGACTGCGGCTGCATGGAATTGGTTCAGCTCGATGGACTCTTTCGCAAGTCGGTTCAAGTTTGGCGTATCCACTACCTCGTTTCCATGGAAGGATACGTCACCCCATCCCTGGTCATCTGTGAGGATGATGAGAAAATTAGGCTTAGCCCCCAGGATGGAATGCAAAAGGAAGAGGGCAGCAGCCAATAAGGCAATACAGGGTGGTCGTTGCATAGGGTATCGTTTTTTTTCGTGGTTCGTTCCTCGTTAAACAAAAACCCAAGAACATCAAACGGAAGCCTACACCTCAGAGTTGGACTTGATGTAATCGATCAACTCATCCCGCTGGCAAAAGGCAATTGCAGTGTTTGTGTCGGCCGCACCATAGTAAACTGCAATTCGACCGCTATCTTCCTCATAGAGTGCGGCGCAGGGAAAGGCGACATTGGGGACAAAACCCACGGTTTCGTATTCTTTTTCCGGGGTCAGCAAATAATCTCGGGTGCGCCATAGGACTTTCCATGGTTCATCCAGATCGAGAATCGCTGCACCGATACTGTAGACATAACCATTACAGGTATGGGAGACCCCGTGATAGAAAAGGAGCCACCCCTCCGAGGTTTCAATCGGGATGGATCCTGCTCCAATTTTGGCTCCCTGCCACCATCCAGATCCGCCATTTTTCATGACATGTCGATGCTTGCCCCAATAGGTAAGGTCTTTGCTGTGACTGAGGATGATTTCTCCGAAAGGGGTGTGTCCACTATCGCTGGGGCGGCTGAGCAGCATATACTCCCCGTTCTTTTTCCGGGGAAAAAGAACGCCGTTGCGGTTGAATGGCATAAGCGGATTCTCCGCTTTGACAAAGGTCTTAAAGTCCTTGGTGTAGCCCATTCCAATAGACGCCCCCGGAAAGTCATCACACCAGGTAATATAGTAGGTGTCCTCGATCTTACATAGCCTCGGGTCGTAGGCGTAGGAGTTCTGGATGGGTTCCCCAGCCTCATTTTCCCATTGGATCATCTCGTGTTCAATGTCCCATTTAACGGCATCTTCGCTTCGGGCGAGATGGAGCTGAGGTCTGCCGTTTTTGTAGTCCACACGGAGTATCCCGATAAAGCCACCCTCATAGGGAATTACCGCGCTGTTAAAGATTCGGGCACCTCTCGGGATGGGATTCCAGGTCAGGATAGGATTTCCTGAGAAACGCCACATGACGTCTTCGCATCCCTCCGGTTTGGGTTCCCAGGGTATAGGGGCAAAACCAGGTGCTTGAGGATTCTCAAGTCCAAGGTGAGTTTCAATGGCAGTAGAAGTCGTTTCCATTTTTTGGATCAATATGGGTTAACAGACAATGGGTGAAAATTTGAAGGAGACGAATAATACGCGGAGAATATCTCAGAAGAAATGAGATATATTTCTTTATTCTTCGACCGTTTTCGAAATTACCTCCTTTTGGTCCTTCTATTAATCAGGAATCACAAATTTCTGACGATATTGCTTAGGGGTTAGCTTTGTGATCCTTTTAAATACGACGCACATATACTCGGGGTGTTCAAAGCCTGTAGCTTCGGCAATCTGAGCGAGCGTATAATCTGTCTCAGCTAAATATTGCTTAATCTTTTGTACCTGGAAGTTCCTGATTTCGGCCTGAGGGGATCGACCAAGGAATTTCCGGAATCTTCTTTCCAAGATACTGCGGGATACATGGACTTTACTGACAATTTCATTCACCGAAATCCCTTTGGTAGCGTTTTCCCTGATAAAATTTAAAGCTCGAGACACATGTTTATCTTCAATTGCCAGAATGTTGGTCGATCTGCGGGTTACCACCTCGTCAGGGTCAATTAGAACCGGGTCGGTGGGAGCGGGTTTCCCTGCCATCATTTGGCTCAAAATTTTCGCAGCAGTTTGACCGTATAGTTCTGCATTGAGGGGGACGCTACTGAGTTGAGGGTTCGTTAACTCGCAGCGAATCGATTCATTATTGGCACCTAATATTGCTATTTCTTCTGGGATTTGCAGACTTCCCTCCCGGCACGCGTTGATAATATGCAGGGCCCTCAGGTCGTTACAGGCCATTATACCGATCGGAGTCGGTAACGTTTTAAGCCATTGATTCAGGGCTTCCTCTTCCTTCGCATCCCAGTCAGGCGTATTTATATTTGGATAACCGCTGTCGAAGAAGTGACAGCTGTGGTTGAGAAGGGATAGGGCTTCCTCAAACCCATCTCTCCGCTCCTCTGACCACTGCTCTCCTTTGAACCCTACAAATGCGAAGTGCCTAAATCCTCTTTCGAGGAAATGTTCAGCCCCTTTATGTCCAACCGCAAAATTATCCGGGCGGATTTTTGGAATGCCTGAAACTTGTTTTCGATTGTCCGTGAGATCAATACACGGAATTCCCTTGCTGAGGCATTTGGTGAGTAGTTCCTCCGAACTATACTTACAAATGATTCCGTCCCAGCGTTTGCTCAGAATCCAATCTGGATTTTTAGATCCAATAATTTCGTCATCTACAAATGCAGACCACTGCTCATGGAATCGGTTATACTTGGAAATAGCGTTTAGGACTTTGGTGTCCTCTTCCAGGCGAGTCCGAAAGAGTAGTGCGACTCTAAGGTAGTTAGCCATTTTTGTTTGGATGAAATATATCTCAGGAAAACGAAAATAATCTCAATTTTTAAGGAGGGGATATTTTATTGATATGTCTCAGCGTTTCTTTCGATTAATTGATGAAGATTATTTGGGTTTATGAAATTTTATAAATAATTGAATTTCAACATTTTTTAAATATGTAAGAATTCGAATAAGCTCTTATAGTTTAGGATAGACATGAAATTTTTCTTAGTTTTGGCCAGAAAAAAGCGAAAAATATCTTAATCAATACGGGGAGCATCTCAGTGAAGGGAGTGTGAATCAGCTGTAGAATAGGGCCTTCTAAAGAGGGCCGTGGGCCCACCCCTAAACTATTCACCCCACAACAAACTAACCATGAGACGTTCTTTTTTTGAGCTGTTACTCAAGACTCGGCTGTTCACTATACTTGGAACATTCGCGCTCTTTGCTTCTCCCGTCTTGCTCGGGCAGGAGGCAGAAGAAATGGAGGAGGAGGATGATATCGCTACGCTTTCTCCTTTTGAGATCGAGGCTGGCACAGATGTCGGTTACCAAGCCACATCGACCTTAGCTGGCACCCGGATCCGAACTGAATTGAATGACGTAGGATCTGCCATTCAGGTGGTTACCCCTGAATTCCTGGAAGACACCGGGGCGGTAAATAATGAATCTCTTCTTGTTTACACGACCAACACTGAAGTTGGCGGATATGGCGGAACCTTTGGTGGCGACCAATCCGCCGCCGGCCAGGAAAATGCATTGATTCGCCCCAATGCAACCAATCGGGTTCGCGGATTGTTTGCCGCTGATAATACCCGTAATTTCTTTTTAACCGATATCCCATGGGACCGTTACAATGTTGATCGGATTGATCTTCAGCGTGGGCCTAATGCCATCCTGTTTGGTTTGGGTAGTCCTGCCGGGATTATCAACGCGACTACCACTGAAGCTACCTTCAATAAGTCCAGCGGACGGGTTGATGCTCGTTTCGGTTCTTTTGGGTCCTGGAGAGCTACTGCCAATTACAATGCTGTTCTCCTGGAAAACGAGCTAGCTGTTCGGGTGGCGGGTTTAGTGAGTGACACTAAGTTCCAACAGGAACCAGCCTACTCTGAAGATAATCGCTATTTCCTGTCCGGTCGTTGGGAGCCTAGATTCCTGAAGACTGACTCGATTACGACGACCATCAAGGCCAACTATGAGAACGGTCGTATCCGGTCCAATAACCCTCGCTCTCGTCCTCCCAACGATAATACCCGCCAGTTTTTCGAAGGAGGCAGGGGAATCTATGACATGGAAGAGGCCTGGAATTACGATCCGAGCCGACCAGGATCCGGAGTCGCTCAGGGGGGTAGCCCAAACTATAACCCCCTGGTAGGACAAATTTTTGGTGGGCCCAATGTCTTTTACGACACCACTACTCAAACCGACCCGAGTCTTTATAGTGTTTCTGAAATCCAAATGTCCGACAATTTCGGGATAGGTCCTGATGGGTCTGTCGACGGCAACATTCAAGGGTTCCTGTTCCAGCGATATGTCGCTCCGGTGAGTTATGCTGACCGAGCCATCAATCAGGGATTTCCCTACACAGATACCCTTGGGGGTTGGAAGAATCAGTCTCTTCAAAACTCCGAGGTCTTCAACTTCTATGACAAGCTGATCGATGGGCCGAACAAAGATGAGTATCGCGACTTCGACGTATACAACTTTTCAGTTGGATCCACATTTTTCAATAATCGGGCAGGTCTTGAATTTGCGGTCGATCATCAGGAATACACCGATGGTCGAAATGTCATCTACAACGACCCAACAATCTCCATTGATCAAAACACTCGTTTAGCCGACGGAAGCCCCAATCCCAATGTAGGTCGTCCTATGCTGTTCAGCCGGGCCAATTTTGGAAATCGGTCTTTCGATTCGACTCGGGACAGCTGGCGCCTGACTGGTTTTGCGGAAATCGATTTTCGTGATTACATGGATGAAGATTCGTTTTTTACCAAACTACTGGGACGGCACGTTTTTACCGGCCTATTGAGCAGTGATAAAATCGAACAAGAAGATGTAGAGTGGAAACGCTTCGCACCCGATGACGTATATGCAACTGCTACCGGTAATTCTGATATTTCCAGCAATGAGCGGGAAATTCAGTTTATCTCCTATATTGGGGGTTCCGCTCTGGGAGCTAACAGCCTTGCTGACCTCCGCTTGAACCCAATCTCCGGACTTCAAGTTCCGACTACAACAAGCATGCGGATTTTCGATTCCAACTGGAATGCTGCCGGTGTGGACCCTGCAGCTGCATGGACCCGGCCCTACGATGGAGCTGTCCTTACTCAGTCCGAGAACCCAGCAAATTATGTTGGTTGGACCAATCTCAATTCTCGCATCCTAGACGCTAAGAACGGGGACTTAGCAGCAGTTACCCGCCTTGCTCGGAAGAACAAGCAGGAGATCGATTCTTACGCCTTTGTCTGGCAGGGCTTTTTGTTAGACGGTGTGGTTGTTCCCACCGTGGGGTATAGAAACGATACTGCAAAATCCTGGAGTGTGGATGCCCCGTTGACCTTACCTGGCAATGTGCCGAACCGGAATGACCCGGCGTATGACTTCGCTTCCCTGGAGGACAACAAGGTAGAAGGTGATGGATGGACCTACAGCTTCGTAGTGCACACCCCGCGACAATGGCGTGAGAAACTGCCAGGCCGGACCGGAATCAGTCTCTTTTACAATGAGTCTTCCAATTTTCAACCTGCCGCCAATCGAGTGGACCAATTTGGTCGGCCTCTCGGTGCACCTTCCGGAAATACAACCGATTACGGTTTTGTCGTTCAGACCCTGGACAATAGGCTGTCTTTGAAGGTCAATTGGTATGAGTCCACTGTTTCCGGTGCATCTTTTGATCCAGGCAACATGTGGTTCCTGGGGGCAGTGGAAACCCGGTCCTGGGTAGCTGCCAAGAAATTCGAAGCCGGTTTGACAGGAGATCCCGCCTACGCTGGACAAAGCTACAATTACGTTCCTCGCAGCGGACAAACTCCTGAAGAAGCCGTTGCTGAGCAAACTGCTCATGTAAATGGAATTCTTAATAACGCTGCTCCCGATGAATTCTGGTCAGCCTGGGGGGCTCAGAAGTCGGAAACCCGGTGGATGAATAGTGCTTGGGACCCTTGGTCCGAAGGCGGATTTGTTCCCCAGGGTTTGACTTCGACTGCAG
This sequence comes from Opitutales bacterium, assembly GCA_028280845.1. Classification (GTDB taxonomy): domain Bacteria; phylum Verrucomicrobiota; class Verrucomicrobiia; order Opitutales; family JABSRG01; genus JANQKZ01. Next base: position 51,952 of record JANQKZ010000033.1, on the reverse strand, counting down.
ATGTTAAATCCGAAGGTGTAGAAATCGAATTAACTGCTCAGCCGATGGATAACTGGAGCATTGCCCTCAACATGTCTCAAACCAAGGCATCCAACTCTAACCTCGCCGGGACGCTGAAGGAATGGGTAGAGGAGCGAAACACCGTGTTCAATGGACCCGCTGGTGACATTCGTATGTGGTCTGGCGCTGGCACTGGCAGCATAAAGCAACAATGGAACAATACCTTCTATTCCCGCTACCAGTTGGCGGTTCAAAAGGAAGGCACCAATGTTGATGAACTTCGTGAGTGGCGTATGAACTTCGTAACCAATTACCGTTTCAAAGAAGGATTTATGAAAAACTTCAATATCGGTGGTAGTTACCGTTTCGAAGACGAGGTTGGTATCGGTTACCCGATTATTTCTGGTCCCGACGGCGATACCTTCGATATTGCCAATCCTTATATGGCCCCGGAAGAGCATCACTTTGATCTATGGGTGGGATATCAGCGAGAATTTGGCGACGGCAAATATCGCTGGAGGATCCAGGCGAACGTCAAGGACCTGGGGGCAGGCGATAGCCTGATTCCAGTCAATGTCCAGCCAGACGGAACGGCCGCTCAATACCGGATAGCCCCGTCCCAGCAGTGGTGGATCACCAATACCCTACACTTCTAATTTAGAATCCGAGCGACCGGGGTGGCTCTGAATAAGCCGCCCCAGGAAAATTTGAGTCCAGTGGATTCAATGATTTGGGGTAAAGTTAATGCCGGTTGGTCCATGAACTGACCGGCATTTTTTGTTTTGTCCCGTTTCACCTATCATATTCGACTATTCCCTTTCTAAAATGTCTGAAGATTCTACCCCTGCCGCAGTTGACCACAGCCTCTCTCATGTCCCCATTGCTCCTGAGGATAAGGTCCCTGTCCCGCAAAAAATCGCCTATGGATTAGGAGCGGCAAATGACATGTGGGGCAACTGGATGTATCCCAATGTCGTATGGCCTGTATTTAATATTTTTCTACAGGTAAATCCGGCTCTAGTCAGCTTGGCCTTAATGATCAACAGGCTGGTGGATTTATGTTCCGATCCGTTCTTTGGTTGGTGGTCCGACAATACTCGAACACGATGGGGGCGGCGACGCCCCTTTATTCTAGTGGGGTCCATACTGGCTGGGCTGGGGTTTCCCATGCTGTTCATGGTTTCTCCTGATTGGAGTGAACGGTCTATTTTCCTCTATATGATCATATCTTCTGGCATCTACATCACGATCGTCAGCAGCTTCAATATGCCATACCAAAGTCTGGGCAACGAACTCACCCCGGATTACAATGAGCGGACCAATGTCTTCGCATATAAGGGTGCCATTCAAAAGATAGGGGAAGTAGGTACTTTTTTCGCGGCAACCTTCATCACCCTCAGCATATTTAACCGCCCGGGCACCGATGAACCTGACATCCTCCGGGGTATGCAGGTCTACGCCGTAATAATTGGAGGACTCATGATCCTCGTCGGGGTCGTTGTGTTTCTCGTGGTAAAGGAGCGCTACTACTCCAAAATCATAGAGCAGAAACAGGAGAAGGTGGCGATTTGGGATACTTTATGGGGGGCTCTGAAGTGTCGGCCCTTTCGGGCTCAGTTAGCAATGGCCTTAGCCTATGGTCTTGGGACCAGCATGTTAGGCTCTCTCGGATACTATATGACCATCTATTATGTATGCGGGGGAGATGTAGCTCTTGGGTCCAAGTGGAATCTTGGTATGGGTCTTTCCAGCATGGTGTTTGGCCTTTTGGGTGTTCCAACGTTTGCATTGGTATCGAGACATTTTGGAAAGCGCTTCGCCATGGCTGCTGTCCAAATTGCAGGGGTTGCCGCCTTTCTTGGGAGCTGGTTTTTCTATAATCCAAACATTCCATGGTTGCAACTGTTTGCCTCGGGGTCGATTGCGTTTACCCAGGGGGGGTTCTGGATGCTGTATGGAGCAATCGGAGCTGATGTTATAGACTACGATGAACTGGAAACAGGCAAGCGAAGGGAAGGTGCCTTTGCTGCCTGTGGAACCTACATCATGAAGGTCGGCCTCGCTATGGGTATTGGCCTATCTGGGGTAATATTGGCCAGCACGGGGTTTGATGCCGCCTTGGGGGCTGATCAGGATCCTGATGCGATTACCCGGATTCGGATCTACTTCATGGTATTCCCTATTGGGGGCCTGGCACTGGCCTTTATATCACTAATGTTGTTCGGGCTAAGCCGAGAGAAAATGGGCGCCATTCGCTCTGAATTAGAAGCTAAGCGAGGCAAGGTTTAACCTCTTAATCCAATAGAGGGCTCACATTCAGATTTTTTAGGAAATGGTAATACACAAGCCACTTGCATGGTTTTGTCCTCATTGGACAAGATGGTTGATCATCCTTATCGGATTTTGGAGTGCGGTCCCTCTGCCTTCACAACCCGGTGGGATAAAGGGCATCGAAGAATATCAGCGTGAGTATGACTCCAATCCTGAAACCGAATACGATCTTTTAAATGCAAGAGCAGAGTTGCTCATTAAAGAGGAGCGGTTCCACGGAGCCTATAAGCTATTAGCTGAAGCCATTCAGATGGATGAGGATGACCCCAGGGCATATGTTAATTTTGGTGTAGCCCATGCCCAACAGGCCGAATTCGGACCTGCTATTTTAGCCCTGGATGAGGCCTTGGCTTGTGATTCAGAAATGCCTGAGATCTGGTACTTATATTCAAAGATTTGCTTTAAGCAGGGTCGCATGGAGGAGGCGATGATTGCTGCAAAAGAGGTCGTTAGTCAGACAACCCGTGACCAACTGGAGCATTGGATCTGGTTGGCGAATGTTGCCTACATAAATGAAAATCATAATGAAACCGTTTTCGCCTATGATAAGATCGCAGCCATAAAAATAGCCGAGCTTGAAGAAATCGATCAATACATCCTAACGCTTGAGATCGCCGATATCCGGTATGAAGCCAAAACTGTGATGCGGTATAACCCTAAAACCGCAAGCGTGGAGATGATGACCGTAGAAGAACCTGTCATCGATGAAATCCCTCGGGGTGTGTCTGATGATGTCCAAGCGGAGCGGCTTTTACTTCAGGCAGAAATATCCAACGCGATATTTAGAAAGGCTGCTGCCTTGATTAAAATGGGTAAGCAGGAAGATGGATTAGCTTTAATGCCTTACGGTTTCCAGGATCAGTTAAGGGGAGCAAACCGGGGTTTGTATTCATATGCTCTTTTAGATTTCGAGCGAGCAGCCAAAAATCTGAAATCAGTGGTAAAGAAAAAGGAAACAAAGGGCTTCATTCACCTAGTTTACCTTTTGAGTTTAATTGCCGACGGTCAGTTGGAGGAGGCACGTCAAGGTTTTGGGCGTTTAAAAGAGTTGATAGAGTATTCTGCCGAGGATGCATGGATCATTTACGTGTTTGAGTACATAAATAAATCTTATCCCAAATTAGCGCCTGAGGATCTTTTAAAACCATCAAGGTTATCCGCTCAGGAATCTGCAAAAGTATCCTTCTACCAAGCGCAGATTGATTTATCGCGGGGGCAACTCGAGCGAGCGATTGGTTGGTTGACCTTTTCCTCCGGGGCCACCTTGCCGTTTTCTTTCGAAAACAAGGCCTCCATACTTCAACTTCTCGTGTTGGGCGGTTCAATCTAGATTGTACTCAAGGTCTTGCCTGGAGGGGAAATTCCCGTTTTGTTGGCGGAGTAGCTCCATCATGACAACCCCCTTTAATACCGTAGAACAAGCCATTCTGGATATCGCTGCCGGAAAACCCGTCATCGTGACCGACGATGAAGACCGGGAAAATGAAGGCGATTTAGTCATGGCGGCCGCTAAGGCGACAACCGAAACGGTAAATATGATGATCCGTTATGGGAGTGGTATTGTTTGCGTGCCCATGCTGGGGGATCATCTGGGGCGACTCGGGTTGGGCCCTATGGTAGCCCACAATCGTGAGTCTCAGCGGACGGATTTTGCCGTCAGTGTGGATGCGGCGGAAGGGGTCACCACGGGGATCAGCGCTTTTGACCGGACGCGAGCCATTCAAATCCTGGCAACCCCGGAGAGTCGTCCGGACGAGCTGGTTCAGCCCGGGCACGTCTTTCCTCTGCGTGCTCGCTCAGGTGGAGTATTGGAGCGGGCTGGGCATACTGAGGCCGCGGTGGATTTATCAGTTCTGGCGGGCCAACCTCCGATTGGGGTCATCTGCGAATTGGTGAACGAAGATGGATCGATGCAACGGCTTCCCGAGTTGGCCGAGTTTAAATCGAGGTTTGGGCTGAAGATGATTTCCATTGCTCAATTGATCGCTTATCGAGCAGAGCGAGAGGCCCTGATCGAGAAACTGGCAGAGGAGCCGTTTTCCTGCGACTATGGTGAATTCGTCGCGCACATCTTTCAGAATCGTTTAGACCACCGGCATCATCTGGTGCTAACCCTGGGAGACATGTCACCTGATCCCACCTTAGTGCGTGTCCATAGTGCGAATATTTTGAGCGACGTTTTCCTGGGTAAACAAACCGGGGGATACCACGTCCTGGGGGATTCCCTAAAGGCGATCGCTGAGGAAGGCCGCGGGGCGCTGCTCTACCTCGAGCCTGCCCACGCCCGTCAGGATATGGTATCGAACCTGAAAGCCCAGACGGGCGAGGCCGTTAAATCAATGGATTTGCGCGATTATGGAATAGGGGCCCAGGTCCTTCGCGCGCTTGGTTTGGAGCGGATTCGCCTCTTGTCCAACCGGGCCCGGAAAGTTGTTGGATTGGATGGGTACGGGATCGAGATTGTGGAGGTCGTCGAAATCGAGTAGCCGCTTCTGATTAGCTCCTGGATAGGAAGCCTTGTCCTATGATTTGGACAATCCCCCGTCCCCTTATTATAGTGTAACTGAACTTTGACCGACCTAGAAGAAGTTGAAATAGCTGTAAACGCATGCCGGGTTCCGTATTGCCTCGCTTTCGCCTCAGCCCGAAACTATCCCGAAAAATGACAGCTGAACGGACATCCAAAGGGGTTGAGTCTTTAGGTGAAAAAATTGCCAATAGTGTCAGCCATGGGGTTGGCCTCATGGCCGCGATCGCGGCTACGCCGGTATTGATCGTGCTGAGTGTTCAGGCGGGTGGGGCAACCCGTGTGGTGGCCTCCTCCATCTTCGGGGCAACGGCTATCCTTCTCTACCTGGCTTCAACACTCTACCACGCCTTACCCGAGGGAAAAGCCCGAAGGGTTTTTCGCCTGTTTGACCATAGCGCTATCTATTTACTGATTGCAGGCACTTACACACCCTTTACCCTACTCGTCATTCAGGGTGCGGTGGGTTGGTCACTCTTTGGGTTGGTTTGGGCTTTGGCTGGGTTTGGGGTCCTCTTGGAGCTATTCTCTCGCTTAAAAACTCGTACCCTTCCGCTCATTCTCTATATCTCTATGGGGTGGCTTGTGTTATTTAGCTTCAAGCCCTTGGTGCAGCAGATCGCTCCAACCGGGCTCGTCTGGCTCGTGGCAGGAGGTATTGCCTACACTGCTGGAGTGGCCTTTTACGTGAGGCGTTCCCTGCCTTACGGGCATATGATATGGCACCTCTTTGTGATGCTTGGCACTTCTTGCCACTATGTGGCGGTTATGGGGTATACGATTTAACCCTGCATTCGAGATAAGCCGTCGAATTTGGCTCACCCGGAGTAACCGATTCCTGGACTGCCTGACGGGGCCAGCTGCCAGATACCGGGAGCAGATTCGATTCCTTTGCCCGTTTTTCGCGGCACCTTGAAGTTAAAAGCATCTTTGAATTCGATTGAATTTGTTTTGTTTTTATCTGCGAAAAATTTCACAACTAAGGGCTTATTAATCTCAGTGAAAGGAATCGCTCTCTTCTATATGCTGCATACACCCCTTTTACCCCTCGTATAATTATGGCCAACGAAACTGTATTTAAGCGCTACCCCAATAACCCGGTTGTTACCCCAGCCAGTGTCTCCCGGGCCAACAGCATACACAACAGCGCCATCGTCAAGTATGGTGATGGATATGCGGGGATCTTCCGCGTCGATGAAATCGACTTTAGCTTTAAGATGCATCTGGGTTTCAGTACAGATGGGATCGATTGGGACATTGAGGAGACTCCCCTTCATATGACTCCCGAGCACCCCGGGATTCTCCCTCATGCGAGGACTTATGATCCCCGGCTTACCGAAATCGACGGAACCTTCTATTTTACCTGGTGCCACGATTCCAACCAGGGGCCCTGTATTGGGTTGGCCACTACAACAGACTTTAAAACTTTTATCCAGCGGGAGGATATCATGCCTCCTGCCAATCGGAATTGCGTGATATTCCCTCGCAAGATCAATGGGAAATATGCCATCTATCACCGCCCGAGTGACCGGGGCCATACTCCCTTTGGGGACATGTTTTATTCCACCAGTCCGGACATGGTCCACTGGGGAACCCACCGCTTTGTCTTCGGCACCGTGGATAAAAGCTGGCAGTCAACCAAGATTGGCCCAGGCCCGGCTCCCATCGAAACCGATGAGGGATGGCTTTTGATCTATCATGGTGTATGGACCAGCTGCAATGGATATTTGTATTATGCAGGCGGCGCGCTTCTGGATCTGGATGAACCGTGGAAAGTGATTGCTCGGACCCGGGATTATCTTCTGGCACCTTCTGAAATCTATGAGCGGGTGGGGGATGTCCCCAACGTGGTCTTTCCGAGTGCCGCGGTGGTGAATGGGGAAACGCTCCGGTTATATTACGGTTGTGCGGATACCAACGTCGGCATGGCCGAGGCAGAGATTCCGGAATTGATTGCCTTTATTAAAGAGCGGTCCCTTTAGGCCGGACCACGAAGTTCGCGAAAGCAACCCACGGACCACAATGGTGTGCTTGTATAGAGCCTGGCAGAGTTAGCGGATAAGTAGATGGATCCTCTCTCTGCCAGGGATCGATGGGTATTCTGACGGAACTTCAAGCGGCTTGGGTTTTGCTTTCCGCTTCTGCTTTGGGTATAGCGGTCTCTACCATGGCTGCGCGGGAAAGTCCCCACACTACGACGGAGCAGGCCGCCGCGACAAAGCACAGGGTGCCGGCGAAAAGGAAGGGCAGGATATATTGCCCCGTTGCATCAAAGAGGACTCCGCCTACGACCGGGCCAAGAATCCCCGCAACGCCGTAGGCGGTATAGATAAAGCCGTAATTGATACCAAAGTGCTTGCTGCCGAAGTAATCGGAAGTGGCGGAGGGGAAGAGGGCAAAAATCCCGCCGAAGTTGAGACCGACCCAGGCAGATGCGAGGAAGATGGCAAAGACTGATTCTACGCTGACGAGCAACATAAAAGCCATACCTTGCGCCAGGAACATCATCATCATGGCCCGGGGGCGGTCAATGATGTCGCTGATCTTACCCCAGAAGATACGTCCCAAGGCATTAAAGATGGCGAGGATTCCCACAGGTTCGACAAAGCGGCCGAAACCGGCCATCCACTCTGGAGCAAAGGACTGCTCCCCTAGAATTTCACCCATCATGGGCTTCCATTGGCCGATGGCCATCAGCCCGGAGGTTGCGCCAAAGATGAAGGTGATCCACAGCATGCAGGCGAGGGGAGTATTCAACATTTCAGGCCAGTTCATGTCGGAGGAGGCGACGGTTCGGCTTGGGGGTGGCGTCCATCCTTTGGGCTTAAATCCGGGAGGAGGGTTCCGCAGCAGGCTGGCTCCGATGGCCACAGCAATCATGCAGACAATTCCGTGCAGGATGAAGAAGGCCTTCCAACCCATGCCAAAGCCTACTCCTTTGCTGGCGCCTAAACCAACCAACAGGATCTGGGAAATCCCCAGCGCTTCGCCAGTTTCATTGGGAGGGAGTAATAACTCTGAGGCTGGTCCGGCAAAAAAGAGGGCTCCAGCTCCAAACCCGGCTACGGCCAATCCGGAAACGAGACCCTTTTTGTCGGGAAACCATTTCACTGCCGCAGCGATGGGGCAGACATAGCCCATGCCAATCCCGGCTCCCCCGAGGACACCGTAACACAGGTAGAGCGCCCAAGGCCGGTTCTCATTGATGAGCACAGCCCCGAGAATAAAAGAGAGGCCGAGCAATACCCCGCCGATGGTTGCCACCTTCCGCGGACCGATTTTGTCCTGGAGCCGCCCCGCTGGGATCATCATCAGCGCGAAGGTCGCCAGGGCAATCGAAAAGGCCCACTGGGTGGTGGTGCGATCCCAGCCAAATTCGTTCTGGAGCGGGCGTACGAATACACTGAAGGCGTACACCGTCCCGAGAATCACTTGAACCATGAGGGCGCCAATAATGACGGTCCATCGATTAGGATTGGATACATGTGACATAGGTATGTTGGATTTCAAAATGGAGATTTTGGATTTGGGATGACGAACAATGACTTACCACAGGTAGATCAGCGCACTCTGGAACCGGAATCCGTCGAGTGTCAGTTCGCTGTATTTCGTCTGGACCTGGCTGCCTTCCACGCCCACGGATAACCCTTCTGCCAGGGAGTAAATCGCATTCCCGTACAGGGTGCTGTTTTTCGAGTAGAACTCGTCTGCCAGGATGTCGCTATCCCGGGGGTTATCGAATCCATAACCCAGATTCAGGTTCAAACTCGGGGCAGCCTGATATCCGAGCTGGAGCATACCCCCCACGGTTTGGATGGGAGTCCCGGCCAGGTTGAATGCACCCCCACGATGGAGATATTCCGCCCCTAACCCCTCGCCAAAATAGGCTTCCCCGCGCAATTCCAAGGCGGCCACCGGGATCTTCCATTCTGCGGCAAGAAGATGGGGAGTGACCGACTGCCCATTGACCTCCCCATTCCGAATTGCGCCACTCAGCCCAAAATAGGCCGGCTTGCTGGAATTCAAGATAGATCCCTCGTAGGCGATCTTTGTGCCAAACCATGGCAGTTTGAGGTCGCAGTTCAACCCGTGTTCGTCGTCTTCGTTATCCCGGCAACGATAGGCTGTGACTAAGCCGGACCAGTTCCCGGCAAGGTGTCGTCTATAAGTGATTTGTGGTACGCGATTCCACAGGTTTCCGTTGTAACCAAGAATTGTGAAATTCAGGGTGGTCGGGTTAACCCCAGCAACGGGGAGCCAATCCTGTCCGACCCGGACGCCCTGGTTCCCATTCGAAAAATCCGCGTAAGCCAAACGCATCCGCAGACTTCCACTACCCCCGCTCGGAGCACTTCCATAAAAATCGGTCTCCAGCTTTCCGGTAACCGCCCAATCCCCTATTTTTGGGCCCCCCAGTGCCATTCCGAACCGGGTTTCCCTGGCTGTGAAACTGACCTGACCCGTTCCTTCCGCTCCCTTGGGGATATAGGTAATGAACTCTGAACTGCCGAGATTGTTCGTATCATAGATCCCATCTATCTTGATCTTCCCATACAGCCGGATTCCATACCGCGACTCTGCCGAGGGACGAGGATTTTCGCGCATCCGTTCTGGTTTCGCCTCCACTGCCGGAGTTAGCTCTGTGGAAACAGGTTCCTGGATCAGGGATATCTGAGCTTGTAAGCTGTCCATTTGAGCCTGCAAGGCCAGCATCTGAGCCTGTACCGCCTGAAGTTGCGCCTCAAGGGCCTCGGCTTCTGAGGGATCTGCTAGAACAGTAGATTTGATACATAAGGTGCACCATAGGATTGCACCCACAAAACGGGGTAGGTTTCGGGCTTTCATACCACCAATGCGAATTAGCATAATTAATTCTAAAACTGCACAGGATTAGTATTAATTTTGCGAGTGCGAAAGAGACAGATGCCCGGGATTATTAAAACTACTTAATAACCATATAAATACGAAATCGGGGGTCCATTTAAAAAGACACCCACCGGTTTTCTAGACCGGTGGGTGCAGGATACGTATTCAGGTCATGGGAATACAGTCAGGGAGGACTGCACCCCTTATATCGACGATAATTGCGACACATTTAGAATAAAATTACGTTAATGATATTTTAATTTATTTACATAAAAACTTATAAAATTAATTATAAAATAACAATTATGTATAAATGAATGCCAATCACTCCCTGAATTGCATGTTTTGATCCCCTGATCCCGGTATCAGATGCCGGAATCATGAAATCCGACCGCGGCAATCATGGCGCTCCGCCGATGATACTGCCGCTGCCGCTCCCCTGTTCATTTTCCTGGAAGAGGCCCACGAAGGGTTTGGGACGAATGGAGAACACACGGGTATTATTGGCTCCAAGGATCTGTCTGGCCCATGCATCTATTTCCGACTTGGGGATTTCTGTAAACAAACCGGCTCTAAACTCTTTTGCATGTTGGAGGTAGTTTGGATTTTCCTGGGCCCGTTTGAGAACGATGTCCATGAGGAAGGAGTTGGAGTCCCAGGCATTTCGGAAATGACCCTCCATGTTTTTGATGGCGAGTTCGTATTCCCAGTTTTCGACCCCGTTTTCGGCCATCTCCTTGGACAGGTTAAAGACTGCGCGAGAGATCTTCTGAATATCGGCAGGGGCGCAGTCGATGCTGGCCTGAATCATCCCAAACGATGGATATTCCGCCAGACGGTCATAATCAGCACTGGGTGAGTAGGCGAGTCCAAGGTCCTCCCGCATCAGCTGATTGATCCGGTTTTCCAGGATGCTGGTGAGCAGGTAAATCGCTGCCATGTCGCGGAACTCGAGATTTTCCTGGATGGGCCAAGTTCCATTGACCAAGGCCAGATGGGGTTCTCCAATGAATTCTACGCGATAAATCCCCGGATTGACCATGACCTGCACGGGGCGGCTCGGGCCGGGATTGCGTTTGTCCAGCCTGCGGGTGCCAAGCGCACCGAAGGTTCTGGCCACCCGCTCAATGGTTTCTTCCTTGGAAATATCCCCGATAATGCTGACTTCAAAATAACCGTCTTGAAAGGCGGGTTCTATCCATCCCTGGACGTCGAATACTCCTACGCGCATGACTTCCTTTGGATCTGAGTAGGTGAATCGCGGATCGTCCTTGAAGACCATATTCATAGCGCGAGCCATGCCTCCACTAATGCCAACACCAGAACCGGACATGGACATCATCCGGCTCATTTTAGCCTGACGGTTTACAAAGCTGGAGAAGCGGGGCTCCATAAGGAATTCGGTGGTGATGCCAAGGAAGGTATCCATCTCTTCCCGGCCAAAAATACTGTTAAAAGTAAAGGCGTCGTGGTCTTCCAGGTTGAGGCTAAAGGACAAGAGGTTGGAGGTCACGATGGCCCCGAGCTCTTCCGGAGGGAAGCGAGCTACTCCACTGTTGAGCAGGGTCTGGAGACCAAATTCGCGCAAACCAGGAGGCGAGGAGGGTAAGTCAAAGATTCCTCCACCCACCCGTACGGTGGCATAGACAAGGCCCGGCTCTCGGTTGCTGTAAATATGGTTCAGCCGTACATTGTTTTCAAAACGCATCAGGCTAGCTCCGAATTCAGGCACTTCCCGTTCTTCCACCACCTGACCCGGGTTTCCCCAGTCCCGATGGGAATATTCGACCGCTTTCTGGGACACGGGTATCATGAAAAATCCTCGTGAATCCCGGCTCGACCGGACTTCGGCGAGGATATCCTTGGTTCCATTGGGGATTCGAACGTCGCCGCTGACATGGTAAATGAGGTGGTCCAGGTTCCAGATCTCTTTAAAGGCCCGGTTGAGGCCCCGCACGGAAATGTTGGAAATGTTGTCGATCTGGAGGTCCAGGTTTTGCTCCATGCCGAGGTAAACCATATCCGACATGAGGGCCTGTTGAATTCCCTCGGCGATTGCGGAAGGCGGGGAAGTGGGGATCTGGTCGCGCAGTTTATTCAACTCGAACAGTTGCCGTTTTTGAAACCAGGAGAATTCCTTTTTATCAAAACCCTCCTTTTGGGTAAACCGAATCAGCTGGTCGATCGCTGTGATCCCTTCCTTCCAGAGCTGCCCCTGGGTCTGGAGGCCCGCCATGGTAATATTGGTGTCATAAATGGAGTCGTAGCTGCCCATTCCCTGGGCCGGGATCTGGAGCATGGAGTTGATCCGCTCTCCAAAGAGCATCATGGAGAGGTTTTTTTCGAATCGGTCTTCTCGCTGTTCCAATGAGTCCGGCCGGGGGCGGCGAATCGGTTCCACAGAAAACACTTGGATACTTGCACTGCCGATGTTCGAGATCTGATAGAGACCAGCCCGAAAGCCCCTGGGCACTGTGACCTTTCCGAGATCGCGCTCGGGAAGGGGAGTGGCCGGTTTGATCATGTCTCCAAAATACTTCTGGATTTTGGCCTCCATGTCGGCCGCTTCAAAATCGCCGGCCATGATGAGGATGAGGTTATCCGATCGGTAATTCCGCTCGTAAAACCCGACAAAATCCGGGCGTTGCATATTGAGGATGCGCTCTTCAGTGCCAATCGGAATGCGCTCCGGGAATTTGTGCCCGCGGAAGACCAGCTGCTGGGCCGAGATATCAGAACGCATTTCCAGGCCCACCCGGCCGCGCATTTCACTCATGATGACCCCGCGTTCACGGTCGATTTCTTCGGGGTCAAAGGAAATACCATCCGAAAAGTCGCGCAGGATCTGCATGCCCGTACGCATCTCCTGTTCGGTGTTTTCTGGCAACTCGATGATATAAACGGTGTGGTCGGCCGATGTGAAGGCATTGACGTCGAACCCGTAATCCATACCCAGGCTTTGGAAATACTGGGACAGCTCCCCCGGTTCGAAGTTCTTTGTCCCATTGAAAGCCATATGCTCGATAAAGTGGGCGACTCCAAGCTCGTTGGGGCGCTCGTCAATGGAGCCCGTGAGCGCAAGGAGGCGCATACTGATCTGCCCGGGAGCGCCCGCGTGAGGTTTCAAGGCGTAGCGCAAGCCATTGTCCAGAGTGCCCCAGGTGACGGAGGGATCTGGTTTGAGGTCGCTTCGGTCGTGTGGCCATCCCCCCCCGCGAGGGTCCCCCATGAGGGTGAGGCTACTCAACAGAGATAAGAAAAGGACTTTAAATTGGGTTGGGAAACGCATGTTTCTTTATCATGTGCGGGAGCCGATGGTTCTCTATGCTCTGCCTACCCCTGCAATATGGATAATTCCTCTTTTCGCGCAAGTGAACACGCATTAGTCCCTCGATGGCGACAAGGGTTCCCGTTCTGAGATTTGAAAAAGTTGGGAACCTGATTCATTTTTCATCACTTCTTTCTTACTGAACTTGCCTGCCCCATGCCATTATCTCCGTTCCTACCCCCTCTATCCCGGCAAATAATTTCATCCCTTTTCGCGCTTTCTCTAGGATGGGGAGGGGCTATATTCTCAGACTCTTCTGCGGTTCCTGAGCACGGGGATCTCCTGTTCGAAGGTTTCACTCTCCCCGTGGAGGATTCGATCTTTATGGGATTGACCATGGCCGTGGTGCGCGACGAAGACGAGTTTCCTGTTCAGGGCTTGGATGAGAAGACGCTCTATATTCTTGAGGAAGGCGAAGTGTCTCCCATCCAACCAACGGATGAGCTATTTTGGAAACATGAAATCCGCTTCAGCGACAACTGGATTAAGATCGAATCCTTGGATGTGACCCCCGCTTCCTCGAAAGTAATGGAGGAGATGACGAAATATCAGGACACCATGGGAGTCCTGGACAACGCTCAATTTCATGCGGAATTGGCTCTTAGCCAGGAGATGGGGGTTATCCAGACATCGGGGCAGGCGCTTGCCGCGGGTATGGATCCGGCCGCTATGGAGGCTATGATGGAGGATACTTCCAACTATAATTTGGGGGTGATGTCGGACTATCAGGGAATCCAGGATTACGCAGATAACAAACAGGGGGATGTGAAGGACCTTTCGATGCAGTTTGACCATCTTCGAGTGCGAATGCAGGTTCAACCGGGTCAGTCCGTCGAGGATGTCTTCCTGGTTGCCATCGCCAAGTACTACCCTCCTGAAGCGCAGACAGGGAGTGATTACGAATATAACGTCAAACTGTTCGAATGCCCTCCGCTGGTGGCCGGTGAAACGAATGACTTCTTCTTCCTTTTCGGAGGCTTTCCCTTCGGGCCCAAAATCGGAGAAATCAGTTATCATTTTTACTCGGGAGGAGATGAAATTCCTTCCAATTATTCCTACCAGCGAATCCTTCTGGATAAGGAGCAGGCCTTTGATTTCCTTTATGCCGATTATGTCAGTAAGGAGGACACCCGGGATAGCGAACCTCGCCTCTTTCAAAAAATAAAGGCCCCTGATGATTGGAGCCCAGTGGTGAAAGATGGACTGGCCGAAGCTTCAGTCGCCATAAGAGTGCTGCCGGATGGATCTATTCAAATTGTAGAAATGGATGTGGAAGACTCCATTCTGCGCGAGAAGCTGGAGACTGCTCTAGTTCAGTGCAGGTTCTTTCCCAAAATTAAGGCTGATGAATTGGTTGAAGCCGAAGTGGAACTGCGGATCTCCGACCTGATGGAGATTTGAAAAAAGCCCGGGGGGGGACCCCCGGGCTTTTTTTTGAATTTATTAGTAGGTTGGGGTTAACGACCCTCAATCAATTCCTCGACGACTCCAGGGTCGGCCAAGGTGGAAGTGTCGCCAAGGGTTTCCTTGTCTTTCACGCCCTCTGCGATTTTCCGCAAGATCCGGCGCATGATTTTTCCGGAACGGGTCTTGGGTAATCCAGAGGCAAACTGGATGGCTTCCGGAGCAGCGATAGGACCAATCTCCTTGCGCACATGGAGAACCAGTTCCCGTTTCAGCTCATCCGATTCTTCGATCCCGTCGACGAGGGTCACGTAGGCATAAAGGGCTTGCCCTTTCACATCGTGTGGCATGGGAGCCACCGCGGCCTCGGCTACCTTGTCGTGAGCGACGAGGGCGGATTCGACTTCAGCGGTTCCGATACGGTGTCCGGAGACATTGACCACATCGTCGATGCGACCCATGAGCCAGAAGTCGCCGTCGGCATCGGTTCGGCATCCATCCCCGGTGAAATACATATTCTCGAACATGGAGAAGTAGACATCGATGAAGCGATCATGGTCGCCCCATGTGGTACGCATCATGCCCGGCCAGGGTTTGCGGATACAGAGCTTGCCGCCTTCGCCCCGAGGAACTTCGTTGCCGGTATCATCGAGAATGACTGGATCCACCCCGAAGAATGGACGGGTGGCACTACCGGGTTTCAAGGTGTGCGCCCCGGGGAGCGGAGTGATCATGTGTCCGCCGGTTTCGGTCTGCCACCAGGTGTCGACGATCGGGCATTTCTCTCTACCGATTTTTTCATGGTACCACATCCATGCTTCGGGATTGATGGGCTCACCGACCGAGCCAAGGACACGGAGGGTATCCAGGTTATACTTGGCAGGCCATTCATCACCGAGCCGGATCAGACTGCGGATGGCGGTAGGCGCAGTGTAGAAGGAGCTTACCTTGAACTTGTCGACAACTTGCCAGAAGCGGCCGGGATCCGGGTAGGTGGGAACCCCTTCAAACATGACGGAGGTGGCCCCATTGGCTAGCGGGCCGTAAACGATATAGCTGTGTCCAGTCACCCATCCGATGTCTGCCGTGCACCAGTAAATGTCGTCCTCGTGTACATCGAAGACGTATTTGTGGGAGAGGGAGGCGTGGAGCAGGTAGCCGGCGGTGGTATGGACGACACCTTTGGGTTTACCAGTGGAACCGGAGGTATATAGAATAAAGAGCGGGTCTTCTGCCTGCATGGCTTCAGTGGGGCAGTCGGCCGAGGCTTCAGCCATGAGATCATCATACCAGAGATCCCGGCCCTCGACCACGTTGCAGGGCTCCTCGTTGCGTTTGACCACGATAACATTCTGGATCGTTGGAGTATTTTCCAGTGCCTTGTCCGCAATGCCTTTGAGTGGGATATGTTTGCTCGCACGAAGGGACACATTCGAGGTGACGAGCACCTTGCAATCCGAGTCATTAATCCGGTCTCGCAAGGCGTCCGCACTGAACCCTCCAAACACAATGGAATGAATGGCTCCGATCCGGGTACAGGCCAACATGACGACCGGCAGCTCAAGGATCATCGGCAGGTAGATACACACCCGGTCACCGCGAGTGACGCCTAGATTTTTCAGGACGTTCGCCATTTTCGAGACTTCCGCATGGAGCTCGCGGTAGGTCACTTGTTTGACATCTTCTTCCGGTTCCCCTTGCCAGATAAGGGCGACTTTATCTGCGGTAGGGGTGTCCAGATGTCGGTCAAGGCAGTTGACGGAGACGTTTAGCTCCCCATCCGCGAACCAGGTATGCTTCACGTTACGGGCTCTCGTTTCCCAGGTGTAATCCAAGCCTTGTGTCGGCTTTTTCACCCAGTCGAGGCTGTCTGCCATTTCCAACCAGAACGCATCCGAGTCGTTGATGGAACGGTCATACATTTCCTGGTATTGCTCCACGGAATTGATGTAGGCCTTCTCAACGATGCTGGCCGGAGGTGGAAACGTCCGCTCCTCGGTCATCAGGCTGGAGAGTGATTTTTTTACATCGTTCATAATGTTCCTTTTTAGGAATTGGGGTTAAACAGATTAAGTTAGAAAGGGGGAGTGGTGCTACTCGAATCGGGTTCGGGGCTAGGGAGGTAATCCTCATCTAAGTAAAATTCGATGTGGTAGCTTGTGCCTTCGATCCGGCTTTTGATCGGGGTGGGGGCGCACTCATGAAAGACATGCATCATGCGTGTATTCTGCATGAGTACATCTGCCGTAAATCCTTTGATGTCGCGGGATCGGGCGACCTCGATCAGACGCTTCACCAGGTAGCGGCCAGTGCCCTTGCCTTGATAGTCATCCCTTACCATAAAGGCGCAGTCGGCGAAATTGGTTTCGGGGTCCCGATAGTAACGGCCCACCGCAACGATGACTTCCCGCTCACCCTCCTGGGTCGTGGAGACCAGGGCCAACTGGTTTGAGTAGTCGACGGTGACCAGGCCCTGGGCCTGCTTATGGGGGAGGGCCTTTACCGGAGCCATAAAGCGCATGTAACGCGTCTGGTCCGAGGACCGGTAAAAGAGCTCCTGGATCAGGGGTTCGTCGGTTGGCTGGATTGGGCGGATATGCACATCCTCGCCACCTTTGAGCTCGATATCGGTCGTAAGGGATTCCAGTTCTTCCGAACCGGCTTCGGGCACCGCCACCTGGTCGGCGTAGACAAGGTGGCGTTCGCGGGCGGCCTGCATAAGCTCTTCCCGAAAGTCGGGATGAGCAATATGGATTAACCCCAGCGCGCGTTCCCGGATATTTTTGCCGTGCAGGTCGACCGCTCCATATTCGGTGACGACCCAGTGGACATCACCCCGGGAGGTCACTACGCCAGCTCCCGCTTTCAGCGTAGAAACGATGCGCGATACCCGTTCGCCCTCGATAATGGCGGTGGAGGGCATGGCGATTATAGGTTTGCCCCGCTTGGAATGGGCGGCTCCCCGGATGAAATCGACCTGGCCCCCAATTCCGCTATAAAAATAGGAGCCTAGGGAGTCGGAGCACACCTGACCGGTGAGGTCGACTTCGAGGGCGGCGTTGATCGCCACCATCTGGTCGTTTTTGGCAATAATAAAGGGATCATTCGAATACTCGTTGGGGTAGAATTCGAACATCGGATTGTCGTTAATAAAGTCGTAAAGGCGCTGGTTTCCGAGGGCAAAACTGGTCACCACCTTGCCCCGGTGGAGGGTTTTTTTGGCGCCGGTGATGACACCTTTTTCAATCAGGTGCAGGATGCCGTTGGACACCATCTCAGTGTGGACCCCGAGGTCGCGCCGATCCTCCAGCTCCCGAAGGACCGAGTCCGGAATAGAGCCTATCCCCATCTGAAGGGTTGATCCGTCCTCGACGAGAGATGCGATATGCTTGCCAATCCGGGTGGCGACCTCATCGGGCTCAACTTCTTCGACCTGTAAGATTGGCGCATCGTTCTTCACGAGCATATCAATCTGGCTGACATGGATAAAGGAATCTCCCAGAGTGCGTGGCATCTGTGGATTGATTTCCGCAATGACCAGCTTGGCCGATTCAGCTGCGGCTTTTACGATGTCAACTGAGACACCGTAACTGCAGAACCCGTGCTCATCCGGCGGGGTGACTTGGATGAGGGCAATATCGATTGGGGCTTTTCCGGTCCGAAACAGATGGGGAACCTGGGATAGAAAGACCGGAGTATAATCCGCCTGCCCCTGGGCCACAGAACCACGGACGTTATCTCCAATGAAGAAGGTATTGTAGCGGAAATGCTGGGTGAATTTGGACTGGGTGTAGGGAACCACTCCCAGGCTCCGGATGTGGATGATCTGGTTATCCGCGAGGGAACTCCCCCGATCGGCCAGAGCGCTGACCAGGGCTTGCGGTTCCGCTGCTCCCGACCCGATAAACACGCGCTGACCCCGCTTAACGGAAGAAACAGCCGTTTCCGCGGAAACCGTTTTTTCCGCAATCAGCTCGATCCAGGGAAGCGGGGTCGGCATGGTCAACTTATTCCTCAGGTTTTAAGATGATGCGTCCATCGACAACCTTGGCGCCATCGGGGTAGGCGATCAATGGATTCATATCCAGTTCCTGGATAATGGGAAACTCGACAACTAGCTGAGATAAGCGCTCCAGGCACTCCTGCAGGGTGTCGAAATCAACAGGGGGCTCGCCACGGAAGCCTTCCAGGATTTGCTTCCCCCGGATCTGCTTCAGCATGTTGCGGGCACTGATCTGCCGCATCGGGGCAATGCGGAAGGTCACGTCTTTCATGGCTTCGGTATAAATCCCTCCCATACCAAACATGAGGAGCGGGCCAAAATTGGGATCACGCGTCGAGCCGAGAATAACCTCGCGCCCTTTCGACGCCATCTCCTGGACGGTGACGCCCCAGATGTCCGCATGGGGTCGCAACTCCTGAGCCATGGAAATCATGGTTCTCATGGTTTCTTTTGCCGTATCCAGATCCTGGATATTTATCACGACCCCACCGACGTCAGTCTTGTGCAGGATATCGGGGGAGGCGATTTTCATGACGACGGGGAAGGCCATCTGCTGACAGGCGGTCTCCAGCTCGGTTTCGTCTTTGACGAGCTCTGGTAAGACCACCGGTAACCCATAGTGTTGAAGGATCTTTAAGGCCTCCCAATCGGGCAGCTGAGTGCGACCGGCGTTCAAGGTTTCATCGATGATGTCCTGGACAGCCTTGCGATCCACTTCGAATACGCGCTCCGGTGCTCGGGGACGGGCTAACCACTGTTTATAGTTCCACAGCCGGGAATAGACGCGGGCTGCATCTTCCGGGAACCGGTAGTGGGGAACACCCCGGTTGCGAAGGATATCGACTCCGCTGGACACATCGACCAAGCCCATGAAAGAGGTCAGGATAGGTTTGTCGCTTTTGTCGGAGAGGTCTGCCACTACGTTGGCTATGTCATCGATATCCGTCATGGTTTGCGGGGTCAGGATTACAATGGCTCCGCCGGTATTTTCATCTTCAAGCACACCTTGCAGGGCGGCCTTGTAGCGCTCGTTGCGGGCATCTCCGATGACGTCGACCGGGTTTTTGACGCTGGCGGTGGGCGGAAGGGCTGCCCTCAGCTTATCTTTGGTCTCCTCTGTAAATTGAGCGAGCTTGAGCCCATTGCGGATGCATGCATCGGTCGTCAGGATTCCAGGGCCGCCAGCATTGGTAACTATGGCCACCTTGTCCGAACTCGGGTTGGTTTTATTGGAAAACGCCATGGCCAGATCGAACAGATCCTGGACGGTGTCTACACGGATAACGCCGGCCTGCATCATGACCGCGTCATAGACAGTGTCCGTGCCTGCCATGGAGCCGGTGTGGGATGCGGCCGCCTTGGCACCCTCGGCTGTACGCCCGGTTTTGATCGCGAGGACGGGCTTTCCTGATTTTTCCGTGATTTCACGGGCGATATGCATGAAGGTAGGCCCGTCCGTGAGGTCTTCCACATACATGAGGATGACATCGGTCTGGGGATCTTGTCCCAGGTAACGGAGCAGATCGTTCTCGTTAATATCCGCCTTATTTCCAAAGCTGATGAATTTAGAAAAGCCGATATTGTTCCCTAGGGCATAGTCTAAGATCGAGGTACACAGGGCTCCAGATTGCGACATGAAGGCAATATTGCCCGGCAGCGACATGCGGCGGGCAAAACTGGCGTTCATGGTGAGGGCCGGATCCGTATTGATGATCCCGAGGCAGTTCGGGCCCAGGATCGCGATGCCGGCTTCTCGCGCCA
Source organism: Opitutales bacterium (assembly GCA_028280845.1). Classification (GTDB taxonomy): domain Bacteria; phylum Verrucomicrobiota; class Verrucomicrobiia; order Opitutales; family JABSRG01; genus JANQKZ01. Next base: position 31,732 of record JANQKZ010000033.1, on the reverse strand, counting down.
GATTGGTGATCTCGATTTCCAAATCGAGGCCTTCCGGACCGGCTTCTTTAAAGCCAGCTGAGATAATGATCATGCCCTTTACTCCTTTTTTCCCGCAATCCCGGATCAACTGCGGGATCGCTTTGGGTGGTATGACCACCACGGCTAAATCAATGGGATCCTCGATTTCCTTTACCGAAGGATAACATTTGACACCCATGACACTCTTATGGGTCAGGTTTACGGGATAAAGCGTGCCCTTATACCCATTGATCAGCAGGTTCTTGAAAACCGCGTAGCCGACACTGGTCTCTTTCGGACTAGCCCCTACCACCGCAATCGATTGTGGTTCAAAGATGGGGCCCAATTCCTTAGTGGCACTGGCCTTTTCCCGGAAGGCTTCCAAGGTTTTAAATTTCAACACCGGGGAGGTGTTGCCGTATGCAGTCGAATCGCCAGCCATATATTAGTATTCGTTATTCAATCCAAGGGGTTTAAGAAATTTAACTTTTTCTTATTCTCGGGTGGATTTCGAGGTTTTTCACCAAAACCTCGACGCTTTTCCTGATTTTTTCAGATTCTTTAAACGAGGACTTCCTCTGGCTCGAAGCAGTCGACACTTCGTCGAACCACAAAAAATGAACCAGCCAGAAACCCGATTGCTTTTCCTTGAGTACCTTTACCCGGTCCGGGTTCGCCAAGCATTAAGATCGTGTGATAGCGGCTTTTTGTCTTCATTTAATCTAAAATTTAGTATCAATCTCGCCTAATCCTGTGCAATTTTGACATCAAACTGACTTATGAATCACTAGAGCTTCAAGCTCAATTTTGTTTTCGCAAAAAAGCGAATCATCCATCTACTTATTCGGGATGGCCAAAGCCAAAATACAAATCAGTAAGTACCCCAATCGAAGGTATTATGACCGCTCCCGGAGTAAACATATCACCCTGGAGCAGATTCGTGATCTCATCCGTGATGGGAACGAAATCGAGATTACTGACTCCAAAACGGGGGAAAATCTGACCCGTAGGGTCATGACCCAAATCCTTCTCGAATTTGAGTCCGAGAAACTCAGCCTGTTTCCCCTCCCTATGCTGCAGCTGATGATCCGGACCAATGAGTCCTGGATCCGCCAATTCCTTGAATTTCAATTAAATAACACGGTCTCCAACTTCCAGCGGATCCAGGAACAATTTTCCACCGCATCCAATCCGTTCTCGGGAATTTCTCCCAATTCGGGAAATCCATTCGCGGCGTTTTCCGAAACGGTAGGGAACCCGTTTCAATCCTTTTTCCAGGAGTCCGGCTCCGGGTCGGCCGACGAAATTGCCGAACTCAAAGCGGAAATTGAGCGCTTGAAAGCCAAAATGGCTGAGGAGAGTTGAATGATATTTTGCATTTGCAAAAATTCCGGTTGACCTATTGAGGAAACCGAGTCTAAAATACAAAAAATCGCTTTCAGAATGAACCTATCCTCGGTTCTTTTTTTTGGGAGCATTATTTTGCAAACGCAAAACAAGTAAAGATGATGAAAAGTACCGATCCTTACACGCAGCTGTTTGAAGTTGCCAAAACCGCCATGGAAGACGCCATGCATACGAGTCTTAAATTGCAGCGGGAGTGGGCCGAGTTGATGGTAGGCGTGAAGCCTCAGCTACCAGCAGCCGATTCTCTGGTTGAACCCATGAAAACCCGCATGGCTGCCAATGTAGCTTTTGTGGAGTCGTCGACCTCCGCTGGTCTTGGGCTTTTAGAGAAACAGCTGGATGCAAACTTGAAGGCCCTAAAATTGGTCTCCGCACTCCCAGCAGCAAAAGAACCGACCGCCGTCAACCAACAATTGGAAGCCCTCCGTGAGTTGACAAATGGTCTGGTCAAAGACAACGCCGAAGCCTGGATGGAAACCACCCAGCGTCTGAACCAACTTGTATTGGATTGGGTGCCGACGGAAGCAGTGGCTACCCCAGCCAAAGCGGAAAAGCCCGCCACCCCGGCCAAACGAACGGTGCGGACGAGCAAAGCCAAAAAGTAACGCCGCCCCCTTTTTTAACCCTCTACCCGAGGACCCGAATTATGGTCACTACAGATAAAACCGCTCAAACGCTGTTCGAAGACGCTTTAAAGGGATTTGAAGCGACGATGAAGGCGACTTTGAAGCTACAAGAAGATACGACGCGGATGTGGACCAAAGTCTTGGACGAATCCGCTGTTCCTGATGCGTGGCATGGCCGCATGAAGACCGTCGCCGAGGAAGCCTTGGCTCTCACCCAGACCAACGTGGAGGAGACCCTCAAGCTTCTTGAAAGTAACGGCAGCACCAGCCTGGATCTGATGAAGAAAGCGATGAATGTTGGTGATGTGAAAACCTATGATGATGCCCAGGCGCGCTTCAAAGAAGTTTGGGAAGATTCCTTGGCACACCTGCAGGATTCTGCTAAAACTGTTGCGGAAAGCAATGCGGAAGCCATGAAGCGGTGGAACGCATATGTCCGTAAAGTTGGAGAAACCCTAAACGTCTAATACACATGAGTGGTTCGGTGGTATTGGCCGGGGCAGTTAGAACCCCGCTCGCCAGTTTTTGTGGCGCTTTTTCGGGAGTGTCGGCAACGGAATTGGGTAGCATATCCGTCAAAGCGACCCTTGAACGTGCCGGGATATCCCCTGGTGATGTAGATGAAGTCATTATCGGCAATGTCATCGGAGCCGGCTTGGGCCAGAATGTGGCCCGGCAGGTCTCGATGGGAGCCAACATGGGCCCCTTTGTCACCGCTACAACAGTCAATAAAGTATGTGGATCTGGATTAAAGTCTGTGATGTTGGCCCGCCAGGCAATCCTTTGTGAGGATTCAAGTGTGGTGATCGCAGGTGGCACGGAAAACATGAGCCGGGCTCCCTACCTGTTGGAACGGGCTAGAACAGGGTATCGGATGGGGAATGGTGAAGTGGTCGACTCCTTGATCAAGGATGGCTTGTGGGATGTTTACCATAATACCCACATGGGGAACTTCGGGGATAAGTGTGGAGGAAAGTACGGCTTCTCCCGGGAGGACCAGGATAATTACGCAGCTGAGAGTTATCGGCGGGCTGTCAACTCTCAGACCCAAGGATATTTTGCCCGCGAAATTGTCCCGGTAGAGGTGCCCCAGCGGAATGGCAACCTGATCGTAAACGAGGATGACGAGCCGAAACGTTTCAACGAGGAGAAAATGCGCTCCCTGCGGCCCGCTTTTCACCAGGATGGCGCCATCACAGCCGGCAATGCGTCGAGTGTGAATGACGGGGCCGCTTCAGTCGCGGTCATGAGTGAAGAGCGGGCTGCTGAATTGGGGGTGAAACCGCAGGCCAGAATCATAGGTCATGCCAGTGCGGCCCATGAACCGGAGTGGTTTACGACCGCGCCGGTCGAGGCCATCGATCGGCTCATGAAGGCCCTCAGCCTAACGGTGAACGATGTCGACCTCTACGAGATTAATGAAGCCTTTTCCGTGGTGCCGATGGCTGCGATGAAAGACCTTGGCATCCCACGGGACAAAACCAATGTGCTGGGTGGGGCTGTCGCCCTGGGGCATCCCCTGGGGGCCAGTGGCACCCGAACCCTCGTCACCCTGATCAATGCTCTCGAAATTTTTGACGGCCGGGTGGGCATCGTCTCTCTCTGTATTGGAGGGGGAGAGGCGGTGGCTATGGCGGTCGAAAGAATACCCTGATCTTGTCAATGCTCCCGAACCACTCGGGGATGGGAAATATATATTCCTTTTCCCTTGGAGAGTTAGACCGGTCTCCCTGTGATGCTCACAGGGAGACCGTCAGCCCCGAGAAACTCACTTTAACTCCCTCAAACCATGATTAACATGAATGATGCTACTGATGATATGGCCCAGCGCATGGAGGCCTTTCGGAAAATATGGGAAGATACCTTTTCCAAAATGACTTCCGCCGGGATGTCTGTAAACCCCGGCGCCCCGCCCCCCGAGGCATTCCGTGAAATTCGGAGCGGCGTGTTCCGGGCGATGGCTGAATCCTGGGAGGCGTATATGCGCACCCCGGAGTTTCTAAAAAATATGAAGCAATCGATGGATACCGCCATGGCCGTGAAGAGCGCCATGAACGAGTATCTGACTCGCATGCACCAGGACCTTCAGGGAACCGCCCAGGAAGACATTGATAATCTTCTCGTGGCTATCCGCCATACGGAGACGCGAGTGCTTGAAGCTGTGGAAGCAATGGAGCAACGCGTCAATGCCCGTCTCGACGCCATGGAAGCTCGCGCGAGTGCGCCAGCTGTCAAACGAGCTCCGGGCAAAAAGAAAGTCCCGGCCAAGAAGAAGGTCGCAAAAGCTAAAACCAGGAAAAGTTAGATATGACCACAGAAGCTTCCTCTACCAATACCTGGCTGCAATGGCAGCAGGCTATGATTGATGAAACCATCGGCAATTTCCAAAAGCTGGGTAAGTTGCCCGGGGTCTTGGAAAAGGCCCAGAAAATCCGTAAGGGAGTGACCCCCTCCGAGGTTGTTTATGAAGAAGACCGGGTGAAGCTGCTGCGATACCTGCCCAAGGGAGAGATCCGGCACAAGACCCCGCTCATCTTCGTCTTTGCCTTGGTCAATCGCCCCTATATCCTGGACCTCAAGGAAAGTCGTAGCGTGGTTGCTCACTTTGTGGAAGCCGGCTACGACACCTATTTGGTTGATTGGGGAGTCCCCACGCATTCCGACCGACATCTGACCCTGGATGACCACATCAATGGCTACATTGATAATGTGGTGGATTACGTCCGGGAGCGCAACGGGGTCGACCAGGTCAATCTCCTCGGCTACTGTATGGGGGGGACAATGAGTTCGATCTATACCTCTCTGCACCAGGAAAAGGTGAAGAACCTGATCCTGCTGGCTGCGGGAATCGATTTCTCCACCAGGGAGGGCCTGCTCAACCTGTGGACGGACAAGGAGAACTTCAATGTCGATCAGTTCATCGACACGTTCGGGAACTGTCCGCCCGAGTTTCTGCAGTCGAGCTTCCTCATGCTGAAACCGGTCCAGAACCTGATCGAGAAACCACTCAACTTCTGGGAAAACATCGAAAACGAAAAGTTCATCGATGATTTCCTCACCATGGAGACCTGGTTGAATGACAACATTCCGGTTCCGGGAGAAGTCTATCGGCAATTTGTCAAAAACCTCTACCAGGAAAACCGCCTTGTCCAGGGGACCATGCCTATCGGGAAACACGTCATTGACCTGGGTAACATCACCTGTCCGGTCATGAACTTGATGGCTCAGTTTGATGATCTCGTTCCCTTCTGCCAAAGCATGCCCTTCAATAACCTGGTGTCCTCTAAAGATAGGGATTCTATCCTGCTCAAGGCCGGGCACATCGGACTGGCCATGGGCTCTCGCGCCCAGCGTGAGGTCTGGCCCAAAGTGGTCCAGTGGTTAGCTGATCGGGATTAACCTGCATGCGTCGCATCCGGCCGGATGCGACCTGAGTGGTAGAAATCGTTTTGCTCTCAACTTGGAGTCGGGGTGTTTCACCCCGGCTCCATTCTGCTTTGAGGAAGGGGCATGCCGGTGCGTCAGCAACGACTAACTTGCTTTTACGTGTTTATCTTCCGGGGAGGCTTTTCTCTTCTCGATTGGTTCTCCAAAGGCCGTAAGGGCGGCCTCTACCTCCATTTTTTCCCTAAGAAATGCTTCCGGAAAAAGCGGGAAGATGGATTAGAAGGCCCTGTCGTTTCACAGCCGGTAAGCCAGCTGCCGATTCCTGACAGGAGTATGGAAAACAACCATGTAGGGGTTATCGCCCCACTTCCTGGTCGCGGAACCCGTCTCATCTCCATCACTATGGTCTGACCTGGTCTGGCAAAGGCGGGTTCCCTTCACTATGCCCGTGCCTATGCGGGCGGATGCCATCCACCAGAGGCCCAGAGCGATCCGGCTATTGCATCATTGGTTACCGCGAAGCATACGGTTCCGGCGATTTCCTCGGGTTTGCACAGGCGGCCCAGCTGGGTGTGTGGCAGGACGCGTTCGCGAATAATCTCTTCGGGTACCGCTCGAGCCATTGGGGTATCCGTATACCCGGGGTGAACCACCACGGAACGAACCCCATGAAAGGTGCCCTCCGAGGCCAGGGTCTCAGAAGCGCCTTCTAAACCCCGCTTTGTGGAGGCATAGGAGACTTGACCTTTATTTCCCAAGGAGGAGACCGACCCGATGAAGGCCGTGACCCCCTGGACGGTTTCTTCGTCCGGATTCCATTTCTTCAGGCCTGCGTCCTTACGATTCTGTGCAATGCCGGCCATCATCTGCATGGACCAGTACACCGGGGCGAGTAGGTTGACCTCGAGGACCTGTCTGTACTTGTCGATTGAATACACTTCGGCCATACCCGTCTCCTTGTTTATTTTCACCGCGAGGGCATCCCGGGTAATGCCAGCTGCCGGCACACAGATGCGGATAAGGCCCACCGCGGTTTTGGTCTCGGTAAACACCCTTTCCCTAAAGGCTGCGTCCGTTACGTCGCCTACGAAGGCGGTTGCCGTGGTATCTCCGTCCATTTCATTAACCTGGTCGGCGAAGGCCAAAACCTGGTCGCTGAAATCAACGAGAGCCAAGTGTTTGACTCCGTTCTTGATAAATTCAAGGGCAACGGCCTGGCCGATACCACTTGCTGCTCCTGTTACGACGGCGATATTTCCTGAGATATTCATCCTATGTTCTCCCTTGATTACACTAATTAATCCGGTCTCAACCGGGACTCATCAGTTAACCGTTGGTGGCGATCTGGATCAAGCCCGAATTTTGCAATCGCAAAAATAGTCCGGGCCATCACGCTATTGCAGGGGCAGAGCGAGTCTGCGTCCGAATGCATTCTACATGCCCTCCGGGAGATCCGGGATGGGTGGAGGGGTGGGAGACTCTCCTCTTCGGCGGATTCCCGCTCCTTTTGTGAGGAGATAAAAGCGGTATAGGCGAGGAAGGCCGCGCCCCCAGGCTAGGGCGACCAACATGGTGATTTTCCCCATCTGGGCACAAATGTTTGCTATGGCCGTATCTTTATCGAGACGTTGCCAGTCGTGTCCCCCCGCCTCTTTTCCTGTTCCGTCGATGATCCAAGGCAGGTTCAAGGCAGGGGAATCCCCGATATAGGGAGCTGTATCCAGCAGGGCGTGCTGCCGCTCCCCACGGCCCCAGCCTTGTATGGATTCTTCCTGCGGTGGGGTGTCAATACATAGTGTATATACACTGTGTATTGACACCTGTGGGTAGATTGGAAGTTGAAGGGGTGGAGGTATGCGGAAAGGATAGGGGATGGCGTTACGGGTAGAGCAGTATGACCGGCACACAGTGACGATGGACTTGTTATATCAAGTATCGAGGATTCGTCAGAAGGTGTGGCCGGATCGTCAGCTTACGCAGGATGCATATATTCCGATAGTGCAGGGGCGTTTTAAGAAGCGTCCGGACATGCAGGTGTTTGTTGGGTTCGAAAGGGATCAGGTCGTTACCCACGCGGTAATTTTTCCGCGTGAAATCAAATGGGGCGGCGTCCTGATGCCGGTGACCGCCCTGGCCAGTGTCTTTACGGATCCAGAGCGGCAAGGTAGAGGTTACGCCAGTCAGGTGGTCAGCAAGGCCTTCGCTGTTGTGGAACAGCAGTCTTTGCCGGTGGTGCTGTTTCAAACCGGGGTGCCCGACTTTTACGAACGGCTGGGGGCGACGGCGATTCACAACAAATGGGTGAATACCGTGAAGGTGACGGATGTGGATTATCAGATGTGGTGGGATGGATCGATAATGATCTACCCCAAGACAGCCTCGTGGCCGGAGGGTGAACTCGATCTTAATGGAGAAGCCTGGTAGCAGTCAGTCCGAATCTTCCGCGTGCTTCCTTCGCTGGAAGCAGTGATAGCCAAGAACGAGTCCAAGCAATAACAATCCCCCGAAGACAGTTCCCGGTTCCGGTACTGGGTTAATGAGCAATTCCTCTTCTTCGAGGGCATTATCGGAAAAGCGGACCTCATCGATAAAGCCGTTGTCAGCTGAGCTCTTACTGAAATTATATCCATCCATGAGGGCGCCGATCTGCACGATGGGTTGGGCTGAAGCCCCGCCCCAGTAGAGGTCATAACCGGAAGATCCCAGGGAATTGCTCGCTACTACGGTGCCATCGAGATATAAAGAGCCCGTTCCGGTCGTGGCATCATAGGCGAAGGCCACATGCCGCCAGTTGGTATTTCCATCCCCGCGACTCCCCACATTGTCCATGCCGGTGTTGGCATCCAAGGTGATCATCTGGGTGGTGACGCCATCAGAAACATAGTAATCAACTTTGAGATCGGCCGGGTCATAGATGCGGAATCCGTCGTTGATACCGGATTCAATGCCATTGGGAGTAGTTTCGGTACTACGTCCAATAAGGACGGCTGTGCTCTCTTCGGTTCTGGCCCACAATTCGACGGTCAGGCTGGCGACATCGAGGGCGTCATTGTACGCGACTGTTCCATTGATATCGAGCGGGGTGCCGTCCAGACTCTTATTATTCGGCGCCCCTGTGAAGGGGACGACATCGTTGGGGAGAGACCCCGGGTTTGCACTCGCGTCGAGATCGGCTGAATTCGAAATGAAGTTTGGTGCCGTCGGGTCAGCCTCATCTGGACTGATGACCGAACCATTGGTGTCATCACCGTCCAAATCCACTTCGAACCGAAAGTAGCTGATCACCCCTGCGTGGAGAGACATGACGGGTAGGAGCGAGGCAACCCCCATCACCAGAAAGGCTATCCTGGCCAGGGGGATCATGGCAGAGTTACAACCGGTGAGCCGGAGGCCGGCATGGCGGATTGGCGATCCTCTTTCCATTCGGCCAGGAATGCCTTTTCTTCAGGCATCAATTGTTGAGACGAGAGAAGCGTATCGTAGTAGTGAATAACTGTATTGGTTTTCCCACTACGACGCAGGCACTCCCCATAGTATAGGATTAAGCCATGGTGCTGAGGAAATTTCCCCAAAAGCGGGCGAATAATTATGAGAGCCTCTTCGGGTTGATGCTCCATCAAGGTCAAAACATAGGTGGTGACGATGTCGGGTTGCCCCGGGCTGGCTTGATAATTCCGTTGGGCAATTGCAGTCACAATGTTCTGGTCTCGGCCCAGCAGGAGGCCGAGGGCCGCATAATTATTGGCGTAAATGAGGTTCTCCGGGGACTGGCGATATAAATTCTCGAAGGCTTCAAACAGTCTGTCGGTCTGTTGAGTCACCTGAAAGATGTGCAGCTGTCGGTTTTGCCAGTAGAGGCTTTCGGGGTCTGCTCTGTGTTGCTCCTCAATCAGGTCCTGTAACGCTTTCCAGTTTTCCCAGGATTCGAGGCGGTCAGCGAGCTGCATGGTGGCTCTCGGGACGAGGGTAGCTTTTTCAAAGGCCCGATCCCACAGGCGATTGGATTGGGTATATGGGCGGCCCCGGAGCTGTTCCGTCGCATGAGCCAGATAGGCGTAGCGGAGATACTCTTCGATGGTCCAATCCACGGATTTTAAATGTGTCAACAGAGCCTTAAAATTCCTGTGCTGTAGGAGTAGTTCAGCGTAGACCTTGGACAGTTCGGGGTCTTGGAGGAGGCGTGAGTCCAGTTTCTGCATCCACGCAAAGGCTTCGGCGTGTAATTGGCTGACTGTCATCCATTGCAGCATATCGAGTCGGGTTTCCGCCCCCATGGAAGCGATAGTAATCATGCGGTCCAACTGAGGCTCCCAGCCCACGATGCCGAAGTCCCGAAAGGCGAGCAGGCATTTCCGCTTGATGCCCACTGGGGAATAGGGGTCTGACCAGATCCACCGCTCGGCCATATCGATCCAGCCACCTTGAGCCTGATCGATGCCAGCTTCGAGCAGGACTTTCGCCGGCATACCCCGCAAGACTCCGCGCTGTTGAAAATCTTTGAGGGTTCGAATGGAGTCCTCAATTTCCTGAATAGATCCGATGCGCAATTTCAGGGCGCACAGGTTGATGTGGTGGTGTGGATTGTCCGGATCCATCTGGTGGAGTTTCTGGAAACTGTTCAGCGCCAAGGTAAAATTCCCCTGGGCGAAATGCAGGCTGCCAGCGAGCCGGAGATAATTAGGGTCTTCGGCTTCTGATAAATCCCATTCGTTCAATAACCTGAAGCCTTCGTCCAACTGGTTGAATTGAAGCAGGGTGATTCCATAAGCCAGCCGAGTGTCACTACCGGGAAATTCTTCGTAGAGGGATTTTCTCCATCGAATGGAATCCGCTGAGCCTTGGGCGGCCAGGTAATCTCCTTCGAGACGCATCACGTCCCGACGCAATCCATAGCGTTGGTCGAGGATCGTCATGGCCAAACGAAATCCGGCTTCATCACCATATGTGAGGGCGTCTTGAGCTTCCTCGACGAGCTGATGATATCTGGCCTCCCGCAAGCCAAAAACCAGCGCAGGCAGACCCAACCCCAGGATGATGGCGGTGGTCAGCAGGAATCGCATCGGATTCCTGCTAAATTTTTGTGAAAATAAGCGCATAAGGTGCCAGAATTCAGCTGTTTATGAAATAAACGGCGTATTCTGCACCCGCTTAACCCGAGGATTCCGGGTTTTCTCCCTATGTCACAAAAAAACCGAATTAAAGCGGTAGGGCATCCAGGACGATGCTGGGAGTCAGCGCAGTGGGAAGGACCTTTGGCGCCCCATCCGGGGTGTAGATCACGTTGAGCGGCACACCGCTGCGTCCGAATCCGGCGAGGGCTTCCGTGATGGCGGGATCCCGCTTAGTCCAATCGGCCTTCATAAGAACCAAGTTGGGGTCCCGGTTAAATCTGTCGCGGACTTCCTGGGAGCTGAAAACCACCTTCTTGTTCGCCTGACAGGTCAGGCACCAGGCAGCTGTGAAATCTACGTAAACGGTTTTCCCCTCAGCTTGCAGCTGTTCGACTTTATTCGCAGACCAGGTTTCCCAGGTCACACCCAGTTCCTGGCTGCCCCCTCCGTGGTCTGCGATCAGGGTGCTGTCGGCAAGGGGATCCGAGGATTGAGAGGCAGTCAGCCCGATATAGGCACCACTCAGGAGAGAGGCAGCGGTCAACAGGTAAGCGAATCGCTTGATGCCGGTTTTCCTGTGGGGAGCGCCCCAACGCCCGAAAATCCAGGCTCCCATGCCCATGAGAAGGATCGCCGCGAGCAGCCGGGTGACCCCGTTCATATCGGTTTGTAGCCCATAGACCCATAGCAGCCAAATGACAGTGGCGAACAGGGGAAAGGCCATAAACTGTTTAAAGCTCTCCATCCAGGCCCCGGGGCGGGGTAGTTTTTGAATCAGGGCGGGTGCAAAGGAGAGCACGATATACGGAAGAGCCAAGCCGAGACCGAGCAAGGTGAAGGTGGCAAAGGTGATGAAAATGGACTGGGCGAGCGCAAAGCCGATGGCAGCTCCCATGAACGGGGCGGTGCAGGGCGTGGCTACGGCCACGGCGAGTACCCCGGAGAAAAAGGACCCGGAGAGGCCAGATTTACTTTGGAGATCAGATCCTACCCCGACCATAGAAGTGCCAATTTCAAAGACGCCTGCGAGGTTAAGCCCGAAAAGGAAGAACAGGGCGATCAGGAAGGCCACAAAACGGGGTTCCTGGAGTTGAAATCCCCAGCCGAGTGCTTCCCCTCCGGCACGCAGGGCGAGCAGCAGGCCGACCAGGACCCAGACCGACAGGATGACCCCGAGAGCGAATACGAGGCCATGTTTCTTCAGTTCAGAGGAGTCTTCCCCGGCCTGTTGAACGAAGCCCATGATTTTAATGCCGAGGACGGGAAAGACGCAGGGCATCAGGTTGAGGATTATGCCTCCGATAAAAGCAAAAAGGAAGGCCTGAAGGACTGTGATCTCCAAACTGGATCCGAGGACCGGGGCGTCTGTGGTGGTGGAAGCAGCCCCGCCCTGACCGGATCCCAGAGCCAAGACGGATTCTTCGTCCAGAGCAGCAATGGGATCTACTGCAAGCCCGAGAAAGGACCCTCCCTCGATCCAGCCGGAAGCAGACTTCAACACGCCGGGGAGTTCCGTAATGGGTTTGTCAAAATAGGCGGATTTCGTCAGCAGAACCCGGAAAGTCGTTTCGTCCAGTTGATCAACGGGTTGTTCCTTATTCGCATCGATCGCAGGGCTTTCTGAGAAAAAGTAGATATCGGAAGGAGCGGCGAGTTCATCGCCATTGCCGGTGATGAGTAGTGTGACGGTATCATCCCGGACTTCTCCCTGGACTTGCCAGGCATCGAGAGAGCGAGGCCAGGCAGCCATGGTCGAGGCAAAGAGGGCGGCCAGGGCAGCATCGCTCTGGTTAGCTTGGGCGACAGGAAGGGTCAAAGACAGGGAGGCGTCGCCGGGAATGCAAACATCCTTACAAATGAGCCAGGAGCTCTCTGCCCGGATTTCGATGGTATCCCCGGGCTTGAGGGTATCGGGGGCGGTCACCTGGGTCATCAGGACGACTTCGTCTTCGTAGACCCAGTTCATCAATCCGGACATCAAATAGGTTTGTGGAGTCGGCCATTGCAGCTTGCCAGTGGTAAAGCCATCGGGCAGCCGCCAGTCAATCTCGGTGGGCAATCCCGTATCCCCAGGGTTCTTCCAGTAAATATGCCACTTGTCTTCCATCTGGTAGCGTACCCCGAGCCAAAAGGTAGCGCCGGGTGCGATGGCATTCTGATCCACGACGATGGAGGCCGTGACGTGGGGCTTTTCTATTTTGGGCGACTCCGCCGCATGGAGGAAAGGTCCCCCAAACAGACCGAGGGCGATAAGGGCTAGGGATACTGGGCGGTGACTCAAAATCTTCATAGAATGGGGATTAGAGACACTAGGTTGCCCTATTTATTCCCACAACTCCATAAATGGGGGGCAGGCATTCAGGCCGGCCACTATTCCTCGCGGAGCGAGCGCATCGGATCAATGGAGGTGGCCCGTAGAGAAGGTATGAGACAGGCGAGGGCGCATACCGCTACCAGCATCAGGGTGGTGACCGAAAAGACCAGGGGATCGTAGGGATCAATCTGAAAGAGCAGGGATTTCATAAGGAAACCAGAGCACAGGCTCCCGACAAGCCCCAGCGCGATCCCCACGGCACTGAGAGTCAGGCCAAAGCGAAGGATGAGTATCACAATATTACGGAAGTTGGCGCCCAGGGCCATACGGATACCGATTTCATTGGTTCTGCGATTTACGGTGTAGGTCATGACCCCGTAGACCCCGATAACGGCAAGGAAAAAGGCGATGATAGCGAAGACGGTAGCCAGGGTAAGGGTCACCTTTTCCTGGGCCACAGAGCGCTCGATCAAGTTGGTCAACAGGTTGGGGTTGGATAAGGCCAGCCCGGAATCTACCTGGGCCACCGCCTGACGTAGCGGCTGGGAAACAGACAGGGGGTCCAAACCATCCTCTACCCGAACGATGAGGCCCTGGAACCGCATGGCCTTCTGGGTAAAGGGTTGATAAACCTGGTAGGGCACGTCGCTTCGAAGTCCATAAGACTTCACGTTGGCGACCACACCTATAATACGATGGTCCACCATTTCATCTCCGGAGAAGAGGTGGATAGGCTTTCCTAAAGCTCCCTCGGGGTAAAGGTCTTCAGCGACCTTCTGGTTCACCAGGGCGACCCGTTCGCCATCGGGAGTATGCGCAGTTGAAAAGAACTCCCCTTCCAGTAAAGGGATTCCCATGGCCTCCAAATAGCCCGGGCTGGGAAAAAACATATTCCCTGAGTGCATGTCGTTGTAGTTTTCAGGAATGGGCTCGCTTGGATTCCAGATCGGGTTGACCCAATCACCCGCCATAGGAATAGACTGGCTGTGACCTACCGTTTTTACCCCGGGGATAGCCTCTACCCGTGGGACCAGTTCTCGGAAAAAATTCAGAATATCCTCGTCCTCTCCGTAATCTCCTTCTGGCAGGTTGATACGGACGTAAGCGGCTCCCTCTGCCATAAATCCAGGATCCTGGCCCAAGGTGGCTTGAAAACTCCGAAGCAAAAGTCCCGCCCCAACCATGAGGGTGAGAGAGAGGCCCATTTCGAGAACGACCAAGCCGTTCCGGAGAGAGAGTCCTGACCCGCCTTCAATGGTGCCGCGTCCCCCGGCCTTGAGGGCTTCATTCAGATCTATTCGGGAGGCTTGGAGGGCCGGAAAAATCCCAAACAGGATGCCGGTTCCGGCGGATAGGGAAACAGCCATCAATAGGACGGTCAGGTCAATTTCTACATCCCTGGATATGGCGGGCAGGGCGTTTGGGGCGATTTTCAGCAGGGCGTCGACTCCCCAGAAGGCCAGAGCCACACCAGCAGCTCCACCAATCAGGGCAAGGATAATACTCTCCACAAGGAGCTGCCTAATGATTCTGCCGCGGGACGCTCCCAGGGCCGCCCGGATAGACATTTCCCGGCTGCGGGAACTTGCCCGAGTCAGCATCAAGTTGGAAACATTGGCGCAGGCAATGATCAGCAGAAGGCCCACGGCAGCCAGCAAGGTGAGGAGAGCCGGTCGAATATCATCTACGAGGTCTTCCTTGTAGGAGCCGCCGATAACGGTCCACCCCTTGTTGCTTTCCGGGGTTTCGATTTCCATCTGGGCGGCGATTCCTTTGAGCTCGGCTAAGGACTGCTCGAAGGTGGTCCCATCTTTCAACCGGCCGATCATGCTCAGCCAATGCCCTCCGCGGACGGCTCGGGTTTCTTCGTCAAACCGTTGCGGGGTGTAGAATTTAAAGTTAGGGGACGGGTGGTCGTAGCCTTCCGGCATGACGCCCACAATTGAAAAACGCTCTCCATTCAGGAGGATGGTTTCGTTCAGGACATCAGGGTTTCCATTAAAGTGCTCCTGCCAGAATTGATGACTGAGGACAACCGTCCCTTCTGCGCCAGGTTGATCCTCCTCGAGAGTAAACCCCCGACCGAGCGCGGGCTCCACCCCCATGGTTTTAAAGTAGTCCCCGGTTACCTGAAGGCCGTTGATGCGTTCCGGGAAACCGCCTTGAGGGAGCAGGTTGAAATTGCCTCCGCTGTAGGCGGTCATGGCTTCCAGGGTCGTTGCCCGTTCCTGGTAGGTGTAAAAATTCCCTGGGGCCACAGAGAAGCTTGGCAGTTTTGGGAAGTTGGCCTCCCGGTATCGCATGATCTTGTCCGATTCCGGGTAGGGGAGTGGGTCAAGGAGCACCTGTTCGACCACTGTGTATATCGAAACGCAGGCCCCAATCCCCATTGCCAAGGTGATTACGCCGAGCAGTGAGAGACTCTTGCTGCGGAATATCTGCCGAAAGCCGTAGCGAATATCATTCATAGCCAATCCAATTCCATGCCATTGCCTCCTAAGCGGCATGGTGGTTCGAATTTATCTATCAAATTTCAATTATTCTAGGCTGCACTGTGTCCTAAAACCCGGTCCCTGCCAATTTATCTGAACGCATACTTGACTTAAACGGTTGTTTGAACAGGATTATACTTTTGTTTGAAACAATTGTTTAACTTGAGGTCATGACAGTATCCACGAAAGATAGAATCCTTGCTGTGACAGAGGACCTCTTTGGTCAACACGGGTTTTCTGCGACGACGCTGAGAGATGTAACCGACCGAGCCGGTGTGAATCTGGCATCGGTCAATTATCACTTTGGGTCAAAAGAAGCCCTTTTCATGGAAATGCTCCGCCGTCGGATCGAACCGATTAATCGGAAGCGGATCGAACTCCTGGACGAGGCCCTCCGGCGATCGGGTGGGGCTCCGCTCTCCCTTGAAGCCATCTGGGACGCTATTTTAAGACCGCTGGGGGAGGCCGTTACCACGACGGACGGATTTGACGAAAAGTTTTTGCGCCTGATATCGCAAAGTCTGGTCGAGCGAAATGAGTTCTTTGAAACTGCTCATCAGCAGTTTTTTACAGAATTTAAGGAGCGCTTTTCCCCGGAGCTGGCCCGGAGTCTCCCCAAGATGGATCCGCAGGAGATGACTTGGCGGGTCTACTTTAGTTTTTCTGCCATGTTGGGTGCGATTATTCAGCATCAGAAAATTGGACGCTGGTTTCCTTTTCTGGAAAACAGAGGGAACGTCGATAATATGATTGATCGACTAATCAACTTCATTGTTGCTGGATTGACGAATTCCAGGGTGGGTGAGGTACCGAATCGGGAAGAAGCGGAGGTGCGGTCATGAATTTCAGGCGGGCTCTGATGCTGGTTGGGGTTATGGGCGGTCTGGCAGGGTGCGCCACGAGTCCGGAGGACCGGACGGCAAATCACGAAGTAGCGGTCCCGGAGGCATGGGAGGCTTTGGGTGAAGGGGAATTGGCGGCGACCGAGGAAGGAGTAGCTACCGGGTGGCTGGTGACTTTCCAGGACCCGGTGCTCGAGTCCTTGGTGCTGGAGGCCCTGGTCCACAATCGGGATCTGCAGATCGCAGCGGCACGCATTGAAGCCGCGCGGGCGGGAGCCCGAGTGGCGGGAGCAGACCTCTACCCCACGCTGGGGGCCAACCTGGGGGCGTCCCGGCAGAAAACCAATCAGTTTGGCGGGGGGGTGCCGATTCAACCGATCACCTTTGACAATTACAATATAGGGCTGAGCAGCACGTGGGAACTCGATGTTTGGGGCCGGGTTCGCGATGGTCGAAGCGCGGCCATCGGGGAACTCGAAGCTACGGAGGCCGATTATGAGGCGGCCCGGCTCTCCCTGGCGGCACAGGTGGCCCGGCTATGGTTTGATTATATCGAGATTGAGGCCCAGCTGGAGTTGGCCGAGGAGCGTCTGCAGACCTTTGAAAGCAATGAATTGCTGGTTCAGCGGCAATTTGAACGCGGGCTGAGCAGTGCGCTGGATTACCGGCTCATTCGCTCGCAGACCCTGAGTGCCCGGTCCTTGTTGGAGCAAAATCGAATTAACCGAGATATCATCGTGCGCACACTCGAAACGGTTCTGGGGCGCTATCCCGCCAACCAGATTGAGACGGTGGAGCAGCTGCCGACCATTGAAGGCGCAGTACCGGTTGGGTTGCCCAGCCGCTTATTGAATCGTCGGCCGGATATCCGATCCGCTGAGCGGCGGCTGTCGGCGGCGGAGCGAGAAGTCAGCGCCACGAAAAAGCTGAGATTGCCCACCTTTTCGCTCACGGCCACGGGGGGAACCGCAAGTAACGAGCTCGAAGATGTGGTGGATCCTGACTTTTCTGTTTGGAGTCTTGCTGGCAACGTGACCGCACCGATCTTTCAAGGTGGGCGTATTCAGGGGCAGGTCGATCAACGAGAAGCTCTATATGAACAGCAAATCTATCGCTACGAGAACACACTGCTGACCGCGTTTCGCGAAGTGGAGAATGCTCTGGCGACGGAGGCCTATCTTCGCAATCAGGAACAGCACCTGGCTGGCGCAGCCGAGGAGAGTATTCGCGCCGAAGAGCTGGCCTGGGACCGGTACCAGCGCGGGCTTGTTGGGATCATTACCGTGATCGAATCCCAACGCCGGTCTTTTGACGCTCAGACCAATCTGCTGACTGTATCCAAAGCGAGACTACAAAACCGGGTGGATCTCCACCTTGCCCTGGGAGGGGATTTCCTCGATCCCCTCGATTCCGAAACGACTACCGCGGAGGTGGACGCTGACCAAATTTCCGAACCCCTGGTATCCAATGGATGATTCAAAACCCTTTCGACTATTCCTAAAAATCATGCTGCCGATCGGAGCGATCGGGATAGCAGTTGCGTTCCTGGCCGTCATGTATGTGACCAAGCCGGAACCCGAGAAAAAAGAGCCTACCCGGGTCCTGCCAACGGTAGAGGTGTATCGGGTCGAGGCGGAGCCCATCCGGTTGTCCGTAAGGACCCAGGGAACGGTGGTTCCCAAGACCGAAACGGTCCTCACCGCGGAAGTGTCAGGACCGATCATCATGGTGTCTCCCAACTTTGTGGACGGGGGCTTCTTCAAAAAGGGAGAGGTGCTTCTGCAAATCGATCCGGTAGAGTATGAGGCGGCTCTGGCGGCATCGGAGGCCAGGGTAGCCCAGGCCAGGCTGGCCCTCGCTCAAGAGGAAGCCCTTTCGGCTCAAGCCCGGCAGGACTGGGAAGACCTGGGGCGGGGGGAACCCAATGATCTTGTCCTGCGGAAACCCCAGATGCTGAATGCCAAAGCAGAAATTGAGGCTGCGCAGGCAAACCTCGCGGTGGCGAAACGGAATCTGGATAAGACTAAAATCCGTGCTCCCTACGATGGTCGTGTACGGATAAAGATGGTCGACATCGGGCAAGCTGTGAGCGCTCGTGCAAGTCAGCTCGCGCAAGTATATTCCGTGGATGTAGCCGAGGTCCGGTTGCCGGTGACCGCGGAGCAAACCGCTTTTTTTGAACTCCCTGAGCTTTATGAGGGGGAACGGAGTGAGCGTTATAATCCAACCGTCTACCTGTCGGCTACCTATGGAGGTGAGCGGCATATCTGGGAGGGCAGCCTGGATCGAACGGAGGGGGTCATCGATACCCGCAGTCGAATGACCTATGTGGTGGCCAAGGTGGACAAGCCCTATGCGCGGACTAACGATGGAGCCAAGCCGCCACTCAAGGTAGGCCTGTTCGTCGAAGCTGAAATCGAAGGCAATTTCATTCCGGAAGCTTTCCGGATTCCCCGCAGCACCCTCCAGGATGGGAATCTGGTCTATGTTCTCGATCAGAATAACCGCTTACGGGCGCGCGAAGTCAGCATTGTCAAAACCGACTCCAGTGAAGCGATTGTCGGTGCTGGCCTGAAAACGGGCGACCAGATCTGCCTGACACCGCTCACCTTTTTCATCGATGGCATGGAGGTGATTCCGGTGGATGAGTCCGGAACGATTCGGGAGACTATACCCACAACCGGGACTGAACTGGAGGTAGCGGAGGTGGAACAGGAAGGAGATGACTCCATATGATTGCCTGGTTCACCAGAAATGGGGTAGCGGCCAACTTGCTCATGCTCATCATCGTGGTGGGCGGTCTGGCTTCCCTGGTCAATGTCAAGCAGGAGCTCTTCCCTCAATTTTCCCTCGATATGGTCGTGGTGCGGGTGCCTTACCTTGGCGCGGCACCGGAAGAGGTTGAGGAGGGCGTGGTGGTCCGGATCGAGGAAGCGATCCAGGGTGTAGATGGGATCAAGGAAATCACCTCCTCTGCCATGGAGGGGATGGGAACGGTCACGGCCGAGGTTCGGAAAGGGGCCAACCTGAGCCGGGTCAAGGACGACATCAAAGCACGGGTTGACGCCATCACCACCTTCCCCCAGGAGACGGAGCGACCCATTGTGGAAGAGCTGCTGATTCAGCGGGATGTGTTGTGGGTCGCAGTTTACGGCGATGCGGATGAGCGCTCCCTCAAGGAGGTCGCCGAGCGCATGCGAGACGAAATCACGGCGTTGCCCGGGGTCTCGCAAGCGATTATCCAGGGCGTTCGTGAATATGAAATAGCTATTGAAGTATCGGAGAATGATCTCCGGAAATACGGACTCACGTTTAATGATGTGGTCTCGGCGGTGCAACGGTCCTCGGTGGATCTGCCGGGTGGAGCGATCAAATCCTCAGGAGGGGAGATCCTATTGCGAACGAAAGAGCAGGCCTATCGGGGGGTGGAGTTTGCCAATCTCGTCCTCCTGACCAATCCGGATGGCACGCGCATCACGGTAGGGGATGTCGCGACGGTCAAAGATGGTTTCACCGACGACCCTTATCTGACTACTTATAATAACAAACCCTCTGCCCTGGTGCTGGTTCGCGAAGTGGGGTCGGAGAGCCCGATCGATATTTCGAACAAGGTAAATGCCTACGTCGATACCGTGAGCACCACCTGGCTCCCAGACGGGTTGGAGGCGGAAGTATGGGGTGACAGCTCCTTTTATCTGAAAGGTCGTATCAATATGCTGATTGAGAATGGCCTCTATGGGTTGCTTCTGGTGATGTTATCCCTTTCGCTCTTTCTGCGTCCATCGTTGGCCTTCTTTGTAGCAATCGGGATTCCGGTCAGCTTCCTGGGGACCTTCCTGGTGGGTCCATTTATTGGGGTATCGGTCAATTTGATCTCGCTCTTCGCCTTTATCCTGGTTCTCGGGATCGTGGTGGATGACGCGATCGTGGTTGGGGAAAGTGTCTTTACAGAATACCAGCGCAACGGACCTGGGGTAGAGTCCAGTATCCGGGGAACGCATGCGGTGTCGACCCCGGTGACCTTCGCGGTGTTGACCACTATTGTGGCTTTTATTCCGGTGTTTTTCCTGCCTGGGCAGTTGGGGAAATTTATGGCATCGATTCCACTGGTGGTCATGCCGACGCTCCTGTTTTCCCTGGTGCAGAGTAAGCTGGTGCTGCCCTATCATCTGTCGCTTTGTAAGGTAGGGGACAAGAAGAAGCGGGATAAACTGGACCCGCTCTCTCGTTTCCAGCGCAGTGTGGCCGATGGCTTGGAGCGCTTCGTGGCAAAGGTTTACCGCCCCTTTTTGCGGGTTTGCCTGGAATGGCGCTATCTGACGACGGCCAGCTTTCTCGCGGTTTTCATCATCGGGCTTGGAATGATCGTTGGAGGTTGGGTGAAATTTTCCCCTTTCCCCTCGGTTCCGAGCGATTTCATTCAAATTGAGCTACGCATGCCGGAAGGTACTGCATTTGAAGTGACCAATGCGGCCATGGATCGGATCGGTCGGGCCCTCGATGAAATTGTAGAGGAGGACCTTTCGGCGGATAAGGGAAATCCCGTGAACGGCTTGGCCGAGTTCATCGGGTTTGGGATCGGAGCTACCGGCACCAATCGTGGGTTTGTCCTGGTTGAATTGACGAAGTCCGAAGTGCGCGAGTCGAGCGCAGTCCAGGTGTCCGAACGTTGGCGGGAGAAGATCGGGGACATTCCGGGTGCGCGCCAGCTCATCATCAATGCCAATGCCGGGCCCCCCACCGGATTACCCATTGATATTCGGCTGACGGGTCCGGACTTTGACCAGCTGGTCGTGGCTTCAGCGGAGATCCGGGAACGGCTAGCCGTGTTTGATGGGTTAATGGATATCCGTGACACCTATTCAGAAGGGAAGAAAGAGATCAAACTGAGGATCAAACCGCAGGGAGAGATCCTGGGCTTGACCGCTGCTGATCTCGGGCGTCAGGTCCGGTCTGCATTTTATGGGGCTGAAGCTCAACGCATCCAACGAGGTCGGGACGATATCCGGATCATGGTGCGCTACCCGCGCGGCGAGCGGGTGTCTCTGGGCGATTTGGAAAATATGCGAATTCGCACTCCGGCCGGGATCGAAGTGCCGATTGGAGAAGTGGCGGACCTATCCATAGGGGAGGGCTTCCCCACGATTACCCGAATTGATCGCCGGCGGGTGATCAATATCCAGGCCGATGCGGACAAGGAGGTGGCCGATTTTGGCGCTATCAACCGGGCCCTCTATGGAGAAGGCCCCAATGATGACAGCCTGTTGAAAGAGATCAGCGAAAAGTATCCGGGCGTCGCCCTGGTCAAGGGTGGGGAGGCCAAGGACTGGGAAGAAACTCAATCCAGCCTCATGGGGGGAGCAGTCCTCGTGGCCTTTTTGATCTACGGGTTGCTGGCTGTCCCCTTTAAGAGTTACCTGCAACCGTTTATCGTGATGGCCGTCATTCCTTTCGGGGTGACCGGGGCCATCTTTGGCCACTTGCTCACTGGGCAGGCGGTCAGCTTCCTGTCAATGCTGGGCATCATTGCCTTATCAGGGGTAGTGGTGAACGACTCTTTGGTCCTGGTGGACTATATCAACAAACAGCGGCGGAAAGGCGTCCCCCTCAAAGATGCCGTATGGGAAGCCGGTGCGGCCCGCTTCCGGCCCATCATGTTAACCTCGTTGACCACTTTTGTCGGCCTGATTCCCATTCTCATGGAAAGGAGTTTGCAGGCGCAGTTTCTCAAGCCCATGGCGACATCCCTTGGCTTCGGGATCATTTTTGCCACGGCCATCACATTGCTCCTGGTTCCCTCGATTTATATGCTCTTAGAAGACTTCGTCGGGTTGATACGAGGTATGTGGAATTGGTGGCGTAAGCCGGCGGCTCCTGATTCGAGTTGGAAAAAAGAGAGTGAAACGATTCTAGCTTCAGAAATCAACCGGTAGGTTGGTTCTGCGGCCCCCCTACTGCTCTTCGAGAATGAGGGCAAATCGAGCTCCGGCCACTTGCTTGAACTCACCGGATTCGAGGGCGCCATCATCGAGCATCTCGTCAATCTTCTGCATGACGTTGGTTCCTCCTGTAGGCTCGATGATACTGATCGCCGCATAGGCAAAGGATTGATCGAAATCCCAATCCCAGTTTCCTCCCACGACTGTGATTTCCGTGAAACTCTCATCGCGCAGATAATCCGCCATGGTCGGGGGGATGGTTCCCCGGTTTACATCAGGTGGCCAGATTCCCATCTCAAAGGCGTGCATTTCAAAGGCAGTCCGGTAAGTTTTCATGTCATTCACTATCCGGGTCGCTTGTGAATTCATCCGCATCATGTTGAAGACCGGGATAGCAATAGCAGCAACCACTCCGATTATGATGACCACGACCATAATTTCGACTAAGGTGAACCCCCTGGCTTTGCTAAGAAAATGACCCATTTTGTTCTCCGAAATTATTCATCGGAAAATAAGCAGGGAATTTTAGCGGAATAAGCCTCAAATTCCCGGGGCCTTTCGGGGTCCACTCTGTCTAACGGTTTAAGGCGTAGCTATTTTAATTGATATCAGTTTATTGATTTTTGCAAACCATTGACCATCAGCACTTAGTTAATTTCATTCGAGGCTCTAAATACGGCCAACCGAAACTGGAGATGAACTTCAAAAAAGATGTAAATCTTTTGATCTGGCAATCAGGACTCTTCGAAACGCCGAATAAAGAGTTCTTCCAGCTCGTCCAGAAGGGACGTTCCATTTTCGTCCTCCACCGTAATTTTCAGCTGAGAACCCTGGCCGGCGGCTAACATCATAAGCCCCATAATGCTCTTTCCATTGACTTGCTCGTCGTCTTTTTCGACGAGAACTTCGCCGGAATATTTATTGGCAAGACGCACGATCATGGCAGCTGGACGGGCGTGGATTCCCAGCTTATTGGCAACTTCGAGGGTGCGAACAACTTCAGGCATGAACATTAACGAATTAAGGAGCGGATAGATTCAAAATGATGAAACAGGTATCCAAACCCTCAGGAAAATGAACGGGAAAAAAGCGTCAAGGGGAAACCCTACTCTGGTGCCTGGTCCGCTGGCCCCCCAAGGGGATTGTAGCCGGGGATGCGGCCTTCATCGATTTCGATGATGTCGGCGACACATTTGATGTCTTTCACGCGCTCGGGTATCCCCATTTCGGTTAGGGCTTTTTCGATAAATTTACCCCCCTCCTCGGACATCCCCATTTGGACTAGTTTCCGGTTCCACTTGTTGACCTGCAGGTCATCCGGAAATAAATCGAGCAGACGGCGGTTGAGTTCTTCATCGGATTTGGAGGTATTGACAAGCTCCTCAACCTGATCGGGCTCTACGCCGAGGTGTGAACAGAGGAAGCGATCAAACCCACGCTTGAAATTCTTGCGGTAACTTTTTGGCATGCCCCCGTTTTTTGCGGCATAGCGAATTTTAGCG
This sequence comes from Opitutales bacterium, assembly GCA_028280845.1. Lineage (GTDB taxonomy): Bacteria > Verrucomicrobiota > Verrucomicrobiia > Opitutales > JABSRG01 > JANQKZ01. The sequence continues at coordinate 8,112 of JANQKZ010000033.1, read as the reverse complement.
ATAAAGCGCGGAAGGTGGAGTAATCCCGTGGCCGGATGGGGGACATAGGGAGACGGAAGCTCATACAAAATGACTCCGGTCGGTCCAAGCTGCTCTTCGGGTTCGGGATTCATGATCAGCCGCATGTTTTCCGCGGGAACCCTCGCGATGGCAATGGAAAAGATGGATCGGAGGTGATATATAGAAAAGTATCTATATATAGTTGCAAGGACTTGGCCCTGGAGTCATGGTAAGCGACTGTGACACGCTTTAAGGAGAGTCCCATTGTTCGTGTATCCGGATACCTGTTCAGGTATAAGGGTTTATTCATTACAACCCTCTTGTTGGCCGCCGGGTCGACCCTTTTCGGGATTCTGGCCCCCAAAGCTATCGGGGTGGTTATTGACTCCGTCATCGTGGGGGAGGACCTGTCTCTGCTCTACATTGGGCTATTGGTCCTAGTGGTGTTGTTTATCTCGAGGGAAGCCTTAAACTCGCTACGTATCCGGGCGAACAATACATTAGAACAACAGGTATTGATCGACCTGCGCCACAATCTCCACCGCAAGCTCCTGGATCTTCCTATCGGATTTTATGATCAACGCAAAAGTGGCGATGTGGCCGCGACAGTTATCGATGACGTCAACGATGTCGAACGTGCCCTCCTCGATGGGACAGAGCAGGGGGTTGTATCCCTCTTGTCGGTTATCGGAGTTACGGTTTTAATGTTGATGGAGAATCCCATCATGGCCGGTCTGGTATTCTTGCCCGTTCCGATCCTGGTGTTCTTGAGCATCAACCACTCGCGAGCGACCCGGAAGAACTGGCGTCGCGTCCGGGATGCGGCAGGGGATTTAAACAGTTTATTAGTTGAAGATATCCAGGGGAACCGGCTGATTCAGGGCTTCAGTTTGCAGAACCGTGAAAAGGAACGATTCGGTGAGAAAGCAGAAACCCTTCGTGAGCGGACCTTAAAAGCCATGTACCGCTGGTCTCTGTTCGGTCCAGGGGTTAGCCTTACCTCTGAAATCGGCCTGTTAGGAGTGATTGGGTATGGAACCTATCTCCTCTTTTCTCATCCGGATACATTTACCGTAGGGAATTTGTCGATGTTCATTATCTATTCCCAGATGATCATACAGCCCATTCGGACTCTGGCCCAGATGACTCAACTGATCAGCACGGGGAATGCGTCCGGGGATCGTGTATTTGATCTTCTGGATCACCCGGTCGAGATTGAGAACTGCGAAGATCCTCAGCCTTTCCCTGAGGGGATCATTAAAGCCCAGTATAAGGACGTGGAATTTGCCTATGCAGAACGTAAACAGGTTTTGCACGATTTGAACCTAACGCTCCACCCCGGACAGATCACGGCCCTGGTTGGGCATACCGGAGCGGGAAAAAGCACGATCGCGAATTTACTTCTCCGGTACTACGACACATCGGAGGGGCAGGTCATCTTAAACGGGATGGATGTGAAACGCGTCGACCTGCAGGCCCTACGATCCCATATCGGGGTGGTGGCCCAGGATCCCTTCCTCTTCGATGCATCGGTTAAAGAAAACATGTTGCTGGCCAAGCCGGACGCGACCGATGAGGATATCATTCAGGCCCTGCGTGGGGCTTGCGCATGGGATTTCGTCGAGCACTTGCCTCAAGGGATGGATACTTTGATCGGGGAGCGTGGGATCCGGCTCTCCATGGGAGAAAAGCAACGGCTGACCATTGCCCGGGTCTTGCTGAAAAATCCGCCGGTTGTCATCCTGGACGAAGCGACGTCAAGTGTAGACACGATTACTGAAAAACTGATTCAGTCTGCCCTGGATACCTTGATGAAAGATCGAACGGTGTTGATTATTGCTCACCGGCTGTCCACGGTGCGTCGCGCCAACCAGATCATCGTGCTGGAAAAAGGGCGTATCATCGAGGAGGGGAATCATGATACCCTTATTGCGTCGGGCGGACATTATGCCGACCTCTGGGCGCATCAGCAGGACTTGATTCCGGAATATGCGGATTGAGGTGGGAGGTGCTTGCTTTTTCCTTATTCAACAGTTTCACCCTTTCTGAAATGAGTGGGCGAAACGGGAGTCCTGCTCTCCTTTTTTCAGTCCGGAGTAGGGGGTCTCCGGGCGGTTACTGGATACAGATTCCTCGTGGCTGTCCGATCAGCCATGGCATAGCGTGGCGACATCAATATGCTGAAACCCTTTCTGTAGGAGAGCCTTGGCGCAACTGTTCAAGGTGGAGCCGGTGGTGAATACGTCATCAATCAGGATGATTCGGTCGTGGGGGGACAATCCATGGTTTCGTTTCACCTGAAAGGCGCCTTCCATATTTTTGACGCGGTGTTTCCGTTGGAGCTTTGTCTGAGTAGAGGTATAGCGGGTTCGTCGCAGGATTGACTTTACCCGGCATCCGTTCGCTCTTTCAGCGAGGGCAAGAGCAAGTTTCTGGCTCTGGTTATATCCTCGCCCGGCGAAGCGAAACCAATGTAGCGGGACGGGGACCAGGATACCTCCATCCAGGAAATCGAGATATCCCGGGCATTGGGCGGCCATGGCGACCAATTCAGGGATCACATGGAAGCCATTATGGTATTTCAAATCGATGATCATATCCCGTGCCGGCCCCTTCATGAGAGCTCCTGTCCGACCCTCGGCAAACACAGGTTTCAACTCGACGCAATGCGGGCATTGTTGGTCCTCCGCGGCATCTCCCCAAAACGGGTGCCCACATGTGTGACAATGGGGTGGTTTGGCCAGGATGATTTGACGTGCATCATCTTGGGTGAGGTATCGATAAGGACTATTTTCGGGGACAGGTTTTCCGCTAATAAAGGATTCTTTGGGAAAAGGAAGATCCCAAAGGGGGCATGTCCTCAACGTCGTCGACACCTTTAATCTATCCTCCATAAGTTTACTCTAAACCAATCCGGAGGCGTTGGTCGAGTTCAGGTTAATCATAAAAGACGTGGTCGAGAAACAGGCCTTTGGCAGGGGCGGTCGGTACCAGGGCGGTCCGGACTTTGCTTTCGAGGATGGCCTTCAACTCATCTGGCGGAAGCTTACCCTTTCCTACGTCGATCAAAGCCCCCGCCAGGGAGCGAACCATTTTATACATATAACCGCTTCCTTCAGTCAGGATTTCTACCTTTGGCCCGTTTCGGGTGATAGTTAACTTTCGCAATTCTTTAATCGGGTTCGGATCCTGGTGTCGGGGGCGGGTTCCGGAAAAGGCAGTAAAATCATGTTTTCCAATCAAGTGCAAAGCGCCCGCCTGCATCCGTTCCACATCAAGCTTCACATGGCCAAGCGAGTGGCAAAACCGTAAGTCAAAGGGCGAGGCGCAACCTTCAGTTATATAATAGATGTAGCGTTTGCCTGTGGCACTCTTCCGTGCGTCGAAGGAGGAATCCACCACTTCAACGGAAAGGACCTGGATGGTGTCAGGAACATTACTGGCAAAGGCTCGCTGAAGATACAGTGGGGGATGATTCCATTCCCCTTCAAAGTGAAATACCTGTCCACGGGCGTGTACGCCGCTGTCCGTTCGACCACTGCCATAGATCCGGGTGGGTTTTTCCAGAATGAACGCCAACCGCCGCTCCAGGATGTCCTGAATGGTGTTTTTGTTGGTTTGGCTTTGCCAGCCCTCGAAATCGGTTCCGTCGTAAGCGACCGTTGCCTTGAATCGTTTCAGAAGGGTGGGTGTCGGTTTCTCGGCTGAAAAGGCTGGGGTCATACCAATAAAACGAGTTCGGGATTTAAGCGGCTGGCCGGCGTGATCCAGCCCTGCTCAATATCTTCGCATGGAAGGATCCACGTCCTCAGCCCATTGGTGAATCCCTCCGGAAATATTGGATACCGCCTCAAATCCTATCTGCCGGAGAAACATGGCTGCTCGTTCGCTCCGCATGCCATGATGGCATAGGGTGAGGATGGGTTTGTCTTTGGGAAGGGAATCGGCCTGATGTGGGATGTTCCCAAGGGATATCCGCAGACTACCTGCTATGTGGCAAATTTCCCACTCATAGGGTTCACGGACGTCGAGGATGTAGACCGAGTCTGACTCAAAGCGTTGGTTTGCTTCGGAGGGAGGCATCTCTAGGAGAAGGTCGCTGGACATGGTTGGGCCTGGGGAGGAGTCAACCTCGCAGGTGATGTCTTCATAACGCGAGGCTTCAATCTGGTTGATTGTTGGAGAATTCCCGCAGAGGGGGCAACTGGGGTCTTTCTTTAAGCGGATGGAACGAAACTGCATAGTCAGGGAATCCAAGACGAGGAGCTTACCGGTATGTGGTTCCCCGGCACCCGTGATCCACTTGACGGCCTCCATGGCCTGCAAACTGCCAATGGTTCCACAGAGAGCACCAAATACCCCGGCCTCCGCGCAATTTGGGACCGCCCCGGGCTCGGGAGGATGGGGAAAGAGGCAGCGGTAGCACGGCGCCCCGTTGCTCGGATCAAATACGGAGACCTGCCCCTCAAACTGAAAAACACTGCCATACACCAGAGGCCGCTTGGCAAAAAAAGCGGCATCGTTGACGAGGTAGCGTGTTCCGAAATTGTCGGATCCATCCACGATGACGTCATAATCCTGCAAGATGGAGACCGCGTTCCCAGGCGTGATCCCCTCCTTCAAGGCTACTATCTCTATTTCCGGATACAGGGATGACAACCGATTGGTGGCACTCTCAATTTTTTTTCGACCGACCGAGGGGGTGTCGTGAATTACCTGCCGTTGTAAATTGTGAACTTCAACGGAGTCAAAGTCCGCCAATCCCAAGGTCCCGACTCCGGCGGCGGCTAAATACAGGGAAGCCGGGCTGCCTAAGCCGCCCAGGCCAATGATGAGTACGCGGGACCCCTTTAATCGTTCCTGGCCTTCCTGCCCAATTCCAGGGAGGATGATATGTCGGCTGAACCGAGCAAACTCATCGGGGGAAAGTGAAGCTCTTCGGGAATCTTCAAGCATGGGTACAATTATGAAACAGGAGTGCCTGGTGGGCAATACTCTCCACCCATATCACATTCATAATCCACAATATACAATATGGTTTGATTGATTCTTGAATCTTCTATCCGCAATCTTGAATCTAACCCCATGTCCAACTCTCGATATATTGTAATCATGGCTGGAGGCCGTGGTGAACGATTCTGGCCCTCGAGCCGTTTAAAGCGGCCGAAGCAATTACTTCCCATTGTGGGAGAAACCCCGATGCTGGCTCAGACGGTTGGGCGGTTAGGCGGTCTCGTGCCTGTCGAGAATATTATTGTGGTTACCAATCTGGAACAGATGGAAGCCGTAGCGGAGGTATGTCCCCAATTACCAAAGGAAAACATTATTGGTGAGCCTATGGGTCGAGACACGGCACCAGCGGTCGGCCTGGGGGCTTTACTTGTGGGCCGGAAAGATCCAGATGCGGTTTTCGCCATTCTCCCGGCTGATCATGTGATTCATGATTCCAAGGGGTTTCAATCGGTTCTGGACAGTGCATTTGAGGCCGCTGCGACCGAGCCGGTTCTGGTAACGATTGGAATCACCCCAACTTTTGCGGCAACGGGCTACGGGTATATCCACTCCGGGGAAGCCATAGGGGAAAGTAAGGGGTTGGCGGTCCGAGCCGTTCACCAATTCAAGGAAAAACCAAACCTGGAAACGGCCCAGGGATATGTAGACAGCGGGGAGTTCTTCTGGAATGCGGGTATGTTTGTCTGGTCGGTTGCCTCGGTGAATGCAGCGTTAGCCGCCCATGCTCCAGGCCTTGCCCAGTCCCTGTCTGCCCTGAATTCGGATTTGGATGCGGGAGTTACTCTCGATGCCGCCATGGCGAGGCATTACCCTGAAATGGAAAAGATTTCGGTGGACTTCGCCATAATGGAAAAGGCGGACAATGTTGTAGTTATCCAATCCCGGTTTGATTGGGACGATGTGGGCGAATGGCCGGCCATCTCCCGCCACGAACAAAAGGATGAGGCCGGCAACACGATCAAGGGGAGCACCTATCTGAAAGGCAGCGCCGGCAACATTGTGGTTTCTCCGGACGGACATATCACGGCCTTGCTCGGTGTAGAGGATCTGATTGTAGTGCACACCTCCGATGCGACTCTGGTTTGCCATAAAGACCAGGCTCAGAATTTGAAGGCCCTCGTCAAAGAAATCGGCGCTGAACACCCCGAGCTCATGTGAGTTTCCGGCGAGTTCTGCGGAAAGCAGCTGTGGGCCCCTGGTTTTCTCGGGGCCGGGGGGCTCTATTCCGGAGGTTATCGCCCTGCAACCCGATCTAGACATCAGACACTTCTGATCCTAGGATTGGAAGTATGAATGTCCTGGGTATCGACTGGGGAGAAAAGCGTATTGGCCTTGCTTTTGGGGATGCCCTGGGAGTGGCCACCCCTCTCCCTGCAGCCATCCAGGCCAAGAAAAGGGAACGTCTTGCCCAGATCGAAAAAGTGGTTCATGAACGCCGGGTCGAAGCGATCGTGGTGGGTTACCCGCTTAACATGAATGGCAGTGTTGGCTTTAAAGCTAAGGAGGTGGACGCCTTTATCTCTGAGATTGAACCTCGCTTCGGCCTGCCCATTTACCGGGTCGATGAACGCCTGTCCAGTCAAGTGGCCGAAGGACAGATGCGGGAGCTTAAGCTCAAGGCTGAGCGAAAATCCGGTGAACTGGATTCCCGGGCTGCTGCCTTGATTTTACAGGATTTCCTCGAGCAACAATTGGGTCCACCCCTTCTCCCTGATCCAGAGGATGACCTCGATTTGAGATGAGAGCTTGAGGGGGGCGAAAAGCGATAGCCGCTAGCCTTGTAGGAGCTTGTCTTGTATGGGACCGGGTCTATGATGTGAATTATGAATACACGCCCATTTGGTTTGACTGGTTTAGAGGTAGGGGAAATTGGATTTGGTGCCTGGGCCATCGGAGGAGCATGGGGAAACGATGTCCCGGAATCAGAGGCAATTGACACCCTTTTAGCGTGCTTTGAAAACGGTATCGATTTCCTGGATACGGCTCACGTCTACGGTGATGGGCGTTCGGAACGCCTGATTGCCGAGGCCATCAAACAGACCGATAAGAAGATTACCGTGGCTACCAAGTTAAAGCGTATGGCCTATGACGATTCCTACGAACAGATGGAAGCCTTGGCCAAGGAACAGGTCCGGCGCCTGGGGGTAGACGCGCTCGATCTTATCCAACTGCACTGCGAAGCTTTTGACCGACTTCAAGCCGGTCACCTGTTTGAAAACATGGAGCGTTTGCGGGCAAATGGCTTGGTTCGCTTCACTGGCGCGAGCGTGGAAACAATTGAGGAAGCGATCTTCACCATTGAGAACTCGAATTGCGATGCCCTTCAGGTGATCTTTAACCTGTTTCGTCAACGACTGATCACTGATCTTTTTCCGGAATTGAATAATCGGGTCGTTGCTATCATTGCCCGTGTCCCGCTTGCCAGTGGTGTCCTTACGGGGAAATTTCACAAAGACCATACTTTTGAGCAAGGCGATCACCGAGGGTTCAATGCAAACGGAGAGTTTTTCAATGTGGGAGAGACCTTTGCCGGAGTTCCCTTTGACCTGGGGATCGACTTTGCGCACAAGATACAAGACCTGCTAAAACAACATGGGCGCCATGAACCCCTTAGCCAGCTTGCCTTGCGGTGGATCCTCGACTTTCCAGAGGTCAGCGTCGTCATTCCAGGTGGAAAGCGCCCCGACCAGGTCAAAGCCAATGCCGCGGCCTCCTACCTGCCTCCCATATCTCCGGAATTACACCGGGCCCTCTACGAGCTCTATTCCCACGAGATAGATCCAACTGTTCGTGGGCCCTATTGAAACGAGAAACGGCCAACGGGAAACGAGAAACGAGAAACGGGAAACGTGAAGGGTGGAATGTGAAATGTGAACTGAGCAGGGTCTGGGAGTTCAAGTTGGTGGCAGATAGGGGCGGCCAAGGAGCAACTTTTAAAAAAAAAATGCGTGGAGAAAAAGTTATTCACAAGGCGTGGGAGGAGATGGAGGAAAAAGTGTGTTGGGAGAGGTGTTGGTAACGAGGAGGTTACAGAGTTATTCACATTGCGTTACGGGTTATCCACGTCTTACTCACAAGTTGTTCGTGTAGAACCATTTA
>JANQKZ010000032.1 GCA_028280845.1 Opitutales bacterium | reverse complement strand
AGTATCGGCATCCACACAGCCTACCCACGGTCCTTGCGCAGCTCGGACCCCGGCATTTCGAACTGCGGCAATACATCGCTTCGGCTCCGCCACGACCCCCCACCCGGCGGCGTGAGCGAGCTGAGCTGTGTGGTCGGTGGATTGGTTATCCGCGAGAATGATTTCGATGTCGTCCCGGTGTCCATGATAGTTTGTCATGGCATTCTGGATACTTTCAATGACACCGGGAAGCTGGTCTTCCTCATTATAGGCCGGCAGCACGAGGGAAAACCGTGGCCTGCTGTCTGCAGGGTGCTCCATTAGCGGACAAAGATCCAGGACTGCTCATCCGATAAATCAGCCTGGTATGTGTAGTTTAGATCGGAGAAGCGTTTCAGGTCTTCCGGTGTTTTCAGTCTTTCAGTGACTTGGAATCGAGCCAATGCCCCTCTTGCCTGTTTGGAGAAGAGTGCGATGGTCTTCAGCTTCCCGTTCTTGCTCTCCTTAAAGACAGGGGTAATCACCGGAGCCTGAATCTGTTTCCAGTCAATGAGCTGGATAAACTCATTAGAGGCGAGATTGACCACTACCTGCTGCTTACGGGGGAGGGCGGCCAGATCCGTAGCTAGCGCCTCGGTCACCTTCTCCTTCCAGAATTGATTGAGGGAGGGCACTTTTTTAGAGGGACTCCAGGAGTAACCGGGTTCGAGGCGGTAGGCTTGAATCCACTCTGTCGGAGTCAGGAACCCATATAATCCGCTGAGAATTCTCAAATGCTTTGCCGCGTAATTGACCTGAGCTTTTCCCCAGTCCCCTGCCTGGAGATACTGGTATACATCTCCCGTGAAGGCCAAGGCCGCCGGGCGGCTCGAGGGACTTGGACTCGGGCCAGGGGCAAAGGCTTGAATCCGCTCTCGGGTCTGCTTCCCCAGGGCTTCGCTGATATGCATCACCTCGCGTAAGCGCTTCAGGGACAGTCTGGAGAGGGCCTTGGCCAGCGTGGCGGCCTCCTCCTGAAACCGTGGGCAGATCCCTGCTTCCCATGAAGTCGGGACCGCAGTTTCAAGATCCATGGTCTTGGATGTGACGAGAAGGGTGATCATTTCAGGGTGTATTGTGAGTTGTGGATTGAGGTCTCAATCACATCTCACCTTGAGAGAATCTCAAGTCCCCTGAAACTTTCCACACCTTCAAACAGCCCTTGATGAGGAGGGGAAGCTCGGCCAGTGGAATTTGATTGGGGCCATCGGATATGGCGTCAGCTGGGTTCGGGTGGGTCTCCACAAACACGCCATGGGCTCCGGCGGCGAGGGCGGCCCGGGCCAGGGTGGGGACAAATTCCCGCTTCCCGGAGGTTTGCCCTCTGTCCGCTCCCGGCATTTGAACAGCATGGGTGGCATCGATGATCACCGGGTGTCTATATTTGGACAGCAAGGGATAATTCCGCATATCCACCACCAGGTTCTGGTAGCCAAAGGTGGTCCCCCGGTCAGTCAGCCAGATTTCGGCTGCCTGAGAGCCTGCTAACTTGCCGACCACATACTCCATTTCGTCCGGTGAAAGGAATTGGCCTTTTTTCACATTCACGACCTTGCCGGTTTGGGCAGCCGCCACGAGGATGTCGGTTTGGCGGCAAAGAAAAGCGGGGATTTGCAGGACATCACAGACTTCTGCGGCTGGAACAGCTTGTTCGGGCAGGTGGATATCGGTAATGATCGGAAATCCGTATGCGGCCTTTACGGCTTGGAGCAAGCGAAGGCCCTCCTCCAAGCCCGGACCCCGAGGGGAATCCAGGGATGTCCGGTTCGCTTTATCAAAGGATCCCTTAAATATGATATTCAACTCCGGATGGGATTCGCGGAGTGCGGCCAGGCCCTGGGCGACTTCCATACACATGGTTTGGGATTCCAGCGCACAGGGGCCGGCGATGAGAAGGAGCTTATTGGGGTTAAACAGCATATCGTGAATTCTCTCACAGAGTCACGGGGACACAGAGGAAATTTTATTGGCGTCCATTTATCATTCTAGTGATTCCATTTTTCATCAAAGCCTCACCAAAATTCAATAAGTAACCCAACTTCAGGTCCTATAATTTTAAGTAGGTAAGCCCTTGTTTCTTACGGGCTGCATGAACCGATTCACAGATTTGGGCTCCAGGATTAGCAGGTTCTCGACAATCGAATCTGCTCGGAACCCCTGATCAAAACGAAGGTGGCTTGAATGGGTATACATGCCAGGGGAGTGACTTATAGTCCCTTTTCTCTAAGACATCCGGCAAGAATTACCTCATAAACAGACTCTAACAGGCCCGGTCCCAAATCACGGTGAATTTCAATTGCGGTTTTTACAACGAAAGTTCCAATTTTGTTTTCCCCATCTCCGTGTGATTTAATCGGATTATACTTGAGCTTCGGTTGAGGCAGGGGTGGCTTCGGAGTGTTCCATGGCTGCCTTGATGAATTCGCGGAAGAGCGGGTGAGCTTTTCGGGGTTTGGATTTAAATTCCGGGTGGAATTGGACACCGACAAACCAGGGATGGACCGCTTTGGGATATTCTACGATCTCGACCAGGCCTCGTTCTGGATTCGTTCCAGCGATGACGAGCCCCTTTTCTTTGAGCGTATCGAGATAATCATTATTAAACTCATACCGGTGGCGGTGCCGCTCTTCAATGTCGGATTGACCGTAGGCCTCAAAACTGCGGGTCCCCGCTTCCAGGCGGCAGGGACATGCTCCCAGTCGCATGGTGGCTCCTTTGTCTTCTAGTCCCTGCTGCTCCGGCATGAGGTCAATGACCGGGTGTGGGGTGTCGGCGGAAAACTCGGTCGAATTTGCGTCGTCCAGCCCGGCGACATCTCGAGAAAACTCGATTACGGCAATCTGCATACCCAGGCAGAGTCCGAAATAAGGGATAAGGTTTTCCCGGGCATAGCGGGCGGCAAGGATTTTCCCCTCGGTACCGCGATCTCCAAATCCTCCGGGAACGAGGATACCATCGAGGCCCTCCAAGGCCCCCGGACCGGATTGTTCCAAATCCTCTGAATCCAGACGAACAATATCAATCCCGGTATCATTGGCGATGCCCCCATGGGTGATAGACTCGTATACACTTTTATAGGAGTCCTGCAGCTCAATATATTTTCCTACGACGCCGATCTTTACCCGGTGGTGTGGGTGAATAAGCCGCTCTACGACCTGCTCCCACTCCTCGAGAGGTTCACGAGGTAAATCCATACCGAAGTGGTCGACGACGAGTTGGTCGACTCCTTCCCGACCTAGCAGCAGGGGAACTTCATAAATGGAATGTTCCACATCCATTTCCTCGATGACCGCTTCGACGGGCACATTACAAAAGAGGCTGAGCTTTTGTTTCACCTCGGGAGAAATGGGATGCTCACTCCGACAAACCAGAATATCCGGTTGGATCCCAATTTCCCGCAACTTGGCCACACTCTGTTGGCTGGGCTTGGTTTTTATCTCCTGAGCGGCCTTCAGATAGGGGAGTAGAGTAACATGAAGGAAGAGCACATTTTTGCGTCCATTCTCCAGGGCAAACTGCCGCATGGCCTCGAGGAAAGGCAGTCCTTCGATGTCTCCAATCGTGCCCCCAATTTCCGTGATTACCACATCGACGTCCGGGGATCCCGAAGTATCGCCATCCTTGAATGCTCCGGCATAAATCCGGTCCTTAATCTCATTGGTGACATGAGGGATGACCTGAACCGTGGCACCGAGATAATCGCCGCGGCGTTCCTTACGAATCACGCACTCGTAAATCTGGCCCGAGGACAGGCTGTTTTTCCGATTCAATTGGCCGGAGGTGAATCGCTCATAATGGCCCAGGTCCAGGTCCGTCTCTGACCCGTCGTCGAGGACATACACCTCTCCATGCTGGAAAGGGCTCATGGTTCCGGGGTCTACGTTTAAGTAGGGGTCAAACTTCTGGAGGCGGACTCGGAGTCCCCGCTGCTCCAGGAGGGCGCCCAGCGACGCGGCGGTCAATCCTTTACCCAATGACGATACGACGCCGCCAGTAACAAAAATATACTTCATCAAGCCTTTCCTAAGATCAATAAATCATCCGTTGTATCTGTTCTCAGGACATTGAGGCTATAGCCCCCCTCCTCTAAAAAACAAGGCTAGAGCGTGGCGAGGAAATGAATTGTCGCTTTGGGAAGAGCAAAATGGAAACAAGTCTGTGGGAGAGGATGAAATATTGGATCTGTTTTGCCTCGGCTTAATAAGTAATTGTGATTGGGTCTCAACAAGCGGGACGTTCCCTGCGCTGACATGAATGGCTGACCTATTGTTGCTGCCGTTGGATTTTCTTTGATTGCAAGGTGTTGTTTTTTAATGCTTTATAAATCCAAAGAATAACCGCAACTTAATGGTGGTAGTTCTGCTGCTAATAATATGGACCCGGATGGAATGCTCAATTGCAATGGCACTGTATATTGACATCAGTATAAGCCAGATTAATAAAACACGGATTTAGTTATGCAGGTAACCACTATACTGTTTTCGTCCCTGGTAAAAAAATATTTAATGGCCGTGACTGGCCTGATCGGCGTTGGCTTTGTAGCCGGCCATCTTCTCGGGAACCTGCAAGTGTATTCCCTGCTTGGGGGAGCTGATGCGTTTAACGCGTATGCCTACAAATTACACCATCTTCCCTACGGATTGTTATGGATCGTGCGGATCGTGCTTTTGGCCACGGTGGCCGTTCACGTCTGGATGGCGGTGCTGTTGACGATCGAGAATAAGCGTGCCCGGCCTGAAGGCTATGCGGATAATTCCACGGTCCAGGCCACCTATGCGTCCAAGACCATGCGTTGGAGCGGGGTTATCCTGCTGGCTTTTATTATCTTTCACATCGCTCACTACACCACCCGCTCCGTGCCGGGGATGAAGTACAATGAGACGATTGAGAAAGTCCCCCTCATGAAGGAGGGAAAACCTGTCATGCAAAGCGGGGAAGTGGTCATGACCTTTGATGCCTACACCATGGTGGTGCAAGGTTTCAGCAATTTGCCTGTATCCATATTCTATATAGTTGCCATGGGGTTGCTCTGTCTTCACCTGACCCACGGGGTGAGCTCCATGTTTCAATCGGTAGGGCTGAGGAATCATTCCTGGCAGAAACGATTGGATAAAATTGCCCTCGTCTACGGATGGGGGATTTTCCTCGGGTTTATATCAATCCCCATCTCTATCTTAACAGGCGTAGTGTCTTAATTCTTTATTCTTTCCCACGACTCATGAAATTAGACTCAAAGATTCCCTCCGGGCCTATCCAGGACAAGTGGTCCAATCACAAGTTCAGTAGCAAACTGGTGAACCCGGCCAACAAACGGAAATATAACGTGATTGTCGTTGGGAGTGGCCTGGCTGGTGGCGCCGCTGCGGCGACTCTGGGTGAGCTGGGCTACAATGTCCGCTGCTTCTGTTATCAGGACAGTCCCCGCCGGGCGCACTCCATTGCCGCTCAGGGCGGAATCAATGCGGCAAAGAATTATCAGAACGATGGGGATTCGGTTTATCGCCTCTTCTATGACACGGTGAAAGGGGGAGACTTCCGCGCGCGGGAAGCGAATGTTCACCGCTTGGCAGAAGTATCGAACTCGATTATCGACCAGTGTGTAGCTCAGGGGGTACCCTTTGCCCGTGAGTATGGCGGCACTCTGGATAACCGGTCTTTTGGGGGTGCCCAAGTCTCCCGGACATTTTATGCGCGCGGCCAAACCGGGCAACAGCTGCTGCTCGGGGCCTACAGTGCGCTTTCCCGGCAGATCGCTACGGGTCAGGTTAAGATGTATAACCGCCATGAAATGCTCGATGTGGTGGTTGAGGATGGGCGTGCGGTCGGGATTACGACCCGAAACATGGTTACCGGCGATGTCGAGTCCTGGGCCGCGGACGCTGTGCTTCTTGCGACCGGTGGCTACAGTAATGTCTATTTTCTCTCTACCAATGCGGCCGGATGCAACGTGACAGCAGCTTACCGGGCCTATAAGAAGGGGGCAGGGTTTGCCAACCCCTGTTACACGCAGATCCACCCGACTTGTATTCCAGTGCATGGAGACCAGCAGTCCAAACTTACCTTGATGTCGGAATCGTTGCGGAACGACGGACGCGTCTGGGTTCCCAAGAAGGCGGAGGATGTCGGGAAGGACCCCAACTCCATTCCAGAAGAAGACCGGGATTATTACCTGGAGCGGAAGTACCCCTCCTTTGGTAATTTGGCCCCTCGCGACATCTCCAGCCGTTCAGCCAAAGAAGCCTGCGACGATGGGCGTGGGGTTGGTCCCAAAGTGGGGGATCAGCGCAACGGAGTCTACCTCGACTTCCGCGACTCGATCAACCGGCTGGGTAAAGACAAGATTGCCGAGCGCTACGGCAACCTCTTCGACATGTATGAGCGGATCACGGCGGAAAACGCCTATGAGCGTCCGATGCGCATTTTTCCGGCCTTACACTACACCATGGGTGGTCTCTGGGTTGACTACAATCTGCAGACCACCATCCCCGGCCTTTTTGCCCTGGGAGAATGCAATTTCTCCGACCACGGCGGCAATCGTCTTGGAGCTTCCGCTCTTATGCAGGGATTAGCGGATGGTTATTTTGTCATTCCCTACACCCTGGGTAATTATCTCGGCAATATCCCGGTCGGGGAAGCGGGTAAGCACAATCCGGACTCCCCGGCCTTCCGCGCCTCCAAGGAAATGGTCAAGGCCCATAATGACCGCCTGCTTCACATTAAAGGAAAGCGCACCGCCCGGTCCTTCCACAAAGAGTTGGGCCACATCATGTGGGAGTATGCCGGTATGGCCAGAAATGCGGCTGGATTGCAAAAAGCAATCGGGATGATCAGTCAGCTGCGTGCGGAATTTTGGAGTGATGTCTTCGTGCCCGGGTCCGAGGCCGAGTTGAACAATGAGCTGGAGCGTGCCGCCCGAGTGGCGGATTTCCTCGAGTTTGGCGAGCTCCTCTGCCGGGACGCTTTAGACCGTGACGAATCCTGTGGTGGACACTTCCGGGAAGAACACCAGACCGCCGATGGAGAAGCGGTTCGAGACGACGAAAATTTCTGCAATGTTTCTGTCTGGGAGCACAAGGGCGACAAGGAAGCCCCGGTAAAACACATCGAGCCCCTGGAGTTCGACAACGTGAAACTGACCGTCCGGTCCTACAAGTAACCTCGTTTTAATCTTAAATTCTGAATGAATCCCATGAATTTAAAACTGAAAGTCTGGAGGCAGCCTTCCCAGGAAGCTGCGGGCAAATTCGAGATCTACGACATCGAAAGCGTTTCTGAGGATTCTTCTTTCCTCGAGATGTTGGACATTCTCAATGAGCGCCTCCTGGAAAAGGGAGAAGGCCCCGTCCACTTTGATCACGACTGTCGCGAAGGCATTTGTGGCATGTGTTCGCTTACCATCGATGGGATTCCCCATGGTCCCGAGCGAGCCACCACGGCCTGTCAATTGCACATGCGGCACTTTAAGGATGGCGATACCATTACGATAGAGCCCTGGCGAGCCAAACCCTTCCCTGTCGTTAAGGATCTGGTCGTCGATCGTACTGCTTTTGAGCGTATTATCCAATCGGGTGGATACGTCTCAGTAAATACTGGGGCTGCTCCCGACGGAAACGCTATCCCCATTCCGAAAAAGGATGCCGATTTTGCCATGGATGCCGCGGCCTGCATTGGTTGTGGTGCCTGTGTGGCGGCCTGTCCCAACGCATCAGCCATGCTATTTACATCGGCTAAGGCCTCGCAGTTGAATACCCTTCCCCAGGGGAGGCCGGAGAAAGACCGCCGGACGCTGGCTATGGTCTCCACCATGGATGCGGAAGGGTTTGGCAATTGTACGAATTACGGGGAGTGCGAAGCGGTCTGCCCGAAGGAAATCAAACTGGATATGATCGCCAAGCTGAATCGGGATTTTGCCGTAGCCTCGGTGAAAAACCTGTTTGGTAAAGCCGGATAAGCCTTTTCTAACTGTTCTGTCGAAAAGGGGCGCCACCATCGGCGCCCTTTTTTTTATGGTAGGCAAAATCCTTTTGGGAGCAACCTTGCGTGCGATGGCAGCTATGGTTAGGGGATCCGGAAGTCACCGAGTTCCCGGACCTCAAGATGAATGATGGAGGCCCGTCCCTATGTCTGGTCCGATGACAAGCAGGTATGGTCTTTCCTCCAACCGGCTTAGGTTGGTCCTTTTATCTACAGCTTGGCTTCCAATTCTTGGACGCTCCGGGAGCTGGATGGTGGGTTCGTTCCGCTTTGGGGTGAGTCGTGGGGGATTTCGCGGGAAAGGGTGCTCTAATTTTTGTGTTTAGGCTTTATTAGTATCATAATAATATTATAATGATATCATATAATAAAAACTGAACATGGCCCCTCCTAAAAAATTTCTGTTACGGATCAACCCCGAGCTTTACAGCGAGCTGGAAGCCTGGGCGAAAGCGGAAGTCCGGAGCGTGAACGGGCAGATTGAATTTCTCCTCCAGCGGGTGGTGATCGAACGGCGAGGCGGGGAAGTGGAGGAGCGGGTGGTTCCCCCTGACACGGGGGAGGAGGATTTGGTTTTGGAGGCTGCGGACCCAACCCCAATTGGAGGAGCTTCCGACGAACTGGACCTTTCTATGGATTAGGCGGTGTTTGGAAATCTGGAACTCACGAGAAAAACTTGACCCCATATGAATATTAGGGTGTTTTCTTCCCTTTCCTCCACCTTGCGAGTGTCGTACAACGGCTAGTATACGAGCCTTCCAAGCTTGGGATGAGGGTTCGATTCCCTCCACTCGCACCATCCATTTTCTCTGAGCTTTGCTCAGCCGGAAAATGGAATACCACGGCGAAGGGAGTTTCGCTTTGCGAAAGGTCAAAGCCGGGTAACCCCGCCTCCGCCATCTCACCCTCCAGGTGTTCCGGTTTCCCGCGTGCGCGGACCCCGGTCTTGTCGGCCTTCGGCCTCGGAACGATTCCCTCCCCCCGTACCATTCGCCGCAGTCCAGCAAACTGGACTGTGGCGAGGCTCATCTCGACACTTTAACCGCAGCGGATGCCTTGCCGCAGTGCCTGCTTGGAGATTGGCGGGCTGTTGGAGCTATGTATTTGGGCTTAGATTAATCTCCGCTTAGGCAGTTCCCACCTCGAAGAGGGCGCGGACTTCCTTAGCACAGGTGGCGAAGACATCCTCAAACGAGCCGGTGCCATCGATTTTGCGGACGCCGTGCAGCTCGCCGTATTTTTGGATGACGGGGAGGGTTTTTTGCTCGTGGTCGCGCAGCCGCCGGACAATTTTCTCGGTGGTGTTGTCGTAGGGCATGCAGGCGTCGGTCCGGCTACGGCGGTCGAGACGTTCCATCAGCTCGAGGACGGGCACCTCAATCTCAATCACCTTGGGTGGGGTACAGCCGTGCTTTTTGAGGAGGCCGTCGAGGATGTAGGACTGGACGAGGGTGCGGGGAAAGCCCTTGAAGATGAAGCCGCGGACGTCCTTGGTTTCAGCCAGTTTTTTCTCCATGAGGGGGATGACGATTTCGTCGGGGACGAGGTCGCCGTTGTCATAGATCTCCCTCACTTTCCTGCCAATCTTGGTGTCGGTGGCAATTTCTTCGTCGAACATTTTGCCGGTGGCGACGAACTCGAGGCCAAACTCGTCGGCGAGGGCCTGGGCCTGAGATCCACGTCCGGAGCCGGGATAACCAAACACGACCAGGCTGACCGGTCGCTTGGTGTACTGCTCGTGGGCGATGGATTCGATGGTGTCCTGCACCCCCTGGATGGTACCTGTGCCATTGACATCGATCCGCAATCCACGGTCTTCGTAGAAGTCGAGGACGGGGAGGGTCTTTTTTTCGTATTCTTTGAGCCGGTTGCGGATCACTTCCTCGTTGTCGTCGCTGCGCCCGGAAGTTTTGCCCCGCTCCAGCAGGCGGCGGACCGATTCCTCTTCCGGAACGTCGAGATTGATGAGGCAGTCGAGCTGGGTGTTCAGCTTGGTCATCAATCCTTCCAGGATGTAGGCTTGGATGGTAGTCCGGGGGAAGCCGTCGAAGAGGAAGCCGTTGGCATGGGGGTGGGCGGCGATCGTTTTTTCCAGGATCTGTACGATGATCTCATCCGAGACCAACTCCCCGGCCGCAATGATGTCGCGGGCCTGGCGGCCCAGGTCAGAATCCTGCTTCAATTCGTTCCGGAGGATTTCCCCGGTGGAAATGTAGCCGAGATTGTACCGACTGATCAGATGATCCGATTGCGTGCCTTTGCCTGCGCCGGGAGGACCGAAGAGTGCTATGTTGAGCATGGTATTGGGGTATGGGATAGAACTACTTTTTTGCAAAAGCATCATAAGGAAACTGCGAGGAGAAGTAGAAGCTAATTTAGAGTGTACCGTTCTGCCATTAGTGGAGGGAATTCATCTTTTAACCATTGGTAATGAGTAGGCCTGGGTGGTGATGGGTAGGGCTGGTCGGATGTAGATTCAGCAAGGAGAGGATTACGGGTTTGACCGAGCTTGGATTTCCTTTGGTAAATCAAGCCACGGCTACGCTATGACTGAAGTTGTCGATTTTATAAATTCCCTTATCTGGAGTCCTGTCCTTATTGCCTTATGCCTGGGAGCTGGACTCTATTTTTCGATCATCACGCGGTTCCTGCAGGTGCGTCACCTCAAGGACATGGTCAACTATCTCTTTCGCGGGGGATCGTCGGAACAGGGGGTGAGCTCCTTCCAGGCCTTTGCCCTGGCGGTATCGGGACGGGTCGGCACGGGAAATATCGCGGGAGTGGCGACGGCGATCGCGATGGGAGGGCCGGGAGCGGTCTTCTGGATGTGGGTCATCGCCTTCCTCGGGGCGGGTTCGGCCTACGCGGAGGCCACGCTGGCTCAGCTGTTTAAGGAGCGGGTGGATGGGCAATATCGAGGGGGGCCCGCTTACTACATTGAGCGAGGCTTGGGCTGGAAGTGGTATGCCATCCTCTTTGCGCTCTGCACGATCGTTGGAACGGGGATCTGTCTGCCCGGGATCCAGTCCAACAGCATCGGGGTGGCACTGGAGCAGGCCTTTCAAATTGACCCGATCGTGAGCGGGGCCGTTGTGGCGGTGGGTTTGGGGTTGATCATATTTGGCGGCGTCAAGCGAATCGGACTGGCGGCCCAGATGCTGGTTCCGATCATGGCTGGAGGATACATCCTTCTGGCGATTGCGGTGGTGCTGGCCAACCTGCCGGAGATCCCCGGCATCCTCAAACTCATCCTCGTCAACGCCTTCGCGATGGACTCTGCCTTTGGGGGGATGCTGGGCATGGCGATCAGCTGGGGGGTGAAGCGGGGGATCTACTCCAATGAAGCGGGGCAGGGCACCGCGCCCATGGCGGCGGCCGCCGCGGAGGTTAAACACCCGGCCTCCCAGGGCCTGGTCCAGGCGTTTTCGGTCTACTTTGATACCTGGTTTGTCTGCACGGCCACCGCTTTGATGATCCTCGTTACTGGCTCCTACAATGTGAAACACCCGGAGGGCGGATTCCACGTGGAGGGCCTGCCGGGGGTTGAGGAAGGGCCCCAGTTCACTCAGGCCGCGGTCGACAGCCTGGCGCCCGGGTTCGGCAGTGCCTTCGTGGCGATCGCGTTGTTCTTTTTCGCCTTCACCACCCTGATGGCCTACTATTTTTATACAGAGAACAATGTGGCCTATCTAATGAAGAACGACAGCCCGGCGCGCAAGGTGGTGTTTTCGATCATCAAGGTGATCTTTCTCGGGGTGGTGGTGTTTGGCACCGTGAAAGGGGCCAGCCTGGCCTGGGCGCTGGGAGACATCGGGGTCGGGCTGATGGCCTGGGTCAACATCATCGCGATTTTATTGCTTTCGCCATTGGCCATCCGGTGTTTGCGGGACTATGAAACCAAGCGGGCCAAAGGGCTGGATCCTGACTTCCACAGCGAAGATATCGGCTTGAAGCGTGCCCCCTTTTGGGAGCGCCAGGATCTGCCTAAGGAATAGCGGCCACAGCATCGATCTCGATGCCCAAGCCGAAATGCAGTTCACGGGTGGGAACAATGGCCCGCGCGGGCTTATGCTCCCCCAGCATTTCTGCGTAGACCCGGTTGACTTCATCCCAGTGGGCAATGTCGGAAATATAGACCGTGAGCTTCAGTGTGTGCTGGAGGGAGCTGCCCCCAGCCCGCAGGATGGCATCGACATTTTGCAGAACGAGCCGGGTCTGTTCCGCCAGGCTGCCCTGGGACTTAGCTCCAGTAGCAGGGTCAATGGGGAGTTGGCCGGAGACATAAATAAGCTGACCATGGGCTATGCCCTGGGAGTAGTGGCCTGCGGGGGCAGGTGCTTGATCCGTTGAGATGGGGTCCACGAGAGGGAGTAGGGGTTGAGATGAGTGAGGGGAGGTGAAGATTCCGAGCACCCTTCGAGCATGCTTGCCTCTGAAACCCGGGTGCATTCAATACCATAGCATTATGGCGACAGAATCAACCGCAGCAACCTTATCGGAGGTTTTTACTCCGGCGCTCGTCCTCGACTATGACCGGATGAAGGCGAATATTCAGACGATGGTGGAGCGAACGGACCCCCTGCCGCTACGGCCCCATCTGAAGACCTGCAAAAGCCTGGATGTAGCTCGAGAGATTATGGGTAACCGACGGGAAGGGATCACGGTGTCTACCTTAAAAGAGGCGGAGTATTTCTTCGAAGGAGGGTATAATGATATTTTGTATGGGGTCGGAATGTCTCCGGGCAAGGTAGCACGGGCGGCAGCCCTGGTCCGTGAGGGGGCCGTGATGCGTTTTCTGGTGGACGATGTCTCGAATGCTGTGGCCCTGGGCCAGGCGGCCCAAAGTGAAGGAATCACCCTGGACCTGCTGATTGAGCTGGATACCGATGGGCACCGGTCAGGGCTGGTCCCCGGGGATCCGCAAGTCCTCACCCTGGGGACGCAGATCGATCGGGAACCCGCCCTCCGGTTAATGGGGGTGCTGACCCATGCCGGGGAAAGTTATACGTTGAACGATCCGGCGTCCCTGGAGGCGATGGCTGAGCAGGAACGGGCCGGGGCGGTTCTGGCGGCCGACCGTCTTCGATCGGCTGACCTGCCCTGTGAGATCGTCAGCGTAGGATCCACCCCGACCGCGCTCTCCGGGACCACCCGGGAGGGGTTGACCGAAATCCGGGCCGGGGTGTATGTCTTTCAGGACCTGGTTCAGGCGAATATCGGGGTGTGCCGGCCAGAGGACATTGTCCTGTCTGTGGTGACCACGGTTATTGGCCATAAAAAGGATCGGGGCTGGCTGCTTGTGGATGCAGGAGGTCTTGCCCTCTCCAAGGACCGGGGCACGGCGAACCAGCCAGTGGATTATGGTTATGGCCTGGCAACTCAGCTGGACCAAAGAGAGATACGACCGAGGTTGCAGGTTCGCGACGTCAACCAGGAGCATGGTATCCTCGCGTCCATAGAAGGGCCCATTGATTGGGAAGCATACCCGATCGGTTCACGCCTGCGCATCCTCCCCAATCATGCCTGCATGACGGCAGCTGCTTACGAGGCCTACCACGTCGTGCGGACGGGAAATACCAGGATAGAGGCGGTCTGGCCGCGGATTAACGGCTGGTGAGGGGCCTGCGGGCTATGCTTCGTCTTCGTAAATGAAGATATGTGCCTGTCCATCCTGTTTGGCGAATCCGCGATACATGCCATCACCGGTGTAGGACATGGCGATATTGCCTTGTTCGTCCAATCCGCCTGCGCCTCCTCCAGCCTGAAGGGCACGGTCGAGGGCATCGGTATAGGCTTTCCTCAATTCCGGCGTCATTTGCGATTCGTCTCGGACACCGGAACCGCCGTGGATGGCCGGAGCGAAGGGGAAGGCCCGGTTGATATCCCCACCAGGGGAGGGAAAAGGAGCAAGAGGAGGAAGTGAACCCGGATGAAGGGAAGACGACGCATCGCTAGATGGTGGGCCGGGATCATTCCCGTGCCTTGCACCTTATCAGGTTATCAGGTTTCCTGAGGCGGCAAATGAATGAAGTGAGATCGGGTGCTTTACCTTAAACAGGCGGCAAGACCTGACAAGGGAAAGGAAAGCTCTTAGAGAACGGCGTAACGACATTTCTTTCGCATCTTTCAGATCCCACTACCATGAGAGTTTTCCCTTCTTTTCTACCGTTCCTTCTGCTTGGCCTTCCCCTCTCTCTTACTTCAAAGGACGTCGGCAGTTTTACTTATTCCCGCGAGACAATGAAGCCGGATATGACGCGGGAGGCCAAGGACACCGCTCCCAAATATAACCCGACATCTCACATCCGCACGACCACGAAAGAGGAGGCGGGTAATTACAAGCGAAGAGATATTCTAAAACAGCGTTATTCGGAAAAGGATGTGTTGTCGTTTTTACGGGCCGCCCCAGAGTTCCGACCGTTTCCACCAGCTGGGTCCACGGAGTATCGGGACCTGCCCGAATCCGAGCGAGAAGCGATCATTCAAGCGGCTGAGGCCTTTCTGGATTACGATTGGCCGACCCTGACGGCGACCCTCTTCCTCAACTTTTATGAAACTGGATCGAATACCGCCTATCACCAGGCTTACTTCACTCGACTGAAAGCCCTGGAAACCTTGCTCTATGCGGAAATTCTGGAAGGGCAGGGACGATTCATCCGGGACATTGCCAACGGTGTATGGGCGCTCTGTGAACAGACGACCTGGGCGAATCCAGCCCACTTAAATGTGGAGTTTCCGGGAGCTGGACTCCCTTCGCCAGAGCAACCGATCGTGGCTCTCGTGGCTGCTGAGGCAGCCGCCCTTTTGGCGACAACCGAATATTTCTTTGGAGCAAACCTGGATGAGATAAATCCGATGTTTCGCCAACGCATGCGATACGAAGTCAATCGCCAACTCCTCGAACCTTTTCTAAATCGGACCGACTACTGGTGGATGGCCTATGAGAAACCGTTTACGAACAACTGGAGCCCTTGGATCACTTCAAATTATCTGCTCTGTGCCCTGGTGTTCCATGAGTCTGATGAAGCGTTGGCTGAGCATGTGTCGAAAGCCCTCGATGTGCTGGACCGCTTCATCAATGTCTATCCTGATGACGGGGGGTGTGAGGAAGGTCCCGCTTACTGGGACCACGCCGGTGGCCGCATGCTGGATTGCTTACGACTCTTATACCAAGCCACCGGGGGAAAAATTGATATCTATGATGAACCCCTTATTCGGGAGATGGGGAATTTCATGTGGTATGCCAGCATTAATCCACCCTGGTATGTGAACTTTGCCGATGCTTTTGCCAAATATACACCGGAGCCCGGAATCCTGTTTCGCTACGGGAAGGCGGTTGGGAGTGAAAATCTGAAAGCTTTTGCGGCCAAAATGCCGCGCAAGCCTTTTCTCACGCGAAACCGACCCGAGTATGTGTTCCTGCGGCAACTGCCGAACATCTTTGTGCGGAAGGAACTAGAATCCTACAATAAGCCGTTCGAACCCAGTCCCTTCATCGTGTTGGACGACCTGGAGACCGTCTATATTCGCGAGTCGACCGATACCGCGTCCGGGTTTTATCTCGCGGCCAAGGGTGGCTATAATGCAGAAAGCCACAACCACAATGATGTGGGCAATTTTATCGTCTTTCTGGATGGAGAACCCCTCTTGGTCGACACCGGGGTGGGGACCTACACATCCAAGACGTTTAGCGAGCAACGCTACGAAATCTGGTCCATGCAAAGCAGCTACCATAATTTGCCTGATATCAATAAGCAGGCCCAACCTCACATGATTCAGTGGAGGAGTGATTCGTTTGAATCGACCAATACCCTGGAGGAGGCCCGGGTAAATATGGAAATCACTTCCGCCTATCCTCCCGAGGCGAACCTCGAGACCTACAGCCGGCATTTCCGATTTCAGCGGGCCGCGGGCCGCATTCTCCTCAAGGAAGACCTCCGATTCCGTAGTGGCACATCCGGCTCCAAGCGGAATGAGGTCGATTTTCACTTCATGACTCATCACATCCCAAGCCAGGGCAGCTCACCCGGTACGCTCTACCTCACGCATCCAGATACCGGCAAGCGTCGCGCGATGGTAAGTTATCCCGCAGACCTGGATGTGCTCGTGACCGAGATCAGCTTGGAGGATCCACGCATGGAAGACAGTTGGGGCGACACACTCTATCGCATTACCCTGAATCATATTTTCCCGGCGGGGGGCAGGGAGCGTGCGTTTGAGTTCGAAGTGGCCCGCTATGCCGGCTTGGAAAAAGAGCGTTTGTCCCGAACGGGCTCGACCCGGGCTACGGCTTATGGAATGAGTCATAAAATTGTAGACTGGAAGGATTCTCGTGTTGTGGGATGGCTCGATCAACCCGCGCGCATCATGGTGAATCGGCTCGACAAGGACACGGGTCAATGGGGGGAACCCATCCAGATCGGGGAGGGCATGAGCAACCATGCCGGACCCGCCCTGACCCGGGACAGCCGGGGAATCATTCATGCCGTTTTTGGTCCGCACCATGGGCCTTTTGTACACCGCTACACTTTAAATGCGGGGGATCCTGAGAGCTGGTCTGACCCGGTCGAGTTTGGGAATATGGGAACCTATCCCAGCCTGGTCTGTGCTCCCGACGATACCCTTCACCTGACTTACCGGAGCAGTGGGACCGATCCGTGGCGGGTCCTCTACCAGCAGCATCCACCCGGAGGTACGTGGTCCGAGCCCGTCGCCCTTTTTGAGAACGATGTTCTGGACTACATGTGGACGGGGCATTCGATCGCAGTCGATTCCTCTGGCCACCTGCACTTGGTCTACTGCCTTTACGAATTGGAGGCCAAGCGAGGGAAGTCTATTCATTATCTGAAATCGGAGGACGGAGGGAAATCCTGGATAAATCAGGATAGGCAGCCTATGGCGTTGCCCACCCAATACGGAGACGCCAGCACGATTCTCAAGGATCCCGAAATGGATATTCGGATAAAAAGCACGGTGATTGGTCCCGATGGACAGCCCTGGTTTTTAACGAACGAGCTTGCCCGGCAACCGAGGAGTGTTGTGCTCCGTCATCTCGTTGGCGACGAATGGAAAACGGTCGATCTGCTTCCCTTTGTCGAAGCGGCCTTTCCGGGAAAGGAGCCGATCGATGGTACCTTTACTTTTGATGAACAGGGCAGGTTGGTGGCCGTGGTGACAATCCACGATGCTCAACCTGCTGACAATACCCATTGGGGGCATCCTTCCAGCGAAGTTATTCTTATGGTCTCCACGGATTCTGGGAACAGTTTCCATGTGGAGCGGGTGAGCGAGCCCGACCCGGATACCCCCAGTTGGATGGGCAGCATGCAGCGCCCAGTGAATCATGAACCCATTGCCAGTCCCACCTTCCTCTACACGACCGGGGGTCCCGGAGAAGGTGTCCACGGTGGTCCCAACACCGAGGTGTGGTATGTCAATTGGGAGTGAAGGTTTCCCGATAGAGAAAAGGCCCTAATTCAACTCCATGAGGTCTCCTAGCTGGATGGAAATGGTTTGCTCCACTAACTGGTTATCATAGACGGCAGGAAGAAAGCGGGAAGCCAGGATAAGGCCTTGAATCTTATCTTTATACTCTGGCGCCGCCTTCTCGGGATCCAACCACTCCGCTGAACCATCCTCTCGAATGGTCAGGGATAAGGCGGTCTCCCGGATGGTGGTGAATTGGTTGAGGTCTGAATCATCGACCAGGATCCTGCGAAACAGTCTGGGTTCCCGGTTCTCTTCGTGTTCCTGGGAAATGTAGTCCGCATATAAGAAATCAAAGGCTTGCTCCCCATCGACCAATATCCGCTGGTAGGAGTAATTGGTCGGAATTTCTTCTCCGCCGATGAAGAAATGATACCGCATGTCGATGATGTGGCAATTCGGGGGAAACCCTTTGAAGGCAAACAGGGCTCGTGTGGTTTGGCCGGGTTCAAGGTCACCAATTTTATGCAGGCCTAAATGGTTCGCCTCGATGGCCTCCGGCTCATTTAATGTTTTATACCGGGCTACCAAAAAGAGGTAGCAATCGTCGATGGGGCGGTCGGGTTCCAGCTGCATAGAAATGCGTAGCGCATCAAAACTGCCCTCGCCTCCACCCAAGTCGTCTGCCAGCTGGTTCACAAAGTCGTTCGCGGCCTGAAAACTCTGTAAGTTGTCTTGAGTCGTTTGGGACATGGCTCCTTCGACCGCAGCGGTTTCTCCGCCGTCTGCGCTCACCCCAATGGGAGGCGAGACGTCTTTCATCAAACTCTGCTGCATGAGATCTTGCCGACTCATCTGCAGGGCGACGGCGGCCCGATTCTGTTCAATAAACCTATACGCTTTCGTGTTGAATGGCTTTACTCTTAACTCTTCGATTCGGATCCACCGATCACTGTAGCGAATGGACCGCTTGAAGAAAAACGCATCGATCCCCTCAAGGGTTTCTATTTCGTTTCCGTTCTGGACGATGATCCCTGTTTGTCCGACGCCCACTACCTCCAGCTTTTGTTCACCATGGGCAGCGGAGAGGTGGGTCCCCATAAAAATGCTTTCTTCTTGAGGTCCAATGAACCCTTCTTCCAATTCGACCGCCGGTGGAAGATTCAAACTGCCTGCGAGCTGACCCAGCAAACTGGTAATCCCAAGTCCTATAATAAAAAAAAGTTTCATCGAGATAAGGAGCTTATTATTATGGCGAAAATCCCTTCGGTTGGCAATTCAACTCGAAACCGAATTTACAACATTTTGCGGTTGGCCGGCCAGCCAGGCTGTCAGGTTATCAATGACGACCGACAGGAGCCGTTGGCGAGCCCGCTGTGTTGCCCAGGCGAGATGAGGGGTGATCAGGCAGGTGTCGATCTGGTAAAGGGCGTGATCGGGTGGGGGAGGTTCTGCCTCCATTACATCGATCCCCGCGCCGGCGATCTCCCCGTCCTTCAGGGCATCCGCCAAGTCTCCTTCGTGAACCAGAGGCCCTCTTCCGGTATTGATGAGGAAGGCTCCCTTCCGCATACGCTCAAATGCGTTTTGATTCATCAGGTAATGGGTATCTTCCGTCAACGGGCAGTGCAGGCTCAGGATATCTGATCGGGTAAGCAGTGTGTTCAGGTCGACAAATTCATAGGCGGAGGAGAGGTTCCGGGGATGGCTTCGGCTATGGATGAGGATATTCATCCTAAAAGCGGATCCGATGCGGGCCACCGCCCGGCCGATGTTGCCGAAACCGAGGATGCCGAGGTTTTTCTTTTCCAGATCGATCTGGTCGGTTTCCCAGAAACAAAAGTCGTCGGAGGTCGCCCATCCATTTGTACGAACCCGTTGGGCGTGGTGTTCGACCCGGCGGGCCAGGGCAAGGATGAGGGCGAACACGTGTTGAGCGACGGCCTCCGTTCCGTAGCCGGGAACATTGGTCACTGGGATCCCCCGCTCCCTGGCGGCATCAACATCTACGATATTGAAACCCGTGGCCAGGACCCCAATGTATTTCAAATCCGGGAGCGACTCAATGATCTCGCGGTCCAAAACTGTTTTATTGGTTAAGAGAACCTCCGCTTTGGCTGCCCGTTCCAGGGTTTCCTGCCGCGTGGACCGTTCATAAACCTTGAAAGAAGTGTTATCGGTCTCAAGGGCGCCCCAGGAAAGGTCGCCGGGATTCAAGGTATACCCGTCCAAGGCCACAATGTTCATAGCTGAAGTTTAACCGATGTGCGTAGCTCATGGACATGAAAAACTATTGATTGGCCTTTCTAACCTGGTGACTGAACTCGGGGGCTACTCGCCAATGGTTATGGCCCTGTTTTAATTACGTCCTAAACCCCGATACTGTTACCATGCAGATTCACCTCAAGACACTTAAGCCTAGCAGTAACTTGGTGCACGCGAGGTGAAGTCGTCAATAGGGTCATCCAAAATCCGGATCCGGGACCCCTTATGGGCCCCGGACCGGTCTATTCGATAGATGACGCCCAGGTGGTGGATCTCTCAGTCAGCTTGTGGGGCGTTTATAATATTCTACTTCATCGCTGGGGTAAGCTTGGAGCATGGCTTCCATGCCCCGTTGCTCTTCCGCGGAAAGCGGGGTAACGGTCTTGGCAAAATCAATTTTTTCCCGCAGGAGGGAAGCATTCTCCGCTCCAGTGATCAGGGTGCTGACAGGGTGGGACCAGGCGTAGGCGAGGGCGTCGCGAATGCTCAGGCTGGTGGGGATGATCGGGTTTTCCGTTTGCCATTGGACCCATTCCGGGCGCCGCTTGAGGGCGAAGAAGCGACCGTCGGCTAAGGTTTTCATGGCGAGGAGGGCGATTTGTCGTTCCTGGAGCAAGGGAAGCACCTGGCGAATGAAGCTATGGGCGCTGGGGTCGAGGGCGTTGACCGGCATTTGGCAGGCCTGGAAGGGTTGAGTATCCCGGGTCTGTTCCAGCATGCGGAGGAGGGCCTCCGGGTTGGTATGACAGGTGATGCCAAGGTGACGTACTTTGCCCTGCTCCTGGGCCTGGAGCAGCACATCCAGGACACCATTGGCGAGCCGGTTGTCGACATCCTCCGGGTCACGGAGGGAGTGGATCTGGTAAAGATCCAGGGTGTCGGTTTTCATGCGGCGGAGGCTGCCCTCCAGGTGTTCCCGGGCGGTTTTGGCATCTTTGGCCGTGGTTTTGGTCATGAGATAAATCTCATTCCGGTATTTGGGAATGAGGTATTCGCCAAAGCGGCGTTCGCTTTCGCCCTCCTGGTAGCTCTCTGCGGTATCGAAAAAACGGATACCACCCTCCATGGCCGTTTCGATGATTTCTGCGGCGTGGTTCTTTTCCGTCCATCCCACATGGAAGCCACCGACGCCGAGCAGGGTGACGGAATCGCCGGTCTGGCCGAGGGGGCGGGAGGGAAGGAGGGGGCCCCACTTGTCGGTAGGGGGAGCGGGCTTGGAGGAGCTGCCGGAGGCGGGTAGAGACCCGGCAGCCGCAGCAGCGGGGATGGTGGTGATGAAGGAACGGCGTTTCATAGGGGGTGGTGAGTTGAAGATGCCAAGTCACGGGTCAAGCCCGCTCCCACAATTGAAGGGGGGGAATGGGCAGGCTGAGCCTAAGCATTCTTTTCTGATTGGTCGAGGATATCAGAACTTCGCGACCTGGGGGTGAGCCGCCTCCACCTGAACATTAGCGGATGGTGACGCCTTCGGTGAATTTAGTGTAGAGTTTAAGATCCTCGGCGGTGGTGAGTTTCTGGTCGTAGAGGTAGACGTCCTCGATGAGGATGTCCTGGACCAGGTGATCTTCATCAAATCCCGAAAAGATGGAAAAGGGCAGGCCTCCGTCAACGATGCGCAGGTTGCGGACTATGATGTTTTGGATGGTTCCCCGGTTTTGGGTGATGGCCTCCCGCTCCGCTTCTGAGAAATCCATGACATTGTCCCATACTCCTCCGTGTTGGTAACGGCGTTCCCACTCGGCTTCGGTCTTGGGGCCGTCTTCGCTGAACTTGGTCCAGAGGATGGCAAAATCCAGGAGTTTTTGACGGGCATCCTCGACGCGGATGTCCTCAAACACGACATTTTCGACGACGGCGTAGTCTGCGTTGTGGATGCTGAGGACAGCCCCCTTCTCCACGTGAATAAAGTCACAATTCCGCAGGACGATGTTGCGAACGGAGTCGGTCCGGAGTTCAAAGCCGATTTCAAACCCGTTTCCCCACTGGGTATTCCAGAAGGTGCCGTTTTCGATGAGGATATTCTGGCTGGGGCGGAGCAGGCGGTCGGGGGTAAAGGCTTTGATCGCGATGCAATCATCCTTGGTATGGACAAATACGTTGCGGACGATGACCTCCTGGCTGCGGACGATATCGATTCCATCGTCGGTCCCGTTGTCACTGACAATTTGTATGCCATCGATGGTGACCTGAGTGGATTGATCGGGAACCACCTGCCACTTCCCGGCGTTGGAAATGAGGAAGTCCTCCAGGCGGATATTGTGGGACCGGAAGAGCGAGATAACCCGATTGGTGTAAACGGTATCGGGGCTCGGCTCGGTCGTCAGGGTGGCATCGATGATCCCAGGGCCCTGGATGACGACATCTTCGACCTCTTCTGCGAGGAAGTCTCCTTTTATAATGGCGCCCCCCTCCAGGAAGACCAGGTCGCCAGACTGGAGCTCTACCAGTCCGAGCTCATGGACTTTTCCGGCCTCG
Organism: Opitutales bacterium; assembly: GCA_028280845.1. Lineage (GTDB taxonomy): Bacteria > Verrucomicrobiota > Verrucomicrobiia > Opitutales > JABSRG01 > JANQKZ01. Next base: position 125,996 of record JANQKZ010000032.1, on the reverse strand, counting down.
AAGGTGAGGAGGCGACCCTTCGGGTTGTTGGCAGGCCGGGCAATGGGGGCGTGGGCAAAGAGAAAGAGCGGATCATCGAGCAGGCCGTTGAATTCGATGCTCAGTTTTCTGGGTTGGTCGAGGGTAAAAGCGGCCGCCTTCCCGCCCCATTGGGACTGGATTTCGTGAGACAGGGGCCGGACATCGACATGCCGAATGATGGTTTGGGACTCGATGCGCACCTCCACCGGGCCGTCCATCTCGAAGATCACAATCGAAGCAATGGGGTTCTGGTAAACAAACACTTCCCGGTCGTTGATGAAGACCCGATAGCGTTCAGACTTTGGGGCTTCTTCGGGGTAAGGGTAAACCGTAACGCCGGAATGCAGCATGGAGGCGAGGGGCAGGAATAACAGAATGAGGCAAAGGGGACGGCTCATGCGCTATTGAAGCGGGATTGGATTTTTATCGGCAATGCTATTCGCCGGGTTTCCAATCATCGTTCAACGGGTAACTGTTACCAACTCCAGATCAGGTGACAGCGCAGTTCCAGGTCTGGAGCGGAGCTGGATACTCCGAAGAGGGGACCAAAGAGGCCGGAAGCGCCTCCCGCCTTGAATTTGAGTAGGGGACCCAACTGGTGTTCCTGATCTTTGAAAGCGCCAAACTCGTCGGTGTCATTCATGTCCCCGAAGTAGTCCACCGCCAGACTCCAGTTTGGATTGAGTTTGCGGGTGATTTGAGCCCGGCTCTCCAGGAGCCACCCCTTTTTGGATTCGTTCCCGAACTGGCGCCCGGTCAGGAAATTGCCCCGGATTTGCCATTTCTCATTGAGGTCCTTTTTGCCGCTCCAGGCGATACGGGCCCGGTGGGGTGGGTTGTCGCCCTCGGTCAACTGGAGCTCAAAGCGGAGGGCGCTGTCCCACCCGGCCTCGCCATCTTCGAGGAATTGCCAGAGACCCTCAAAGCGAATATAGCGGAGCTCCAGATTCTGGCTTGGTCGATCAAATTGGGTCAAAATTACGCGGCCCCGCCAGGCGTCAGTGAACCCGTATTGGTAATGTAACCGGTGCGAAAACGCCTCCGCATCTGAGTCGTAGGCAGCCCGGTATTCGATGGCATTCTTTCCTCGGGTCACATCTGGACTGAAGACCGAGCTCGTGTTCTGGCCTATGAGCATTCCCCCGGGCAGTGATAACGCAGCTATGATTAAGAGGCAAAAGACAAACTTCATACAAAAAACCTTATCATATTAAATACGAAATCAAATCCGCTAAATCGAATTCGGGAAATAAATTTCGCATTTGTGCATAGGGAGATGGTATTGAGGGGGAAGGATCCACCGCTTCCATCGGGGATGTGTTGTGGATCCGGATCAAGCCGGCCACTCGCCATGGTGGGCGTGGTAGGCACGGTAGGCCTGGCAATCCTCGATCATGGACTCAATGGTCGACACCAACGGGTCCAGGTGGATGAGGCCGGAGAAGACGGCACGATCCCCGATTTCATCTTCAATGATAAAGGTAGGGCGTTGATTGACCTGGAGATTGTCGAACGCTTGGGTAGAAGCCCGGACCCGATCTTCGATCTCCTGGGACCGGGCTGTCTCCAGCAGGGCTTCCTGATCAAGGTCCACGGCTGTAACAGCAGCACCTGCGGCGACCTTCCAATCCCAGATGGATTGGCCTTCCACCATGGCAGCGTGAGCAAGGGCTAAGCGAATTCGGTCATCGGTGATTCCGAAGTCTTTTCCTGCCTCTGCGACGGCGTTGGGCACCAGATATTCCTCCACTTCGGGATTCAACCAGGCCCCGTTCAGCATAGTCTGCCAGCGGACCGTAGTTCCGCTCCGGCGATAATAATATTCCTCTTCCTCCCGCGACTTGGGAAGGCCTGCTGGCGGGATCAGGGATACCTTCCATTCAAAAGTAGCCAAGTCTTCGTAAAACTCCTTTAGCTCTGCCCAAGTATCTTCCGCGTAGAAACACCAGGAGGAGACGACATCGAGATAGTAGGTGAGTTTGAGCATGCCTTGATTGTCGATGGTCGATGGTGAATTGTCGATGGCGGATGGTCGGTGGTCGGAGATCGAATACCCTTTTTGTCATGGATGCGGGATGCTATTATCTAAGTTAGAGAATAAAACCCGAATTCCTGGCCGAGGGCCAGGCTTTGATCGACGGGGAGGACGCCGTCGGAGGCAGTGGGAAATTGGAGACAGGCGGCCGCGGCGCAGACACCAAGCTCCATGCACTTTGGAATAGGCAAATCTTCATGAATGCCAAATAGGGTACCCGCGCAGAAAGCATCGCCGGCTCCGGTAGCTCCGCGGATGCGGTCCATAGGGAGGCGTACGGAACCCTGGACAACATCTTCTCCACGGCCATTGGTGGAGTATACGCCTTGGGGGAAGTGGATGAAGACGCGGAGGGTTTCGGTATGGTGGCAGATTTGAGCGGCGGCTGCCTGGACCTGGTCCATGTCGAGGGTATCACCCTCGCCGATTTCTAATCCGGTAATCCGGGAAGCCTCCCATTCATTCATGAACAGATAGTTGGTGAAGGGTAGGACGGCCTGGACCAGATCGGGAAAGCCGCCGGCGGATGAGCTGACGCAATCGACAGAGGTGGACAGCCCGTGCTGTTGGGCGGACTGGAGGACTTGGGTCACGGCAGGGTTTCCGGAATGGTCCTGCTTCTCCATGGATTCCAGAAGCATGAGGTAGGCGTAGTGGAAATGTCGATACGAGCTTAGTTGTGAAAAATCGACGTGAGTGGGATTCCAGAGGGCGTTGGTCCCGCTCTGATGGAAAAAAGTCCGACGACCGCTTGATTCCACCGTCATGACATCGGTGTAGGAGGTGGGGGATTCACTGGTGGTCCGAAGGGTATTGATCCTTATTTCATGGTTTTCCAGGTCTTGCTGAATCCATCGCCCGGCTTCGTCCTCTCCGATCAATCCCATTGCCTCAAGGGGAAAGGATGCACCCAGTTTGCGTAGGTCTTTGAGGACGTTGTAAGGGCCTCCGCCATTGCCCTTGGACTCGGCATGGATATGGGCGAGAGCGTCCTGGCTGGGCCAGACGTCCAACATCTTGATGCGGTCTACAATAAAATTACCTCCAGCGATGATTCCCGATCGTGTCATCGCTCAGGTTCCTGGGACACCAGTTGGACTGCCGGACGCGCGTTTTCCTCAATACTGGAAAATCGACCAATGTCAGGGTTGATAAAGAGGTTGTCATTTAGATCATCATTGGCAGTCGACACTTCTCCGATGATGACAGGGCCGTCCGCTCCCCGGAACTCATGGTAAATCCCGGGAACTAGCGTGACTCTTTCTCCGGCCTGGAGGACCAGGATATCCCCGCTTTGTATTGTGACCGATTCTCCATTTCGCTGGAGGGTGAAGCAGGTGCGTGGGTGATCCGAATTAGGTACCCCCTTCCAAACCTCGATTGCCAGTTTCCCGGAGCGGCAGATGATGTCCTCTTTTTTCTTTTGATGGCTATGCATAGGAGTGAACTGATTCTTCCTCGCATACATCAGCTTTTCACAGTATTCCGGTTCCTCTGTCAGGTTGATGAGGACGAGGCCATAGCGCGCAAAATCGCCGAGGCCAAAATCGGTGATGTCCCATTTCGGTTTCGGGGGGAGGGCCCAACCGTTTGCCTCGAAGGCAGCCTTGGCCTCCAAGTAGGCTGCGTTGATTTCTGATTGTTTCATGGGGTAAGTAAATGCGGAATTTGAAGATCAAAGTTGAAGTGTGGCAGGAAGATAAGTCGACGATTTCTCACTGTTCGTCCACCGGGGAGATCATTCCCCTGGAAGTGCCAGAGTAGGCTCACCCTCGAGATACCCCAATTTCGTAAGGAAGCGATCAGCCTCAGTCAGGGTCAGATAAAACGACTCCGGATCCCTGCCTGGATTGAAGAAACCATGGGGTTTATCTTCATATAGGTGTAATTCGCTATGTGCTCCCAATGCTTTCATGCGATTTTGAAATTCCTCCGCAGTTTCCACGGGCACCAAGGTATCAGCAGTCCCAAGAAACACCACGGTCGGTGGAGTATCCGGAGATAGATTATGCAGGGGAGAGAATGACGTCCAGTAGTCTTTCACGCGCTCATGTCCATATCCTCCGGGTCCATTGTCATAAACGGGATTGAAGAGGACGAGGGCATTGGGAATGCTGGACACTGCTGTGTCCTCTCCCTGTGCGTTGAATTGCGAGAGGGTTGCCGTGGCGATGGCGACGTGGGCTCCTGCGGACCCTCCACCGGCCGCGATTCGATTGGGGTCAATGCCCAGCTCGGAGGCGTGACGACGCACAAAGCGTATGGCCGATTTTCCGTCTTCGACACAAGCCCGAGGGTCAGTCCCATGGCTGGACTTTGTCCGATATTCTGCAGAGATCGCCACCATTCCCCGGGAGGCCAGATAGGCACACTGTGGGTAGAACTGGGAAGGGCTCCCGGTATTCCAGCCTCCTCCAAAGAAGAAGACGATGGCGGGTCGACCGTCTGTGGATTTATGGTCTTTCGGGTGAAAGATATGAAGAGAGAGGGAGCCATTCTCCACCGGTTTATAGGCAAGTGTCTTATCCGGCGAATTGGCGTGGACTGCCAGAGCCAGCGCCCCCCAAAAGGCGGTAAACCCAAGGAGAAATCGGGGCTTTAATCGAACGGGGGCAACACACATAGGAATAGCGCGGGTGTAACGGTTGGAATGGATTTTCGCTCGTGAAGAGGCAACAGAGTGGTTAGGGTGAACTTATGAAAACCACTATGATTGGATTTTTAAGATCCGTTGTCAGTAAATATGATCCGGGGCGGATCTGCATGGCTGCTATGGTCTTATTACCTTTTGGAAACTTGGGTGCTGTGGACGGTCCCTTTCTGGGCAATGGGGTCAAAATAGGCGAGGTCGATCAAAACTCAGCGATTCTGTGGGTTCGATTGACGAGGGAACCCACGGCTGACTTTGGTCGAATGCCTATATTGACGGAGGGTTCACCGATTGCCCGTCCCGAGGTAGGTCCCATGCCGACCGATATTCTGCCTGGGGCCGAAGGGGAAGTCTTTATTCAGTATATGGCAGCGGGAGAGGGGTTTCCGGAAATCTTTGGAACCCCCTGGATCTCGGTCGATCCCGATCGAGATTTCATCGCGCAGGTGCCCTTGGAGAATCTCCAACCTGGTCAGACCTACCACTACCTGGTCTGGGCCCGGAGGGGGGAGGGCTACCAACCCACGACAGCCTTACCGGGCCAGTTCAAGACCGCTCCCGCCAAGGAGGATGCCGGGCCCATCCGGTTCATCGTCACCACCTGCCAGGCGGTGCGGAGCGTAGATGCGGGGGCAGAAGGGCACCAGACCTACCAGCAGATGCTGGCCTTAGACCCCCACTTTTTTGTCCATACGGGTGACATTGTTTATTATGACAAGGCGCCCCTGGCGAAGAATGTGGCCGAAGCCCGGGCCAAGTGGAATCTGATGTTTGCTTATGGGTATAACCTGGCTTTTCACACGCAGGTCAGCTCCTACTTCATGAAGGATGATCATGACACCTTAGTGAATGATTGCTGGCCGGGGCAGACCTACGGGGATTTGACCTGGGAGGAGGGGCTGTCGATCTTTCGTGAACAGGTGCCCATGGGGGAGAAAACGTATCGGACCATTCGGTGGGGGAGGGATGTCCAAATATGGATGACAGAGAACCGCGACTTTCGCTCCGCGAATACGGACCCCGATGGCCCGGAAAAAACCATCCTGGGTGCGGACCAGAAGGCGTGGCTGAAGCGGACCATCGAAGAATCGGATGCCAAATATAAGTTCATCATTACTCCGGGGCCCATTGTGGGGCCAGATAAACCACGAAAAAACGATAATCACTCCAATGATGGCTTCATGCATGAGGGGCAGGAGCTGCGGGATTTCATCGCTACTCAAGCCAACACCTTTGTCATCACGGGCGACCGGCACTGGCAGTATTGCTCCATCGATCCAAAAACCGGAATCATGGAAATGGGCTGTGGTCCGATCAATGATGAGCACAATTACGGAGGTGATCCAGGATTCCAGCCGGAATACCATACCTTTTTCAGTGAGAAGGGAGGATTCCTCGGGATCACGATCGAAAATGGAATCGCTCGAGCGGAATGGTTTGGTCGAGACCCGGAATTCCCGATGTCGACCGTTCCAGTGGTCCGCCACCGGGAGGTTTTGGGGAATCCCTAAATTCAAAGGAGTTTTAGAATGAATCGTTTCTATTGTCTTTTGTTTTTTCCCTTGGTGTCGGCCTTTGGTCAAGACGCCCCTTATCGGCCCGACCTCCTCTTTCGCGAAGACTGGGCTGAGCTTCCGCCCGCCATACCGGTGACGCAGGAGCACGTCGTGCATCCTGACCTGATTCTGGGGTTGCACGGTCCGGGTCGGAATGTGATCAAGAAGAGCAATCACGAGAAACCGATTGATGATCCCTTTTATATCTGGTCAGGCCTTTGTGAGGGCAACTGGATGGTGTCTTTGACCCCAAGGGATTACCTCATCGACTTGACCGGGCACGCCAAGATTCGCTGGCGCTCCAAGCAGGCCGGTTTCCGGCAGTTGCGCATCGTGCTGCAATTGGAAGATGGCACCTGGCTGGTGAGCGACGCCTCGGATGGGCCGAGCCAGGATTGGCGGGAGAAGGAGTTCAACATCATGGATATCCGTTGGCGTCGATTGAATGCGGACGACATCCGGGAGACCCGATGGATGGACGATCCGGATCTTTCCCGTGTAAAATCGGTCGGATTTACCGACCTCATGGCGGGCGGGCGGAGCCCGGCCTGCTCGCGGCTCGATTGGATCGAGGTTTACGGGCTCAAGGTCGAACCCTGATGGATGCACCACTTATTCATGCTAAACCCCGCTAAAATAGAGACACCAAACAACCGCAGATCGTCACTATTGCAGCCTAAAGGAAATTCCTTTAATGAGCTTTAGTGTTATTTTATGGTTAGCTTAGGAGTCACATCGTTATGGAAAAGAAACTGCCTCGTCGGAAATTTATTAAAACCTCAGCCGTAGCGACCGCGGGTGCCGCTGCGTTGCCCCACCTGGGGTCTGCCGGAATGAAGCCCTCCTCTTCCTTTGATCCAAAGGGCTTGCCTACTCGCAGGCTGGGAAAGGTTGGGGTAGACGTCCCCCTGTTGGCCTTCGGGACGGGTAGCCGGTGGATGGCGATTGAGGATGACGACGAGGCCCTGGAGATCCTGGAGTATGCCTTAAACCACGGCGTGTATTTCTGGGACACGGCAGCGAGTTACGGGAATAAACAGATTTCCAGTGAAGCGCGGATCGGGAAGCTGCTGCCGAGTCGTCGTAAGGAAGTATTCCTGGTGACCAAAACCGGAGAGCGAGATGCTGACGCGGCCAAAGCTGAAATTGAACAAAGCCTGAAGCGACTGAATACCGATACCATCGACCTGTTTCATGTCCACAGCATCGAGTCGGTGGAAGATGCCGAGACCTTAGGGGACAAGGGAAAGGTTTTGAACGTCCTCCATGATTATCGGGACCAGGGAGTCATCAAACATATTGGCTTTACCGGGCACACGACGCCCGAGGGTATGAAGCGAGCGGCAGAGCTTTACGATTTTGAGGCCATGATGATTGCCCTCAATCATCAATCGAAAAACACCCCGAAGGACTTCGAAGGCCATGCCGTGCCTGTGGCGGCCCAACACGGTCTGGGGGTCATCGCCATGAAGGTGATTCGGCCCCGGGAAAGTGTGCCGGAGCTGGATCCGGCCGACCTGGTTCACTACTCGCTGACCCTGCCTCATTTCGCGACGGCGAATATCAGCCAGGGCAGCATGGAGGTCCTGAGAAAGAACCTCGAGCTCGTCCGGAACTTTAAACCCCTGCCGGAGGCGAAGATGGAAGCACTCAGTACCAAGATGGAGCCCTTCTTCCGCCATGAGAACGTGGCCTGGATGCAGCCCGGGTACGTGGACGGCGGGGTGGCCTAAGCGGGGAAATTGAAAGGCGCCCGGGCGCGGACTTGGCTCCTTTCCTGAAGGAGTAGATCCAGACTGGAATCTCCGGTCATCGGTAGGGAGTGTAGTCCTTTCGGTTTAACCCAGGGTCCCAGGGTGATGGGCTGCTGGTCAGGGTGGATCCCTAGTCGGCCCAAATGGTCGAGGAACGCATCTACGGATGGCTGAGCCTGGCCCATGGGAGCGGTAGCCGACTTTATCTCCGGAGTGGTGGCTAGGCGACCTGCGAGGTAGGACAGGTTGGCCAGGTTGGTGAGTTGGGTGGAGAGGATGGCGTTTTCGATGGGGGAGGCGAGGATGGAAGGATGGTCCTGCCGGATGGCTTCGATAAAATTGGCCTGGTGGCTGCCGCCGGCATCTCCGGGGAAGCGCTGGATGCGGTTGCCCTCGGCGTCGTAGACATCGGCTCCGCCGCGTCCGCCGAGGATGTAGCCGCCTTCGTATTGGATGCGATTTCCGCTGCGGCGGCCGTACTGGCTGGCGGGGTGGCTGACTCCAGTTCGGTCGGGCAGGTCTCTGACCTCGAGGAGAAAAGGAAGCCCCTGAAAATCCAACAGGGCGAGATGCATGTTGGCGGTCTGGCCATCGTCGTTCCAGAGGAAGCGACCACCCAGGCTCATGGCGCGAGTGGGCAGCTCTTCCAGGCCGAGCGCGTAGACAATTTCATCGGCCTGGTGGGTGCCGAGGTTCCCCATCTCGCCGTTGCCGTAGTCCCACTGCCAGTGCCAGTCATAGTGAAAGCGTTCGCGCATGAGCGGCTTCAGCGGGGCGGGGCCGGTCCAGAGGTTGTAGTCGACATTTGCCGGAATCGATTGAGGGCCAGTCACTTTACCGATCGGCTCGCGGGTGCGATACCAGAACCCATGAGCCCATTGGGGCCGGCCGAACTCTTGGGATTTGATGAATTCGAGGGCGGCGTTGAATCCGACATCGGAGCGACCCTGGGCGCCGCCCTGGATCATGCGGCCGGTGCGTTGGGCGGCTTGGAGGATGAGGCTCGCTTCGTTCCAGGTCCGGGTGAGGGGTTTTTCGAGGAAGACGTGTTTGCCGGCCTCGCAAGCGAGGACCGCCATGAGGGCGTGCCAGTGGTTAGGGGTGACGATGACCACGGCATCGATATCCGGTTGCTCGAGGAGTTCTCTAAAGTCGCGATAGGTCCGGGCGGGGGGGCGGCCCGGTTCCAGCTTGGTCAGGCCCTCCTGCATGCGGCTTTCGTCGGGATCGGACAGGGCGACCACCCGGCATTGGGGCAGGGCATCGAAGGTCTCGATATGGCTGAGGCCCTTCCATCCGCATCCGATGATGCCGATCCGGACGGTCTCCAGACTGCCAGCTGGTTTGGCCCAGGCGGAAGCAATCGGGGTCATGGCGGCTGCGCCCAAGGAGGTTTTGAGAAAGGCTCTTCGATTCAAGGGATTCACTTCGGTTCCTTATGGTTTCAGCTCCCGCAGGTCTGCCTGATAATGAGCTGCCCTTTCCTGGAGGGCGGCTTGCAGATGTTGCACCTGTTCCGGGTAGCGATTGGCGACGTTGTACATCTCGGAGGGGTCCCGATCGAGGTGGAACAGCTCGATCTGCGGGTTACTGCCCCCGATGCGCAGCTTCCATGGTCCTTGGCGGATGGCTTCGAAGTAGGCTCCCCGTGAATAGATGAATTCCTTGCGGGGGGTGTCGGTTCTTCCCATGAGGAAGGGAAGGAGATTATAGCCATCTACAGCGTGGTTCTGGGGTAGCGTTGCCCCCGCGAGGGCAGCCGCGGTGGGGAGAAGGTCGATGGTGGAAGCCATGGCGGAGGATGTCCGGCCGGAGGGGATGGTTCCCGGCCACCAGAAGATGCCGGGCACGCGAGAGCCCCCTTCATAGGAAGTGGTTTTAGCTCCTCTCAGGTGACCGGCGGTGCCGGAGTGCCAGCGTTCGTTGCCCTCGGCCAACATGCGGTCGGGCAGGTTATGCCAGGGCCCATTGTCGCTCGTGAAGACAACTAGGGTATTGTGTTCAATCCCCAATTGGCGGAGTTCGTCCATGATTTGCCCCGCACTCCAGTCGATGGTTTCGATGACATCCCCATAGCGCCCGGCAGTGGAGGTGCCCTGCCGCTCGGGTGGAGCATGTACCGGGAGGTGGGGCATGGAGTATGCCAGGTAGATGAAGAAGGGAGTCTCGGATTTGACCTGTTTCCGGATGAAGGCAAGGGCTTCCTCCGTGTAAGCCTTGGTCAGGTGGCTCTGCTCATGGCCAACTTTTTCCAGAGGTTCTCCATCACGGAACATATACATGGGCTCGTCCGTATTGACCCAGGGACGAATCATGTCGTTGGAGTAGGGGAGCCCGAAAAAGTGATCGAAGCCACGACCCACGGGGAGGAGTGACGCATCCTGGTGGCCCAGGTGCCACTTGCCGATGGCCTTGCTCACGTAACCCTGGCCCTGGAGGATTTGCGGAATCAGGATCTGGTTTTTGGGCAGGTGGCGGTCGGATCCGGGACCCGTGTTATGGGGCATGCCTGCGTGAATGGGGTAGCGGCCGGTGAGGAGCGCGGCTCGAGCCGGGCTGCAGACATCGGCCCCGCTGTAAAAAGAGGTCAGACGCAAGCCTTCGGCGGCCATCTGGTCGAGGTAGGGGGTGCGGATCGTGGGATGCCCGTAGCAGCTCAAGTCACCGTAGCCCAGGTCGTCGGCGAACAGGACAATGACATTGGGAGGGGTCGCGGACAAGGTGAGCTGCAAGAAGCAGAGGAGCAGGGCGCAAGTGGGTAAGGGGATTTTGGGTTTCATGAGAAAACTTTTACATTTAGACCGTCTGCTTCCGGTTGGCAATGAAGGTGTCCACTTTATTGGCTTTGAGGAGATTCTGACAGGGTTTAGGGATGGGTGGATCAAAGACTGCTGCATCGATCTGAAGCAAGGCCAAGGTTTCCATGAGGGAGGTTTATCCAGCTTGGATACATCCATCAGGACACAACCTGGGAGGCGGATTCATACATTGCCTGTTTCACCTCAATCTCCTGTGGGTCGGGATCGCACTGAAGCCTGGGTAAAGGATAAGCTGGTCCATGCAGTAGAGCCTGTGTCTAAGGGGGAAGGCTTTCGTGAAGCGCATACTGGGCTCTAGAAAAGCGAATTCCTGGAATCGGTCGCCCAGTGCGCCGCGCTCCATCCGCAATCCTTCAGTCGGTTTTTCCGCCAGCAGATGGGCAAACCCTTCAGCCAATTCATCATCGAGCTGCGGTTGGGCCGGGCCGCCCGGGAGCTGTTGGAATCCGACCAGACTGTTGCTGAGATCGCCTTTGCCTGCGGGTTTAATAACCTGGCGAACTTCAACCGCTACTTCCGTTTCCACTATGGCGTCTCCCCTCGCCAATACCGGAGTATTTCCTAGCCGATTGGGAAACCTGCAGGTCTGGTCTAGATAATCCGGGATCGTTTTGGCTACGACTTCCTCCATCTTGACCCGGGACTTCTCGATCCTCGCCTCGCTGTGTCCGTCAAGCCGAAGGTCGTTTGCTTCCCGCTGGATGGAAATCATGTTCACGCGCTCGGGAAATCGTTTTTCCACTTCTTTCCTTCTTCTTAGGTTTTGCCCGCTGGATTTTGGTTGGTTGATTTGAGATATTTGTGCATCAAGTTAATGAAAGTAATTTCCCGAAAGGGTGACGATCCCCTTTACCCCAGTTCCAGTTAACCCAATTAAACGATGAGACGACGCACCTTTATCAAGTCTTCCCTGGCAGCTACCCTGGCCAGCTCCGCCACATTTCAGTCCTTTGCCCTGGCGAAGAATAATCCTTACCGCAAAAATATCGGGATTCAGCTATATACTTTACGGAATGAGCTGAATGCCGATACCGTTGGGACGATCCAGGCCGTAGCCGAAGCTGGCTATAAGCAGGTAGAGGCTTACGGCTACCCGAATAGCGAAGCTATGATCCAGGCGTCGCTGGATCACGGGTTGGCGGTAAATTCGAGTCATTTTGCCTGGGAGGCGGTGACCCATCCCGACAAGGCTGGGGCCGGTGCTTTTGATAAGATTCTGCAGCAGGCCAAGGATGATGGGATTTCTCACCTGGTGATTCCCTACCTGCATGGTCATGAGCGGGAAACGCTCGACCACTACAAGCGCATTGCGGAGCGGTGTAATGTGGCGGCTGAGCAATCGAAAAAGGCGGGGATTCAGCTGGCCTACCACAACCACAGTTTTGAGTTTGAAAAGATAGATGCGGGGAAATCCGGCTACGATGTGTTCATGGACGAGTTCTCCGACCACATGCAGTTTGAAGTGGATGTCTTCTGGGTGAAGTTAGCCGGGGTGGAGCCGGTAGACCTGATCCAGCAGTTGAAGGGTCGGGTGTCTCAGCTTCACCTGAAGGACTTGAAGGCCGGAATGGATTTACCGCACTTTGGCTCGATTTCCCCAGATGCTTTTAAGGAGCTCGGCAATGGCATCATTCCCATGGAGCCCATCATTGAAGCGGCTCAGGGAGCGGGTGTAGAGCATTGTCATGTGGAGCAAGACCATTCGCCCAACCCCATCGCCAGTATCCAGGAAAGCATGCGGTATTTGGCGGGGCTCTAGGCAGCGTCTTTAATTACCCACAATACTGCCTAGAGCTCCCCGGCGTTGGTTATTGGGTCCAAAGCTGGATGAGAGCAGCTTGAGAGCGCTGACCCAGGCCAAGCTGTTGGGCTTTCTGGTTCAGTTCGACCAGGGTCGAAGTCATGGGGGTGGAGGATTGGGACTCCTCTGCCAGGTTGAGGGCGTAGTGCATGTCCTTGAGGAGCATGTCGATGGTTCCCCCGGGGTTAAACTCCCCGGAGATTATGTCCCTGGCGGCTACATCAAGGACGGGTGAGGCGGCCCAGCCGTCTTTGATGGCGTGGTATACCGTGGCGCAATCGAGACCATTTTTCTGAGCCAGGGCGAAGGCTTCAGCAATGGTGGCAAAGGTGGAGGCCACGATCATGTTGTTGGCCAACTTGGTGACCCCGCCCGCACCCACCGGGCCGAGGTGAACAACGGATTTGGCAAAGGTGTTTAGCAGGTGTATTGATTTTTTGAATACATTAGGATCGCCGCCAGCCATGATGGCGAGTTCTCCCTGTTTGGCTCCTCCTTCGCCACCGCTGACGGGTGCATCGAGGAAATGGATTCCGCGAGTGGCGAGCGTCTGGGCCACGGACCGGGAGACGGCGGGTTCGGTGGTGCTGAGGTCGATGACCGTGCTCTCGGCTGGCATGGCATGGAGGAGTCCCTCCGGGCCCACGGTGACTTCTTCGACTACCTTGGAATTGAGGAGGGAAAGGAGCACGTAACTGGCCTCCTGGCCGACTTCGGTCACGGTGGTGGCCGGAGTGGCCCCGGGAATGGCAGCGGTTTTTTCAGGATCCAGGTCGTAAACCGTAAGTGGGACGTGGCTGGCCAAATGGCTGGCCATGGGACGCCCCATGACTCCGAGGCCGATGAAACCAATTTTTTCAGACATAGAAAACCGGGAGAGAGTGATTAGGGGTTGAAGGTGTAGCAGGCCAATTCATCCTGGGTGGGGTTGCAGGACAGCAGGTGGAGGGCATGGTCATGCTCGAAGAACAGGGTTTGGGTCGGGCCGACATCACGGTCGAGGATCGATTTCTTTGGAGTATCCAAGGGGGAAGCGTTCCAGTTGTAGAGGAAGAGGCTGCGGTGATCAGCACGGTTGCCCACGGCAACCATGGGATACCCCTGGTAGGCAGTGGCGGCCAGGCCATGCCCGAAGGAAAGGGTATCCTCGAAGGTCAGTTCCCAAGTCTGGCCAACCCGGCGGTAGACACGGAAAAGGTTCCCATGAAAGGGTTCAATGGTGATCAGTTCTTCATGTCCGTCTCCATCCAGATCGAGGAAGACAAACTCACTCACTTCTCGATCAAAGCACTGCTGGATGGCCCAGCCGCTCAGATCGGGAGCGGGTTGAATGGCAAAAATGCCTTCTGCCCCGGACACCCAGACGGCGTCTCGATCGTCTAGTGGTTTGCGAAGCATGCCGTGGTTGCGAACCAGGGCCAGATCGAGGGTTTCGGGCTGACCGAGCCCGCCGGACTCTGGATCCCAGGGTAGGGCCAGGATGGGGCCGGGGTGTTCCCAGTCATCTGGGTTATGCTTGTCCTGGGCCACGGCAGCGACGATGAGGACGGTCCGCCCAAGGGCAGTTTCGAGGAAGTCCATGCGGTGAGCAAAGGGAAGCTTCACCAATTCGGTGGAACCCCATCCCTTTTCTTTGCGCTCGTGTTTAAGGATCGCCCCAGCCTGTCCGATAAATGGGGGGAACATACCAGCAATGGAGAGGAGGCAGTGGTCTCTGTCAGGGGCAGGGATGATGGCCATGGATCCCCCGGGGCCTTTGGCGAATTCAGTTACGCATTGTCCATCCAGGGAGAGGGCCAGGGAGGGGCCTTCCACCTCTGAACCGATGAACAGCTGAGGCTCCGTTCCGTTCCGGGTTACGGCGATGCTGTATCCATGCTTAAAGTCGAGCAGTTTGGTTTTTTTCCAGGCAGGGGATGGGGGATGGGGCATGGTGGATCTCGGGATTACCGTAGATCCGACTGGCCCGGGGGTCCAGCCCTACCTGGGTTCGGGTCGATTTGGTCTCTTGGGCGCAGCCCTTCGACTTGGCTGATGGACTTCCTCAAGTCTTCGCCCCTGATTCGTAGTAATCGTTTCCGCCGCGCCCGCTCATTTACGAGCGTGCGCCCTATGCGGTTGTGGGTTTCACCCGGAAGAGGATGGAATAAAAAACGGGCAGGACCAGGGTGGTCAGGATGGTGGCAAATAGGAGTCCGAAGACGATAGTGACGGCCATGGCGGCGAAAAAGTCGTCAAAGAGGAGAGGGATCATGCCCAGGGCGGTAGTGGAGGCTGCCATGGCGACGGGGAGCAGGCGGCTGGCGGCAGAGTCAACGATGGCTTGATAGAGGGCCTTCCCGCGTCCCACCTGGGCATTGAGCTCATCGATCATGACAATGGCGTTTTTGATCAGCATTCCGGAGAGACTGATGACTCCGAGGAGAGCCATGAAGGTAAACGGTTGGCCCGTGGTCAGGAGGCCAACCGTTACCCCTATGATGGATAGGGGGACGCACATCCAAATGACTAAAGGTTGCCGGAGTGAATTGAACAGGGTGATGGTGGTGAGCACCATAAGCAGAAAGAAGAAAGGAATCCCCGCAGCAAGGGCTTCATTCGCATCGTTGGAATTTTTGTATTCGCCATACCAGACCAATTCGTAACCGGACGGAAGTTCGAGTGCTTCAATTTGAGGACGGAGCTCTTCAAAGAGGGCACTGGCAGTTCCTTCAATGGGGTCCGCATAAACAGTGATTGTGGGTTTGCGGTTGAGGCGCATGAGAATTTCGTCCTCGAAGACAATTTCGGTGCCGGAGATCACCTGGGAGAGGGGGACTCGCCGCTGGGCGACCGGGCTCCAGATGTGGATGCTTTCGAGCTGGCCGAAGTCGTTCCGCTCGCGCTCGGTGGCCCGGATGATGATGGGCAGGAGCAGGTCGCCCTCCCGGTAGACGCCGACGGACTGGCCTTCAAAGGCCTGACGGATGGCGTAGGCGAGCTCGGTTTTGCCGATGCCGAGGAGGCTGGCGCGATCCTCAGCCAGTTGGGGGCGCAGCAGTTTGACGCGTTGGCGCCAATCGGTCCGGACGGATTTGGTATTGGAGTGGGATTCGAAAATTTCCTGGGCGGAACTGGCGAGCCGGCGAAGCTCATTGGGATCGGAACCAAGAAAGCGGGCTTGAATTTTGCCTTTCTCCCCAGGACCCAGCTCAAACTTGGTCCCATAGCCGGTGGCGTCGGGGAGGTTTTCATGAATGAAGGCTTCAGTGCTGTTGATGAATTCAGGGATGTGTTTGGCATCGTCCACATCAATCAGCAACTGGGCATAGGCCGGGTTGGCCATTTCCGGAGCATAGGTCAGGATGAAGCGGAGGGCGCCCCGACCGAGAACAGATGTCACATGCTGGATGCCATCCTGTTCCTTCAACCAGGATTCCAGCTCGTTCACGTGGGCCTGGGTCTCCTCGATATGAGCACCCTGGGGCAGCCACAGGTCTACCATGTACTGAGCCCGGGTGGAGGGCGGGAAGAAGGCCTGCTTGACGTAACCGAAGCCCCACAACGATGCAAAGAAGAGCAGGCCGACCACGGTCACGGTGATCCAGCGGAAGTGGATGAGCCCCTGAAGGATCGATTTATAAACCCGGTAGAACCGGTTGTTGAAGAGGTCAGGACTTGGCGTGTCTTTGGAACCCATATCCACCTTGGGGCCCTTCAGGACGATCACGGCCAGCAGTGGGGTAACGGTCACGGCGGTGACCCAGCTGAGCAGCAGGGATGTACAAATGACATAAAACAGCGACCGGCAGAATTCACCGGCGGCATTGTCGGTGGTGCCAATGGCGGCGAAGGCGAAAATGGCGATCAGGGTGGCACCTAATAAGGGAAGGGCGGATTGCCTCACGGTGTCGATAGCGGCTTGCTCGCGAGTTTTCCCCCGTTTGATTCCATTCAGCATCCCATCAATGACGACGATGGCATTATCCACCAACATCCCCAGAGCGATGATGAGAGCCCCGAGTGAGATGCGTTCCAAGGCCACGCCCATGGGTTGAAGGAAGAGAAAGCTCCCAATAATCGTGAGCAGGAGGATGAACCCGATCAGAAGCCCGCTCCGGACCCCCATAAAAAGCAAAAGTACGCCGACCACGATGACCAGGGCCTGAATCAGGCTGGCGGTAAATCCGTCGATCGCTTTGACGACGGAGGTGGCCTGATGGGATACAATACCGATCTCCATTCCAAGCGGAAGTTCAGATCGGATTTCATCTAAGCGTTGGTCGATGGCTTCCCCCATGCGAACCACATTGCCACCGGAGATGGTGGAGATTCCCAGGGCTATGCCGGGCATGCCATCGTAAGTGATGATGTCATCCTGGGGGTCGACATAGCCTCGGTGCACATCTGCGATGTCCTTCAAATAGAACTGGCGGCCAGAGTAAGAAATGGCGAGGTCTTCGAAGTCTTCGATCCGGTTGATTTCTCCAGTAGGGTCGATGGTGATGAACTCTTTGCCCATGCGGACCCGACCGGTGTCGATGGCGAGGTTTTTCTGGATCAGGCTCTGGCCTATTTGCTCGGAGGAGATTCCGATCTGGGAGAGGATTTCCCGTTTGGGCTCAATGAAGATGGCCTCGGTTCGGTAGCCGTGCAACTCAATGCGGGCCACATCCTGGACCAGCAGCAGTTCCCGCTTCAGGTAATCGGCTACCTCCTTCAATTCGGCGTAGGAATACTCCTCACCGTAGAGTACCATGTAGACGCCAAAGACATCGCCATAGTCATCAATAACCATGGATTCCTGAGTTCCGGGGGGAAGTTGGGCCTGGGCATCTCCCACTTTGCGCCGCAGTTCATCCCAAACCTGGGGCAGGGTGGCTGCATCATACGAGTCCTTGATGGATACAGTGACGATGGAGAGGCCGCGCTCGGAGCGGGATTCAATTTCGTCGAGCTGACCGAGCTGTTGGATCGCTGTTTCAATTTCATCGGTCACTTCCTGTTCCACTTCCTGGGCGGAGGCGCCTGGGTAAGGGGTGACGACGAGGGCGTCTTTGATGGTAAACTCAGGGTCTTCCAGGCGGCTCATGTTGAGGAAACTGGAGAGACCGCCCAGGAAGAGCACGACCGTTAAAACAGTCGTTGTCGTCTTATGTTTAAGACTGAATGCTGCAGGGTTCATGGCTAGTTAAGGTGCTGGGTGGAATGCCTACGGATTCCAGATGCGGACTTCCTGGCCCTCGGACAGGTAGGCAACGCCGGAGGCGGCGATAAGGTCACCACTGCTGACTTCGCCTTGAACAGATACTACATCTTCGGTCATGGCCCCGGCCTCGATCAGTACTTTGCTGACCGTCATGGATTCAGGATCTAATTTCCAGACAAAGGGTTTGCCTTCCCAATCGGTCACTATGCTATTTGCCGGAACCACATAACCCGCAGACCGGGTGGTATCATTTGGGGGAATGACGGCCTTCACCTTGGCTGTCATTCCCGGCATGACAAGGTGGTCTTCCTCCGGATCAAATTCAAGGGTAACTTCGTAGGTGCGGGTTATGGGGTCCGGAGTCTCTGAAGCCTCTTTGAGTATGGCAGGATACTCCTTGTCTGGTATCGCACTCAGGATAACAACAGGCTGGGCCCGGGCCACCCGTTCAGCGTCGGTCTCTCCCTCAACCGGAATGGCCATGACACTTTCGGGAACCTGAACCACGATTTCCAGTTTGGAATCGTCCAATAGCACAAGCACCTGCTCCTTAGCGACGACGTTGGCAAAGTCATCTACGTAGATCCGAGCGATTTTCCCTTCGAAATCTGCCACCATGGTGGTGTCTTCCAGGGCTTTCTGGGCCCGATCCAGGTTAGCTTGTGCCGTTTTCAGGTCCCGTTCAGCGATATCGAGTTCCTGGCGGGATATCGCGTCTTGTTGAAAGAGGCGCCGCACCCGGTCGGCTACAGATAGGGCGGCATCATAGTTGGCTTGGGCAAAATCGCGATCTGATCGATAGTCCCGGGGGTCCAGTTGAGCCAGGATCTCTCCCTTGTGAACTTCCTGCCCTTCTTTGACGTGCATTTCGATGATGCGTCCCTCCACCTCAAACGATTTCAGACTGATCTGGGCGGCTTCAATCTGGCCTGGATATTCCAGGACCTGGGCTACCCCTCCGTTGTGCACTTCGAAGACTTTGATCGGGCGAGGCAGCAGGGCGGCAGTCTCCTCGGCGGGTTTGCTGCACCCGGAAAGACCCAAGAGCATGCCGATTCCCAGAACGGTTCCCACCACCAGCAGCATGCGGTATGAATTGAATTTATATCCTTCTGACATTTTTTGTAAATTTGTTATAACGTCAGAAATTGACAAAAAAACAAAATCTGTCAACATGAATGATGTGATAAATACCAAACAAGAGCGGATATTGGATGCGGCAGTACGGCTATTCCTGAAATATGGGTATAAGCGGGTGACGATGGGCGACATTGCGGAGGCTTCGGAGATGTCGCGGCCGGCGGTGTATCTGGAGTATGCGAACAAAGTGGAGATCTTTCGGGCGGGGATATTGTTATATATGGAGCGTTTCCGGGAAATGGCGGCAGAGGGCCTGAAGGAGTGGAGGACATTGGAAGAAAGGTTAGGAGGGGTTCTTCGATATTGGGTGTTGGATCCCTTCCGACTGATGCATGAAAGCCCCTTGGCGGATGACTTATATGAGTCGAGTTACTCCTTCGCCAACGATTTGAGAATGGAGGGCATGAGTTGGTCCGAGGTGCAGATCTGTGATGCGATCGAAGGGGCCGAGGACCTCCATCTGGAGTCATTGAAGTCCCTGGACATGACCATTCAGCAAGTCGGACGCCTGATCAATTTGTCGACGGCAGAGATGAAACGGTTCGTTCAAAAGGAGGAAGACCTTCAGGAACATCTGGACTCGATGGTGAAGGTATATACCCGGCTTCTAACAGTAGAGGCGGCGGTTCCTTCGGAGTCGTCAACCTAGGCTCTGAAAATCCAGTCGAATTATTTGACGAGCGGTCCATCGTGACGTGTCCCGAGTTTGGCCGGTTGTGTTTGCCGGGGGCAAGGGACAGGGTGAGAACTGTATGCCGTGGGAAGCGCTCTATACAAGCCGACCTGGGCATGAGTGAACCCCTGTTATCCCCCCCTGGACAAATCCTATGAAGGAGAATGCTGTGAATACCCCGCTCTGGTCCTCTTTCCGATACCTGGCAGTGACCGGGTGCTTTTTGGTGATTGGACATCTCTGTGCCTCGGCCGCTGACCTGGACATTTATCATGATGGTTGGATCGACCTGAATAAGAATGGGAAGCAGGACATTTATGAAAATCCGGCGGCATCGGTGGAGCACCGGGTGGCGGATTTACTGTCGCAGATGACGATGGAGGAGAAGACCTGCCAGCTGGTGACGCTATACGGGTATTGTCGAGTGCTGGAAGACCCCTTGCCCACGGAGGAATGGTATGAACGGGTCTGGAAAGATGGGATCGGGAATATCGATGAGCATCTGAATAATTCCATCCGATGTGTGGCCAAGGGCAGTACGCGGGAGTTTTCCTATCCTTTTGGAGCGCATGTGGAGGCGCTGAATACGGTGCAGCGTTTCTTCATTGAGGAGACCCGTCTGGGGATACCGGCCGATTTCACCAACGAAGGCATCCGGGGATTGTGCCATGACTCCGCTACTTTATTGCCAGCTCAAATTGGGGTGGGGAGTACCTGGAACCTGGAACTGGTGAGGCAGATTGGCCACATGGTGGGCAGGGAGGCCTTTGCTCTGGGATATTCCAATATTTACGCACCCATCCTCGACCTGCCGCGAGACCCCCGGTGGGGACGTATCGTAGAGTGTTACAGTGAGGATCCCTTCCTTACCTCAGCCTATGGGTTGGAAATGGTGCGGGGTCTCCAGGCGGAAGGGGTTGCTTCGACCGCCAAACACTTTGCGGTTTATGGCATTCCCAAAGGCGGCCGGGATGGGAAGGCCCGGACGGATCCCAAAGTGGCGCCCCGAGAAATGCTTGGCATGTTCATGGAGCCCTTCCGGGTGGCCATCCAAGACGGGGGAGGTATGGGAGTGATGAGTTCCTACAACGATTGGGACGGGATCCCCGTCAGCACCAGTTCCTATTTCCTGACCGAGCTCCTGCGGGAGGAGTACGGATTTACGGGATATGTCGTATCGGACAGCGATGCGGTGGAGTATCCCTTTACCAAACACCGGACCGCGGAAACCTACCAGGAGGCGATTGCCCAATGCCTGGAGGCGGGAGTCAATATCCGCACCAATTTCACCAAGCCGGAGAATTTTGTGTTTCCCTTGCGCGAAGCGATTGAAGCCGGGCGGATCCGTATGGATCTGGTCGATTTACGGGTATCGGAAGTATTGGCCTACAAGTTCAAAATGGGGCTTTTTGATGCGCCATACCGGGACCCGGAACTGGCGGACCAGGTCGTGCGCAATCCCGAGCATCTGGAGGTGGCCACCCAGGCTACTTATGAATCCCTGGTTCTCCTGAAAAACGATGGAATTCTTCCCCTGGACAGGAAGCAAATCCAACGGATTCTGGTCACGGGACCCAACGCGAATGATGGAGAAGGGTCGATCAGTCGCTACGGCCCCTCCAATGTCGAGGTCGTCACGGTGCTGGAGGGATTGAAGGCCCTGGTGGGTGCAGAGATTGAGATCGAGTATGCGAAGGGGTGCGAGATCGTAGATCCGACCTGGCCGGAATCCGAAATACTGCCTCAGCCTCTGGATGCCACCGAAGCGGCCCTCTTGCAAGAGGCGGTAGAGAAAGCCACCTCCAGTGACCTGGCCATTGTCGTCTTGGGTGATAGTGAGCGCACGGTGGGTGAGAGTGTGTCCCGGACCAGCTTGAAGCTGCCCGGCCGCCAGGAATTACTCCTGCAGGAAATTCATAAAACCGGAGTTCCGGTTATCCTCGTCTTGATCAATGGCCGCCCCCTGGCGGTGAACTGGGCCGATCGCTACGTGCCGGCGATTCTAGAGGCCTGGTTCCCCGGCGAGCTGGGCGGGCTGGCCATTGCGGAAACTCTTTTTGGCGATTACAATCCGGGGGGTAAGTTATCGGTCACTTTTCCCAAAACGGTCGGGCAGATTCCCATATCCTTTCCCTCCAAGCCGGCTTCCAATGCGGGTCAACCGAAGCGCGGGCCCAATGGGATCGGCTTCTCCCGGGTGACGGGCCCCCTGTATCCCTTTGGACATGGTTTGAGCTATACCGAGTTTGAACTGTCTGGCCTAAACGTATCCAAAAATAAAATACAAGCCGGCGACTCCGTAGACGTCGAAGTCACGGTGACCAACATCGGAGAGCGTTATGGAAGTGAAGTCGTGCAGCTTTATCTTCAGGATGTGGTCAGCTCCGTCACCACCTACGACAAAATGTTGCGGGGATTTGAGCGGGTGAATCTGGCCTCGGGCGAATCCCAAGTGGTTCACTTCACTCTGAAGCCGGAGCACATGGAGTTGCTCAATGCGGACATGGTACGGGTGGTGGAACCAGGCGAGTTTCTGGTCATGGTCGGCAATTCCTCGGTCAGCATCCATCAGGAGGAGCGATTTACTGTGGTTCCCTAAACGATGGTATTTCCACCCTGCAAAAGCGAGCAAGGGGGACCCGAATTCTCCACCTTATATCTCTTTGTCATCGAGCAAAGGAACCTTTAATTTCCATTCCATACCCCATGAAGTTCCCACACTACCTACTATCCCGAGCAGTAACTGCCCGCTTGGAAAACATCACCAGACTCTTGGTTGTTTCAGCCGGTTTGGTTGTTTTCACACCGGTTCAACCCACCTTGCTGAACGCAACAGGGACTGTCTATTGGATTGGTGACCAAGAGGATTTCGATGCACTGCGCGCCCAGCACTTTGAGCCGGGGGATACCATCCTCTTCAAGCGAGGGGAAGTCTTTACCGGCATGTTTGCTCCCAAGGGGAGCGGGACCGCGGAAGCACGCATCCGATTGGGCAGTTATGGGGAAGGTCCGAGACCGGTCATTCATGGTATGGGCGGTGAAAACCAGGCTGCGGTTTTCCTCCACAATGTCGAGTACTGGGAAGTCCGGGGGCTGGAGGTGACCAATACCGATGGGTCGGAAGGCGAGCAGGGGGATCTCAAGGGAATTTATATCCTGATTGATGATCCCATGAAGGAAGTCATGAGTGGGTACCTGATTGAGGACTGTTATGTTCACAGTGTGAATGGCAAGGTCGAGGGTAAGCTGAAAGGGGGAATCCATGTCCACACCTATGGGGATACTCCCGTGCGCATCGACAACTTGCGAATCCTGAACAACACCGTGGCCAGGGTAGGCGGTGTCGGCATCGGCAACGCCTCCACCTTCCCCCGGATTGAGGAGAATCAGTTGGAATACCTGTGGACGAACGTATACGTGGCGGGCAACTTTGTGACCGATACCGGGAGGAATTGTGTGATCGCCCGAGTCAGTAAGGATGCGATCTACGAGTACAACGTCCTGGCCAACAG
This sequence comes from Opitutales bacterium, assembly GCA_028280845.1. Classification (GTDB taxonomy): domain Bacteria; phylum Verrucomicrobiota; class Verrucomicrobiia; order Opitutales; family JABSRG01; genus JANQKZ01. Next base: position 102,847 of record JANQKZ010000032.1, on the reverse strand, counting down.
CAGCCGGTATTCGACGGGCCACTCCATCTTTAACTTCACGACGGACGGGATTATCATTCAAAACAACGAGGCCTATGGAAACATTGGGGAGGGGGGAATCGACCGCGGTGGATTTGATGCGGATTGGGATGCCAGCAACACGACCTTTCAATACAACTACAGTCATGATAACCATTGGTTCATGGGGATCATGCGGCGGTACAATAAGGGGGTCGTGATCCGCTATAATATCTCCCAGAACGAAACCCATGGCCTGTATTTTTATGGCTTCCGCAATGCCAATAAGGTGGAGGACGTCCACATCTACAACAATGCCCACTATATCTCCGCCGACCTGGAGCATGTCCTCTTTAATGCCGAAGACCGGGAGATGATTGAGACGACCTTCTCCAATAATATTTTTTATTTTGAGGGGTCGGGGGCTTGGGGGCCGAGCGCCACCCTGGGCAAGGGCCTGAAATTTGAAAACAATGTCTATTTTAATATTCCGGTTTGGCCCGGAGAGGGTGGTGATCCGGGAGCCGTGACGGACGATCCCCTGTTTGTTGATCCCGGCAAGGGGGGGACCCGGATTGATATGGCAGACCCGGATCGCCTCAGCGGATACCGTCTGAAACCTGGGTCACCCGGTATCGATGCCGGTGTCCTGATTGAAGGAGTGTCCCGTGATTTCTGGGGCAACCCGGTGCCGGTCGGGAAGGCTCCGGATATTGGAGTGCATGAAACCCGTTTCTAAGCATCTCTTCCCCCTGCCGGTTTGGTTTCTGGGTGGCATAGCCCTCTGTTGGATTGGAACGTACGGTAAACCTGCCCCCGAGGACATCCTGACCTGGTTCGAAGATGAGCCTGTCTATCGAGAGGAGTTCGACCTGCACCGACCGGACATTGAATCCAAGGTCTTTATCTACTTCAAGGCTACCCATGGGGTGGCCCTGCGTGGAGATCTCTGGGATGAAGCAATCAGTGGCCAGGTTCCCCGTGAGATGCTGGAAGCCCAACTCCTTGAGTCAGTCCTGAGGGCTCGGGCCCTCCAGGCCCTGGCTGAGGAACATGGGGTGGGAGAGGGCCTTCCCTTTCCAGATTTTTCAGCATTTTGCCGGTCCGTGAACCAGTCCCGGCGAGCGGCGTTGGAGGCAGGCCGCGTCCTTTATGGTCCCATCGAGTTTTCGCCTATCAACCTGTACCGTTACCATATGGATCAGCTCCGGCTTTTCCTTTTGCGCGTGATGGGGAAGAGCCTTGATGGGAATTCGCCGGCGGACGACCTGCTGGATCAGGCGATCGATTCCCGAGTGGCTCCACTCCTGGGCTCGAGCCTAACTGAAGGCTGAATAGGTTCTTTTCAATTTGTAGCAGAAGGGGTCGGTTTTGCTGGTTTTCGTGACGTGTCACGGGACCTCGATATTGCTATTTCAAAAGGGGGAAACGCACAATAAAAGCGGAATTTACCCCCTGTACCCAAACTAGAAACTAAGATGAAAGATCTACCCCTTCCCCTGGCAAGGTATGTTTTCGCATACCTTATTTCCTTGATGTTTCTACCCCTCACCCTTCCCCTTCATGCTCAGACAGAGGAGCAGGAGGAAGAAGCCCCAGCAGAGGTAGAAGAACTGTCTCCCTTTGAAATCGTAGCGCGCGACGATGATGGCTGGTCAGCCGGAACGACGCTCATTGGAACGCGGACGCGTCAGTCGATTCGGGACATGCCGCTGAGCATCGACGCCGTGACCCCTGAGTTTTTGGATGATGTCGGCGCGTATGACCTGGACGAAGCCTCCAACTTCATTGCCGGGCTGGAGACCGCACCTCAAGTGGATAGCACCAATGATGACAACCGCACCTCCTATCGCGGCATGGGACTGGGCGGGCGTGAGAACGCAGCGTCTTCCCGGAACTTCTTCACCTGGTATCCACGCACGGATACTTACAACGTAGAGCGGATCGACTTTAACAAGGGGTCCAACTCTCTGATGTTCGGGGATACCTCTCCGGGCGGGTTGGCCACGGTTTACACCAAGCGGGCCCAGAACCGGAACTTTGGGGCGATCCGAGCCTCCTATGGCAGCTATGATGCCTATCGGTTTACCTTAGATGTGAATCGGAAGATCACAGACAATTTTTATGTCCGGTTCAATATGGTGCAGCGCAACCAGCGTCCCTATATTGATTTTGCGACAGATGAATTATTTGGCTACCACCTTGCTGCCACCTACAAACCGTTTAAGAACACCATCATCCGGGCGGAATATGAGAAGCTCGAGTTCGAACGGCAACGGGGCAATACCCAGATCCAAGTCAATCAGCGCGCTGCTTTGGGACGGGGCTTTTCTTCATCCAGCCGCCAGGTCTATACCAGTTTTGGAGAGTTTTATGATCCCCGGACGCGCCTCTTTTACGAGCCGGACGGGCAGGGCGGATTCCTGCCTCCCTTCACGATCGATTCAAATGACCGTCGCAATGGGGCGACCGGCGACGACCTGTCCCTGGCCAAGAACCTGACCCAGGTGGTCAGGGACCGCTCCTCCGGCGACCCGAAGTTCACTGCCGGTCCCATCCCCATCCAGGTCAACACGCGGGGTACCCAGGACTTCGTTGACCGGCCGGTGGAGAACTACTCCATTTGGGTGGAGCAACGGATTGGAGACCTGTTCCTGGAAGCTTCTGTCAATCGGCAGACCCAGTCGCAGATTCGGAACGATGGCAGTTATGGAACGACCATGAGCATGGACTCTGATGGACGCTACTATCTGGATACCGATATCGATCGGAAAGAGTTCGGAAATAAATTGAATAATGTGCGTTTCACGGCGGCTTATCCTTTGAAAACCCCATGGTTTGAACAATTCCTGGTGGGGACCTGGTCCTACATGGATGACCTGGCGACCAGTTTCCGTTTTCGTCTGGTCAATCGAGCCAAAGCGTTCGACCCCGACACGGGGGAGTATGATGTGACCGAAGACCTGGAAGGGAGTCACCGCCTGCGGACCCGGGTATATTTCGATGCGGATAATCCGGTTCCTGATCTGCGGAACCCGGAGCTGACGGCGAGCCTGGCTCCCGATCTTCTTCCAAATGTCCCTGGTGTGATTGAGCCCCTGTGGGTGGCGTATACGACGTCGAACAAGCCCTACACGGATAAGCGGTTTACCCAGTCCGCCTCCCTCTCCTCCTCGGGTTCCTATTTCGGAGGGAGACTGGTTTCTCTTTTAGGGGTGCGCTATGATGCGTTTAACCTGAAGCGCTATATCCTGCCAACCGGAAGCCGGGAAGAGCTGGTAGCCGAATATGGTGAGCTGGCCTGGTGGGGTCAGGATGTCTACCTGGGCAGCCCGGAAGAAGCTCCGGACCAATACGAGTATCTGCCCGAGTTTGATCAAAGCGATACCACTTATTCCCTTGGGCTTTCCTATGGAGTGTTGAATAATCTCAATGTCTACGGCAACTATTCCACCTCCTTCCGGTGGCAGGGTACCGAAGACTTCCTTGGCCGCGTGCTGGGCCCGCAAAAGGGCAAAACTATTGAATTCGGAGTCAAGGGCGATGCTCTAGACGGTCGAATCGTAGCTACGGCAGCCGTGTTCCAGGTGGACCGGGAGAATGTCGCCTTTCGGTTCAGTACGAGTAACAACGCCAGTGAGCTGGAAATGCTGTTCAATGATGGAGAGATCCTGATCGATCAGGATGGAACGATGACCTACATGCCAGCAGAACCGGGGGATCCCGGCTTTGTGGAGATCGCCCGCGGCCTCAATCAGGAACACCGTCAGGTAACGGCCGATGAAACGTCGAAGGGCTTTGAATTCACTATGAGTACGCAACGCATCGGGGGCTTTCGTGCCCGCTTGGCCCTGGCTTATGTCGACATAGAAAGTGAGCGCGACTTTTCCGATTACGCGGCTCAGGTCGAGTTGGCTGAAGCACGGGCAGCGGCTCGCGCGCCCATCATTGAGGCGAACTGGCCCAACGATCCCAACTATGATCCCGATGAGCTGCCCGGGTTTGAAGAGGATCTTCGGGAATACCTGGAAGACGCCCAGAACGTGCTCGAGTTCAATCAGGGCTCCGGCCTGATCACCGGGACGCGGGCCCGCCCGTGGCGGTTCAGCTATGTGGTGGACTACGAATTCCCGGAAGAGAGTTTCGCCGATGGGCTGAGAGTCCTGCTCGATGGAAAAATCAGTGATGATTATCTCATGTCTACCAACGATGGGGTGTTATGGTACGGCGGATCGACTCATCCGATGAATCTGACCTTCCTCTACGCCACGAGGATCTTTGAGCAGGAGACCGACTTTACGCTGCGCTTCCGGAACATCACCGATTGGTCGAACCGGGATGGTTACAAACCCTTCAGCGGATTTGTGGATCAGTTCACCGGTGAAGAGACCCTTCGGGTGCGGAATATTACCCCGTCGAGTTGGGAATTGTCCGCCAGAGTACGCTTTTAGGGGTAGCAGTGTTCAGTAACCAAGCCGGGGGCTCGCCGAGGGGCCAGTCCCCGGTCTACCTGTAATGAGGCAGGCCATGGGGTCTCCCTTCAGGAAGAGCGATGCCTCCAGATGGCGTCTCCCTGCCTGGAGGGTTGGCCGGGGCCTGCACCTATTTGGTCCGGCAGCTTTACGGGTAAGCAAGATTGCATAATGAAATAAGGGCTTTCACAATGGCACCCTACGCTATGACCATTCGCGAATTGGCCACTCATGCTGGAGTATCACGGACCACGGTTTCGCGTGCGCTGAATAATGCCCCGGATGTCTCACAGGCCACGCGGGACCGCATCCAGAAGCTGGCGGTGGAACTGGGTTATCAGTCGAATCCGATGGTCACTGCGTTGATGTCGAGTGTCCGCCAGCGGCGCGTCAAAGAGGACCGGACCGTATTGGCCATCGTACCGCCACCCTTTCAGGAGATCAAGTGGGGTACGGGCCACTATGCGCATAAACTATATCGGCGGGGCGTGGAGCAGCGGGCTGCGCGGTTGGGCTTCCAGGTCGAGGATTTCATGGTTCAGGATTGCGGCCATTCCTACAAGCGGCTGTCCCAGATCTTGTATCAACGCGGTATCCAGGCCGTCCTCATTCCGAGCATTGATAGTCGCCAGCACCCAGAGCATTACGAATACGATCTCGATTGGAATAAATTTTTTGTGGCTGGCATTGGCTTTTCCGTGACCAAGGCGAAGAATGCGGACCGGGCCGTGATGTCGCACTTCGGCTCGGCGCTTTTGGCCCTGGAAGAGATCAAAAAGCAGGGTTACGAGCGCATCGGGTTTGGAGCCCGCAAGTGGATCAATGACCGTAGTGAGGGGAGGTGGCTGGCGGCCTATATGATATTTCAACGGAATAATCCCCATCTCCCGGTTCTGCCTGCTTTTGAGTTTGAAATCGGGGAAAATGAGCATCGTGGCCTGGAGCGTTGGATGAAGAAAAATCGGCCGGAGGCTATCTTAGGAGAGCGTTACTTCATGCAACTCATGGGTGAGCTGGAGATCCGTTTTCCGGAAGACGTCAGTTTTGCATTGATGGACCTGCTGCCGGGGTATCCGGACAGTGTGAATCTGGCCGGGGTGGACCAGCGCTTTGAGTCGGTTGGGGCGGCCACGGTGGATTTGATCGCGGGGAAAATCAACCGTGGGGAACGGGGATTGTCTCGAGAGCCACATGTGCTGAAAGTATTGGGGAAATGGGTCGAAGGGCCCTCCCTGCCGTCACGGAATGAGTAACTATGACTATCTGTCGATTGGGGTCTATTTTTTGCTGCTCCTGGCCATTGGAGTGGTTTTCCACCGGCTGAATCGAGACTCCAGAGAGTATTTTGCCGGTGGGTTCAAGGTCGTCTGGTGGCTCCTGGGGACCAGCATGTTCATCACCAACTTCAGCGCCTGGACCTTTACCGGAGCCGCGCATATTGCCTATACCTACGGGGTCATCATCTTCATTATCCCCCTGAGCGATGTGCTGGGCTACCTCCTGGCCTATGGCTGGTTTGCCTCCAAATTCCGTCGGCTGAGGGTGGTGACCGCTATGCTGGCGGTACGCAAACGCTACGGCCGTGGGGTCGAGCAGTTTTATACTTGGTTGAGCCTGTTGGCCAGCATTGTGACCATGACCGTGTGGATAGTGGGCTTGTCGATTGTATTGGCCAGTGTGTTTCCGGTTTCTCAAACCCGGGTTATCACCTTTACCGGAGTCCTGGTGACCTTCCTCGCTTGGTATGGCGGTAGGTGGGGATTGATCGCCAGTGACTTTATTCAATTGGTTCTGATTGTTGGGGTGAGCATATCGGTATTTCTTCTCGCGGTGTTCCATTTGGGAGGCTTCGGGGCATTTTTCGATAGAATCCCCGAGGGGCACTGGAACCCGATTTTGCCCCGAAGTGAAACCTACGACCTGTGGTGGGTGTTCGGTTTCATTCTGATGAGTCTTGTTGCCCGGAATAACCTGACGACGGCCCATCGTTATATTGCGGCGAAAGACTCCAAACACGCCCGGCGGGCTGCCCTCATTCCGCTCTGCGGGTATATCATTTTACCGGTCGTCTGGTATTTGGTTCCGATGGTGGCGGAAGCCTTTTCTCCGGGGCTGGCGGAAGCCTACGATCATTTAGCCATCCCTTCTGAAGCCAGCTATGTTGCGGTGGCGGTGCAGTTGCTTCCAGATGGCATGCTCGGTCTCCTGGTGGCGGCAATTATTGCTTCTACCGTATCCTCGCTGGGGAACTCCCTGAACCGGAATGCCGGGTATTTCGTGAAGAGTGTCTACGTCCCCCTGTTTTCCAAGAGGAAGATGAGCGAGCACCATGTTTTGCAGGCAGGAAAGTGGGCCACCGTTGCCCTCTCGGGTTTGGTCATTTTCACCTCAATTTACATCGTGCAGGGGGGGAAGATCTCTCTCTTCGATCTATACCAGCACCTGAATGCCCGCCTGACCGTGCCGATTGCGGTTCCTGTGTTTTGGGGATTGTTTTTTTCCCGGATTCCGCGTTGGGGGGCGGTGGCTACCATCATTCTGGGCACCTCGGTTTCCATGCTGATTTTTGGAGGTCTGGATACTTCATGGGGCCGAGAAATCCTGGGTTGGTTCTGGGGTCCCGAGGACGTGGAATACATCGTGGCGCATCCCATCACCTGGTCTTTCCTGATCAATGTGCCGCTATGTTCGCTTTTCTGTCTCGGCTCCATGGGGTTCAACCGGAGAGGTACGGAAGAGGCCAAGGAGTTTTTCCAAGACCTGGATCGTCCGGTGGACTTTGAGCAGGAGGTGGGAGGCGACAATACCGCATTTCAAGCCAAGGCCCTCGGGATGTTTTCGCTCATCTATGGTAGTTTTGTGGCCCTGCTCATGTTCATTCCCAATCCGATCGAGGGCCGGGTAGCCATCGGAGGCGTGGCGGGATTCCTGCTTTTCCTTGGAGCGATTTTGCTCTTCTATGCAAGGCGAACGCTAAGGCAAAAAAAGGATAAACTATCCGTCTAGAGCAGGTTCTACCTCGATGCAGAATGCTCGAGCAGGCTGGAGAAAGGGATCTCGATTTGCTCCGATACAGGGACACCGGTGTTCAAGGCGGGGAAGAATTTCCGGGTGGAAACCAGGGAAGTGAGGATGGCCTGGTCGGAGGGAGGCACCCCCTGGACAGAGAGGACAGTCACCTCACCGAGGGGATCCACCTCCAGGGAAACGATTGCTTTGGAGATGGTATCCGGCGAAACCCGGGAAAGGGCTTCACTCCGTGAGAGGGATTTGAACAGACTGGGGCTTTGGGTCGAGGTTTCGCTGTTGGAAATGAAATCGGCGTAGAGGAAATCGAAGGCTTCCGCCTCGGTCAGCAACATGCGCTGTTCGGAAAAATCGGTCGGGATCTCCTTTTCGCCGGAAAAGAAAAAATAGTTGGTTTCTTCGATGATGGGTCCTTCGGGTAATCCCGTCACTTCGATGAAATGCCGGTTTCTGTCATTGGGATGGAGGTCCTTCAATTCAAAAAAGCGACCCAGTTGTTGAATAGCTTCGGGCCCGGTTCCCTGTTCGCGATACTTCACACGGACAAACAAATAACAGTCTTCGAGCGGCTCCTCCGGTTTCATTTCCAGGACGATGCCCAGGGCATCAAACTGCTTCAGGCTCTCATCCAGCTCACGGTCGATCTCCCGTTGGGTTTCTTCCAGTTGAGCGATATTGTCTTGAGCGACCAGCCCCATGGCTTCGGCGGACATATATCGATGAGCACCCTCTCCCATGAGCATTCGGGGATCTTCGCCGGATTGAGCCATCTCGGATATGGTCGCCTGCCGGTCCATGTCCATGTTGGCTTGGATATAGGATTCGGACAGTTCATTAAATCGGGTGGATCGAGGTTCCGCTTTCAAGGTGAGGACGGGGAGAAAGCTCTCGCTGTGTTTAATCGCCCGCTTCCACTTGAAGACGGCATTCGGGGGAGTAGGAACTCGTTTCCCCGCTACTTGGACAAAAGGCGTATCGTTTTCATAATGGATGACCGGGAACTCCTTTTCCTCAAGAATGGCGATGATTTGAATGCCAAAAAAGATAGAATCCTGGAGTGTGGGTTCCTCTTCCGGGGAGACTGAGGGTGGCCGTTGACCCACCAAGGGTGGCGGGACCATGTAGGCTGCGATCAAAATTAATGTCGAATAAGCGAAAGGTCTCATATGGAGATTCTGCTTCTGAAAACATTCACGAAATCTGGAAAAGGGCAAATGGCTGCAGAACCCGGTGGAGGAAGATGAGGAGGTAATCGCGGGCTCATTTTAAAGCTACTCCGTGGCCAGAGGCTCCCCGCTTATTCTCTGGGAAGAGGTGAAAATGCAGCACCCCGTTCATTGAGGAAACCGATTGAGGCATAGATTGTGGGCCTAATTCCTCGGCTGGTTTGAACTTGGTGCCGACTGAAGGAACCACATGAAAGACAAACAGGCCGCCTGAGTCGGGGTAGCTCCAGGATGCCCGTTTAAAGGTGGGATGGAAAGGGCGCAGCACCCCAATGTCGCGGATGGTCTCGGTTTCCAGGAGTAAGGACAGTCTCGATTTCAGTTCCAGCTTCATCCAATCCACATTGCCGAAGACTCCCTTGAATTCCGGGATCTGCCAATGTCCCATGTAACCGCTGAGCCCATTATTGTAGGTGTTTTCCCAAAGACCGTAGCGGGGACCCTTGCGCCGGTTGTTCCAGATTCTGAAAGGACCGTCGCCCAACCAGCTTTTGGAAATGACGGACTCTTTTGGGAGGTCGAACCCAATGGCGAGATGGGAATAGAGTTCTTCGCCGGTCTGGAAATCATATTCCAAGGTTACCCCGCCATCTTCGCGGACGGTCCAGATAAACGAAGATCGGTCCGTGATAGATCTCGCCTGAATGGTGACTGCGTTGGGTCGCTCCCTGGCCTCCACGTGCCATTCGGAAGGACTCGGGATGGCTTGTCCGGTGGAATCGGCGGCAAGGCGGACGGGCCCATTGCCAAGTCCCAATCGCTTTCCATTGTCGGAGACAGCGAGAAGGCGCCCATTCTTTGGGGAAAAGGACCAGACCCGGGAGCCCTGATGCACCGTGAAGTGATGGCTGCTGGACAGGCGAGGCTGGTTGAGGGAGGTTAATTTAGGTTTAGGCGCTTCCTGGATTTTCCAAACCCAGTTCATGAGCTCACGGCCGTGGGGATCCGAAGCAATCCACTCAAGGGCGTGGGCCTGATCCCAGTCTGCCGGGAGGGGGAGGGTGACTTCCCCGGACGATCCGGGTGGGATGGAGCCCGCTTCAGCTGAGCCTTGGCTCAGCACTGCAGTGGAGGCAGGGCCTCCAACCGGAGCGGAGACTTGAATGAGTTTCCAGTGGAAGGAGCATTGGTTCAGGTCTGTTTCGAGAAACCGGTTCTCAACGGGCACCGATCCATCAAAATTCTGGAGACTGAATTCACTGGCCACCTGAACCGGGGACCAGATTTCCCGGACGGTATAGTAGCTGCCTTCCTTCTTCCCATAGGGGCCTACGATGCCGTCGGCGGAGTGATCCCCGTCGGTATCCAACTCTCCACCTCGATCGAGTCGTTGGATGGCGGCATCCGCCCAGCACCAGAGGACCAGACCGGCGGATTGCTCGGACTCCAGGGAGAGGGTCCAGAAGTCTTCCAGGCCAGCGCCATGGCCGCCATCGTAGAGCCCGTGCAGGGCCTCGGTGGGCAGGACGACTTCTTCCTGCTGCAAGAGCGTGGCGAGTTGGTCATAGGACGGGTAGTGGTAAGTATTGATCCGGTCGAACAAGGCCCAGGGATGGAGCACGGGCCTGCCCTGCTTATCGATAAGGGCGAAGAGATCATCCACCTCCCGGGAGAATCCACCCTCGTTTCCATTCGCCCAGAAGACCACGCTGGGATAATTCTGGTAATCCGTGACCAACGCATAGGCGATGTTTCTCGCAATCAGCGGGTCGGTGGCGGGAGCCTGCCAATTGGTCAATTCGAGAATGAACAACAAACCGAGTTGATCACAAGCTTCGAGAAAGGCCTTGGTAGGGGGCAAGTGAGCGCGCACCAGGTTGGCATTCATCGCCTTGATAGCCCGGGCATCCTCCCAGGCGTCTTCGGGGTCGAGGGCACGCGCCGTATCGGGGCGAAAACCATTGCGATTGATGCCCCGGATCTTGAGTTTGCGGTTGTTGAGATAGAGGCCATCTCCCGGTCTCAATTCGAATGTTCGGAATCCAAACCGGTTCACGACTTCATGCAGGATTTCGCCTTCCATGAGCAGTTGGGTCCTGACCTGGTACAGGTTGGGGAACTCGGGGGACCAGAGCCGAGGGGTATCCACTTGAGTTTCCAAAGTCACCCGGGCTGCTCCATGGCCCGATAACGGGCTGGACATGGCGGGAGCGATGGGCTGCCCGTCAAGCGTCTCCAGGGTCGCCCTGATGGCGTCCACCCGGTTTTGGGCAGAAGGATCCCGGAGTTTGGGTCGATGTACCTGAGGAAACACATCCATTTCGAAGTGACCATCGGCTCGGGCATCGATAGCGACCCGATGAATCAGGGTCCGTGGGGAGATTTCGAGGTATACCGGTCGGTAAATACCGCCAAACACCCAGTAATCGGCCTTTCTTTCGGAGATATCCAGGCTGCGGTTGGAGGGTTTTTTGGCCACGGTGATTTCCAGCTCATTTTCGGCGCCGTAGAGAAGGGAATCGTTTTTCTCCGGGTTTAAGTTGATCTGGATTTTCTGGTAGCCCCCCTGTTGAAGGGCACCGACAGGTTGCCCGTTTACCTTGACCGAGGTCTCGGTCATGGAGGCTTCGATGACGAGACGGACCAACATCTCCTTCCATGCTTCTGGAACGCGGAAGCGCGTGCGGTAGATGCCCACCTCCGCGTGCTTTCCATCTGGGTCGTCATGTCCATAATTAAGCCCGCCAAACCCCTCCTGTTCCCAATTCGATGGAACCGGAATGGTGGTCCATTCTCCGCTGTTTTGGCCCGTGGTAGAAAAGAATTCCCATGGGATGGCAACGGAAGGGCCTTTTCCCGAGAGATACATTCTCTGGGTCTGGTAGGTCGACCGCTCCTCGGTCACCGCGTTGAGGTCTGGAAACAGGAGGAAGGTTCCTCCCCAAGCCAGGATGAGCACACGTTGTAGGACATTCATGGGGATAGCCGAATCGGATGGGTAAGGTTGGATCCCATCTTACTATTTGTGCAGGGGAGACTTTCAATCATTCCCTTACTTTACTTCAAGCTCGGGCGGTTGTGACGCGTCACGGTCGGTCGGCGTTGACCCCATGCGATCGGTATAAGCATGTTGGCGTTGTTCAGTTCCCCAACTTCCCCCCAACCGATGAAGCCGTGTTCCCGAGGCGTTGACTCGCTCTTGCCTGTTATTCCTATAGTATTTTTTCCCTTCCTTTTGCTTGCGAAGGTGGAGGAGCCCCCTTTTCAGGGGACTGAAATAAGGGTTGGTGAGATGAGCGACACCACGGCGATCATTTGGGCTCGGTCTACTTCGATCGACGAGCGGATGGGAAGCGATGGCCAACTCTACCACGAAGTTTCTTTTAACCCATGAGTCTTTTGATGAACCCACGCTATGTTCTGTCTTCCTTGTTGCTGCTTGGCAGCCTTCCTGCCACTTCCTGGGCGCAAGCGGACCTGCCAGAGCGGCCCAATGTGCTCTTTATCGCGATTGACGATTTAAACGATTGGATCGGCGCCATGGAGGGACATCCGCAAGCGATCACCCCAAATATGGACCGGCTCATGGATCAAGGGGTGTTGTTCACCAATGCCCACTGTTCTCAGGCGGTTTGTTTTGCTTCGCGCACGTCCCTCTTGAGCGGCCTTCACCCGAGCACGACAGGGTGGTACACCTCCATATCCAGCATGCGGAAGACCTACGATCAGGTCATGGGAACCCACAAGATGCTTTCCCAATACTTCAAAGATAACGGCTACAAGACCATGGCGGTGGGGAAAATCTACCATCGGGGGGTGTCGGATCATCCCGAGCGGACGGATGACTTCTGGGATGAGGTCGCCCCGGATTACAAGGTGCCGAAAGACCTGAGGGACCGGGGAGATGGGTATGGTGGGACCAAGTTTTATCCCTTCCCTAAAGCGGGGAGCCAGATCGTGAATCATTACGGAGCGGACTTTGCCGACGGGCACTCCCTCTGTTGGGGTGCACTGGACCGGGAAGATATGCCGGGAGGTAAGATGTTTGACGAGCTCATCTCGGAATGGGCGGTCAATCAGCTGGAAAAGGACCATGACCAACCCTTCTTTCTCGCTGTGGGTTTTGTGCGGCCCCATGTCCCTTACACCGCGCCGAAGGAGTTTTTTGACCTCTACGATCTGGACTCCATCCAGATACCGGATGTGCCGGACGATGAGATGTCGGATATCCCGCTCCTGGGGAAATCTATCGCTTATGGGACGATAAAAATCGGGGACCATAACGCCGTGGTCAGCCTGAGCGATACCTATTGGCAGGAGTTGGTTTATGGTTATCTGGCCTGTATCTCCTTTGTGGATCATGAGCTTGGCAAAGTGCTGACTGCCCTGGAAAAGAGTCCTCATGCCGATAACACCATTGTCGTGTTGTGGTCGGACCACGGGCAGCACCTTGGAGAAAAAAAGCATTGGCGAAAGCAATCCTTATGGGAGGAATCCACCAAGGTTCCCCTGGTGATCAAAGCACCCAGCCAGGTCAGCCCCGGACAACGGGTGGACCAGGTGGTCAGTTTGTTGGATCTCTATCCTACGCTGGTGGAGCTCAGCCAGCTCCCCCCAGCTCCGAAGAATGAAGGAGTTTCGCTGGTTCCCTTTATTGAAGGGAAGGTTTCCTCGTGGGACCGCCCTGTCCTGAGCACCTGGTATTACCGGAATCATTCGGTCCGCAGTAATGACTGGCGATACATCCGCTACCGGGATGGCACGGAGGAGCTTTACGATCACCGCAGGGATCCTGGAGAGCATATCAACCTCGCCGGGAATCCGGCTTATGCCGAGGTCATTGAGGCCCATCGACAATGGTTGCCTGCTCATGATGCGCTGCCGGCGGGAACGGATACCTGGGAGGGTGATCGGCATGATCGACGCGTGGAGGCCTGGCTGGCGGAGGATTCCGTCCCAAGTTGGCTTCAATAACCCCCAAGACCCCACCTTCAGAATGAAAATATATACCTCAATAGTTGCCCTGTTTGTTATCCCCTGGATTGCCTTCGCCCAGGCGAAACCGACGCTGGAGTTAGTCAGGAAAATAAAAGTCGACGAGGATGGCGCAGCCGGTGCCTCGGATGGTTGTCAGTTTAACTGGGCGGGGGATATCATTGCCGCCAGTGACAACTCAGGGTTGACCAAACTCTTTCGGGTGGCGGACGGTGCTTTGGTGTTCACCGTTAGGCATAGTGAGACGGATGTAAATGGAAGTGGGGGCGAGACGAACGCGATCACCTTTTCGCCGGATGACCAATGGATGCTAACCGGGATGAATGATACCGGAGCCAAGATATGGGACTTATCTACTGGCGAGATGGTGAAGAATTTAGGCCGGGGGGCCAATACGGATGGGGCGGCCTTCTCGCCCAATGGAAAGTGGGTGGCGGTGGCTGAAAACCAATTGGCCGTGGTTTACAGCTTGCCGGACTTCGAGAAACTGGTGGAAATTCCCCATCCGACACGGTGGGAATGCAATTCCATTGATTGGTCCGCGGACAGTTCCCTGTTGTTAACCGGGAGTGATGGGGCGGCCGCCATCGTGACGCGAAGTATCGATTGGAAGCCATTGTATCAGGTGGATTTTGGGATAGACCGTGTGAAGTCCGTCCGTTTCTCACCGGATACCCGCTATTTTGCGGTGGCGGGACAAAAGCAGCGTTGCCGAATCTATGAGGTGGAAACCGGACGGTTGGTCGCCGACCTGCAGCATGATTCGGATGCTGTGGCCCTTCCCGGCGATGATGACGATGGAAATCAGCCCAACATCGAAGCGGTGGAGTGGAGTGCCGACGGAAAATATGTCTTCACCGGTGGGCCTTATGATGGGGTGATTCGGGTTTGGCGGGTGGACGATTGGTCTCTGGTAGGCTGGGCACAGGGTCAGGAGTATAGCCGACAAGTGGAATTTCTAGCAGTGAACCCGGACAACCTGGTGGCGGCAAGTGGCGATGAAGGCTACGTCTACCTGTTTCAATTTAACCCGCCGCCGGAAAAGCCACGGATTGAACAGGCATCCTCTCAAGAGGGAATCATTGCGATTGAGGCTGAAGATTTCGACGCCAGTATTCCCGGGGGAAAGCACGAATGGCTCCTCGTTGAAGACGAAACGGCCTCGGGAGGCTATAAGGTTCAGGCGCTACCAGACTTGGTCAGTGGCTCCGCCTCGAAGGGAGACCGGGATACAGATTTCATGACCTGGGATCCTTATCGGGATAGCCCAAAGCTGGATTACCGAATTCATTTTTCAGAACCTGGCTCGTATTATGTGTGGACGCGCGCAAAAGGGGAAAACGTATATGCAAACTCCTATCACGTTGGATTGAATGGGTTACCCGTGGATACGGCCGACCGGATGGAGAATGATTCTAAGGAATGGCTTTGGGATAGCCGGAGTAAGGATGGCCCTCGGCCTACCATAGAGATAACGGAAGCAGGACCCGCTACCTTGAATATCTGGATGCGGGAGGACGGGATAGAGATTGATAAGGTCGTCCTGGCGAAGTCCCGCCGATACTCGCCAACCGGTTTAGGCCCAGAGGTCACCCCTCGAGAGATCATCGCGTCGGGCGAGGTGGGTTGGTTTATTTTCGAGCATCCAGGGTTTAAGGAGAAGCAGCCATTGACTATTCCAGGCTCGGAGTACCGGTTGCACGATGTGAATCGCCCGCAGCCACCCCGGGTGATCCCCCCCGAGTCACAGGGGATAATGGAAGCACCTTCGGACGCAGTCGTCATCTTTGATGGCTCATCTATGGACCAATTTGAAAACAGCGGTGGCTGGACCATTCGGGGTAATGTGTTAATCGCCGGGGATCAGTTTCTGGAAACCAAAGGGCGCTTTGGTGATTGCCAGCTTCGTGTAGAATGGCGGACGCCGAATCCGCCCAGTTTGGCAACGGGCTTGGGTCGCCTGGGCAATAGTGGAATCGTCCTCATGGGCCTTTATGAGGTCCAGGTGTATGACTCCTACTCATCAAAAATCTACCCCGATGGATCGGCGGCATCCGTGTATGGGCAGGCCCCTCCCCTGGTAAATGCGAGTCGTGCTCCCGGAGCATGGCAGAGTTATGACATCATTTTCCGGGCTCCCCGGTTTAAAGATGGAGAACTCCTGGAGCCTGCCCATGTGACCGTCTTCCACAATGGGATCCTGGTCCAGGATGACACCGAAATCCTTGGCCCAACGGCGCACAGGAAGATCAAACCTTACCAGGCACACGAAGATAAACTGCCCCTTGCCTTGAAGGGAGAAAGCCACCCTGTGGAGTTTCGAAACATTTGGATTCGTGAGCTTTGAAAACAGGATTTCCCGCTTGCTTATGAAACGAAAAACGCGCCCTTTGTGATTCCGCTTGGGGGGCTTCGGGACAGGCTGCGGATTTTGAGAAACCTCTAGTCGGTGAAGGCGTTTTCTGGAATGGCCGGGATGAGCTGTCGCTTGATTGTGTCGAAGGCGGGATCCTTCACGAGATTGTTCCATTCATGCGGGTCGGTGGTATGGTCGTAGAGTTCTTCGGAGCCATCCGTGTAGCGGATGTAGCGGAATTGCTCGGTTTGGATGGCGACGTTGTTACCCTCCCAGTAGGTGATGGCGGGATAGGGCCAGACCCGTTGGGGATCCTGGAGCAGGGGAAGGAGGCTGCGGCCTTCGTTGGCGGGGTTAGGGGGTAATCCGGCCAGCTCGACGAGGGTGGGGTAGATATCGAGCAAGCTGACCACCCGGTCGGTGCGTTGATCGGGCTCGATGGTAGGTCCGGCGATGATGAGGGGCACCCGGGAGGAGCGTTCCCACAAGGTTTGTTTTTGAAAGGTGTTCTTTTCGCCAAGGTGGTACCCGTGATCCGAGAAGAGGACGATGATGGTGTTCTCGCTATAAGCGCTTTGTTCCAGGGCCTGGAGGACCTGGCCCACATAGTGATCCACAAAGCTCGTGCTGGCGAGGTAGGCGTGGAAGATCTGGCTCCACTGGTTCTGTTCGATGGCCCAATCAGTCCGGGGGTATTGGGGGAGGATGCTGATTTTTTGCGCGTAGACGGAGACGTCCTCCAGGTCGTTGGGTCGATAGAGAGGCAGGGTCAGCGCAGCGGGATCGGGGTACTTTCGGAACCAGGGCTCGGGCACGTACCAGGGAACATGGGGTCGGAGGAAGCCGACCATGAGGAAGAAGGGCTGGTCGTGCTGTTCGTTCAGGCGGTCCACGGCCCACTGAGCCGCGTGGTAGTCGGGGAGCTGGTCATCCTGCTCCGGAGCCATGGCCCAGTCGGTGCTGGTGTTTTCCTGGTGCCAGTTGGCGCGGAGCCGGCCGGTCCCCTCGCGGAAGGAACCGCGCCCGCCGGAGGCGTGGACACTGCCCTCGGGGACATGGTTGTGACAGATTTTGCCTACCGCCAGAGTCTTGTAGCCATGTTGCTGGAAGTAGGTGTGGAGCAGCGGGGTGCCCAGCTCGTGGGCTCGAGCCTCGAGCTGGGCATCCTTCATGTGGCTGGTGAAATTGAGGGTGGAGGGCAGCAGGCCGGACATGAAGCTGGCTCTTGAGGGTCCACAGAGGGGGTATTGGCAATGCGCTTTACCAAACACCATGCCGGATCGGGCCAAGCGGTCCATGTAGGGGGTCTGGGCATCGGGGGAGGCCTGCATGAAGCCCGGGACGTCGTTGAGATCATCCACCAAGACCATGAGGACGTTGGGCCGGGCTTCGCCGAAGGCCCCTGACGGAAAAGGGGCGGCGAGGCAAAGGGTAAGGAGGATGGGTAAGGCTTTCATGTTGTGGAGAAGCTCTAAACAAATAGCAGAACCACGGCGACCATCATAGTCCCGGCCCCGAGGAACCGTTGCATGGCCCCGGAACGGGTCAGCTGATCGCTCTGGTGGATGATGGTTCCGGCAAGGAACAACGCGAGGATGACACTCCAGAGTCCACGGGTCGAATAGATGATGTTGGCCTCGGCGACTTTCCCGGTTTGGGCGATGTATTGGTTGAGGAGAACAGCCTGGACACCCATGAGGAGCGCACTCCCGATCACCCATGGCCACGCCTTGGAAGAGATTTCTTTGAGTGGGGCGCGAAAGAAATATACGAGGCTCCAGGAAAGGAGCGCACAGGTGAGCATGGCGATGAGCAGGAAGGTCCCGGGGCCAAAGGCCGCAGCGTGGGCTGACACGAGGACATCAGATACGGCAAAACTCAAACTGCTGCTCAGGGCGAATAGGAGGGTGTGGTTCCGCTTTTTTCGGTCGATGTTTTTGGGTAGCGCCAGAAGGATGACGCCGACCGCCACGAGGAAAGCCGCCACCCAGATTTTAAGCCCAATGACTTCCACTCCCACCGTTGCGGCAATGATTACAACAAAGATCGATTTCGTTCCCATGATGGGGGTTTGCAGGCTGACGTCTCCTGTGCGGATGGCGGCAAAGGTCAGTCCCTGGCCCAAGAAGAAGAAAAAACCAGTGAGCAGGGGCCAGGCCCATAAGGACCAGTCGGGCGGGTGTTTATCGAAGAGGGCAAAGGGCAGGAAGCAGAAGACGAAAACCTGGTTTACGATAAACGCCTGACGCATAATGCCGGCACCTTCATCTAGTGCTCTTCTACTGATGAAAGAGGCCAGCGAATACAAGAGGGCCGCGGAGGCGGGAAAGATCAAGTTTGTCATGAAAAATTTTCTTGTAATATAAGAATATTGTATAAATTTACTATGCAAGATGAAAAATGGGTCCAAACCAGCATCCCTTGATTTTTCGGTGATACGTGAATTACGGAAGACCCGCAGCATGACCCTGGAACAGCTGTCGGAGCAGAGCGGGGTGTCGATTGCTGTACTGTCACGCCTTGAGCGGAACCAGCATGTGTGCGAGATTGATACACTTTACCGGCTGGCCCGGGTATTCGGATTATCGGCCA
Source organism: Opitutales bacterium (assembly GCA_028280845.1). Lineage (GTDB taxonomy): Bacteria > Verrucomicrobiota > Verrucomicrobiia > Opitutales > JABSRG01 > JANQKZ01. The sequence goes on along the minus strand of JANQKZ010000032.1, from coordinate 84,242 downwards.
GTGATCTGCTCGGACTTTCCGAATCTACGGCAGCGCATTTGAAGGAAGCGGAACAGTATCAGTCGGGCGATTTCAGATTCGAAAAGGTACACTATGAGGGAATCGAGTGCTTCTCCGTGTCGGCCGACCGGGGAAGTGAGTTAACCCGACCGGAGGCGCACGGCGATGACTTCGAGATTTGCTGGGTCAAAGCGGGCCGAATTCGCATTCAACTCCCTAAAGAGCATTACGAACTAAAGGCGGGGGAGGTTCTGAAATTTGATGCTGTTTTACCACACACCTACGAAGTGGTGGAAGACACCCGGCTTTTCATTGTTCATTTGAAAAAGACCCACCGATTCTAACCAAAAACGAAAGATCCATTTTCTCACGGAGACACAGAGCCATAGAGAGTCATCCCGCATGAAAGAGTTCGCTCCGCGATCTCTGAGTCTTGGTGAGAGCACAAAAGCAAAATGATAAACTTAAATTCCGCTCCAAAATTGGAAGAACTCCGAGGAGGCATTGACCAGTGCTTTGCCCTGGCGAAGCAGAAGGTGCAGTCCATCGATTCTGAATATGACGACGCCAAGGGGTCTCCCGTGTTTACGGTGGATGGAAAATACACCACTCGGGGGTGGACCGAGTGGACCGAGGGCTTTCGCTACGGGATTGCTATTCTTCATTTTGACGCAACCGGCGACGAGGAAAGCCTTGAGTCCGGGCGAAGCCGAACGGTAAGCCGGATGGCCAGTCATGTGAGCCATATCGGCGTGCATGATCACGGGTTCAACAACCTCTCTACCTATGGAAACCTTCGCCGACTTATGCTGGAAGGGATCCTCCCGGATAATGACTGGGAGCGCCATTTTTATGAATTAGCCATCAAGGTGTCCGGCGCGGTGCAAGCTTCGCGATGGACGAATCGCCAGGGGGGCGGATTTATCCATAGCTTCAATGGCCCCCATTCTCTGTTTGTGGACACGATTCGATCCTGCCGGATTTTAATGCAGGCCCATCGCCTTGGGCATGTGTTAATGGGAGAAGGGGATAAAGCCATCAGTCTGTTGGAGCGGGCATTACTCCACATTGAATCCACGGCCCTCTTTAGTGTGTTTTATGGCGAGGGTCGGGATTCCTATGATGTTCGCGGGCGCACGGCGCACGAAGCCGTGTTCAATACCAAAGATGGAGCCTTCCGTTGTCCCAATGCCCAGCAGGGCTACACCGGGTTCAGCACCTGGACCCGTGGGCAGGCCTGGGCGACTTGTGGATTTGCCGAGGAACTGGAGTTTCTGGCGCAACTGGATGATGCCGATTTAGAGCCCTTTGGCGGTAGGAATCGGTGGGTCGGCCTCATGGAGAAAGCCGCCTTGGCCGTAGCCGACAACTTTATTGAGAACACCCCCACCGATGGAATCAGTTATTGGGACCAGGGCGCTCCCAATCTCTATAAGCTGGGAGATTATCTAGATCGCCCGGCTGATCCTTTCAATGCGTATGAGCCTGTGGATAGCACGGCCTCTGCGATTACGGCCCAGGGTTTGTTCCGGTTGGCCCGTTATTTGAAAACGAAGGGTAACCCGGCGGCGGCTCAGTATGAGCAGGCCGCCCTCGTCACCTCAGCTGCGCTGTTCAGTGATGCTTACCTCTCCCTGGATCCGAATCACCAGGGCTTGTTGTTGCATAGCATTTACCACCAGCCGAATGGCTGGGATCATGTGCCCGCGGGGCAGGCGATTGCCTGCGGGGAATCCTCCATGTGGGGCGATTACCATCTCATGGAACTGGCCGTTTATATTCAACGGCTGTTGGAAGACGGGCCTTATCTCACTTTTTTTAAGTGAAGATAGTGCTTAGCGTTTAATGATTAACGCCTAACCGGGAACGATAAGCACGAAACACTTTGCATGGAGCAAATCATGGACAATTTATCTCGACTCGCCATCCATACCATCACGACGAAGCAGTGGGATTTTCCCACGGCTTGCCAAAAGTTCGCGACGGGGGGCGTGCGTGGCATGGGAATTTGGCGGCAGTGGCTGGAAGGGAGATCATTGGAGGAGTCGAAGACCCTGTTGGATGATCATGGGTTAGAGGCGGTGTCGCTGGTTCGGGGTGGGTTCTTTGTATCGACAGACCCGGTGAAACGGCAAGCCGCCCTGGATGATAATCGCCGCTGTCTGGATGAGGCCCAGGCAGTTGGGGCGCCTCAGGTCGTTCTGGTGTGTGGGGCCGAACCGGGGGTTCCTCTGGTGGAGGCGCGGAAACAGATTACCGAAGGAATAGCCGCCTTGATCGATCATGCCCAGGCCCTGGGGGTGATCCTTGCGATTGAGCCGCTGCATCCGCTGTATGCGGATTGTCGTAGTGCGGTGAATACGGTTGGCCAGGCAAACGACCTCATGGATCAGTTGAACTCTCCCCTCGTGGGGGTAGCTGTCGACGTATACCACGTCTGGTGGGATCCTGACCTGGAGCAGCAGCTCCAGCGGGCCGGCGAGCGGATCTGCGGGTTCCATGTCTGCGACTGGAAGACTCCGACCGAGGATCTTTTGAATGATCGAGGCCTGATGGGGGAAGGGTGTATTGACATTCCCCGGATCCGTAGCTGGGTCGAGGCGACCGGGTTTCAGGGGTGGAACGAAGTGGAGATCTTCTCCAACCGCTGGTGGGCGACGGATCCGGATACATACCTATCTAAAATCAAGGAGGCTTATATTAACCACGTTTAGTGGTTTGTCGTGGGTCGTATATCGTTTGAGCGGTCAAATTTTTTCAAATAACAAAAAACGAAGAACTTCATTTTATGAAAACACACACCGTAGGCATTATCATGAACGGGGTCACCGGGCGAATGGGGACCAATCAACACCTCATGCGATCCATCCATGCAATCATGGAACGAGGGGGAGTCCAGGTGTCTCCCAATGAGGTGATCATGCCCGACCCGGTTCTGGTCGGTCGAAATGAGAATAAGCTCGCTGCTCTGGCAGAACAGTCCCTGGCGAAGAAGTATACCACAGACCTGGGCTCGGTCCTGAGCGATCCGAGTTATTCGATCTATTTTGATGCGCAGACGACGCTACGGCGTTTCGATGCAGTGAAACAGGCTGCGGAGGCGGGCAAGCATATCTACTGTGAGAAACCGACTGCGATCAACACGGAGGATGCAGTGAAGCTGGCCCAGATCTGTGAGGCCGCCGGGGTCAAGAATGGGGTCGTCCAGGACAAGCTGTGGTTACCCGGGCTGCTCAAGCTCAAGCGCCTGATGGAGCAGGGCTTCTTTGGTAAGATCCTGTCGGTGCGCGGTGAATTTGGCTATTGGGTCTTTGAGGGGCACAATATACCCGCCCAGCGCCCTTCCTGGAATTACCGAAAGGAGGATGGCGGGGGCATTGCGGTCGATATGCTCTGCCATTTCCGCTACGTGGTGGACAATCTGTTCGGCAATGTGACCGGTGTGAACTGCCTGACCGCGACTCACATTCCGGAGCGGGTGGATGAAGCGGGAAATCCCTATGCCTGCACGGCGGATGACAGCTGCTATACAACGATGGAGACGGACCAGGGTGTCGTGGTGCATATCAACGCCTCCTGGAACGTCCGGGTCCGCCGGGATGATCTCCTCACCTTGCAGGTCGATGGTACCCATGGGACCGCCGTGGCCGGGTTGCGGGAGTGCTGGATTCAGCACTATGGCAGTACGCCCAAGCCGGTATGGAACCCCGATATCGCTCAGCCGGTGGATTTCTATAAAAACTGGGACCAGGTTCCGCCGCAGGAGCCCTATGACAACGCCTTCAAGGTGCAGTGGGAAATGTTCCTGCGCCATGTGGTGCTGGACGAGCCGTTCCGCTGGAACTTGATGGAAGGCGCAAAGGGCGTGCAACTGGCAGACCTGGGATTGCAGTCTTCGGAAGAACGGCGCTGGATGGAAGTTGGAAATCTCTAGGAGATTGCCAACTGGTTTTTAGTTTATCGTTCTTTGCCGTTCGTTTCTCTACTAATCAATTTCTATTGAGATAGTGAATGAGTCCACCGATCAGCTTCTTAGTTCTTTCAGCATCCTCTACAATGGACTTGAAGTCGGTCTTCGTGAGATAACCCTGATCGAGCGCTAAATAAAGTTGGCTTTGAACCTCATTAGCAGAGCCAGAAGCATATCCTAAAAAATTTTTGAACTCCTTTGATGAATTCCTCCCAAACCCCTCCGCGATATTGGAGCTAATTGAAATGGCGGCCCGTCGTATCTGTTCTTTCAAGGCAAAATCTTTTGCAAAGGATCCTGATCCAGATATCGAGTAGATACTCTTGTTCAGCTCCCGAGCCGCTTTCCAGGCTTCAATATCTTCGAATCGAGTAAACGTTCCCATATTACCACCTCCCAATTTGATATATTAATGAGTAGTCCAGAAAACGAGACACAACAAACGAAAAACAAAAGACCAAAATTTGCCCTGATAACCGGAGGGAGCCGTGGGATTGGTTTGGGGATTGCACGGGCATTGGCCGCTGAGGGGTGGGGCCTGGTCATTAACGGGATGCGGGCAGCGGCCGATGTGCAGCCTGTGTTGGATGAGTTGAGAGCCCTGGGCGTGGAGGTGACCTATGCGCAGGGGAATATTGGTGAAGCGGAGGGCCGCGAGGCGATCCTGTCTGTCGTGAAGGGCTTTGCCGGAGGTGCCCTGAATCTTCTGGTCAACAATGCTGGGGTCGCCCCCAAGCAGCGCCTCGATGTGCTCGAAACGACCGAGGAAAATTATGACCGGGTGATGGACATCAACCTGAAAGGGGCCTTCTTTTTGTCCCAGGCCATTGCGAACCAGATGGTGGCCGCGAAGCAGGCCGACTCCAGCTTTGAGGGGAAGATCATCAACATTGGTTCCATCTCGGCTACCCTGGCGAGCATCAACCGCGGAGAATATTGTTTAGCTAAAGCGGGGATTGCCATGATGTCTCAAGTCTTTGCTGTCCGCCTGGGAGCAGAGGGCATCCCGGTTTATGAAGTGCGCCCGGGCGTGACGCGCACGGATATGACCTCCGCGGTGGCAGAGAAATATGACAAAATGATTGAAGAAGGCTTATGCCTGCAGCCCCGTTGGGGAGAGCCCGGTGATAGTGGAAAGGTCGTCGCCTCGCTGGCGAGGGGAGATTTTCCCTACTCGACCGGTCAGGTGATTCTGGTCGACGGTGGACTTACGGTTCCCCGGCTTTAATGTCTCAATAATGGGGTGGCTTCTCCATGGGCTCGGCGCCGGCGGAGTCTGCGGCATCCACCTGGTTCTGAAGTTTGTCCAAGCGTTCGCGGAGCTGGTCCATTTGTTTGGAAAACCCAAACATAGCTTTATCCTGCTCGGACACGTGTTGTTCCAGTTGAGCAATTTTCCGTTCGAGGTGGCTGATATCCGCTTCTCTTGAGTCCATGGCATGTCAATTTCTTGATCGCTTTCAGGAATGGGTTCCCTGCTTTCGCTGCACGCACATTAAAAGCGCTATGCACCGCCTTCGTCTTAATCCACTGACTGATATTCTCTGATGATGTCTTTGAGCTCGGGAAATTGCAACTCGAGGCGCTCGTAATAGCTAGGTTCTTCCCCGTCTGCAGGTGTTTGATCCGCGTTGTGCTGTGGTAGAAACTTAGCGTGTTGTCGAATTACGCTCTGAAATTCGGGTTTGCCCGCGAGGTTGACCCACTCGTTGGGATCATTCTGGTGGTCATAGAGTTCTTCCGAACCATCGGCGTAGCGAGTATATCTCCAGCGTTTGGAACGCAAAGAATGGTTCTCTTTATGCCAGGTGGTCAGCACGGGTTTTCCCCTTTCCCTTGCGGGGTTCTCGAACCAAAAGGTCAGGGGCGTGCCATCCATTTGGCGCAAAAGGTCTGGTGTCTCTTCAATTCCTGCCATACGCACCAGGGTTGGATAGATATCGAGCAAGCTGGCCGGGGCCTCGCTGACTTCACCGGGAGGGATACCGGGGCCAGCCCACATCAGGACGGATCGGGTGGTGTTCTCCCAAAGGGCAAACTTCCGCCAGTGCTGTTTTTCTCCCAGGTTCCATCCATGGTCGGACCAGAGGACCACAATGGTGTTGTGGCCACGTGGACTCTGCTCCAAGGCATCCAGAAGGCGCCCCAGGATCATATCGGCGTAGCTAATGGAGGCGAGGTAGCCCTGAACAGCATATTTCCATTGGTCGTGGGCGAGCACATTATCGTGGTCGTTTAAGCGGATGAAGGATCTGGCGGCCACGGGGAGGTCTTCAAGATCGGAGTTGAGGACCTCCGGGAGCTGAATGGATTCAATGGGAAATGGTTCAAAGTAGGCCTCGGGGACATACCAGGGGAGGTGGGGGAGGTATATGCCGCAAGCGAGAAACATGGGTTGGTCCTCGGGTGGGTGCTCCAGTTGATGGATGACCCAATCGGCCACTTTCCAGTCTGCTAAATCCTCTTTCCGGGCATCCACGATTCCCCAATCAAACTGGCTGGTTTGCGGAATGCCATTCAAGGGCAAGTCGGCGGGGGGAGGAAGGGCGGTCCAGGGGCGCTGGAGATCTAAAGAGGGCCAGAAGTCGTCCCAGGATTGGGCATCCGGGAAGTTGGAATGATAAATCTTGCCCGAGCCGATAGCCCGGTACCCGGCACGCCGGAAAGTACTGGGTAGCATGACTGCTTCCTGGATGGCAGGGCTATTCCACATGGGTTGATTGTTGATGTAGATCCCGGATCGATGAGGCGCCATGCCGGATAAGACGGCCACTCGGGAAGGGTTGCACGCAGGGGCTGCGCAATACGCATGGGGGAATATCGTCCCCATTTTCGCCAGCCGCTCAAAATTGGGCGTGATGGCTTGAGGGTGTCCGCCGAGAGGCTCAATCCAGTCGTTTAAATCGTCGACCGCAATGAATAGGATATCGGGTTGGGATGGTTCATCAGTTCCGTACAACCACCCGAGGAGGAACAGGGTTAACAGGAGGTAACGGATTGCTTTCATGGAGGGAAGAGGGATTATCCTAGCCGCTTGGTGAATTCTGCAGAGAGGGTGTTGAGGATCAGGGAACAAGATGCCGCTCCGGCATCGATTACACCTCGAGAGCGTTCGCCGAGTCGGGCGGCCCGGCCCAGTTTGGCCACCATGTCTTTGGTTCCCTCTTTGGCTGCTTCCGCCGAAGCACCAAGGATGCCAAGGGCGTTTTCAAAGGACTCACCGGTGGCCAACGCTTCGCGATAGGCGGTCATAGCGGGGTCCAATACATCCAGGAGGGTTTTGTCTCCTACCTTGGCGCCCCCCAGGTCCACCAGTGAAGTAACGGCATCGGACAGCATCGTTTCGAACACGGTTGCTGTGATCCGCGCTTCCTTGCGGGATGCCCGGGCCATCTTGCGGAAGAAATTTCCATATAGAGGGCCCATGGATCCACCGATGTCCTCCAACAAGGTGTTGCCTAAGTGCTTGAATCCCTCACTCAAACTTGCGGTTGGATCGAGGCTGTCGGCGGCCATGGAAAACCCTTTGGCCATATTGATCCCGTGATCTCCATCACCAATGGCTCCATCGACCTCGCTGAGGTAGGCCTTGTGCTCCACGATGACATCGCGGAGGGCGAGGACGATGATGGCATTTCCTGCGTTGGGGAAGGATTGGGGCATGGGGTCAGCTTTGTTTGAGACCTACGGAGTAGGCTTCGAAATCCATGCAGGTTTTGAGTTCTTCGTCCAACTTCATGAGGGTCAGGGTGACTCCCATCATTTCAAGAGAGGTAAAGTAATTTCCAACGAATGGACGGTATACGGAAATACCAGCATCTCCCAGGAGTTGAGCTACCTTGCGGTAGTAGACGTAGAGCTCCATAACTGGAGTCGCCCCAAGGCCAGAGACTAAGGCGACGACTTCGTCGCCCGAAGCGAAAGGTAAATCGGGCAATATAATATCCAAAGACATCTGGGCCATTTCATCTGCGCTCTTCAAATCATCCACCTGGATGCCTGGTTCTCCATGGTGACCGATCCCCACTTCCATTTTACCTGGCTCGATGGAGAAGTTCGCCTTACCCACGGATGGAATGGTACAGGGCGTCAGGCCGATGCCGACACTGCGGCAATGATCGATAGCCTTTTGAGCGGTTGCAATTACTTCGTCGAGGGTCCCTCCCATTGCTGCCTTGGCTCCCCCCACTTTCCACATGAGCACTTCTCCGGCTACGCCGCGCCGCTTCTCCCTCTCATCCCCTGGCGCGGAAGGGACATCATCGTTGGCCACCACGGTTTTGACTTCGATGTCATCGTCTTCGGCGTCCTCGATGGCAATTTTCACATTCATATTGTCTCCGGCGTAATTCCCGTAGAGGCAGGCGACTCCTTTGCCCTGGTCGGCCGCCTTGAAAGCATCGAGGAAATTTTTGGCAGAGGGGGAGGAGAAGATTTCACCGATAGCGACCGCGTCCACCATGTTTTTACCGATATAGCCGATGAAGGCGGGCTTGTGTCCGGATCCGCCTCCGGTAACGACACCGACTTTGGGCTCCGGGTAAGTGAAAGCGGTTTTCAGCACTCGTGGGTTGGCCGTTGGGGTGACAATGTCCGGGTGGGCGGCGACAAAGCCGTCGACCATTTCGTTCACGATATCATCGGGGTCGTTGAAGATGCGTTGCATGGGGGTGTGGGGTAGAGATGGAAAATAGAAATGGGGAAAGGGAGATGGGATTGCCGCGTCGCTTGGCTCCTCGCAATGACTGGGGGAGGAAATCAGGGGGTGCGGAGTTCCTGTTCGAGCTCGCGGATGCGGGCCACTTTGGGTTCGGAGCGGCCGCCGGGCTCGTATTCAGCATTCACCCAGGTGGTAACCAGAGACTTGGCGAGTTCCGGGCCAACGACTAAGGAGCCCATGGTCAAAATATTGGCATTGTTACTCTTGATGGATCGCTCGGTGGAGTAGGGGTCGGTGCAGGTGACCGCGTAGGCGCCCTCAACCTTGTTTGCCGCGAGGCAAACCCCGAGACCAGTGCCACACAGGATGATGCCGCGCCAATGTTGGCCGGCGGCCACGGCGCGAGCTACTTCGACGGCGACATTAGCATAGATGGGATCGTCGCTGCCAAAGTCCTTCACCCCCAAGCCGAGGGATTGGAGATACTCGATCAGGACTTGTTTGAGTGAGGCAGCGTTCGGGTCACAGCCGATTGCAATGGTCTTTACGGGGTCCTCATGTCCAGCCATGGCTTGAGGGTGGAATTCTGGCTGTGCCACCGCAATGCAAAAGGAGTGGTCCGTAAAGTGAGGGCTTATTCCAGCACCTTGATCATGATGTTGCGAAACTCGCACCCATGGCTTTCGGCCTGGAGGGAGATGGTGCCAGCGGAGAGCATGGTGCCATCGTCTTTGTGAGGTTGCTGGTAGCGGAGGACCTCTTCTCCATTGATGTAGTGAATGATTTCATCATTTCCATTGACATGGATTTCCAGAGTGACCCATTGGTCGCCGGGGAAACTCTTGGAGGACGAATCGGTGCAATGGTCTTCATTTAGTTCCCCATTCATGAAGACCATGGTCCCCGGGGTGCAGAGGTTGCCGGTGCTCCGGGTTTTGCCGGGATCGGCACCGAGGACCTGGACTTCGACACATACGGGGAATTCCTGATCGAGCCCCATGGATTCGGGGGATTGCCCATGGACCATGACACCACTGTTGCGGTAAGCCCAATCCGGTCCGCCTTTGGCCTGGTCACCAAAGAAGCGATACTCCATGCGGAAGATGTAGTGGGAGTAGGGGGTTTGGTAAAACAAGTGACCGAAGCGGTCCTCAAATTCCTCGAAAGCGTCATAGCTCACATGGATGACGCCATCTTTGACGCGGAATATCTCTCCCGGGTTTTCCCCGAGCGGGTATCCGGTGATTTTTGGGGTCCATCCCTGGAGGGACTTTCCATCGAAGAGGGATACCCATTCTCCGGAGGTGGCCGGAGCTGTAAGGAGGGTCAACAGGATGAGTGGGGTAAGCAGGGTTTTCATGGGGGTGGGGTGATACCCGTATCGGGTGAAGGTCGAATCGACTCCTTTCCCTATCCTGTGAGCGGAGGGCAGGGTAACAAGGAAAAAGCGGGGAAAGGGCTGGCCCTGGTGTCTGCCACTCCCTAGAAAACCTGCATGAAGACGTTCTCCTTACCCCGATTTTTGACTATATTCACTTTCGCCATGGGAGTCTCCCTCCAGGCGGACGAAATCACCGAGTGGTCGGAATCTGGCTGGGTTGATCTTTTCAATGGGAAGGATCTGACCGGGTGGAATACCACCGGCAACTGGATTGTGAAGGATGGCGTAATCACCCTTCATCCCAGAGAAGGAGAAGAGGGGTGGCAGCGTTACGATGCCTACCTGACCTCGGAAAAGATTTATCGCAACTATGTTCTGGAGGTAGACTTTAAGTTTGCTCCCGAGGGGAATTCTGGGGTGTTCCTACGGGTGGGAGACCTGGGTGATCATGTCGCCAGCGGTTTTGAAATACAGATCCTGGATACGCACCATCTGGAAAAGCCCGGGAATCATGATTGCGGGGGAATTATACGCACGACGGCCCCCTTTGTGAATGCGGTAAAGCCGGCAGGCGAATGGAACCGCTATCAGATCGTAATGAAAGACTCCCACCTGGTGGTGTTCCTGAATGGTCAACTCATCCAGGCCCTTGACCTGAGCAAGTCAGCCATGAAAAGCAGGCCCATGGCTGGCTACATCAGTTTCCAGGACGAGGCTAAGGTCGTTTCGTATAAAAACATTCGGATTAAGGAACTGGAGTAGTTGAGGAGGAGAGAGAAGATGGTTGTTGGCCTCGTCACCGATGCAGATTGCTCTAGCTCTTTGGCGCGGGCCGCCTTCGTTGACGCTACGGCGTGGCGCAGCCTGCCGGGTTCGATAAGAACAACGAATCGGGTAGGGGTTTATTGGGTCTTGAGTTTGAGGAGATCTTGAGTGCCGAAGGCGGAGTAAATGCCCTCCGTGACCTTGGCGAGATGCTCATTATAATCGATGAGGGGAGCCCCCATGCCTAGCTTATCGACCACGGTTCGAAAGGGGCGTTCACCTGCAGGGGTCTCAATGACTGAGACGATGGCGTTCGACACGTCGAGTGGGTTTTGTTGAGGATTCGCTTCGAGGGCTTTTTCAAAGTTTTCCAGGGAGCTTTGGGGAGCATGGGCAAAGTCACCGTAGCCTGCGGACCGTTCCTGGTCGCCGGGAGGCATGAGGCGGTCCATGAAATCAGTGGCATATCCCCCCGGTTCAATGATGGCGACATCCACCCCAAACCGGGATAACTCTACGCGGTAGTTTTCACACAGCGCTTCGAGGGCCCACTTCGAGGCATTGTAGGGCCCGTAGAAGGGGATGCATATCCGGCCAAGCAAGCTGGACACCTGGAGTAACAGGCCACTGCCCCGTTCTCTCATATGAGGGAGGATAGCCCGGCACACACGCTGGACTCCGAAGACATTAATTTCGAAGAGGTGCTTCCAGTCATCCGGGGTATAGGCCTCCTGGAGCCCGACTACACCGATCCCGGCATTGTTGACCACCACATCGATTGATCCGTTGACCGCCAGGGCGGTTTGAATTGCCCGGTCCACACTCTCGTCGCTGGCGACATCCATTTCGACGATGTTGGCACCCTTTGCCTTGAGTTCATCGGCAGTTGTCTGGTTGCGGCCCTCAGGGGCGCGCATGGTGGCGATGACTGTGTGTCCTTTTTCAAGGAGGAATTCTGCGGAGGATTTCCCAAAGCCGCTGCTGGATCCGGTAATAAGAATAGTTTTTGTCATGAGTAAAACTGGTTAGGATGTGAACGTTTTCAATCGTCAGCGGTTAATTTCCCTTTGAAAAGGGAGAGAGGGAAAAGCCGTCCTCTCCATTCGGGTTTCGAATCGAATGAATATAATAGGTGTAGGCGAAGGAGTGAGCTCCGATATAAGGGTCGACTCCCTCGGGAGGCGTTTTGGAGAATCGGCGAAAGCCTGGTGTAAACCCATCGGCCGGCACCATCTGGGCAAAGGTGGAGGTTGCATAGTAATCGACAGGATGCTCATGAGCAATTTTCAGGATGTCGGCTTTTACGGGTAAGGGTGTGTCGAGCATGGTCACTCGCAGGGTATCCGGGGCGAGTCCAAGTTCTTGCAAAACTATGGCTGCATTTAAGACGACAAAGCCGCCCGCGCTATGGCCGACGAGGTGCATGGGGCGGTCCCGGCGGATACTTCCGTTCCGGATGGCCCGCGCGAGCTTGAACCCGACCAACTCTCCGATCCGCTCCCCCTGTGGTCGAATCATAGACAAGTCATTCATCATATCGTAGGCCCCGGGGGGCAGCCCGAGAGCCTGGAGGTAGCTGCTGTCGAGGGTTCCTCTAATGTCATCTGATGGTCGAGCCGCGACATGCCAATCGACCAGGCATATATCGGGTTGGTCAGGGCCGAGTTGTTCGCGAAGAGCGACTTCAAACCGGGTCATCCAATTGTCACCCGTAGCTTCAAAGTCGACGCCGTTCCGTAGACCATGGACGATCATGAAAAATCCATTGTCAGCGTATTCCGGTTTGGGAGCCCAGGGGGTATAAGGTTTCCCCGGTTCAGGCGACAGCATGAGGCCGTCCTCCAACCTGAGCGTGGAGTGGATAGATGGGTCATCTGGGGCGCGCTTGTAGTGAATGAGTGCGGTGGTCAGGACCACCGAAATGGCTACGACCAATAGCCGCCCGAAGAGGACTTTACCGATGAATCCCGCGCCGAATCCGATCGCTCCCATGACCCTGGGAAACAGGCCGGCGCGCCGGCCCCTGAGTTGCGTGAGTTCCTCATTCTGTGTATCCCCCTGCCTGGCTCGATAGTAGGGCTCGGTGTGTTCCACCTGATAATACCACTCTACCACTTCGCCCAGGAGCGTTCGTTCGGTTTCAGCCACCATATTTTCCAGCTCAGCATTCCCCTGGATGCGACTAATCTCCAAGAGGGTACTGTCCAGATATTCGATTTGCTGGGCATAGCGGCCAACCCGGCGATTGAGTTCGAGGTAAGCGCCTCGCAGTTGGGCCAAGATGGCAATCAGGGGGAGCGCGGTTCCCATGAAGCCGAGAAAGTAATCGGAACTCGACCAGTCCAGCCAGCGGTCTGCTCCATCCCGAAGTGATACGGCTAGGCCAGCCACGGAAAGAAACAGGGCCGCGTCCAGGGAAAGCGTTACAACTTTACTCAATCCCTTCCGCTCCTTCACGGCCTGCTTACGTTTCAAGCGATAGTAATTCAGTTGATCCTCGATGCGCAGCTCGCGGTACAGGGTGCGTCGCTGCTCAAGGGAGGTGCCTGGGAAGGACAAGTGGGCCGACATCCGGCTCGCAACTTTGCTGAGATAAGGCGCGCCTTTCAGAGCTTGGGCGGTGGCCTGGGGAGCGACCTGCGCGGTAACTGTCTCGGACCGCGCAATTTCTGCCACCATGCGAGCCCGGGCCCAGGCATGCTGCATGCCTCGCCAGCGGACATACCAGCAGATTAAGACCACGGCGACCGTGCAGAAGACAACCCCATATGCGGTAAACGGCACCTCCCAGCGTTCGCGCACGACCATGAACCAGAAGAGGGGAGCGAGGACGGCAATGCCCTGGAAAAACAGGATCACATTCCATAGCCGGCGGGTGTTGGGTGCAAGATCGTTGGCTACCTGCTCGGCTTTGTCGAGAATGAGAGAAGCCTCGTCGTCAGGAGTGATTTTAAGTGCTGAGAAAAGGTCTTTGGCCCAGCCTGAAATTCCAGAATCCGCGTTCATAGAGAAGTATGAAATTGTCGTGGGGCGGGGAAGTTGGCAACTCGCGATACGCGCACAACGATCAACGGAAACCCATTGAGATGGGTCCTATCCCTGTGATAGGTGCCCTTCCTGTTAACTCCTATGAGATTTGCCTTCCTTTGCTTTTTATTAACTTTCCTTGTCCCTGTGCCCGGGGAGGGTGCATTTCCCCCTCTTCCCGACCCCCTTGACCCCTCCGCCTATGGGGTAGGATTTCAGCGCAGTATGCAGCTTATGGCATCGAGCACGGAGGAGCAGCGGAATCGGGTAAAAGTCCTCTTTTACGGGCAATCCATTGTCGGGCAGGGCTGGTCGGCTGCGGTAGCGGAAGATCTGAAGGCCCGGTTTCCCCATGCCGACCTGGATATCCGGAACCTGGCGATTGGAGGCTTCAGTTCTCAACGGTTGGTGCGGACCATGCATTACGATGTATTTCCGTTTTATCCGGACCTGATTATATTCCATGTATTCGGAAGCCAGGTGGATTATGAGGATATTATCCGCCAATTCCGTTCCCGGATGACGGCAGACGTGATTCTTCAAACCGATCATTTAAAAGAGTGGCCGGATCCCAAGGCTCCTACCCTGGAGGAGCAAGGGCTGTGGAATGACAAAATGAGCCAATGGTATCTTCCCTCATTTGCCGAAGAATATGGATGTGCGCTTCAGCCGCAGCGCACTGAATGGGAGGCTTATCTGCGTACCCATGACCTGGAACCCCGGGACCTGCTCAAGGATGCAGTGCACCTCAATGACCATGGCTGGTGGCTGATGGCGGAGCTGAATAAGCGCTTTCTGATTGTGCTTCCGGAAGTGGATCTCGCCGCGGATGACCGGGTCCGGACCTTTGTCGTGGGTGAGGATGTGTTCTGGCAGGACGGAGTCCTTGAGCTTGAATTCGAGGGGAATCGGATCGAGGCCATCGCCAGGGATGGGTTATCCTTCCCCATTGAGGTGTGGGTCGATGGAAAACGGCCATCCACCTTCCCTGAAGCCTATTCGTTTACCAGACCCTCGATGACTGGTGGAATCCAATGGCCTGCTTTTAAATTTGCTCGGTGGGAATCGACCCCGACCGTGGAAACCTGGACGGCCACTTTGAGCAACTTTAATGAAGATCACAGTGATTTTGAATTTTTCGTCGTGGGCTCGGAAACCGGCGCGGACGGCTCCGGCCGGGGAAGTGAGAGTTTCGTGTCCCAGAGTGGCCGCCTCGTAATCGAAGCGGGTGATTGGAACTTTGCCTATGCCCGCGAGGTTGCGGAACGCCTTGAGTACGGCCCCTCTGCCGGGGAAGGGTGGAAGGTGCAGTGGGAAGTAATCCCCCTGCACACCGATGTGTATCTGCCTCCTAAAATTCAGTATCCGGAGTATGAATACAGTGAAGTCCTGATTTCAAATATATCCAATAGTCTGCATCACCTGAAACTGGTTTCGGCCAATGGGGCGGTTCCCGCCTTGAAAGCGATCCGGGTATATCGTCCGCCCTATGGGCGAGATTGAGTTCTGCTTGCACCTGAGCAGTGATCCGGGTGCAGATTACACTATAGTGCGTTGGCAGCGGCCTGCCCCTGGCGGGCATAGTCGATGGCCTCCCCCAAGATACGGGCGGCCTCCTGCGGTGCATGAAAGCCCATTGAGTTTTCAGCGGCGATGTAGTCCAAGCGCCATTGCGCCTTGCGCTGAAGTTCGAGAATTGAATCCAGGTCCTGGGTGGAGACGCCGCGGGCTTTAGCTGCCTGGATGGCGTCCAGTAAATCTACAATGGCGGCTCCGCCTCGCTGAAGGAGAGCGAAGTTGCGCTCTTGAATGCGCTCGGCTCGTGCCAGAATCTCGCGCTCGTCGACGTGGTGGCATACCTGGCAAGCTCGGTTGATATTCAGGAGTGGGCTGCGGACCCAGTGATCGGAGACCTTGGTGGCGCCATCGCGTTGGTAAGGCATGTGGCAATCGGAGCAGGAAACGCCGGCACGGGAGTGGACCCCTTGTGACCATAATTCAAATTCGGGGTGTTGCGCCTTGAGAATTGGAGCTCCGGATTCCTTGTGTTTGTAATCGAAGAAACGCTCACCGGAGGGAAATACGGTTTCATCCCAGTGTTTTTCCAGGTCTTCCATCTTCAGGCCATTGCTCCAGGGAAATTCGAGGGGCATGGCACTGGAGCAATAGTATTCGACATGGCATTGACCGCAGACGAAAGAACGCATTTCGGACCGAGAAGCCAACACATTGGGGTCGTAGGGCTCATTGCGATTCGATTTTCTCCAGCGCTCGACGGACGGCATTTGGGGGAGGGGAGCCTCTGATTCTGCGAGCATCTGTATCGCATCAATAAATCCCGGTCGGGTGACCCTGAGTTTCATGGAGTCGGGGTCGTGACAGTCTACACAGGAAACCGGGTGCGCATGGCCCATCTCATGGAGCATATCGTTCATCTCGTTATAGGATAACTTGTGCGTTGCTTTAAACCCGGCCATTGCATCCCCATCACCCAATTTTCGGTAAAGCGGCATGACCGAGGCGTGGCAGTGAAGGCACGAGCCGGTCTGCGGCTTGGAGAGTCTCTCGGTGTTTTCCTGATCTTCCAACATATAGGCATGGCCGCGGCGGTCGCGGTAATCGATGGAAAAGGCGTACCCGAGAAACATCCGCCTCAACCATGGATCCCGCTCGATTTTTTGTTCGGGTAGGGCTTCACTTCCGCCGTGGCCCCCGAAGCGGGTGCGGGTGGATTCGGCGGTAAGGAGGTAGCTGTCGTACTGCTTGGGCCAATTGATGCCCCACTTTTCGGGATCGGTATCGTCTTCGGTTACTTCGACCAGGCGGATGTAGCGATTCTGGGCCTCGCTTTTGCGTTCAGCAATATTCAAGGCAAGGGCGATTATCAGGGCGCCGCAGCTGGCAAAGAAGACAAACAACAAGGAATAGATGACGAAGGGTTTTGGTGGTTTCATGGGGTATCAGCTAAAAGGTTAGGGGGAACGGGTTCGTATTTTCCCATGCCCACGGGTTCTCCGTGACCAACGGACCGGTGGCAATGGATGCAGGAGAGCGTTTCCATCTCGGGGATGATCGCGTTCGACATGCCGTGGACCAGATCTCCGTGGCAAAACAGACAATTATCCTGAAGGATCTTTTTCCCGGATTCCCGAATGAAAATGGGCTCGGGAAAGTCCTGGAAGGTAAACCCCTTGGAGTGGAGGTAGCCGTTTTCGGCCTTGGCATAGAACTTCCCGAGGAAATCGTGAGGGAGGTGACAATCCACACAGGTGGCTACAGTGTGATGACTCGCCTTCTGCCAGGAATCAAATTGTGGATTCATGATGTGGCAGTTTTTGCAGGCTGCCGGATCCTTGCTGAAATAGGAGAGGCCTTCCCCGTAGAAAAAGGTATAACTTCCCATCCCGCTAAGGAGGGCTAGGCAAGTCACCAACAGGGCACCAAACAGAGTGAATCCAAACTTGGTCGCCGGACTTAATTTCGTGGGGGTCTGGGGTAGGTCTTTGATCGGTCAACAGGCAAGAACCAGTCTACTGCCCGGTTGGAGAATAACAAATCTAAAATGAGCTGAATAAACTGCTTGTTCGAACCGCAGGCCCATCCGTAGCATCGGGCTATGCAGTGGAAATCTTCGGTAAGTATACTCTTCCTCCTTACTTGCCTGGTGTTACAGGGGGAGACAGAGGAACTCTCCCCGCTGGTTCGATCCGTGGATTTGGAGCTGCTGCTACAACTGTCGGAGGGGGTGGGCCACGAGCTCAAAGAAAGTGGGTTTAATGACAGCGATGTTCCCTACATCCAGATGTCATCCCCAGGAGGAGTCCAGTATTTTGCCTATGGGACGGCCTGTGATCCTAGCCCCTGCAAGGGAATGCAGTTGCTCGCCCTTTTCCGGGTCGAGGGGAGGGTCGACCTGGAACTGGTCAACCGGTTAAATGTCAACATGGCTCCGGTGTCGGTATGGATCGGCCGGGATGGCCAACTGGGGGTATCCCGCTACCTGATTCTCGACCATGGGCAGACCATGGAAAACCTGAAATTGAACTTTTCCGTTTTCGCCGATCTTATTGAGAATGTGAGCCGGGAGCTGGGTTCCACCTCTGCGGAGTAAACGAGCCGGTACCGGTTCAGCAGAGTGTAGCGGATAAAAACCGTTGCCCTCGAGGGCCAAGCCTTCACAACATCCCGTTTATGGCAAAGCAACAAAAGCAGGCCACCTGGGGCGGTCGTTTTAAAGAGGGACCCTCTGCCCTGATGGCAACTTTCAGTGAATCGGTGTCTTTCGATTCGCGACTGGCCTTGTACGATATCGAGGGCAGCCGGGCACATGCCAAGATGTTGAAGGAAGTGGGCCTGTTGAAAGCCGGAGAGTTGAAAGAGATTTTGCGCGGATTGAAGCAGGTGGAGTCGGCGATCACAAAAGGTGAGTTTGATTGGAAGCCTGAATTGGAAGATGTCCATATGAACATTGAACTGGCCTTAACGGCCCTGGCTCCCGCCGCCGCCAAGCTTCACACCGGTCGGAGTCGAAATGATCAGGTGGCGACCGACATGCGATTGTTCTTCAAGCGTGCCTGTGCTTCTCTGACCAATGCACTGATCGATGTGCAAAGTGCCCTGGTAGAGCTGGCCCAAACCGGTCAGGATATGAAATGCGTGATCCCCGGTTATACCCATTTACAACGGGCTCAGCCCGTTCCCATTGCTCACCATCTCCTGGCTTATGTTGAGATGCTGGAGCGGGATAAGAGTCGGTTTCAGGCAATCGCGGATCAGGCGAATGTGTGCCCACTTGGGGCGGGGGCTCTGGGTGGGAGTACCCTTCCGCTGAATCGGGAGCGGGTAGCGGAGTTGTTAGGCTTTGTAGATTCCCGGGGACGGCCTCGGGTAACGCGAAATTCCATGGATACGGTGGCGGACCGGGACCTTTATCTCGGATTTACTGGAGCCAGCTCGATGCTTGCCTTGCACCTTTCGCGGTTTGCAGAAGATTTGATTCTTTGGTGTAGCAGGGAGTTCGAGTTTATCACCCTTCCAGACACCTTTACTACAGGTTCTTCCCTGATGCCTCAAAAGAAAAACCCGGATGCTCTGGAGTTGATTCGGGGGAAGAGTGGACGGGTCATTGGCAATCATCACGCCCTTGAAGTCATGGTAAAGGGCCTTCCGTTGACCTATAACCGAGACCTGCAGGAGGATAAACCGCCGGTCTTTGACAGCTGTGATCAACTGGAACTTTGTCTTGCTGTATTGAGTGAGATGATCCCCGGTATCGGAATCAATGCAGTCGCCTGCGCGAAAGCCGTGGGGGATCCCCACCTGTTGGCGACCGACTTGGCGGATTGGCTAGTAATGGAAGGTGTTCCATTTCGTGAGGCCCACCATGTTGTTGGAACCCTTGTCGGTTTAGCCGAGGATCAGGGGTGTTTTATTCCGGACCTGGAGGATGCGGCGGTGGCTGCGGTTCATCCGGCCATGATAAACCCGGATTGGCGGAAGGTTTTTGAAGTGACTCGTGCCATGGCAGAACGCCAAGGCACGGGTATGGCAGGCTTTCGCCCTGTCAAAAAGGAGCTTAATCACTGGAGGCGCTCCTTGGGAATGTGAGGTAGTTTTGTTAAATTCCTAACGAAATTAAGCAATTTGTTTGCATCAATTTGCTTACCGGTTTGTTTCTTCGCTTGGAGGTTGGTCGGGGGAATGTTTTACTTTTTATTAACTTACTCGGGTATTCACCTTAGAAGATCATGGTCGATCTGATTACTGATTGAGGTCAAAAACTTTCAGAAACTTAACTGGCCCAGCGTTAACGCTCTCTAATTTATCCAAGATTGGGGTGCGGATGCCTTGGGCCTATGTGGCACCAGCCTTGCTGCTGGGCTTCACCTTTGCTATGCCACAAGCCCATGCCTTAACGGAGGATGAGGAATTGGGCTTTGTAGAAGAGATAATCTTTCGGAAGAAATTGATCAACAACGGTCAAACTGCTTTGCGGTGGGATCGGCAGCCCACTTTCTCCGTGGTGGAGGGAAATGACCGCCAAAACCTGGCTTTTGACACGGCTCTTAGTCAATTGGAGCGTCCCTTACGCCCGGTGGGATTCCGGATCCGACGGTTGGGGCCCGATGTGGACACGGCTGATATCACCGTGCGCTATCTCAAATTTTCGGATCTTCCGAGGGTCCTGATGGAGAATGAGCTCCCGGCTAAATTTGCCCGATTGAACATGGTGCACCCCGTTTATGATGAAAGCGGGACGCTGCAGCGGGTCTTTATTTTTATCGATTCTCGGCTGGCGCAGAGTGATGAAGCGATGCAGCGCCAGGCCCTAAAGCTCACATTGGCATCGATCGGGCTCGGGGGGGAAACCTCTCTGCCTATTCAAAGCATCTTCTTTGAAATCCCTCCCGGGGGAATCGGAGGGGAGCCTCCCAACCGCTTATCTTCCCTCGACATCCGAGCCATCCGCCTGATGTATGCCTACCTTCAACCTGGAGCCATGCCGGGGGACTTGGCGGCGGTGTTTGATCAGTATTGGGGGCGGTTGTTGTGAGGAGTCTTTAACAGAAGGGCGCGTAGATTTAATCCCATAGCGGGTACAGCCTTGCTACGTCCGGGATCGAATCGAACTCCGAAGGCTTTGAGATTAGAATGGGCCTCCGCCCTTTGACTTCGTTCGACTGGCTCAGACCGGGAGGCTCAGGGTTTGTGACGAGCGAAGCCCCTACCGTGACGGGCTTTAAATCAACTCCAGTAGCTGCATGGGGTCGGCTACGGGTTCGAGGCATTGGGTGCCGACACAGAGTTGATAGCCTTCAGGTTGGTCGGCGTTGGTGGCAAACTGGATGAAGGTTTTGCGCCACCGTTTTTGGCTGAGGGCGTCCTGGAGAGCGTCGAGGTTAGCGGGCCCTTTGACCTTGATGGTGGCCATCCCCATGACGTCCTGGGTCAATGCGCTTAGCCCGTAGCTCACTCCAGAAGGAATCCGGGCCGCGTAAACGGGGTAGGCGGGCTGCAGGGTGGCGACCTCTTGCCGGTATTTTGGATCACCGGTAATGGCATAGAGTTGGGAAAACCCGTGAAGGATGGAAGAGTTTCCGGCGGGCACCGCGTTGTCGAACCAGTCCTTTTTTCGAGCTGCGGGTGTATCTGCCGTTTCGCTGGAAAAATAGTACCCGGCCATATGGGGATCCTTGAACTTTTCGATCATTCGACCTGCTACCTGGATAGCTCGTTTGAGATAGTGGTCACCCAGCCCGACTTCCCTCCAGTCTGCCTTTGACGCCAGGGCAAGGAGGGCTTCCAGGTGATACGCGTAATCGGTAAGGAAGCCTTCCGATTTGGCAATGCCCTGCTCATAGTAGACGGAGGTCAGCTCAAAGGGCTTGTCCTGGCTCCGGGCCCAGATCCAGTCAGCGGCCTGCCGGGCATGGTCAAACCAATCGGTACGGTTCCAGTAAAAGCCTGCTTCGGCCAGGGCGGAAATGACCAAGCTGTTCCAGCCCACCGGATGTTTCCTATCTGTGCCTGGTCGTACCCGTTCGCGGCGAACCTTGTATAGCGCATGTCGTAGATCGGTGTAAGTTTCGCGGTGTTCAAGTCGATCGGGGTCAAACTGTGGGTGAGATAACCCGTCTTCAAAGTTGCCCTTATCGGTTATAGCGTGGATGTCCAGAAAGGTACTCACCTGGTCTTCGGGGAAAGCAGCCAGCGCTTCCCGCACCTGGTCAGGTGTCCAGACATAATACTTGCCCTCTACTCCCTCGCTGTCGGCGTCCTGTGAGGCGAAGAAGGGGCCATCAGGTGATCGCATCTCCCGGTTTAGCCAGTTTATGGTTTCTTCGACGATCTGCCGAAAGAGCGGCAGGCGATAGCGTTGGTAGGCCTTGAGGTAGACGGAAATGAGGAGCCCGTTATCGTAGAGCATTTTCTCGAAGTGCGGAATTTCCCAACGCTCATCCACGCTATAGCGAGCAAATCCGTGGCCGATCTGATCATAGAGCCCCCCCGTTGCCATAGAGATCAGGGTTTTGGGGACAACGGAGTCAATTCGCCGGTCTAAACCATTGGCTTGTTCACTGGCCTGAGTGGACCGGATGGCGAGGAGAAAGTCCAGGGCCATAGCAGGAGGAAACTTGGGGGCTCCCCCGAAACCTCCAAACGTATCATCATGGGTCTCGCAGATACTGATTGCCGCCTGAATGAGAAGGACGGGTTGCCAGCCAAGATCTGCCCCATCCTCGGCAATGGCCTGGTTAGCATGGGTCATGTTTTTTACGATAGAGTCCGCATTTTCCTCGAGCTCCTGCCGATGGTTTTGAAAGTGATCCGCCACGCGGAGCAGCAATTGAGGCCACGGGATGATCCCCTGGCCGCGGTCGATCGGGGGGAAATAAGTGCCACCAAAGAACGGGCGGCCATCCGGCAGACAGAACACATGAAGGGGCCAACCCCCATGCTGAGAAATCATTTGGACGGCTTCCATGTAGACCTGGTCCACATCCGGCCGCTCTTCGCGATCCACTTTGACATTGATAAAGTGGTCGTTCATCAGGCCTGCGATGTAGCTGTCCTCAAACGATTCGTGTGCCATGACGTGGCACCAATGGCAGGCACTATATCCTATGGAGACCAGAAGCGGTTTGTTCTCGGATTTTGCCGCCTCCATGGCTTCGGGTCCCCACGGATACCAATTCACCGGATTCCCTGCGTGCTGTTGGAGATATAAGCTGGATTCAGATGCCAGTCGATTTGCCATCCAGCCATTACGGGTGATCGTCGTGGGATTGCAACTTCTCTGCGGCTTTTTGATGATAACGCAATCCCGATATTCACTAAAGGTGTGGCGCACATTGCATCGGGTCTTTACCCTATTTTTGCGTTGTCTTCGTGGGGAGCGGTATCCTAGATAAAAGGCTCTCTCTCGCAAAATAGTTGATTCTCCCTCACTCGCCCGGCATGGCACAGCCACTAAAGACTAATACCGGTTTCACACTCGTTGAAATTATGATCGTTGTGGTGATTATCGGGATCCTGGCATCGCTCGGACTGCCGGCCTTCCAGCAGGTGAGAATGGGATCGCAAAATGCCAGGCTCTACCAGGATTTTCGGGTCTTTGCCGCCGCGGCAGATACCTATATGCTGGAGTTTGGGGCCGATCCTTTTACGGATGGTGATTTTGGGGATCCTGGAGCCGCCACGCTCAGTGCCCAGATGCAGGAGTACATCAAGTTGACGGACTTTACAACGACCCCTCCGATTGGCGGGCAGTATTTGTTTTCTACAAATAGCGGCGCTTTTTTCGGGGTGGGCGTCACGAATTACACGGTGGACGACAACCAGATCACCCTCATGGATGAAAAGCAGGATGATGGTTCGTTGAGCACTGGTAATTTGCGAAAGGTTGGCTCTACTGACTATTACCTGGTCATCCAGGAATAGATTAGGTCAGGGTACGATTGCCTAGGGTAAAGTCCCTAAAAGTTGTTAAAAAGTTAGGCAGGCGAGGAGATTTTTAAACTCCTTTTACCGAATGATGGAGGTTGGTTCGTGCAAAATCTCGGGAAATCCCCTAGGGTCATGATCTTATATTATTATACCTATGTCTCGTATTATACCCAATTATACCCAAAAGCATGAATATTATAAGGCCAACCCATCGCTCCTCCGGGTTCACCCTGGTGGAGATCATGATCGTTGTCGTGATTATAGGGATCCTGGCGTCGCTCGGCCTGCCCGCGTTTAGGCAAGTCCGAATGGCCTCACAAAACTCCCGGTTTTATCAGGATGTGCGGACCTTCGCCAGTGGCGCGGAAATGTACATGCTCGAAACCGGTGCGGATCCCTTTACTGACAATTCCTTTGGAGATCCTAATTCTGCGAGCATTTCTGCAGGGATGCAGGAATACATCAAGCTATCGGATTTCACCACGGCTTCGCCGCTGGGGGGATTGTATGACTTCGATACTGAGTACGCAACCGGCTCCGGTGTCGACTTTTTTGGCGTCGGGGTAGCTGGTTTTACTGTGGATCTGGACCAGATCCGGAAAATGGATGAAGATATGGATGATGGCGATCTGGTTGAAGGAAAACTCATTCGGCCGATCGATTCCCGCTACTACTATGTGATCGACATAGATCCATAATCGTCTGGCAAATTCACCTCTTCCCAAAGCCCGCCAGCGCTGTTGGCGGGCTTTTTCTTTTGCCGGGCAGGGGATAGGTGTTGCGGAAAAAGGGGGGACGCCTTTGAACAGTAGGCTTCATGGGTCGAATCCGTATTCTACCAGATCAAGTGGCAAACCAGATAGCGGCCGGAGAGGTCATTGAGCGACCCGTGGCCGTGGTCAAAGAACTGGTCGAAAACAGCCTGGATTCCGGAGCTACCCGGATTGAGGTCGAATTTCGGAATGGGGGAAAGCGTTACATCCGGGTAGAAGATAATGGATCGGGCATGGCACCGGATGAGGCCTTGCTCGCCTTGGAGCGGCACGCGACCAGCAAGATCAGAAAGGCCGATGATTTGCAGCATGTGATCAGCTTCGGGTTTCGGGGAGAGGCGCTGCCCTCGATCGCAAGTGTGTCTCAATTTACCTTGCGGACCCGCGTGGCCGGAAGCGGGGAGGGGACCGAGGTTCGCCTGAACGGTGGTAAACTCCTTTACCAAAAAGCGTGTGGCATGCCTGAGGGGACCCGGATCGAGGTGGAGCAGCTTTTTAATTCGGTGCCGGTGCGAAGGAAATTTTTGAAGACCGATGCCACGGAATCGGCGCACATCGTCCATTTCGTCCGTCTGTTGGCCGTAGCTCACCCACAATGTGCCTTTCGACTGGTCGAAAACAGCCGTGAAGTCTTCAGTACAGCCTCCTGTGATACCCTGAAAGAGCGCTTACACGAAATATGGGGAAATGCCCTGGTGGATCACTTGATTCCCCTGGAGGCAGATGGCGACGGGATGAAGGTTCAGGGCATGATGGGGAGCCCCGGCTACTCCCGATCCACCCGGAATGAAATCGTCACCTTAGTGAACCGCCGTCCGGTAGAGAGCCGTACTCTGAGTTATGCTGCGATTGAAGCCTACCATACCTCAATTCCGAAGGGGCGTTATCCCGTCGTTTTTCTCTTTCTGGAAATCGACCCGGCGGCGATCGATGTAAATGTGCATCCGGCAAAGCGAGAGATCCGATTCCGGGATGAAGGGCGCGTCCGAAACTTTATCATGACCACCATCCTGGACCGGCTCCGTACCGAGATGGAGGCCTCTCATGGAATAGCCCCGTCTGTGTCCGAAACCGTTGATTTGCCAATCCCCGAACCGGTGCTTCCTCCGGATCGACCACAATCACTTCGATCCTCCGGTTCACCTGCCCCGGAGGCGGGTTCTCCAGCTCTGCCCCGGGAGATCGTCTCCAAGGAGATTGCGGATTCGGTTCCTTCGTCCCGGGTTCCAGATCGTTCTGTCCCCACACCGGCGGTGGAACCGGTGCATCCCCCTCCGATAGGAGTTCGGGCGATCAACTGGCGCTTCCTGGGTAAGATGGTGCACGGGCTCGTACTTTTTGAAACCGGGAGTGGCTTAATCCTCATGGACCCCCTGGCGGCTGAAGCCCGTATTCGGTACGAGAGCATTCGGTCCCAATTCCTTGCCGAAATTCCGGCCAGCCAATCCCTGCTCATTCCCGTTGCACTGGAGCTGGACCCACGGGACGATGCCGCCCTCACGGAGAACCTCGATTTCCTGAATGCCAATGGATTTTCCATTGAGCCATTCGGCCGCCAGTTTCACCGGGTGACGGCCCTGCCGCCCTGGCTGGATCCGGGTGAGGCCGAGTCCTTTCTTCGAGACCTGATTGGGCAAATCCGGCAGCGCGGACTGAACCTGAACGAGGAGCAACCCGAGCTTGCCCATGAAGCTCTCGCCCGTCTGGCCGTCAAGGGTCAGCGCAAAGACAGGGATCTGTCCCCGCAGGGGTCAGCCAGCCGATTCATGGAGATCGCGGAACGTCTCTTAGCCTGCCGTGAGCCCTTAACGGATCCCAATGGGCGTGCGACCTTTGTCGAGTTTTCGCGAGGTGAGCTCGACCGGCGGTTTGGCAAATAACCCGCCCAGATGTCGGGCAGAAACTTTCCAGATTGTAACTGAAATATGCTTTTCTCGAAACTGGCATCCCCTCAAGATGGGCGCTTTATCTCATCATCCCTTTCATACCATGGCTTCAAAACCTGCAAAGAAAAGTACCGCCAAGAAACAGACTACGGCGAAAAAATCGACCGCTACCCAAACGAAGCAAGCGGCCTCCACTGAGACCCAGCCCGGGTTTAACTTTAACAAGCTCCATTCGACTGAAGGCTTCAAGCAGTCAGTGCTCAATCACCTGAAATTCACCCTGGCCCGGGATACGGCCACGGCCCGTCATCGGGACTGGTGGCTGTGCACCGTGTATGCGCTGCGGGACCGGGTCCTGGACCGCTTCATGAAAACCCAGGAGTTTCACCACAGGGAGAATACCCGGCGGGTATACTATCTCAGCCTGGAATATCTGATGGGCCGGCTCATGGTGAACAACCTCTTCAATATGGAATTGATGGAGGAAGCCGAGGCTGCGCTTCAGGAGCTGGGTTTTGATATTCATGAGTTGGCTGAGGTAGAAGCGGATATGGGATTGGGCAACGGCGGCCTGGGTCGCCTGGCGGCCTGCTTTCTGGACTCCCTGGCCACCTTGGAGCTGCCGGCTATTGGTTACGGTATTAATTATGAGTTCGGCTTGTTCCGGCAGGAGTTTTCCCATGGCCGGCAAATGGAGCGTCCGGACCCCTGGCGGGAGGATGGCACCCCCTGGCAAATCTGTCGACCGGAATACCGCCAGAAAGTGGTGTTGTATGGTCGGGTAGAGAAGCAATTTGACGAAGATGGCAATTTCCGCGATGTGTGGGTCGACACCAAAGAGATGGAGGGGCTGCCCTTCGATATTCCCATCGTTGGATACGGGGGCAACACCGTCAATTTCCTGCGCCTGTGGGAAGCCAAGGCCTCTCAGGAATTCGATCTGGATGTGTTCAACAAGGGTGGATACGTCGAAGCGGTGCGCGACAAAGCCATCAGTGAAACGATTTCCAAAGTCCTCTACCCGAATGATTCCTCAGAAAGCGGAAAAGAACTGCGCCTGATCCAGCAGTATTTTTTCGTAACGTGTTCGTTGCAGGACATCATTCGGCGCTATAAAGCCAGAAATGGAGGCGCCTGGGATCAATTTCCGGAACTGGTGGCGATCCAGCTGAATGATACGCACCCGGCTGTGGCCGTGGCCGAACTCATGCGCCAATTGCTGGATGTCGAGGAATTGGATTGGGATAAAGCATGGGATGTGGTGCGCCGGACTTTCTCCTACACCAACCACACGCTGTTACCGGAAGCCCTGGAAAAATGGAGTGTTCCGTTGTTTGAGCGGATCCTTCCGCGGCACCTGCAGATCATTTACGAAATCAATCACCGCTTCCTCTACAACGAAGTGGATAAAATGTGGCCGGGGGATGATGCCATGAAGGCCCGACTTTCCCTTATTGAAGAGGGCCATCCCCGGATGATTCGCATGGCCTATCTCAGTGTGGTGGCCAGCCATACGGTGAACGGTGTGGCCGCTCTCCATACTGAGCTATTGAAGCGACATCTGTTTAAAGATTTTCACCAGCTCTACCCAACGAAGCTTCAAAACAAGACCAATGGGATTACCCCGCGCCGCTGGCTGTTGGCCTGTAACCCCGACCTGACCGAACTGATTAGCGAGCGGATCGGCAAGGAATGGGTCTGCGACCTGGGCAAGCTCCAGGCGCTCGAGAAATTTGCCAGAAAGCAGGATTTCCAGGAGGCGTTCATGGCGGTCAAACGGGCCAATAAGGTTCGACTGATGAATCACCTCCAGGCTCAGACTGGCTTGAAGCTGGATCCAGACGCTATCCTCGACGTGCAAATTAAGCGGTTGCACGAGTATAAGCGCCAACACCTCAACCTGCTGCACATCATCACCCTCTACCGGGAGCTTCTGCAAAATCCGGACATGGATTTCCATCCACGAGTCTTCCTCTTTGCAGCTAAGGCTGCACCGGGTTACGGCCTCGCGAAAAACATAATTCGGGCCATCAATCTGGTCGGCGAGCGCATCAACAACGACCCGCGGGTTCAGGATAAGATCAAGGTCGTTTTCCCGGAGAACTACAGCGTGTCCCTCGCTGAGATGATCATTCCGGCCGCCGATGTGTCCGAACAGATCTCGACTGCAGGTAAGGAAGCCTCAGGAACCGGCAACATGAAGCTTGCTCTCAACGGAGCCCTTACCATCGGGACGCTGGACGGGGCTAATGTGGAAATCCGGGAAGAAGTTGGCGATGACAATATCTTTATTTTCGGTCTGAAGGTGGAAGAGGTAGAGGCCCTCCGAGAAGCGGGCTACAACCCATGGGACATCTATCACCAGAACGAGAAACTCCGCATGGCCCTGGATTGGATCGGGAGTGATTTCTTCACTCCGGGTGAGCACAATGCCTTTCATGCCATGTATCACAGTTTGCTGGACGGGGGCGATCCCTTCTTCGTGCTGGCGGATTACCAGAGCTATTGCGATAGCCAAAAGGCGGTGGATGCCGCCTATAAGGATCCTGAAAAATGGGCGGAAATGGCTATTTACAACACCGCTAGGGTAGGCAAGTTCTCTTCAGACCGCACCATCATGGAGTATGCGACGGACATCTGGGATCTGGAACCCCTACCGGTTAGGAATTGAACAAATTCGCCGATAAGCCGTCTATGAACCCAGTGACGGCCCTCCGATCTATTCCTGTCGTGTCGAACCTCCGTTGGCTCTTCCTGGCCATTGGTGCTGTCGGGCTATCCTATGGCCAGGATACCGAGGGCTGGAGCAATGAGAACCGCCCGGAGGCGTGGCCGTTGCCTGAGATCGAGTCCTACGATGGGGAACTCGGGGGAATCAGCGTGCCTATCGGAGAAACGCTGAGCTATCGCATCACCTGGGGAGTGTTTCATGTGGCGAATTCTCAGATTGAGATGAAGACTCCGAAGACCGTTGATGGAGAGCCTGCCTACCACATCAGCATGTTTACGCAGACCCATGGTTTTGTGAATGCGCTCTACAAGGTAAAGGATTTGCATGAGAGCTTTGTGAATGAGGATTTCACCCGGACCCTACACTATCGTAAGCGGACAGAAGGCAATGAAACCAGTGACTCCAAGGTCGTCTTCAACTGGGAAACCCAGCGCGCCTTGCGCACGGATTGGGGTCTTCCTCGACCGGGCTTTGCCACCTTCCCCGAAAGTGCGTTAGACCCGCTCAGTATTACTTTTGCCTACCGCGCCCAGAAGCTGGAACTCGGGGAGCAGATCCGCCTGTTTGCCACCGATGGCTGGAAAACGGTTCAGGTTGATATCGATATTGAAAAGGAGGAACGGATAAAAACAAGGCTGGGCACCTTTGACTGTTACCTGGTGGAACCGGATACCAAGGACCTGGGTGGAGTTTTTGAAAAGAGTGATGATGCCACGATTCAAATCTGGTTCAACAAAGCGGCTCCGCATGTGCCGATCAAGATGAAGAGTGCCGTGGTGGTTGGCTCCTTTTCCGCAGAGCTTTCCAACATCGAAGGCCCGGGCCGAGAAGCCCTGATTCAATCCCGAGTCAAGTAGGTGGCTCAGTTCTCCTTGAAGGAGTCGGGACGCTTGCGGAACACACGAAACTCTTCCTTCGGGACGCGGCCTTGAAATCCGACCATGGGCGTCCATTGCTGAATCGGTTCGAACCAGGCAGAAAATTGCCGATCGATTTCCTCTGAGGTCGAACAGAAGGGAGGCCCTTCTCCGGGTGGGTTCCCGGTGTCCAGGTAGAACACTCCGAATAAGTGACCCCCGGGCTTCAAGGCCCGGGCAGCATGGATCGCATAGGCTTCACGTTCCGTTGGATGAATCGCGCAGAAGCAGGTGTTTTCATACACCCAGTCGAATTGGCCTTCCAGGGGTGTCGGGAGGTTCAGAAAATCTCCGAGTTCAAAGCGCTCTTGGGCCACCTTTGGAAAATGATTGGCCCGTTCCACCGCCGAAGGGGCCAGGTCGAGGCCGAGGACCGAGGCTCCCTGCGCGGCCAGCAATCGAACGTCGTGACCAATTCCACATCCGGGCACGAGGACCTTGCCGTGGACACGATTGGACAGAAGGAATGCCCGGAGGGGCGGGGCGGGCCCATCCTTTTCCCATGGTGTTTCGTCTTGATCGTATCGCTCTTGCCAAACATTCATCTGAGTAGAGGGTGACATTGAAACCAGTCAGATTCAAGTGAGCAGGAATTTTCCACCATTGCAGGGGTGGAATGGATCGCTCTTTGTATACCCTGCCCATGAAACCAGTCCGCACAGCTGCCCGCGCCCTCATCCTGAAAGAGAGAAAGCTCCTCACCATTAAGATGCGAGATGACCGTGGCGTCTTTTATATTCTACCGGGAGGCGGACAGCGGGCCGGTGAGACCCTGGAAGAAGCCGTGCAGCGGGAATGCCTGGAAGAATTGGGTACCCCGGTGGCGGTTAAGGACTTTCTCTATATTCGGGAATATATCGGGAAAAACCATGGGTTTGCTTATATTCACAGCCGGTTTCATCAACTGGAGGCCGTTTTCTCCTGTGAATTACTCCATCCCCATGCCTTGGGCGGCGGCTATGAAACCGACAAAAAGCAAATTGGCTGGGCCTGGCTTCCGCTGGATCGTATCCGCGACGTCAGTTTTTACCCAACGGCCATCCTGACCTATTTCCGGAATGGGACCTTTGTTCCACCTTCCAGTTACCTGGGGGATATCAATTAGGAGACAGAATACCGGGGAGGTGCGGGATGCGTGTGTCCGGGTTCAGATGTCAGTCTCTACGGCTTACGGCTTGACCCTGCCCTGAACCTCACGCCACCTTGTTCTTGCTGATTTTATGAGTAAAGCAATACCCAGTGGCGACCTTCCCGATGGCAACGGCCTCACCGTTGGTATCGTCGCAGCCCGTTTTAATGAGGAGATGGTGAATGCTCTCATGGGGCGCGTGGTTGCCTGCCTGGAGTCCGTCGGGGCCAAGGTCATCACGTCCCGGGTGCCCGGATCCTGGGAGCTTCCCTTTGCTGCGCAAGAGCAGGCCTTGACCGGGGAGTTCCAGGCTATTGTGGCCCTGGGTGTTGTGGTTGCCGGCGACACCCGACACCACGAGCACATTGCAATTACGACCGGGTGGGGGATCACCGAAGTTTCCTTAAAACATAGGGTTCCTGTGCTGAACGGTATTCTTGTCACCGAAACGGAGCAGCAGGCCTACGACCGAACCCTGGGGGATAATGACAAAGGATACCACTTTGCGAAAGCGGCCCTCGAAATCGCCCGCTATAAACCTCTTTAAGTTTTAATGAGCCAAAGTAAAAAATCCCAGCGCAGAGAGAACCGGCTGGCCACGGTCCAGTTTCTCTACAGCTATGAGTTCAACCCGCCCGAAGTTCTGGCGGACGGCATTGCCACTTTCTTTTCGAACCAGGAACAACCGCGGGAATATTATCAATTCGCGGAAGAGCTGGTCTTTGGGGTGATTGAGGAACTGTCCACGATTGATGAAGAGATTCAAAAATATGCGACCAACTGGAAGTTTGATCGAATTGCCAAGGTAGACCTGTCCATTCTTCGCCTGGCCATTTACGAGATGCTGTTCCGCATGGATATCCCGCCCATTGTGTCTATTGATGAAGGCATCGAGTTGTCCAAGATTTTATCCAATCTGGACTCCAAGCGGTTCATTAATGGGATCCTGGACAAGATGAAGGGAAATTTAAACCGGCCCCTCCGGCAGGCTATCGATTAATCTTGGGGGGAGCATGAAGTCCTTTTTCCAGAAATTCCGGGAAGAGTTTCGCCGGCAGACTCCCACCTTTCAGGCGGCTGCGAATAAGTTGTTTGGAGCCAAGCGCCTGGATGCGGATTCGATTGATGACTTGGAGGAAGCCCTGTATGGGGCCGACTTCGGGGTGGAAACCACCTCCGACATCATTGAGCGCATTCACGAGGGCCTCAAAACCAACAAGCACCTGCGGGGAAAGGCTGCCCTCGAACTGGGGGCTGCGGTCCTGCGAGAGGTGTTAACGGGCGCGCAGCCAGAACCCTCGCAGTTTCCGGGTGCTGATGCCCGCCCGACGCCCGATGTGATCGTCTTGCTGGGAATAAATGGAGCGGGTAAAACCACCACCGCGGCCAAACTGGGGTGGCGCTTCCATGAGGACGGGAAGGGGGTGATCCTGGGGGCTGGCGATACTTTTCGGGCGGCGGCCAACGAGCAGATTAAATCCTGGGCGGATCGCCTTGGCCTCGAGTTGGTCGCGAGTCAGCACGGGGCGGATAGTGCTGCGGTCGCATTTGATAGTTACGCGGCGGCGAAATCCAGAAACAGGGACGTTCTCATTCTGGACACGGCCGGCCGGTTACACACCAAGTCGAACCTGATGGACGAGCTCAAGAAGATCGGGCGCGTGCTACAGAAGCATGATGCGAGCGCCCCCCATCACAAGTGGCTGGTATTGGATGGGAGTCTGGGGTCGAACTCGATCGAACAGGCGCGCAAGTTTCATGAGCAGGTTGGTCTGACCGGGTTGGTTATTACCAAGCTGGATGGAACGAGCCGTGGCGGCGCCCTTGTCGGGATTTATCGGGAGTTAGGTATTCCCATCTATTATGTGGGGCTGGGAGAGCAGAAAGAAGATTTGCAGCCGTTTACGGTGGACGGTTATATCGAAGCAATTTTTGGATCTTAAAATTGCTCTGCCCTTCATGGACCACCTTACCCCCCTCACCGTCGACCTCGGCCAACGCAGTTACCCCATTTACACCGGGCGCCAATTAGGGCCCTCGTTGTGTCAATGGCTGGGGGCCCAGGCTGAAGCCGGGAGGCCTTTTGCCGTGGTGACGGATTCCCATGTCGCCGAGGCCCAGGCCGACTTCATGCGCAGCGCGTTTGCCGACTTGCCGGTATTGGTCCTTGACCCCGGTGAACCGACGAAATCGGTGCAGCACCTGGAAACGGTCTATGACTTCCTGGTGGATTCTGGAATTGACCGGACCGGTGGCCTGGTCGCATTTGGCGGTGGGGTAATTGGAGACCTGGCCGGATTTGCCGCCGCCACTTTTCTACGAGGTATCGAACTGGTCATGGTTCCGACGACCCTCTTGTCCATGGTGGATAGTTCGGTCGGTGGAAAGACCGGGATCAATTTGAAAGCGGGGAAAAACCTGGCTGGAGCCTTCTATCAACCCAGTGCTGTGATCATGGACCTGGATACCCTGAAGACTCTGCCACCGAGGGAGTTCTCGGCCGGGATGGCAGAGGTCATTAAATACGGAATGCTCGCCGACCGGGATCTCTTCCTGAGACTCGAAGCGGAACCCCCGCTTACAGTAGCGTGTTCCCGCTTGGCGGAGATTGTGGTGCGGTGTTGCCAGATAAAGGCTGACATCGTTCAAGCGGATGAGCGCGAATCGGCCGACAAGGGTGGCCGTGCTTTACTTAACCTGGGCCATACCTTTGGGCATGCGATTGAAAATCTGGCCGGGTATGGACAATACCTGCATGGTGAGGCGGTCAGTATCGGGCTCATCCTGGCTACCCGGTTGTCGGTTTCGCTCAACGGTATGTCGGAGGTGTGGGTGGGCCGCGTCATGGCGGTCTTGGAGAAGTATGACCTTCCCGTCCGCCTGGCTGAACCTATGTCCCAGGAGGCGTTGATACAGGTCATGATGAAAGATAAGAAGGTTAAGTTTGGCAAACTCCGGCTGATCGGTATGCAGGAGATCGGCCAGGCTCTTACTCTTGACAGTGTACCCGAAAATCTAATACAAACGCTATGGGGTTCGGTCATGCCCCCGGTCCCGGAATCTGCGTAGCCTATGGCTGGTTTTGACGAAAACATTGTCAGAGAATACTTTGAACTGAACGGTTTCCTCGTCCGGCAGTTGCGGAAGTATCAGGTCCACAGCCGGAAAAAACGGTCGGACGAAGAGATCGACCTGGTGGTCATCAACCCGAAGCCGTCGGAGGTGGAGGAAGCGCCAGGGTTTCAGCTATTTGCCAGTGACATTCAGCACATCCGGCGGGCCATCGTCGTGGTCAAGGGATGGCACACCGCACGGTTTACCCCCACCATGCTCAAAAGCAGCACGCAGATTTTTAACTTTTTGAAGAAGGACGTTTTGGATAAGGCGGAATCGTACTTTTCCTACGAGGAGAGTCTCATCGAGGATATCGATCCCTTTACGAAAATCCTGATTGTGCCCAGCCTGCCCTCGAATGAGGTGCAGCGCCAGGAGAGCATCGCTCTGCTCAAAAGTCTGGGGGTCGATGCCATTATCACCTTTCGAACCGTATTGGAAAACATCCTGCGGTCCATCGAACCCAACCAAAATTACACAAAGAGCGACCTGCTCCAGTTGCTGCGGATCCTGAAGGTGTATGACATGGTCAAGGATCCCCAGATGGAGTTGTTCAGGCGGTAGGTTGTGGGGATGCGTGGTGATATGTGGATTGGGAGCGGGTTTTCATTTTCACGGTTCACAGTTCCCCATTCCCTGTTCACAATAAGTCCATGCCCAAAATTGCGATCACATGTGGGGATCCATCCGGGGTCGGGCCCGAAATCGTGTCGAGTTGGCTGAAGCACCAATCCGTGCTGCCTGCCGATGATGTGGTTCTGATTGGTTATGATCACTGGATTCGGCAGAACCGGCCCAGTTCCCGAGCGGAAGTGATTCCCGTGGGGGATCCTGATTTTGTTCCACGACCCGGAGATCCGACGCCGGAGGGGGCGGGCATCGCTGCCCAAGCCCTGGAGGCGGCGGCCCAGGCGGCGGAATCGGGTCAGGTTGATGCCGTGGTGACTTGCCCTGTATCCAAAAAATGGATGCAGGAGGCCGGTTTTTACTATCCGGGGCAGACTGAATTTTTCGCCGAACGGTGGGCGGGCGAGCCAACCATGGCCTTCGCCGGGGATCGGATGCGAGTTGCTTTGGTGACTTGGCATATTCCGTTTCGAGAGGTTCCGCAGTATATCAATTTGCCCGAGCTGGAGCGGACTATTCGGCATACGGCAACCTTTCTGGGGAAGTTGGGCTTGCGGCAGCCTCGGATCGGGGTCTGCGGGCTCAACCCTCACGCCGGTGAGGAAGGGATCCTTGGCAGCGAGGAGTATGACGTGATCAACCCTGCACTCAACTCGCTGCGTCCGGAGTTCCCCGGCCTATCCACCTGCCAGCCCGCAGATACCGTCTTCTTCCGGCATCTGAACGGAGAATTTGATGTGGTGGTAGCCCTCTACCACGACCAGGGACTGGGGCCGCTGAAAACGGTAGACTTTGAAACGGCGGTCAACCTGACCCTGGGCTTGCGCCATGTGCGCACCAGTCCGGATCATGGAACGGCCTTCGACCTGGCCGGTAAGGGAAAGGCGCAGACCACGAGCTTCGCCCGGGCGGTGGACTATGCGGTGCTGCTGGCAGAGTAGGAAAATCCGAAACTCCAATGTCGAAATTCGAAGAGGGGATAAACTCCTGGCTCCATTTTCGGATTTACAAACTTTCGGTTTGTTTCGAATTTCGAGCTTCCAATTTCGAGTTTTGATCGGTTTGCAGTATAGTTATTGAAATGCCATCTACATTGGACAGTTTAACCGCGGGCTTAAAACAGGCTGACGAACGCCTGATCAGTCTGACGGAGCCGGCTGGCGACAAAGCCAGATCCCTGTTTGAGCGAGAACAGGAAGGTCCGTTCCTGCGCGTGGCGGTAACCGGAGGGGGATGCAACGGGTTGTCCTATAAACTGAAATACGCGAAAACGGCGAAATCGAGTGACCTGGTAGTTGTTTCCAAAGCGATCCCGGTACTGGTGGATGTGAAGAGTGCCCTCTACCTGAAGGGAACGGTGTTGGACTATTCGGCCAAACTCGTCGGAGGGGGATTCAAGTTTTCCAACCCCAATGCCAAGGCGAGCTGCAGCTGCGGGGAAAGCTTTTCCGTGTAATGAGACTTCGCGGAAAAAGGGTTGCTTCCTCTGGTAGATACTCCCAGATTCGACTGTTCCTGATACCCCGTAAACGTTGATAACTCGATTGGGAAAACTCAAAGCATTGCCGATAACAGACCGCGTCCAGTGACGAGGCGGACCTGGTGTTTACGGGATTATGGCATAATCTGATTCAAATCGTTAATGGCTAGACATAACTCAGGCGGCCGCGGCCGCTACAATAGAAACCAAGGATCTAAATATCTCCGGCGCAATGAGCGCATACGCGCGCGCGAGGTGCGGGTCATCGGACCCGATGGGAAAAATTATGGAATCATGGCGCCTCGGGATGCCGTGAAAATTGCGAAGGAGGCTGGGCTCGACTTAATTGAAGTGTCCCCCTCGGCGCGCCCGCCCGTGTGTCGGATCCTGGACTACGGAAAGTTTCTCTACGAAGAAAGTAAGAAGAAGAAGGATTCCAAGCCGGTGTCCTCCA
Source organism: Opitutales bacterium (assembly GCA_028280845.1). GTDB lineage: Bacteria > Verrucomicrobiota > Verrucomicrobiia > Opitutales > JABSRG01 > JANQKZ01. The sequence continues at coordinate 47,881 of JANQKZ010000032.1, read as the reverse complement.
AGCTGAAGGAGGTCAAATTCCGCACGAGTATCGACCCCCACGATTTTGAGACAAAGCTGCGCCGGGCGGAGGAGTTTCTCTATCACGGGAATAAGGTCAAGGTGACCCTTTCCTTCCGCGGCCGGGAAAATCAACACAAGGATCTTGGTTTTGAGCGGGTGAAACAGGCAATCGAAATGCTCAAGCAGGTAGCTACGCCGGACGCCGATCCCAAGTTGGTCGGGCGTAACGTGACCTTGATCCTTTCACCCCTTCCGGCGAATAAACGGAAACTGGTATTTAACCGGCAAGAGGAGTTGGAATCCCGGGATCCGGACGATGAGCAACCCGACGATAGCGACGAAGAGTAGCCCCTCGTGGATCTGGTGAAGGTGATCCGATCGGCACACTTTTGCTTCATCGCTTTGTGGTTGGGCTGCACCCCGGGGATAGCCCGGGAGATTGTGGTCAACGGCACCCGATATGAGGCCCTGGATACCATTGCAGGGAGCTTCGGGATGAAAACGCGTTGGGTGGAAAGAGGGCAACGGTTGGAACTCTACAGTCAATGGACGTCCCTGGTGTTTCATAAACGCAGCCGCGAGTTGCTTCTGAATGGGGAACGGATCTTTCTTGGATTCGCGGTAACAGAAAGTCGGGGAAAATGGTATTTGTCTGTCCTGGACTGGAACAAGACGCTGAAGCCCCTGCTGACTCCACAGGTTTTTGCCGATGCCGCTCCACCCCTCATGACGATTGTGATTGACCCGGGACACGGGGGAAAAGACCCGGGGGCACAAAACACGTCTCAGGGTTTGAAGGAAAAGGAACTCACCCTGGCCGTATCGTTGCGCTTGAAACGCGCCCTGGAGCAAGAAGGGTTCCGGGTCTACCTGACCCGCGAGGGCGACCGGTACATTGAGCTGGCGAACCGTACTCTGCTGGCTAACAAGGCAAGGGGTGATCTTTTCATCAGTGTCCATTTTAATGCGGTAGCCGATGCTTCCGTGGAGGGGTATGAGACCTATGTCTATACTCCTCAGAATACCCCAAGTACGAGCCGTTCCAGTTTGTCCAAAGGGGATCGAGAGCGAGCTCGAGCCAACCTGAATGATCCCTGGAATACATTGGTGGGGTTCTATATGCAGCGCGAGTTGTTAGCGGCCCTTGAAGGTCAGGACCGAGGATTGAGACGAGCCCGCTTTGCTGTTTTAAGAAACCTTGATATGCCTGGTGTTCTGCTTGAACTGGGATTTGTGACCCATCCTCCGACTGCCTCCCGGTTGAAAACGGGAGCCTATCTGGATGCGGCGACTCGCGCGATCGTGAAAGCGGTCAGAACCTACCAGGGAACTTTGAACCGTATTAGCGGTGTCTGATAAGCTCATGCGGATGTGGAGCTTTATCCTGGTCCTGGGGTTGACTGTCGGATCATCGGTCCGGGCTGAGATGGGGAATCCGCGACATCCCCCGGTGGCGGAGCGGGTGGTTGTGGTGGCGGATCGTAATCAAACCCAGTCGGTGAAGTTGGCCGAAACCTATATGAAGATGCGTCATATCCCGAGGGGAAATCTCCTTCTGCTGCGGTTTCCGGAAAAGGAAATCCTGACTTGGGATGAATACCTGCAATACGTTCACGATCCCATTCTGGATTTCCTGGTCGAGAAGCAGCTCCTGGAGGTGGTCGACCTGGATGCGGTCGGCCCGGCAGGGCGGCGGCAGTTCATGACCACGCGCAACCGGGTGGACTTCCTCGTACTGTGCAAGGGCGTCCCCCTCAAGATTGCACATGATGCTGCCCGGCTCCCGAATCCTCAAAGTCTGGCTGCGCAGTTCCGGACTAACCGCGCCTCCATTGACAGCCAATTGTCGGCCCTGCCCATCCCGGAAAGCCAGGTCAATGGGCCGCTACGAAATCCAGTCCACCAGGAATCTCCGGCGACCGACTTTCACCTCCAGAAAATCCTTCGGGTGAGCCGGCTGGATGGTCCCCGGTTCGAGGATTGCTTCCGCATGTTGGAGCGTACCCGGCAGGCAGAATCTAAGGGGTTACGAGGCCGGGCCTACCTCGATACGGGGGGACCGCATTCACATGGAGATAAATGGCTGAAAGCGGCGGGTGAGCAGATGCGCGCTCTCGGGTTTGATTTATCCGAGGAATCGACGAAGCAGGTGTTTGCGGAAGGGGATCGCTTTGATGCCCCTGCGATCTACTTCGGCTGGTACAAGGGTAGTATGACCGGGGTCTTTAACACGCCCGGTGTCGATTTTGCTCCGGGCGCCATTGCCCTCCATATCCATAGTTTTTCCGCCGATACTTTGCGTAGCGAAACCAGGGGGTGGACGGGACCTTTGGTGGCGAAAGGGGCCGTGGCGACGGTTGGGAATGTAAATGAGCCCTACCTGGAGTTTACGCATTTACCCCATCTCCTGATGGAAGGCTTGGCTGCTGGTTTGAGCTGGGGCGAGGCGGCTTATTACTCGCTTCCCTCAATCAGTTGGCAACCCGTCCTCATTGGCGATCCCCTTTACCAGCCCTTTGCCCGCTCCGTGGAGGATCAACTCGAGGGACCGGCAGATCTAGCCGATCCCCTGCAGCAATACGCGGTGATTCGAGCGGTCAACCTGAGGAAACTGGAGAAAGGAGCCGAAGCAGCCCTGGTGCAGGGGGATCGGTGGTTTTTCCAAAGCCCGGGGCTTGCGCTTGCCCTGTGCCTGGCTCAATTGGCTGACGAGGTGAACCGACCGGAAAAAGCTAAGTATTTTCTGAACACTGCCAGTCGGGTACGTGTCCATTCCGTTCAAGACACGGGTATCCTTTTCGCGCTTGCCCGTGAAATGGATAAACACTTGATGTATGCAGAAGCTCAGGCCATGTTCCAGACCCTTATCGATGGAGTTGGCTTGCCTAAACCGCTTCTTGCTCAAGCGCTTCAGGAAGGCAGCCGGATTGCTCGACAGAATGGAAATATGACTTTGTATTTAAAGTGGAACGACCAGTTGGCTACCTTGAAGCAAGCTCCAGCCCCCCAAAAGAAATGACCCGATTTTTGATTCTTTCCCTTCTGCTTCCTGTTTTCTTCCTCTCAGCGGTTGCCCAGGACAGACCCATCGATGCCGAGGTGAACCTTCGGAGGCAAATGCCGGCCGAACTCTTCAAGGCGGCCGGGCTCGACAAGTTGAGCCCTGATGAGTTGAAGGCGTTGGAAGGCTGGTTGAACGGCTACGTGGAAGAAGAAGCCGAGCAGCTCGCTGAGGAGGTGGTGGAAGAACGGGTGGAGAAGGAAGTGGAAGAACGCGTCGATGAGGCCGTGGAAGTTGCCCTGGAGGAGCGCAAGAAAGTGATCAAGGAGGAGACCACCAAGGCCTTTGGTTTTCTCAGCATCTGGGATAAAAGTGAAAATGTTCCGGAGGAGCTGAAAGGGCCCGAATTTATTGAGTCTTCCATCGCCGGGAAATTCCGGGGATGGGATGGGGGTACGACCTTCTCTCTGGAAAACGGCCAGGTCTGGGAGCAACAGGGACGTGACCGCTATTATATGCCAATGGACAACCCGAAGGTCCGGATTGAGAAGGGGGCCCTGGGATCGCATTATTTGCGAATTATCGACACCGGCCGCCGGGTCAAAGTAGCGCGGGTGGAGTAGGCTTCAGGCTTTGGAGGTTTCCCGAGCCCTGGCTCTCAGTAAAATGATCAGGCATATTACACCGATCACCAGGCTCACCGAAGCGGGTTCCGGGATCGCGTTGGCGGAAATGTAGGCCGTTATTTCGCCATCATAGTTTCCCAGGTAAGAGAAGCCATTGAGGTTACGAAAGACTCCGGGTTGCAGCTCTTCGGGCGAATTCGTAATCCACCAATTAATCCCGGCGATAGTAAGGGTATTGGGGCCAGTGGCGACCATGAGAGGGCCTCCAGAGTCGCCGACCTGGAGAAAGCTTTCATACGTCGTGTCGTTGGCATCTCCGGATTCATTTACGATTGTGGAGATGGTCCCATCGGTGGTTCCTCCGGCAGTGACGGATGGGTACCAGAGATCGATCTTATTTGTGCCCACTGCCATGTCCTGGGATGTGGAAAAGGCAGTGGGTGACCTGCCGAAGGTGAAGGCATCGACAGGAGTCAAGAAGGAGGCATTCGGAATAGTGATATCGGAGGTATAATAATCGTAGGTGGCATATCCTGCGGGAAGCGGACTGTTGAGAACCCCTATTCGGATATCCGAACTCGCGATCTGCTGACTGCTCTGAACGGTCCGGCTCACGGTGGAGCCATTCGGATCGTTGGTCGCATAAAAGGTGACGGCCGCGTTATCTGCAGGGAATAAATGATTCGAAGACAGGAATACATTATCGCTGACCATGGTTAACCATCGGCCTGAATCCGAAATGGCGATGCCCGACAGGTCATATCCATCCAGGATAAAGGAACCGTCATTGGTAAACCGATCATGTAACGAGCTCATAAAACCATCAATATTGATGGCGCCCGCCACGGGTGCAGTCAGCAGTATGAAGCAGATCCAAATGCGGGCAAACCTCCTTGTTACCATAAACAGTGTTATATAACCTATAAATGCCTGATTTGCTACCAGTAAATTTATTTTCTATCATACCCTCTCGCCTGTAATCTGGCAGAAAGATGATCTTAGCGGAGGCCGACCTGCTCGAACCAGCTCTGGCGCCGGGGGGAGACGGGGGCGGCTTCTGCGCAGTCCGGGACCTGGTCCCTGAAGCGGTACAGTTGTGTCTGGTAAGCCGGGTCGCTGGCCAGGTTAATGATTTCATCCGGGTCCGAACGGTGGTCGTAGAGTTCCTCGCTGCCATCTGCGTAACGGATATATCGCCAGTCCCGGGTTCTCAGGGCTACGTTATTCCGCCCGTAGACAGTCACGGCCGGGCGGGTCCATTTGGTCTGCGGATCCTCAAGCAGAGGGCGAAGGCTGACCCCGTCGAGGGGGGTCACTGGAGCAAGACCGCAGAGATCCACCAAGGTGGGGTAAACATCGAGGAGGCTCACCGGGGTGTCACAGTGGTCGCCGGCTTGTGAGTGACCGGGTGCATGAACAATAAGCGGGGTCCGCGTCCCCACGTCCCAGAGAGTCCGTTTGCTCCAATGCTGCTTTTCTCCGTGGTGCCACCCGTGGTCTCCCATTACCACAATGATTCCGTCCTCCGCATAGGGACTGGCTTCCCAGGCTCGCAGAAGGCGACCAATCTGCGCATCGGCAAAAGTAATGCTGGCCAGGTAGGCCTGGAGATTGATTTTCCACAGGTTCGCATCGACCATGGCCTGATGCGACCAGGCGTTGTCCTTGCCATGGTACTTATCCGTGTGGGGCCGTTCCGCCATCAGTTGTCCGATACGCGGCACATCCTCGAGGTCATTCGGGACGACCCGGGGCAGTTTAATAGATTCAAGGGGGTAGAGGTCGAAGTAGGAGGCTGGAGCATCCCAGGGTGTATGGGGGCGTACCAGTCCGCAGGCAAGGAAGAGCGGTCCGGCTTCCGGAGAATGGCTTTGCAGGAAGCGGATGGCGTGATTTACCCGCATGCCGTCTCCAGTTTCCGAGTCGTCAATGAAGAGCCGGTGGCCCAGGGCATCGGCAGGCTTAGGATTCTGAGGCGCCGGGCTGTAATCCCCGTAGAGGAATTCATGCCAGTATTCGAGGGAGCCCTGGCCGTGGTATATCTTACCATATCCTGCGACGGTGTATCCTTCATCCATAAAGTGGCGAGTCAGGGTGATGGTCTCGCTGATAGATTCTGGCCATTGTTGGGGATTGGCATATACTCCGGTACGGGCCGGGCTGAGACCGGTCAGGAGGGCGGTGCGGGAGGGTTTGCAGACCGGGGCCGGACAGTGACCACTGGTGAAGACAGTTCCCCGCTCGGCCAGTTGGTCCAGATGCGGAGTCCGAACACCTGAAAACGCCCCGGAGTAGCCGGTCCAATCGCGCAGGTCATCCACCATAATGAAGAGCACACTGGGCGGCATATCCTCCTCGGAGGCGAGGAGTGTATCCTGCACTGCTTGTGCGCCTGTGAGCCAAAGCAGGAAGAGGAACAGGAGGGGGCGGGGTAACATGGCCCCCTTTTTCTTCCGGGGTGATCTGACCTTCAACGGATATTCACTGGATGTTGGGTCTGGTTCTATCCTTCCTTTAAATCCGTCTCGGAGGCGGCCCTGGCCATGGTCCATCCGGTGAAGCCATAGAGGATGGAAATGAGGGGATTGATGAGGTTGAAGAAGCAAAACATCCAGTATGCGCCGGCGCTAATACCCAAGACTTCACTCATGGTCGCCCCGCAGGTGTTCCAGAAAATGAGAGGCGAGGTAATGGTGCCGGCGTCCTCAAGCACCCGTGACAGGTTTTTAGGATGCAGGCCGGCCTTGTCATAGGCATCGCGATACATCCGACCAGGTACAATGATTGCCAGGTATTGATCAGCTGCGAGGGCGTTCATCCCGAAGCAGGTCGTCACCGTAGTCAGGACCAGGCTGCCGGTTGACTGGGCCAGTTTTAAAATGGCGGCGGAAAGCACCTCCAACATGCCGGTGCGTTCCATAATTCCCCCAAAGGTCAGGGCGCAGAGGATAAGGCCGACCGTCCAGAACATACTTTCCATACCCCCACGGGATACCAACTGATCGACTGCCTCATTTCCGGAATCGGAGGTATATCCTCGCATGGAAACTTCCAACAATTCGTATAGACCCACTCCTTGGAACAGAAAGGCAAACAATCCGCCGATCAGCGATCCCACGAACAGGGCGGGAAGCGCGGGGATTTTCAGGATAACCATGGCGATGACGATGACCGGGGGAATCAGTAGCCAGGGGCCCAGTATAAACTGGCTTTCGAGGGTTTCCATCAGGTTCACCAGGGCGTCGGTATCTCTGGTCTCGCCGGCATGGCCAAACCCGAGGATAAGGAACAGGACCAGCGCGAGGAGAATGCTGGGCGTGGTGGTAAACGCCATATGACGGATGTGCTCAAAGAGTTCGCTCCCGGCTACTCCGGGGGCCAGGTTGGTCGTATCGGAAAGGGGCGACATTTTATCACCGAAATATGCCCCGGAAATGATGGCCCCCGCTGTCATGGGCGTGGGAATGCCCAGTGCATCGCCCACCCCGATGAGGGCGATGCCCACCGTGCCCGCCGTGGTCCATGAGCTGCCTGTGGAGAGCGATATGATGGAGCATATGAGGCAGGAGGCAGCCAGAAAGATCTGGGGAGACAGGAGTTTCAACCCATAGTCGATGAGCAGGGGGACAATACCTGCGGCAATCCATAGCCCGATCAGAATCCCGATGACGAGGAGAATCAGGATGGCTGGAAGCGCCAGGGTGATTCCGCGGATCATACCTTCCAGTAAGGCAGACCAGGTGTAACCCAGCCTCATTCCGAAGATGGCCGCAATGGCCGTTCCCAGAACCAGGGGGATATGCGGGTCCTGGCCGTAAGCCTGAATCGTGACCAGCAGGAACCCGATCAAGGCGATTACCGGAATGAGGGCCTCCCACAGGTGCGGGGCTCTGGTCGTTCCGGTCTTCATTTCGCCAATATGTTGGTGATTTTTACCAGAACTTTCGATTTCGGTTTTTGGATTTTGATTTTAATTGTTTTATATCAACGGGTTATGGAATGGATGAGGCAATTGGTACAAGCCCTGCAGATATGATGTCAAACACCAAAACAGAAACCTATACCCTCGATTTAAATCATGCCTGCTCCAGGAACTCTAGCAAACGTCGCCTCAGCCATCTGTAGCTTTTTTATACCCGGGCTTGGACAACTCGTCCAGGGCCGCGTGTGGGCTGCCTTCTGGCAATTCATCCTGACCGCCATCCTGTGGGTTTTTTTTCTTGGGTGGATCATGCATTTCTGGTCCATCCTTGATGCAGCCCTCTATAAAGGAAATCCGCGTGATTACGAATGGAAAGCCCGCCGCTATCGCTACGATCCGTATTATTGACTGTGCTCTGTGAGCTGAAGGCCGAGCTGTTGGGTTGTGCGGGGCCTGTCATCCTACCCGGGAACGAATCGTTCACAATCTACATTCACTCCCCACAACTCACCTTGAGGCGTATTCTGTCTCGACAGTTGGATACTCGGCTATTTCCTCATTTGGCATGGCAGTGGAACCGAAATATATAGTTTCCTTGGGGACGGACCATGCGGGATACCGGCACAAGGAGGCGGTAAAGGCGGGTCTCGAAGCGGATGGGCATACGGTCAGGGATTACGGTGCTTACTCGGATGAATCCAGTGACTACCCCGATTTTGTTCGTCCTGCGGCAGAGGCCATTGTGCAGGGAGAGGCGGATTACGCGATTGTCTTTGGCGGCTCGGGAAATGGCGAGGCGATCGTAGCAAACAAGGTGAAGGGCGTCCGCTGTGGGCTTTGCTGGGACGAATGGGCGGTCGACATGACACGCCGCCATAACAATGCCAATGCCATGGCGCTCGGGTCCCGGGTGGTGTCGGAGGAACAGGCTGTCGCCTTTGCGCGTCAGTTTTTAGCGACTCCCTTCGACGGAGGTCGGCATGAACGGCGGGTGAATAAGATCGAGGGGTAGGGCCGGACATTGTTCGCGAGATGAGGTTGTCCCCACAAACGGGGTCTGTGATATCTCGACGATACGTTTCCGCCCTCCATGCTTGACCAGCCGACCATTTAAACGAACAGTTTTTAGCTCCGATGACACACACGAAAGACTTTACCACCACCATGACCGATTTGGCGCACCTTCCCCGCCTCGATGATGAAGAAGGCGATTCCGACTCCAAGCGCGGACCCGAATTCCTCTATGCTATGCAGAAGAAGTTCCTGGAAGAACGGAAGCTGTTTCTCTGGGGCCAAGTGGACGACAAGACCATGAAGGACTGCACGGAAAAACTCCTCTTCATGGAATGGGATAAACCGGGTGAGCCGATTACTTTTTATATCAATAGCCCGGGAGGATCGATTACCGCTGGGATGGCCTGCTATGACACCATGAAACTGATCAGTTCTCCCGTTTCCGTTGTGGTGACCGGGATGGCGGCCAGCATGGGGTCCATCTTGCTCTGCGGCGCGGATAAGGGGATGCGCTACCTTTACCCCAGTTCACGGGTGCTCATCCACCAGCCGTTGATTGGGGGTCGCATGGTTGCGGCGGCATCCGATATTCATATCCAGGCCCAGGAAATGGAGCGCTTGCGCTCCGAGCTGAACAAGATCCTGGCTGACGCCTCCGGGCAGCCCCTCGAAAAGATCGAAAAAGATACGGATCGCGACTTCTATCTGACCGCGACGGAAGCCATCGAGTATGGTCTGGCCGATAAGATCGTAGAGAAAATCTGAATCAAAACCGCAGGGCGGTTCTGGTGAGCTGTGAGTTGAGCTGGCTGGGCTCGTCCGCTGTGTCCTCCGTAAGCTTGGCGACGGAGGAGCACGATCCCTGCAGGAAGCGCTCGGCTTTATTGTGTCCCATTTTTGGGACTGACCCTGTTTCGAGCATGGATCAGTATTTCAGCTATCATCTTTGATAATGGAGCCTTATATTTTATAAAATATTTTAAATCAATTATTACCAATGGTTTAGGGATCTATTTCAGTGAATTGGCATGTGATTGGCAATAAGTGAGGGCGTTCCAACCCAAATATGAACCGACTCACTCTTTCAAAAATGAACTTACACATTGCACACCAACTGATCCGCCTGGCCATAGGTATTGTTATGGTCACGCTATTTACCTTCTCAGTTTTGCCCTTTACTCTGCTCAACGTGATGACCTTTGCCGCCCTATACGGGGTCATGGAAATGGTTATGGTCAGTTACAGCAAAACCACCAGCCTGCCTCGGGGGATTTCCGGCACCGTCGTGAAGTATACCGCGAATGACAAACCTACCCTGACCCGCAATGTGGCATAGGGTGGGAAGGGTGAATTGTGCATGTGTGATGGGAATGGTTTTTTACCAAATCACTGCTCACAACTCCCGCTACTCTGCTAGCTGACGATAGTTTCGATAATAGCGATTAATTCTCGACCGGAGGTGATCGTCATTATCGTTCGTCAATGAATATCTGCTGATCGCGTCTAAATCAGCCCCAGGATCATTTTTCCTTCCTCTGAAATCATTTCCTGATTCCAGGGAGGATCCCACACAATCTCAACTTCTGCCTGGTTGACGCCAGCAATCTCCAAGATCCGTTGTTTGGCGTCATCGGCGATCATGGGGCCCATGCCACAGCCCGGAGCCGTCAAGGTCATGTCCACATGTACCCGGTAGGAGTCGGTTGGGTCCTCAATAATTTCGGTGTTATAGACCAGGCCGAGGTCCACGATGTTGACCGGTATTTCCGGATCGAAGACGAGTTTCAATTTTTCCCGGATACGCGCTTCAGTTAAGGGGCCGTCCGCGGAGGCGTCATCTGCCTTGGTTTCAACGGCCTGGTATTCAGCCGGGATTTCTTCCTCCAGGGCATCTGCGTCTCTGGCGGCAATGCGGAACATGCCGTTGGGACCCATCACGGTGAAGTTACCCCCCAGCCGGTGGGTAATCACCACTTGAGTCCCCTTCTCGAGGGTAAAGGCTTCCCCATGCGGGATCAGAGTCGCATCGACATCGCGAACTAAGACTTTTTCGTCGGACATGGTGACAATTATGAACTGTGAACTGTGAACTGTGAACTGTGAATTGTGATTAACTTCACCTGCACAACTCACACTCACATCGCACCATGGCGAATCACGCCTGATGCCGCGTGAACTTATGGTGAACGATGTCGCGGATTTTTTCGGCGAGCTCCTGGTTGCTCACTTTCTCGATGATCTCTTCAAAGAACCCAAACACGAGGAGGCGCTTGGCGGTGCGCTCTGGAATACCCCGGGCCATCAGATAGAACAGTTCTTCCTCTTCGAGGCGGGCCGTGGTGGCTCCATGGGAGCATTTCACATCGTTGGCCTTGATTTCGAGGCCGGGCAGTGAATTCGCCTCAGCCGTGTGATCTAAAAGGAGATTGCGGTTGGTTTGGTAGGCGTCGGTTTGCTGGGCCTCATCATCCACCACGATCAGTCCGGAGAAAATGGTCCGGCACTCATCCATGAGGGAATTCTTGTAGAGGAGGTCACTGGTTGCGTGGGGGGCTTCGTGCACCTGCAGGGTACGTTGGTCAAATTCCTGGTGTTTTTCGCCAACGGTCAGGGAATACATTTTCACGTCGGCACCGGGGCCGACAATCCGGCACATGTTTTCATAGCGGGACTTCAAGGCCCCAATGTTCACCGCCACATTCTTGACCACGGAGTCGCGCTCGGCGATGGTGAGATCATTCTGGAAGGAGAATGTGTTTTCATTCCAGTCCTGAACCACCTTGCGCATGACACGGGAATTGGCGCCCCCATGGATATTGGCCATGGAGCAGGCAAAGCCCGCCGCTTCGGGGTTATCGGATAAAAAGATGTCGACCAGGTTTACCGAGGTGTTGTCTTCGGCCAGGATGAGGGTGTGGGGGAAGACAGCGGTGCTGGCGGCAGACGACCAGTAGACAGCCACGACGGGTTTGCTCATTTCCACGCCTCTGGGCACAAAGAGAAAGGTCCCATTGGTCACGAGTGCTTTGTGGAGGGCGACAAACTTCTCACTGCCCAGCTCCGCCTGGGCCTGAAGAAAGATCGGCTCGATGAGGTCGGTGTGGTCGCGCAGGGCTGTTTCCAGGTTTACGAAACGAACGCCCTTTTCAGCCAGCTCGGGATCCAGGGGCGTGGAGTCGATCAGCTGATTATCGGCGAATACATACTGCCCCGCGTGGTCCGCAATGAAGCTGGAGCGGCTGGCAAGGCGATCGGCCGTTTCGGCATCGACCCCGTTGCCGGGAACAATCTGATTCAGGACGTTCCGGTTCAAGGTAGCGAAGCGCCACTGTTCGTCTTTGCGGGAAGGAAGGGGCAAGGTTTGGAATGCATCCCATGCCTTTTGGCGACGTTCAATTAACCAGTCCGGTTGATCGGGGAGGGCGGCGATCGCCTGTTCGAAAGCGTCCTGGTGTTGAAGTTCAGGGCGGGCTGGAGATTCGGAGGCGTCGTTGTCTATCAAAGTGGGTTGGGCCATGTTATAGGTTATGGTTGAGTCATGAAATTGGGATTAACCGACGGAACCTTCCATCTCCAGGTCGATCAGGCGCTTAAGCTCGACTGAATACTCCATGGGGAAGTGTCGGGTGAGATCATTGATAAAGCCGTTGACGGCGAGGCTCATGGCCTGACCTTCGTCGAGGCCACGGGACATCATGTAAAAGATCTGTTCGGCGCTGACTTTTGACACACTGGCTTCGTGTTGCACGCTGTTGCCTTCACCGGTCACGGTAATGGCAGGGTAGGTGTCAGTCTTGCTGTTGGTGTTGATCAGCAGGGCGTCGCACTCGGTATTGTTCTTACAATTGCTGAGCTCCTTGGGCATGTGGACGCGGCCACGGTAGGTAGCCCGACCCTCACCGACGGAAATGGATTTAGAGATGACGTTGGAGGAGGTATTGTTGGCCTGGTGGATCATCTTTGCGCCAGTATCCTGGTGCTGCCCATCGCTGGCCAGTGCGATGGAGAGGACCTCTCCGCGGGCGCCATCTCCTTTCAGGATCACCCCGGGATACTTCATGGTGAGCCGGCTTCCGATATTGCAGTCGATCCACTTCACTTCTGCGCCTTCCTCGGCCATCGCCCGCTTCGTGACGAGGTTGAAGACGTTGTCGGACCAATTCTGGACCGTGATGTATTGGATCTTGGCGTTTTTCAGGGCGACCAGCTCGACGACCGCGCTATGGAGTGTGCTGGTCTCAAACTTAGGTGCGGTGCAGCCTTCCATGTAGGTGACTTCAGCCCCTTCATCCGCGATGATGAGGGTGCGCTCAAACTGACCAAAGTTTTCGGCATTGATCCGGAAGTAAGCCTGCAGGGGTTGCCGTACTTTGACCCCGGGGGGCACATAAATAAAGGATCCGCCGGAGAAGACTGCGCTGTTCAGCGCAGAGAACTTGTTATCTCCGATGGGAATGACTTTGCCGAAAAATTTGCGAAAGATATCCGGGTGCTTCATCAGCCCCTCGGTGGATCCGACAAAGATGACCCCTTCCTTTTCGAGCTCCTCTTTCATGCGGGAGTAGGCGGCTTCACTGTCGAACTGGGCCTCGACTCCGGCCAGGAATTTACGTTCGTTTTCCGGAATCCCCAGCCGTTCGAAGGTTTCCTTCACGTCATCCGGCACTTCATCCCAGGACCGGGTAGGCTGTTGACCCTTCGCGAGATAGTAGCGGATGTTTTCGAAGACGATGTTATTGAGGTCTTCGGAGGCCCAATGGGTGGGCATGGGTTTTTTCTCAAAAACCTTGAGGGCTTTCTGACGAAACTCGCGGACCCACTCGTCCTCGTCTTTGACGGAAGCGATGTAGTCCACGACCTCCGGGGTCAGGCCGACCCCGGCATCGTAGGCATAATCGGTCTCGTAATGAAAGTTACCCTTATCTCTATCTATTTGACTGAGCGTTTCTGCTTCGGCGGACATGATTTTAAAAGGTGAAGGTGAATATGAAAGTGGAGGAGGGAGGTCAGGCGGTGACCGCAGCTTCTGCTTCGAGCCAGCCGTATCCCCGCTCTTCCAGCTCTTTGGCGAGTTCGGGGCCACCGGTCTTTACGATGCTGCCGTTAAACATGACGTGGACGACATCGGGAACGATATATTCGAGGAGGCGTTGGTAGTGGGTGATCACAAGAAACCCACGGTCAGCTCCGCGCATGAGGTTTACCCCATTGGCCACGACCCGGAGCGCGTCGATGTCCAGCCCGGAATCCGTTTCGTCCATGATGCAGTAGTTCGGGTTCAGCATAGACATCTGCAGGATTTCGCAGCGTTTCTTTTCCCCTCCGCTGAATCCTTCGTTGACCGATCGAGAGGTAAATTTGCGATCAATTTTGAGGAGGTCCATTTTTTCATAGAGCTCCTTGTAGTATTGGGTCGCATTCAGCTCCTCGCCTTCATCGAGTCTGGCCTGGAGTGCGGCTCGAATAAAATTGGCGATGCTGACCCCGGCGATTTCCATCGGGTATTGAAAGGCAAGGAAGAGCCCCGCCCGCGAAATTTCGTCTGGTTCCATCTCAAGGATGTTTTCTCCGTTCATGAGCACTTCGCCGCCGTCTACTTCGTAGTCTTCGTGGCCGGCCAGGACCTTGGCCAGGGTGCTTTTCCCGGTTCCGTTGGGGCCCATGATGGCATGCACTTCTCCCTGTGGCAGAGTCAGGTTAAGGTTATTGAGAATAGCCTTCCCTTCAATGGAAGCGTTGAGATGTTTAATTTCTAGCTGGTTAGACATGATAGTTAAATGGATTGCTGAGTCGTCTGGTTAATCAAAAGTCAGTTAGAATGGGTTTTTCCGTGATAGGAGAGTTCAAAGGACTCCATTTCGAAGCCCTCCGGCAGCTGTCGTCGAAGCTCGTGAATGGCCTGCCCGGAAAGATCGATGTCGAACACTTCACCGGTTTCTTTGCAGTAAAAGTGGGCATGTTCCTTCAGGTTTGGGCAGTAGCGCGAGGGCTCCCGATCAAAATTCACCTGACGCACTAGGCCACAGTCCACCAGGGTCTCCAAGCAGTTGTAGACGGTGGCCAGAGAAATGGTCGGCATGGACGCTTTGGCCCGGGCATAAATCTCATCCGCAGTGGGGTGATCCTGTTTAGACATAATGACACCATAGACTTGCTCGCGCTGGCGGGTAGAACGTAACCCGCTATCAATGAGTGCGTTATCTAATAATGCTTTGTGCTCTGGAGATAAGTTCATGATCTGATACAAGTAATATTTAGAATCATTCCAAAATATCAACCCGTTTAGGCGACATTTTTGTCATGTTTTTTTAAACGTTCAGGTGATTAGAGGTTCTGACCTCCACATGCGGCATAAGATCTCCACCAGTCTCTAGTCATAAACCGGTTAGCGGATGCCCGGCCTTGCTTTGTTCAGAAAAAACTTAAACAAAGCGTGTCGATGGCGGCGCTCTATGGTAAAAATGAGTCCACTTGTCCCATGTCGATTGAATCAGGAGCAACACCCTGGCGCCAGTTATTGGCGAAAGAAGGAGGCAGGCTTCTGCTGTTTGCGCGGCAACAGACCCGGTCTGAGGCTGATGCGCAAGACGTATTGCAGGAAGCATTCCTTCGTATATGGAAAAGTAAGCCCGATTCAGCGGCGGTCCACCCCGGCGAGGTCTACACCGCCATCCGGCGAACCGCAGTGGATCTGGGCCGGCAAATCGACCGGCGTGGGCTCCGCGAAGCCAAAACCGTGGCGATGGACCAGGCAGAAGGGGTGCACCTCTCGTGGTTTGACCGAAAAACCGAACAGGATGAGCGCCGGGCCGCCCTCGAGTCGGCAATACGTAAACTTCCCGGAGACCAACAAGAGGTCCTCATCCTCAAGATCTGGGGCAATCTCACCTTTGATGATATTGGCAAGGCCCTCGGTCTTTCCGCAAACACCGCTGCTTCCCGCTACCGCTACAGCCTGACTACCCTCAGGCGCATCCTGAATCCCAAGCAAATCCAAACATGAACCCGCAACACGAAGCGTCTGACGATTTGAGCCGTCTGGAGGCCGAACTGACCTCCCTGGAGCCCGAATCGTTGCCAGAGCTCCTCCAGGAGCGCATCGAGCTGGCCATGGCCGGTCGCGATGGCCCTGACCAGGCGGATGTCGCCTCCCCGGGGCTGAAGTCGATTGGCGCCGACCCCGCGTTTTATAAATCAGAGCCCGGATTCCGCCGGAGCCGCCTGGTGCGGTTTCTGTTGGCGCCTTCCGCTGCCGCCGCCCTGGTGGTATTGACGCTCGCCGTCCTCTTTTTAAGAGATCCTTCCGGGAATGGCTCGGTGGACACGGAGGAGGGCTTAGGGGAACTCCAGATCGTGGATATGGAACCCGACGGCAGTTTCATCGATCCCAATGTGGCCACCTTCTCTCCGGGTCGGACCCAAACCATTCTGTTTGACATCATTGACGACGGGATCGTCTGGACGAGTGAGAATGAAGCGGTGCGCCAAATCCGCTATCTGTTTGTGGAATCTGTCAGCCTGCAAAATCCGGATGGGTCTACCCTGCGGATCGATACGCCGATAGAAGAAGTATTTCAGGAACCTGTAGAAACCTTTTAACCCTTAATTGATTAACTTTAAGATTAAACTTACCATGAAATCCGTATTTAAATTAATGGTTCTGCCCCTGCTACTGGTCTTGCTGGCCGGTTCCCTGTGGGCAGATGAATATGAAAGCGATGACGAGGCCCTGGCCCAGAAGCCCTTCCTGGGCGTGGAGGTCGGCTCCGTCAGCAAGCAACTCCGGCACCACTTGGACCTGGATGAGGATGTGGGGCTATCTGTCAATTACGTGGTTCCTGACAGTGCCGCCGACAAGGCCGGTCTGGAACGCTATGACATCCTGACCCACTTCAATGACCAGTTGATCCTGGCCCAGGCGCAATTTTCCGCCTTGCTGCGGCGAAGCAGCCCGGGAGACGCCATCACGATGACGGTGCTGAGAAAGGGGGAGGCGGTCGTCCTGAACGGCAACATGGGTTCCCGGCTCGATCAGCACAAGAAGAAGGAGAACACCTTTGATTGGTCTCCGGATGTAGACTTCATGTTTGAGATGGAAACCCAGGAAGCGATCGCCACGGCCATGGAAGCCGCCTCGGAGGCCATGGTGATTGCAGAAGAAGCGCTGGAGGAACTGAAAGACAACCCGGAGATCCGGGCCGAAATCGAGCGAGGCTATGCCCAGGCCATGCAGGCCATTGAAGAAGCCACTCAAGAAATGAAAGAAAGCGAGGAGTGGAAAGAGCATTTTGAAACGGCCAAACAGGCCCTGAAAATGAAGATTCACGCTTACACCTCGGATTCCGCGGAAGCTCCTCATACCATGCATGCCTATTCGTCGGCCACGAAGGACGCCAATATCGTATTCAAGGATGATGCGGGCACCCTGATCCTGAATGTGGCGAGAGGCAACAAGACCCTGACGGCCATGGACAATGAAGGGACGCTCCTTTTCACCGGCCCCATCAATACCGCCGAGGACATGGAGCTGATTCCCGGTCCCGTTCGCGCCCGGATGGAGAAAGTGGAGGGCATTCAAATTAATGAGGATGGCACTTTTGAGGCGCCGAAAATCGAAGTCATCGTCCCCAGCCCCGACTCGGGTATGACCATGGTGGCGCCCAGTGGGCAGGACATGATTGTTGTGCCCGCGCCCCCGGTAGCTCCCGTTCCCCCGGTCCCGCCGCTTCCGGCCGTAGATCCCTTTCCGGTCACAGAGAGCGAAACGCTGTAGGGCGCAGCCAGTATTCCTCAACACTATTCAGGCGAGGGGCTCTTTTGTATCAGCATCCAGTGCAACCCAAACCCACACATCGCCGTAGTCTGAGTTAAGCTTGTTTGCGTTCACCGTCTTTTGCTTTGCTCCGATAAAGCCCCATGCCTCGTCAACTTGGATATTGTTGCATGTGAGATTGCGCATTTTTTCGTCCAAGACCTTAGCACAGCTTTCCTATGCGAACTTCTAAGTGCATGGGTATCCCTGTGGATGGATGTTGCGCGTTCTATAGAGCGAATTGAACAACTCTCGGCAAGCATGGGAACCACAAGGGCTTTTTTCTCAATTGGAAGTTTGTTTGCCATATTTCCTCTTGTTTTATGAATAAAATACTACTTTAATCAAATATATAGTCAATGAAAAAAGTAGGAAATAATTCAAGAAAAGGCGGTGCGCGCCCTGGAGCAGGGCGTCCTAGTGGGCAGACCAAGCGCAAAATATCTGTTTCGGTAGATTCAGAAGTACTAGATGTGGCAATTATCAAGTGGCAGGGAAAAACTTCACCCCTGATAGAAAAACTCTTGCGCGATTACATAAAATAAGGTAGTACTTTTTTCATAATAGTGAGATTGAGTTTTATTAGCTGCGGCTGGTGGGACTCGAACCCACATCTCCAATTTGGGAAGAATGACGGTTTACCGTTAACCTACAACCGCACCTATTAAGTGTGGAGCCTAGCGCCCCGTTGAGTGACTCTACCAAGATTCTAGCCCAACGGGGCGTTGCTATTTGTGTCGTTGCGCGCGTACGGGCGGCTCCCATGCCATCGTTTCGCGCTTTTTGCTCTTCTGGTATGATGCATAATAATTTAGAAGCTGAACGATTCTCAGTTAGGAGTCAACTTTTAAACCCCGTAATTCGACATTTTGTTTGACATATTATGATATATATCAGATCCATATGTCATGGAAGGCAAGAAAACACCAACTAAGCCGCGCGGGCGCAGCCCTGCTTACCCGTCCATGAGCCTAGGGGATGCGATTGAAAAAGCCCGCATTCTCTATAATGAGGCGAATCGACACGAAATTCACCTTGACGCCGCTATCGTTAAGATGGGCTATAGCAAGCGGACGGGGCCGTCTCTGCGGGCTGTAGCTGCATTATCGCAGTATGGCCTAATTACTGAATCTGGCACAAAGGATGATCGCAAAATCAGGCTATCGGATCGTGCGCTCCAAATATTCGAGTTACCTTCAAGTGACAATAGGCGTGCAACTGCAGTGGAGTCTGCTGCCATAAGCCCTAAGATATTTAAACTCTTGAGGGAAAAATACGGCGTGCACCTGCCTGCCGATGACGTAATAAAAGGCTTTCTCACGTATGATAAAGAGTTTCAATCTGCTGCTGCCGATTCAGTAATAAAAACATACAAAGAAACAATTAAATACTCTAAGCTTGACGCGAAAACTGGTATTTCTGATAATTTAGACAATGAAGTTGACAATTCCGATGACATAGATGAAGAAGAAGCGACAGAGATTACTATTGGAACTCATGTCCAATGGACATCCCAAGGAGCTTATCAATTTTCTACCCCACGAAAAGTTATTGATGTTTCCAATGATGGTAATTGGGTCTTTGTCGAAGGAACAGCAACCGGATTACCTATGAGCGAATTATCAGTTATGGAACCATCAACTGTTCAGGCAGCGCAATCAGCAGCAGCTAGGCCGCCAGCAAATCCTTATTTTAATAAGGAAAGTGAAGCCACTATTGATGGATGCGCCAAAGAGCAAATAACTCTAGACGAAGGCCCCGTGATCATAAGTAGGCCGTCGAGTCTTTCCGCAGATAGCGTAGAGGATTTGGAGTATTGGCTCCAAGGCTTAATGCGACGCTGGAAGCGAAAGGCTGGGACTGATACGCCGGAGTGAGCGATTACATTAGCAACTTAACTGAGGCTATTCTCGCGATGTATGGGTGTAGTGCTGCTCATGAAAACACTGCTCATATCGTAGAAATAATGGACGGCAAGGAGGTTTGGCGGGGCGATGTAGAGGTATTTGATCTTACAGAACACTCGAAAGCATCCAAAGTCTTTGCATGGGGATATGAGGACGAAGGTGGCGAAATACAGTATACTGCCGTCTTAAATGTTCCTCCTATTGATTTGCCGAGGGAGGCCGTGCAAGCGGCTATTGCGAGTGGGAGGTTTAAATGAAGGAACTCAGAGAAAAGGCGGGCCGACTATGAGACGGAAAAATGTATCTTTCGAAACCATGAAAGGGCTTTAAAAATTGCCCGTTTGACGACAAATACAAAGGATTTTTCGATGCAATAGTTTTTGCGGTATTTGATTGCGGATTTGTTCCTCGATGCGCCCTTGAGGTGGACGAATTAACCTATGTAGATTATACCAATATCATCCCTATATGGATTGAAGACTTCGAAGAATAGATCCTAACAAGTAGCCGGAGCCAGCGCTGCCCAGCCAGCCTGCCGGACGAAGCTTCAGCGTAGTCTGGTCATCCTGTCTGCTTCCGATTTCGCTCATCGAATTGCGCCGAGACAGGCGAGCCGCCAGTCGCCGCAGGCTTAGTTAGGACTTTTGAAGATAAAATTTAAGGAAGGGAAGGGGATCGACTACGGAATGCGCGGAGAGAAGAGAGTTAATGTTTTCGTGCTCTTTCGTGGCTTTCGTAGTTCAAAACGAGGATGGAGCGGATGAGAGCAATGGAGGAGCAAGCCGCGACAGGAATGGGTGGCATTGAACTGCATTAAAAGACCTCAAAAAAACCAAGACGCACCAAAAATGGGTTTCAGGCTTCTGGCAATCCCCTTGCCGAGCTATGATGGTGCTCAGGGCGGGCAGCCTGTTTATCTTTAAAACCGAAAAGCCGACACCCTTGGGGGTGTCGGCTTATCTGTTACCTCACTGCTAGTGTAAGGTTACCTGTTGCTCCTGTTATTTGCCTTTTCTTTCCAATAAATCGGGCCAGTTCTTGTCTGCCTGGCGGATGTGGTTGGCCTGATCGGCATCGAACTCTGCCTGGATGGCGGCATTGTAGTTCAGGATCAGGCGGCCATCGATGATCTGCCAGGTATCAATGTCCACCGGAGCGGTATCGTTTTTCACAGAAACCGCCCAGGCGCAGTATCCGCCGTAGGCGGGTACATACTTGTTGGGATTCGCCTCGAAGCGCTTCTGGTTTTTTGCGGAGCTGAATCGGTATTTGGCTCCCTCGTAAGTGGTGGTGTAGTCGCTGGAGCCCTTAATGGTTGCTCCCTCGGTATGAAAGGCGACCGCATCGTATCCGTCGAGGGCGATGCCGCGCCAGTTGGTGTTGGTTAGGGATTTAGCCTGAGCGCCAACGCTTCCTAGTAGAAGCGCGGCGATCAGGGTGATGAGACGTGTCATGGTTCGTTCGTTTAAAGGGGGTTCGTCAGTCAGGATCGGAGGGCTATTCCTCTCCGCCTTCGGCAAACATGCGCTCGGCATCCTTGGGAGCCGCGTGATAGGTCGAGCCAAAACCCTCGGCCATGGGATCGGGGAAGATGTCGTCCGCGCCGGCAAAGAGGCCGGCGAATACATGCTCCGCGACGACCCGGGGCGAGGTTTTTCCCATTTCAATATCTTTCGCCATATCCGTATCGATCGGCCCCGGGTAGACCCCGGCGACATGAACGCCCGCCGGTTTCAAGAGGGTCCGGAGTCCCTGCGTGAGCGAGTGGATGGCGGCCTTGGAGGCACTGTAGGTGGGGGCCATCGGGAAGTTGGCTAGGCCACCGACGGAGGAGACATTCAAAATGGCGCCCTGATTTCCAACCAGGGTGTCCTTGAAGGCCTGGGCCAGGGTGAGGGGGCCGAAGTAATTGACTTCCATTTCGGTTCTCGCGTTCGCCAGCGCATCTTCAGCGAAGAGGTCCTGCATAAAGGCAATTCCCGCGTTGTTGACGAGGACGTTGGCATCCTGGGCCACTTCGGCAGCTGCCTGGACCTGGTCCAGGTTGGTCACGTCCAGGGTGATGAGCTCCAACCGATCGCCTGCGGAGGCCTTGAGGGCTTCCAGGCTGCTCGTGTTCCTCGCTGCCGCGTATACCTTGGCTGCTCCATTATCGAGGAGAACTTCCACAAAAGCTCGTCCGATTCCGCGATTCGCTCCGGTAACCAGAGCGCGTATTTCATTGTAATTGCTAATACTCATGGTGAGTTGGGTGTAGATTTTCGTCTGTTGAGCGTGTTGATTTAACGTTCGTTCGAAGATTGGGACAGACAAGTCTGTCTTTTTATTCCGAAAAAATAGAAATTTTTGATTTTAAATTAATCCGGGAAGGAAGGTTGGGCTACGGAAAAGGCTTTATCGACCATGACCGAGGCGAGGTAGCGAGCCCGGCGAATGGGGTCGACGGAGCCATGGGACTGGGCCTCAGCCATTGCGCCTTCGAGGAGGAAGTAGAGGAGATCTCCCAATTTAGGGGCCTGGTTGCTGTAGTCCGGGCCCAGGGCCTGCGCGGCCAGCTGGGAAAAGGTTTCTCTCTCGGTAAGTTTATAATGGCGAATCTGTTGCCGTATGGGGTGTTCCAGCTCCGTGATTTCGGACAGCATGTTTTGATTGGGGCAGCCCCTGAAGTGATGGCACAGCATCGATTCTTCCACCATGTCAAAAATTTCCAGAATCCGCTGGCGAGCCGGCTTGTTGAGATCGGAAACCAGGTTCCGGAAGCGATTCCCGGTTTTGGCCTGCATCTGCTTCAACCAGGCCACTGCGAGGTCGTCTTTGGACGGAAAATGTTTATAGAATGTCGCTTTGGCGACCTGTGCTTCGTCGATAATCTGATTGATCCCCGTCTCATGATACCCCTGGACGTGAAAGAGCCGGGCTGCGGTATCGAGCAGACGCTGTTTCGGGGAGGTATCTGTGAAGGTTTCGCTCATTGTATAAAAATATACAGACAAGTCAGTCTGTGTCAAGGGTCGAGTATGAGGTGTGAATGTGAGTTGGGGGCTGATGTTGGATGCCGGTGTCTAGTGTCTGGGGCCCTTAGTCCTGGGTATTGAATTCCTCACGGGGGATGAATTGGAGGGCGGCGCCGTTGATGCAGTAACGCAGGCCGGTAGGGGCGGGCCCATCGGGGAACACGTGACCGAGGTGGGCGTTGGAGCCCTCCTCATGGACCTCGGTGCGGCGCATGAAGAATTTCCGATCTTCCCGGGTATCCACGGCCTCCTCGGAGATGGGCCGCGTGAAGCTGGGCCAACCGGTTCCTGAGTCGAATTTATCTTTGGAATCAAAGAGGGGTTTACCGGTCACAATGCTGATGTAGACTCCATCTTCCTTGTTGTCGTGGAAGTTGTCGGTGAAGGGGCGTTCGGTGCCTTCTTCCTGAGTGACTTTCCATTGAAGGGGGGTGAGGCGTGCCTTGAGTTCTTCTTTGGTGGGGATGGGGTCGTTCTTCATGGTGATGAGGGTGGGATTAAGTTAAAAATTGAAGATTGGAAAATTGGGGGGGTGTGACGTTGGATCGCCCGCATCCGCCTTCAAGAACTACAGGACCTGAGCAGACAGGTTCCACGGTTGATCGTTTCCCTGTCATTTCGAGGAGTGGAGTAACGAAGGAATTTTTTGGAGATCGCCGCGGGCTTTGCCCTCGCGATGACAAAGGCAGAGCGAACGTCCTGCCTTCATAAGAGAAATCCATATTCCCGATGGGGGATTAAAATCCGTTTTCGATCACAATTTCGCTGAGGGGCAGTTGTCCTGGTTTTGGCCAGGGATCCTGGGTGCCTTTCCCCACGGCGACCATGGCGCCCATTACATGATCTTCGGGCAGCTTGATCAGTTCGGCCACTTTTTCGATGTCGAAACCAATCATGGGGCAAGAGGCATACCCCATATCCTGGGCCGCCAGCATGAGGGTTTGCATGGCCATTCCAATGGAGCGCTGGGCTTCATCCCGTTGCAGCCATTCCCGACCCTCGTGGAAGGGGCCCATCCAACCGACGAGGAGGTCGGCTATCTCTTTGGGGGCGTTGGCCCAGTAACGTTCCGGGCTTTTTGTCCATGCCTTGACATCGGCAGTAAAGAGGACCAGCAGGGAGGCGTCGGTCATCTGAGCCTGGTCGTTTCCGAGCTCTTTCCGAATCTTCTGGCGAAGCTCGGGATCTTTCAGAAGCACGAGGCGCCAATGCTGAATGTTGAAGCTGGTCGGTGCCTGGATGGTCGCTTCGAGGAGCTGGGTTTCCTCTTCGGCAGTGAGCTGATGTTCCGGGTCAAAGGCTTTGATGGCCCGGCGTTTGTAAATCGCGTCAATCGTTTCCATGTTCGGGTAAGGTTCAATCCAAACGGAAGCAGGAATGGGGCTTCGTCAACCGCATGGGGAAATATCTTTCCCATGATTTAGGAATTGTGAACGTGAAATGGGGTTAACTTCCGTTTTCCCGATCACAGTTCACATGCGAAGCGGCTCATAATGGACAATTCTACCCTACTTCAACGGGTTGAGGCTGTTCTGCCAGCCAGCGTTCGACTTCGATGGCCGCCTGGCAGCCCATGCCGGCCGCGGTGATGGCTTGGCGGAACTTATGGTCGGACACATCGCCGGCGACATAGACCCCGGGGATTTCCGTGATGACCTGGCTGTTATCGGCGGGCACGAGGTAACCATTTTCATCGGTGGGGAGTGCCCCTTCGAGGAAGCTGGTATTCGGGACATGGCCGATTGCGACAAAGACCCCCTTGGCTTCAATTTCAGACACATCGCCGGACTTCACATTTTTCACCTGAAGGGCGCGGGCCAGTCCGCTTTCATCGGCCAGTACCGCTTCGGGCACGGAGTTCCAGGCCATTTCGATCTTCTCGTTTTCGAAGACCCGGTCGGCCATGATTTTGGAGGCCCGCAGTTCGTCGCGGCGGTGCACCAAGGTGACCTTGGAGGTAAAGCGGGTCAGGAAGAGGGCTTCCTCGGCGGCGCTATCCCCCCCGCCAATGACGACCACAGGCATGTCACGGTAGAAAGCACCATCGCAGGTGGCGCAGGTGGTCACCCCCTTGCCCCCGAACATCTCCTTTTCTCCAGGGATGCCGAGGAGCCGGGGCCGCGCCCCGGTAGCGATGATGACGCTCTGGGCCTCGTACGTATTGCCGGAGCTGCCTACCAGTTGCTTGACCGGGCCGGACAGGTCGGCCGACTCAATCAAATCGTTGGTGAAGCGGGTCCCAAACCGGGCAGCCTGCTTGCGCAGATTGTCCATCAGAGAAAAGCCGTCGACCCCTTCGGGGAAGCCGGGAAAGTTTTCCACTTCGCTGGTGGTGGTGAGCTGGCCGCCCGGTTGGCTCCCTTCGATCACGAGGGGATTCAAATTGGCGCGGGCCGTGTAAATGGCTGCGGTGAGACCGGCGCAGCCGGTGCCTAAAATGATAACGTTTTCCATATAAATTCAAAAGCTTGGGGCGACATCCTCTTCAGAATGATGCGGCCGCGTTGCATCGGGTTCCAACAGTAAGAGGATTTTGTATTCCCGAAGGATGGGAGGAGTCTCGGGAAGGCCCTCCTGGTTTTCAATTTAAAAGTATGAATATCCTCTCTATCGGGAATCATGACTCAAGGGATTGGACATATGCATGAACTCAGTCAGTTCGAGTTATTTTGACACTTCCCGAAGCTTTGGTGACCAGTCGCCCAGAGGAAATGGCCTGGCGAGAGGGGACATGCTTTATTGTCGCCATTGGCTCCTCTCAGATTAGACAATTTTGATAATTCCACCTCATAAGAGGGAATCAGGAAAAATACGCTACCATTGAAAACCAGATACCGTGATGTTTATCCATCCGATCCCAAAAAGCGGAGCGGGGATGTAGTGAGGCCCTCGGCAGCTAAGTTACTCAGTATCGAATATTTTGTCGCTCAGCCTTCCTCAATGCCTATCCAGGTGTTCAGTGAGCATCATGTTTTGATCAACCTCAAGGAGAAGCCGCACCGCGTAGAAAATTGGCGCAATGGGGAACATAGGGATTTTATTTTCCACAAAAATGAAATCGTGGTGACTCCTGCTGGGGTGGAATCGGGATGGCGTTGGCATGCCCAGTCCAGCTGCATTGTCATCACCTTGGAGCCCAGCCATTTGGAGACCTTCGCCAAACGTGAGCTCGGTGTATTGCTGACAGCAGATCAACTGCAAAATACCCCTCAGTTTCTCGATCAGGACATAGCGCAAGCTGGGGTGATGCTTCTGGATGCTTTGGATGCTGAGCTGGGCTCCGATGTTATGTTCGAGAGCCTGGCGCGTGTGTTTCTCGTGAAGTTAATACATAAATATGGTGTGGCTAAGACCGCCGATGATCCCGATTTTTCGCCTGCCTTTTCCTCGGCCCAGTATGAGCGGGTGCTAAATTATGTTGCCCTGCATTATGACCAAGAAATCCGACTTGAAGACATGGCCTCAGTAGCTGCCATCAGTCCCTTTCATTTTTCCAGGTTATTCAAGCAGACCATCGGAGAAAGCCCCCATCAATTCGTGTTAAATTACAGGGTGGAGCAAGCCAAACAACGACTTCTGGAAAAGGAGGTCACCCTTATTGAGGTGGCCCTTTCCTGTGGATTTTCTGATCAGGCCCATTTTACCCGCGTGTTTCGGCAACGCGTGGGATCGACTCCCCGGCAGTGGCGATTGTCAGAGTCTGTTTGAGCAAGATTCTTCAAAAAAGCCAGCAGGAGTCTTCAAGAGATTCTCTCTGTGATGTGATAGGGTATGTCCCATCGTCATCACTCATTTATTAAGGAGAATAAAAAATGGAAAAATGGATCTCAACCGCACTTGCAATTACGACTTCTGTTTCCCTCGCCGACCTGAACGCGACCACGGAGCGAGTCTATTTTAACAGCCAGGGGTCAACCCTTGTTGGCACCTTGTTCCTTCCCGAGGACTACTCCGGTGAGCAAGCGCTGCCCGCAGTGATTGTGACGGGAGCCTGGACAACGGTGAAAGAACAAATGCCTTCAACCTATGCTAAAGCTATGGCAGATCAGGGATATGCTGCCCTGGCCTTCGACTTTCGAGGATGGGGAGAGTCGAAGGACTCGATTTCTTTCTTGGAGGATCCGAGCCGGAAAACAGAGGATATTGTGGCCGCAGCGGAATATCTTGCAGGTCGAGAGGACGTTAAAGCAGGGGAGATTTTTGGCCTCGGTATTTGCGCAAGCGCCGGGTACATGATTGGAGCGGCCAACCAGAGCACCCTAATCGGCCGTATTACCCTGGTTGCTCCCTGGCTCCATAATGCTGAAATCGTGGAACAGGTCTATGGGGGCAAGGAAGGAGTGGTCGCGCTCATTGAAAGCGGAAGAGAGGCCGAAAATGCCTCCGCACCAGTGTACCTGGAAGCGGCGAGCACCACGAACGAAAATGCATTGATGTTTCAAGCCCCTTACTACACGGAACCTGACAGGGGGGCGATTCCTGCCTACGATAATCAGTTTAATGTGGCCTCCTGGGAAGCCTGGTTGACGTATGATGCGGTGCAATCCGCGGTCGATTTGAAAGCTCCAGTGCTCATCGTCCATTCTGAGGCGGCGGCGATCCCTCAGGGCGCACATGCCTTTATCGAGCTGGGGGGAGATCTTGTGAATGCGCATTGGCTTGATGGGGCGAGCCAGTTCGACTTCTATGATCAGCCTGGCCCAGTTTCCGCCTCGGTAAAAGCGGCAGCCTTTCACTTCGGTCATCCCACGGCCACAGATTCTGCCCGTCAGGACGAAGCAGCCATTCGTTCCATCATGGAAGGTGTGGCATCCCTGGCTGACCTGGGTGCGTTCGATATCCTCGAATCTCTCTATTCTGAAGAAGTTTTGGTGGATTACACCTCACTTTCAGGGGGCGATCCGGAAATGAAAAGCAATCGTCAATTGATGACCGAATGGGCGAGCGTACTTCCCGGTTTTGAGCAAACGCAGCATGCACTATCTAACATTCAAATCATGATTGGGGGTGACGCGGCCGAAGGCACAGCAGAAGTCACTGCCGATCACTACATCAATGGGCGGTTCTGGCAGGTTTCCGGTCGTTACCAATATTCCTTTATCAAAGGAGCGGATGGTTGGAAAATAACCCGACACACTTTCATTCTGAACTCGGAGCGTGGAACTCGTGAGGTTTTTGGGTTGGCCGTTAAAGAGACCCAGAACAATCCTTCGCCCTACCTGCTGCGTGCTCAAACGCGTCAGGCCGTCCTGGATTTACTCACCGCACTGGAAGACAAAGACATGGAGAAATTCGGTAGATTGTGGGCGGAGGACGCCGTTCAAGAGATGCCCTATGCCCCTAATGGATTTCCGCATCGTGTGGTTGGAAAGGCTCACCTGATGGAACACTACTCAGAGTGGCCGAAGATAAGCGGCCAGGCGGACTTTACCTCGGAACTCAGATTTTTCCCCATGCAAGATCCACGGATGGTCTTCGCTGAGTGGAAGGGTAGAGTAGACATTTTATCCACAGGTCGGGTGTATGAGCAGAAATACGGAGGTCTGTTTCACGTGGATGGAGGCAAGATTCAGCTCTTTCGGGAATATTTCAATCCTATCCCTTTTGCCTTTGCTTTTGGTTTGGACGAAACCGGAAGCTGATGGGGGCTAATTGCGATTCGACGGATACATGACTCCTGATAAGCCCTTGGTGGGATTGGAGACGTTTTGCCCAGTTTGACGTTGCCTGTTTCGCTTCAATGCCCTGAACCTGCCTGCGTGAACCTCATTGATTCGCATTGCCATTTGGAGAAATTTCAGAAGTGGGGGGATTATCCCGCGGTCTTGGACCGTGCGCGGGAGCATGGGGTCGATCGCGTGATTACCGTCGGCACCCGGCCGCAGGATTGGTCGCTTTATCGAGAAATGGCCGCCTCCAACCCCGGACAGATCGACTACACCGTGGGCGTGCATCCCACCAGCGTGGAGGATGATTGGGAGGGTCAACTGGAGTCGTTGGCCAGCTATTTTATCCCGCCGGTGGAGCCGGTGGCCCTCGGCGAAATCGGATTAGACTATTTCCATCTGCCCAAAGACCCTATCGAAGGGGCCAAGGTTATCGAAAAGCAGGAACATGCGTTTCGCGCGCAACTCGATTTGGCGCATCAGCTGGAGTGCCCGGTGGTGATCCATTCCCGGGGAGCGGTGACGGATTGCATTCGGATGATTGATGAGTCCGGGGTCGATTGGTCCCGGGTGGTCTTTCATTGCTGGGTGGATGGCCCGGAGGTCATCGCCAAGCTGAATGAGCGAGGCGGGGTCGGGTCCTTCACCGGGATTTTCACCTTTAAGAATGCTGAGGAAATCCGGCAGGCGGCCCTTGCCCAGGGGCTGGATCGGTTGATGTTGGAGACCGATGCCCCCTATCTGGCCCCGGTACCCTTCAGGGGAAAACAAAATGAGCCGGGCTATACGCGTTATATTGCCGAATCGGCGGCGGACGTATTTAGTGCAAGCATCGAAGACATCATTCAACACAGTCGAGAGAACACGATCCGCTTTTTTAATTTGTCATGACTGAACCTCTTCCCGATTCCCCCGAATCTATTCAGGCTACCGGTCCATTTTCCATTCCGGGACGCAACTGGTTTCTGGTCTGCGTACTCGCCGGCCTGCTGCTGATGAAAGTGCTGATAGTGAAGTTCCCCATGCTCTATCTGATCGGGTCCCAGGTGGCCCTGTTTGGTGGTAGTGTCGCGGTGGGATGGATTGCCTGGAAGGTCAAAGGGGAACGCCCCTTCTTCGCTGATGTGGGCTTCATCGGCGGGGCCGCCGCGGTTTTCGTCATCTGCTCGATTCCCATTTACGCCTCATTTCCGGGATAATTGCTTTACGTTGTGAAGGAATGCTATGGATCCCGGTGGGCTATTCCTGACATCTTTTCCCTGAGACCCCGACTTACTATGAATTCTGATTCCACACCTCCCATGAATCGCCGCTCGTTTATGAAGAAAACCGGCCTGACTGCTTCGGCAGCCGCCTTGACCTCGACCTTCGGGTATGGGGCCTATGCCGGGGGGAGTGATGCAATTAAGATCGGACTCGTCGGTTGCGGTGGGCGAGGAAGCGGGGCTGCGATGCAGGCCCTCACGGGGACGGATTACCCGGTCAAGCTGTGGGCTATGGGGGACCTGTTTGCCGATCAGGTGGAGGCCAGCTATAACATACTCAGTTCCGGTGCTGAGGCCCGCTATGATCGGGCGGCTTTTGAGTCCCTGACGGAGCAGATGGATGTGCCCAGGGAGCGGCGTTTTGTTGGGTTTGACGCCTACCAGAAGGTGATGGATTCGGGGATCGACATGGTCATCCTGGCCACGCCCCCGGTTTTTCGCCCGGAGCATTTTGAGGCGGCGGTGAAGGCGGGGGTCCACGTCTTCATGGAAAAGCCAGTAGCGGTGGACCCGGTGGGGATTCGCCGGATCATTGAGGCCGCTCGGGAGTCGAAGGGGAAAAACCTGTCGGTGGTGGCGGGCACTCAGCGCCGGCACCAGAACCATTACCAGGAGATTATGAAGCGGGTGCACGACGGCGCGATTGGCGATATCGTGGCCGGCCAGTGCTATTGGAATATGGGGCCGCTTTGGGTGGATGAAGCGAAGAACAACTGGGCCAAGTACCAGGCCGGTGAATGGAGCGACATGGAATACCAATGCCGCAACTGGCTCTTCCATGTCTGGCTCTCCGGAGATCACATCGCTGAGCAGCACGTCCACAACATCGATATTGTTCACTGGGCGCTGGAAGCGGACCCCGTCATGGTTTCGGGTTTCGGGGGACGCCAGGAACGGGTGCAACCGCAATACGGCAACGGCTACGATCACTTCGCGACGGAATTTGAATTTGAGAACGAGGTTCGAATTTCGAGTATGTGCCGCCAGCAAACCGGCACTTCTTTTAATGTCGCCGAACGCATTGTCGGGACCAAGGGCCAGGTCTACCTCGATAGCAGCACCGGTCGGATCATCGGCGAGAACCCCTATGTTTACGAAGGCGCCAATGTGGACCCCTACGTCCAGGAACATGTGGTCCTGATCGAAAGCATTCGCAATGGAGACGGCTTCAATGAGGGCGAGCAGGTGGCACGCAGCACCCTGAGTGCGATAGCCGGTCGGATGGCGGCTTACACTGGACGCACCATGAAATGGGAGTGGGCCCTGCAGCGGTCGGAGCTGGACCTGGCTCCGAAGCAATATGCCTTTGGCGATCTGCCGGTCGACCCTGTGGCGGTTCCAGGGACGACGAAGCTGATTTAGTTAGGTTCGGCTTAGCTCCAGGGATAGGCCATGTTCAATCTTTCCTCTTGACTGTCTAGAGAAGCTGGACATCTTTCCTCTAGATTAACTAGAGAAAAGATAGGAAAGTAGATGGCGAAGCGAGCCAATGATTTATTACAGGGCACCCTGGACTTGATTGTCCTGCGGGCGCTGCAGAGCGAGACCCGGCATGGCTGGGGGATCCAACAACGGATCAACCAGATTGCGGAGGATGCCCTCAGTGTTAACCAGGGCTCACTATACCCCGCCTTACTGCGCCTGGAAAAGCGTGGCTATATCAAGTCGAGTTGGGGCCGAACCGAGAATGGTCGCCGGGCAAAGTATTACGAACTGACGAAGAAGGGTTCAGAGCAGATGGAAACTGAGCTGGCTTTATGGCGGCAGTTTTCTGGGGCGATTAACCTGATTCTGAAAGAAGTATGAAGCGGCTCTGGATAGCCCTAAGGGGAATTTTTTCCCGTTCCCGGGTTGAAGCGGACTTAGAGGAGGAGATGCAGTTCCACTTAGACATGGAAACCGAAGCCAACATTACCAAGGGCATGGACCCGAAGGAAGCTCGGCGGGTGGCCATTCTGAAATTTGGTGGGGCCGAGCGTATGAAGGAGGCCTACCGGGATGAATCCGGAAGTCGCTGGTTTCATGACCTGACCTCCGATATCCGCTATGGGCTGCGGCGGATGCGAAATAACCCGCTCTTTACCGCAGGTCTCATCCTGATCTTTGCGTTGGGGTTAGGAGCTACGACCACCATGTTCACCTTTTACTACAACCTGGTGGTCCGGGCGGTGCCGGTGGAATCCCCGCAAGATCTATATGTGATTCGGGAGCGGAATGTAGAATTAAACTATCCAGACTTTTCGGTTTCGGTCCCCAACTTTATGGATTGGCGGGAGCGCACCACTTCCTGGGAGGATATGGCAGCTTTGGAAATAAAAAATGCGACGGCCATGCCCGAAAGTCCCCAAGGGCAAAGTGAGCGATTTCGGGCAGCCTATGTCAGCGCAGGCTACTTCGAGATGATGGGCTTTCAGATTAAGTTTGGGCGAACCTTTACCCGGGAGGAGGATATTGCAGAAGGGCCGAAGGTACTCCTCATCACCGAATCGGTCTGGCAGAGTCGCTTTGGGGGAGCGGATACGGTTCTGGGGGAAACCATCCGTTTAGAAAATGGAGTCCACAGTGTGATCGGGGTCGTGCCTGACTCGATCCGCCGAATCATGGAGGCCGATATATTTATCCCCCTACAAAAGCCCTATGTGGACCGAGGTGACCATTATCTCTTTGTCCTCGGGCGATTGAAGCAGGGAGTAGATCCTGAATTTGCAGAAAGCGAGCTGCGGGACCTGCACCAGGCGATTGCCCTCGAAGATCCCGCAAACGAAGGGTGGGATGTCTGGATCCAGGACTTTGGGTCTTACCAATATGGGGATGCCCGCCAGAGTTCGAAAATCCTCATGGGTTCGGTGATTCTCCTGCTGCTGATTGTCTGCCTGAATGTGTCCATCCTTACCCTGGCGCAAAGCCTGTCGCGCAAACAGGAGTTTGCCGTGCGCAAGGCCCTCGGGGCGAATCGTTCGCGCATTCTTCAACAGCTTATGGTGGAGGGTTGTCTGATTTCTCTGGCGGGTGGAATTCCCGGGATTTTGATCTGCCTGCAGGCGGTCTCCTTTTTAAAGACACTGTTGCCCAGTACCGTGGTGGATTACAGTGACTACGCCATCTCTGCCCCGATTATGCTCTTTTTTTTCGTCATGATCATTTTGTCCGGGGTGTTGAGCAGCCTGGCCTCCTTTCATTTTACCTCAAAAATGGGCGCCCAGGGATTGGTGGTCAGCTCGAACCGCTCCACAGACTTTCAGAAGAGCCGGGTGCTGCGATTTCTGCTCATTGCGGAGATTGCGATTTCCCTGGCCGTTTTGGTGGGGGCTGGCCTGCTCATCCAGAGTATGGTTCGGCTACAGAACACTCCGTTGTATTTTGATACGGAGGGGATCACGGTGGCGAGTCAGCGGCTTCCGTGGTCTCTCTATGGCACCCGCGAGGCCCGAGACCAGTTTTATCAGGAGCAAACGGAGGCCATACGGAGTTGGCCCGGAGTGGAGCAAGCTGCCTGGACCAATAGCCTGCCGTTTGAATCCATCGACACCTTCAATGAAGTCCTGTCGGCGCCAGGGTCGGTCGTCGAGCAAGGGGAGCCCGTGTCTGCCCGTTGGCGCATGGTGAGTCAGGGATACTTCGATACCATGGGAATTCGTTTTGTCTCGGGTCGTGACTTTGAAGCGGCAGACGGGGAGAATTTGAATCAGCGCGTGATGATCATCAACCGGGTGCTGGCCGAACGGCTCTGGCCGGGGCAAGATGCGCTTGGACGTACCCTATCGAGTCATCTCGGCGGAAGTACTTACACGATTATCGGTGTGGTGGAGCCCATCCGCTGGAGATGGGACGAGGGTTTGGAACCGGCCATGTTTATCTCTTTGGAACAAAACCCGTGGTGGCCCACCATGCGCATCCTGATCAAGGGAAAAGACCCTGAGCTCAACTTTAGCCGTGAACTCATGAGCTTGGTGAAACAAACCGATAATCGGTTGCTTTATTGGTATTTCCGCGATGTGGAGTCGATCGTGGAAGGATCCCAGCGGGGATATCGGTTGGCTATGGTGGTCATGGTCGCCTTTGGGGGAATTGCCCTGCTCCTATCCTTGGCCGGGATTTTTGCTATCGTCAGTTTCTCCGTTCGCCAACGATACCGGGAGATTGGAATACGCCTGTCTCTAGGGAGTTCGCCGGAAGGCATCACGAAGCTCTTTCTGGTCGACGTGCTGAAATGGTCCGGGGTAGGGCTGGCGTTTGGGCTCTTGGGGGCGTATGCGATTGGACATTGGCAGGCGAGTATCCTCTACGAGACGCAACCCTTTGAATGGCCACTATACTTTGGGGTGACCCTCCTCCTCTTCCTGGCCTCATCCATAGCGGCGGGCATCCCCGCTCTGAAAGCTTCCCAAATGGATCCAAGTCGGGTGTTGCGGGTGGATTGAGGGGTTAGCCACAAGAAGTCACAAAAAATTGGACGATCCCATTTTTTTGTGTGTTGTGCTGTGGTTGCAATTTGGTCTGCCCCTTCTATATCTCAAGGCTTATGGTTTTGTGTCTCCGCTACTTGTATGGGTTTAAGTTTCTGTGCGCCTTTGGTTTGGCTGGCTGTTTTAGTTTGGGCGAGGTGTTGCCCAAAGAGGAAGCAGGTCAACCTGGATTTGATGCCTACGGAGGCTGGAAGGGGAAGGCATTCGATCTCGAACCCCATGGTTTTTTTCGAACGATCCATCATGAAGGGCAATGGTGGCTGGTGACGCCGGACAGCCATGCTTTCTTGTCCTTTGGTTTGAACCATTTTCATTCCGGCTTGTGGGTGAGGGAGTATAACAAAGTGCATTGGGAAACCGAATTTGGTGGGAGGGCCTGGACCCCTGCTTGGAACCAGAGTTTTTACGAACACGCCAAAGAGTTGGTTCATAGGATCGGGGCCAATTCGATGGGCTATCATAACGAGGAGCGAATCTTACTGGATCGGCCACCTTTTCTGCCCTACATCAAGCAGTATATTCCGGTTCGATTTTCCATGCATATGCGGGCAGGGCCAGAAGACTTTGTGGATGTATTTGCTCCGGAGTTCAGGCAGATCTGTGATCAGGCGGCCCAGGAGCAGGTGGCGCCCTATATCGATGACCCCATGATCATCGGGTTCGCCATGGCCGATATCCCGGTCCTGACTGAGCGGTGGGCCAAGGCTGTGTTTAAGGGACGGAAGACTCCTACCTGGGCCATGGTGCTACGGAATCTTCCGGCAACCGCCCCAGGAAAGCAAAAATATGTCGAGACGATGCGGGGGCGTTATTCATCCATTGAAGCGTTTAACCAGACCTATGGAACCGGATTTGAGAGCTGGGAGGAACTTCTGGAGGCGGTGGACTGGAGGGAGTTTACGGATTTCGAGAATGAAACCGAGATTGAAGATAATAACGCCTTCAACGCGCTTTGCTTGCATCAGTACTATGGCACGGCAGAGGCGGCGTTCCGGGCGGTCAACCCCAACCATCTATTCCTGGGGGACAAATTGAATGCCAATCTCCATCCGACCGATCTGGACCTGATGGTGGAGGTAGCCAAAGATTATGTGGATGTCATCCTCTTCCAGTTTTATGGCAGAGATGCCTATCAACAATCCGTGCAGGACCGGATCGCGCGGGTGTCTCAACTGCCGATCATGAATGGGGATGGCGGCTTTGGCGCCTTTGGGGATCCACGCATGCCCAGGCCGCAAAATCCTCAGGCTCGGGATCAGGCAGAACGGGGTGCGTGGATGTATGCTTATGCGGAGCTGGCGTTCGCTCACCCCAGTTTTGTGGGGTGGCACATTTGCGGGGTAATTGATTCGTGGAGTACCAGTCCTCATGGAACTCAGAAGCCCGGGCTCATCAACCCACTTGGTTTACGACATGGTGCGGTTTTTGATTCCCTACTCAAAGTATCCGAAGATCTATATCAGTTTAGGAGCCCCTAACCTCTCCCCCACCTCCACAGCGGGGGCTTAATGATGGTGATGATGTAGCCGTTGGTGTTGGTGGTGCCTACTTTCACCTGGGAGAATATTCATCCCACTCACCCCGGACTGCTTTCCATGGGCGGGGAGATGTTTGGTATCGTAGTAGAAGAAGGCTAATTCCAAACAGGCATAAAAACTTAAAAAACCGATGGCCAGGGTCAGGACTCCGAGGATATCCGGCTCTCCCTGATAAAGAATCCAGAAGAGTGCAAAGAATGTAATTCCCACCAACGCTCGCGCGATGATTCTAACCAGGGATTTCATGACTTCGGGGTTTTCCGAAGGATAGTGGACAAACAAACAGGTGACTAGCCTAAAATAGCTTATCTAAAAATCGTTGGGAATGGTGTTTAGTGTTTGGCTGTGGTTGAGCTGATTTGTCTTTCTACCAATTCCATGAGGCCGCTGAAGAGCACACGGGTGGACTGGTCCTGCCGGGTGACGCTTTCATAGCCTTCGACGAGAAGGAATTTTTTGTCAGGTTTTACCACAACGGTTTCCTTGATTTTACTGTGTCCCTTGAGTTCGGGGTCCATGGGGATCCAGACAATGGACTGGTCCTTCAGGGTGCCGACAAAGCGCTTTACATCCCCAGAAGCGGATTCCTCCACCTCACTGATCAGGCGGTTTCCCTGCAGATAGCTTCTCGATTTGGAATGGGAAAGGACATCTCCCTGATTAAAGACCGCGAGCCCTTTGAGCACCCCATCCTCGAGCCAATACTGATATTCGATTTGAAGGTATTGTATAATACGGCCATCTTGCGATCGCAATTCATATGAGCCCTCCCAGCGTCCTTCAAAGGACTTAAACACCTCGGTGACCAGGGATTCCCAGGGGTTGTCGGCGAAGACCGGAACCTGCATAAGCAGGGCACTTAGCAATAGAAATCTGGTAACGGGCATATGATTGCGGGTGTTCCAAGCAAATCCAATCCATTTGCTTTCGTATAATCGATAGGGAGCGCTCCTCGGAGCTAAGGTTCCTTCTCAAGCTACTTTTCTTTGCCTTTTTTTATCTCACCTTCGTCAGCAACCTTTTTGTCGTCCACGTAAATCGTGACTTTGGCGTCCTGTTCGCCCATCGCTTTGAGTTGTTCCTTAGCCCGGCGAAGGGCGCGAGCAGTGGAGAGGGTGGGATTGCCCGTTACGTCAGGAATCAGGTTACGCCGTTCGAGGAGGTCGAGCAGGCCAGAGTTCTTAATGACTCGGATGGCATCTTTGCGGGCCTCACTGATGATGATGTAACGGCCTTTCGAGTTCATGTAGCGGATCAGCTCTTCCAGCGCCATAATGGCAGACGCATCAAGGCGGTAAGTGTTGCGTACTTTCAGGATAATGATTTTCAGGTTGGGATCCTCTCCGATCCGGCGCATCTGGTCGCGAAACAGCTCGGCTGCTCCAAAAAAGAGTTCACCCTCGACATGGACGATTGAAACCTCAGGGTCAGACCGCTCTGTCTTATCCTGAAGTTCGGTCAGCTGGCCTTCTTTGTCGAAGCCATATTCCACCATTTCGGGCTTGGAGACCTTGCGCAGGAAAAGGGCGATGGAGGTTGCCGCACCCATATAGATGGCCGTGTCCAGTGCCAAGAGCATGCCGGATAAAAAGGTGACAAAAAAAGTAATCCGGTCGGACATGGTGGCCGTGGTCACGATGCGGATCTGATGGCGGTTGAGCAGGGAGAGGGCGATGAAAATAACGACCACAGACAGGGCGGCTTGGGGGATGTAGGCGATGAAGGGTCCCAAGGCGAAGGCCCCAGCAGCGACCATCAACCCGCTAAACAAACTGGTAAAGGTAGTTTTGGCTCCGCTCTCGATGGCCAGGGCTGAGCGTGTGAGGGAGCCGGAGGCGGGCATTCCGGAGAAGAAGGCGCATCCGATGTTAGCCATACCGGTGGAAAACATCTCCTGATTGGCATCGATCCGTGAACCGGCACGGGCGGCCAGAGATTTCCCAATCGACGAGCCTTCCAACACGGCCAACAGTGCGATGGCAATGGCGGAACTGCTGAGGGCAGCGGCGGCTTCGACATTGAGGGGAGGGGGCGTGATTTTCCAGGAGCTGGCATCCACGCCAGCCAACATAACAATATTCCATCCCTCGATGGCATTCAGGCCCATCGTGACGAATGCCATGAGAATGAGGGTGAGGGCAACGTTCGGGAAGGTAGGCAGGAATCTCCTGAGGACGAGATAGATGCTTGCGGCAATGATACTGGCGACGACGGTGGGCCAGTGGGTTTCCCCGATGTGAGACAGAGTCAGATAGGAGACCTCGAAAAAGTTTGTGGCTTGCTCGCCATCGGAGAAGCTGAACCCCAGGGCGGTTTTCACCTGGTTGGCCATGATCAGGAAGCTCGCCGCGGTGATATACCCGGTCACCACGGTTCGCGAGATGTATTGAATCAGGCTGGCCACTCCCAGGTAGGCCCCCACCACAAGAAAGAGGCCCACCAGTCCGATTAGGAGCGGAAGGAGCATGAGTTTATCTTCTCCTCCAATGTTCAAGGCGGCAAAGGCGCTCAAGAGGAGGACCGAAGTGGCATTCGTTGGGCCAAGCGTAATGAAGCGGGACCCGGAAAACATCGTCCCGACGATGGTGGCCACGGCGGATCCGTAAATCCCGTATTGGATAGGGATGCCTGCGATCAGGGCGTAGGCCATCCCCTGAGGAAAGGCGAGCAGGGCGACATTAAACCCGGCACGCAGATCCGCGGCGGCCTTGTCTTTCTGGTATCGTTTGGCAAAGTGGCGAACCGGAAACAAATCCAATCGGTTGTAGGATTTGAACCACGCGTACAGGTGGGCAAGCTGTTTTATGATGAAGCGCAAGATGGGTGGATGGTGTCAGTCTTGATAGGCGGGATCGCCCAAACTTCCAGCAAGGCTGAGCAAAGGTTCTGGGTCAGGCTTTTTTTCGCTTGTCCGGTCAAGGAGGTAGAGATGAGGCATAGGTAGGGCTGCCGGTGGAATTCACTTTCCATTCTTAGGGCTTCCTGCGGTAGTAGACAAGCCATCCTTCGTATGCGAGCTGCAGTCATCTATACAATTGCGGTCCTGTGCGCACAGTTCACCGCCACGATGTTCATCCCCTTCCCGGTGTTTGGGGCAGTGGCTGTCGGCACTATTATCTTTGGTGTGACCTTTACCCAGCGGGACCGCATGCACCGGCATGGCCGGCCGTTCGTTTACAAGATCATATTTCTGGCCGCCTTCCTGAGTCTGTTGCTGCTCCTTTCCATTCGATTCGGCGGAGGGGCGGCCCTGGGGGAACTGGCCCGTGGGACGCTGGGTGGAGCCTTTGGGGAATGGTTGGCGGAGAGCTGGGAAATGCTGGCGGAGAGTTCCTGGCGTGTGTTCCTCGCGAGTACACTCGCCATCATCATCGCGGAATCCACGGACACCGAGGTTTACCACCGATATCTACACCAACGATGGATCTTTCGCGTCCTGCGATCCAACTCGATCAGTATCCCGCTCGATTCGATCCTCTTCAACCTGATCGCATTCGCCGGGATATTTCCAAATCTTCTGCTGGTGCAAATCATCTTTGGGGAAATCGTGGTGAAGGCGGCGGTCAGCGTCCTTTACGCCCTGGTGAGGAAGCCGCCACCGGAGAAGGAAATGGAAAATCGAACATTGAAACATTAACCCTGGCAAGTACCTGAACCATAATCTTTCGACCCCAAACCATCCCACTATGAATCCGTACGAAACGCAAAAACTCCTTTCTGAATACCTGTTCTTCCATTATGGGAAACCGGATAGCTACCTGACCTGGCCATTTGGCCCCGTCTCTGCCCTGCAGTATCCAGTGCGTTGTGTAGTCGATTGCTTCGACTTATCGGCCTTGCATTCCGATTCCCGGGCGCTCGATATTGGCTGTGCGGTAGGCCGCTCGACCTTTGAGTTTGCCTTCGCTTGTGGAGAAGCTATTGGGATCGACTATTCGCATGCTTTTGTCGATGCGGCGGCCCATATCGCCCGGGAAGGCGAATTGGAGTATGAGTATCTCGTTGAAGGGGAACTGACGGAAAAGGGAATGGCCAGCCGGCCGGAGGGCCTGGACCCCAACCGGGTGCATTTTGAACAGGGAGATGCCATGGCCTTGCGTGAAGACCTCGGGCAGTTTGATGCCGTGCTGGCCGCCAACCTGATCTGCAGGCTGCCCCAGCCGGAAGCCTTTCTTGATCGGTGCGTCGACTTGGTTAAACCCGGCGGACAGCTCGTGATCAACACCCCCTTCACCTGGCTCGGTGAATTTACCCCGCCCGCACGTTGGCTGGGGGGGAGGCCGGAAACCGGAGAAAGCCTCGAGGTTCTCGTGCGGCGGATGGATCCGTACTTCAAGCTGGCAGGAACTGATAACATGCCCTTCCTGATAAGGGAACATCGGCGAAAGTATCAGTGGAGCGTCGCGCAGAGCTGCCGGTTCATCAGGCGGGACGCCTGATAGGAAACCCGGAATCGGAAGTCAGAAGTCCGGGGCCTGGAGTCGGTCATTGGAGGTCCTAATTTTTCCAAGCGCTCCAATTATTCGGCTTCGTTTCCGACTTGGGGGTTCGGTTCTAGGATTTGCAGAAATCTGCCGGCTCACCATTTGGGCTGGATTCGTCTTTTCCTCTGTGGCAAATTGCTGCCCATGTCTGGTGCTTCACTTATCCTCCTGGTGATTTTCGGGGTTATGGGCCTGTCCGCCCTGGTCGTGTTTTTCTGGGGTGTCTCCGTTTACAACGGGTTGGTCCAACTGCGAAATCGGTTCAAAAATGCCTTTGCTCAGATTGATGTTCAACTGAAGCGACGGTACGACCTGATCCCCAATCTGGTGGAAACGGCAAAGGGGTATATGAAACACGAACGAGACACCCTGGAGGCCGTGATCCAGGCTCGCAACCAGGCCTCCTCTGCCGGGCAGCAGGTGGCAAACAATCCGGCGGATCCCAATGCGATGAAGGCCTTGCTGGGGGCGGAGGGTGCCCTGACTGGTATGATGGGCCGGTTCTTTGCACTCGCAGAAGCCTATCCCGACTTGAAGGCCAACCAGAATATGATGCAGCTGACGGAGGAGCTGACGTCTACGGAAAATAAAATAGCGTTTGCCCGTCAGGCCTACAACGATGCGGTCACGGCCTATAATATTAAGCGGGAGTCCTTTCCGGATTCTCTTTTAGCCGGGGTTTTCAATTTTGCAGAGGCCGCCTTGTTTGTCGTGGAAGACGCCGCGCAGAAAGAAGCTCCCCAAGTTTCGTTCGATTCCTGATCGTTGGACCATTCCAGGGAATGGACTTCTTTGAAGCGCAGGACCGGGCCCATCGCCAGACAAAGACTCTCGTGGTCTTTTTCTCTATTGCGGTCATCTTGATTGTCACGGCTCTTTATTTGGTTGTGACGGGGGTCTGGTCTTTCGCCCTCGATCAGGGGGCGAGAGAGGCTATGGGATCTCAATACCAGTTTGACGTGTGGAACTGGAAGCGGTTTTTGGCTGTGGGAGTCGTCACAGTGTTCGTTATTTCCGTATCCAGCATATCTAAAATTATGCAGATGCGACAGGGTGGGGGCTATGTAGCTCGCAGTTTAGGTGGGGTGCGGGTATCCACGGATACGAAGGACTTTAACGAGCGGCAATTACTCAATGTGGTGGAGGAAATGTCCATTGCTTCGGGAACTCCGATGCCGGAGGTATATATCCTGCAGGACGAGCTTGGGATTAATGCGTTTGCGGCAGGGTTTTCCCCGAATGACGCCGCGGTCGCCGTGACCCGGGGATGCCTGGACACCTTAGATCGGGATGAGTTGCAGGGCGTGATTGCCCATGAATTCAGTCACATCCTGAACGGAGATATGCGGTTGAATATTAAATTGGCCGGGGTTCTCTTCGGAATCCTCGTCATGGCCATCATCGGGCGTGGGGTGTTGCACTCATTGCGCTTTTCTACGATGTCGGGCGGCGGTAATCGCAAGGGCAATAGTGGTGGGATTGTCATCGCGATTGTGATCACTGCTCTGGCTATCATGGTCATTGGGTATATCGGAGTGTTTTTCGGGAGACTCATCCAGTCGGCAGTGTCGCGCCAGCGGGAATTCCTGGCCGACGCTTCAGCGGTTCAATTTACCAGAAACCCAGGTGGCATCGTGGGCGCGCTGAAGAAAATTGGTGGACTATCTGAACACAGCCGGATTGCGAACGCCAAGGCCATGAATATGGCCCATATGTTTTTCGGAAATATCCGAAAAGCAGAAGCTGGCTTCTTTTCCATGGCATCGCACCCCCCACTTCTTGATCGTATACGGGCCATTGATCCGCAATTTGATGGAAAGTTTCCGGCGGTCTCCCATCCGGCTGGCGATAAGCCGAAACCTCAGAAATCGCAGCGATCTAGACCCGTCGCTGCCCCGGTTGCAGGAATGGCGGCTGTGGCCGGAAGCCCGAGTCGGTCCGCCACTCCACGTGACCGGTTCAAGGTTGGTTTGCCGAAAGAACAGGTGGCCCAGACGGGGCAGGTAAAGACAGATCAACTTGGCTATGCCCGGTCTTTGATTGAGGCCATGCCTCCTGAGATTCTGGCCGCGAGGGAGGACTCCGGCTTGGCCCGAGCCGTCATTCTAGCGCTGGTTTTTGACCGGGATCCCATGTCTCTAGTCAAGCAGATGAATGCCGTGCGGATAGGGGCATCGCAGGAGGTGGCCGGGCATATCCAGCGAATGGCACCTCTGGTGCGGGCTCTTCGACCGGAGCAGAAGTTGCCTGCCCTCGAGTTGGTGCTTCCGGCTCTCTATGGATTGGACCAGCCCACCTACGCCCGCTTCACGGAAGTCCTGGATCAGTGTATTCTGAGTGATCACCAAATGGATTTCGGGGAGTTCATTCTCAAGCGTATGGTTCATCACCAGGTAGCTCCACGGATCGATGGCCAGGAGGTGGACACCGTGCCCATTCGGTATCGAACGGTGGCTCCCCTTTCCCAATCATACGAAATTGTGCTTTCCTTTGTCGTCTCCAAGAGCTCCCGCGATCCTGTTGCGCAGCGCAAAGCCTTCGAACAGGCGGGCCATGCCATTCCAGGTTTGGGTGCAATCCAGTTTCTTCCCGAGAAACAGTTAAATTACGAGAGCCTAAACCAGGCCTTGGACCGTCTTGGACAAGCGACCTTTCACATGCGCAGAGTATTTCTGGAAACCTGCCTGAGTATTGTTTCTGAAGATGGAACGATCACGCTACAGGAGATGGAATTGGTGCGCGCCCTGGCCGTGACTCTTGACTGCCCCATGCCGCCCCTCATCCCGGGAGCGGCCGGGATTACTTGATTCCCAATGCCCTTTTTACGAGGGGTTCGAGTTGGGTCGTTTGAATGTTGTCTTTGAGCACCTGGAAATTCTGGTCGATGAGCACATACGCCGGGAGGTAGGATGCTCCCCAGGACTCATAGATCTTTTGGGCCCGGTCTTGGGCAGCGGGCCAGACGACCCCATTCCTTTCTTCATACTGATTCATGAGCTGGCGTTGAGGGGTAAGGCATATCCCTACCACTGCTAAGCCGCGGCTATGATATTTTTGATACAGCTGAGTGACCCATGGCAGGGCCTGCAGGCTGAGCTCATTGGACGGGGACCAGAAATGAACCAGGATCAGCTTTCCCCGGAGGTCGGAAAGCGGGAACCCATCAGGTGAACCCTGCGGATAAACGGTAATGGGCGGAGGAGCATGCCCGAACTTTAAATTTGTGAAGTGCGGCAGTTCAGGCAGGGTGGCTTCCGTCTGGCCTTGTGGCGGATTAATGAGCGGTTCCCAACTATTACGCATGGAGAGTTCCTTGAGGGTCTTTTGGGCCTCTGACCTGGTGCGCGTTTCCTTCTTCGTGCGAACGGTCCGGATCAGTTCCCGTTGATTTCCCTGGGGGAAGCGCTCCAGGATCACCTGTTGATCTGCCGCGCTGAATTTTTCCAGAGGGTTCAGAGACTTGCCTCCGGAAGCGAGGGTGATGATGACCGTCCCATTTTTAAATTGGGATAACTCACCCTCGAGGGTTCCGGATCCATCGGCAAATGTCCACGTGCGGGCCTGCAGGAAAACACCAACCAGGAGCATCATTCCGAAGTGAAACACAAACCGCATAGGTATGAATTAGTCTTTTGCCCCGGTTTGATAAACTAAATTTTATAGTCTCACGAGGTGCTGGGAACGTGCTCATGAGGTATGAACTACCATGACCAGAGGACCCGTTGCTTGCAACGCGGCCGCCAAGATTCTCGTTCCCAACCCAAACTACGATCCGAGTCGTCAACTCCAATCATGGCCACCCAGCGAGCAGAGGAGCCCCCACTCTAATTTTATATTGTATCGGGCTGAGGTCGCCCACCCTCTAACAATCACAGGGTAGAATTGTATGTGATGTGGGGACGCTGTGTTCTCATGGTTCTTTTTGAGAAATCCATGTTTCATAGTCTCGAGCAAATTGCTGAATGTAGGGGTCCGCAGTTGCTTCCGATTCCCGGATAGTTTTCAGGCTGAGGGCCTCATGGCGTTTGGCAAGGCGCTTGCCCGTTTCATCGCGCATGAGTGGACAATGAAAAAAAGCGGGGGGCTGGGCTCCGAGGGCTTCGTAGATCAAGAACTGCCTGGCGGTAGATAACAGCAGGTCTTCGCCTCGCACCACCTCAGTGATCTGCATCGCGATATCATCAACCACCACGGCGAGCTCGTAGCTGGGCACTCCATCGCGTCTCCAGACGAGAAAATCTCCAAAGTCCTCTCCTGCCACAAAGGACCGGAATCCCAGATTGATATCCTCAACCGTAACACGACGACCCACGGGAACCCGGAAGCGCCAGTTGGACTCCCCGGGCTCCGTCGCCTCTTGGCCTGTTCCCAGGGCCGGGCGCCACTCGACCGGAAACATGGGCTCCACCAATTCATCCTCTTCATGGGGAGCCAGGGTGGCCCGGGCGATATCTTTGCGCGAGCGGCAACAGGGG
Source organism: Opitutales bacterium (assembly GCA_028280845.1). Classification (GTDB taxonomy): domain Bacteria; phylum Verrucomicrobiota; class Verrucomicrobiia; order Opitutales; family JABSRG01; genus JANQKZ01. The sequence continues at coordinate 3,689 of JANQKZ010000032.1, read as the reverse complement.
TAAATCTTGCCTTCAGCCAGCAGCCGACCCCAGGCCTGCTTATAGTACCCTGTTTGATGCCGTTCACTTTGCTGGTATGGACCAAAGGGGTCTCTGGCAGGTGGACCCTCTGCCCAGGCAAGTCCTAACCATTCCAGGTCTCGGGTGGCGGCCCCAATAAATTCCGTCTTGCAGCGTTGGGGATCGAGATCTTCAATGCGATATACAAGTTGCGCATTACGCCTGTCCGCGGCGCGCTTCCATGCCACCCAAAAGGTGCGCGCATGCCCAAGATGGAGAAACCCTGTCGGGGTCGGTGCAATGCGGCCTCGGTAAGTGGACTTCTGGTCAGGATCGATCATCGGTCTTATTTCATTTGACCCGAGCGGAGACATCAGGCTTCAACGAACGTTTATATAGTTAATTTATGAAATTTTCCGACATCGGATTATCCAAAGATATTTGTAAGGCGCTTGCAGATAAAGGATACGAAACACCCACGCCCGTTCAGGAACAAGCCATCCCTATTATTCTCAAGGGCAAGGATATTATCGGGTCTGCCCAAACCGGAACCGGGAAAACGGCCGCCTTCGCGCTCCCGGTTATCCATTTGTTGAAGAAGCACAAGCGGACCCGCTGCCTGGTCCTCACCCCGACGCGGGAACTGGCCATCCAGATCCAGGAGCAGTTTGTCGCCTATAGCAAGTTCACGAATCTCCAGGTAGCCTTGATTTACGGGGGCGTGGGCTATGGGGCCCAACGCAAAGCGCTCAAGGATAAGGCCGACGTTGTGGTCGGCACGCCGGGGCGCCTGCTCGATCATATTTTCCAGGGCACCTTGAAATTGGATGAGATTGAAATCCTCATTCTGGATGAGGTGGACCGTATGTTGGATATGGGTTTCATCGAGGATGTGCAGAAGATCGTCAACAAGTGCCCGAAAGATCGACAAACGCTCCTCTTTTCGGCCACGGTTCCCGATGTAGTAAAGCGGATGGCGAAGTGGGCCCAACGCGACCCGGAAGAGGTGGTCATCGGGCAACGTGTATCAGCGGCCGATACGGTGGACCATTCAATATATCCGGTGAGCTCTATTCAGAAGTTCGACCTCCTCATTCAGTTTCTGGAACAATGGGATTACCAGAGTGTGCTCATCTTTACGCGCACCCGGGTAGGGGCCGATCGTATCGCCCGATGGGCCAAGCAAATCGGTCACAATGTGCAAACCATGCACTCTGATATGCCGCAGCGTATGCGCCAGAAAGCCCTCGCCGATTTTAAGAGCGGGGCCACAGAAATCTTAATTGCGACGGACATCGCCTCACGCGGTCTCGACATCGCCGGAGTGTCCCATGTGTTAAATTATGATGTTCCGCAGCACGCGGAAGATTATGTTCACCGGATTGGGCGCACTGGCCGGGCCAATAGTACCGGTGAAGCCTTTACTCTCATGGGATCCGATGAGGTGGCGGATGTTCATCGCATCGAGCGGTATATCGGTCAGGAAATTCCCCGCCGTAAATTGGAAGGATTTCCCTACCGGTATGAACCCAACCTGGGAAAGACGCAGCGGAGGAAGAAGCGGAACCGGTAAGGGGGGCTAATCGGTTATGTAGAGGCGCAGACTGGCTGCCCTATAAATTTCATAATCCCTTCAACCAGCCACCGGTGGCTTGGAGCGGAGTCAGTGAATTCCCCTCGGTAACCCAGACCGCCAGTGCCTGGCCTCTCACATCCTGAGCGGATTTAAAAAAGGTCCCGACCGGGACATCGGTACCTGCGCCTTCCTTGGCAGGGATGCTCAGATACTTGAGAACAGTAAAATCATGAACCAGGGTGCGTCCTGCGTTCTCTCCCCGGGTCACCTTGCTGGTGATTTCATTTCCCAACAGGGCAATATGGTAGGTGCGCCTATTTTCGATTTTGGTCGTTGCGGAATCAAATTCGATGGAGATCGTTCCATCCCCTTGAACAGTGGCGACCAGGGTCCCAGGCCGCTCATTGGAGGCGCGAGGAAGAGCCTGGCGATTGAAAAACCCTCGCCACTCTTTCCCGTTCAGGAAAAAACCTGGTGTATATACACCCGCACCCGCTTGATTAGCCATGAGGCGCTGGCGTTGACTATAGGCCTGCCTGCCCCAGGGATCCGGCCAGCCCAGATAATCCCAGTAGGCTACGTGAAAGGCAACGGGAACCACCTCGGTCCACAGGCGGGGGCTATCCTTGAGTTGAGAGATCCATCGATCGGCGGGCGGGCAACTACTACACCCTTCGCTGGTGTAGAGTTCCAGTAAGGTCACCTGCTCGGGGCCCGATTGAAACTGGATGGTGCTTCCGAATGCGGTGGATACGAGGACAAGGGCTAAAAGAGGGAGGGCGATACGCATATGACTGATAAGAGCGGAGAGGGCGGATTTTCTTCCCGATTCCTACGAGGGTCCAAATCAAAATGGGTTGAGGTGACCGGCGGTTCTCCGCAAGCGGAGCCCCCTACCGTCGCTCTCGTATGCGGATGGCTAGAATACCTTCTAAGCGATTCGTGATTCTGTAGGAGAGCCATTACGGCCCAACCAGAAAGCCGTCAGCAGAAAGCAGTTGCGAAAGTCTATCAGGCTTTTAATAGTAGCAGGAACTCTCCGCTTATGGATCCTATTGAACTCGCCAACGGCCTTAAAGAGGCTCTTCAGGAAAATTTAATTTCCGTTACTCTGTATGGCCCGGAGGCTGTCAAGAAAGAGGACGATCAGGGGAACGAGGATTTCAGGGAGTATCCCCTTCTCATCGTAACGCGTGAGCTGAATTTCAGTACCTTTCATGCCATGCATCCCTTGTTGAAAGCCTGGCATGATAGCGGGAACCCGATGCCAATGATCTTTACCGAGGAGCGGTTGAACCACTCCAGTGACAGCTTCCCGGTAGAGTTTCTGGATATGAAAGAGGCCAGAAAAGTGCTCCATGGTCCCGATTCTATTCTTACCCTGGAGGTGGGACGCGCTCATTTCCAACAGGAATTGATCCATAACCTCAAGTCTGAGTTACTGCGACTACGCTCCCGTTTTCTTGAAAACATGGGCAAGCCGGAGGCCCTGAAAAGCGAGATCTGCTCCTCTCTGGCCACTATCCATCTCCTCATGCGCGCGACTCTGCGGCTGTACGTTCCGGTTGGTCCCTCGACGCATAAAGGGGTCATGAACTCCCTCAAAATCCATATCCCCATTAATCCGGAAGTCTTCGAGTCTGTCCAAGGTCTGCGAATCGGGAAAGTCGCTGCGCTCGAAATGAATATGGATAACCTGTATTTTGACCTTCTCCGCGAGCTGGAAAAGATTATCGATGGGATCGATCGCTTAAAAATCCGTCGCGCCGCTTCGGCTACCTACCCTCCGTTTCAGGCTTAGAGGCTCCCTTGGGTCGAGAAACGAGATACGGGATATGAGAAGCGAGAAGCGAGAACCGAGAATGGTGGAATGTGGAATGAGGAAGGGTGTAATGAGGGTTTGAGGGTTCAATCTGGGGTCAAAGAGGGGCGGCCAAGGAGCAACTTTTCTTTAAAAAATGCGTGGAGAAAAAGTTATTCACAAGGCGTGGGAGGAGATGGAGGAAAAAGTGCCTTGGGAGAGGTGTTGGTAACGAGGAGGTTACAGAGTTATTCACATTGCGTTACGGGTTATCCACGTCTTACTCACAAGTTGTTCGTGTAGAACCATTTA